>NZ_DIHC01000011.1:490-308251 GCF_002419965.1 Pseudomonas sp. UBA5706
TGCGGCCAGAATCAAGCGCCCTGACCGCGTCGACCGGGACGCGGGGGATCACACAATCCGGATCAAATTCCGGCCAGCGCCAACTCCATCGCAAAGTAGGTGAAGATCAGATCCGCGCCCGCGCGCTTGATCGCGCCGAGGCTTTCACGCACCACCCGGGCTTCGTCAATGGCCCCGGCCTGTGCGCCGAACTTGATCATCGCGTACTCGCCGCTGACCTGATACGCCGCCAGCGGCAGGGTCGAGGCCTCGCGGATGTCGCGAATGATGTCCAGATAGGCGCCCGCTGGCTTGACCATCAACGCGTCGGCGCCTTCAGCCTCATCCATCAGCGATTCACGCAGGGCTTCGCGGCGGTTCATCGGGTTCATCTGGTAGGTCTTGCGGTCGCCCTTGAGCGCCGAGCCGCCCGCTTCGCGGAACGGGCCGTAGAGCGAGGAGGCAAATTTGGTGGAGTACGCCATGATCGGCGTCTGGGTGAAACCGGCGGCGTCCAGCGCCGCGCGAATGGCCCTAACCTGACCGTCCATTGCCGCCGACGGTGCGATCACGTCGGCCCCGGCACGGGCGGCCATCACCGCTTGCTTGCCAAGGTTCTCAATGGTCGCATCGTTGTCAACGTGGGCACCGTGCATCACGCCGCAGTGGCCATGATCGGTGTATTCACAGAAGCAGGTGTCGGACATCACGATCATGTCCGGCACCGCATCCTTGATGGTGCGCGAAATACGCGAGACCAGGCCGTTTTCCTGCCAGGTGTCACTGCCACTGGCGTCGAGGTGGTGGGAGACGCCGAAGGTCATCACCGACTTGATTCCCGCACGGGCGTAGCGCTCGACTTCCTGCGCCAATTTCGACTCGGGGATACGGCTAACCCCCGGCATGCTGTTGATCGGCACAAAATCGTCGACTTCTTCTTCGACGAAAATCGGCAGCACCAGGTCGTTCAGCGTGAATTCGGTTTCCTGGAACAGCGCGCGGAAGTTCGCATTGCTGCGCAGGCGACGTGGACGAGCGGCGGGAAACAGACTGGACATGGCAGTTCCTGATTGAAGATGTGTGAAAACCGCCGGCCAAACATGGCTTGGGCGTATCAATTGGCGCGAAGCTTATTCCTGCGTGGCTTCGGATTCAAATATCGGGTCGATAAAGAGAATTGTCGGATGCGCAACAGTGGAACCGTGTGGCATCGAACGAACTTCAATGAAGACCGGACCGTTGACCTGGCCCGGTCAATCTCTCGGCGGGTATAACGCTTCGAGTACCCCCAACGCCAGCGGGTGCGCTGATTGACCGCACCTGCGCCCCCAGGGCGACGTCACCGTGGCGGGCATTGGGTCGCCAATCTGCCCGGTATGCCGATGACGCCGGCCGTGCAACGATCGCCAGACTTGCAGCGCGGCGTCATCCCGGAAGGTTACCGTCGCCCTCGCCCAACGCGCGCTGCATGATCACGGTGTCAAGCCAACGGCCATGCTTGAAACCCACGGACTGGAGCACACCCACCTTGCCGAACCCCAAGCGCTCATGGAGCCGGATCGAGGCAACATTCTCGCTGTTGCCAATGATTGCGACCATCTGCCGCTGCCCACCGTCGACGCAGCGCTGGATGATCAGCGCCAGCAACGCCTGGCCAATGCCCATCCCGGCCATACCGTCACGCACATACACCGAATCCTCGACAGTGAAGCGATAGGCCGGACGCGGCCGATACAGGGTTGCGTAGCCATAGCCGACCACCTCGCCATCGCGCTCGGCCACTAGGTAAGGCAAGCCATTGGCACGCACATCGGCCTGTCGTCGCAGCATCTGTTCGACGGTTGGCGCCTGCACTTCAAAGCTGGCGGTGCCGTGGATCACGTGATGGGCATAGATCGCCTGTACGGCGGGCATGTCGGCTTCGCTGGCGTCGCGCAGGATCAGGTCATGGGACATTGAACGGGGTCTCGGTGATTGATATGAACCGCTGGGGAGCATGATGAAGCCCAGGCAGACCAAAACAAAGCTATGATTCATCATCCTCAGCATGAGCAAAACTTTGGCATGAAACGGCTCAACCTTAACCATTTGCACACGTTCGCCCAAGTCATGGAGCTCGGCAGTTTTTCTGCTGCAGCCACACGCGTCAGCCTGACTCAACCAGCTGTCAGCCTGCACATTCGTCAACTGGAAGAGCGCCTGAACCTGCGCCTTATCGAACGTGTCGGCAAGCGCTTAAAGCCTACGTCAGCCGGGAGTACCTTGCTCGCACACATTGCTCGCATCGACGCTGTGGTTGAAGACGCCCTGCTTGAGTTGTCCAGCCACGCCGAGGGCATTGCCGGGCAGGTCGCTATCGGCACGGGCGCGACGGCTTGTATCCATCTGCTGCCGCCCCTGCTGGGTGACCTGCGTCGTCAATTTCCGGCGCTGGACGTGCGGGTCAGCACCGGCAACACCGATGCCATCGTGCGAGCGGTCCAAGCAAACCGCCTGGATCTGGCCCTGGTCACGCTGCCTGCCTCGGGGCGCAGTCTGTCGGTGAGCGGGCTGCTGGAAGACGAATTCGTGGCGATCTTCAGCGTAGATCAGCCGCAGAGCTTGTCGCCGCTGACCGCCAAGGCACTGGAACCTATGCCGCTGGTGGTGTTTGAGGCGGGCAGCAGCACCCGATTGTTGATCGATGAGTGGTTCCTTCAGGCCGGCCTGCGCGTCAAACCGGTCATGGAACTGGGCAGCGTTGAAGCGATCAAGGAAATGGTCGCCGCCGGACTGGGTTACAGCATTGTCCCGGCCATGTCGGTGGCCGCCGCGCATCACCGTCGCGGGTTGCGGATCGAGCCGCTGACGCCTTCACTGAGCCGCACGCTGGGGATTGTGCTGCGCCAGGACAAGCCGTTGGGCAAGGCGCTGCGTCAGGTGCTCGAAGCGTTGCAGACGCTAAGGCCCTGATTGGGTTTAGAATGCCGCCCCTTTCTGACTGCCGACCCGCCACCACCCGATGAACTCCGACGCGCTGAACACCCTCATGCAGCACCTGCTGGCCGCACTTGCCCCGGCCCCCGAAGAAACCCGCCGCCTGTTTCATGGGCGCGGACGACGCTGGCCGGGGCTTGAGCAACTGACCGTCGACTGGATGCAAGGCGTGGTACTGGTGTCGTTGTTCAAAGCGCCTGCCCCAGAGGAGCTTGAGGCGCTGAAACGGCTGCTGTTCGACCTCGTTCACGATCAGGTCTGGAAGCGTTCTCAGGCCCACACTCTGCTGCTGCAACATCGCTACCTGCCCGACAGTCACACTGAAACGCTGCTCGGGCAAATGCCGCAGGAGTGGACGCTGACCGAAGGCGGCCTGCGCTACCTCGTGGATTTTGGCAAGAAGCAGAACACCGGGCTGTTCCTCGACATGCGCTATGGCCGTGACTGGGTGCGCGCCCACGCGGACGGCAAGCGGGTGCTGAACCTGTTCGCCTACACCTGCGGTTTCTCGGTGGCGGCGATTGCAGGAGGCGCAACGTCCGTGGTCAACCTGGACATGTCCCGCGCAGCGTTGAGCCGGGGCCGTGACAACCATCGCCTCAACGGCCATGACCTGAGCAAGGTCGGTTTCCTGGGCCACGAACTGTTCAAGTCGTGGGGCAAGGTAAAAAGCGGTGGGCCGTACGATCTGGTGATCATCGACCCGCCGTCGTTTCAAAAAGGCAGTTTCTTGCTGACCAAGGATTACCAGCGCGTGCTGCGCAAACTGCCGGAGCTGCTCAGCGGCGAAGGTACGGTGCTGGCGTGCATGAATGACCCGGCCTTGGGCGCGGAGTTTCTGATCGAGGGCGTGACGCGGGAGGCGCCTGGGTTGCGCTTCGAACAGCGGTTGGACAACCCGTCGGAGTTTGCCGACGTCGAGCCCGGCGGCGGGCTCAAGGCACTGGTGTTCCGACAGCGGGGCTAGCCACCACGATCTGACAGCAGCACGCCTTGCCAGCGGTGACGGGAGTGATCTCGCCGCCGGCGGCAAGCCGCAGTGCTGCACCAACGCATTGGCGCGCCACTGCCAACCGCTTTACGCGCTAAGGCGCGAAATCACGTCGTTCAGCCCCATGGACAACCCGTGCAGGTCTTCACTGGCCGTCTGCGTGCGCTGCACGTTGTTCTGGTTGGTGGTGGCGATTGCAGTGATTTCGGTGAGGTTGCGCGAGATGTCTTCGGCCACAGAGGTCTGCTCCTCCGCCGCCGTGGCGATCTGCCGGTTCATGTCGCGAATCGCCTCGACTGCCGAGGTAATGCGCGTCAGGGAAGATCCGGCCAGCGCCACCTGATCGACGCTCTCCTGGCTGCGGGCCTGACCGCTCTCGATGGCATGGGCTGCATCGATGGCGCCGGTCTGCACCGAGCTGATGATCTGGTTGATTTCCGCTGTCGACGCCGCAGTGCGCTGGGCCAGGGTGCGTACTTCATCGGCCACTACGGCGAAACCACGACCGGCGTCCCCCGCGCGCGCAGCTTCGATCGCCGCGTTCAACGCCAGCAGGTTGGTCTGCTCGGCAATGCCGCGAATCACTTCCAGCACCTTGCCGATCCGCCCACTGTCGCTTTCCAGGCGACGAATCACGTCGGCGGTGTTACTGATTTCATTACGCATTTGCGTGATGGCGGTAATGGTCGCGGTCATGACCTTGCCACCCTCCTGCGAGCTGCGGTCGGCCTCATCGGCAGCGTGGGCGGCCTGGGCTGCGTGACGAGCAACTTCCTGGGCGGTGGCCGACATCTCGGTCATGGCCGTGGCCACCTGATCGGTGCGCTCGAACTGCTCGTGTGTGCCCTGGGCCATCAACGTGGCAATGGCCCGCAGCTCGCCACCGGCGCTGTCCAGATCGGTGGTGCTGCGTTTGAGCCGGGTGAAGGTGTCGGCAAGGAAATCACGCAAGGTATTCGCCGCCAACGCCAGACGCCCCAACTCATCCTGCCGCGTGACAGTGACCCGATCGCTGAAACGGCCCTGGCTCAGTTGCGCCACGTACTCGATCAACAGGCTGATCGGCCCGACGATGTTACGGTTGATCATCCACAGCGCGAGAACCCCCACCAGCAACGCTGATACCAACATGACAAGGGTGCCGACAAGAATGGTGCGGTCGGCGGTACTGCTGATAACCTGCGAGCGCTGATCACTGATCTTGCGCAGGCTGACCACCAGGTCGCTCATCTGATCGCTGCTGGCGCGGTCAACGCCCATGACGGCCTCATCGCCAGCGACCGGGTCCGCCCCGCCTGCCACGAAGGCATCACGGCCCTTACGGTAGGCGACACCCATCAAGCGGTGATCGTCACGCAGCTTGTCCACCTGGGATTTGATGGCTGGATCCAGGCCAGGGAGGGCGCTCAAACGGCCCAGCGTGTCCTGCACCTGCCGTTCCTGGTCCTCGAACTGACCCCAGAACGTGTCGCGATCGGCTGCTCGTTTACCGCGCAGCAGGACGTTCTTCCACTCCTGCACCTGGGTCTTGAATTGCAGGTTAGCCCGATCGACCAATTGGGAGGCCTGCAGCGGACCCTCCAATAGGCCGCGATAGGCGTGAATATTGCTGGAGAGAAACTGGAAACAGGCCAGTGCGATCACCAGCACCAGCACCAGGCTGCCGCTGAGCAGCGCCAGAATCTGCAATCTCAAGGATTTGGACATAGGAGAAACCTTTATAGGGAGGACTGCGGTCTTCGGGAGGTCGGTTGACGTTCGCCGAACGTTGCCTGCTTGCCACTTCCCTGTGCCGTCGTTTAAAAACGTCGGGCTTATACAGCTTGATTCGACCTCGCCCGGGGCTTCTTTAAGCGCCGGATGCGCGTTCCGACCGGTGGTCGAAAAGCGTCAAGGTCGCGTCGAAACGGCAGGTCAATTAAATGGCTGGCGCCGCACGGTTTGCCGGCAGCAGCGGCCTAGAGATCGCTGCCACCGGCCACAGATTGCGCAGCTCGTTGTCGTATTACCCGCCCTCCACCACCGCTGCGCTAGGGCTTCTGCCCGAACACCTGCGAAGGTCGGCGCAGCACCGGGTCGAATGGGTTGACCTTCTGTCCGATAGCCGCTGCCTCGCGCTTGAGCAACTCGACCACCGTGGGCATCCGCTCGGCGTTCAGGCGGTTGCTGAGGGTCGCCACGCTCAACGCCGCCACCGCCCTGCCTTAGCGGTCCAGAATCGGCACTGCCAGGCCAGCCATGCCCTCCAAAACCCCGGTATTGCGCGACGCATACCCCAGACGGCGCACGCTTTCGATTTCCGAACGCAGCATCACTTCGTCGTACAGGTGAAAATCCCGCAGGCGCGGCAGGTTGTAGCCGATGACGGCGTCTCGCTCTTCCTCGGGCAGAAACGCCAGGATCGCCAGGCTGCCCTGCCCCACGCCCAAGGCCACGCTGCCGCCGATGTCGCCCGTAAAGGTCCTGATCGGATACGGCCCCTCGCTGCGATCCAGACACACCGCGTCGAAGCCGCTGCGCGCCAGCAGAAACAGCGAGTCGCCCAGCGATGCAGAAAGGCGCAGCAGGCTGGGTCGCACCACATCGCGCAAGTTGCCGCTTTGCCCGGCCCTGGCGGCCAGCGCAAAGAATTCCAGACTCAGGCGATAGCGCTTGCTGCGCGCATCCTGCTCGACCATGCCCTCGTCCATCAGGCTGCGTAACAAGCGGTGGGTGGTTGGCTGTGACAACCCGATCTGCTGCGCCAGTTGCGTCACGCGCTCACCCCCTTCGGGACAGTCGCCCAGGCATCGCAATACGGCAAACAAACGCGAGACTGCGCCGACGCCTGTCTCTTTAATTGTTTTATTCCGATCAATGGAATTAATCATCACTTTATCCCTCACTAAATCCACTGAACGAATAGAAGTGAAAATATTACTCGCTCAATGAAATTCTTCGTTGAGCGCATCCTATTTGCAGGCATAGGATCAGTCCACAGGGCGATTTGAATAACAGCGGCAGCCGACTTAGATCGAGCGCCAGCGTCCACTGAGCTTGCCGGTCAGCCCCGGTACGCCGCCTCTCTTCGCATCTGCCCATAAAAAACGCATGCCTTAAGGCAAGCACAAAAAAAAGGTGGAATGCAGCCATGGCTTTTCTTCAGCTTCGGGCACTGTGCAAACGTTACGGCACCGTCGACGCGGTGGTCGCTACTGACTTGTCGGTGGAAAAAGGCGAGTTCGTTTCCCTGCTTGGCCCCTCCGGCTGCGGCAAGACCACCACCCTGCAAATGATCGCTGGATTCGTCGATGTCACCGCGGGACAGATCCTGCTCGACGGTCGCGACATCACCCATGCCAAACCCGCCAGCCGCGGCCTGGGCGTAGTCTTCCAGTCCTACGCGCTGTTCCCGCACATGAGTGTGCGCGACAACGTCGCCTTCGGCCTGAAGATGCGCAAGGTGCGAGCAGACGAAATCCAGCGTCGGGTGGCGCGCGTGCTGCAACTGGTGCGCCTGGATCAACACGCCGACCGCTACCCCCGTGAGCTTTCCGGTGGCCAGCGTCAGCGTGTAGCACTGGCCCGGGCGCTGGTGATCGAACCGCCAGTGCTGTTGCTCGATGAGCCGCTGTCCAACCTCGATGCCAATCTGCGTGAAGAGATGCAGTTCGAGATTCGGCGCATTCAGCGCGAGGTCGGCATCACTACCTTGATGGTCACTCACGATCAGGCCGAAGCGCTGTCGATCAGTGATCGCGTGGTGGTCATGCAGGCCGGTCGCATCACCCAGATCGACGAGCCGTACAGACTCTACGAACACCCGCGCACTCGGTTCATTTCCGGTTTCGTCGGCAAGGCCAATCTGCTGCGCGGCGACCGCGATCACACGGGGGCTGCCCAGGTTCGCCAGCAGCCCGGCGACGGCGAACTGACCCTGAGCCTGCGCCCGGAAAAGATAGACCTGATCACTGCCGGCGCAGGCCGTCTGCAGGGTCGCATCATCACGCGCTACTTTCTCGGCAGTCAGTGGCTGTATCGCATCGATACGGCGATTGGCGAGCTGACGGTGGTGCGCCGCAACAATGGCCAGGCACCGATGAACGAAGGCACCGTCGTGGGGCTGGACTGGCCGGCGGAGTTGCTGCGAATCCTCGCTGTTGATGAGGTGTCGGCATGAGTGCAGTGAGTGTGCTGCGCGATACGGGCCGCGGTTACCTGTTGTCTTCCCCGGCGCTGGTGTTGTTCGTCGGCCTGCTGGTGGTGCCGTTGCTGCTGACGCTGGTGCTGTCATTCAACGTGTTCGACTACGGGCTGGGCGTCAAAAGTGGCAGTTGGACCTTGGCCCAGTACCTGAACCTGGTCACCGATTCGTACTTCTACGAGATATTCTTTCGCACCTTCGTGATCAGCGCGCTGGTGACCTTGCTCTGTGTCGTGATCGGGGTGCCCGAGGCGTACATCCTCAGCCGCATGGGCGCACCTTGGCGTTCGATTTTTCTGATTCTGATCCTCACCCCTCTGCTGATCTCGGTGGTGGTTCGGGCCTTTGGCTGGAGCCTGTTGCTGGGCGCCGACGGGCTGGTCAATCAGACCATCCAGGCCATGGGCGGGCATCCGGTGAAGCTGCTCTATACCCCGTTCGCGGTGGTTCTGGCGCTGGTCCACGTGATGCTGCCGTTCATGATCATCCCGGTGTGGACCTCGTTGCAGAAGCTGGATGCCTCGGCCGAACAGGCCGCGCTCTCGCTAGGCGCGAGCCAGGCCAGGGTCATGCGCCTGGTGGTGCTGCCGCAGGCCATGCCTGGCGTGCTGTCCGGCACATTGATCGTATTCGGGTTGTCGGCCAGCTCCTTTGCCATTCCCGGCCTGCTCGGCGGACGTCGCCTGAAAATGGTCGCCACCACGGTCTACGACCAGTACCTATCGGAACTCAACTGGCCCATGGGCGCAGCCATTGCCGTGGCGCTGCTGTTGATCAACCTGCTGGTGATGCTGTCCTGGAACCGGCTGGTCGAAGGCCGCTATAAAAAATCCCTGGGGGAATGATCGATGGCGAAGAATGGTCCTTTGGCCCTGTCCTTCCACGCTCTAGTAGTGGTGTTCATGCTGGCGCCGCTGGCCGTGGTGTGCCTGGTGGCGTTCACCCCGGAAAACACCCTGAGCCTGCCGTGGCACGGGTTTTCCCTGCGCTGGTTTGAAGCGGTATTCCAGCGCGCCGATTTCATCCAGTCGTTCTACAACAGCCTGATTCTGGCGGTGGTAGCGGCCACCCTGGCGACGCTGATCGCCGTGCCCGCAGCACTGGCGATCACCCGCTATCGGTTCCCCGGGCGCAACGTTCTCAACGGCCTGTTCCTGTCGCCGATCATCATTCCGCATCTGGTGTTGGGCGTGGCAATGCTGCGCCTGTTCGCCTTGATGGGGGTCAATGGCAGTTTTGTCTGGTTGATGTTCGCCCACGTGGTGGTGATCACGCCTTATGTGTTGCGTCTGGTGATCGCCGCCGCCATCGGCACCGACCGCAGCGCCGAGCAGGCGGCGGAGTCACTGGGTGCCAGTCGTTTCACGCTGTTCCGGCAGATCACCTTGCCGATGATCCTGCCCGGCGTGGCCGGTGGCTGGCTGCTGGCGTTCATCAACAGCTTCGACGAAGTCACCCTGTCGATCTTCGTCACCTCACCGTCGACCCAGACCCTGCCGGTGCGCATGTATGTCTACGCCACCGAATCCATCGACCCGATGATGGCCGCAGTGTCGGCGCTGGTGATCGCCCTGACCGCCGCGACCATGATCATTCTCGACCGCGTGTACGGCCTGGATCGCGTGCTGGTGGGGCGTCACTGATGAGACCGGAATCGATGGCTCACAACCGTTTTTGCCTTAGAGAGAATGCACCATGGCGTTGCTGAAACGAGTGGCCGAACACGACCGCGAGGTCTTGACGTTTACCCTCGACGGTCAGCCCGCCAGCGGCCTGCGAGGCGACACGCTGCTGACCGCCGTGTTGACCTGTGCCGATCACCTGCGCGGCAGCGATTTCAGCGCAGAACTCAGGGCCGGCTTCTGCCTGATGGGTGCATGTCAGGACTGCTGGGTCAAACTGGGCGACGGCCGCCGGGTGCGTGCCTGCACGACGCTGCTCGAAGGCGGCCTGTGCGTCAGCCGCGAGCCGGGGCGTAGCGCATGAGCACCACCGATATCGTGATCGTCGGCGCCGGACCGGCCGGCATCCGCGCGGCACAGACCCTGGTGGCCTACGGTGAGCAGCCATGCCTAATAGACGAGAGCGCACGCGGTGGCGGGCAAATCTATCGCCGCCAGCCTGCAAACTTCAAACGCCCGGCCAAGGCGGTGTATGGCTTCGAAGCCGCGAAAGCCCAAGCCGTGCATGCAACGCTTGATGGCCTCGGAGGCGACATCGATTACCGCCCCGAAACGCTGGTGTGGAACGCAGAACAGCACGCGCTCGACACACTGGCCCATGGCGTCGCTGCGCAAGTGCGGTACAAGCAGCTGATCGTCGCCACCGGTGCTACCGACCGGATTCTTCCCGTACCTGGCTGGACCCTGCCCGGCGTTTACAGTCTGGGGGCTGCGCAGATTGCCTTGAAGTTTCAGGGTTGCGCAATTGCCGAGCGGGTGGTGTTCGCAGGCAGTGGACCTTTGCTCTACCTGGTCGCCTACCAATACGCCAGGGCAGGTGCCAAGGTGCTGGCGGTGCTCGACAGCGCACCGCTGTCTGCCCAGACCCGTGCCTTGCCCGCGCTGCTGGGCCAACCGGCGACCCTGGCCAAGGGCCTTTACTACCGGGCCTGGCTCACTGCACATGGCATCCCCGTGCATCAGCGTGCCGAGTTGCGCGCCATCTCGGGCCAGCAGCGCGTGAGCGGCGTGCAGTGGCGCGAGGGCGAGCACATGCACTCGCTTGATTGCGATGCCGTGGCGTTCGCCCATGCCTTGCGCAGTGAAACGCAATTGGCTGATCTGCTCGGCTGCCGGTTCACCTGGAGCCCGCTCAACCGCGCTTGGCTCCCAGTGCGCGATGATCGTGGGCGAAGCAGCGTCGAGGGCGTTTATCTGGCCGGTGACGGCGCCGGCATCATGGGCGCGGATGCTGCCGAAATGGCCGGAGAACTGGCGGCGCTGACCCTGCTGGGCGACTGCGGCCAACACATCGACGAAACACGCGTTGGCCACTTGCAGCGCAAGTTGGACGCGATCCAGCGGTTCCGCCGCGGACTGGAAATCGCCTTCCCGTTTCCCGAGGACTGGGCGACCAGGGCACCGGATGCGATGACCATCTGCCGTTGCGAGGAAGTCAGCGCAGGTGACATTCGCCAGACCGTTGCCGAAGGCCACTGGGAACTCAACCGGGTCAAGGCCATGTGCCGGGTCGGCATGGGGCGCTGCCAGGGGCGCATGTGCGGGCTGGCGGCTGCCGAGATCGTCGCTCAGGCGTCGGGGCGTGACATCGCGAGCGTCGGCAGGCTGCGCGGCCAGGCCCCTATCAAGCCGCTGCCTTTCGGTGTGGACGCTGAACGATGAGCCAGCCCGTAGAAGTGGATGCAGTGATCATTGGCGGCGGCATCGTCGGCGCATCAGCGGCGCTGTTTCTGGCCAAAACCGGCCAGCGGGTGGCGCTGCTGGAACGGGATTTTTTCGGCTCGCACTCCAGCGGCGTCAATTATGGCGGCGTGCGTCGCCAAGGCCGACCGCTGTCGCAGTTAGCGCTTTCGCAACGCGCCCACGGCCTCTGGAATGACTTGCCCGGCCTGATTGGTACCCACGGCGAATACCTGCGTTCCGGGCACCTGAAACTGGCCCGCAGCGACGCGGACATGGCCGCGCTGGTAGCCTACGAACAGGCCAGCCGGGGCTTTGGGCTCACGCTACATCTACTCGACCGTGCGCAGTTACGCGCGCGGTTTCCGTGGGCGGGCGACGTGGCGGTAGGCGCCTCGCTGTGTGCAGATGACGGCCACGCCAACCCGCGTCTTGTGTCACCGGCCTTTGCCGTTGCAGCGCGTCGCGCGGGGGCGCAAGTGTTCGAACAGGCGCAGGTAACCGACGTCAGCCACGACGGTCACGCATTCGAGGTGCGCACCGGCAGCGGCCAGCGTTGGCGCGCACCGTGGCTGCTGAACTGCACCGGGGCCTGGGCGGCAGCGCTGGCCGAGCAGTTTGGCGAAGCAGTGCCCTTGCGCACGGGCCACCCGGCGATGCTGGTCACCGAGCCGCTGCCGATGTTCATGGACGTCAGCACCGGGGTCGAAGGCGGCGGCATCTATGCGCGTCAGGTCGCGCGAGGGAACTGCGTGCTCGGCGGCGGACAAGGCTTTCCCCTCGACTCGAACCGGGCACGGCCGGGCCAGGTGGCGATTCTGGACATCCTGCGCAATGCCGCTGAGCTGTACCCGCGATTGGCGGGTGCCCAAGCGATTCGCACCTGGAGCGGCACGGAAGGTTACCTGCCCGACCGCGAACCGGTGCTGGGCCCCAGTTCAACACAGCCGGGGCTGCTGCATGGGTTCGGTTTTGCCGGCTCCGGCTTTCAGATCGGCCCCGCTGCCGGTGAGGCACTGGCGCAGATCGTCTGCAGCGGCACCTCGCAGGTTGCGCTCGATGCGTTCTCGATCAGGCGCTTCCAATCCTCGTCTCAACGCTTGCCTCAATTCGTATCGCCCGCCCCCGCCGCGCCCGACGGCGTGGGTAACGTTGTCCCCTAGCTCTGAGGAAGATCGCAGCCATGAAGCACACGAAAAACGTCAAACGTTTCGCCCTGACCGGTCTGTCCTGTCTGCCGCTCGCCGCGCTGCTGGCATCGACGCCTGCGCAGGCCGAACCGACGCTGTACCTGGGCATGAACGGCGGGACCATGGAGCGCCTGTACGCCGACCAGGTGTTGCCTGCGTTCGAGAAGGCCAACAACGTGAAAGTGGTCATTGTGCCGGGCACCTCTTCGGACATTCTCGCCAAGGTCCAGGCCAGCAAGGACAACCCGCAGATGCACGTGATGTTCCTCGACGACGGCATCATGTACCGGGCGATCTCCATGGGCCTGTGCGGCAAGCTGCAACCGAGCGCGACCCTGGCGGACATTCCGGCCAAGGGCAAGATCAAGGATGAGGCAGTGGCCGTGAGCCTGGGCGTCACCGGGCTGGCCTACAACACGAAAATGTTCCAGGAGAACGGCTGGAATGCGCCGACCTCGTGGGCGGACATGACCGACCCTCGCTATAAGGACAAACTGGTGTTCCAGTCGCTGGCCTCATCGACCTTCGGCCTGCACGGTTTTCTGATGTTCAATCGCTTGCAGGGAGGCAGCGAGACTAATGTCGAGCCTGGCTTCAAGGCTTGGCCGAAAACCGTCGGGCCCAACGTGCTGGAATACATCGCAAGCTCGGCGAAGATCTCCGAGATGGTACAGACCGGTGAAGCAGCACTGTTCCCGCTCACCCCGACTCAGGTCACTGCGTTGAAACTTAAGGGCATCCCGGTGGAGTACGCGCCGCCCAAGGAGGGCGCAGTGGTCCTGAACGTCGCCGAATGCACGATCGCCAATAACGATCAGCCGGAACTGGCGCAAAAGCTGGCTGAATTCCTGCTGACCCCACAAGCACAGGCCCCGGCGCTGGAGTTGGGCGACCAGATCCCGTCCAATCCGAAAACCCCCACCAGCGATAATACCCGTAGCCAGGTGCAAGCGATGAACAAGTACCTGGAAACCGCAGTGACCATCGATTGGGATCAAGTCAATCAGGCTCGCCCGGAATGGAACGCGCGCTGGAGCCGAACCATCGAGCGCTAGACATTGATGTTGCCCAGGTCAGGAGCCAGACGTTGGGTTGCCCGTAGCAAGGTGGAGCGTTGCGGGCCTGGGTGGCCAGTAAGCCGGCAGCTACCGCAGCCCAAGCGTTTAAATCGAACGCCGACGTGACGAAGCGCCACTGGCAGACGCCGGCCAAGGATCCCGAACCTGTAGGAGACACCGGAGGTTACGATGGCAACGAAAGCGCTACTCCAGGCCCTGTCTTGGGTGCCTGACCCACCGCCTTCGCGGCTGTCGCACAGCTTCAGCCGCTCCCACAGGACCATATTTTCAAGCTGCATACCTCATTCTCAACCGACGACCCCGTCCCCGTCCCCGTAGGAGACGCCGGAGGCACGACGGCAGCGATCGAGGGAACAGGGGAACAGGGGAACAGGGGAACAGGGGAACAGGGGCGTACTGCGTGGCTCATTGAAACATTCTGTCAACTATCCCCCGCTCGCACAGTCACATAACGAACGTTCCCCCAACTACTTACGTGATGACGAGGCCGGATGAGTTTCATTCTTTGCATGACCGTGCTCGGTGTTCTGCTGATGCTGCTGGCACTGACGTCTTCTTACCTGCGCTGGATGCCGGTTACCACTTCAGCGGTGTGCCTGGCGTTCGGCGCCTGCATGGGGCCTTGGGGCCTGGATCTGGTGCAGATCGATATCCGCGAGGGACGTCACTGGCTGGAACGCCTGACCGAAGTTGCGGTGCTCTTTTCCCTGTTCAATACCGGCATCAAATTGCGGCTTCAGTTGCATCGCTCGGTCTGGCACTCGGCTTACCTGCTGGCTGTGCCGGTGATGCTTGCCACCATCGTCGGCGTCTGCGTGGCCACGCATTACCTGTTCGGCCTGTCCTGGCCCATGTCATTGCTGCTCGGCGCCATGCTGTCCCCCACCGACCCGGTGCTGGCTGGCCTGGTGCAAGTCACCAATGCCCAGGATTTCGATCGCGTCAGGTTCGGCCTGTCTGGGGAGGCTGGACTTAACGATGGGACAGCGTTCCCCTTCGTGATTTTCGCCCTCATGTTTCTCAGCCACGGCTCAGCGGACTTCAGTTGGGTCCAGGGTTGGCTGCTGAGGAATATTCTGTGGGGAGTACCCGTGGGTTTATTGCTCGGCTATGGACTGGGACGCGGCGTCGGCCATCTCATGATCTACCTGCGCATTAAAAATGCCGACAGCACCAGCTCACCCAACGACTTCCTGGCGCTGGCCTTGATCGCCATCGCCTACGTCAGCGCTGAAGGCATCGGCGCGTTCGGCTTTCTGGCGGTGTTTGCGGCGGGACTGGGACTGCGCCAGGCCGAGGTCCGCACCACGCAATCGGACATCCCCGCAGAGCACGTTGCCAAACCGGTACTGGGCCACATGGACAGCGATCCCAAGGCCGCAACGGTCACCAGCCATGAAGAACTCAGCGATTCACAACTGGCCGCAGGGGTGATGATGGGCGATATGTTGGCCTTCGGCAGCCTGGTGGAGCGTGCCATGGAGGTGTTGCTGATCACCCTGCTTGGCGCTGCGCTGGCCTTCTATTGGGACTGGCGCGCCGTAGGCCTGGGCTTGGCGTTGTTCTGCGTGATCCGCCCCTTGAGTGTGTGGCTGTTGATCAGCGGCCGGTTATTGACCCGTCCCCAAAAGGCCTTGGTGGGCTGGTTCGGCATCCGTGGTATCGGCACCCTGTATTACCTGTGCTACGCGCTGTCCCATGGCGTGCCCATGGAGGCGGTGCATACCATCATCGGCCTGACGCTGTCGGTTGTGGCCCTGAGTATTCTGCTGCATGGCATCAGCATTCAACCGCTGCTGGAGCGATATGAACGCAGCATGCGCCGCGATGAGTGAACCGAACCGATAGATCTTGTCGATCAATTCATCGGAACAAGCGATTGGACGCTCTCGCGCATGATCGGTAGCTTGCTCATCAACTGAGCAGGTGCGGCCAAAAGTCGCAAGTCCTCGGCCGCAACAGACTTCAAATGGATTGGCTTCGTGTCCAGAGACACGTTTGCGCATCAAGACCGGACGCTTGAATATCACCTCAACATCTGCGTGGCACGCGGTTTGTCAGCGCGGCGCCGGCCCTTGCGTACGAGTCCCTGAACACATGTCCATCAATACGCCCCAACAGATCGCTGAAATCACCGTCGACGCAGGCGTGAAGAAATCGCATTTGCCCACCCTGTCGATTCTCGTGCTGGGTTTTTTGGCCGGTGCTTTCATCGCTCTGGGTTTCCTGCTGGACATCCACGTAAGCACCATGATCCCAGGGCCTTGGGCCTCGCTGGGCAATCTGATAGGTGCGGCGGTGTTTCCCATCGGCCTGATCCTGACCATCCTGGCGGGTGGCGAACTGCTGACCGGCAACATGATGACCCTGCCGGCGGCGATGTTCGCCAAGCGCATTCGCGCAGGTGCGGTCGCCCGTAACTGGCTGCTGGTAACGCTTGCCAACCTGGTCGGTTCCCTGTTCATCGCCTACTTCTTTGGCCACCTGCTGGGACTGACCGAAGGCGCTTTCCTGGCCAAGACCCTGGCCATTGCCAAGGCAAAGGCCAGTGCTGACTTCGGTCAGGCGTTCATTTCGGGGATTGGCTGTAACTGGCTGGTGTGCCTGGCGGTGTGGCTGTCTTATGCGAGCAAGGACGTCACCGGCAAAATCCTCGGCATGTGGTTCCCGATCATGGCGTTCGTGGCGATCGGCTTCCAGCACGTGGTGGCGAACATGTTCATTATCCCGGCGGCGATCTTCGCGGACGCGCTGACTTGGGTCGATTTCATCGAAAACTTTTTCCCCGTCTTCCTCGGTAACGCGGTGGGTGGTGCAATTTTCGTCGGGCTGGCGTATTACGTGTCCTATTCGAAGGCCGCGCACCCTACGGGTGCCGCTGAAGCCGCTGCGACGCTTGAGCAACCGGTGGGCCAAAAGATTTAACGATTGCGTCGCCTGCTGCTCTAACCAACAGGCACGCAAACCGCTTCTGCCACGCAGCACGCTGTTGAGGAAATAATGTCCGATCGAGTTCTGATAGACGGGTATTCACGCAAAGTCGATTACGTGCGTATGTCGGTGACCGATCGCTGCGACTTCCGCTGCGTGTATTGCATGGCCGAAGACATGACCTTTCTGCCGCGCCAGCAGATCCTTTCCCTTGAAGAAATTCAGCAGATCGCCGAACGCTTCGTGGCCCTGGGCACGAAAAAGATCCGCCTGACCGGTGGCGAGCCCTTGGTCCGGGCTGGAATCGTGGGTCTGTGCAAGAACATCGCCGCCCTGCCCGGCTTGCGTGAACTGTGCATGACCACCAACGGCTCGCAGTTGGAAAAGCTCGCCGCGCCGCTGTTCGATGCCGGCCTGAAACGCCTGAACATCAGCCTCGACAGCCTTGATCCTCAGCGGTTCAAGGAACTGACTCGCACCGGCGACCTGAGTAAGGTCATTGCCGGCATTGACGCCGCCAACGCTGCCGGTTTCACCCACACCAAACTCAACTGCGTAGTGATGCAAGGGCGTAACGATCACGAGATCAACGACCTGGTGGCCTTTGCCATCGACCGGAGCCTGGACATAACCTTCATCGAAGAAATGCCGCTGGGTCTGATCAGCGAACACAGCCGCGCCGAATCGTTTTTTTCCAGTGATCAAGTGCGCGAGCGCATCGCCGAACGCTACACCCTGATCAACTCTACCGAATCGACGCAAGGCCCCTCCCGCTACTGGCGCCTTGCCGAAGCACCGCACATCCGCGTCGGCTTCATCTCACCGCATAGTCACAACTTCTGCGCGACCTGCAACCGGGTGCGCGTGACCGTGGAAGGACGTCTGTTGCTGTGCCTGGGCAACGAACACTCCGCCGACCTGAAGGCTACCCTGCGTGCCAACCCCGGCCAGCCAGAAAAGCTGGAAAAAGCCATCATCGAAGCCATGAAGCTCAAGCCTTACAAGCACAATTTCGAGATCAACGATGACGTGCAGGTGGTGCGTTTCATGAACATGACCGGGGGCTGAAGGCGCAAGTCTCTGAGTTTACGCGGCCCTGCAGCTGTAGTCCGGCTTGCCTGTGATGGCAATTTCGAAGACGTGGCCGTCGGCACGCGGCGCGGCCAGCAAAGGCCGCCAGTGGGCTTTCGTGGAGATATGTTTGGATCATTGAGGTCAGCCTCGCGCTCGCCAGGCCGCGCACCGCAACGTCGTCCCTTTCCAGAGCCAGACTCAGTCACAAATGCGGGTGTGCGAATAAGTCTCGCCAAAACCTGTCGCTAAAAAATCGAACCGCTCGTTTGCGCGTAGATCGAAAACGTGCCCAACAAAAACCAGAAGCCACTGAACAACCAAGGTGTGCGCATCGAGAACATCAAGGATTTGCGGTAGCCCTTCTCACTCGACTCATGCTCGCTGAACAAAGGCGAGTCGTCGTAGGCCAGTCCCATCGCTGGTTGGCTGTGCAACAACTGGCTCTGCTTGAAATGCCAATGATCGATAATTTCATAGGCCGCGCGAATCCCCGGCCAGGCATGCATCGAACTGATAAGCCCTAACAACGTTAGAAACGGCGGCACCACCAGCGTAAAGAGCTTGCCCCATTCAGGATTGAGGTTGGCCATGGACGACGCAAACGCGATCACCAGGAACGACTGCGCTGACAGGTAGGCGTTGGTGCGATTGGAAAGAATGGCGGTCTCGTACTGAATTTCCTTACGGTAGAAATCCAGGCGTTCCTTGGGCGTCCCAAACAGGATCGACTCTGCACTATCGACATCGGCAATCGGCAGGCTGCTGGTAATGATGTTGGGGGCTACCGTTTCACGCTTCAAAACCAAAAACTCCCTGAAAGTGGTCTGATTAAAAGCCGGAACCGGCGTTGCGCCCAGTTCCGGCCGTGACTCAATGAGCGATCAATAGCTCAACGCAAATCATCAGACAGTGGCGTCGGCTCATTCGGTTGCAGTACATCGTCCGAGGCAGGAGGTTCGTTCCAGTCCTCAGGACGCTCAGACCGCTGGGCCCCCGGCTCATCCCAATCCGGTGGACGCTGCTCGTGGGCCGTATTTTCCTGCGCTTGGTCCTGGGCATCTTCAATGTCGCCCTCATCTGGATCGAGATCCTGATCGGCAGTGGGCAATGTTTCCGGGCGGGTGATTGGCTCGGTAGGATCAACTGACATAAGCACCTCTTCTCTGCAAGCCCTGGAACGTGGGGCGATTGTCATTTCGAAATGTTGGCCGTCCAAGCGTGCCCTAAACATGACCAGCGGTCGGAATCATTGCACTGGGGGATCATTTCAAGTTGCCCGACGCCCGCGCCATGCAGCGTACCCGGCGTTCCTCAACCCGCTGCGCGAACCAGGCGGTGGTCAGTTTGCGGGTGATCTTCGGGCTTTCCAGCACGATGCCCGGCAGGATGGCGCGAGGCAGCGGCCTGCCCGCGGCGGTGTCGGCCAACGCGAACACCTGCTTGTAGAGATCAGTGTCCTCGAATTGGAGCGTTTGGCCTTTTTCCAGGGCGCTGCGCAGGGTGGTATTGCGCATCCCCAGTTGCGTATGCAGGCTGCGTACCGCCAGTTCGGTCTGGCCCAGTGACGGGCCAAAACCGTAATTGATCAGGTCGCCATCAAGTGCCAGGCGCTTGCCGGAGAGGCGCGCCACAGCGCTCTGAAAGGCCGCGTTACGACTGGCGTACCAACCGGCATTGAAATCGGCGAAACGGTAGATCGGTTTATCGTAGCTGACCGGGTAACCCAGCAAATGGACGATACCGAAGTAGACCCCGCCGCGGCGCGAGAACACCTCATGGCGAATGGAATCCTCGATCGGATACGGATAGTTCCGTGCCTGTTGTTCAGCGAATTCGATACTGACCTGCATCGGCCCTGCGGTGTGCACCGGGTTGAAATTGCCGAACAGCGTGCGGCCCAGCGGCACCATGCCGATGAAGTCATCGAAGATCGCGCTCAGATCCTTCTCGGTGTGCGCCGCGTTCAATCGCTCGTTGTAGGTCTTGCCGCTGGGCGAGCGAATGTCCAGCGCGCTGCGTACCAGCAGATTGGGAATGTGCGCCTTGCTCGCCCGCCGGTCGATCTCGTCCTGGGCGATCCTGCCCATGCCGGGCACTGCGGGGTCGACCTGATAATTGGATTCCTGCTCGGCCACCGCCAGCACCGAACACAGGTTTTCCACCGTGGGATCGATTTTCTGCGTATCGAAGGCGGTGTAGATGTCCGATGCCCAGCCTTGGCGATCAGCGACCGACGCGGGCAGCAGGCGGACAATTTCGGCGCGTACCGACTCTGGACGCGGTGCGGGCGTCTGACTGCGCTGCGAGCTGCAACCGGCCAGAAATGCCAGCAGCATCAGGCTGAACGCGGCATGGGCGTGACGGGTGAGTCCTTTCGCGGGCATGGAATCTCGGTCTTCGGACGGTAGGGTGCCGATATGGACAACGTCCCTCGACAACTGACTCCCCTCTTTAATCACAGGGCGGCATCGCGGACCCAGCGAACCCGAATGTGTGACGGTATTCGCTGAGCGCCAGGCCGGTAATTTTCCTGAATGTGAGGCGAAACGATGCAGGATCCCGATAGCCCACCGTCCAGGCAATGTGGTCGATGGTGCTATGGGTGAGTTCGAGCATTTCCCGAGCCTTGCCCACGCGCAGATGCTGACAGTACTCGGTGGGCTTGAGCCCTGTCGCCGCCCGGAAGCGTCGCAGGAAGGTACGCTCTTCGAGCCCCGCACGCAGCGCCATCCGCGCGATCGAAACGTCCACCGCACCGATACTTTGCAACCAGTGCTGAACCCTCAGCACGGCCACGTCGCCGTGAGCGAGGATCGGCGCGAAGTTGCGGCCGCACCGTTGGGCACTTTCGCTGTGTTCGATGACGAGAAAACGCGCGGTGCGGGCCGCAATGCTCGGCCCTAGCAACCGTTCAACCAGCCGCAACCCCAAGGCCGACCAGGCCATCAAGCCTGCAGTGGTAATGATGTCGCCGTCGTCGATAATCGGTTGATCGGCGTTAACCCTGATCGTGGGGAAACGCTCAGCCAGGGGCTTGGCCCGCGTCCAATGGGTGGTGGCCGCACGACCGTTGAGCAGGCCGGTCTGCGCGAGCACGAAGGCGCCCAGGCACACGGTGCCGATGGTCGCGCCAGCGGCGTGTTGCGCCAGCACCCAGCGCGACAGCCCCTCCATCGTCTCGGTCCCCGGAAGCCCCTTCAACGAAGGCGGAATTACCACGGCGGCCAGCGCTGCGTGAGGCTCACCGGCAACACTTTGGTAGGTTCGCTGCGGCTCACTACCGTTGTCCACGTGCCAGTGACTGACTGCCAAACGTGGTAACCGCACTGACGCTTGCTCGTCGGCCATGTGATTGGCGACCTCGAACAGATCGGTCAGGCCGTGAACCGCAGCGCTCTGCGCACCGGGATAGATCAGCAGGCCAATCTCGGCAACTGGCCGTTGAGCATTCATTGTCAGTTTTCCCTCGCTTAATGTCGGTGCAGCCAATCCCCATGTCTGTCCGCAGAGTCGATACTGCATCCACTTCCTGCACACCCTGACCGAGGAGGCAGACATGCCTGAATCAGCGCTCATCGTAATCGATATCCAGAACGACTACTTTCCTGGCGGCAAATGGGCTCTGAGCGGCGCCGACGCAGCGGCCGACAACGCTGTCCGGGTAATCCAGGCGACCCGCGACGCAGGCGATCCGATCATCCATGTCCGCCATGAGTCCACCCGCGCCGACGCTCCATTCTTTGCTCCGGGCTCCGAAGGCGCGAAGTTTCACCCCCGGTTCACCCACCAAGGCCAGGAGCCAGTGGTGCTCAAGCACTTCGCCAACGCCTTTCGCGATACCGGACTCAAGCAATTACTCGACCAGCACGGCGTCGAACATCTGGTGCTGATCGGCTCCATGAGCCACATGTGCATCGATGCCACGACACGTGCTGCGGTGGACCTGGGCTACACCGTCAGGGTGATTCACGATGCCTGCGCGACCCGCGACCTGACGTTCGAAGGCACCACGGTTCCTGCAGCGCACGTGCAGGCTGCGTTCATGGCAGCGCTGGCGTTCGCCTACGCGCAGGTGATCTGCACCGACGACTTCTTGCCCCCACTCGCGGGCAGCCGCCCCTAGCGATCCCCCTGCGCGATGCTGGCGTACGTCAAAAACGCTAGCCGCGGCGCTGGACGCCAAAGCAGTGGAGGCCTCAACAGCGACGCTCGCAGCCTCCCTCCCTTGAAGATCGGCGCCTTGTTCCTCTCCCGATTCATCCTGTGGTAAACAGGAAAGGCTGCAACGTATTCGTAGCCGCAATCAGGACGCGGTCCCAGCCCAGGGAGCGCGCCGCAAGGAGGAAAACAATGAGCGAGAAGAAAGCCGATGTTCTAGTCTGGGGCCCTGTGCATGCTGCGCTGACCCAGAATCTCAACCGCGACTTCACCGTGCACAATCGTTGGGAGATCCAGAACATCGATGCCTGGGCCAGCGAGCATGGCGATAACGTTCGCGGCGTGGTCACCAGCGGCGTTTACGGCACCGATAACGCGCTGCTCGACAAACTACCGAACCTGCAGGTGGTCAACAGCTTCGGCGTCGGCTACGACGCGATCGACACCAACTACCTGGCCAAACGCGGCATCCAGCTGAGCAACACCCCGGATGTGCTGAACAACGCGGTCGCCGAAACCGCGATGGCGCTGATGCTGTGCGTGTCGCGACGCATCAGCGAAGCCGAGCGTTTCGTGCGTGCTGGAAAGTGGGCCAGCGGCAAACTACCGCTGGGTAATGATTTGTGCGGCAAGACCTGCGGCATCGTCGGCCTGGGCAAGATTGGCAAGACCATCGCCAAACGCGCCGCCGCGTTCGACATGAACATCGCGTACTTTCGTCGTGGCCAACCGTACCCGGACGTTTCCTATACGCACTACGCCGACCTGCTCGAACTGGCCAAGGCATCGGACTATTTGATCGTCATCGTACCCGGCGGGCCCGAGACTCAGCAGTTGATCAACGCTGATGTACTCGATGCCCTCGGACCGAAGTCGTACCTGATCAACGTCGCTCGCGGCTCGGTGGTCGATGAACAGGCACTGGTCGCTGCGCTGCTGGAGTCGCGCATCGCCGGCGCCGGCCTGGATGTGTTCGAAGACGAGCCCAACGTTCCGGCAGAACTGCTGAATCTGGACACCGTAGTACTGACTCCGCACATCGGCAGCGGTACGTACGAAACGCGCCAGGCCATGGCCGATCTTGTGTTCGCCAACGTCAGCGGATTCTTTGACAATGGCGCGCTGGTCACCCCGGTTTCGCTGTAGTCCGTGCGCTAGCCATCGGGCTTGCCAGTGGGAGCGATTTCCAACGCCTCGCCGCTGGCAGGCCGAGCGGCTACAACGATCTTTCTCAACTGCAGCCGCGCCGCCCACCCGTGACCGTAGGTCAGTCTTCATCCTGCGCTGCCAACTTTTGCGGATAATGCCGGTCCAACCGCCCCGAACATGAACACGGGAGAATCCTGTTTGAACATTGCCGGCGTCATCTTTGACTGCGACGGAACCCTGGTAGACAGCGAAAGGCTGGCTGCAGGGCTTTTGCGCGACATACTCCAAGAGCATCGCGTGACGTTGAGCGTCGACGAAGTGCTGGAGCGCTTTCGCGGCGTGCAGTTCGCGCTGTGCATGCAGGGCCTGTGCCGCGATTACCCGTGGTTGCCCAGCCTTGAAATCGTCAATAACTTCAGGGCGCGTACCCTGCCCCTTCTGCAAGCCGAACTCGAAGAAATGCCCGGCGCCGTGGAGTTCGTTCGCAGCCTTGCGCTGCCCAAATGCGTAGCCTCCAACGGCCCGCGCAGCAAGATCGAAACCTGCCTTAGCACTGTAGGCCTGCTCGACGTGTTTCACGGCCTGATCGTCAGCGCCTATGAAGTGGAGGCCTGGAAACCGTCGCCCATTCTGATTGAGCACGCCGCAGATCTGTTGGGGTTAAAGCCCGAAGAATGCCTGCTGGTCGAAGACAGCATCCCCGGGGTGCAGGCCGGTCTGGGCGCCGGGGCACAAGTGGCCGGGTACGGCGATACGGATTTTTCCGAATTCGTCGACCACGCCAACTTTCACCCGGTGAAGGATTTTGGCGAGCTCAAGCAACTGGTTCAGCGGATCAGCTGATTGCATTTGCAGGTCCGGCCAATACGGCTTGCCGGCGCTGGCGCCCTTGAAATACTAATGCACTCCCACGCAGAGCGTGGGAACGATCAACTACACCCTGCCAGATGACATGCCCGCCGCAGCCCCACCGCGTTATACAGCGTAGGAACGATCTCCAGGCAGGTGCGCCGACGCTGGGTGAAACACCGAATCTGTAGTAGCACACCCCAACGTTGATCCATCCGGTCAAACGACACTAGCCAGGCACGCCCGCCGATCCGATTGGCCCTTGCTCGCATCCCGCGAACTCGATACTGTACATAAAAACAGTATAGAGAAATTTCATGCAGCTGATCGACAAGCTGAGCATCCTCGCTGATGCCGCCAAGTACGACGCTTCCTGCGCCAGCAGTGCCGCGCCCAAGCGCAGTTCCGAAGGCAAATCCGGCATTGGCTCCAGCACCGGCATGGGCATCTGCCACAGCTACACCCCGGACGGACGCTGCGTCTCGCTGCTGAAAATACTGCTCACCAACTTCTGCCTTTATGACTGCCAGTACTGCGTCAACCGTCGCTCCAGCGACGTACCGCGGGCGCGCTTTACCCCCGAAGAAGTGGTCACCCTGACCCTGGACTTCTATCGGCGCAATTGCGTCAGCGGGCTGTTTCTCAGCTCGGGCATTATTCGCTCGGCAGACTACACCATGGAACAACTGGTCAGAGTGGCCAGGCTGCTACGTGAAGAGCATGAGTTCCGCGGATACATTCATCTTAAGACCATCCCCGAAGCTGACCCCGCACTTATCGAAGAAGCCGGTCGCTACGCCGATCGACTGAGCGTCAACATTGAGCTGCCCACCCAGTTGGGGCTGCAGACATTGGCGCCCGAGAAGGAAATGGGCTCGATCAAGCAGGCGATGCAGACCATTTACACCGGTCAGCAGACCGTTCTCAACGAACCGAGAGCCCCGCGCTTCACGCCCGCTGGGCAAAGCACGCAGATGATCGTCGGCGCCGATGACACTGACGACAGCACGCTGTTGCACACTGCCGAATCGTTGTATGGCGATTTTCGCCTCAAGCGCGTGTACTACTCGGCCTTCAGCCCAATTCCCAACAGTCCGAAAAGCGTGCCGCTGGCTGCCCCGCCGCTGATGCGCGAGCACCGCCTGTATCAAGCTGACTTCCTGCTACGTGGCTACGGTTACAGCGCCAACGAGTTGCTGGCCGGACCGGGTCATCTGGCATTGGATATCGATCCCAAGCTGGCGTGGGCACTTGAACATCGCGACGTCTTTCCGCTGGACCTGAACTGTGCTGAACCGGCGATGATCGCACGCATCCCCGGCATTGGCATTCGCACCACCAAGCGGCTGGTCGAACTGCGGCGTCAGCGCCGGATCCGCTACGAGGACCTGACCCGGCTGCGCTGCGTACTGGCCAAGGCCAAACCCTTCATCATCACCAGTGATTACCATCCACGGCAGGCCGAAAGCTCCAGCGTGATGTTGCGCGAGCAATTGCGCGACCGTCCCCAACCACAACAGATGGCGTTGTGGGCATGATTATTCTCGATTGCGCTGATCTGTTCGACACCTGGCGCCAGCAAGCGCGCTGGCTGCTCAGTCATCAGATTAATCCGGATCAGGTGAGCTGGAGCGTGCGCGAGGACGCCGACCTGTTCGTCAGCGATCACCACTATCCCGAGCATCTGGGGCCATTTCAGGCGCGGGTGCCAATGGAGTTGCTGGAGCTTCTGCAGAGCGCTGCCCAGTATTGCGGGGAACAAAGGTGGAGCCTGCTATATGAGGTGCTGTGGCGAGTCAGCCACGGGGACCGCACCGCCATGCTGGCTGGGGACAAGCTGGGCAGCGAGTTGCATCGGCGTCTTAAGCAGGTCAGCCGCGAAGCTCATCACCTGCATGCGTTTCTGCGCTTCATCGCCCTGCCCGTCAGCCCCAACCCCAAGGATCTGGCGGTTAAGGCAGCGCTTCTGGAAACGCAGTCTCTGCCCGAGTACGTCGCCTGGCACGAACCGGCCCACGACATCCTGCGCAGTGCCAGCGAGCATTTCATCGGCCGACTGGGTCGACACCGCTGGATGATCGCAACGCCCAAGGACGGTGTGTTCTACGACGGTCAGCAACTGATTCACAAACGCCAGTGCCCGCAAGCCTGGCAGGCGCTGGCGCGTAATGCTGACGATCCCCATGGTGAGCTGTGGTTGACCTATTACAGCCACATCTTCAACCCGGCGCGCCTTAATCCAAAGGTCATGCAGGGCCATTTGCCCGCCCGTTTCTGGAAAAACCTGCCTGAGGGCCCGTTGATCCCTGCGCTGATCAGCGAAGCGCGCACGGGCAAGCAGCGCGATGGGCAGGCGAGGAAAATTGCCGAGCGTCAAGGAAAGGTGATCAGGGCGAGCAAGTAGGCAGCCTCTGAAGCTGCTTTTTTTCTCGCCGTCCAGTGCCTTCGATAATCCGCGCAGTCTGCCTGCACACCGAGGATGGCTGCGGTTTTGGGCCTGATCATGAGTAGCCGAGCCGCTACTGCACCTTTCGGATGACCGCCCGGCGCAGCAGCGTTATGGTCCTTGCTGATGCACTGCGGTCTGCATGCCTGCGGTATTCAAGGGTGACCCCAGTGCCGCGCCGAAGAACTCGACAGCCTCGCTGCTAAGACTGCGATGGATGTCTTCACGGTCCACACCCATGGCATCGGTGCAAAGCCCGGGCTGCCGGGCGCGCTGCTCGTCATCACAGGGCGCCATGAACACGAAATGCCCCGCACCGGCCAGCAGTTTGAAGTTCGCCACGTCAGGCAGCTTGCGCGCCAGCGCTTCGGCGTTCTTGTCAATGGCCAGCAATTCATCACCATCGCCGCTGTACAGCAGCACGGGCACATGAACATCCGCCAGGGTTTGGCGACCGAACATCAAGCCCAATGGCGCCATCAACATCAATGCACCCACGCGAGAATCGGCCTGCGCATGCAAGTCATCCCGGTCAGCCAACAGCTCGCCCTGGGTCTTGCAGGCATCGCGGTCCTGAGGACGCTCCAGGCAATACTGACGCAGGCGGTTCAGATCCGGCTGCGCGCCCGCCAGGATCAGGGCAGTCTCGCCGCCTGCGGAGTAACCGATAACCCCGACCCGCCGCGCGCTGATATAAGGAGACAGCATCGGATCGAGCAATGCGGCACTAATCGCCTCCGAAATCTGCAGGGGCCTGCCGTAGAGATTACTCAGGCTGCCCAGTCGGCTGTGGTCCAGGTAGTTATCACCGGGGTGAAACACTGCGACGACGATAAAGCCTTTGCGTGCCAGCGAGGTCATCAGGTCGTGCTGGGCCAGCGGCGTCCCGGTATTGCCGTGAGAGAGCATCAGCAGCGGAAAACGCCCCATGGCAATCGCAGCGTCTTCGGTCGCCTCAATGGGATAGCCCTGCACGCGCGTGACGTTGTCCGGGTCGGTGGACGGATAAAAGGCGTAGGCGTGCATGGGCTGCGAATCCAGCGGGTCGAGGAAGGTCAGCTCGTGAAAGCCTACGCTCCAGCTCGCGAGTTCGCTGGCTTGCACCGAAACCAAGCCGCCGAACAGGCTAAACACTATCAGTGCACAAAGACGCATCATCGCAATGCCCCTCACCGTTCCAATCCATGCCCTATTAATCAAACCTGTGGGGTTTGAAGTCCTTGTAAACCCATACCTGTCGCTATGTGACCGACGAAAGTCGATAACATTCAGGGAGGTTGTTAGATCATTAGTGCACAAGGCGGGCCAAGCTCGAAAACTCCGAGATCGCAGGCGGATCTTCAAGGCTAAGGCCGCCGAATTCGCTGCGATGTTACCGCCAGTGAGCCAAGGCTACGCGCAAAGAAACCGCAAAGCCTATCGCCCCGCTGAACGCCGGTGTTTAAGGCGGCCAAAACGATGAAAGCCCCGGCCTCCCTCGGCTCGGGGCCTGAGGTGGCGGGGCTTGGGTGATCGAACCTGCGGGCGCCGCCAGGCTACCGCGTGTCGCGCATGATTATGCGAACAGGGAGTCGTCGATGTGCTTCTGTGCAGCGCTCAGGGTAGTGGCCCGAGGCTCTTCGCCATAAGCCAGGCCATGGGCAGAAACGAACTGCAGGTCAGTGACACCGAGAAAGCCGAACAGCACTTTAAGCAGGTCATCGTGACCAGCGCTGGTCGGTTGCCCCGCATGCAGGCCGCCGGCGGTGGAAACAATGATGACTTTCTTGCCTTGGCAAAGGCCCTGCGGCCCGGTTTCGGTATAGCGGAACGTACGGCCGGCCACCGTGATGCGATCGATCCAGGCTTTGAGCTGGCTGGGGATGGTGAAGTTATACATCGGCGCACCGATGACCACCACGTCCGCCGCCAGGAATTCTTCCAGGGTTGCTTCGTTGGTTTGCACTTCCAGTTGCTGAGCCGCATCACGCGCTTCAGCCGGGGTGCTTGCGGCAGCCAGTGTGGCACCGGAGAAGTGGCCCAGAGCATCGTTGGCCAGATCGCGGTAAACCACCTCAGTGCCCGGCTGTGCGGCGGTGAACGTCTGAACGACGCGGCGGGTCAATTGGCGCGACGCGGAGTGATCGCCAAGAATGCTGGAATCGATGTGCAAGAGTTTCATAGGGGTTCCCAAGTGAAAATCGCCATGGGGGCGATCAAGTGGCAATCATCCTACCGTCTGGATCAATAACTGATTAGTGGCCGAAAGTGCGATAGTTCGTCCTACGTATAGGACAGTCGGGTGCAAGATGCAGGACCTTAATGATCTTTACTACTTCGCCAAGGTGGTCGAGTGCGGCGGTTTTGCAGCTGCCGGACGCTCATTGGGCATTCCCAAGTCGCGGCTGTCGCGACGAATCGCCGAGCTGGAAAACCGGCTCAACGCCAGCCTTCTGCAGCGCACCACTCGCAAGTTGGCGCTTACCGCGGTGGGCGAGCGCTATCTGCAGCATTGTCAGGCGATGCTGCTGGAGGCTGAAATGGCCGACGAAGTGGTTGCAACGTTGTCGGCCGAGCCCCGTGGACGGTTGCGTATTTCATGCCCGGTGGGCATGACTCACTGGAACCTGAGCAAAGTGGTCACCGACTTTCTCGCTCGGTATCCGCAGGTACAGCTGGACCTGTTACTGGTCAACCGCCGGGTCGACCTGGTCAACGAGGGCATCGATGTCGCCCTGCGCGTACGGGAAATCGGTGATGAAGACCCCAGCCTGATCGTGCGTCATCTGGCGCCGGCTGGCGCGGCGCTGGTGGCCTCCCCTGCCTTGATAGCCAACTACGACATCCGTACGCCCGAAGACCTGAACGCGCTGCCGGTGCTGGGAGCCATCGAGGCTGATCGCAAGGTGCATTTCCATCTGGTGCATGAAGATGGGCGGCGCCAGGAGGTGCTGCTCGATCCACGGCTGGCCGTGGATGATTTCACCATCCGCAAGGCAGGTGCCCTGGCGGGGCTGGGAATCACCATGTTGCCGATGATGAACTGTCGTGATGCGCTGGCCGATGGCAGTCTGGTTCGGTTGCTGGCGCAGTGGTCGATGTCTACGGGTAATCTTCAGGCGGCCTATACCCAGCGTCGAGGGGCACTGCCTGCGGTCAGGGCGTGGCTGGATCACGTGGAGGCGGCGTTTGCTGGGGGTTCGATGTGCTGGGTCTAGGGTGAATGGGCTGACGTTTGCCGTGGGTTCGGGTTTGCGGTCGCCCAGAGCTGAACGACCGTCAAGCCAAACCTTCCCAGATCCGCATCACGCGCTCGCTCTGATTGGCGCGCAGACGGTGCAGCGAGATATCGAAACCGATCTGCATTTCGGGCCCACCGGCGATCAGCAATTGCCCTGACGCCAAAGCGTCGCTGACCACCATCTGTGGCAGCCAGGCCAGGCCGCTGCCGCGCTTGGCCATTTCCAGAATCGCTTCATACGAGTCGGCCTGATAGATCATGCGCAATGCCAGGCGCTGCGGCAGGCGCGCCAGATGCTGGGCCAGCACGCCGCGCAGCGACAGCGTCGGCGAGAACCCCAGCCATGGAATGCTCGACGCACCGCTGTTCGCGTCGATAGAGAACATCGGCCGCCCTTGCGCGTCGGGGGCGCTGACCGGGAGCAACTGCTCCTGAGCCAGCACCCGCGAATCGAAGCGCTCGCTGTCGATCAGGATGCGAGTCAGGGGGCTGGAAAAAATCAACTGCAGATCGACCTCCCCCGCCATCATTTTCGCAATGGCTTCCTGCGCCCCGCCCGTGACCAGCGACACGGGGAACGCGCCGAACCGCTCGTGCAGCGACTGATACCAGTCAGGAAAAAACACGCTGGCCAGTGTGCGGCCCGTGGCGATGCGCAGCGGTTCGTCCCGGTTCATGCCAATGTTCTGAAATTGCGCGCGGGCCGCCAGCAGCAGCGCCATCGATTGACTCGCGGCATCGAGAAACAGCAGCCCGGCCGGCGTCAACGACAAGGGTTGCTTGCGTTCCACCAACGGCGCTCCGACCCAGTCCTCCAGCGCTCGAATGCGCCTGCCGAACGCCGGATGCGTCACACAACGATTCTCCGCCGCCCTCGACAGACTGCGCGTGCGCGCCAGTTCGATGAAGTCTTCCAGCCATTCCAGTTGCATCGGGTGTCCTGTCCAGTATCGTGACCTGAGGCGGCATTTGCGCATAAGGCGCGGGGCTTGTCATCGGTCATTGTCGCCAGCAGCAACCGGCCAGGGCTGCAGCACCCATCCGCTGTCACTCACGTGCAGGCGATGAGTCAACGCCAGACGGTCAAGGAAACAGGCGTCATGGGACACCACCACCAGCGCCCCTGCGTACTGACGCAACATGCTCTCAACGGCCTGCAGCGAAACCAGATCCAGGTGGTTGCCCGGTTCATCCAGCAACAACAACCGGGCGGGCCGATCAGCATACAGCGCACAGGCCAGGGCGGCCTTCAGCCGCTCGCCGCCACTGAGCACAACGCATGGTTGCGTCAGCCTGTGAGCATCGAGACCAAGATGCGCCAGGCGCGTGCGCAGTTTGCCTTCACTGACCATTCGGTTGACCTTCAGCAATTGCTCAAGCACCGACTGATTCGGATCAAGGTCACTCTGTCGTTGATCGAGAAATGCGGTTTGCACCTGCACCGAACACTGGCCCGTCTGCGGGCTGAGCTGACCTGCGAGCACCTGCAGCAGGGTCGACTTGCCTGCGCCGTTTGCGCCGACCAACCCGATTCGCTGACGAGCGCCGATGAGCAGATCGAGTGTGGCAGTGCTAGGCCCCCCGTGTGGCAGGCGCAGGTCTTTCAAGTCGGCTACCCGATGGCGGTAAGCAGATTCAGTGACGGGTGAATACAGCGTGATGTCGACGTCCTGTTCAACCCGTTGCGCCGCCTCGCGAACCTGCTGCGTGAAGGCCTCCAGGGCAACGCTCTGGCGAACGTGCAACTTGCCCAGGCTCTGCTCGCTGCGCGCCTTTTGCCTGCCCAGCTGGATCGGCGCCTGATTGGCCTGGCGTGCGTTTCGATTACCCTGGGTCTGCCGTCGCTCCTGGCGCTCACGCTGCTGCGCCAGCGCCCGTTCGCCCTGTTTGCGCTGGTGCTTGCGTTGCTCAACCAAGCGCTCGGCATCCTCGCGCTCCTGCGCCTTGCACTGCTCGTAGAACGCAAAATTGCCGCCGTAACCCTGCAATCCCAGTGATGAGAGTTCGACGATGCGGGACATTTGCTGCAGCAGCGCACGGTCGTGGCTGATGACCAGTAGGCCTTTAGGCCACAGGCGCAGTTGCTCCATCAGCGCCTCGCGACCCGCGTAATCAAGATGGTTGCTGGGCTCATCGAGAATCAGCATATCCGGCTCCGCGAGCCAGGCGCCCAATAAGGCCACGCGCATGGCTTCACCGCCGCTCAACTCGGTAGCGGGTCGGTCTAGCGCCAAATGCCCGAGGCCATGAGCTTACAGCAGCATCTGCAACCGTTGGCGAATGTCCCAGCGCTCGCCTACTGCATCGAAATCGGCAGGATCGACACTGCCTGCTTCGATGCGCTGCAAGGCGTTGAGCATTGAGGCGGCGCCTGCAAGGCCCGCCACGGTCGACGCGCGAGGAAGATCAACCTGCTGAGCCAGGTAGTACACCGCACCGGCGCGCAGGCAACGTCCGGCACTGGGCTCAAGCTGTCCTGCGAGCAAGCGCGCCAGCAAGCTCTTACCCACGCCATTACGCCCAACCAGGCCAGTGGGCTGTTGGTCAAATTGCGCGCAGAGATCGGAGAAGACCAGCCTGCCGTCGGGCAAGGCCAGGGAAACGCTTTGCAGCGTCAGGTATGCAGTCGTCATACACGTACTCAAAGGATGCCACGAAACATTCCCCCTGACGTCAGGGAGCCTGAAAACGGGCCGTCGAAACAGGACGGCGGCATCAATTGCGCATCGGACGAACACCTCATGAGACGTGAGAACGGGCCGGAGTATGGAGCTCTATCGCGATCGGAACAAGCGTCAGGCCATCTTGCTATGGTCGCTTCCGCAAAATGCTGATGCACGGCAGCGCTGAACAGGCGATGCCGCCGCCCTTCAGGCGCAATGTTGATTTTTGTCATTGCAAAAACCTGCCACTGGGTTGCAACCTCCGGGGATTCTTCGGCTCAGACTACTTCGATACCGATAAAATCGCGCATCATGGCCGCAGTCAGCTCAAGGGAGATCCTCATGCGCTTCATATTATTCACTCGTCTTGCCGCCGTTTCCTGGCTGCTGATATGGACCGGGGCGGCGCTGGCCAGCGAAGAAGCGCAGTTGATCCAGTCCATCAACAGCTACCGCAGCCAGGCGCAACCCTGCGCCAACGTGGTGTCGCAGGAACTCCCTCCGCTGAACGCCGACACGCGCCTGAACCTGCCGGCCAGCGGCGCGGTCGATCTGCAACCGATGCTGTCGCGCGCCGCCTATCCGATGGTCTCGGTGCAGGCCATCAGCCTGTCGGGGCCGCGGGATGCGCCATCGGCGATGAAGGCGATCCAGGAGAGCTTCTGCCAGGTGGTGCTCAATCCGCAGTTCGTCGACGTGGGCGTGAGCCGCAACGATCGCGACTGGCGCATCGTTCTGGCGCGGCCTTTGCTGACCGGGGGCTTGGGCAATTCCGACGCCGAGGGCCAGAAAATACTCGGGCTGGTCAACGCTGCTCGCGGTGTGCCTCAGCAATGCGGTGGCCAGGCATTCGACGCCGCTTCGCCGCTGACCTGGAACGCCAATCTGGCGAGCGCAGCCGAGGGCCATTCACGCTCGATGGCTAATGCCAACTATTTCGATCACAAGGGACGCAACGGCGGTACCCCTGGTGACCGCGCGGAAATGGCCGGCTACATCGGCAAGGCCATCGGCGAGAACATCGCGGCCGGGCAAGACAGCACGCGCAAGGTGGTCGAAGGCTGGCTGGCCAGTCCCGGGCACTGCGCCAATATCATGAACCCGGCGTTCCATGAATTGGGCGCAGCTTACGCCGTGGACCCGAAAAGCGATGCAGGCATCTACTGGACAGCGATGTTCGGCGTGCAGCAGTAGATCGATTCACGGCACTCCACCGCGATGTGGCAGTCAGTGTCAGGACACCCTATCGGCCTTGGAGATAACATGATCACCGTCCACCACCTTAATAACTCACGTTCGCAACGCATCCTCTGGCTTCTTGAAGAACTCGGCGCCCCCTATGAGATCAAGCGTTATCAACGCGACCCCAAAACCAATCTGGCGCCACCCGAGCTGAAAGCCATTCATCCGCTGGGCAAGTCGCCGGTCATCGAAGACGGTCCTCATGTGCTGATCGAGTCCGGGGCCATCGTAGACTACCTGATTCGCCGCCACGGCGACGGGCGTCTGCAGCCGGATCCGGCTACCGCCACCTATGACGAATACGTGCAATGGCTGCACTTTGCCGAAGGCTCGGCCATGCTGCCGTTGATGCTCAATCTTTATGTCGGGCGGCTGGGTGATGCAGGGGCTCCGCTGCACCCACGCATCGAGTCAGAGCTGGCCAACTATCTGGGCTACCTGAACACCGCGCTGGGCCTGACGCCTTATCTGCTGGGCGATGAGCTCAGCGGCGCGGACATCCAGATGAGCTTCATTGGCGAGTTAGCCAGGACGCAGGGCAAGTTGCAGCCGTACCCGAACGTGGCCGCGTGGGTCGAGAGACTTCAGGCGCGCCCGGCTTATCAAAAGGCGGTGGAAAAAGGCGGAGAGTACGCCTTCGCGAAATGAATGGCGCCTTGCCTTAAGTGATAGGCAACGCCAGACTTAAGCCTTGTAAGATCAACCTGTTCAACGCAGGCCAGCTTGTCTAAAGGGAAACCGAGCGGTTTCCCTTTGTTTTGATCCCCGGCCCGTAACGTGACCACAACATGCTCTCTTGCGCCCTGTCTACGCTGATCTCTGTCGCCCTCTGCCTTGGTGGGCTGGAAGGGGTGTTTTACCTGGTCGCTCGGTCCCGCAACCAACGGGAGCGGGACCTGGAAAGCAGTCTGGCGCAACAGTATTTTGCGACGCCGCAAGGCCCGGTAAGTGGCAGCCAGATGCGCGTGGTGAAACGCAGCTGCCAGCTCAGTGGAGCCGGCAATACGCCGGTGGAGTTGTTCTGGTACTGCGTGGGCCCTGGCCCCTGCTATTTTCTCGCCATGGCGCGAGTGAAAAAAACAGGTTGGCGCGGCACCGAGGTGGCGTGGACCTTATACCCACTTGGCGTGCAACGCATGCGCGGCGCACTTGCCGGTGATCGCAAGGCAACTGCCTTGGCCTTTGATTAATCAGACGCAAACAGCAAGACCGTCGCTTCAAACGCTCCGGCGTTCAACCCCGTTCCTCACGCGCACAATATCGGCCAGCGCCGCCAGTGCAATCTCCGCAGGTGTCTTGCTGCCCAGTGCCAGGCCGATGGGTGTATGAATTGGTGCGAGGGTCGCGGTGTCCATGCCGGCAATGCGCTGCAACCGTTCCGTGCGTTTTTCGCTGGTTTTCCGCGAGCCCATCACCCCGATGTAAAAAGCCTGGCTGCGTACCGCTTCCATCATGGTCAGGTCGTCCAGACGAGGGTCATGGGTCAGCGCCACGACCGCGGTGCCGGAATGACAGCCGCCTTCGGCGATGAAACGCGCCGGCAGGATCGGCTCCAGGCGCACATTGCCCAATTGCGCAGCCGGCGGAAACTCTTCCCGTGGCTCAGATGATCACCTCGAAATCCAGCGCCACCGCGAACTGCGCGCAGAACAGCGCCACGCTGGAAACTCCGGCGATGATCAAGCGCTGCGCCGCGCCGAAGCGCACCCGCAAACGCTCGCCACAGCGCTCGACCCGAGGCCCGTCCCGGGTATCGTCGAGCAGTTGCGGATGGGCGAACGGCAATTGCCACTGGCGCACCAGCCGCTCTCGGCCCAGCAGCGCCGACTCCAACCGACCCAGGTGCTCAAGGGTGCGGGCATCGGCTGGAAGGCGCTCGACCAACACCTCCAGCGCTGCGCCACAGGGCAGGCGCACTTGCGGCGCGTCACTGCCATCGCCGTAGCGCACCAAGGCATTGGGCTCGGCGAAGCCTCCCGCCACGACCCGCTGGAGAAAATCGTCTTCGATGCAGCCGCCGGACAGCGACCCGCAGCTAGCACCGTCGCCTCTGGCGACCAGTAGCGCTCCAGGCGGGCACGGCGATGAGCCAAAACTGGCGATGACGGTGCATAGCCAGACCGGCAGGCCCACGGCATGCCAGGCGATAGCCAGTTGAATCACTTGAAGATCGAGCGGCTGCAAGACGTTTCACTCCTTTCATGAAGTGCCTTCTACATGGAAAGGCAAAAACGGTGCCAGCGGATAACGCGGCGCTGTCGCGAGCGGTGGGTGGATGTCGCTGGCAGATACGCCTGACGTCGCCCATTAGCATGATAGTTCGTTGACAAGCGTCGACGGCTCATCAAGTCTTGCCCCATCGCAACTGGCAGAGCACACGATGGCGAGCAAAGAAGAGATCGCGGCGTTTATCGCCCAGGAATTTCCGCAAACCCGGATCGTGGTCGAGCAGGTCGGCGATCAGCGGGCGACCCTTTCACAAGTGGTCGATCACTCGGACTTGCGCCCCGGCGGCACGGTGTCGGGACCGACGCTGATGGCCGTGGCCGATGTGGCGTTGTACGTCGCAGTACTGGGCGTCATCGGTATCGTGCCGCTGACGGTCACCACCAGCCTGACCATCAACTTCCTGCGCAAACCCGAAGCCGGACGGCGGATCATCGCCGAGTGTCAGTTGATGAAAGTCGGCAAGACCCTTGCCATTGGCGAGGTGTCGCTTTACTCCGAGGGCCTGCCCGACGCAGTGGCCCATGTGGTCGGGACTTACGCCATTGCGCCGCAGCATTTGCGTTGAGCAGGGCCACGTCGGACGAGGCGCTCCTAACTTAAATATGCTGTAACACTCCAATCCGCACAGATCCCCGGAAGGCGCGTGGCGTTCATCTACCCTGAACCTCGCTCCCCACCACTTCGATGGAACGCTCATGAAACCTTATCTTTTGCTCGGCCTTCTCGGCACGCTCTCCCTTGATGCTGTCTGGGCAACCGTGCAGGCCGCCTCGCTTGAGGTCCCGATCAACCTGGTCAGCGCCGAGGGCGAGCCGCAGCCCATTGGCCAGATCACTCTCAGTGAAACCGCTTACGGACTGCTTTTCACCCCTAAACTCACCTCGCTGCCCGCTGGCGTGCATGGCTTCCACGTGCACGAGAACGGTAGCTGCGACGCTGGCACCAAGGACGGCAACAAAGGCGCGGCGCTGGCTGCGGGTGGACACTTCGACCCAGACAGGACCGGCAGGCACCTGGGCCCCTACGCCGACGGCCACCTGGGCGATCTGCCGGCGATCTACGTGACCGAAAATGGCGAGGCCAGCTACCCCGTGCTAGCCCCGCGCCTGAAGGAGATTTCCCGAATCAAAGGCCACGCGCTGATGATTCACGCAGGCGGCGATAACTACGCCGACATGCCGATGCCCTTGGGCGGTGGCGGCGATCGCGTGGCGTGCGGCGTAATCTGAACGGCGCTGCTCGACGCCTGAGCGGTGATGCCTTTGTGGGTATCACCGGTTTTTTATGCGCACCGCTAAACGCCAGGTTCATCGGCTGGTTGGTCTCCACGCGGTGGTCGTCCTTGTCGTGTGATTCGCAATAGATGTAACCGCCGCTGCTGGGGTGAAACCGCGCAGCCTGCGGGCTGTTCGGCCAGCACCTGCAGATATGCGTCTTCTACCGACCCTCGACGAAAACCATCGACCATCACGCGCTTGGCAATGGTCACCAGAAAATGCCGCGATTCGAGCAACTCACTGGCCATCGGCGCCTTCGATCCGCCAGTAACACCCGCATGAAGGTGTCCCGGGCAAGATCCGCCGCTTGATGGGAACAACCCAGGCGGCCGTGCAGCCAGTTCACCAACCAGCCGTGATGAGCACCATAGAGCACGGCGAGGCCTTCTTAAGACCGAGAAGAAGCATTGCAGGAAGGCATGGTGAAGGCATGGTCAAATGATAATGAGTCGCAATATTTCTCAATCGGACGCATTGGGCAATGTACCGTGCCAAGGCGTTTATCACCTTGGCATTCTTGCCCGGTGCATTCGGCGTAAAACGACGGGGGTCTGCACGCCAAGCCAGTCAGGCCGGCTACCGCATCATCAACCCCACAGCGTGCGGCCGAAGAACGTCAAAGTGCGGTCCCACGCTAGTTGCGCCCAGACCGGGTCGTACTGCGTGCCAGCGATGCGCCCGTAACCGACTGCGGTCTCGTTGGTGAACGCGTGGTGCGCCAGATAGCGGTGGAACTCGATGTCCACCCCGCCTTCGCTGAGTTTTTCTTCTAGCTTGTCGACGTTGTCGATCGGGAAGAACTCATCCTGGGTGCCCCAGTGCGCCTGAACCGGCACCTTGATGGCCTTGGGGTCCAGGTATTCCAGCGGTGGCATGCCGTAGAACACCACCCCTGCCGACAATTCCGGGATGAAGTTCAGCGCCAGCAGCGTCAGCGCTCCGCCCATGCAGAAGCCCGTGACGCCAACACGTTGCGTGCGCCCCTTGAGGTACTGAACGGCACCGCGAATGTCCTGCGTGGCAGCGTCGGCGAAGTCGAGCTTGTCCATCAGGTGATGGGCCTCTTCTTCCTCGACCGTCATCTCGCCGCGATACAGGTCAGGCACCAGCGCCAGATAGCCCGCTGCGGCCAGCCGGTCCGCCACGCCGCGAATCTGATCGTTAAGGCCCCACCATTCCTGGATGACCACGATCCCCGGCGCGCCTTCTGCGTTCGCCGGGCTGGCCAGGTACCCGCTGACCTGCTTGCCGTCCGGACGATTGTAAGTGATGGTCTGGCCTGCGGCAGGATGTGATTTCGATTGCGTCATGTCGGTCTCCCAAGCAATTGAAGAATGCGTTTCGTGCTGGCCTGCGCGGTGCAGATCCAGTCTGGACTGACTGTTCTACGACACTTGGACGGTGCTGAAAAGAGCCAATATCCATCAGCGTTCGGCAAGCGCGGCACAGCGCAAGGCCGGTTCAGCCGTCTTGCAACTCTAAATTGACCGACGTAGCGCAAGGATCGCTGCGAGAAGCCTCCCATTTGGCGCAGTGCTCGGCTTCGCCCATCTCGCGCAGTTGTCTGTGCAGGGTTGACACTGGCGGCGCGTACAGGAAGCCAAACGACACGCTGTGGTGTCGGCCCTTGATGGCGTGGTGCATCAGGTGAGCCTGGTGAAGGCGTCGCAGATAGGGATGGCGTGGCGTGGGGCTGACAGGCCAGTGGCGGTGGACGATTCCGTCATGAACCAGAACGTAGATCAGGCTGAACGCCGCGACACCGGCGCCGACCCACTGCAGCGGATCGTGGCCGTTGTTGCCCAGGACGATCAGGCCGACCGCGACCAGGCCCAGCACCAACAGGTAGATGTCGTTGGTTTCAAAGGCGCCGAGGTGCTCCTGGTGATGGGAGCGATGCAGGCACCAGCCCCAACCGTGCATGACGTACTTGTGTGCAAGAAAACCCACACCCTCCATGGCGATCAAGGTGCAAAGGAAAATCGCGAAGTTGTAAATCAGGCGTCGAAAACATCGTGTCCAAAGGGCGCGGGCGTCGGGTATCGAACGCAGCATACCGGGACGCAGCAGAAAATCCAAAAGCCACTGGTCCAGCGTGTCTGCGTAACAGCAGGACTTGCCGGCCGCGGTGTCTTTGAAGTGACAGCCGCCCAAAGATTTCACTCACAACGTTTGCTTTCCTGACCGACCGATGTAAAAAATGGCCGCCATGGGTGAACAACTCCATCGTTCACTGTACTGATGCCGACCATCGACACGGTCTGCCCGGCATCGCTTTCAAGGAATCCAGAATGGCTCCAAGACATGTAATCAACGCTTCGGTCAGTCCAAAAGGTAGCCTGGAGACGCTCTCGCAACGTGAAGTCCAACAGCTCAGTGCCGCAGGCTCGGGCAGTATTTACACCCTGTTTCGCCAGTGCGCCCTGGCCATCCTCAACACCGGCGCCCACGTCGACAATGCTAAGACCATTCTCGAGGCCTATCAGGACTTCGAAGTGCGCATTCACCAACAAGACCGCGGTGTACGCCTGGAGCTGCTGAACGCCCCGGCCGATGCGTTCGTCGACGGCGAAATGATTGCCAGCACCCGTGAAATGCTGTTCAGCGCCCTGCGCGACATCGTCTACACCGAAAGCGAACTGGACAGCCAGCGCATCGATCTCAGTTCGTCCCAAGGCATCACCGACTACGTCTTCCACCTGCTGCGCAACGCCCGCACCCTGCGCCCCGGCGTAGAACCGAAGATGGTGGTGTGCTGGGGTGGCCATTCGATCAACACCGAAGAATACAAGTACACCAAGAAAGTCGGCCACGAACTGGGCCTGCGCAAGCTGGACATCTGCACCGGCTGCGGCCCCGGTGTCATGAAGGGTCCGATGAAAGGCGCCACCATCGCCCATGCCAAGCAGCGCATCACGGGCGGGCGTTACCTGGGCCTGACCGAGCCTGGCATCATTGCCGCCGAAGCGCCGAACCCGATCGTCAACGAGTTGGTGATCCTGCCGGACATCGAGAAGCGTCTCGAAGCCTTCGTCCGTGTCGGCCACGGCATTATCATTTTTCCGGGTGGCGCCGGCACGGCCGAGGAGTTCCTGTACCTGCTGGGTATTTTGATGCACCCGGACAACCAGGGCCTGCCGTTCCCGGTCATCCTGACCGGTCCGAAGAGCACCGCGCCGTATCTTGAGCAACTGCACGCCTTCGTCAGCGCAACCCTGGGCGAAGAAGCGCACAAGCACTACACGATCATCATTGACGACCCGGCTGAAGTGGCGCGTCAGATGACCGAAGGCCTGGCCGGCGTACGCCAGTTCCGCCGTGAACGCGCTGATGCCTTCCACTTCAACTGGCTGCTGAAGATCGAAGAAAGCTTCCAGCGTCCGTTCGACCCGACCCACGCCAACATGGCCAGCCTGCAACTGCGCCGTGACCTGCCGCCTCACGAACTGGCCGCGAACCTGCGCCGCGCGTTCTCCGGCATCGTCGCCGGCAACGTCAAGGACAAGGGCATCCGCCTGATCGAAGAGCACGGCCCGTACCAGATTCATGGCGACGCCGAAGTGATGAAGCCGCTGGACCGCCTGCTGCAGGCCTTCGTCGAGCAGCACCGGATGAAATTGCCCGGTGGCGCGGCCTACGTGCCGTGTTATCGGGTGGTTGCCTGACCTGCCAACGGACCTTCCGGCGCACGGAGTCGCTGCAGCAGAACGCTTTTTCGTCTGCAGCGACTGCAAGGACACAACCGGCACGTCCGGCTGGTACCGACTACGTGTCCAGACATGACCCCGCCTGTACTATTGACTACCGACGCCCCCCCGGAACCTCCGATGATTCACATACGCCCCATGACCACCGACGACTTCGAAGGTTTCTGGCCCACCTTCCAGGCCGTGATCCAGGCGCAGGAAACCTACGCGTTCGATCCCGGCCTGAGCTACGAGCAAGCCCTGCACCTGTGGCTGGAATACCCGCTGCACACCCTGATCGCCGAAGAAGACGGCATGCTGCTCGGCAGTTACTACCTCAAAGCCAACGCCGCAGGCCCCGGCAGCCATGTCAGCAACTGCGGCTACATGGTCACCCCCCAGGCCAGGGGTCGCGGGGTCGCGCGGATGATGTGCGAGCACTCCCAGCAACTGGCAGTAACCAGCGGGTTTTCGGCGATGCAGTTCAACTCCGTGGTGTCGACCAATGAAGTCGCCGTGGCGCTGTGGAACAAGCTGGGCTTTGAAACCGTCGGCCGTCTGCCACGGGCCTACCGCCACGCTCGTCACGGCCTGGTCGATTGCCTGGTGATGTACAAATGGCTTGCCGACATGCCCGCCTCGCGCAAAGCCAGTAGCCCTTTGCTGATTGGCCGCAAGAACATCGAGTCGGTCATCTCCCGGCCCCGTCGTCCTCGTCCGGACTGACCGCGCCAGCGTTGCGACAAGGGAACCACCCGGGCCGTTGATGCCACTCAGGGAGCACATCCCTGCATGGACGATTTACCGTGGATCAGATTCGCAGCCACTCCTCCGCCCGCACCACGCACGTCACTGCGCCCGATACGGCTGCGACCGACGGCCCGGCACAACGTCGAGGGATATTGCGCCGAACCGCGCCAGCCTCCGAGTCCACCCAGCGCTTCGGCATGGGCAAAGTGAGCATGCTCGCCCGGCAAGTAAAGACCGCCCTCACCCCGCGGGCTTTACGCAGGGAGCGACCTGAGCCGCCGGACATTCCCTTGCGTCCACTCGCTGCAGCCCATGCTCTGTCGATGCGCGTGTCAAACGGCAAGGTCGCCCTGGGCGATGATGCCCGCCAATTGTCCCAAACCGAAAAATTGCTGGAATCGGTGCTGAACGCAGGCGGGACACGCTATCAGGACCTCCCGCTCAAACCGCGCCCGGACAGTGAAGGCTTTCTGCTGCGTGATTCACAAGAGCGCAAGGTGCATGCCCACGCCAGTGACCTTGCAGTGTCTGTTTTCAAAAGCACCGAAAACCGCGCCGACCTGGACCTCTCACCGCCTGACGATGCATTACGCACGCAGCTCACGGACGTACACAAGAACCGGGACGGCAACGCGTTTCGTCTCCATGAGAAAAAACTGTATGCCTTTGACGGTGATCGGTGGTCGCCCCACGCCTTCACCGGTGACCTCAAGAGCCTGCACAATCTGGGTGGCGATTTGTATGCCATCGACACTGAGGGCAAGGTCCGGGCCCTGAGCGAACCGGACACGCCATTGCCTATCAGACACAAAGTGCAGTCGTTAGCGATTTCCAACGACAGCCTGGTGGCATTGACCGAGGGCGAGGACAAGGCGCTCTATCTGGAACGCCCTGAAACGCCCAACCATCCGGGGCTGGGGTATCACGGCCTTCACCGGTTGCAGGGAGAAAATGGGCTGTTGAACGTCGATAGCCCCGACAAGCCCGTTTCAATCACGCTCAACAACGACCGGCTGCTGATGACAACCGCAGCAGGCAAACTGCATGAAATCGACCTGTCGGAGGAACAGTTTGCCGACCTGTCCGAAGGCGACGGTCCTTACACCCTCGATCCGCTGAGGCTGGGGACGGCGCTTACCTCGGACGTCCTCAAGACCGCACTGGGCCCACATACCTATGACAACTTGTTCACCGACAACGCCGACCGCTTGTCCGCAAAGGTCAAGGACAAGCACGGCAATGAACACAGCGCGACCTGGGACACAGAACACAACCGTTTCAAACCGGGCTGGAACTTAAGCCAGGCGTTGGTGCTCGACCGGCAAAAAGGCCTGCCTCCCTTGATGCCCGACGACGACCAGCAAATCCAGTTGCCGCGCGGGCGAATCGCACGGCATGGCGATGACGTGCTGACCCAGGACCCGCGCACCGGCGAGTGGAAGAAATCCAGTGAAAAGGAGATCAAGGCGCTGATCGCCGCCCGGGACGGCTTTGCATATCTGATCGACAAGGACGGCAAGCTCAAGCAACTGAAAGTCGCTCCACAAGCGACTGCTCACGACCTGGGCAAAGGCGTTGACCTCGCACTTCCGGGTCGTGGCACCGAAGCCAAGGGCACGATCCTGCGCGGCGCCGAACACCTGAGCGTGGACAACGTCGCGGTGCAGAACGACCAACGCTACATGACCCTCAGCGGCGGTGAGTTGCGCCTGCACGATCAATTCGGTGAGCGGGCAAAACTGCCGGCGCTTCCCGGTGATGGCGACATCACTGGCATCGCCAGCCACGGCAAGTCCTGGTTCGCCCTGAAGAATGGCGTTCTTCATCAGATGCAAGGCGCCGACGCCGACCCCAAGAGCGCGTCCATTCGCCGGCAATGGCAGACTGCGGACCTGCCGGACGGGGCCACCGCCACCGGTCTGCACACCGACAATCAGGGACGTCTGGTGCTTAAGGCGTCCATTGCCGCTGCAACCGCCGATGATGCAGACGCCCGTCTCGATCAGGACTTCGTCCGCGACAACGACGGCAACTGGGCAACCGCGACACCGACCGCCGCCGCGCCTGCCACAGTGCCGCACCAACACTTCCAGGACCTCGCCAACGGTGAGCCCGGCTTTACCCGCCGCGGCAATATCAAAACCAGTTTCAACGTGTTTGGACGCAATAACGTGGAAACCGCCAGGGTCAAGAATTACGCGCCGAATTCACTGACCCAGAACTATGTCACCTCGCACCTGGCGTCCACAGGGGCATTTAAGGTTCCGGCAGACAGCGTGCAACATGCCTGGCAAGGTCGGGAGGGGCTCAAACCGGTCTACCGCCAGGAAGTGCAGACGCTGCAACGCTTGAGTGACGATGCGGCCGAACGGCCAGCCGCGATTCCGGCGGCCATGGAAACCCGCCTGCAGGCACTGAAACAACGGCCAGGCGCGGACGTCAACGAGCTGACCGACTTGTTCCAGTGGTTTCATCAAACCGTTGCCGCTGACATGCAAAGGACCCTGCGCGAGCTGGCGGAAAGTCAGGGCGCATTACTCAAGAATGGCCAGGTCAACCTGGCCTATAAACCCGGCAAGCCGCCCAAAACCGACCTGCTGGCAGAGGTGGCGCAAGTGCTGAGAAACACCGGCGCCAGGGACGATGCTCCCTTGGGGGCGATGATCAAGTCGCTCCAGGATGCCGGCTTCACCCTCGCCCACCGAAACCCTCTGACGGCGCTGGACGATTCGCGCAAACGCGGCGACACCCAATCGCTGCTGAGCGCGCGATTGGCCGCCAGTGCCCACGTAATGAAACAGCTCAGCGCGCAGCTCGATACGTTAATGGCCGATACCAACCGCTCGCGCGATCAGCTCACTCCGCTGGCTGCCAACCTGGCGCAGTTGCACAACGAGGGCTATGCGCAGGACCCGATCAAACGCTACACCGACGCAGGCTTTCGCAGCTACGCGGCGCTGGAGGCCAGCTATGACGGCCTCAAGAGCCTGCTCAAATATGTGCGCAAGGAGAACCATCCGCTCAAGCGCAACGCGCTGGAGAGCCTGAGGTCCACCAACGATACGGAGCTCAAGCAGAACCTGACCAAAGCCCTGCGCGACCTCGAACCGCGGGAGAGCCTGAAGATCAATCGCAACTATGGCGGCGGCATCACAGGCGGGATCACCGGCCCCGTGGGCGATACGTTTCTGGGTTTTCGCGGGGCGATCGACCCCGATCGTACTTATGGCATGAGCTTCACCCGTTTCGATCGGGGCCTGAAAGTGTCGATCAACCGCGAGGGCACCGTCAGCAGCACCGCAAGCCTGGGCTTTGGTGGCGGCTTGAGCGATACCAAAACCACGCCAGGCGACAGCCACCAGAATCATCAGACCAACGGCGCCTGGTTCGGCGGCAGCCTGGATGCCAAACACAAATACAGTGACAACACGGCGTTAAGCTTTTTCGTGCGCGATGACGAGTTGGAAGGCTTCATGGAGAATCTGCTCCTGACCCCGCTCAACCGCAGCAAAAGCCCCGATCAAAATCACCTCAAACCCATGGACCTTATGAACCGCGGGGTCGAGCAGGAAGTGCGCACCAGCGGCAAGCACAACTTCGATCTGGAGTTCAACGCCAACATCGAGGCGCGGGTCAACGACGGGCAAACCGACGCTGAACCGGTGGCCGGGTTCATGCGTTTCGGGGTCGGCCTGCTGGCCAACCTCGCGTTGCTCAACGCCGAGCGCGAACGCACGCAGGGCCACGGTAACGACGGCCTGAAGACCGACATCTACAGCCACAACCGCCCACGCTTTCTGGAGAAAGGTTCGGTGGGCAGCTTCGCGCGGATGTTCAGCACGATCTTTACCTCGCGTCCGCAGCATCTGTTCCTGGCCGGCGGTGCGCCAATCGGCGTCATGGCCAGCCTGGCGTTCGACAGCAAGACCGGCAAAAGCTACGACGTGCGCTTCAAGGACGCCCTGCCGGTCCAGGCAAGCGACATGAAAAGTCTGGAGAGCAGCCTCAAATCGGCTTTTCCCGAACTTGAACAGGACCCTGTCGACGACAAGACCATCAGCGAGCGCCTTACCGCGTTGAATGCCCGCTACGCCAGCAAGCCTCCTGAAAACGACGCCCAGCACGCGGCATTGACCTCCCTCTGGCAAACACAGCGCCAGCAGCGGGCGGCTGCACAGGGCTCGAGTCTGATGACACTCATGGACATGACGGTCAAGCACAACAACGTCAACCGCATTGATCAGGCCGCCGCCACCAAACGGGGCATCGATGTGGTCAAGGAAATGCTCGGCAAGGACGTTCATCCGGGCAATGCCGAACGCATCCACAAACTGATGAGTGAGGATCCGCAGCTCAAGGCACTGCTCGACGAGCTGAAAAGCTCCAAGGGCACCACCCGCGCGGAAATCAGACTGGAGGTCAATGACAAGGTCAAGAAAGACATCGAAGACGGTGCGCTCGACGGCACCCTGACCGACGCCGGGTTGAAAGCCCAGCTTTCCAAAGGCACTAACCTGCGGATCAAAGCTATCGCCGTGTTTCGCACCGCAGCCAAGGAAGACTCGCTGGGAGTGCCGTTGCCCTACGTCAGTTTCAAAAGTGGCAGCAGCCTGAGCATCGAGCGGCTGCGCGGTGAGGTGACCTTCGACTATGGGCTGGACCAAATCACGCCGAAGAAATTCACCCTCGACGGCGACCTGGCCGATGAGACAGGACAACAGGCAGCGCGGCAGGCGGCCAGGGATCTGGGCAGCGACGAGAGCGGGGTATTCCGCACGCGCTAGGCCGTACTCGGCATTCAACTCATTCGGATCATTCATTCAAAGGACAGGCTCATGACGAACGCTGACACATTGATCGCCGCGTTGGGCACGCAACTGAACACCCCGCTGACCCTGGAAAATGGCGTCTGTGCCCTCTTCGACCAGGACCGCGAAGTCGCCATTATCGAAGTATCGCCTGCGGGCGATGTCGCCGTCGTGCACTGCAAGCTGCTTGTGCGCCCGGACCCCGGCATGTATGAGCGCCTGCTGCGCCTGAACTTCGATACCGGCGTCATGCACGGCTGCTGGTTGGCACTGGACGAACGTTCCGAGGTGCGGCTATGCGCCGAAACGTCGCTGCAGCAGATGGGCCAAACGCAATTCGTGCACTGGGTTCAGGGGTTCGTGCGGCAAACCCGCGAGATGCCAGGCCTGCTGCGCACGGGCCACGCAGGTATGCCCAAACCCACGGCGCCACGACCGAGCCTGGGCGCCTTAAGCCGTAGCCTCTAGCCTGGAATGGCTTCGACGGTGCCGATCAGGCGCCGTCCAGCCCATGACGTTTTTCGCCCTGAACGCGGCGCTTTCAGGGCTTGCCGGAATGCCAACTCTCTACGATTCTGTATGGACGGCCCGATTGACAAGGCCGGGCTGATAAGTACGCGCCGCAGAGGCCAATATGACTACAGTAGCCGAACTGTTGAAGTTGAAAGACGAGCAACATCGTACGCCGCACACCATCGGGCCGCAGCAGATGGTCATCGAAGCGATCACCCTGATGGCAGAGAAGAACATCGGTGCCGTGCCGGTCGTACAGGATGGCAAGGTGGTCGGCATCGTCAGCGAGCGGGACTATGTGCGCAAAATGGAACTCAAAGGACGAGCGTCGGTAGGCACGCCGGTCAGCGAGATCATGACCCACGAGGTCAGGACCGTCGATTCCAACCACACTGTGGATCAATGCATGAACATCATGACCGATCGCCGCCTGCGCCATTTACCGGTAGTGGACGACGGCCAGTTGGTGGGATTGCTGTCGATCGGCGATCTGGTCAAGGAAGCGATTGCCGAACAGGCGCGGCTGATCGCACAGATGGAAAAATACATTCGCGGCGAGAGTTATTAGGCTCAAGGCCGGTGCCCTGAAAGCACCGGCCTTTGTTTGTTCCGCATTCGCTGCGGGCTTCAGTGCACCTTGAACCGATCAATCATCGCGACCAATCGCTGGTTGGACAGCACCAACGCCTCGACACTGCTGTCGGTCTGCTGACCGCAGCCGACCAGTTCGGCAACCATGTGCCGGATCGCAATCATGTTCTGATTGATCTCCTCGGTCACCGCGCTCTGCTGCTCGGCCGCGGTTGCGATATGCGCGCTCAGGTCATGAATGCGTGCCACCGAACCGGCCATGCCATCGAGTCCTTCGTTGACCTGGGAGGTGCGATCGGCAGTGGACTGGCAGCTGACCTTGGTTTTTTCCATGGCGCCGACCGCCGTGCTTACCCCCTCCTCCAGACGCGCGAGCATATCGTTGATTTCCGAGGTGCTTTGCTGGGTTCGACCGGCCAGCGCCCGTACCTCGTCGGCCACCACGGCAAAGCCACGGCCTTGCTCGCCGGCGCGCGCGGCCTCGATCGCAGCGTTGAGTGCCAAAAGGTTGGTTTGCTGGGCGATACCGCCAATGACGCTTAGTACATCGGTGATGCGCCTGGCGTCGACCTGCATTTCCTGCACGTGTTGCGTTGCGTCTTCAACTTCGGCCACCAGCGCCAGCACACTGACCGATGCCTGCTCCACCACGTCACGGGAACATTGCGCGGCATCATTTGCCGATTGCGTGAAGTTAGCGGTCTGCGTGGCATTCTCGGCGACGCTGTCGGCCGTGGCGCTCATTTCGTTGATTGCGGTGACGGCCTGATCGGTTTCCGAGGCATGGCGATCGAGGATCTGGTTGATATGGCGCGACTGTTCCTGCAACTGCGCAAGGCCGCCGCAAATCTGCTCGGTTCCGCTGCGAACCTCAACGATCATGGCCTGCTGGAAGGCGATGAACTTGTTCACCGATTCGCCCACGGCATCCAGCTCGTCTCGCCCTTTGATCGGGATGCGCCGCGTCAGATCGGCTTCACCCGAAGACAGGGCATCGATGTTGGCACGCAGCAGGGTCAAGCGGCGCATCAGGCGGTTGAAGGCATACCCGAGCAGGAGCAACAGCAGGATGACCGTGGGAATCTGCAGCCAGCCCAGGGTTTTCAGCACATCCGTGCTGCTGGCCGTGAGCATTGCCGTGGGAAGCGACGTCGCCACCCACCAGGGAGTGCCCGCCACCGGCCGCAGGAAGAAGGTCAGATTGCCCAACTGCGGATCCTTATACTCGCGCGAATACGTGGCATCCCCGGAGACCTGAGCCAGGCCGTCCTCAACGGCCTTGGCGAACATTGATTGGCCGCTGAATGCAGAGATGTTCTTGAGGATGATGTCGCCGTCGATGTGGGCTTGGTTGGTCAGCACCTTGCCGTCGTGTTCGACGATCATGACCTGGCCCTGTATCTCTTTTTCCTTCTCCTGAATCAGGCCGTTGAAAAAGCCCAGGGTGACGTCGATGGTGGAGACGCCATATAACGCTCCGTCCTTGTAGATGCCCATGGCGCAGTTGGTGCGCGGTTGCGGGCTGGCTTCATCCTGATAAGCCTGGGCCCAGGCGCATCGGCCTTTTGGCGCATTCTGCCCGGCGCGATGCCAAGGCTGGTCCCAATAATCGGGCGCGGCGTCAGAGTTCCAATAGGTGCTCACCACCAACTGGCCGCTGCCATCGCGGTGGAAAAAAGAGCTGTGCTTGTTGCGGCCCTGGCTGCGTTTTTCCGGCAGTGGCCAGACGCCGCCGCCAAACACCCTGGCGTCGCCGTATTGGTCAATAAGCCCTGGAAGTGCCTTATCGATCCCGTCGCTGTCGAGCAATGGTACCGTTTGCGTGATGGCGCGGGATTGAGCTTCGACCCGGGCCAGGTCCAGCAGAATGCGGCTACTGATCTGGTCCACGTGACTCAGCACTACTTGCTCCTGAGAAGCGCGAACCTTGGGTGTAACCAGATACTCGATGCCCTGCTCGGTAATGATTGCAATCGCAATAATGAGCCCGAAGGAAATTGCGGTGTAACGCGCCTGGATTGTTCTGAACATTGTTGACTCCCATGGCGAGGAATTATTGTTGTTTTTTGCAAATTGCCAGAAGAGTTATCGGCTCAATACCGGGAATCATGAGCGGCGCAGATGAAAAAATTAGCTTTTCGGAGCGATTACTGCACCGGCAGGAAATTCAAAAACAGCAGGCTCTGCGCATAATTGAGCCCAATGCGCCGGTAGCGCTCATCGAGCATCTGCGTGAGCAGGTCCAGGCGCGCGACGATCTTGCCGAATTCGGTGGCAAAGCTCAGGTTGCTGCCTTCCTCCGAAATCTCATTGGAAAACAACATCAACTCGCCGTTGGCGTTCTGCCGCTGGCCTAGCAGCCAGGTGGCCTTTTCGATATTGCGCGCGGCGTTGCTGACGAATTTCGGGTTGATCTGGTCGGTCATGAAGAATTCCAGCCGACCGCCGTGGGCGGTGACCAGCATGCTGCCAATGGCGTAAATGAACGCGCCGACCCGATCCCCCAAAAACGCCGGACTCAGCGAATAGCTCAGCGCCGCCAGATCCCGTCGATTGCCAAGTTGCGCCAGCGCAGTGCGCTGCTCGATGGCGTTGCGCACGTTGCGCTCGGCAGACTTCGCATCGATGAAACCAGACTTGCGCCACTCGGCCGGGTTGCGCAGGTACAGCTTGTCCATCAGCAGGTACAAACTCTCCAGGTTGTCGTGCATCGCCAGCGTAGCCATGCGATCGACGCTGGTCTGGAAGAACTCCTGGGGGCGGGTTTCGCTGAACTGAGTGGCCACATCCTGTCCGTCCTGGCGGGTACAGCCTGCCGCACAGAGCGCAGCCACGCAGGCCAAAAACCAAGACCGCATGCGACCTCGCATCGAGAAAAAGGTGGACACTGCAACCATCTATCAGAAGCTTCAACGATCTGGACCCCGCGCGAATCGCGGCGTCCCGGCCATGCATAGAGCGATAAAATGCGTAAAAGTGCGACGACCGGTTGAAATAGGTGGCCCGCGATGCCGCGAAGCGAGCGGTTTTTTTCAGCACAGCGGAGCGTCCACCTCTGGCCCGGCCGCGCTCGCGGGTGCACAAACCGGTCACGGATTTGACGCCGCCCTCGCCTTTCACCAAGCTAGCCGCCTTCACTTGCTTTCAGGAACACCTCGCGTGATGACCCCAAGCCTGCACTGGCGCCGCTTTCTGTTTTGCCTCGCTCCGTTGATTGCCCTGCTCACCGCCTGCGACGGCGGTGCCCCGAAGACCAAACCCTCCGAAGCCACCACTTATGTGAACGTCGAGTGGGATGCACTGCCTGCGGTTAACGATGCCGACCTGATGGCCGGCTACGACAGTTGGTTCTCGGCGTGCAAGCGGCTGGCCAAAGACCCGGTGTGGGGCTCCACCTGCACCGCAGCGGCGCAAGTGCCCCACGATCCCGCCGCTGTTCGCGATTTCCTTAAAAATCAGTTGCAAGTCTACAGCCTGCGCTCCTCCGAACATGGCGCCAACGGGCTGATCACTGGCTATTACGAACCGGTCTATAAAGGCAGCGAGGCACACAACGATCAGCACCCGGTGGCCATCTACGGCGTGCCCGACGATCTGATCATCGTCAACCTGGACAGCATTTACCCGGAACTCAAAGGCAAGCGCCTGCGCGGCCGGCTCGACGGTCGCGTGCTGCGCCCTTACGACGACGCCGCCACCATCAATGCAAAAGGTGTCAACGCCCCGGTACTGGCCTGGTTGGAAAACCCCATCGATCTGCAATTTCTGCAGATTCAGGGCTCCGGTCGCGTTCAGCTTGAAAGCGGTCGCCAGTTGCGCATCGCTTATGCCGACCAGAACGGCCACCCCTACAAGCCAGTGGGCCGCTGGCTGGTCGAGCAGGGCCAACTGACCAAGGACGAAGTGTCCATGGGCCGCATTCGCGACTGGGCCATCGCTCACCCCGAGCGGGTCAACGCGTTGCTGGGCAGCAACCCCAGTTACGTGTTCTTCACCCTGCGACCGGACAGCGACGAAGGCCCGCGAGGCTCGCTGAATGTGCCATTGACCGCAGGCTATAGCGTGGCCATCGATCGCAAGGTGATCCCGCTGGGCAGCCTGCTGTGGCTGTCCTCGACGCGGCCAGATGGGTCACCGCTGGTGCGTCCTGTGGCCGCCCAGGACACCGGTGGCGCTATCGCGGGCGAGGTGCGCGCCGACATGTTCTGGGGCACCGGCGACGGCGCAGGCGAACTGGCGGGCAATATGAAACAACAGGGGCAAATCTGGATGCTGTGGCCCAAGGGCGCAGCGCTTCCCGACGCAAAACCCAAGCAGTGACGCAACGGACCGGGACGCCGGTTTCAGCTTGAACTGAAACCGGTTTCAGGTATAACGGAACGCTTGTCCCCACACGCGTCGCGCTCACTCCCAAATGAATACCTCCTCCGATACCCGCCACGACTTCCACATGGGCTGGCTGATCTTTGCCCTGGCCATGGGTGCCTTTGCCATCGGCACGACCGAATTCGCCTCAATGACGCTGCTGCCGTTCATCGCCAACGACTTCCACAGCACTCAACCCCTGGCAGGACACGCCATCAGCGCCTACGCACTGGGGGTGGTGGTGGGCTCGCCGGTGATCATGGTATTGGGCGTGAAGCTGCCGCGTCGGGCCCTGCTGGTCGGGCTTGCGGCGTTTATCGGCATCGCCAATGCCCTGAGCGCCGTCGCCCCCTCGCTGCCGTGGCTGGTGTTTTTTCGCTTTCTAAGCGGCTTTCCCCACGGTGCGTATTTCGGGGTGGCCATGCTGCTGGCTGCCTCACTGGTGCCGAAGAACCAACGGGCACGGGCGGTATCGCGGGTGTTCCTGGGGCTGACCATCGCCACCATCGTCGGCGTACCGTTCGCCACCTGGATCGGTCAGACGGTCGGTTGGCGCTGGGGGTTGGCGGTTGTCGCGCTGTTGGCCGCTATCACGGCGCTGCTGATCCGCGTGCTGGCGCCGGTCTCCCCCGCTCAAGCCGACGCCAGTCCGTTGCGTGAGTTGGGCGCACTGCGCTCGCGCCAGGTCTGGCTGACACTGGGCATTGCCGGGATCGGCTTTGGCGGGGTGTTCTGTGTTTACACGTATCTGGCGGCGACGCTGATCGAGGTCACCCACACCTCGGATTTCATGATCCCGGTGGTCATGGCGGTATTTGGCCTGGGCACCACGGTGGGCAATCTGGTCTGCGGATGGGCAGCGGATCGGGCAACCCTGCGCTCGGCGGGGATTTCGCTGGGTTTCACCGCGCTGGTGCTGACCCTGTATCCATCGGCAACCGGCAATCTGTGGTTGCTGATTCCATTGGTGTTCTTTGTCGGCTGTGGTGTCGGGCTGGCAGCGATCCTGCAGACCCGCTTGATGGACGTTGCGCCCCACGCGCAATCGCTGGCCGGCGCGCTGGTGCAGAGCGCATTCAATCTGGCGAACGCCATCGGACCCTGGGTCGGCGGCATTGTGATTTCCGCAGGCTTCGGCCTGCCCGCCACGGGATACGCAGCCGCAGCGCTGACCCTCGGCGGGCTGGGAATGTGGTACTGGGCGTTAACGGATGCTCGTCGGGCAGAGCGGGGTTTCGATCAGCGGGCGGCCGGGGAGGCCTGATCCAGGATCTCCAGCGCTCGCCCATGCGTCACCGTGTCACCCTCGCCAGGAGGCAAAAAACCTTGTCCGCCGTGTGCGGGCAGGCATAATCAGCCCTCTATAGGCACCCGAGAGTAATAAGGATTTGAAACGCGCGACGTCTTCCTCAGTTCCTGTAGCGGCCAGCAGCTGCGCCAACGGCTCGGTGCGCCGCGCGTCCAGGCGCCTGGGACAGATTTACGACGAAGCCTTCGCTGAATGTGGCTTGAAAGCCACGCAATACTCCCTGCTTTCGCAGATTGCGCGTAGCGGCGAACCGAAGATGCGCGAGCTGGCTCAGGCACTGGTGATGGACTTATCGGCCTTGGGCCATACGCTCAAACCCTTGATACGCGATGGCCTGGTGGAATTGCGAATCGACGATGCCGACCGCCGCAGCCGCAGGGTTTCCCTCACCCGGGCAGGCCAACTTAAACACGCACAGGCGCGGGTGATCTCCAAACGTGTCTCGCACGTGTTCGAAAAGACCTTTGGCGCCGATGAAACGGTAAAGCTGCGTCAGGCGCTCGACTTCATCGCTTCGGAAAGCTTCGCACGCGCACTGCTCGACGAGTTAAAGTCCAAACAAGCCTGACATTGCGGCGTCGGCCTATTTGTCTTCGGATTCGTCATCCGGCCTTGGGAACAGGGTGTCGATCCGATGGCGGCTAGTGGTGCGCACGGGCGCCATCGCGGCGGACTCGGCAAGCTTGGTGGCCATTTCCCAATGCCGGGCTTCCTGCCCTTCTGGCCTGCCTTCGGTTTCCCAGATCAACTGCGCCAACTGACGAACAGCCTCTTCGTCCACACCCATGCAAGGCCCCCTTAGATATTTCTGTAATTCGTCGCCCGGCGTCAAATAGACACCGAGGCCACCTGCTGTCACAACGCTTGGCGAACCGTAAAGCAGCCAGTACCTGGGATAAAACACCTGCGCTCCTTCGCACCGTTTGTAGGCGTTAGACAGCGAAAACCGCCCTCCCGGTCCCCTGCGCATCGTTGCGATACCGCGACCACGCACCACGATACTCTCCTCAGGACTGCCGGCGGTTGAGCCATACGCTGACGATCAAACCCACGCCCGCCGCCGCGCCCACCGCGAGCCACGGGTGGCTCTTGACGTAAGCCTTGGCATCGCCGATTGCCCGACCCAACGGCGGCTGTTCGACGCTCGCATCCACCACAGCCTCTGCGCTGCGCAATACGGCGCCTTTCAAGAATGCCGTCAAACGTTCGCGCGCCTGACTGGTGCGGTCTTGATGCAATTCATCACCGGCAGCCAGCAAGGCATTGGTTTCATCGATGAACGTGTTGAGTTGCTGGCGAGTCTTGCGGTAGAGATCGTTGGTCAGCGTTTCAGTGATGTTATCGATTGTCTTGCTCATGGGCTTACCAAAATTCGGGGATATTGAATGAGGTTGACCAAATCAGTCTTCAATTCGTTCAAGAATTTGCAACGACGCTACGCGCAAGCTTTGTAGTCCGTTGGCCAGCGCTGGCCGTCATAAATCGCCAAACACCGGTCGCAAAAAAACCCGACACTGTGGCCGGGTTTGAAATCTCTCGAAGCTATCGGACGTCGCGGCAGCCTGCGCAGCCCCAATCCGTATCGCCTCAGCGTTTGCGTGAAGGAACCGGGTCGTTGCAGGTGAGGGCGGGTTTGACAGGATCGACGGCCGGATCCGAAACATCCGGCGACTCGGTGTCGAAACCCAATTCCTCATCAATGGGTTTGCCCCCGGTATCCTTGCGCACCGAGTCGTTTGCAACACCGGTCTCATTGTCCGCTTGGCCACTTACGCCTTTCTGCGAAATATTACCTGGTGCGTCGGGATTCATTTCCATCTCGATTCTCCGTCAACATTGCGCGGGTTATCCACACACATGCAATTGGGATGTCGAGAACAGCGGCAAGTGCCCCAAGATAGACGAATGGTGATTCAGCTGGCGATCAACGTGCACGCAACCAAGGACATGCCGAGCCCCATCAATACGGGCTGATCATAAAAGAGGGCAAAGGCCAGGACAGGTGCGCCCATTAAAAACATAGGGTCGCGAAGAAACATGAACGTTTTCAAGGCAGCCGCTCCTCAACATAAGGCGCACAGCTTATCACTCATACCGCTCAGGCTCGCATGCGCGCCAAACAGCGACGTCACACAATGCTTAACCGCCTTACGGGCGGTTTTTCGTCCGCCTTTAGAAACAGGTAATCGCGCCAGGCCCGGAACGCTCGCTGCTGACGCGCACACGCGTCTTGCCAACGTTGCCCGCCCACCTGCCCAACGTGCAGAGCCATCATCTCCTCAGTCGCTCGATCAAGCTCATTGATCAGATCAAGTGCATTGGGTGGGTCGTAGTTTGTACTTCGCATAGGACTCCAAGTTTTCAGCCAGCGTGCAATTGACTGGCTAACTTGTTGAACGTGCAGGAATTCTGACGAACGGCGCGTTTATCTGCAAGTGCTGCAAAGACGGGCAGTCTTGGCGTAATAGATGCGGTGGCAATTGCAGGTGGCGGTAGGCGACGTACTGCCCCAAAGGCCAGTCAGTCGCTCGCTATGAGGTGGAGCATCCGAAGACGCTAAGGCCCTGCGCCAAAGCGATACATTCAGGCAGGCTCTGACGGCCCTTGATGTTTATCCGCGGCATTCATGCAACGGTGGTCAGCCTGCCCTTTCAATACCGTGGCTTAAGCGCGCTCCAGTCCGGCTTGTACTTGCGCATCTGCTTCACGTCATCCCGGGAACGGATACCGCAGCTTAGGAACTGATCGTTAAGCTTGCCGAGCTGGTCATAGTCCAGTTCCAGACCGAGCCCAGGATCGCGAGTGATTTTCACGCAACCGTCAATGATAGGCACTTTGCCGCCCTTGATGACCTCTTCATCAGGTTCCTGCCACGGGTAGTGGGTGTCGCAGGCGAAATCCAGATTCGGCACTGCGGCGGCCACGTGAGCCATCGCCATCAAGCTGATGCCCAGATGCGAATTGGAGTGCATTGATACACCCAGGCCAAAGGTTTCACACATTTTCGCCAGCGCCTGGGTGTCACGCAGGCCGCCCCAATAATGATGATCGGCAAGCACGATTTGCACGCTGTTCAGTGCCACGCTGCGTCGGAACTCGTCGAAATCGGTGACCACCATGTTAGTCGCCAGTGGCAGTCCGGTGCGTGTGTGCAGCTCGGACATACCTTGAAGTCCGGGCGTTGGGTCTTCGTAATACTGCAGGTCGTCACCCAGCAATTCGGCCATGCGAATCGCGGTCTCCAGCGACCAGTTGCCGTTAGGGTCGATACGCAGCGGATAACCGGGAAAGGCCTTTTTCAGCGCTTTGATGCACGACACTTCGTGCTGTGGATCCAGTGCGCCGGCCTTGAGCTTGATGCTTTTGAAGCCATAGGCCTCGATCATGCGCCGGGCCTGGGCAACGATCTGCTGCTCGCTCAATGCCTCGCCCCAGCTGTCCGGCGCGTAAGGCGAATCGGCGTGCTGGGCGTATTTGAAGAACAGATAGGCGCTAAACGGCACCTGATCGCGAACCGCGCCGCCGAGCAGGTCCACCAGCGGCAGGTTCATCGAGCGCGCCTGCAAATCGAGAAACGCCACTTCAAACGCCGAATAGGCATTGCTCACCGCCTTGCTGGCGTGCGAGCCAGGCGCCAGTTCGGCACCGGCGATGCTGGCCGGCTTATGTGCCGCGACCGTGGCTTTCACTACCTGGCGCAAATGGTTGAGATTGAAAGGGTCCAGCCCGATCAACTGGCTTTGCACCTGTTGCTGGATGGCCAGCGCCGGGGCATCGCCGTAGCTCTCGCCCAGGCCGATATAACCGTTGTCGCTTTCAATCTCGATAATCGAACGCAGGGCAAAGGGCTCATGAATGCCGCTGGCATTGAGCAAGGGCGGATCACGAAAGGCGATGGGGGTGACGGTGACACGCGTGATTTTCAAACGACTTCTCCCGGTCAGTCAGGGTTTGGGGCTGGCAGTGGAATTCAAAGCGGTGGCGATACGCAGCGAGACCGGCTTTTCAACGGGCGGACGGCGGCTATCGCTTCCGGTGGTGTTGCGCGACTCACCCTTGGGCGTAGTGCGTGCGAAGAAGATCACCACGGCGGCCACCAACGAAGTGATGGCCAGGCCATACAGGCCACCCTGTATCGAGCCTGTGGTCTGTTCGAGAAAGCCGAACGCGGTTGGAGCGACGAAGCCGCCCAGGTTGCCGACCGAGTTGATCAGCGCGATGACGGCCGCGGCAATCCGCGCATCCAGATAGCCTTGCGGAATCGGCCAGAACAGCGCCGACGCCGCCTTGAAACCGATGGCAGCAAAGCAGATGGCGACGAAGGCAAATACCGGCCCGCCGGTGGTCGACATGAACATGCCACAGGCAGCGATGACCAGCGTGACAGCTACCCATGCCTGCTGATGTTTGAAGCGTGCGGCCAAGGCTGCGAAGCCATACATGGCAACGATGGAAATGATCCAGGGAATCGAGTTGAACAAGCCGACTTCGAAGTCGCTCATGCTGCCCATCTTCTTGATCATGCTCGGCAGCCAGAACGTTGCGCCGTAGATGGTCAGCGCCACCGAGAAGTAGATGAAGCAGAACAGCAGGATCTGTCGGTCAGCCAGCAATTTGAACATCGAGGGTCTGGCCACCTGCGCCGCTTCGCGGGCGCGCTGCTCTTGTGCGATGGCGCCGATCAATGCGCCCTTCTCTTCCTCGCTCAGCCACTTGGCCTGGTGAGGATGGGATTGCAGCCAAAACCACACGAACCCGCACAGGAGGATGGAAGCAAAGCCTTCGATCAGAAACATCCACTGCCAGCCATGCAGGCTCAGGGCGTCAATGCCCAATAGCGCGCCCGAAACAGGGCCGGAGATCACCGACGCAACCGCCGAGCCGCTAAGGAAGATGGCCATGGCCTTGCCGCGCTCGGTCGAAGGCAGCCACTGAGTAAAGTAATAAATGATGCCCGGGAAAAATCCGGCTTCCGCGGCGCCCAAAATGAAGCGCAACACGTAGAAGCTGGTCTCCCCACGGACGAACGCCATGGCCATCGCCGCCGCGCCCCAGGTCAGCATGATCCGCGTCAACCAGGCACGAGCGCCGAAGCGTTGCAAGAGCATGTTGGAGGGGACTTCGAACAGCGCGTAGCCGACAAAAAACAGTCCGGCACCCAGCCCGTAGGCGGCAGCACCGATGCCAAGATCGGTTTCCATGTGGCTGCGGACGAAGCCAATGTTCACTCGATCGATGTAGTTGACGATGAACATGATGACAAACAGCGGCAGCACGTGACGTTTCACTTTGGTCGCGGCGCGTGCAAGCGCAGTGTCCGGCGCATCTGCAGGGGAATTGCGAGGGGGGACGTGGTTCAAGAGTGGCTCCCGATCATTGTTTTTTTGGGATGCACCGATGATGGACGCCTGTATTGTTCCCGTCTAATCTAGATTTAGTGTTAATTGATACCTGGAATATATCAATGTTCGAACTGGCCCAGCTGCGGTGCTTCGTCACCGTGGCGACTGAACTTAATTTTCGCCGCGCCGCTGAGCGCCTGCACATGACCCAGCCACCCCTGAGTCGACAAATTCAGTTGCTGGAACATCACCTGGGGGTTGAGCTCTTTACCCGTACGACGCGAAGTGTCGCCCTGACTGCTGGCGGGCGAGCGTTTTTTATCGAAGCGCAGAATCTGCTCGAACGCGCCCAGCAAGCGTCGCTGGCCGCCCGGCGCTTCGCCGAAGGTGACATCGGCTCGGTCACCATCAGCTTCGTGGGTAGCGCGGTTTATGAGTTTCTGCCCCGGGTGATCACCGAAGCCCGGATGAACCAGCCGCACGTAAAAATCTCCCTGACAGAGATGAATACTTACCAGCAACATGAAGCCTTACGCGCCAGACGCATCGACCTGGGCATTGTGCGAGCGCCGCTGCAGCAATCGGGCTACGAGGCCGACTGTCTGGTACGCGAGCCTTTCGTGCTCGCGGTTCCCGGCAATCATCCCTTGGCCAGCGCCAGCCAGGTGCGAGTCGAAGACCTGGATGCACAGCCATTTTTGATGTATTCGCACTCGGCCTATCCACCGTTTAACGAGTTGCTTACCGGCACCCTGCGCTCAGCCAAAGTTGCGCCCGAGTATGTGCAGTGGCTGGGTTCATCGCTGACGATTCTGGCATTGGTCAACGCCGGAATGGGCCTGGCCCTGGTGCCCCGGTGCGCTGCGAATGTGGTCTTCAAGAATGTTGTGTTTCGCGATATCGATCTGGGCGAAGGCGTACAAAGCGAACTGCACCTGATCTGGCGCTCGGACAACGATAATCCAGCCTGCCTGATGTTGCTGAAAGCGATCCGAGAGGCGGTGCAAGTAGGTAAACGCTAGCCGACAGATTCAATCAACGTGGATTTGATCGCCAGCAGGCGAGAGGCTGGCCAGATCGGTGCAGGCGATAAACGATCGGCGAACCGACTGTAAAGGGGCAATGAACGGCAGCCGATCACCCGAGCGCAATGGGCAACGGCTGCAGTGTCAGCATCAGACTTCGTGCGAGGGAGGAATCTTGCGGGCCGGAACGTTTGAGTGATGCACTCGATGCTCGGAAAGTCCTCGGGTAACGCCCCAGGTAAGGCCCTCCTCCGGGCTGCCATGCAACGTAGCGAACAATTCTTCGTAAAGTGCTCGTCCACTCCTGGTGTAGAGCGAGACGAAGATCGCACAGACGCCATGGGGCTTCATCCTGACCTCAACGTTCAGTTGGGCACCGCCCGGCAGAATCTCGTCGTACTCGGTATTGATTCCACCCTGCGATGCCCACTCTAAATACTCCGCCCCTCTGATGCGCATAGGTGTGCTCCCTGCCTGACATGAGCGAATCCTACCAGTTCAAGCCGGGGTTGGGTGGCTTAAAGCCCTAAGGCTGCTCAGTTTTCCGTTCACCCTGCGCCACGGCCCGCGCAGCGGCCGGCTGACTACTCACGAAAATCGGAACTGAAAATGGCCCTGTTCAAGGCTATGGCTCAGCCTGTTGAAAACGTTGGCCAAGGTGCACCGGACCGTCCAAAACGTTTCAGCACGCCACCTGATGGCACCCACCGTTCAGCCTCTTCGGCGTTTATTAGATGGATTGAATCTTTATCAGCGGAGCCCGGACTGGATACCCTGACGGTCCTTGCGTTACTGAAGTGTGAGCAAGGCACAACCCACTGCCCACAATTCAAAGCGCCCAGCAATGCGCTTGCATGGGCAGCACATCACGCGAACACTGGCTCCGGCGCACGCAGCCAGCGGGTTTAGACGGTAATGCTGGCCCTTGTTCCCAAGCGTTCCTCTTCGACACTGAGACGGTGTAATGACCGAGCAGCAAGGAAGTATTGAGTTTTCAGGGCTGAGGTGCCGACCGCTCGAATCAGACGATGCCGACATGGTTTGCTCGCACCGGCACGCGATGTTTCTTGAGGCTGGGGGCGATCCGGAACAACTGGGCGTGATGACCGAGCACTTCCGCCAGTGGCTTCAGACGCGGCTCGAAGACGGCCGGTACTACGGTTTCGTCCTGCTCGACGGGCATCAGGCGGTTGCTGCCGTCGGCCTGATGACCCTGGACTGGCCACCCCATCCGTTACACCCGACCCTGGATCAACGTGGTTACGTGCTCAATGTGTTCGTCGAACCGCTCTACCGTCGCCGCGGCCTGGCCCGGGCCTTGATGCAAGCTGCTGACGCCGAATTTGCTCGAAGGGGCATCACCTTTGCCATACTTCACGCCACCAAGGCCGGCAGGCCTGTCTATGAGCAAATCGGTTGGTCGGGAACCTCGGAAATGGCAAAGGCCGTTTTCCGGGACGCCCATCCCGCCCCGGCCGCTGTTTGATGCTTTTGAACTCAAAGCGCTGGGTTAAACCCGTATGCATGTAACGGTCACCGCCTGCATCTCGCTTTGCCGCAGTTCCCTGGGCTGCCCTTGTCGTAAAGGTTCTGGGGGCAGCTTAGCTGATGTGGTTCGGCCTAAGCCTGCTGATCAATCAGGCAAAAATGCTCCCGACCTACTCAATGATGCTGGCGCCGGTAACTGTCTCCAAGCCTTTATCCAAGGGGTGGTCACGAACATAGGCAACCCCAAGTCCATGGCCTTCTACGCCGCCGTTTTCTCAGCCGCCGCGCCCGCGCACGTTTCGCTCGGTACGTTCGTGTCGATGCTGGCTGTTGTCGTAGCGGTTTCGATGGCCTGGAATGGCATGGTTGCCATCGCGCTGTCGCAGCCACGAATTGCGAGCGCTTATCAAGGCAGGAAAAAGGCTATTGATCGTCAGTGCGGTGCCTTGATCCTGTCCCTGGGGGTGCGCCAACTGGTAAAGCGCGCCGCCCCTTGAGGCCCGTTCGCTGTCGTTTCAGATCGATGAGGCGCTGTCGTCCAGCGTGAGCAGCGCCCTGATTGCAGCCAGAACAACCTGCGGTTTTTCAAGCATGAGCTGGTGACCACACTCAGGCAGCACCTCGAATCCGGCGTTGGGCAAGTGCTGGGCCAGCGCTCGTCCGCCGTCCGCTGGCGTCAGTCCATCGCAGTCTCCGGCGAGAACGGAGACTGGCAGGTCAAGCAGGCTCAACTGTGCCAATGTCGGCCAGCGGGCCTGCGAGAGCAGCGCTTTGAACACGTAGAGTTCGTTGTTCTCGGTCAGCTTTTCTTCGTAGGCAATCAGCCCAAGGTTGGCCAATGGATGCCAGGCGCGTTCGCGAAAGCGCCTGGCAAGCCATGGCCGTATGAGCCTGAGCACCCACGCCGGAAGCGACAAAAGACCGTGTTTGAACTCGGGCCGGGTGAGCAATGTGCCCAACAGCAGCGCGGCTTGAACGCGGGGCGGTTGGGGTTGGGGTTGGGCATGCAACCGGACCAGCGCGCTGAGCGTCAGGCCGGTGCCAAACGAGTGCGCCACCAATACATTGCGCTCCCCGGCGTAGCGGCCCAGCACCGCGAGGTAATCGTCCACTAACGCATCCCAGGCATACGCATCAGGCACGTTGGGCTTGGCGCTGGCACCGTGGGAAGCGCTCAGGATGAAGGTCCTGGCTACCTACTGTGGCAAAAAACGGTTAGTACCAAAGTAATTGTTAGTTATTCGTCATTAATAAAAATGCATAAGCGGATTAGCGCTTTTCGAAGGCAGCATCGGTGAGTCGCCGGTGACCAATACCCGCCCGCGAACTTTGCCAGGGATCATGGGATCGGCGCCTGCTGGCACTCTTAAGGCTTTATCCAAGCGCCCAAGGGCATGCTGGCGACCCAGGTCGAACCTGTCTGGTTACGGTGAGCCTCGACGTTGACGCGAGTCGGGGTCCGTAAACCATCGGATGATGAATGGGTGAGGCTTACGTTAGGGGTACCGCATCGCTGTTCGTTGAGGTCCTTCGACCTTTGCTTCAACTCGATTTCAACTGAAATATTGATCAGCAGCATAAATGCAGAAGCCGCCCAGTAGCACAATGCCAGCAAACCACGGACAGGCTCGGAACGATGCTCCACAGCTACGAGATTCATTACTTGCTTGGAATGACAAAACACATCGTCAGAGTATCTGCACCACACATGAATACTCACCTGGCCTGGAAAATCTCGATCATCGCCGCCGGTGCCTGCGCTGGCGCGGTGTTGCCTCTTCTACCCCTATCAACCACCATCGAAGTGGCCGCGCGTTGGCAGGTATCCAATACGAGGTGGAACAAAGCGGTGCTGTTCCACACCCGTCGCGAAGTAGGACGTCAACAACGCCAATTGGCTTGCGTCTATCCGGTCGATGATGCCGCACGAAGCTCATGCAACAGAATCGTGTGCAATAACAGCACCGCACACTGTGGCGGGGTGCGTGAACTGGCTGATCTGGAGACAAGCTAACCGTCGCAGGCGCGACGATTGGCCTGCGGATAATGCGATCTAAGCGTCAACCTGATCGGCGGACACATCAAGCAGATGCCTCGCCTGCAGGTGAACTGAGAACCGTTGCAGAGGCTGCCGACCACAAAAAGGGTAAAAGACGCGCTCGCGAACCATTGAGCTTTCGTTGTTATGGGCCTTTATAGATGTGTAATTTCGCGCCGCCTTTCAACGGGAGGTGCCCTTGCGCAGGCCTGGCTATCCTTCGGAAATGCCAAACACCGGCCTCAGCATCAAGGGACTTATATTGAATAGTGCCCTGGGAAAGTACGTGGGTTGTACCACTTCATCGTTAAAGCGGGACTTGCAGGTCGCCGGCGCAGTGTTCGATGGTCAGGCTCAAATGCGTTTGACTAGAAAGGTTTGAACAGGGTGCGCTCACTTTACGCCCAAAATCGTAGGCGTTGTCGCAAAGACGAGGGGGTGCTCAGGGCATCACGCAGTTGTGCTGCGCTAATCGTTCGATCTACCGCCTTGAACGCCAGTGCTGAGCGCAAGTCCGGCCAGCAGTGCTTGGGTAAGTTCACAGGCGCCTGCAGTTCGCGCTCCAGGTGTTCGTCGCGGGCCTGGGTCGACGGAAGGCGGCGAAACGGATGCTTGCCTCCCGCCAATTCATAGATTGCGCAAGCCGCTCCGTAGAGGTCGGCGCTCGGTGCCAGCGGCTGTCCCTCGAGCACCTCCGGGGCGGCGTAGCCGGGTGTCCAGGCGTTGAAGCGCTCGCGGCTCAGTTGAGGCAAGCCACGCAGTACGCCTTCCTGCGCCTGGCCGAGACCGAAGTCGAACAGCCGCAGGCCCTCCTCGCTGAGCATGACGTTGCTGGGTTTGATGTCGCCATGCACGACGCCACGCGCGTGGGAATGCGCCACTGCGTCGAGCAATGGCCATACGATCTTGCTCAGTTCCTGCCAGGGAAGGCCTAAAGGGCGCTCGCATAACAGTTTGTCCAGTGTCATCCCGCGCATCAGTTCCATCGTGATGAAGGCGCGCTGGCAGTCGGTGTCAACTTCAAAGCTGTGCAACCGCAGGACGTTGTCGTGACGCAAGCGTCGGGTCAGGGCGAACTCGCTGTAGAGCAAGGTGGTGGCATCGGGGGTCTCGGAGAAGTCTTCGCTGAGGATTTTCAGCGCAATATAAGGGTCAGGCTCGCCAAACTGCTCGCTTAACAGATCCCGTGCGCGGTAGACCGCCCCCATGCCACCGGCACCGAGCAAGCGCTCGACACGGTAACGACCCGCCAACAGCTCAGGCAGAGCACCGATGCCGGCTCTGGTCGCAGTGAGTGCGGCAATGTCCGGACGCGGTTTGCCGTGTTGAGGCTTGGCGAACGCAAAGTAGGTCAGGTTGTGGGCCTGCTCCTGGCTCACCGGCAGGTCGTCGACAGGTGGCATGAGGTCGGTCATTGGCGGACCACCACACCGGTCAGGTTGTCGCGTGCCGAGCCACGCAGCGCGATATCGAACAGGCGCGCCAATGCGACATGCGGCGCTGCCAGGCTCAAGGCACTGCTCAGGGCGTCGCTGCTCAGCCCTTGGTACAGGCCATCGCTGCACAGCAAAAACACGTCGCCGGCGTGCACTTCTAGCTCCAGCACCTCCAGGGTCAATTGCTGCGCAGCGCCCACCGCGCGGGTCAAGGCATGAGCGCAAGGATGATTATTCGCCTGCTCCGCGCTGTAGTTTTGCTCGTCCATCAACTGTTGCTGAAACGAATGGTCCTTGGACAGTTGGTACAGACGCTGGCCGCGCCACAAGTAGCAGCGACTGTCGCCGGCCCAGATACAGGCGGCGCGCTTGCCTTCCATCAGCAGCGCCACCACGGTGCTGCCCATGATGCTGTCGTGGCGCCCGGCGGTAATGGTCAGCTCCTGGCAGAACCGCCGGTTGAGCCAGTGCAGGCACTGACGAATGTCGGTGAGGCGCGAGTCAAAACTTTGCTGAACCGGCAGTTCTGCGAGGCTGGCGACAATCAACTGGCTGGCGATATCACCGCCCTGGTGTCCGCCCATGCCATCTGCGACGACCCACAGCCCCTGCTGGGGGCTGTCAAGGAACGCATCTTCATTACGCGCCCGTACCTTGCCGGCATCGGTACGCGCCGCGCTGCGCCAGGGACGGGCTATCGGCATCAGAGCTGCACCGGCATGCGGAAAGTGCGCAACACGCCCATGTCGAACGGGTTCGGCGTGCGCTGGCTGGTCAGCAGATAGTTGGTACGCAGGCCGCCCAAATCCGCCTTGAGCACGAGCACGTCGCGACCGGTCAGGTATTCGGTCTGCATCAGGTCGAATAGCCTGAACAGCGACCAGGGGCCGGTGTTTTTCTCGATGCCCACAGGGCGGCCAACCATTTTGTCGAGCACCAGGCTGGTACGACCATTCTCAGCATCGGTCGGCCATCTGAATGACATCGGCACAATCGGGCCATGGCGGTATTCGATCATCCTGTCGCCAAACTTGAACTCGGAACGGCTGACCACCGGATCCAGCGTGTACGGCTCAAGCTTGAACTGCACCTGCGGCTCGGCCGGGTTATCGGCGAAGAAGCTTTGACGAATGACCTGGGCAGCGGCCATCTGATCCAGATATACCTTGGAGATCGGCAGGCTGTGGCCGTCCACGCTGCGCATGCGATAGTTGCCCGGATCGCCGCTCACAAACGGACGCATATAGCTGTCGAAGAAGCGATCAGCAAGACCCTGCGCCTTGAAAAACTCGCGGAAGTCACTGATTGCGACGTCACTGGTGCTGTGGGCATTGAACGGGTAACGCTGATCGATCGCCTTGCCATAGAAGCTGTACAGCTCGCTCTGATAACGCTGGTTGAGGTACTGATAAGCATCACCCAGCACCAGGTGCCAGCTGTCTTCCGCCAGCACGCTGAACCACGCGCTCACTGGCCGTGGCAAGCGCCCGGAGGCGTTGCGCAGGTTGCTCAGTGCATCACGTTGGCCACCCATGCGCGTCTTGGCCATTTCAAAGGCAGCCTGCTCCGGAGCACTGGCACGGGCCAGGCTGGCCATCTGCAGTTGCAGATCGTTGAGCGCATTAAGCACCGGTTCCAGGTCCGCCCCCGGACCATTGTTGTCATCCAGTAGACGATGCAGAGGCTCGAAACGGCGTTGCAGGGATTTCTTCGCCGTGTCGGGCAGTTTTTTTGCCAGAGCGCCGGCGGCTTTGTCCGCTACTGCGGTCCCCAATTTGCCGGCTTTCTGCGCCAGGTTGCCGGCCGCTTCCGCAGCTTCATCAGCGTTATCGTCAACCACCGGGAAACGGGTGTTTTCACGTACCTCAACCAGCAGCTGCAGAATCGGCGAGTTGGCCGACGTCAAACCAGCCAGCTGCTCGGCACCTTCGGCAAAGTCACTGATGGGCGGCAACATCACCTGTCCCACCGCCTCACTCCAATGGTTGGCATAATCACGGAAGTACAACTGCTCCAGCTCAACCCTCAAGCGACGCAGGTCCATGCCGCTAATGCCCGAGACTTCTCCCAACACCCAGTTATCCCGCAGGATCTCGGTGACGAGTATCGAACCTTGCACGGAAAAGTACTGCTGATAACCCTGTTGGGTGTAGAACCCCGGAATCACATAATCGGCCCCCATGAACAGCGAACCTTGCGGCCCCAGGTGCTGGCTCAAGCGGTACTCGGGCACATCGCGGGCCTGCTCGCGCAGCATCCGGTACACCACGGTAGCCAGGGATTCGCTGCGCAGCACCTGCCGAGCCTGAGCCACCAACGGATCGTTAAGCGGGTAGCCAAACGGCAGCTTGAGCAACCGCTCCAAATGCGCATTCAGGTCATTCTGCACTGCAGTATTGCCGGTATAGCGCTGCGACCACTGGGCGGCGACCCAGTCCTTGAGCCACAACGCGTCACGGCGCTCTTTCATGTTCAGCATCAGGTACGCGCGCAGGCTGTTGAGCAAGCGGTCGCGGTCCGTCATGTTCGCGCGAATCTGCCCTTCCAGCAGCGTGGCTACCCTTGGCAGCAACTGCGTTTCCAACTCGCGGTCATACGTCTGTTTGACCACCGGATTGACGATGTGACCCTGATACAAACCAACGCGCTCGTGGTGGCCCACATCGCCTTTTTTCGGAAAGGCTTGAGTGGCGGCGTAACTGCTGTCCAGCGTCTTGAGAGCGGCCATTGAATCGTCGCCCTGTGCCAGGTCCGTACGCTGCTGTGTCCAGGTCTGCGCCAGGTTACGCAGGCTCTCAAGTCGCTCGTAGTTCGCGGAAAAACCACCTGCCCACAGCGCGCCAAACAACCCCAGTGTGACCAGTGCCCCCACATACAAGGCACGTTGGCCCCAATGAATGCGGCTGCGCTCCCGCTGGTCCAGGCCTGCCAGATCAGCCTCCGGGAAAATGACCTGGCTGAGCAAATGGTGAATAAACCGTGCGCGGCCACTGCGCAGTGTCGGTAATACACCGGCATTGATGCCCAGGCTGGCTCCGATGCCTGCCGTGGAGGCGTCCATTTGCTCTGTCAGGTGCGGTGCACTGGTCAGGTAGAAACCGCGCAACTGGCTGACACGTTGGTAGCGATTACCGGTGAATGCCAGGTCAACGAACAAGCACAGGCGCTCGCCAATCTGCCCCAACTGGTGTGGAAAATCGAGGATACGACCACGGCGCTGCGGGTCGCGCTCCTGATGCATGCGCATGATTACCTGGCCGTTGAGGCGATGCAGCAGCGCTTCGATCTCAGTGCGCAGTACCGCCACGTCGCTGCCGTTCTGCTCTTTGCGAAAGCTGATTCCCAGCACCTGGTTACTTTCTTCGCGGGTCAGTTGGTCGAAGAACTCATCAAAACCCTGCAGACGATCGGCCTTGCTCAGCACCAGGTAAACCGGCACATCCACATGCAGTTTCTGGTGCACGTCGTGCAGGCGCGCGCGCACCTGTCGGGCGAGCACTTCCAGTTCCTGCTCGTTGCCACTCAGGAGGGTGTCCACCGGGAGGGTCACTATCACACCATTGAGCGGACGGTTGCGACGACGTTTGCGCAGCAGGTCCAGCAAGGTGTTCCAGGCGCCACCGTCGACTTCAGAGTCCGACTGAGTCAGGTAGCGACCGGCGGTGTCGATGAGCACGCCATGGTCGGCGAAATACCAGTCGCAATGCCGGGTGCCGAGGGTATCGCGGGTGAGCTTGCGGTCCATCTTGTTGATCGGAAACTCCAACCCCGAGAAGTCCAGCAGACTGGTCTTGCCGCTGCCCTGGGGACCCACCAGCAGGTACCAAGGCAAATCGCTGCGCCAGCGCTCGCTGCGGCCGCGGTACAGGCTCGAGGTTTTCAGGGTTTTCAGGGCGTCCTTGAAACGCGCCTTCAGTTCCTTTTGCTCCCCCATTCGCTCTTCACGGCGGATACGATCCTGCACGTCTTCGCTGTCTTCGATGGCTTTTTTACGCACGTCAGAGCGCCAGTTAACAAATACCACCGTCAGGCCCCAGATCAGAAATAGCACGCTGATGGTCAGCAAACGTGCTGTCGCACTTTCCCAGAACCTGTAGTCATCTACCGCCAGCAACGGCCCGACAAACCACACCAGCAGCGCGACAAACAGCACTACGAACAATGTCCAGACCCAAGCCTTGCGCAAGACTGCACCGGCTTTCTTGAAAAAATTCTTCATCACACATCCCTGTTTACGGCTGCGACTGCGGCACACCCGCGGCTGGATCAATCGGCTGATAAGGTTGCAGCACGGTGTCGCGTTGTTCGCTCAGCACCCAGGCAAAACTGGAATACATCACGACCAGGCAGACCACCGTGGACAGCACCACCATCCACGCCGGCACGATACGCACCAGGTTGCGCCGTTGATCATTCAAGCCCTGCCAATGCGGCGACAGCTCGCGTGGTACATCGCCGCGTAACTGACGGATCTGTCGGTACAAGGCGTCGCGAATGCCCTCCAGTTCCAGAACCCCGCGAGCTTGCACGCGGTACTTGCCCTCGAACCCCAGAGCCAGGCATAGGTACATCAACTCAAGCATGGGCAAGTGCTTGACCGGGTTTTTCGAAAGGCGATCCAGCAACTGAAAGAACTTTTCACCGCCGAAGGTCTCGTTGTGAAAACTACTGAGCAGGCTCATTTGCGACCATTCGCTTTCATTGCCCCAAGGCGTTGTGACCACTGCTTCGTCAACCACCGAGCACAGGACGTAGCGCGCGGCCATGACCTGGCTGCTTTCGGCACCGTTGTGCAGGGCCCGCATTTCAAAGAGTTTCAATCCGCTGGTCAGACGTTCGTTGAGTACGTATAGGTCTTCACGGGTTTCACTGTGCTTGAGCCGTACCACCTCCGACAGCAATTCGCAGGCGGCAGCGACCAATGAATTGAGGCTGATAGTGAACGCTTCAGCGGGGCGCAAGCGCGCGGCGTAGATCATCCGCTCTTCCAGCTGCTCGAAACGCGGCGGCGCAGCAAAGTCAGTCAGCGGTCGAGAATCCGGCCCATGGCCCTGGTGGTCGAGCAGGACTGTTTTATCGTCCTGATGGTGTTCCATGTCCTTGATCATGTCAGTCAGTTCCTGATGGCCCAGAAATTCAGTTCAAGCTCGGCGAATTCACCGGAGACATGGAACGCGAAACCGCCGGAGCGCTCCAGTTGCGCCAGGTCCTCAGAACTGAGTTCAAGAATGAAATAGGTTTTTTTCGAATGAAATGCGATCTGCCGCGGCGCAACCGGCAAAGGTTTAACCTTTATCCCAGGCAGATGCAGGTTGACCAGTTGGCGGATACGCTCAACCGGCCCAACCTTCAAGTGCGCCGGCAAACGTTGGCGCAGTTCTTCGGAGTCGCAGTTGGCGCTGGCGGCCAGCACGAACGAGGCCGAGCCCAACAGTGTGTGGTCGTGCAAGGGCGCCACAATGATGCCGTACTGCCGCGCCTGCAGAACCCATTCGATAGCATGCTGCTCCAGCACCATCGACAACACTTGGCGGATGGCTTCCATCAGCTTGCGGAAGCTCGCGCCCTGGTCGCTGTGTTGATAGCGGCTGTCCATACGGGGGCGCTTGGTGTCGCTGGAAAATGTCGCCAGATCGCCGAGCATGGTCAATAGCGTGCGGTAGAGTTCCTCCGGGTGGACCTGTTCCAGGCTCAGGTAGTGACGCAGCAACAGCTCGGTGCGGTTGATCAGTTGCAGCATCATGAAGTCGCCGACTTCCGCACCGCCAACCTTGCCGTTGGAACGAATCCGCTCGGCGATGGTTTCGCCACGATGACCCAACATGCTGATCACTTCTTTGAGGCAAGACAGCAGGTAGCTGGAAGCGTGGGTTTGGATATAGCTCGGCACGTAGTCGGGATCGAGGGTGATCACACCGTCCGGTGTAGTGTCGAGCACTTGGCAGACCTTCAGTTTCACATATGCCTGGTCGCTCCGTTGTTCGCCCAGCAGCAGCTTGAAATCAGGGCGTGCGCAACTGACCTGACTGGCGGAGTCCTCACCGGCGTTGGAATCGGCCACCTCGGCATCGTAGGCGGTGTAGCGCGCCAATACGTCAGGTTGGTCCACACGTCGCGCCTCAATGTGGTTGCCGGTGACCAGCGGCAGCGCCAGGTAAATGGGTGTATGGCCGGTGTTCGGCGGCACATCCAGAGCCAGCGGTTCGGTGTTGCCATCCAGCTCGAACAGGCTGCCGTCGGGCAGGATTCCCGAGGCCTGGCTGATTACCAGCTTGCCCATGTTGAGGAACTGCAAGTCGATTTCCAGGTTGAGAAAGCCCCAGGCGTAGCCGCGCAGCAGTTGGGTGCGGGTCTTCATCTGGTGGTCGTAATAGCGATCGTTATGCTGCAAGTGCTGTGGGCGTAGCAACATGCCTTCCTGCCAAATGACTTTATGCGTATTCATGATTCGTCAGCCGCCGTGACGAGGGTTGCATGGGTGTTGCGGATGCCGGTTTGGCCCAGGGTCAGGTCGGCGTCGGTCGCGTCCAGCGGGGTTACTGGTAGGGTGTATCGCCACTGAGTGTCCGACAGGTCGCGGTAAGCAGCGAGCACGCCCACGTAGCGGCTGCCCTCCTCCACGCTGAGCTTGAGTTCCACGGTTTCGCCTGGGCGCAGCTCCATTTCTTCACTGGCAACCATGTCCGGTGCCAGCGCCTCCCTGGCGCGTTCATACAAACTGAAAAAGTCCGCGTTCTCGAACGACACCGGATGTTTGAGTTCGAACAGGCGCACCACCACCGGCGAAGGACGGCCGTTGAGGTCAGGGTTCACCTGGTCGCTGGCGGTCAGCTTCAGGTTGACCTTGGTGATCTGCGAATACGGCGACAACGACGAGCACCCGACCATCAACATCAGGGTGGCCAGCGCGATCAACGCATTGAAAAAAACAATCAGGCGGCGAGACATGCGCTTCATCCTTGGTGGTCGGCGTTGAGGGTGGAAATCAGGCGAACCTGCTCTTCGTATGCCTGGGCGAAATCCCGCGCCAACAGGCGTTCACCCCAGTCACCATCCTGGCGCAGTGCCTGGTGGTAGCGCCCGTAGGCTCTCCAGCGACTGCCCGAAGTGGCGAGCAAGGGTTTGCTATCGCGCTCGAAGCGCAAGGTCAGTTGTTGCGGTGAAAAATGCTCCAGAGTGCTGCGAACAGCGGCACGGCTGGCGCTCAGCAATGCCACTTGATGGGCTTGCAGATCACGGAATGACCGGGAAATCGCCTGCCCGGCGGGCATTTGGCCCGGTTGGTTGGGCCGCAATAAAATGCCCAGGGCTTCATCGGCATCGGCGGCGAACTTCAACGGGTTCTTGTGCGTGCCTTGTACGAGGGTCTGGGCCAGGCGCAGCTCGTTTTTCAGTTCGCTGCGTGTGCGTAAGCTTTGTTGCAACCCCCCGACACTTTGCTTGAGCAGGCGCGCGGCGTTCAGGGCCAGGGCTTCTTTGGCATCCTGGTCAAGTTCCCTTAGATCGACGCCCAACGCGGCACCGAACTGCTCCCAAAAACTGTCGGGCTGGCGCTCGATGACGTTCGGTGCCACCGGTTCAGTGACCACCGGGGCCTCTACCAGCTCCGGCACCATCAGGCTTTCCATATCGATCCGCGCATAATCGGCGCGCTGACGGGTGTCCTGGATCACGGCGCGGGGTGAGATCAGCTCTTCGATTTCCGAATACACGCGCTCTTGCTGATCCAGGGCGTTGAGTGGATCCAGGTCCAGGAATGCATCGTCAGGAATGATGCTGCCGGCGGCCTGTGGGCGCCCCGGTTCCACATCGAACACAGCCGGATCACGGATCAACCGCGCACGAATGTCAAAGTCACCCAGTACGTACCGGCTGCCGTGCTCGATGCGCACAGCTTCACCTTTGCGCAGGCGCGCGCCGCTGTCGCCGACCTGAATACCGTTGCTGCTGGTATCGGTGAGGTAGAAGGCGCCATCGCGATAACTGATCACTGCGTGGTGACTGGACAAATGACGCTTAGGGTCGGGGATGATCCAGTCACAGTCATCGCCTCGGCCAATTACACCGCCGGCCTGCTTGAAGGTCTTCTGGCACAGCTCGGTAGGCACGAACTGCTTGGTGTTGAGCATTTCGAAAGCCAATTCCATGGTGGTACTCCCTCGCTCACTTACCGCGATTGATCGCCTGCGGATCACCCAAAGGGCGGTAGGCCGCGTCGTTGAATTTGTAATTGCCGCTGCAGCCACCCAGGCCACAGACAACAACGAGGGTCAGCAACACGGCGTGCCAGCGACGAACAGACATCAGAGGGTCTCCAGGAAAACAGCAATGGGCACCGACCTTGCGGGTGGCACGGTTAGCGAAAAAAAAATGTTGAATTCGAGCAGCTCAGGCTTGTTCATCGGCACTCCGCAGGCTGATATTCAGGCGGCCCAGGCGGTAGAGAAAGGTGCGACGTGGCAGGCCGAGCTCACGGGCGGCGTTGGTTCGGTTGCCGTCGTTCTTGCGCAGGCAATCGAGCATCAGGCTGCGCTCGACCTGATCAAGCCGTTCGCGCAGGTTCAGGCTGCTGCTTCGCGGTACGGTGTCCACACGCAAGGAGAAATGCTCAACCAGTAACTCGTTACCCTCGCACAGCAACAGCGCCCGTTCGACCAAGCCCTTGAGCTCGCGCACGTTGCCGGGAAAGGCGTAGCTGGACAGATGGTCGAGCGCGGCGCTGGACCAACTCACTTCGTCGCGTTGCAAAAACGAGCACGCTCTGTCGGCAAAGTGGCGCGCCAGGACCAGGATGTCCTCTTCGCGCTCGCGCAAGGCCGGCAACTCGATTGGGAATTGCTCCAGACGGTAGTACAGATCTTCACGAAACTGCCCGGTGCTGACCAAGGCAGGCAAATCCCGGTGTGTCGCGGCAACGATGCGCACGTCGACTTTGTGGGTCTGGTTGGAGCCCAGCGGGCGAATCTCTCCCTCCTGTAACACCCGCAGCAGCTTGGCCTGCAACGACAGCGGCATGTCGCCCACTTCGTCAAGCAGCAGTGTGCCGCCGTTGGCCGCGTCAAACAGCCCGGCCCGATCGCGGTCGGCGCCAGTAAACGCGCCTTTGCAATAGCCGAACAACTCGCTTTCAAGCAGGTTTTCTGGCAGCGCCGCGCAATTCTGCACGATGAAGCCCTTGGACCGACGCGGGCCACAATCATGAATGGCTCGGGCCACCAGCTCCTTGCCGGTACCGGTCTCTCCACGCAGTAATACGGTATAGGGGCTGTGCAGGACTTTGCTGATCAGCGAATAAACTTGGCGCATGGCCGCACTGTTGCCGATCAAGCCATAGCCGCTGGCGCTGGGCGCACTGATCGACAGCGCTGGCTGCTCAGCATTCGGCCGACGTAGCCTTTGCAGCAGATGCAGTTGGCTGACGACAAACGAACCCAGCTGACTGAATGAATTGGCAAATCCTTGCAGGTCGAGATGTTCGTGGCTGGCACACAACAACATACCCTCTGCGGCCCCTTGCTGGTTGACCAAGGGAACGCACAGCAGCGATTCCCAGGGTTTGGCCTGGCTCGGCAGGAAGTCGGTCTGGTGCACGCTGCGGCTCAGCTCGTTGAGGCTTATCACACGGTTCTGACACAGCGCAAATTGCAGCAGTTGCTCGGCGTTGTAGTCCGCACGCAGGCTTTCAACTTCACGGGGTTGCAGGTTGCCATCGAGGCACTCTGCATTCATCCCCAGTCGGGTATGAGTCGCGTCCAACAGGTACACTTGCGCTAATTCGCACCCACTGAGCTCGGTTAGACCACGCACGAAAGCCCCCAGCAGCGCCGCACCGTCGGTGGCCCGTGACAGACTGGCGAACTGGGCCATCAGCGCTTCGGCGTACGCCAGCGGTTGTGGCACACAAGCAAACATCACGCCCACCTCATGCAAACTCGCAGGTGACGCTGGCATTGCCGTCCAGCGTGGCGTGAATACGCTTGATGCTTTCGCCCGCCGCCATTGCGTCCAACAAACGATCGGCCACCAGTTGCAGCACGTGCAGGTCGAGCAGATGGTTAATAAGCCGCGCGCCGCTGTCGCTCTGAGTGCAGCGTTGCGCCAGATGATCGACAAGGTTCTGGCAATAGGTGAAATCCAGCTGGCGGCGGTTCAAGCGCTCGCCAAGACGGCCGAGTTTTATCTCGATCAGCTCGCGCAGTATCGGGCCGCCAACCGGGTAATACGGCACGACGCGCATACGTGCCAGCAACGCCGGCTTGAAGTGCTTGCTGAGCACCGGGCGGATCGTTCCTTCGAGCACCTCGGCGCTTGGCCGCTCGCCGTTTTCACACAAGGCACTGATACGATCACTGCCCAGGTTGGATGTCATCAGGATCAACGTGTTGCGAAAATCGATTTCACGCCCTTCGCCGTCGTTGACCACGCCTTTGTCAAAGATCTGGTAGAACAGGTTGAGCACATCCGGGTCGGCCTTTTCGATTTCATCAAGCAGCACGACCGAATAGGGTTTGTGCCGCACCGCTTCGGTGAGCATGCCTCCCTCGCCGTAGCCGACATAGCCCGGCGGCGCGCCGATCAAGCGCGACACCGTGTGTTTCTCTTGGAATTCGGACATGTTGATGGTGGTGATAAAGCGATCTCCGCCATACAGCAGGTCCGCTAGCGCCAGCGCTGTTTCGGTCTTGCCGACACCGCTGGGACCCACCAGCAGGAATACACCCACGGGCGCATCAGGCTTGTTCAGCCCGGCTGCAGCGGCGCGCATTGATCGGTCTAGCGCATGCACCGCCTGGTCCTGGCCACGAATGCGCAGTCGCAGGTCGGTGGCGAAACTGGCGACCCTGGCATTGTGCTCACGGGCCAGTTGCCCCAACGGTACGCCCGTCCAGGCGCTGATCACTTCGGCGACCAGGCGCGGGCACACTTCAAAGCTCACCAAGCGCTCTTTGACTTGCAGTGCAGCCAGGGCTCTGCAGGTGTCGTTCAGGGCAAATTCCAAGGACTGAACGGTTTCGAACTCGCTGTTTTCAGCTTCTTCGGCGACCGGCGCCGCAGCGGCTTCGCGCGCTTGCGCCAGTTGCCGCCGCAGCTCCAGCAAACGTTCGGCCAACGCCTTCTGGTCAGTCCAGAGTGTTTCCAGCGCCGCCCTTTGCGCTTCGGCGTCTTCCAGGCGAGCCTCCAGCGCCGTCAGGGCTTGTTGATCCACCACCAAGCCCGCCTCGACATCACGACGCCAGGCCTGGCATTGACGACCGCCTTCGGCCAGTTCGCCACGCAGGCGCTCAAGGCTTTCCGGGACGGCGGCCAGGCTGATGCGCACGCGGGCGCAAGCGGTGTCGAGTACATCAACAGCTTTGTCCGGTAACTGTCGTCCCGCCAAATAGCGCGCCGACAGCTCGGCAGCCGCAACAACAGCATCGTCACGCAGGTAGATACCGTGGCTCTTCTCATAGACCTGCGCCAGGCCACGCAAAATGGTCACCGCTTCATTGACCGTCGGTTCATGCAACTGCACCGGCTGGAAACGGCGTGCCAATGCAGGGTCCTTCTCGAAGTACTTCTTGTACTCTGCCCAAGTGGTGGCAGCGATAGTGCGCAACTCGCCACGGGCCAGTGCAGGCTTGAGCAGGTTGGCGGCGTCCGAGCCGCCCGCGTTGCCTCCGGCACCGATCAGCATGTGCGCCTCGTCGATAAACAAAATAATCGGTTTTGGCGAAGCCTTGACCTCATCGATCACGCCTTTGAGGCGGCGCTCGAACTCACCCTTGATGCTGGCTCCGGCCTGCAGGAGTCCCAGGTCCAGCGACAGCAGCTCGATCCCTTTCAACACTTGCGGTACTTCACCGGCGGCGATGCGCGTGGCAAGGCCTTCGACAATCGCGGTCTTACCCACACCGGCTTCGCCAACCACAATGGGATTGTTCTTGCGGCGTCGGGCGAGAATGTCCACCATCTGCCGAATGGCGCCGTCACGGCACAACACAGGGTCGAGTTTTCCGTCGCGCGCCTGCTGGGTCAGGTTATGCGTGAACCGCTCGAGCAACGACTCCCCCGATACGGCAGTTTTGGCCGTGTTGGTTTTGTCCTGCTGGGACAGGGCGAACGTTTTGAGTCGATCGATATTCAACCTGGCCAGCAACGGCTGGTAGCGACTGCCGGCGTAGCGCATCGGGTTACGCAACAGTGCGAGGATCAGCGCGGCTTGCTCGACCTGGGTCTGGCCCAGCTCAAGGTTGGCCACCAACAACCCATCTTGCAGCCATTGCACCAAGTCCGGGGCGAACACCGGGTTGCGCGAGGCACTATGCTCGACTCGCGACTGCAAGGCGGCGCTCAATTCACCGGTATCGACGTCGGCATCCTGCAGCGCACGGGAGAGCAGGCCCAGCGGCCGCTCCAGCAGCCCCAGCAACAAGTCTTCCACCAAAACCTTGCTGCCGCCACGGGCAACACAACGCTCGGCCGAGCGCTCGAGGTCGCGACGGGTTTCGGCGTCCAGCGCCTGTATCAGTTGCTGCAGATCTACGTTGCTCATGACTTACATCCTTAATGAAGTTTGCTGCTCAGGGTGACGACACCGCCTGCGTGTTCGTGACCGAGCCAACTGGTCCAGCCCAGCCGGCAAACGTTTTGTTCACCGATGCGCAACTCGCGAATTTCTTCGTGGCGCAACACCAACCGTATGTCGTAGTCAAGCGGGTCACGCAGGGTGAACCGCACCAGCGCGCGCAGCGGCTGGTAACCAAAACCGATCGGCAGGAATTCGTGAAACCGCTGCCAGTCCAGCTCGCGAATGTGGATACGGAACTTGCCGCTGCGGTCGCGCACGCTTTGCCCCAACACCATGCTTTCGCCGAGCATAGTGTTGGCGAGCCCCAGGCAATTACGTTGCTCCCCGAGGACCGCGACGCGGCGCTCGATGCACTGCTCAATGTTCAACTCGGCATGCTTGAAGTAATAACGCAGCACCGCTTCAATCAACGCCGCCGAGTGCGCGCGCAAACTCAGCAAACCGAGGTATGGCAACAGCCTTTTCCAGTTCAGTTCCTGGGCGCGGCGAATCTCTTCGCCGCCCAGACCGATCAGCGCAAACAGCTGGGTCGAGAACGGGTCGATGGCGCCGCTTTCGAAACTGACGTGGTAGCGGTACTTTTTCCAGATCGGCAGCATCAGCCGTTGCAAGCGATGGTGGAACAGGTCGAGGAAGTTGCGTGTCGGGTTACCCTCCTCGCTGTCGCCCAACGCCTGCTCGCCATAAAACGCCGGCAGCGGCGAGCCCGAGCCCACCAGGCCCATCAGGTTGCAACGCAGGCGCGCCCGCGTCTGTCCGTGCTCGTTAAAAAACTCCACGCGATCGATATCACTGGCCGGAAAGCCCAGGCTTGGGTTGGCCTGGAACTCCAACTGGTCATACAGCTCGTCCTGCCCCAGGTGCGGGTGGGCCTCGCGCAAGCGCTCGACCACCAGCAACACGGCCTGAAACAATGAGTACTCGCGTATACCTCGGGTCAGCGCGCTTAAAGAAGCGGCTGCAGGCCCATACGGGGTGTCCATTGGTACACCTCTCCCTGTGCGCTTTTTACCCGCAGCTCGTGGAACGAATTGAGACTGGCGTAAAGCGCGAAGAACTCGTTAAGAACCGAGGCGAATAGGAACAGGTCGCCCTCGCCTATATAGCCTTGCGGGTCGATGGTCAGCTCGGTGCGCAAGCCCCGCACCGGCAACCCGCGATGCAGGCGGTCGACATGCTGATGCTTGATCGACTTGAGGCCGCCGAGCAGGCGCTTGCTGATCTTCTCGGCCTGCTGGTCGTAGTAGCGCGGCAAATCGTAGGTTTCGAGAATCACCTTCAAAGCGCTAACGTCCGCCAAGGACAGGTAGTTGAGCGACATATTGCTGATCAACTTCCACAGAAAATCCCGGGTCAGCGGCGGCGCAAAGCTCGACGTGGCCGGGGTGATATTGCGGAAACTGAGAAATTCCGGGGTCTCTTCGCACGCCTGGTTGATATCACCCAGCTTGAGCTTGCGCGGCAGGTTCTGGTTGGTGCACATCAGCTCGATCGATAGGGTTTCATGGGCTTCAGTGTGGCGGGTACCAAAGCTCAAGTACGTGTCGAGGCCGTCGTGCAGCATCGAAGAACGCTGGCGAATGCTGTAGTGGGGCCGGCTGTTGGGCACGTCGAAACTGGGGTCATGTTCGAACGACTCGAACGGCACGTATTCCTGATAACCCAAGCCGCCGGGCTTCCAGCCGGTGACGGTTTCTACCGAGAATACTCCGCAGTGTTCCAAACCATGCTCGGACGGCAGCAGCAGGTACTCGTCCTGCTTGCCATCAAGGCGAATCGGCAACGCATCGTGCTTGAAGAGGTTGACGATGGGCGTGCAATGCAGCTTCACGTTATCCAGGGTCGGACGCATGCGCATCACCCCGCTCTTGCGGATATCGAAGCGTAACTCCAGGCCGCGCATCTGCTTGAGGATGTCCTCGGGCAACGCCTTTAGCAGATCCAGGCCGTTGACATCGACAAACAGAAACTTGTCCTGGAACGCGAAATACTCTTGCAGATAGCGGTAGCCGCGAAAGGTATTCAACGGATACGGGATCAACGCCTCTTCTTCGGCAAACCCCACCGGCTGCACCCGGTCACCGGGCAACTTGAACGCCATCGGTTGGCCACTGACGCCAGCGATCGGCTTACCGGCGCCATCAAGCGGCACGAGCTCAATCCCGGTCAGGTTGCGCAATAGGCTCAGGTACAGCATCTGGCTGATATAGCGCTCACCGGCAAAATGCAGACGCACGCGGTTCAACGCCAATTCACCCAAATGCCCATCGGCACTCATCTCCAGACGCAGGCTCAACAGCGAACCGTTGCCCTTGACCGAGTACGTCAGCGCCGCCAGGTCCAGCGCCTGCACATCGGTGGGGTAACAGGTACGGAAGCGACAACGCACATCATTGATCGGCTTGCTTTCAACCGGCGTATCCCGCTCCACCAACATCGCCGGCCCGGCGTGCTTCGAGGGGTCAAATTGCAAAATGCTGAATGCCGGCAACGGCCGCATGTAATTGGGCCATAGCAGATGCATCAACGAATGGCTGAGCTCGGGTAGCTCGTCGTCCAGCTTTTGGCGCAAGCGCCCGGTCAGAAACGCGAAACCTTCCAGTAACCGCTCTACGTCCGGATCCCGCCCGGCCTGGCCAAGGAAAGGCGCCAACGCCGGGCTACGCTCGGCGAATCGACGACCTAACTGGCGAAGTGCGGTGAGTTCGCTTTGGTAGTAGTGGTTAAAAGACACGGTGTTGCTGCCTATTGTTGAATTTCATAAATAAAGCGGCCTGTAGAGCGCAAGCGTGGATCGGATATCCCATAACTCACTATCAGCGGAGTTGATAGCAAGGTCAGAACCGATCAATATTTTGCGTTCGCAGTAAAACTTCACGTTCTGCTGTCCATCGCAGGACAAGCGCAAAGGTACTCATACTCATGTCAACCTGCTCTATTCCATGGCTCGAAAACTGGTTTTTCGGAGGGTGAACAAACCGATACTATCCTCCACCACTAACGTTATCGGACGCCTATTCAACTTAACAGGCATAAAGCCAACATATTTAAAATGTCAAACACTTGGAAGACCAGACTCGCAGCCATGCCTATTGCCACTCCGCAAGAAATAAGAACACCTTAGCCAGATCTGTAAAAAGTGCCGTATTGATGCGCGACGCAACCAACACCCTCTATGAGAAATTTAATAATAGCGCCCAACTAAACTTCTGACTCATGCTTTTACACTTTATATTTGGCAAGTTCTTGCGCAGTGAACACGGTCTTTAGCGCAACAGTTGCAGCGATAATCGTCTCCAAAGACCCCACCCCACATTAATGAAAACAGTGACATGTTTTGATTTAGTCCCGGGCAAGAAATTTGTAGACATTCCAGATGGAGCTGTACCTATTTTTTAATTCCGCTCCCAGAACAGATGCGGTAGCTCAGTCCATCCACTCTTTACCACTGGCCGTTTTAAATGCAAGAAACGATTGAACAAGCCGGGAATAACGACCGTCAATGGCGCCACAAACGCCGCCGGCGATGGGGTGGTGCCGTGGCCGGAAACGGGGCAAACGGCGAGGTTGGTAATTTGGGCAGCGGGCTTTGCTGACATGCGGGCTCCTTAGTTGACCTGGACTTGACCACAGCCATCGAGGCGCGCGGAGAAACTGATCTGGCGCTTGAACCCTTCAACTTCGAGCAGGCCTTCTATGCTGAAGGACAGGCGCAGTTGATCGTGTTCACGCGGCAGGGAAGTGACACGCACATTGCTCAGGCGTGGCTCGTAGGCTTCGATAAAGCATTCGATGGCCAGGCGCGCTTGACTCAGAGAGTCGTGCAGGCTTAGGCGCATATCATTGAGATCGGGCAACCCGTAGTCGGCCAGCGTTTGTACACTGCCGGCCCGGGTGCTGAGCATTTTGCCCAGATGGGCAGCCACCGACGCCGTGGCGCAGATCTCACGGCTCCAGCCGACGCGGATATTCGCGTCGCCACCCAGGCGTTCGAAAAGACTGCCGTATCCGTGCATGAAGGGCTCCGTTTACTCTTTGTCGAGTTTGCCGACCAGCGACAAGGTGAAGTCCGCACCCATGTACTTGAAGTGCGGGCGTACGTTGAGGCTGACGCGGTACCAACCAGGCTCGCCTTCAACGTCGCTGACGATCACCTGTGCCGCGCGTAGCGGACGTCGACCACGCACTTCAGCGCATGGGTTCTCCTGGTCCGCCACGTATTGGCGGATCCACTTGTTGAGTTCCAGCTCGAGGTCGGTGCGTTCCTTCCACGAACCGAGTTGCTCGCGCTGCAACACTTTCAGATAGTGAGCCAGGCGGTTGACGATCATCATGTACGGCAGTTGCGTGCCGAGCTTGTAGTTCAGCTCTGCAGCCTTGCCTTCGGCGCTGATGCCGAAGAACTTCGGTTTCTGCACCGAGCTGGCGGAGAAGAACGCCGCGTTGTCGGAACCCTTGCGCATGGTCAGGGAGATGAAGCCTTCCTCGGCCAGTTCGTATTCACGACGGTCTGAAACCAGAACCTCGGTAGGAATCTTGGTTTCGATTTCGCCCATGCTTTCAAAATGGTGCAACGGAAGATCTTCCACCGCGCCACCGCTCTGCGGACCGATGATGTTCGGGCACCAGCGGAACTTGGCAAAACTGTCGGTCAACTTGGTGCCCAACGCGTAGGCCGTGTTGCCCCACAGGTAGTGTTCGTGGCTGTTGGCGACGGTTTCTTTGTAGACGAACGATTTGACCGGATTTTCTTCCGGGTCGTACGGGTTACGGAGCAAGAAACGCGGAACGGTCAGGCCGATGTAGCGGGAGTCTTCCGACTGGCGGAAGCTCTGCCACTTGGCGAACTGCGGGCCTTCGAAATGATCCTTCAAATCCTTAAGGTCCGGCAGGCCAGTGAAGCTTTCCAGGCCGAAGAACTTCGGGCCGGCAGCAGCAATGAACGGCGCGTGGGACATGCAGGCAACGCTGGACACGTACTGCATCAGCTTCACGTCCGGCGAGCTTGGGGACATGAAGTAGTTAGCGATGATCGCGCCCACCGGCTGGCCACCAAACTGGCCGTATTCAGCGGTGTAAATGTGCTTGTACAGACCGGATTGCATAACTTCCGGCGAGTCTTCGAAATCGTCCAGCAGGTCGTCTTTGGAGACGTTGAGGATTTCGATTTTGATGTTTTCTCGGAAGTTGGTGCGGTCGACCAGCAATTGCAAACCGCGCCATGCAGATTCCAGGGACTGGAAGTCAGCATGGTGCAAAATCTCGTCCATCTGGCGGCTGAGTTTGGCGTCGATCTCGGCAATCATGCGATCGACCATGGCCTTCTTAACCAGCTCACCATTGTTCTGTGGCTTGAGCAGCTCTTCGATGAAAGCCGACACGCCGCGCTTGGCAATGTCGTAGGCTTCGTCGTCCGGCGTCAGGCGAGTTTCGGCGATGATGCTGTCGAGAATACTGAGTTCGCCGCTGTCGGCGTGTTTTTGCTGTACTGCGCTAGTGGTCATGATGAACTTCCTTGGCTGAATAGGGGCTCAGGCGTCATGGGCTGCGGCATTCAAGCCCAGCTCATCCAGTACGCGACCGCGGGATTCGTCGTCGGCGAGCACGCCTTCGATGGCTTTGCGGAACGCAGGTGCATTACCCAGCGGGCCTTTGAGGGCTACCAGTGCGTCGCGCAGCTCCATCAGTTTTTTCAGTTCAGGCACTTGTTCAACCACGCTGGCCGGGTTGAAGTCCTTCATCGAGTTGACCCGTAACGTAACGGCCAGCTCCTCGGTACTCCCTTCTTCCTGCAAACGATTCGGCACGCTGAGCGTCAGTTGCAGCTCTTGCTTGGCCAGCACTTCGTCGAATGTCATTTTGTCGATGCTTATCGGTTTGCGATCTTCGACTTTGCGCTCGTCCTTGCGATGGGTGTAGTCACCAACGGCCAGCAGCTTCAGTGGCAGTTCAATTTCTTCCTGAGCCCCACCGGTGGCAGGTTTGAATGTGACGTTGATGCGTTCCTTGGGGGCTACCGAGCCTTCTTTGGCCATGGCTTTTCTCCTTGCGGTTGCGGCCGTGAGGCCTATTCGAGTACCACTTCAAGATCGAGGTGGCACAGCCTGCGATAAATCTCTTCCTTGCGTTCGCGCACCGCGTGATTCTGCGGCAACAACTCGCAGCAGTTATGCAGCAGATGGAGAACTTCCAGCGCAAGATCCGGCTCCCAGACGTGCATACCTGAGTCTTGTAGTGTCTGGTCGAGTGTTTCGAGTTGGACCTTAGCCAGTTCGTATTTCTTGGCCAGAAAACACAGGCGTGCCAGGGCGAACTGCCAGAAAAATCGGACGCGGCCGCCCTGCGCGTTCTGCAGGCCCTGCTTGAGTATCCGCACGGCAGCCTTGAGACCGTCCTTGCGCAATATCGGCAAGACCTCTTCCAGCGCGAGCTCCCAGGCGGGCTGTGCTTGGGGGATTTCCACCTTGCGCGGTGCAGTGTTGGCTTGCAGGTGCGGCATCACGTTAGCGCTGATCCATGCGCGTGTGGCCGGATCAGCAAACGGTGCGCCGTCGTGAAAACGTAATTCGATAATGCCGGGCAACCGTTGAATCAACAGCGCGAAATGAAATTCCACTTCACGCATGGCTTGGTCAGCGTTCAGGCCTTGCAGGCATTCCCAGACCATGCGCTGACCATCGAACCAAAATGGCGCCTTGGCCAGGCTCGCTTCAAGTTCGACAATAAGATCGGCGTATCCCGCCTGGTCGTAACGATCACAGTAGGACTTGAGCTTATCTGCCGGCAATCCAAGTAAGGCAGTGATGTGCTCTGCATTGCGCTCAGGCACCGTATCGATGTGCAGCCATAACAGCGCGCGATTGAGCCGTAAGGCGCGAAGGTCAGTGGCTTTTTGCTTTAACCACCAGGTACACAATGACCGGGCATTGTCCTGCTGCGCACGAAGCGCTTTGTGCGCCTCTTTTTCATTATCAATCAACCCACCCACTGCAAACAGCTGCGTGGCGGCCTGCTTGACCTGGGCCACAGCCGCGCCGACTACACCGGGTTCTGGCTGGTTATCGGCTGCACGCTGAACCATGCCCTTGAGCCGACGTGCAAGCGGTAACAATAGCGGCGCGTCATCACCCAAATGCAGGGAGCAAGCGGCATCCATCCCTTCGAGGTGTTCAACCAGGCGTCGAAACAGCGGCAGTTGTTCTCTGATCGCAATATTTTCGTTAAACACCTGCTCGAGGCGCGGCACAATCCAACTGATCGCCGCGCTACGGGTTCGCGCTTTGCTGGGGTGAACATCCGCCCAGTGGTGCTCGCATAAATGGTGCAGCAGCCCGAGCCCGGCGAGCAGTCCTTGGAACGATTCGCGCTGGTATAGCGCCCAAGTAAGCCAGGCCGCCACTCGCAAATCCTTGGATTGAGTGCGCAGCAGGCTCTCACTGTTATCGCGAACTTTAAGCCAGTCAATCTGACCACTGTCGTGCATGGATTGAGCTTTGGCCAGCTCATTCTCCAACGCTTCATATTCGCTCGAAAAACGAACATCTTCGCCCGCAAAACTTCCTTGCGAAACTGATATTTTTGCGAGTTCCAGATAATGTGCGGAGAGCTTAGAGGTATAGGACATCCATAACCTTTAAATTAAGTATTTCGCCTAGCGGCGATCACGAAGATACTGAAACGAAGAAAAAAGAAAGAAACATGATCCTAGATCCATACATCAAACCATGCCCTTTCAATGGGGCATATCAGACGCAGGATAATGCCCATTTACCGTCCGCACTGTATAAGCTCAAAAAATCCAGATATAGAGCTGGCAATCATAGCCAAAAATTAGAAAATTTCTGTGCTCTCGATAATCATCAGACTGTCGCGAAACTCACTTAAAACCAATGAAATAGTGCCTCTGAAGCCAACAACTTTAGGCGCCTCCCTCCGAGATGCGCACCCAAATAACACGTAGGCTAGTCTCCAAGCGAAGCATGAAGCTCGCCTTACCGAAGCGGACTTTACACGTACTACCCAAAACCATGCAAATAAGAAAAATCCCAAAAGACCGTATGAAATTTCTTCGACGCATCTGAGTTTCCGTTAAGCGCCAATCGCCGCATACACTGTCAACTTGTGCAAATATTTGCACAGCTGTTTATTGAAAAGTCGGTGGCTAACGCCCTGCAGAGCTTATGCTCATTGACACTTAGCCAAGTGCGCAAGAAGTGACTCACCACTGTGCAAGTAGTTGCGCACTTTTAACCCCCCCTTGCGCAAAAATCGGGAAATGCTTCTATAAAATCTCCTATGCCGCTGATTTATATAAAAAATAAAAACCTTGGTACGATCCTTGATAACTGAGTGCACCCACTGGGCGATTTTCGCCTTCCGGGCATTCTCATTGATCCAGCAAGGAGCGTCTTCATGGCTACGCCAGCTTACATGTCCATCACCGGCACTAAACAAGGCCTGATCACAGCCGGTGCCTTCACCGCTGACTCAGTTGGCAACACCTACCAGGAAGGTCACGAAGACCAAGTCATGGTTCAGGGCTTCAGTCACGAAGTGATCATTCCACGTGACCCGCAGTCCGGCCAACCTACCGGCCAGCGCGTTCACAAACCAGTCAAAATCACCAAGGTCTTCGACAAATCCTCCCCTCTGCTACTGTCAGCACTGACTTCCGGCGAGCGCCTGACCGAAATCACCATCCAGTGGTACCGCACCTCGGCAGCTGGCACCCAAGAACACTACTTCACCACCAAGCTTGAAGACGCAATCATCGTCGACATCAGGGATTACATGCATAACTGCCAAGACCCGGCGAACTCGCACTTCACTCACCTGGAAGACGTGGAATTCACCTACCGCAAAATTACCTGGACCCATGAAGTTTCCGGCACTTCGGGTTACGATGACTGGCGTTCGCCAGTCGCTGGCTAAGCTTGACTGACCGAGTAACAACATCGGCCAGCCCTGCTAGCCGGTGTTGTTTTTATCATTGCATGACAAGGAACCGGGGAGGCCCACTCCGGCCAGCCAGACTCACTTCATCCTGCCATCGAGGGGCTGGTAAACGAACTTCAAGTCTTCTCCCTGACCGGCCGCGAGGCAGCAGCCGACTGGCAGCGTTCGATATTGAACAGGACAGCGAGCTGGCCGTCCCTCGACCTCGAAATCCTGCTATACAGGCCCGCCTTATTGCAGCTGCCACCACACGGCGGCGGCGTTAACAGCCAGATCCGCCGCACTGCCCAGGGCGACTCCGGCATGGTCACTAACGACCCGGTCATCAAGCGCTTCAACCTGCGCCCCGCCGCACCAGCGTCCGCGACTAAGACTTTGGAAACCACGCGTCAACCTCGAATTCTCCGCTTGGACCGGTGCGCATTACGGCGGCATCGCCATCCCACGTATGGGCATGAAAGTGCCTGCTACGCGTGAAGCTTCGAACGAGTCCATCTACCGGTCGGCTGCGGCGACACCATGCCCTCTGCGGCCCTGCCAGCGCCCTTGGCACTCGCTTCATCCTCTTTGAGTCCGGCAAGCAGGGCCGCAGCGCTCTTTCCGAGCTCCCCAGTAAAACGACGCCGAATCGCCTAGATCGTTGACCGCATCCTCAGCGCGAACCGTGGCATTGGCAATGCTTACCAAGATCAGTCGCAGCCTTGGCTGCCGAACTGGAATCGACGGCAATGCCGAGCGTTGCGAGATCGTTCATATCCAGTCCTTTCGCTAGAACGCGCCCATAAAAAACCCGCCGAAGCGGGTCGCGATGAATGTTGAGATTAGCTACGGAGCAGCTTCATTTTCTCTGCTTGGTATTCGTCGTCCGAGATAAGCCCTCGCTCCTTCAGGGAGCTAAGCCTTTCAATCTCTCGGTATTTGTTCAGCATCGGCATTTCGGCCTGTTTACCGAGCGGCTGCTCAGTCCCCGCAATGGATGAGGCTGACCAAACCAACGAGACCACCCAACCGATCAGTGTCCAGCCCAAGCACAGGTTGAGGAGAAAAATCGAGGACCGGTTTGGATGTTTTCTGCTTTTGGCAATGATGGTGGGCAGAAAATAAATAACCGCCCCAATAACAAACAGCATAAGCCCGCCGATGGCGCCGGAACTATTAGACATACTTCACCCTCCTTGATAGTACATGGCAATCTACCATCAACGAGTACAAACGGCCAAAGCCTAGGGTGAAGAGCAAAATGCACGCAGCTCGTCACTCGAACTGGCATTTTTTGCTGAAACTCGACTCCTGTACGCCCAAACAGTATTTAGGTGTCACTCCATGCACACCACCGAACGGGCCGAATGGCCCGATGAATTCACCCGCGAAGAAATGCTCGAGCAGCAGTCACATCTGCATACCGAGGAATGCCAAACGCTGCAAAGAGACTTGAGCCCGTACCGGAAAAAACATGGCCAAGCTGATCGACATGCACAAGGAGGTGACAGCCGAGCGCGGTCAACTTCGGACTACCCTCAAATTAACTCAGGCCAAGCTGTCAGACTGCCTCCGGGAAAACTCCTTTGTGAGCAATCGCATAGGTAGACCGGAAAACTGCCGCCAACAGCTTGAGGACCTCCATGAGGCTCTGCGCATTGAGGCTATGACAACAGCAGTCAACCTTGGAACGGTCTTGAGAGGAACATGTCCGTGAAGACGGGCCACTTTCTTTATTTGGATTGCACAATCCAGAGCTAATCAAGCTTGGTAGTGAAGCTCTGGCTCATCGCCCACTCTGGATTTGCCGGGACGCTCGCAGCACGTAGCGTTCCGCGTCCCCACCTTCCGTTTATTTCATCCTGCACGCTCGTCACCTTTTCGGCCTCGACAGGTTGGGACTGCGTGAACAGATTTCAGTGAGCTTGCCTGGCTGGCGAAGAACCAGCAGCACCTCGTCCTTGCTGTATTTGAAGCCTGGGCGGAACAAGCGACTGACTGCCTCGGTTGCCGCCTTTGTCATAAGTCGTTGGATTAATAATTCTCCTTTCGGCTAGCTCTTGGGGCTGAATTTAGTTCAGCCCGAAATCTGCGCGCGCCCATTCGACTTTGGAAAGGTTAATGCAGAGCCTGCGCTAGCGCCGCACCGGCGAGCTTTGCAGTAGCTAGGAGCCGATCCAGGCTTTGTCCATGGCGCGCACTGGCTGAAAGTCCAGCCATGGTAGTGCTGACAAAGTCAGTCAACCGATCAGCCTGCAGTGGATAGCGCATGGCGATGCTGTTTCGAATGACATCTTGCGCGGCAAGATGAAAGCCGCAGGCCGCTTCGCGCGCCTCCAAATCGTTACTTCGCGTACCTTCCAAAACCATGCAGCCCGTAGCCCAGGGGTCGGCTGCGTAGCTGCGCGCAGCCTCTTCGAGTATTTGCGTGAGCAATATGGCCAAAGGCCGGTCAGCGCTAAGTATCTGCATTAAAGGCACAGCCCCGGTTAGAGCATATCGATCAAGAATCTTCGCATACAACTTCGCTTTGCTGCCAAAGGCCGCATAGAAGCTGGGAGGATTGATACCGAGTGCCTTGGTCAGATCTGTGACGCTGACACCGTCGTAGCCTTTAGCATGGAACAGACGCTGGGCAGTTACCAACGCCTCATCCAGATCGAACCGACGCGGTCTGCCGCGAACAAGGGATGTTTTTGTAGTCATGATTACAAAATTACTTGACAGAGACATGAATGACTATTGTAGCATCCACTACATTAATCAGGAGTATGACTATGGCAGATTTTAAGAACAAATCGATACTGGTGCTGGGCGGAAGCAGAGGGATTGGTGCGGCGATTGTAAAACGATTCACAACCGACGGTGCAAAGGTAGCGTTTACTTACTCTGGCTCGCCTGAGGCTGCACATCTGCTTGCTTCTGAAACAGGTGCCAGCGCACATTTGACTGACAGCGCTGACCGTGATGCGGTAATTGCCAGAGTCCGAGGTATCGGTCCTTTGGACGTCCTAGTAGTCAATTCAGGCATAGCGATCTTCGGCGACGCGCTTGAACAGGACCCTGACGCGATCGATCGTTTGTTCCGCATCAATGTGCACGCGCCTTACCATGCATCGGTGGAGGCGGCACGGCAAATGCCTCAAGGCGGGCGCATCATCGTAATTGGTTCGGTAAACGGCGACCGTATGCCTTTGCCGGGTATGGCGTCGTATGCTTTAAGCAAATCCGCATTGCAAGGAATGGCGCGAGGGCTGGCTCGGGATTTCGGCCCGCGCGGTATCACGATCAACATCGTGCAGCCCGGACCGATCGACACAGATGCCAATCCAGCGAACGGCCCGATGAAAGACTTGATGCACAGCTTCATGGCGATCAAACGTCACGGGCGCTCTGACGAGGTAGCCGGAATGGTGGCTTGGTTGGCCGGTCCAGAAGCAAGCTTTGTGACAGGAGCAATGCATACCATTGACGGTGCGTTCGGCGCCTGACCGAATGGACAAGACGGGGCTACCCCGGCTTTGTTTAAGGCCTGTGTCATTGAGAGCAAGTCGAGTGATAACGGCTAAAAGCAGAAGCTGTAATACATGCTGGTGGGCGGCGGTTCTTGAAGCCCCTGAACCCTACTTGCCCAATGGAAATATGCGAAGGCGTTTGTCGGATCATCGGCGTGGTAGTCCGGGCACTGATGAAGCTTTGATAAAAATAATACAGCGAATGAGCATCGCGTGATCGGCCGGGAGGGCTGGAGCATCGGGGATCAAGTATCCGGACTAGCATTCAGGAATGGAAACAAGCTATAACAAGATTCGGCCTAGAGGCCGTTTACAAGGAACCCCGATACTTTCATGTAACCACCGCCAGAATATCCATTCTTACTAACGGCCAGTCTTATCGCTTCTTCACAGATCTGGATGCACCGAACAAGATGGATGAAAAACCGTTCCTAGAGTTCGATTTGCTCGACATTGATGACCACGTCGTGCCTGAGCTGCAGAAGCTTACAAAGTCGGCGTTCGATGTTGATTCCATCATCAGCGCCGCTGGCGAACTTAAATATGTTGGTCAAATCAAACGTGTTCTGGCAGCGCAATTCCAGCAACCCGACGATGACTTTGTCCGTTTCTTCGCCTCACGTGTCTACGAGGGTACGATCACCCAAAAGGTACGGGACCAGTTCACTCAACTCACCCGAAAAGCCACTGTTCAATTTCTAAGCGATCAGATCAACGAACGATTGAAGTCGGCCATCACGGGCAATACCCAGCCTGTCATCGTTAGCCAGGCGCCTGCAGAAGCACCGGAGTCCCATGGGAGCGTGCCTGATCAACCTGAAGACAAAGATCTAGTTGTCACCACCGCAGAAGAGATCGAAGGCTACAACATTGTTAAGGCCATCGTGCGCTCAGAAGTCGACGTGAAGCGCATTGCTGCCAGAGACACGCAAAGCTATTTCGGTGTTTTGCTCGATGACAACAACCGCAAGCCAGTGGCTCGCCTACACTTCAACCGACCCCAAAAATATCTAGGAACATTCGATATTGATAAAGTCGAGACACGCCATCCCATAAATTCACTCGATGATATTTTCGCACACGCCGAAACGCTTAAGGAAACAGCGCGAGCATACAGTGGCACTTAGTAGCGCTAATTATAGTAGGCGAAGCCTAGTGAGCATGAGTCGTGCATCCTGAAGTTTTGAAGACCGACCTGTGAGCTGGTCTAAAGGCCCCGGACTCCTCGATAGTTGAAACTATACCTATCGAGGAGTGCCTATGAGCCAGAAATACAGAAATTCGACGCCAGCTTCAAGCTGGAGGTCGTGAAGATGATCAAAGATCAGGACATGAGTGTTAGTCAGGTTTACCTGAAATTTGATAGGCAGAAAGCGGTTCTTTAATTCCCACGGACTAGGCCCTGTCGTTACACCACCCACAAGCCGTTATTCAGGTCCGGTGCGATGTTAGCAACGTTCTCCTGACTTTCAGAGAACGACACCAGTACTTCAGCGGCAGTCATGCCGCCGCTCATTTGACCATTCCAATACTGCAGGCCACCAGCGTCGGCGTCGCGATGCAACACGTGCTGGTAGAAGTTGTCGATTAACGAGTTCTGGTCCTGACCCGGATTCAGAGCCTTGAACTCAGCGCTGTCGACAAAGCCCTTGGCCACTTGCTGCAGGCTGCGGCCGTTGTCCAGATCATTGATCCAGTATTTAAGCCCATCATCGTCAGGCTTGCGATCAAACGCCGCTTGGTATAGGCGATATCCAGAACCGGCGTTCTGGCCTGCATTGATATCAACCGCCAGAGTACCGTCGTCGAACTTGACGCGTTCGATGTTGACGAGCGAGTCGGTCTTACCCAAGCCATCCACACTCAGGCCATTGCCGCTGGCCTTGACGACGAAGTCATTCTTGGACGCGCTGTAATAGACGGTGTCGGTCCCAGCACCGCCGTCGTACTTGTCATTGCCCAGCCAAGCGTAGAATAGGTCGTTGCCGCTGGAACCGAAATATTTGTCATCGCCGTCGTAGAAGGACGTCGGAACCGCACCGGACAGGCTGTAGCCCAACTCAGATACGGTCATGTAAGTCGAGCCGTCCTTGGAATAGGATATCTCAGAGACGCGCCCCACCAGTTTCGTACTGCCGTACACGAAGACGCCTTTCAGATCGGCCGAATAAGAACCATCGCTGATGCCAATGTGAGTGCTGGTAGCGTCCGTAACCGAACCTGTTAGGCCGACATTGGCGGCTTTGCTCAAATCAAAGTTGGTGAACGGCTGATTGTAGGTAACGCTTGTCATGAGAATTCCATATCCTGAACTAGAGAAACAAAGGCATTGAGGTGTCAGATCAGCCAAAGACCGCTGTTGAGTGCCGCCGCGGTATTGCTGATGTTCTCCTGACTCTCGGAAAACGAAACCAGGACCTCATGCGTGCTCATGCCTTCGGCCATGGCACTTTTCCAATACTGTTCACCCGCTTCGTCGGCGTCGCGGTGCAGCACGTGCTGGTACAAGTTGTTGATGATTGAAGTGGCATCTTTATTGGGGTTGAGCGCCATGAATTCGGCGCTGTCCACAAAACCTTTAGCAACTTGTTGAAGATTGGCGCTCGTGTCCAGCTCTTTGATCCAGTACTTCAATCCACTGATGTCAGGTTTGCGATCGAACGCTGCCTGATATAGGCGGTAGGCCGAACCTGCGTTTTCGCCACCCTTCACATCCAGCGCCAGAACAGAGCCTGGTCCGAAGTCGATACGCTCGATGTTGTTCAAAGTGTCGGTGCCGCCGTCATGACTGACGATGTACGTACTGCCGCTGGACGGAATCGAGACGTCATGTTTGCCACCGTCGTAAAACACGGTATCGATGCCGGCACCGCCATCGAACCAATTATTACCACTGCCGCCTTTGAGCACATCGTTGCCGGCAGAGCCGATAATCGTGTCGTCGGCTTTTAGTATTTCAGTCATAGCGGCATTGATGTCGAAGTTGCCGATGTATTGGGCCATAACCCTTGCGTCGAGATTCAAACCGGTTACTTCGTAAGACGCGCCATTCTCATAAGCGACGGTGGAGGTCAGTACGCCCCCCGACACTTCGCCATCAGTGAATTGAAACGAACCGAAGTAGTCTTGGATTCTTAGCCCGTCAGTAGATTGTATATGGGCTTCTTCAACGGTGGGGAGGGTGCCGTCCCACGCTTGAAGGGCGTTCATATCAAGGGGCTGATAAAGTTTTAGGATTGCCATCAATCTTCCTTGGTTGAGACAGACCTTCATGCCGCGGCATAAAACATAAAGGCTGAGTTTGTATCGCGAGTGATACAAATAAATCGAGCTGGCATTATGGACCATTCTCGATGGGAATAGTTCCCATACGTCGGGCGATCTCACGGTTAAAACAGAGGCTCAAGCCCCTTATGTTCTCCATACGAAACACCAGAGAAGCCCGCCCCAGTTTGGGATGCGCTGTTTCTGGAGCAATGGAGGCGACGAAAAATAACTGTGAATTCAAGTAGGAAATATCAGAAATCAAGGGTGGCATCTGATCGATCCGCTGGAGGAGTGAGACAGGGTCCGGCGCATAGCAACGCAAGCGCCACTGCTGGAACATACCCTGGCCACCTGTTGATCGATCAGTTTTTCCTAATTCCGAATTGAGCGACCTTCACCCTGGAATCCTGGGCGATGCCGGCGGCCAGGTACAGGCCCATCCTCGCGGTGATGACCGTCTCGGTAGCATCGAACGAATAACGCTGAGTCTCAAGCGCGCCTTTCCAGTTCGCCGGTAAGGTAAACGGTTCCTGGTACTTGTCCATCGAGCGGTAATAGATCGCAGTGGACGTGCCCGCCACCGGCTTGGTGATGATCAGCTCAGCCTCCCAACCAAGGATGCCCCGGCTGTTGCCGACGATATCAGGCGCAGACACCATCTCGATCACGTCACCCGCCACAAGATTGCTCAGTGTGACGTTGGCCGAAGGCTGCAGATAGATGTAGCCACCCGCCGCCCCCATGGTTCCGCTCAGTTCGACGCACTGTGCGTCGCCGAATGCGGCGGGCTCCTTATACCAACGAGTGGTTATCCCGGTGAGCCCGGAACCGTTGGCCTTGTAGCTGTCCGCCAGTACCGACCCGGCCACTGGGTTGACCGATACGTTGATTGTCCCAGCCGTCCCGGCCATCAGTGGGTTTGCATTCAGGCAGCCGAACGGGCGAATCGCCGAGTAAACGTCAGCGGCATCCGTCGGCAGCGGCACGCCGAAGAACTCGAAATTGGCATTGATGACCGGCACGCATCGGGACTGAATGAAATCAGCGCCAAGGATGTTGGGATGCAGGCCTTCCACGGTCATTGCTTCGGTAAAGCCGTCCCAGATGTTCACCACCGGCACGAACTGACTGACGTAGCTCAGCGCCCAGTCCTTGTATGCGATCGCCTCGGCCAGCGCGGTGCCCGTCAGGGCTCTGGTACCGAACCGGGGCGTACCAGTACCCACGATCAGGTACTTGCCCGGCGTGTTCTGGAAAGCGGTAATCGCCTTCATCACGTTCGCCTTGCTGTCGGCCAGCTTCATGCCCGGGGTCGTGCTGTCGTTGGTGCGCGAGAGCAGCATCCACAGATCGGCCGTGGCTGACGCCAGGCAGGCCGGGAGCCGGGCCAGCACTCGGCTGGCTGATCCTCGCGAACAACTGCGGGCGCGCAGACACTGCTGCGACCGCAGAGCTTTTAGGCAGTAGCTCCCACCCGCTCGGCAAACTTGGCGAAATAGCAGAGGGCCTACTCCGGCCCTTGGTAGACGATGCACTGATTGCCCAGGCCGAGGCCGACGACCTATGAGCCAAGACGTGGCATACGCCTACTTCAATCTGCAGATCGAGCGCATTTCAACCTCACCCACGCCTGCGGCAGACCGAAGCTTTGTTTGTGGCGCGCTCGACTTCGCGGAGTTCATTTCGCAGCTCAGCTACCAAGAGGCTGAGTGCTACCGCGAGGTGCTGGCGGTCAAGGCCGGTCATCGTGTTGTTCAACTAAGAAGGGCCACGGCATGACTACCACGCCAATTTATCAATCCCTGATCGACGAGCAACTGACAGAACTGCCCGAGCATCTGGCGGTGCCGCCGGATCGCGTGGTGATGGTGTTCAAAGGGCTCACCACTGAGGACGCAAAACGTCAGGCGCGCATCGCCGGTATTGAGAATGCCGAGGCTTGGAGCGGTCGGGCGTTTATGTGCGGGCTTTGCACTCTGGCCTATCAGGTAAGGTTATGAGCTTCTACGAAGACAACGTCGCAGACGGCTCTCACGGTATGAGCTGTTGCGGCCTCATCGGTGTTGACGTCGGATACCCGCGTGCCTGCCGCAACTGTGGGGGCGAAGGCACCGAGCCTAATCCCGAAGGGCACACGAAGCGCGTGAAGGCTGAGGCTATGCAGCGCTTTGACGTGTGGCTATCCAAAACGGGCCTGCCCCACAAGAAGCACAATAACGGCTTCCACGTGGTTCTGACGCTTCCGGATGGGCGATTTATCGACGTTTGGCCCAGCACGAAAAAGTGGCAGCTGCGAGGCGACCACATCAGCCGAAACGGAAAGGCATTGCATGGGCTGGTATTGCAGCAACTGGGGCCGTGGTCATGACCGCTAACCAGCGCCGTCGCCGCATCGTGTTCTGGCGCGGATCGTTCCCGGTGCTCGCAACCTTCACGTTCCTGATGCTCGCGCCTTCACTCGCTGATCGCGTTTCGCACAAAGGCGCGTCGAGCGGGCGGTATACCGGCACGAAATGGACGACGCTGAACACAGAAAGCTGCTCAGTATTTTGCTCGAACTAGAAGGAATGGTGGCGCTGTCTGGGTACCCGAGCGAGCTGTATAGCGACCTCTTGCCGGACTGGAACTGCTACAGCACCTCGGCACGAATTTCTGCCGCATGCGGCACTGCAAGCCGAACCGAATGCATCTGGCTGAATCCGGCCTGTGTCGATCGAGTAAGTCAGATCGGTTTGGATCTGAGCGAGCGCGTTTGAAGATCCCTAAGTAGCGGTGCAATAGATCGTAACGGCCTGGAAGAACGCAGAAATCGACGCTGCCGCCGCTGCTAACTTATTCCAGCGGCTTTGAAGCTTTGCTGTTGCATACACATCCCAGGTTCCATCAATGTTTTTTTCAACTCGTGTACTCGTCCCAGACGGGTAATTTGATGGCCGGTATGCAACTCGAGCTGCTGCAGAGCGAATCCAACAAAAGCACGAGATTGCCGCAAAGAAACAAGCCACGCCTGGGGCGGCCACTCTGAAAAACCGAATCACGCTCACAGCTTCTATCAACTCATCTCTCCTTCAGCACGCCATCCTCTTGGCGAGGGTTCCTTATGCCAACAGATAAATCGCGCATCATCTGCCAGTTCAGCTGCGGCGCAACCTCGGCAGTGGCAACCAAGCTTGCGTTGGCCAAGTATAGCGGCACGCATGATGTAGTTATCGTTAACGCCTTCCTGTTCAATGAACACCAAGACAACCGTCGTTTCTTGGCGGACTGCGAAGCGTGGTTCGGGAGGCCGGTGACCGTCTTGCGAGACACGAAGTACGGCGCTGATGTTATTCAAGTGTTCAGACGTGAGCGCTACGTCAAAAACCAATATGGCGCGCCATGCACCAAACTGCTGAAGCGTCGGCTGCTGGATACTTGGAAGCAACCTAATGACGTAATGGTGTTTGGATACACCGCAGAAGAAGTTAACCGCTTTGACGGCTTTCGCGAACGCAATCCAGATCGCCAGGTCATTGCACCCCTGATGGAACGCGGTCTCGGGAAGGAAGATTGCAAAGCGATGATCGATCGCGCAGGCATCCAGCTTCCCCTCATGTATCGCCTTGGCTACGACAACGCCAACTGTACCGGGCTACGTGCAGAAAAGGCACGGCTATCACCAGCAGGGCATCCACCTCGACACCCCTTCGCCGGGAATCGGCAACCAGCACAGCGAAGGCGTCCAGGCTATGCACAAATCACTCAAGGATCAGCGCGTGGACTGCTACGTCTACTACCAGATCGACTGATTAACCCCAGCAACCCATATGCCTGTCCGTATATGGCGGCACCTTCTACCGGCACCACTGAGATTCGCAAGGAATACCGTCGTGATCACCGTCCATTTTGGTGCCAGGGCAATATTTCAGGAAGTATTTAGCCTCGGCGCACGAAGTCATCTGCGAGCAGTACTTACGACCGTCGCATTTGAAAGAAACAGCGGGAGCATCGGAGCCGAGCAAAGCGGCCGGCGCTTCCTGCCGGGCCGTGCTTAGAGGTGCCAAATATTCACCCACCCACCGTTTAAACACTGGGGAAGTGCTCAACCCAAAAGCCACCACAACGGCCAGCAAAACCAGAAATATCCCTTTCATCATTTACTCCCTGATTAGTCGCGCATTCTCACGTCGCCTGATCGCCAACGCAAAATTCCTATGAACCATAGCCTGCCGGTGTACGGCGGGCAGAGGTATTTCTATGTCCCAAGAATTGAATACGTTCCGCGAATCAGCCATTGAGGCGATCTCTGAGATGGCGCAGCACTTGCCGCTCGGTTGCGAACTACTGACCGTGGCGTGTCGACCCGGTAAAAACGACTTTGATCTGGTGCTGCCGTCGCCTGAGTCGAACCTGAACAATGCACTTGATGCACTCCGCCGCCACGGCCTGAGTGTCGATGGCGACAACGCCTACAAGCGCGATCTGTGCGACAGCATCGCCGGCGCCATGGCGTTCGGATACCAAAACACCAACCCGCGGCCCGAGGGGCACTGGGCAAAACAGTTTTGGGACTTGAGCCGCGTCGAAGGTGAGGCCCGCGAAGAGTTGACCGAGGCGCTGAAGCTCAACCGCGAAAACCTGCGCGCCTGCCAAGCCACTATCCATGTGCGTGGCGGTTTCGATCCAGCATATGTCAGCGAGGCCCAGGCAGCGATGAAGGTCGCCGACGAAGCTCTTGCGAAATACCCACCACTCAACCCCGCATAGACCCCGGACGGGGAAGAGGCATCCCATGAAGCGTGAACTGATAAAAATCAGCGAATTTCAGCGCCGGCGTTGGGGCGAAAACGGAACACCGCCCTGCCCCCAGGCAATCCGCAACTACATCCGAGACGGCAAGCTTCCAGGCGAGCAGATCGGCAAACTCTGGTATATCGACTGGACGGCATTCAACAAAGCCGCCGGCAACGATCTCGTCGCGATGGTATTGAAAGGAGCTGCATGATGGTCCCACGGCCGCGCAACAAGTCGAACAAAGGCTTGCCGCAGAACCTTTACCTGGATGACCGGCGCGGCACATACCGGTACCGGCGCCCGACTGATGGGAAGTGGTTTCAGTTCGGCACCGACCGGATCAAGGCTGTGGATGCGGCCAAGCAACTGAACTTGGCATTCATGCAGGGCGCCGACCTGGTCGGCGTGGTACTGGGCGAATCAGCCGAACTGTTCACCGCCTTCCTGGATGATTACGAGAAGAATGTTCTGCCGCCGCGGGAGCTGTCGAAGGGAACGCTGGGGCTTTACGCCGTGCACTTCCGCAGATTCCGGCGTGAGTTCGAAGGAAAGGCTGTCGATCAGATCTCGATCCGCATGATCGCCCAAATGCTAGACCTGTTGACGCCGCGCACGGCAAACCAGTGCCGGGTGCTGCTGATCGACATTTTCAATCACGCAGCGGCCAAGGGGCTGTGCCCCGACAATCCTGCGGCGAGCACCATTAATCGCATCGAGAAGAAAACCCGCAAACGGCATACAGTCGACGGCCTCAAGGCGATTCGAGAGAAGGCACCCGCCTGGCTGCAAAACGCGATCGATTTGGCGCTGATCACTGCTCAGCGGCGCACCGATATCCTCGCGATGAAGTTCGAAGATGTGAGGGACGGCTATCTCTATGTGGTGCAGCAGAAGACTTCGAAAGCCAGTGACGCGGCGTGGATCAGGTTCAGGGTGACGCCCGAGCTGCAGCGCGTGATCAGCCATTGCCGTGACAACGTCGTTTCCCCATTCCTGGTTCATCGCAGACCTGATCGGAAGACGCAAAAGCAAGCGGAGACCAAAGAACACTGGACCAAGGTTGAGGAGCGTTACCTGACGCGCGCATTCAAGGACGCCAGTGAGGCGGCGGATTGTTATAAGGGATGCAAGGAAGAAGAGATGCCAGGCTTCCATGAAGTCAGGGCGCTGTCACTGCACCTGTATAAGAAAGCCGGGAAAGATGGGCAGAAGATCGCTGGGCATGCCAGCGAGGAGATGACCAAAAACTACCAGAAGGAGCACGCCGAGGTGATCTGGTCGGAGGCCATTCCGGGCCTCGATATCAGCCAGATCGCCGGATAGTTTTGCGCCAGATTTGCGCGGGTTTTGCGCAAGCCAGAAATGAAAAAGGGAACCGAGCCGCTAAGTGGCTGATTCCCTTTACAAAATATGGTCGGGACGGAGTGATTCGAACACTCGACCCCTAGCACCCCATGCTAGTGCGCTACCGGACTGCGCTACGCCCCGACTAGGCGTAAATCTTTTAATGTTGCTTGCAAATGCGTCGAGGAATATACCCTAAGCGTTTGAATAATGGAAGTATTTCGATCACTTGCGCAACACGACCAGAACATCTTCCAATTCACTGATCATCTGCTTGATCAGTTGCTTGTACTGCAGGGAATCGTCCTTGACTTCGTCGCTGGACATGCGCAGACGCGCGCCGCCAATGGTGAAACCCTGTTCATAGAGCAATGCGCGGATCTGCCTGATCATCAGCACATCCTGCCGCTGATAATACCGACGGTTTCCGCGGCGTTTAACCGGGTTGAGCTGAGGAAACTCCTGCTCCCAATAACGCAAAACGTGCGGTTTTACCGCGCAGAGCTCACTCACCTCACCAATGGTGAAGTAGCGTTTGCCGGGGATAGGCGGTAGCTCGTCGTTATGACTTGGTTCCAGCATAAGCCTCAACTCGGGCCTTCAGTTTCTGCCCTGGGCGAAAGGTGACCACACGGCGAGCCGTAATCGGAATTTCTTCCCCGGTTTTGGGATTTCGACCCGGTCGCTGGCGTTTATCTCGCAGGTCAAAATTCCCGAATCCGGATAATTTGACCTGCTCGTTATCTTCCAGAGCGTGCCTGATTTCCTCAAAGAACAGCTCAACCAGTTCCTTGGCTTCTCGTTTATTCAGGCCTAGCTCTTCGTACAGACGTTCGGCCATCTCAGCTTTCGTCAGAGCCCCCATACGCTACTTCCTTAACGTGGCGTTTAACCTTTCCTCTAGCGAGGTGAGAATTTGCTGCGTCGAAGCATTTACCTCATCGTCAGTAAGAGTGCGCGATGGATGTTGCCAGGTCAAGCCGACGGCCAGACTTTTTCTATGCGGATCAATGCCTTTACCTTGATAAACATCAAATAGCCTGAGGTCTGTGAGCCATTGACCTGCATTTTCACGAATAACGTCCAGTACAGCACTCGCCGCAACCTCACGATCTGCCAGCAACGCCAGGTCACGACGGACCTCAGGGAAGCGTGAAAGCTCGTGAAATTTCGGCAACCGGCCTTGGGCGATGTCCGCCAGCACCAGTTCGAAAACGAATACTGGACGGTCCAGACCCAAGGTTTTGGAAAGCTCCGGGTGCAAGGCACCAAGATAGCCCATTTCACGATCATCGCGTTCAATACGGGCCGTCTGACCCGGGTGCAAGGCTGGATGCTTACCGGGTACAAAACGGAAATCGTCCAGTGCGCCGGCGAAGCCCAGTACCGCTTCCACGTCTGCCTTGACGTCAAAGAAGTCGACACCGTCGCGCCCTTGTGCCCAGCCTTCCGGCAACCGGCTGCCGCAAATCACACCGGCCAGCATAGGCTCTTGTTTTAAACCTTCCAGTTGCCCAACGAAACGCAGCCCGCTCTCGAACAGGCGCACGCGGTCCTGCTGACGGTTCAGGTTGTGTTGCAAGGACTTTACCAGTCCCGGCCAAAGCGATGAACGCATCGCCGCCATGTCAGCAGAGATGGGGTTGGCCAGCAACAGCGGTTCTACGCCAGGATTGAATAGCTCGAACCATTTCTGGTCGATGAAGCTATAGGTAATCGCCTCCTGGTATCCGCGTGCGACGAGCAAACGGCGCAGCGCAGGCAAATCGCCCTGGGCTTCGGCACGCGCCTTTGGGGCCAGACGGGCTTGCGGATAGCGAACCGGCAAGCGGTTATAGCCATAGAGCCGCGCCAGTTCCTCGATCAGATCGACCTCGAGCGCAATGTCGAAGCGATGACTTGGGACTTCGACAAGCCACTGGCCATTGGCCTGCGCAGATACCTTCAGGTCTAATGCCGACAGCAGCCGCTCGACTTCGGTCGCGTCCATCTGCATGCCCAGCATTTGCTCGATACGCTCAGCGCGCAGAGTGATCGGTGCGATGGACGGCAAATGCTGTTCGCTGACCGCCTCGATGATTGGTCCAGCTTCGCCGCCGATGATTTCCAGCAACAGCCCAGTGGCACGTTCCATGGCTTCGCGCGCCAGTTGCCAGTCCACACCTCGCTCATAGCGGTGCGAAGCATCAGTATGTAGGCCGTAGGAACGGGCTTTGCCAGCAACGGCAATCTGATCGAAGAAGGCACTTTCCAGGAATATGTTACGTGTGCTTGCAGTGTTGACACCACTGTGCTCGCCACCCATTACACCCGCAATGGCCAACGCTCGCTTGTGGTCGGCGATGACCAGTGTGTCAGCGCGCAAGCTGGCCTCCTGACCGTCCAGCAACACGAGCTTCTCGCCCTCCTCGGCCATGCGCACGCGGATGCCGCCATGGATTTCGGCAAGATCGAAAGCGTGCAGCGGCTGGCCCAGTTCGATCATCACATAATTGGTGATGTCGACGGCAGCGTCGATGCTGCGGATTTCGGAACGTCGCAGGCGCTCGACCATCCAGAGCGGAGTAGGACGCGAGAGGTCGACGTTACGAATCACACGACCCAGATAACGCGGGCAAGCGGCAGGAGCCAAGACTTCGACCGAACGCACTTCGTCGTGGACGGCGGGGACCACAGCGATGGACGGACGAGTAACCCTGGCGTCGTACAGTGCGCCCACTTCACGGGCCAGACCTGCTACGGACAGGCAGTCACCGCGATTCGGCGTCAGATCGACTTCGATGCTGGCGTCATCGAGTTCAAGATAAACGCGGAAATCCTTACCCACCGGCGCGTCAACGGGCAGCTCCATTAAACCATCATTGCCCTCGCCGACTTGCAACTCGGACTGTGAACACAGCATGCCATTGGACTCGACGCCGCGCAGCTTGGCCTTCTTGATCTTGAAGTCGCCTGGCAACTCAGCACCGATCATGGCAAACGGAATTTTAAGGCCTGGCCGCACGTTCGGCGCGCCGCAGACCACCTGAAAAGTTTGCTCACCGTTACTGACCTGGCACACGCGCAGCTTGTCAGCATCCGGGTGCTGTTCGGTGCTCAACACTTCGCCGACCACGACGCCGCTGAAAACACCGGCGGCCGGGGTCACACTATCGACCTCCAGGCCAGCCATCGACAGACGAGCGACCAGTTCGTCTCGGGACACTTGCGGGCTCACCCAGCCACGCAACCATTGTTCACTGAATTTCATCCTGCTCTCCTAAAAAGTTCGTTACGGGCGACCTAGCGAAATTGCGCGAGGAACCGCAAGTCGTTGTCGAAGAACAGGCGCAAATCGTTGACGCCGTAACGCAGCATGGCCAGACGCTCTGCACCCATGCCGAAAGCGAAACCCTGGAACACTTCCGGATCGATACCGGACATGCGCAACACGTTCGGATGAACCATGCCGCAACCCATCACTTCCAGCCAGCCAGTCTGCTTGCAGACACGGCAACCTTTACCGCTGCACATCACACATTCCATGTCGACTTCTGCGGAAGGCTCGGTGAACGGGAAATATGAAGGACGGAAACGCACTGCCAGCTCTTTTTCAAAGAACACGCGCAGAAACTCTTCGATGGTGCCCTTAAGGTCGGCGAAATTGATATCGCGGTCGACCAGCAGGCCTTCGACCTGATGGAACATCGGAGAGTGGGTGATATCGGAGTCGCTACGGTACACACGGCCTGGGCAGACGATGCGAATCGGCGGTTTGTTCGATTCCATGGTGCGGACCTGTACCGGGGAAGTATGGGTGCGCAGCAGCATGTTGGCGTTGAAGTAGAAGGTGTCGTGCATCGACCGGGCCGGATGATGGCCTGGGATGTTGAGTGCCTCAAAGTTGTGGTAATCGTCTTCGACCTCAGGGCCTTCGGCTATGCCGTAGCCGATGTGAGTGAAGAACTGTTCGATGCGTTCCAGGGTCCGTGTGACAGGATGCAAACCACCGGTGGTCTGCCCGCGGCCAGGAAGGGTTACGTCAATCGACTCGGCGGCAAGTCTGGCGGCGAGATCGGCCTGCTCGAATGACGCCTTTCGCGCATTGAGAACCTCTGTGACGCGCTCCTTTGCAACGTTGATCAGCGCACCGATCTGCGGACGCTCTTCGGCCGGCAAATTCCCCAGGGTCTTCATCACCTGAGTCAACTCACCCTTCTTGCCGAGGTAGTGAACCCGGATTTGCTCCAGGCCATTGATATCTTCAGCGCTTTGCACAGCCTCAAGTGCTTGAGAGACCAGCGCGTCCAGGTTTTCCATGTACAGACTCCAGATACGAAATAGGGGAAGAGCTTACAAGGCTCTTCCCCTATTCATGACGTTTAGCACCGGACCCCGAACGGAGCCTGGTGATTGCCGGGGACTTAGGCCAGAGTGGCTTTAGCTTTCTCGACAATCGCAGCAAACGCCGCTTTTTCGTTCACTGCCAGATCAGCCAGAACCTTGCGATCGATCTCGATCGACGCTTTTTTCAGGCCAGCGATGAAACGGCTGTAGGACAGACCGTTGATACGCGCACCAGCGTTGATACGAGCGATCCACAGAGCGCGGAACTGACGCTTTTTCTGACGACGGTCACGGTAGGCGTATTGGCCAGCCTTGATTACCGCTTGCTTGGCAACACGGAACACGCGTGAACGGGCACCGTAGTAGCCTTTAGCAAGTTTCAGAATTTTTTTGTGACGCTTACGGGCAATGACGCCACGCTTTACACGAGCCATGAGTTACTTCCTCTATTCTTGATCAAAATTAACGAAGGCGCAGCATGCGCTCGACTTTTGCCACGTCAGACGGATGCAGCAGGCTGCTTCCGCGCAGTTGACGCTTACGCTTGGTCGACATTTTGGTCAGGATGTGGCTCTTGAAAGCGTGTTTGTGCTTGATGCCATTCGCGGTTTTCAGAAACCGCTTAGCTGCACCACTTTTAGTCTTCATCTTTGGCATGTTCGGATACTCCGCATTCAGTTGATAAACATAACCGCAAGGCCTGCCGTGCCCTGGTGGTTATTTCTTCTTTTTCGGGGCGATGACCATGATCAGCTGGCGTCCTTCCATCTTAGGATGCTGTTCGACGGCGCCGTATTCGAGCAGGTCAGTTTCAACCCGCTTCAACAGCTCCATACCCAGCTCCTGGTGGGCCATCTCACGACCGCGGAATCTCAACGATACCTTGGCCCTGTCCCCGTCACTCAGGAAACGTACCAGGTTGCGTAGTTTTACCTGGTAATCCCCTTCCTCCGTCCCTGGACGAAACTTGATTTCTTTGACCTGAATCTGCTTCTGGTTCTTTTTAGCTGCGGCAACCTGCTTCTTCTTCTCGAAGATCGATTTGCCGTAGTCCATCAGCTTGCAGACAGGCGGTACAGCATCGGCAGAAATTTCCACCAAATCGAGCTTGGCCTCTTCAGCCTTAAGAAGCGCGTCTTCAATTGACACAATCCCAAGCTGCTCGCCTTCAGCCCCAATTAACCGAACCTCGCGGGCCGAGATATTCTCATTGATCGGGGCCTTCGGTGCAGCTCGTTTATCTTGTCTCATTTCACGCTTAATAATAATTACTCCGAATCTTGGCGACCACGCCGGGAAACCGCTTGTGCAAGGAACTCCGAGAATTGGGCGACCGGCATTGAGCCAAGGTCTGCACCTTCACGGGTACGCACAGCGACAGTTTGTGTTTCAACCTCCCGATCCCCGATAACGAGGAGATAAGGAACCTTGAGCAACGTATGCTCGCGGATTTTAAAGCCGATCTTTTCATTTCTCAAGTCAGACTTGGCACGAAACCCGCTTTCAGCGAGAGTTTTTTCCACCTCAAGGGCAAAATCTGCCTGTTTATCAGTGATATTCATGATCACTGCCTGAGTTGGAGCCAGCCATGCAGGGAACGCACCTTCATAGTGCTCGATCAAAATGCCGATGAAACGCTCGAAGGAACCGAGAATCGCACGGTGCAGCATGACCGGGTGCTTGCGCCCATTGTCTTCGGAAACGAATTCAGCGCCTAAACGTATCGGCAGGTTGAAATCGAGCTGCAATGTACCGCATTGCCAGACACGACCCAAGCAATCCTTGAGAGAAAATTCGATTTTCGGACCGTAGAACGCACCCTCTCCCGGCTGCAGGTCATAGGGCAGCCCTGCGCTGTCCAATGCCGCGGCGAGTGCCGACTCGGCGCGATCCCACAGATCATCGGAGCCCACGCGCTTTTCGGGACGGGTGGAAAGCTTCATTTCGATGTCCTTGAAGCCGAAGTCGGCGTAGACATCCATGGTTAGCTTGATGAACGCGGCAGATTCGGCCTGCATCTGCTCTTCGGTACAGAATATGTGCGCATCGTCTTGAGTGAAGGCACGCACGCGCATAATCCCGTGCAGCGCACCTGATGGCTCGTTGCGGTGACAGGCACCGAACTCAGCCAGACGCATCGGCAGCTCACGGTAGCTCTTCAATCCTTGGTTGAACACTTGCACATGGCAAGGGCAATTCATGGGTTTGATAGCGTAGTCGCGGCTTTCCGACTCGGTGGTGAACATGTTTTCAGCGTAGTTGGCCCAGTGCCCGGACTTCTCCCAAAGGGAGCGGTCGACCACTTGTGGAGTCTTGATCTCCAGATAACCGTTCTCACGCTGAGTCTTGCGCATGTACTGCTCAAGGACCTGATACAAGGTCCAACCGTTCGGGTGCCAAAACACCATCCCCGGCGCCTCTTCCTGCGTATGGAATAGTCCAAGACGCTTGCCGATCTTACGGTGATCGCGCTTTTCGGCTTCTTCGATACGCTGGATATAGGCCGCCAGTTGCTTCTTGTCAGCCCATGCAGTCCCATAAACACGTTGCAGTTGTTCGTTTTTGGCATCGCCTCGCCAATAGGCGCCAGACAGCTTGGTGAGCTTGAACGATTTCAGAAAACGGGTGTTCGGCACATGCGGGCCACGGCACATGTCGACGTATTCTTCGTGATAGTAAAGACCCATGGCTTGTTCGTCAGGCATGTCCTCGACCAGACGCAGCTTGTAATCCTCACCGCGAGCCTTGAACACTTCGATCACTTCGGCGCGCGGGGTGACTTTCTTGATGACGTCGTAATCTTTTTCGATCAGTTGCTGCATGCGCTGTTCGATCGCTGCCAAGTCGTCCGGCGTAAATGGGCGTTCGTAGGCAATGTCGTAGTAGAAACCATCGTCGATGACCGGGCCGATAACCATCCTGGCAGTTGGATACAACTGCTTGACCGCATGGCCGACCAGGTGTGCACAGGAGTGACGGATGATCTCTACGCCTTCCTGATCTTTAGGGGTGATGATTTGCAGGCTCGCGTCGGCGTCGATCACGTCGCTGGCATCGACCAGGTGGCCGTTGACCTTGCCGGCAACGGTGGCCTTGGCCAAACCTGCGCCAATGGACGCGGCTACGTCGGCTACGGAAACCGGGTGATCGAAAGAGCGTTGACTGCCGTCGGGAAGAGTAATAGTTGGCATGGCGCCTCCTCTCCTAGTGGTGACCCCTACCAAAGGTCACGTGGGTTGGGATAGAGCCAGTACGCGATTCGGCGGTGTACCTGCCTCACAGTGGCAGGAGCCCGAAGGCCAACCATTTACCGAACCAGAGTGACTGGAATATACAGAATCGACAGGATTGCATTGAGCAAAGCCTGAACCGCGAGACGCGAGCGAATCTGCAGGACGCGCATCCTAGCACAGCCCGACCGCTCTAGGTCACGACCGGGGCAGCGGATCGTGAATAAAGCCGCCGACAATTGCGCTAGGCATAGCCTGGGACTGAACTGCGACCTGTCGCTGCCGTCAGATAGTGCGAGACCTCCGCTCAAGGCCCTTGAAATGCGGGCCCCATAGACAAGAAGGAAACCACCATGAAACTTTTACGTGTTGCCGCCCTCCTCGCACCCATGGCGATGGCTCTGCCGCTCAGTGCGCATGCCGCTATGGATAGCTCGACAAAAGCTAAGTACATGAGCATATGCAAGGCCGCCGCAGCCCAGAGCAATCCCGCGATGGACGCCAAGGCCGTGGAGGCTCATTGCGAATGTGGCGCACAGCAGATCGACACGAAGTTGTCCGACAAGCAGATCGCGTCGCTGAATGACAAAATGACCCCACAGGATAAGGCCATGACCTCTGATCTACAGAAAGCCGTGGCCGAACATTGCCTTCCAGGCAAAAAATAAAAAATTTACATTTCGCTGCCAAAGCTGGGCCGCACCTGTTATGCGCACGAGCGTAGCGATGTCCACAGCCCACGTAGTTCGGGGGCTTGAGCGGTTTTAGCGGGATGTGACACACGCGTCAGCAGATCGGGAATACGACGCTTCATTACGCGAGAAGGTGCATATATTTGCGGGACTGGCGCAAAGTTCTTACCGAAAAAGTCCAGCCTTCACACAATTGGACTATGATAGCCCCCGTGTGCCCAGTTGGCCTGAGCAGCACAGCACTACTGAAAATTATGTTTCTGGAGATACACCATGTCTAATCGCCAAACCGGCACCGTAAAATGGTTCAACGATGAAAAAGGCTTCGGCTTTATCACTCCACAGGGTGGCGGTGACGACCTGTTCGTACACTTCAAGGCTATCGAATCCGACGGTTTCAAAAGCCTGAAAGAAGGCCAGACTGTCTCTTTCGTGGCTGAGAAAGGCCAAAAGGGCATGCAAGCTGCTCAGGTTCGCGCGGAGTAATCCGAGCGTGCTGAAAAAACCCCGTCGCTGACGGGGTTTTTTTATACCTGCAGAAAAGGGGTCAACCGCAGTTGACGCGAGTAATCATCGCCCCTTGATCGGTATTGAGGTTCAGCCGCTCGGAGCGGTATTCAAGTGTCACCATGTCATTGGGCCCAAGCACCCTGGCGATCTGCGCGCCTGATTTGACGCGGGCCTGCTCCATAAGCGCTGCCGAAGCCCGCTTGCCGACTGCGAACTGTGCAGCGGCGGCATCACAGCGGGAATAACCGGCATCAGAACTCACCGGTTCTTCTGCAGGCTTCGAAGACTCCGCCGTGCTGCTGCAACCTGCCAGTAGCAACGCGGCCAGAACCAATCCCGATGATGCGAATTTCCAGGGCATACAAACTCCTTACGTTTAAACGTGACCAGAACCTGTGCGACAGCGCTGCAAACGCTTGGTTTCCCGAGTAACGGTCAGAAAGCTTTCAGCCGACAGCACAAACCAAGGCCGCAGTCTGCCCGACACCAACGAAAGCCGGGCAAACAAATCGTCACAAAACGTTTGTCATTGTATGCATTCGTGAAACCTCCAACTCCCGAGCGGCAGAGCCTGAATCAAGCGATGCGCCTCCCTGTACTTCTGGCTCACTTGCACATGCGCGGGGCTTAGAGGCTCCCGGATACTGGAAAGGACGGCGGCACCACGGCAATGGTGTCCATCGACGGATGTCAGGCCATGTGGCCGCAAGGGCGATGCGGCCAGAGTATGGGACCGCTGAAGAACTGCGCTCCAAGGGTACCCAGAAGTCGATGAGTCAGCTACTTCTGCGCTATTGCTCTAACGCTCCAAATGCGCGATTGCGCTACTTCAGCCGGGCAAGCCGCTCAGTGAGTAGATCAAAGAAGCCTTGGGCGTCGCCGTTCTCGACCCAAAACACGTTTTTTGGCTGCCCCAGCGTGTCGTACCAGTCCGCAATAGTCTGGCCAAAACCTGGCCCGTCCTGATTATCGATCACCACGTTGATCAATCTGCCGCTGAACAGCTCTGGCTTCAACAACCAGGCAATGACGCTGGCATCGTGCACCGGACCGCCCGGCAATCCGTAATGCACCATGTCTGCCTTGACGTACTCGTTAAGAATACTGCTCACCAGCCCGCCCGCCTCGTTGTGCACCCCCTCGATCTGCTTGATCCGCTGATCGCTGGTGAGGATTTTGTGTGTGACATCCAGCGGCACGTAGGTCAGCTTGACACCGCTGGCGAGGACCACCTTTGCAGCGTCAGGGTCGGCGAACAGATTGAATTCAGCGACAGGTGTGATGTTGCCGCCATTGAAATGCGCCCCACCCATGACCACCACTTCCTTGATGCCCTGGGTGATTTCCGGAGCTTGAATCAGCGCCAGAGCCACGTTCGTCTGCGGCCCGAGCATAGCGATAGTGATACTGTGGGGAGCGGCTTTGCTCAGCGTATCGATCAGGTACTGCACCGCATTGCCCTCGGCCAGACCCTGCTTCGGTTCGTGGACCTGCACCCCTGGCAGGCCTTCCTTGCCGTGAATATTTTCAGCGTAGATCGGCGGGCGCACCAGAGGTCTGCCAGCGCCTGCATAGACGGGCACGTCTTCACGCCCTGCCCACTCACGGGCAAGACGGGCGTTGCGCGAGGTCTTGTCGATTCGCACGTTCCCCGCCACCGTCGTGATAGCCATTACGTTAAGCTCCTGCGGCGATGCCAGCGCCAGCAGCAGCGCAACCACGTCGTCGGCCCCGGGATCGGTGTCGATAATCAGGTTACGCCTTTCGGCCGCCTGGAGCACCACGCTGGAGAAGATGGCCAAGAGTGCAGCGCTCCGGATCAGTTGAATGACAAAGTGACGACACGTCCGCATTGGAAACTCCCTGTTTCGTGAAGGTAAAGGATTCAGCGTGGTCAAAAGACTACGCCCGCCACCAGGGCGATGTTGGTGTAGGGCTGGCACTCGCCGGTGCGGACGATCGCCCTGGCGCTGCGGCTCAATTGTTTCAAGGCATCGTGACTGATCAGGCACTGTGCGCCGAGTCGGCCAGCGCCATTAAGCGCATCGAGTGCTATCAGCGCAGGAGGCTGCTTGTCGCGCATCTCATCAGCGATGACATGGCTTTCGACCTGCATCTCTGACAGCACTGTATCAAGCACGCTAACGAAGTCCGGAATACCTTGGGTGACGGCCAGATCGATGAGTTCAACGCCCGGCGGCACCGGCATGCCGGCATCGACGATCATCAACACGTCCCCGTGCCCCAGGGAGGCGATCACGCGTGACAGGGCGATATTGAGCAGCGGAGTTTTTTTCATGGCTGATAGCTCTGCACATCATCAAAGGTCGGAATGGAAGGCTGCGCCCCGGAGCGGGTGACAGACAACGCTGCGGCGATCTGTCCGAAATATATCGCCTCGGCTTCGGTCTTGCCGTCGGCCAGTGCGGCCGCAAAGCCGCCGACGAAAGTATCGCCAGCAGCAGTGGTGTCGATGGCGTTGACCGTCGGCGCCGGAAAATGCTGGGAGTGTGCCTGGGTGGCGAACAGAGCCCCCTGCCCGCCTAGTGTCACGATGACTTTGCTCACGCCAGAGGCCAAAAGTGCGGTGGCGGCGGCATCGGCGCTACCGACGCTGTCGACGGGGAGACCGGTCAATGCGGTCGCCTCGCTTTCGTTGGGGATCAGGTAATCGATCCATGCATACCAATGCGCGGGCAGCGGACTGCTGGCTGGGGCCGGGTTGAGGATGACCGTCTTGCCCAGTTCATGTCCGCGCTTTAGAACATGGCCAACAGTGGCCATGGGCACTTCCAGCTGGCAAATGATCACGTCGGCGTTGCTCAACAGGGTATCGAAGCCGTCCACCATGTCTGCGGTAACATGTCCATTGCCTCCGGCGACGATGACGATCGCGTTCTGGCTACTGTCATCGACAACGATCAGCGCCACGCCCGAGGACTCGCCAGCCATGCAGGTCACCGCTTGGCAATCGATTCCTTCGGCCAGCAGCGCCGAGCGCAGCTGTTCCCCATACGCGTCGTCACCCACGCACCCGATCATCGCCACGCTGGCGCCGAGCCTGGCAGCCGCGACGGCCTGATTGGCGCCCTTACCGCCAGGCACCGTGACGAACGACTGCCCCGCCAGGGTTTCGCCCGCACGTGGCAAACGCGGCGCGCGCGTCACCAGGTCCATATTGAGGCTGCCCACTATCACTACTTTTGCTTGCATAACGTCTTTACTCATCGATCCGACCCTTTTCGGGTCGGTTTAGCGAAACTCATGGAACGCAGTGGTTGGCGGCGCTGTGGACTCACGTAGCACGATACTCGGCGCGACAATCAACTGTTGCACCGGGCTGTTACCGCGGGTCGAAATGCGCTGAAGCAATACTTGCGCCGCACGCTCGCCCAGTTGCAGGATGGACTGCCCGACCGTGGTTAGCGCCGGGTAAACGTACTGACTCATTTGTATATCGTCGAAACCGATCACTGAAAGATCAGCCGGCACCCGCACATTGCGCTCGGCAGCGGCCCGCAACACGCCGATGCCGACCATGTCGTTGGCGGCGAAGATCGCGCTGGGCCGGTCGCATTCCAGCAACCTGCCCGCTGCCTCGTAACCGCTGGCACCAGTGAAATCGCTTTCTACTATCCAGCTATCGGGAACATCGATCGCCGCTTCCTGCATCGCTCGGCGGTAACCGGCCAGACGCATGCGCGCTACGCTGGTCTGGGCCGGACCGCAAATACACGCGATATGGCGATGACCCAATTGCAACAAATGCGACGTGGCCAGATAAGCGCCTAACTCATGATCGATACGCACCAGATCAGCAGTGATGTTCTCCAGGTCCCGATCGACGATGACCATCGGCGTGCGCACCGCCGACAAGCTATCGCCCAGACTGTCACCACCCCCCACCGACGATACGATCAGACCGTCCACGCGTTTTTCGAGCAGCACGCGCAGATAATTGCGCTGCTTCTCCAGATTATCGTCGGAGTTACAGAGAATTACGCAGAAACCACTGCGTTCGCAGTAGTCTTCAATGCCCCTGGCCAACTCGGCAAAGTACGGATTGATGCCATTGGGAATCAATAGCCCGATAGTCGCTGTCGACTTGGCTTTCAGCGAACGCGCCACTGCGCTGGGCACATAGTCGAGCTGCGCAATCGCCGCCTCGACTTTCTTGCGCACCTCGTCACTTACCGGCCGCGTTCGATTCAGAACATGTGACACGGTGGTGTAGGAAATGCCCGCAATTGCAGCCACATCTTTGATGGTGGCCATGTCAGCCGCGCCGCCGTGCACGATTGCTGCGATAGGTGTCGAGGACGACCGCAACGACAATTACAGCGCCGGTGATGATCCGCTTGGTCGGCTCAGTAGCGCCGATTTGCGCAAGGCCCGCCGCCAGAACGGAGATGATCAGGACGCCGAAAAAGGTACTGATCACCGAACCACGCCCCCCCATCAGACTGGTACCACCGATCACCACGGCAGCGATGACCTGCAATTCAAGGCCTGAGCCTGCGTTAGGGTCTGCCGCTTCCAGGCGCGAAATCTGGAACAGCGCAGCGACGCCCGCCAGCAAACCCATCAGCGAGAACACCAGGATCTTGTAGGGCTTCGGATTGATCCCTGCCAGGCGCACGGCCTCTTCGTTAGTGCCAATGCCGATCAGGTAACGACCGAACACTGTACGGGTAAGCACCGCTTGCGCAGCGAAGATCACGATCAGTGCGATGACGAACGAGGGTGATATACCAAAGGCAAACGGATTGGAAAGCCAAGCGTAGGAGTCGCCGATATAGGCCGTGCGCGAATCGGTCAACTGATAGGCCACACCGCGCGCCATCTCCAGCACACCCAACGAGACAATGAATGAAGGAATACGCCAGGCCACGGTAATCGAGCCGGTCAACGTGCCAGCGGCGGTGGCGCAGGCCATACCCAGCAGCGCCGAAGGCAACACGCCCCAGCCCCAGCCCAGCATTGCGACGCTGACCGCCGACGCCGCCAACGCCAGTACCGAACCGACTGACAGGTCGATGCCGCCAATGATCAAAATGAAGGTCATGCCGACCGCCAGCACCATCAGATCCGGGATCTGGTTGGCCAAGGTGCTGAAGGTTTCATAGGACAGGAAGTGATCGCTGAGCAGTGAAAACAGCACGATCATCGCCAGCAAGGCGCCCGCCAGGCCCAGGTAGGTGCCCAGGCCGAAATAATTGCCGCTGCGCTTGCCCGGTGAAGGCAGCGCGTCAGGAGTAGTGGAGGTTTTCATCGGTCATTCCTGGGGGCCGCTTCGCAGAGCAGCGCATCACGTTTCTGATAGCCGGCGAAGGCGGCGGCAAGTAGTTCATCCTGAGTCCAGCTGTCACGCTCGAAGGTGTCGATCAAGCGCCCGGCAGAGAGCACACCGATCCGATCACAGATCAGCATCAACTCACGCAAATCACTGGACACCACCACCAGCGCCCTGCCCTGGCGGGTCAACTCGCCCAGCAGCGCGTAGATATCGAATTTGGCGCCTACGTCAATGCCGCGGGTCGGTTCATCGAACAGCATCACCTGGCAATCACGTTCCAGCCAACGCCCGATGACGACTTTCTGCTGGTTGCCACCGGACAGTTCGGACACCAATTGCGTGGGACTCGAACTGCGGATCCGCATGGCATCCACCTGACGTCTTGCCAACGCCATCTCCGCACTTCCGTTGACCACGCCGCCGCTGGAGATGGCCTCCATGTTACCGAGCGCAATGTTAGCGCTGATCGACTGTGACAGCAGCAGGCCCTCGCCCTTGCGGTCTTCGGTGATGAGCGCGATACCGTGGCTGACAGCATCCACCGGCGAGCCGATGCGTACAGCCTGCAACGGCTCACCCACCGAAATGGTACCGGAGTCGGCGGAGTCTGCACCGTAGATCAGGCGCAGCAATTCGGTGCGGCCGGCGCCTATCAAGCCGGAAATGCCAAAAATCTCACCAGCCCGCACCTCAAAGGACACGTCGCGCACCTTGTCGGAACGGCCCAGGCCGTTTACCGATAGCGCGACCTTACCGATGCTGCGCTCGCCCAGGTCGATGTGCTCGCCCAGTTCGCGGCCCACCATCAGGGTCACCAACTGCTCGCTGTTGTAATTAGCCATCGCATCGACACACACCAGTTTGCCATCGCGTAACACGGCGATGCGCTGTGCGACGCGAGCGAGTTCTTCCAGGCGATGGGAAATGTAGATGATGGAAACGCCACGGTCCTGCAAACGGGTAATCTGCTCGAACAACATTTCCACTTCACGCGCCGTCAGCATGGCAGTGGGCTCGTCGAGAATTAGCACGTGGCAATCACCGATCAGGTTGCGGGCGATCTCCACCATTTGCTGGTGACCGATGCCCAGTTCGCCGACCAGCGTGTCGGGATCGATGGCTTCCAATCCTACTTGAGCCATGGCCCTGATGGAGTTTTCACGCAGCTTGTTGCGGTTGATGAAGCCGGCCCGGCTGGGCAGGTTGTCCAGGAACAGGTTTTCGGCAACCGACAACGTTGGCAGCAGGTTGAGCTCCTGCATGACCATACGCACACCGAGCTTCTCAGCGTGGGTACGACTGGCCGGTGCGTAAGCCTGTCCCTGAAACTGCATCTGGCCGGTGGTAGGCGTGACCAGCCCGCCGATGATTTTTGACAGGGTGCTTTTACCCGCTCCGTTCTCTCCGGTCAGTGCCAACACTTCTCCGCGCATCAGCGTCAGATCGATGTCACCGAGAACAGGTTGGACGTAGGTTTTGCCAATACCGCTGACAGATAGAACAGCGGCCTGAGCAGACGCTGACATAACGCTCTCCACGCGCCAGCCCGGCATGCAGGCTGGCGGTATTTTCGGGTATTTGAGGGGTCGTGCTTATTGAGGCTTGGTGACCAGCTCTACCGGGGTCTCGATCACGCCGTCCTTGATGTCGAGCTTTTCACCCTTGACCATCTTCAAAGCGGTATCGATGCCGAATACAGCTTGACGAGCAGCGAACTGGTCGGCGGTTGCCAGAACACGGCCATCCTTGAGCATGGGCTTGATGGCGTTGATGTTGTCATAACCGACCACCTGCACTTTGCCCGCCTTACCGGCAGCACGCACCGCAGACACCGCGCCTAGGGCCATGCTGTCGTTACCGGCCAGCAACGCTTTAAGGTTCGGGTATTCATTGAGCATGGCCGACGCGACGGCATTGCCTTTGTCGATCTCCCAGTTGCCCGATTGAGTGGAGACAATCTTCATCTGCGCGCCATCCATCGCGTCCTTGAAGCCAGCGGTGCGTTGCTGTGCGTTGGTGGTCGTCGGCACGCCTTCGATGATCCCGACTTCATCACCGGCTGTCAGCTGTTTGGCAAGAAAATCACCCACCAGTTTCGCGCCCTTGCGGTTATTGGGGCCTACGAACGGTACTTCGATGCTTTTGCTTTTGAGCACGTCGGCATCAAGCTGATTGTCGATATTCACGACCTTGATACCGGCATCCATCGCTTTCTTGATTACTGAAGCCAGGGCTTTCGAGTCGGCAGGCGCGATGACCAATGCATCGACCTTCTTCACGATCATCTGATTGACGATATCGATCTGCGCGGTGGTATCGGATTCGTTCTTGATACCGTTAGAGATCAAATCGAAGTCATTGGGATGCTCTTTCTGGTATTCCTTGGCGCCATCCTCCATCGTCAGGAAGAACTCATTGGCAAGGGATTTCATCACCAGAGCGACGGTGGGCTTCTTCGCGTCGTCAGCGTAGGCAGAAGAGAGAGGCAGGGTTACCGCCGTGGCGGTGAGCATGGCAACAGCAAGAAGGCGTGCAGCGAATGGCAGCTTCATGGAATCACTCCGACTTTATGATTATTTTATCGGCACCGTTTGCGACTCCCAGCCACTTCACCTGAGCGAATCGCAAACGTTTGCGTGGGTGAAACTATGGGAATGAGCGAGGGTTTTGTCAACAACCTGAATCAGCTAGCAGCGACTTCAGAATGTTCTTACAGAGACGGCGGCGTTGAAACTGCTTAGTCACATCCCGCCCTGGGGGTTCAAACGAAGGCGAGGCAGGATTTGGCAGGCAAGGTCCTAGCTTTGTAATGCTCAACCTTGCCTGCGCACGCCTTCAAGTTCAGTAACCCCGATAAGCGCCGTCATGTGCACAACATTAGACCGATCGTCTTGAATGAAGCGACCTATTAGGGTGACGTTACCAGCCCCTTTTTACTCTTCCTTCTTAACCGTCGCGACCTCGTCAGCGCGTACTCTCACGGTTTTGCCGGAGATGTCTTCGAATTCATAAAAGCCATCTTTGCTTTTGGTCTTGGGCACATCCTTGGTGAGGTATTGCGTGCCGTTCTGCAGGGTGACCACCGTAGCCGTCGAACACCCGCCAAGCGTCGCACAACACACTAACGCAACAGACAACCCCAACCCTCTGATATTCATACCGATTCCTCTATTTTCCAATCATTGCGAACTGATTCGCCAATAGTGAATCAGATCGACTCAATCAATTTTGGTTCGCTGTGCAAACGCGTCAGAACAATCAATTAGTTGAGCAGCGACACAGATAGGTCCCTCTCAGTATTGCGAAACGTCCCACACTGAAATACTGTATGCGCATACAGCTATGCGAAGGATGCTCTCATGCCCACCAATACCGTTACAACGCCGGCCCCCTATGAACGTCTGGCCCTGCGCATTCAGAAAATAATCAACTCGACGACCGCGCAGAAGTCCCGCTCTGCCCTGATCTTCCGTCTTGCGGACGAGCTTGAAGATGACTGGAATCAGTTGCTTGGAGAGATCGCCGAGAATGACAACGTGACGCTGGCCTGGCGGGACGATGGCGGCGTTCAGGTCTTCTGGACCGTTCCCAAGGAAGACTGATGCATCACCCGCTCATAAGCCGGTGGCCGAGAACATCAACGCCGTCAAAACCTGCCACCCTCTGAACAAACCCTGAAGATTCGTCCCGTTTCAATCAGCCCGTAGTTGGAATTCAATGCCCAGATTTTTTGTTTTACTCCTGTTAGTCTTCGCCTTTCTGCAAAATGCATCCGCCGACGTCAAGATTGGCACCTGGAACCTTGAGCACCTGAGTGTGCGTCCAAACAAGGATTTCCAGAGCATCGCCAAAGTTGCGCAAAATGTCGACTTCCTCGCCGTGCAGGAGCTTATGAACGAGGATGCGCTCCAGGCGCTTGCCCAAGCGTTAACCCGCCAGACGGGAAAACACTGGAGTACCATGGCCTCTCATGCAGTGGGCCGATCGTCCTATAAGGAAATGTACGGTTTCGTCTGGCGGGACGATGTCGTTGCTTACGAGGATGGCGCCGTCACGTACCTGGACCGCGGCGACACCTTCGAGCGCGAGCCCTACTCGGCCCGATTCAAGTCGCTCAAGGACGGCAGTACGTTCGTTGTCGCTACAGTGCACATTCTGTATGGCAAAAATCAAGCGGATCGTGCGTCGGAGATCACCGCGCTGTCCAGCTACTGGGCGTGGTTGAAAGACACCTATTCGGACAACGGTCAGATCATGCTGATGGGCGACTTCAACACACCTCCGACTTCACCGGCGTGGGCCACCCTGGATGCCAGCGCCAAACCGCTGGTGCTGAACGGCGCCAGCACGCTGTCGAGCAAGGACGGCAAGTTTGCCAATCTTTACGACAACATCTTCATCAGTAAAAACTCGACAATCAAAGTCAACAACATCCAGGTGTTCGATTATCCGAAATACCTGGGCCTGACCCACGTCCAAGGCCGCGAAAGCGTTTCCGACCATGCGCCGATTTTTCTGAACGCCAGCTTCGGCGCCAACGGCACCGTTGCGCAGGCAGCGCCGGTGAGGTCCGCACTGCCCAATCCGATGATGCCCACCAGGCCCTCCGCATCCGCGGCGAATAATCTGAGCGCGGCGATTCGCGGCAACAAGAAGACCATGGTTTACCACCGCCCGGATTGCCCGTCGTACAACGCGGTTTCGGAGAAAAACAGGATCGAATTCATTAGCCCTGCGGCGGCAGAGGCGCAGCACTATCATCTGGCTGGCAATTGCCACTGAGAGGTTCGAACTCCTTGGTGCGCGCCTTAACGGCAGGCGCGTTTCCTATCCTTCTATTTACGAGCCCTGTCGTGCTGGACGCATCCGTCGTAATAGGTCTGCCTGACGGCGGCAGGCTTTAGACGCGACCGACTGTTGTAGGTCTGCTCCGTGATCCCCACTGCCATCTTGCGCATCCATGGTTGAGAGAAATTACGTGCCTGCAGCTTCTTTCGGGCGCTATAAAGCGTTGTCCCGGAGAGCTTGGATTGCTGGGCATTCGCCGCTATCCCTGCGCCCCATTTACACACTTGCAGATCGCTCTTGCTAACATCTCGGGCCTGCGCAGGAACTGCCGCCACCATCAAAACCAATGCCGCTATGCCCAAACCCACACTTCGCATATGCCTCGTCCCGGATTATTTGAAAGAAACAGATTTTTTCAGAAATTGTCACCTATGAGGGCCATCAGGTTGCTTTTTTTACAACCAAAGGCTCGGCGTCATGCATTTCATGCGTCCTGCCCTGTGCAGGACCTACCCCATACGACATTTATCTAAACAAACCACACATCGAGTGGTCGGTATTCACATGCAGCGCTCATGAAACCAGCAAAGCGAGGTAACGATGACTATTGATAACGAGCTTAAAAACGAAGTCCTGACGCGCCTGTTGCACGCCCATCCCGCCGGTCTTGGCAAAGAGATTCTGGATAATTACCGTGGGGAGCACGAGGTCGCCAGGACACTCGAACATCTGCAGGACGTTGGACTCATCCATGACGGCTGCGTAGACAGCTCGGCCAAGGGCGAGACCACACTCAAGTACCCGGTCAAGCTCAGCGCCGCGGGAGTCGATGCGGCCAAGCAGATATGACCCAGCTGAGGGTGTAGTTGCACTTTTTATAAAGGAAGGCGTATCGAGAACGCCGGACACGGGTGACGCAGCAGGCGGGACGGGACGAGAGAAAGTGGTGTTTTCCCCAAGTGCTGCGCCCCCTGATCATCCATGAGCCGGGCAAGCAGTAGCGCTACAGGGGAACCAGAAGAAGCTACAAGCTTGGCCGGCTTTTCATCACATGAACAATGTGACTTGGTAAGTCCAACTGCATGCTGCCTTACACGGGCGGATAATCACCTGTACCGTCCGGCCAAGGCGTCAGTAATTCAAACCCGTCGTCCGTTACCGCCACCATATGCTCCCATTGCGCTGATAATGACTGATCGCGGGTCAACACGGTCCAGCCATCATCCAGCACATGCGTTCCAGGTTTTCCGGCGTTGATCATCGGCTCGATGGTAAACACCATCCCCGCCTTGAGCTTCAATCCCTTGCCCGCGGCTCCGTAATGCAACACCTGCGGCTCTTCATGGTATTTGCGGCCGATGCCATGACCGCAATACTCACGTACGACGCTGAAGCCTTCCCGATAGGCAACGGTCTGTATCGCATTACCGATATCGCCCAGTGTGGCACCCGGCCTCACAATACGGATACCTGCCAGCGTCGCTTCATAGGTCGTCTCAACCAGACGTCGCGCCAACGGGCTGACCTCGCCAACGTAGTACATGCGACTGGTATCGCCGTACCAGCCATCCTTGATCACTGCGACATCGATATTGACGATGTCCCCTTCCCTCAGGATGTCATCCGGTGAAGGAATACCGTGGCAGACCACCGTGTTGGGCGAAATGCAGGTGGTCTTGGTGAAGCCGTGATAGCCCACATTGGCAGGAATGACTTTCAACTCATTGACGATGTAGTCGTTGCAAATATCGTCCAGTGCCTCGGTGCTGATGCCTGGCTTGACGTGCTGCGCGATCATTGCCAGAACGTCGGCCGCCAGGCGCCCGGCGATGCGCAAACCTGCCAGATCGCTTTCGCTTTTTAGGCTAATACTCATTGCTACACCGCCCTGGCGTGATGCTCACGCCCCGCTGAGTCAGCCAACTGCGCACTCGACCGCGTCTCTTCTTCAGCTTCAGCGCGGATGAGAAGTTGACAGATATCGGAGTAGTTCAGGCCCGGGTTCAGTTCGGCGAGCATGCCGACCCGCATCCAGTGCTCCGCCTGAGCGTTGATGGATCGACTCAGCGCTGCGCTGGCGGATCGAATATTGGCGTGCATCTGTTCGGAAATTTTGACCAGTCCCATGACTACCTCGCTATTAATATACGAAGCATATACGTTCCATATATTCGCTCGCAAGACGTCATTCTGCGATACGAACGTCCTCAGGCAGAGGCTTGCGCTTTTGCGTCCACCGCGCATTCGGACAAGGAGGTCGCCAGCTGTGATATCGCGTCCCGATCCTCCTCACTCAATACACGGTAATGAGTGATGATTGCCCGCTCTGCCTCATTGAGCGACTCTTCTGGCATCGGCGTGCGCTTACCCGATAACACGTAGAGAAGGTCGACGCCCTTTTCACCCAGAGCGGCAAGATAGTCGGAACGAGGGATGCGATCTCCATTCTCGTACTTGCCTTGGGCGTTGGCTTCAACGCCGCCAATGGCGCCGAACTCCTGTTGCGAGAGGCCAAGGCTTTTTCGCTCCTCTTTGAGGCGTGAACCAATATCTTTCATGAACGCGAGCCTCGAAATTGACTATGTTTAAAGCAAGACCCTGTCGGTACAGGGGAGTTGCGGTTCAGGCGACATTTGTTCAAGCTGCGCGTCCTTCTACCTGAGCGGCCACACAACATCAGTAACCGTACAACCCAAGTCATTGCACAACCAACGCGATCACACGCCTTAAGGAACCGCACGACGCGGCCGATAACCCGGATGGACAGCTTGCCATTTTGCGTGGCAACCCGATTGTTGTAGTTCGGAGAACCAGACGTGATTATATTTTTGCTGGGGTGGATTGCCCTGTCACTGGTAGGCACTGTCGTTGCCGTTGGTCTGATCAGGACGGGCAAGAGACGCCAACCCGACGACGTTGATAGCGCTGCCGCCCATGAACCTGTTCCGGTAACCGTGCCAGCAAGGTACGAACGCTGAGTCTGAACACTTGTTCTTCATGCGCCTGACCGTAGGGTACTTCGGATTACTCGATTGCATACTGCGTGTGCTCGGCCGGGTAAGCCTGCGCGCACGGCACGAAGGACACCCCTTCCAGGCCTATGCTGAACTGACGAACGCCCGCCGCCAGGGCCAGGAAGTCTTCGCGCTGCATTTCATTGCCCCAAACGCGGCTGAACGGTGTATCACCCTTCTGATGAGTGGAAGCCAGGTTGGTGTCGGCTTGAGTGGTTTGCATGGTCGAGCCCTCTTGACTGAATACTGTTTAAACATACAGTATTTTCAAGAGCAGCCAAACGCAAGCCTCGATTCGACGAGCGGTCGCTCGCTGTCCCGTGTTGTAACCAGGAAGGTGGCTCAAGCCTGCGTAAGTCTTTGCAGCCGGGTCATGTCCTCTTCAGTCAGCACAATTCCCTCACTCAGGGATTTTTCCCGCTGCTTATAGCGACGATCCCCAGGCATCCGCTGCTGACCCACGCCGTGCATCTGCCGAACCAGTTCTTCACTGCGCTGGGCAAACGCTTGTCCGCGACCCTTATCGGGGTCTATGACGATGATCGTCTGCCCGGTCCAGGGCGTCTGCGCTCCCGGTTTGCTGGACATGTCAAATTCGAATGAAAAATTGCCCCCGCAGACAGCGGCACACAGCAACTCGACCATCATTGAAAGCGCGGAGCCTTTGTGGCCACCGAACGGCAAGAGCGCCCCGGCGTTGAGAATCGCCTTGGGGTCTACCGTGGGCAACCCGGCGCTGTCCACGCCCATGCCCGGCGGCAACATCCGCCCTTCCCTGGCGGCAATCTGCACATCGCCGTGCGCCATGGCGCTGGTCGCCATGTCAAACACGATCGGTTGCCCACCGGCACGCGGCGCGGCGAAGGCAATCGGATTAGTGCCGAATAGAGGTTTGTGCGCCTGGTGAGGAACCACGCAGGTCATGCTGTTGACCACGCTTAGAGCCACCAGCCCTTCTTGGGCAAACGGCTCGACGTCAGGCCACAGCGCCCCGAAGTGATGAGAGTTGCGAATCGCCAGAATCGCGATACCCGCCGCGCGCACTTTCTCGATCAATAGCACCTTGGCGGCCTGCATGGCCGGCTGGGCAAAACCGCCATTGGCGTCCACCCGCACGAAACCTGCGGCCACATCCTCCACCTTCGGCACCGCTTGACCATCGACCCAGCCAGCAGCCAGCGACGCCAGATAACCCTTGATGCGAAAGATGCCATGGCTATGAGATCCGTCGCGTTCGGCGCTGGCGCAATTTTCGGCCAGCACCGCCGCCACCTCTGCCGAGGTGCCGTGGCGTAGGAATATCCGGCGCAGCAGGTCAGTCAGATCCGCAAAGGAAATCGTCTGCATAGCAATTGGGTCAAGGGGTGAAGACATCTGAAGCTCCAGTGTGGTTATTGGAAGTGGAAGCGCAACAGATCGTACGAACGGTCTGAGAGTACTGTGCGCGAGCAAACGGGTAAACTGCACGCCGGCGTATTGATGACGGTGCGCCAAACACCGCTATAAGGATCGATCAATGGATTGTCAGACCCTCGTCCTCGGCGCCGGAATCATCGGCGTTTGTTCCGCACTGCACCTGCAAGCCGCAGGCCAGCGCGTAGCGCTGCTCGATCGTGATGAGCCTGGTCGCGGTACGAGCCATGGCAACGCTGGGCTGATCGAGCGTTCCAGCATCATCCCCTACGCCTTTCCGCGCGAATGGCAACGATTGTTGCGCTACAGCCTTAACCGCCAGTCGTCGATGCGTTTCAGTCCGGCGTTTCTGCCCCGTCTGGCGCCGTGGCTCCTCGAATATTGGCGCCAGTCTTCGCCGCAGAACCTGGCCCTCGCCAGCCGCGCCATGCGACCTTTAATCGAACGCTGCGTCAGCGAGCATGATCTGCTGGCAGCCGCTGCGGGCATGACCGGGCTGATCCACGCCAAGGGCTGGATCGAGTTTTATCGCGATCAACATGAGTTCGATCTGGCCGCCGCCGATGCCAGCACCTATGACCAATATGGTCTGAAGTACGAAATTCTGAATGCCGGTCAGTTGCGCCAACGCGAACCCAACCTAAGTGGTGTGTTCGGCGGTATTCACTGGCTCGACCCCAAAAGCGTGAGCGATCCGGGTGCACTGGTGCGCGGTTATGCCGCTTTGTTCGTGCAGCGCGGTGGCATGCTGCTCCGGGGCGACGCACGTAGCCTGGATCAGCGCGGTGCGCGCTGGGAAGTGCAAAGTAGTCAGGGGCTGATCAGTTCGGAGCAGGTGGTGCTGGCGATGGGACCGCAATCGGGGGATATCTTCTCGAAACTGGGTTATCGCATTCCATTGGCAGTCAAGCGCGGATACCACATGCATTACGCCTCACAGCCAGGCGCGCAGTTGCAGCATTCGGTGATCGACGCCCAGGCAGGGTTCGTTCTGGCGCCCATGGCACGTGGCATTCGCCTAACCACCGGCGTCGAATTCGCCGCCAGCGATGCGCCGCCTAATGATATTCAACTACGCCGCTGTGAGGCCATCGCCCGCCAGTTGTATCCGTTGGGTGAACGACTGGACGCAGAGTCGTGGTTAGGGCGCAGACCATGCTTGCCGGACATGCGTCCGGTCATCGGCCCGGCAGGCAGTCATAAGGGGCTGTGGTTTAACTTTGGCCACGCTCATCATGGCTTGACGCTGGGGCCGGTCGCCGGACGTTTGCTGGCGCAAATGATGACCGGAGCGCCAACGTTTACCGACCCTGCGCCCTACCGCCCCGCGCGTTTTTACTAAGCGGCCTGCCGTGACCATGGAAACGGCAGCGCGAGGACTCAGTCCAGGCGTTTCTTGAAAAATAGCCGTTGATGCCCGGGCGGGTAGTCCTCCAGTTGACCGAACGCCTGATAGCCGTGCTTGCGGTAGAAATCCGGAGCCTGGAAATCGAAAGTGTCCAGCCAAACGCCGACGCAATTTCTTTGCCTGGCGAAATCTTCGGCCTTTTCCATCAGTTGACTGCCAATACCTTCCCCGCGCACCTGTTTCGGCACTACCAACAGATCAATGAACAACCACCGGTATAAAATGCGCCCGTGCAGCCCGCCGAGAACGGCTTCGCTTTTTTCATCACGCACGAAAAAGGCGAATTTTTCAGGCATCCCCTCGCCCGCTTGCTCGGCGTTGTAGGCCCGCAAAGGATTCAGAATCTGTAGACGTTCGTCTTCGCTGGGGTTGTTTTTGAATTCGATCCGCACACTCATGCTTCGCTTCCTGCTGATCTGGAAAAGAAACACAAGGTTGTCGAATTCGGCGGTGTGAGTAAAGCGAGGATTAAGCGGTGGGAGGCGCCGGGCGGCGCTCCCACCAAAGGGCGGTTACGAGCGTTTGAAAGCGCGCCCTTTCGGATCAGTCTTTCTGATCGCGCAGGATGTTGCCGGAGTTGCCGTCTATACGGAATTCGTAGGTCAGGCTGTCAGCCTTGCGGCCTTCACCTTCCCAATAACCCTTATCATCGGCCTCGATCTTGTAGATCTCGGTGTAACCGGCCGATTTCGCCTTTTCGATCGCTTTCTCAATGGTGATCCAACCGGCGCCCGGTTTATCCGCCAATGCGAACGGGGCGGTGGCCAAGGCGGCGGTGGCGAGGACAGCAGCAGTAAGTGTCTTGATCATTTTCGAACTCCATTTCCCTTTGCGGGCTATATGACTTGCGAGTGTTAGGAGTTCGCCGGAAGAAAAATAGTTCAGGTAAGGTTTTGTAACGAGATGCGGCGAACCAGGCCCGGGACCCGTTGCGGCAGCAGCGTCTTCCTGCGCTGGCGCCCCGAGAATCGCTGCCGCCGGCAAGCCCGACGGCGAATGCCAACGGTGAACGATCAGTGCTTGACCTTGCGCCGCAGGACGCCATTCAACACGACGACAGCCACGGCCACGAAGATTGCGATGTATTGGAAAGTCTTCTCGTCGAGCACGCCGGTTTTCTGCAGATGCGACAGGCCAAGCATGAGGGCCAGCACGCTCAGGGCGATGATGATCGAATAAATCAAACGCTGCTTGTGGGTCATTGCAAAGCTCCTGAAAGCGGGTGGAAATCATTGATGCGACGCAAACGCGACCAACATCTTACGCGGTCCCGGCCTGCGTGGCACCTCGCAGCGCCCTTCACACCCCTGCGACAACGGGGCCGCGTCACTGAATCCTGTCACCCTGCCGTGGTTTAATACCCGCACGTTACGTCTTTATAAGCATTCCCCTGTCGTCCAAAGGAGTACCCCCCAATGCCCCATGAAGGCAGCCTGTTGCAGGCCGCGGTCGTGTTTTTGCTCGCCGCCGTTGTGACGGTCCCTCTAGCCAAACGCCTGCAACTGGGCGCGGTAATCGGTTACCTGATCGCAGGCGTGATCATTGGTCCTTCCGGGCTGGCACTGATAGGCAACCCACAAAGCGTGGCGCACATTTCCGAATTGGGGGTGGTGTTACTGCTGTTCATCATTGGCCTGGAGCTTTCCCCGAAACGCCTGTGGATCATGCGTAAATCGGTATTCGGCGTGGGCCTGGCCCAAGTGCTGCTCACCGGTCTGGTGATCGGAACGGTCGCCCTGCTCGGCTTCGGTCAACCCCTGAACAGCGCCGTGGTGCTGGGCCTGGGACTGGCGCTGTCGTCCACGGCCTTCGGCCTGCAAAGCCTGGCCGAGCGCAAGGAACTCAATGCCCCCCATGGCCGCCTGGCATTCGCCATCCTGCTGTTTCAGGACATCGCGGCGATCCCGCTGATCGCATTGGTGCCGATGCTCGCTGGAGGCAACCATGATGCATCCTCGGCTGACTCGCTGCGTCATGGTCTGCAGGTGCTGGGCGGGATCGCCGTGGTAGTGGTCGGCGGACGTTATCTGTTGCGCCCGGTGTTTCGGATCGTGGCCAAGACCAAGCTGCAGGAAGTCTCGACCGCTACCGCCTTGCTGGTCGTCATCGGCACCGCGTGGTTGATGGACCTGGTAGGCGTGTCCATGGCGCTGGGGGCATTTCTCGCTGGCCTGCTGCTAGCCGATTCCGAGTATCGCCACGAGCTGGAAGCGCAGATCGAGCCCTTCAAGGGCCTGCTGCTGGGGCTGTTCTTCATCAGCGTGGGCATGGGCGCCAATGTCGGCCTGCTGTTCAGCTCGCCGATCACGGTGCTGGCCCTGACCGTATTGCTGATCGGCCTGAAGTTGCCGCTGCTGTTCTTCGTCGGTCGCATGGCCGGCGGCCTGAGCAAGCAGAGCGCGTTGCGCCTTGGCCTGGTCCTGGCTGCCGGCGGTGAGTTTGCGTTCGTGGTGTTCAAGATCGGTCGTGATCAGGGACTGTTCGACGCCAGCCTGTATGACACCCTGGTGTTGACGATCACGCTATCGATGGCCCTCACGCCACCGCTGTTGCTGGTGCTGTCGCGCTGGCTCAAGCCCAAGCCGGTGACGCGGGAAGTGCCCGCCGAATACAAGGAAATCGACTCCGATAACCCCCGCGTGGTTATCGCGGGCATGGGCCGTATGGGACAGATCGTGGCGCGTATCCTGCGGGCGCAAAACATCCCGTTCATCGCGCTGGACACCTCGGTGGAAACCATCGAATTCACCCGCAGTTTCGGCAACGTGCCGGTGTTCTACGGCGACCCGTTACGGCCGGAGATCCTGCGCGCCGCCAAGGTCGATCAGGCTGAATATTTCGTGATCGCTACCGACGATCCGGACACCAATATCAAGACCGCGGAACTGGTGCGAAAGCTGTATCCGCACCTCAAGATCATCGCGCGTGCGCGTAACCGGCAACACGTGCACCGCCTGATGGACCTCGACGCGCAGACCGTGCGGGAAACCTTCTATTCCAGTCTGGAAATGACCCGACGCACCCTCATCGGCCTGGGCTTGAGCGAGGCGCAGGCGGCGGCGCGCATTGATCGTTTCAAGCGTCACGACGAACAGGTGCTCAATCGTCAGCACCTGATTTACGACGATGCGGCAAAGGTCATGCAAAACGCGCTGGAGGCCAGGAACGAGTTGGCCGATCTGTTCGAGTCCGACCGCATCGACGAAGAAGCAGAGCAAGCCGCCAAGGGCTGATCAGGGTTGGTGCGACAGCTTCACGTGCTCGATGAAACGGGTCACCGCCGGCGCCTTCTCGTAACGGCGGTGAGTCAGCGACAGGTATGCGCTGGGCTGACAGTCATCGATGTGTCGGTGCAGCACGTTGGGCAGCCTGATGTGCTCGGCCACCGCCTCGGGCACGACCGCCACGCACTGTCCCAGGCTGACCAGCGCGATGACTGAGACCAGGCCACCCGGTTGCGGCCCCAGGGTCGGAGCAAAGCCGCCTTGGGCCGCCACTTCGAGGTGCCGCAAATTTGCTCGGGAAGGATAAAGGTCTTGTTTTGCAGATGCACGGCGTTGATCGCTTTGAGCTAGCACAGCCAGGAACTGCTCGGCAGCGCCAGGGTGAAGCCTTCGGTTACCAGCTTCAAGCCACAGATCGAATCCGGCAGGCTGGCGGGCGGCGCTGTACTGCAGGCGCGGTTTGTAGGTACGTTGATGTGCAAGCTAATTCCGATGGTGCAGCTGGGATGCAACATGACAGGTAAAACAGCTGTCTCAGCATTCGCCTTACCTGAACATCTGCACTCACACCCTGCTCCAGCCAGCCATCCGCGTGCGCATGCCTGCCTTTATCTCGCGGCGAGTTGCCATACCCGCGCCAGATCCCGTGCTCGGTCATGCAGCAACGTCGCGGCACTGTCACAGGCCTGCTCCAGCGTCATCGGCCCACTCGTCACGGCAAACGCGGCGCTGATGCCATGGGCGTAAAGATCGGCATAGCCATCACCCAGAGTGCCGGCCAGCACGATGACCGGCACCTGCTGGCGTTGCGCGATTTTCGCAACGCCAAATGGCGTCTTGCCGCGCAGCGTCTGGGCATCGAAACGCCCTTCCCCGGTGATGACCAGATCAGCGCCAGCCAGCGCCCCGGCCAGGCCGGTCAGGTCCGCGACCACTTCCACGCCTGGACGAAACGACGCATTCAGATAAGCCCTGGCAGCAAAGCCCATTCCGCCCGCGGCACCACTGCCAGGGTGCTCCCGCTCATCCTTGCCCAATACACGGGCCGACTGTTCGGCGAAATGGTCCAGCGCAGCATCCAGCGCCAGCACCTGCTCGGCAGACGCACCTTTTTGCGGACCGAAAATATGCGACGCGCCATTGGGCCCGCACAGCGGGTTGTTGACGTCAGCCGCCACTTCGAACTGCACATCGTTCAAGCGCGGGTCCAGTGAGGCCAGCTCGATATGCGCAACCTTGCCCAGGGCCAGGCCGCCGAGGGGCAGTGGCTGGTGTTCGCGATCAAGAAAACGTGCACCCAATGCCGAGAGCATGCCGGTGCCAGCGTCATTGGTCGCACTGCCGCCGATGGCCAGGATCACCCGCTGCGCGCCAGCATCCAATGCAGCGGCAATCAGTTGCCCGGTGCCGAAAGTGGTGGTCACCGTCGCGTCGCGCTGTGCGTGGGTCAACATCTGCAGCCCGCTGGCCATGGCCATTTCGATGATGGCGGTGCGGGTCTGGGCGAGCCAACCCCACTGAGCCTGAGTCGGTTGCCCCAGCGGGCCGCAGGCCTTTGTGGTCATCCATTGCCCGCCGCAGGCCGCCAGCACCGCTTCGATGGTGCCCTCCCCACCATCGGCCATCGGGCATTCGACCAGCTGCGCATCGGGCCACACCTCGCGCAGGCCGCCGGCAACCGCCTGGGCCACAGCTTGCGCGCTAAGGCTGTCCTTGAAGGAATCCGGGGCGATGACGATTTTCATGGTGTTCTCCTTATCGAATGTCGCGATCTTCGCACGGCGGCCGGGGCTTTGCGCCGGACCTTCGCACAACGCTGCACAAGGCGGCGTTGTTCATACGAACAAAACGGGTCGGCGATCTGCTGTAGCGGCTTGTTTTAGCGCGGCACCATTTGCATGCCCAGATAGAGTCTCAACAGATCATCGGTCCGATACGGATCACACCCGCTGACCTCAGCGATCTTTTCCAGCCGGTAACGCAGGCTGTTGCGGTGGATACCCAGCGCGTCGGCGCACGCCTGGCTTTCACCGCTGTAATCGAACCAGGCGCGCAGGGTATCGAGCAACTGGCCATTGCCCTGGAGACGCAGCACCGGTTCGGCGACGCCTATGGCCAGCCAATCGTGACGATTGCGCCAGAACAGCACCTCCAGCCGGTGACTCGCCAGGCGCAGCAAACGCTGTTGCGGCTGATTATGGCGAGCATAATCGAGCAGATCCCGCGCCGCAGAGCAGGCCTCGCGCAGCGTGGCAAGGTCCGACGAAGGTTCGATCGTCGCCATGCGCGACACTGGCCAGCCTTGCTCGTCGAACTGCTCCAGCAGCAAGGCATCGTCACGCTCCTTGCCCGCGGCGCGGCACCAGTAGACCAGGCTCGGCTCGCAGGACACACACCAGCTGTTGGCGTAGCGCCCGTTGAGCCAGGCGGCGAGCTGTCCGCCGTGGCCGACATTGGCCGGCAGCTCGATCAACACCGCCTGGCGCGGCAACTTGGGCTGCAAACCCAGTTGTTCGGCCTCATCGAGCAAATGCCCGACGCCGTCGCCCAGCAACAGACGCGCCAATAGATCTTCGCTGCGCTGATGCCGCCACTGCTGATCGGCTTGTTGCCTGCGGTGCTCCATGAGCATTTCGGCGGTCATCTTCACCAGCTCCGCATACACCCGCACCTGGTCCGGCTCACCGGTGATGCCCAACACCCCTACCAGCTTGCAATCGAGCATCAACGGCAGATTTACCCCTGGACGCACACCGTTGAGGTGTTTAGCGGTATGAGAATCAATCTCCACCACTCGGCTGTTGGCCAGCACCAGTTGCGCGCCCTCGTGCCGGCTATAAAGACGTTCGGCCTCGCCGCTGCCGATGATGATGCCCAGATAATCCATGACGTTGACGTTACACGGCAGAATCGCCATCGCCCGATCAACGATGTCTTGGGCCAGGGCGTGATCAAGGGCAAACATGAGGCGCGTCCGGTACACGAAGCGGTTGAAGGTTCATACACATCACGAATTGTTTTTATGGATTTTGCGAGTCTGCCTGAAATTTGCGCCGAGTTCCTGCATGACAATCGGTCGCCACGGATACCCAACGCTCCGGCAGCATGGCAAAGTGCCCCGCGACCCCACGAAGAATGCCAGAGATCGCGCCACTTGCCCTTACACCGCGTTGCCCTGTTGCTGCCCTTTCTGACCCTGTCAGCCTGCGCCTCCAGCGACGTGCCGTTGGGCCAAGCGAGTTTTGCCGACTATCGCCAGCAGACCCTTGCCTGGATGGAGCACAAGCGCACCTTCCAGACCGATGACCACGCCGCCGAGCTTGAGTGGAATGCGCCCCGTGAGTGGCGGCCCGCTGGCATGCCCAGGCGCGGGATCCTGCTCGTGCACGGGCTAGGGGATTCGCCCTGGTCGTTCAACGACATCGGCCAGAAACTGGCAGGCCAGGGTTTTCTGGTGCGGACCTTGTTGCTGCCGGGGCATGGCAGCAAGCCTGCGGACATGCTCGATGTCACGCTCAAGCAGTGGCAACAGGTGGTGCGCGAGCAAACACAAGTGTTACAGCGCGAGGTGCCGTTGGTATACCTGGGCGGCTTTTCCACCGGCGCCAATCTGGTGCTGGATTACGCCTATGAACACCCGGAAATCGCCGGATTGGTGCTGTTTTCCCCTGCTTTTCGCCCAGCCAATGCCTACGCCTGGGCGACCCAGTACATCGGCTGGTTTCGGCCATGGCTGGCTAAGCCCGAGGATGGCGTGCGTCCCATGCAAACGCCGGTGCGCTACCTTAACGTGCCAACCAATGGCTTTGCCCAGTTCTATCGCAGCGCGCTGTCGGCGCAGCGCCATATCCACGCGCGGCCTTACGACAAGCCGGTATTCGTGGCCATCACCCAGCACGACTCGGTGCTCGACACAGCCTATGTGCTGGACAATTTCAACACGCGTTTCAACCACCCGGACAGCCGCCTGATCTGGTACGGGGATGCGCCCGCGCCGGCAGCCAGGACCGCGCGGGTGCTGGTGCGCAGCGACTACCTGCCCGAGCAGCGCATTGCCCAGTTCTCCCACATGGGCCTGCTGTTCTCACCGGATAATCGCCTGTATGGCGAGAACGGCAGCCAGCGGCTGTGCTGGAATGGTCAAGATGCAGCCGCCATGCAGAAGTGCCTGGCCGGCGAGCCGGTGTGGTATTCGGACTGGGGGCACCGTGAGCCGGGCAAGGTGTTCGCACGGCTGACGTTCAATCCCTACTTCGAATGGCAGATGGGTGTGATGCTGGGGGTTCTGCGCGCGGCATCGACGTCTGAATGACGCCCGCCCTGGAAGTCCCACACCCCGGATCCTGCCGAAGGCGTAGGAGCAAGCTTGCTCGCGATCTGCTGCGCAGCAGCAGTAAACCCTGTGCGCGCGTTGTGTCTGAAGCAGCAAAGGTGGCGGATTTTGCTGCCACTGCGCGCCAGATCGCGAACAAGCTTGCTCCTACGGCCTTCGAACAAAATCATGAGCTTTAAAGTTTTGTGTTGCGTCTGCTAACGGGTCACTCCACGGGCGCCAGGCGTTCGCGGCTGTTGCTCAGGTGCGTCCACATGGCCGCCCTCGCCGCATCCGGGTCCTGGCGCCTGATCGCCGCCAGAATCGCTTCGTGTTCCAGATTCGCCAGATAGGCGTGATGGGTTAGGCTAGCCCCTGCCCGCTCGGCCGAAGCGATGCGGCTTCGGGGAATGACTGCGCTACCCAGGTTATGCAGAATTTCGAAGAAATACGGATTGCCGGTCGCCTCGGCGATTAACAGGTGAAAGCGCCGGTCAGCCTCCACGCAACTGTCTTCCTTGGCCAGCAGGTCCTGGTAGTCATCCAGCGCCCTGCGCATCGCTGCCCATTGCGCCGGGGTGCGTCGCTGCGCCGCCAGCGCCACGGCCTGGACTTCCAGGCCCATGCGCAGTTCGATGATGTGGCGCACGCTGAATGCCGTCTCGATATTCAGCCGCATGCTCCTGGGTTCCGAGCGTTGCAGCACGAACGTACCCCTGCCCTGATGGGTTTCGACCAGACCCGACGCCTGCAACTTGGAAATCGCCTCACGCACCACCGTGCGGCTGACCCCGTGCTGCCGGACGATTTCGCTCTCCGAGGGTAGCTTTTCACCGGGCGCGATCGACCCCATGAGAATGCGTTGGCTCAGGTCAGTCACAAGATCGGTCGCCAGGTTGTGTTGCCGACGCTTGGGAATCGTACGAGTGGGGGTTTGCATGGGCCAATTGTCCGAACAGTGGGGAGGGATGGGCCGAACAAGGCGCAGTGCAACTTGTATCTTTCCGGCCTGGGGGTGCATGCAGCCGAGCGTAGATGAGCCTGGCGATGCTCGCGGGCCCTCCCTCTACCCCGTGCAAAGCCAGAACCTTGGGCCTGGCCGGCGCTCGTTCAACTTATCATACAAGCTGGCTAGGCTCGGTTAAATAATCCCCAGAACGGCATGAAATAGCTTGCCGAGGCGATGCGCACTTGTATGATGACTAACGACAACACGCACCTTGTCATCTGTACACACAACCACCCGCATAAAAATAATCAGTGGGAGTACATCAAAGTGAGCACATCCTCATCACACGTGGACGACGCCAACGTGCGCGTCTTGCAGTCGGCGGTTTCGAAAGTCAAACATCATATCCTGCCGCTGTTCGTCATCATGTTCATCGTCAACTACATTGACCGGGTCAATATTGGCTTTGTGCGAAGTCACATGGAACATGACCTGGGCATTGGTGCCGCCGCCTACGGCTTTGGTGCAGGCCTGTTCTTCATTGCATACGCGCTGTTCGAAGTGCCCTCCAACATCCTTTTGCAGAAAGTCGGTGCGCGCATCTGGCTGACCCGGATCATGCTGACCTGGGGTCTGGTGGCCGCAGGGATGGCCTTCATCCAGACCGAAACCCACTTTTATATCCTGCGCTTTCTATTGGGCGTGGCTGAGGCCGGGTTCTTTCCAGGCGTGATCTACTACTTCACCCGCTGGTTGCCAGGCGTCGAACGCGGCAAGGCGATTGCTATCTTCCTCAGTGGCTCAGCCTTTGCCTCGCTGATCTGCGGTCCGCTCTCCGGCCTGCTCTTGCAAATCGAGGGGCTGGGACTCCACGGCTGGCAGTGGATGTACCTGATCGAAGGCCTGTTCTCGGTAGGCCTGTGCGTTTTCGTCTGGTTCTGGCTGGACTCAAGGCCTCACGACGCCAAGTGGCTGAGCAATGCTGAAAAGGACGCGCTGGTCAACACCATCGACGCCGAACAGCGCGCGCGTGAAGCGGCCACCCCGGTGAAGCTGTCCATTGGCAAGCTGCTCAAGGACCCGCAAATCCTGCTGTTCTGCCTGATGTACTTCTTCATTCAACTGACGATCTATGCCGCGACGTTCTGGCTGCCGAGCATCATCAGGAAGATGGGCGAGCTGAGCGACTTTCAGGTCGGGCTGTACAACTCGATTCCGTGGTTCATCGCCATTGTCTGCATGTATGGCTTTGCCAGCGCGTCAGCCAGGTGGAAATACCAGCAAGCCTGGGTCGCTGCCGCGCTGTTGATTGCCGCCGCCGGGATGTTCATGTCCACCACGGGCGGGCCGGTGTTCGCCTTCGTCGCGATCTGCTTTGCGGCCATGGGTTTCAAATCGGCTTCGTCGCTGTTCTGGCCGATTCCCCAAGGCTATCTGGACGCGCGTATAGCAGCGGGTGTGATTGCCCTGATCAACTCGGTGGGCAACCTGGGCGGCTTCGTCGCACCCACCGCCTTCGGCATCCTCGAACAGCAGACCGGTTCGATTCAGGGCGGCCTGTATGGCCTCACCGCAACCTCGATCATCGCTGCGATGCTGGTCTTCGCCGTACGCACCACGCCCAAACCCGGCGCGGCGTCGGTAGCCCGAGTGGATGCGACGCCCAGTCCTTCCTGATGCTCAGTCACTTAAAAGCCTGAAACCCGTGTTAACGGCGCCGACCCAGGCGCCACGCAAACCCAAGGATTTAGCCATGACCACACAGCATTCCGGCGGCACCCCCGTCATCACCCAGATGCAGGTCATCCCGGTGGCAGGCCATGACGACATGCTGCTCAACCTGAGCGGCGCCCACGGCCCTTACTTCACACGCAACATCGTGATTCTCAAGGACAACGCAGGCCACACCGGCGTGGGCGAGATTCCCGGCGGAGAAAAGATCCGCCAAACCCTGGAAGACGCCCGCACGCTGGTGGTCGGCAACACCATCGGCAACTATCAAAAAATCCTCAACGATGTGCGCCGCACCTTCGCCGAGCGCGACTCGGGCGGTCGTGGCCTGCAGACCTTCGACCTGCGTATCACCATTCACGCGGTCACCGGCATTGAAGCCGCCGTGCTCGACCTGCTCGGCCAACATCTGCACGTCCCGGTCGCGGCGCTGCTCGGTGAAGGCCAGCAGCGTGACGAAGTAAAAATGCTCGGTTACCTGTTTTACGTGGGCGACCAGACCAAGACCAACCTGCCGTATCGCACCGAAAACGACGCCGATAATGAATGGTTCCGCGTGCGTCACGAAGAGGCTTTGACTCCGGACGCTGTGGTGCGTCTGGCCGAAGCCGCGTTTGCCCAATATGGCTTTGAGGACTTCAAGCTCAAGGGCGGCGTGCTCAGTGGCGATGCGGAAATCGAAGCGGTGACCGCGCTGGCCGAGCGTTTTCCGAAGGCGCGCATCACCCTGGACCCCAACGGCGCCTGGTCGCTGAAGGAAGCGATCCGGCTGTGCCGCGATCAACACAAGGTCCTGGCCTACGCCGAAGACCCGTGCGGCGCGGAAAACGGTTACTCGGGCCGTGAAGTGATGGCTGAATTCCGCCGCGCCACCGGGCTGCGCACCGCGACCAACATGATTGCCACCGACTGGCGTGAAATGGGCCACGCAATCCAGCTGCAATCGGTGGACATCCCGCTGGCCGATCCGCACTTCTGGACGATGCAGGGTTCGGTGCGCGTGGCGCACATGTGCAACGAATGGGGCCTGACCTGGGGTTCGCATTCCAACAATCACTTCGACATTTCGCTGGCGATGTTTACCCAGGCGGCTGCCGCTGCGCCGGGCAACATCACCGCCATCGACACCCACTGGATCTGGCAGGACGGCCAACGCCTGACCAAGGCGCCGCTGCAGATCATCGGCGGCAGCGTGCAAGTGCCGAAGAAGCCGGGGCTGGGGATTGAGATCGACATGGACCAAGTGGCCAAGGCCCACGAGCTGTACAAAGGCATGGGCCTGGGCGCGCGGGATGACAGCGCGGCCATGCAATTTTTGGTGCCTGACTGGACATTCAATAACAAGCAGCCTTGCCTCGTTCGATAGGCATTCAGGTTCGACTAACACCGGACGCCGTGCAGCGAGCGTCCGGCTGCCTGAAACCACTCCACATCAACTGCCCTATGGCGACCGGCGCGTATCCCCTTGCGCGCCGTTTTTCTTCGTTCATCCGGTCGCGCGCGGCGTGCTAAGGTTGGGCTCATCTCGCTGCAGTGAAGCTTGCCATGCCCCATCTCGCCCAGACCCACCCTCGCCTGACCATCGCCGTAGCCTTGGGCGCCGCCGGTGGTATTGCGGCTGCCGTCTTCGCGCCACACATTACCCTGACCAGCAAATGCCTGATCGCCTGGAACGTTGCGGGTTGGTTCTACATGGTGCTGATCATGATCCGTACCTTTAAATCCAATGCCGAGGACGTCAGGCGCATCGCCGAAATCGAGGATGAAAACGCAGGCCTGGTGTTGATGGTGGTCTGCGTCGCCGCCATCGCCAGTCTTGCCGCCATCGTACTGGAGCTGGCGAACATCAAGGGCATGTCGGACAGCGACAAGGCCCTGCACTACGCGTTCACGGGCTTGACCATTGTCGGGTCGTGGTTATTGATCGGGGTGATCTTCAGCCTGCATTACGCGCGCATGTTCTACACCTGGGACGGTGACGATGCAGGCCTGAGGTTCGCTGATGGCGAGCAGAATCCGGATTATTGGGATTTTCTGTATTTCTCTTTCACCATCAGCGTCGCGGTGCAGACGTCCGATGTGGGGGTCGCTACCCGGGAATTGCGCAAGGTGGTGCTGGCGCAGTCGCTGATCGGTTTTTTGTTCAATACGTCGATTCTCGGCTTTTCCATCAACATCGCGGCGGGCCTATTTAACTGACGCGCTGTTGGAGCCGGCGTGCTGGTAGACAGGGCGCAACAGGGGGCAGGTGTCGACGGGTTTTCCCTATTCGCTGCCCTCGTAACGTCTCCCACACAGGCAGTGGGCCTGGCGAAACGTTTGCGTAACCGCAACGCCTGCAGGCCGTGAGGCCGTCCCGGGCGCAGGCCGCTACGGGTTATAGGGTTCAATTCCTGATGAGGCAGGCGTACTGTTAGCGCCACACATCCAATGCAATCCTTGAACGAGGCGTCTCCGAATGACTCAGGGTTCCGCGCTGAGAATTGCCGTACTCGATGACTGGCAATCTGTCGCTCAAAAAGTGGTGGACTGGACGGCACTCGACCCGATTGGCGACGTCAGTTTCCTGCACGACTATCCCGCCGACACAGCGACCGTGGCCACTCGTCTGCAAGGCTTCGACGTCATCTGCGTCATGCGCGAGCGGACGATTTTCGACGACGCCCTGCTCGGCCAGTTACCCAAGCTGAAATTGCTGGTAACCGGCGGCATGCGTAACGCCGCGCTGGACCTCAACGCGGCTACCCGTCTGGGCATCACCGTGGTCGGCACCGAAAGCTACAAGTACGCCGCACCCGAGCTGACCTGGGCGCTGATCATGGCCGTCACGCGCAACATCGTCGACGAGGCCAACTCCCTGCGGGCAGGCCATTGGCAGGTCGGGATCGGCAGCGATCTGCAGGGCAAGACCCTGGGCATCGTCGGTCTGGGCAGCATTGGGCAGAAGATCGCCCGCTATGCGCAGGCCTTCGACATGAAGGTCATCGCCTGGAGCGAAAACCTCACCGCCGAGCGCGCCGCCGAGCACGGCGTGACATGGGTCAGCAAGCAGACGCTGTTCGAGCAGTCGGACATCGTCTCGGTGAACCTGGTGCTCAGTGACCGCAGCCGTGGTCTGGTGGACGGCGAATCGCTGAACCGGATGAAGCCTACGGCGTACCTGATCAATACGTCTCGCGGGCCGATTGTCGATGAGAACGCGCTGATCGAGGCGCTCGAGCAGAACAAGATCGCGGGTGCGGCACTGGATGTCTACAGCGTCGAACCGCTGCCTGCCGATCATCCCTTCCGCACCCTGCCCAATCTGCTGGCAACGCCGCACGTGGGTTATGTCACCGAGAACAACTACCTAATGTTCTACGGTCAGATGATCGAGGATATTCAGGCCTGGCAGGCGGGGAGCCCGATTCGGTTGCTTGCTGGATGAAGCAGCGCCTCTTGCTGTCATGCCGGTCGCACTCGGCAACGGTCGCCACGCTGCCCGCCATGCATCGGACTCAATTAACCCATCGAGGATTACAAGGATGCCCACCTCTCTCTCCCGACTCGCCGCTGACCCGCGTTCCGTACTGCTGGTCATCGACATGCAGTACGACTTCCTGCCCGGCGGCGCGCTGGCTGTGGCCGGAGGCGATACGCTGGTGCCGTTGATCAACCGCCTCGGCGCGCAGTTTCGCAACGTGGTAATCAGCCAGGACTGGCACCCCGCCGAGCATATTTCCTTCGCCTCAAGCCACGCCGGACGCCAACCGTTCGATAGCATCACCCTGCCCTGCGGCCCGCAGACGCTTTGGCCGGACCACTGCATCCAGGGCACCCGAGGCGCCGAAATGCATGCCGGCCTGAATCTTCCCCATGTCCAGTTGATTCTGCGCAAGGGCTGCAATCCCGGTATCGACAGCTACTCGGCGTTCGTCGAGGCAGACCGCACGACGCAGACCGGCCTGGCCGGGTATCTGAAGGAGCGCGGCATCGACAGTGTGTTCGTGGTCGGCCTGGCGCTGGATTACTGCGTGGCCTGGACGGCACTGGACGCACGGGCGGCAGGCTTCAACACCTGGGTGATCACCGATGCCTGCAAGCCCATCGACCTGGGCGGGTCGTTGGACAAGGCGTGGAGGGATTTCCAGGCAGCGGATGTGATGCGGATCAACAGCCGCGATTTGGTTGACTGACCCCTCCGTTCTTCGGGACTTGGGCGGGTACCAGCCCAAGCACCACCTGTGTATGAGCGTGCTCACGATGGCTCGGATTCAGACCCTACATCCGCTGCGGCTGTGCCGATCCTTCGCGAGCGAGCTCGCTGCCACAGGTGATGCGCGAGGCTAAGTCACCCTTGCCCTAGCGCAAATCGTTTCAACCCTTCCCCCTCCATCCGGTAGCGCACCCACTCATCCTGCGGCTCGGCCCCGATCGATGTGTAGAAATCGATCGCCGGCTGATTCCAGTCCAGCACGCTCCATTCGAAACGGCCGCAGCCGGTGTCGTGGGCGATTTTCGCCAGATGGCGAAGCAACTGCTTGCCTGCGCCGATGCCGCGTTGTGTGGCCGAGACGAACAGGTCTTCAAGGTAAAGCCCTTTGCGGCCCTGCCAGGTGGAATAGCTAAGGAAATACACGGCGAAGCCGATGGGCTCATCATCCAGCAGACAGATCAGCGCCTTGGCCGGCGACGCCTCATCGAACAGGCTGCGCTCGATGTCAGCCACGTTGGCCTTGACCTCATGTTCGGCTTTTTCATAGATGGCCAGCTCGGTAATGAAGCCCAGTATCACAGCGGCATCGGCGCGGGTGGCATCGCGGATTTGAAGGGGCACGGCAGGGTCTCCAGGGTTAATGAAAAGGCCGTCGTCCAGCGCGAACGACGGGAACCGAATTGTGTCTCACCCATCAGCGCGGCGCAGCAGACAACTCCAAAAAAACTGACCGTCCACCCCAGAAAAGCCAAAGGATCATCATGGACACTGAACAAGACGGTAAGACCCCGGGCCTGACGGCCGAGGAAGAACGTGACATCGGCGAGAATCAACCGCCCCGCGCCGCCGTGCTGCACGAGACGATCCGCATGCAGGGCGACCAGGAACTGGAACGCAACGTAGCCGCGCTGTTCTGGTCGGCCCTGGCCGCCGGGCTGACCATGGGCCTGTCGCTGATGGCCATGGGTTTGCTCAACTCGCGCCTGCCGGACGGTGAAGCGTTCAAGGTGATCGCCAGCGTTGGCTACAGCGCGGGCTTTCTGGCGGTGATACTCGCGCGTCAACAGTTGTTTACCGAAAACACCCTGACTGCGGTGCTGCCGGTAATGAGCAAGCCGACGCTGAGCAATTTCATCCGCTTGCTGCGGCTGTGGACCGTCGTGCTGGTGGGCAATCTCTGCGGCACGCTGCTGGTGGCCTACGTCATGCTGCACCTGCCGATCTTCGACACCAAGACCGATCAGGCTTTTCTGGAGATCGGGCGCAAGGTCATGGAAAACGGCCCCGCCCAGATGTTCGCCAAGGGCATCGTGTCGGGCTGGATGATCGCCACCATGGTGTGGATGATCCCGTCCATGGAAAACGCCAAGATGTGGATCATCCTCATGATCACCTACCTCATGGCGCTGGGAGATTTCACCCACATCGTGGTCGGCTCGGCAGAGGTCTCCTACCTGGTGTTCGCCGGTGAGCTATCGTGGAAGGAGTTCTGGTTGGTGTTCGCCGGACCCACCCTGGGCGGCAATATCATCGGAGGCAGCTTTATCTTCGCGCTGATCAGCCATGCGCAGATTCGCAGTGAGAGCGGCAAGCCGAAGAAGGGGACTGCGCAGAAGAATGATGGCACGTCGAAGAAACAGCCACGTGGGCCGGCAGAGGGCATCTCGCGAGCCTGCGAGAAGGACTGAACGCAGCCAGCCTCTGCCCGAAGGGTGTGGGAATCGGGCTTGCCGACGAGCTGCGGGGAACCGGCAGCGTCACTTCGACATGCATTGCGACAGACCCATTGACGTGCATGGACGTGCTGACGCTGCGCTGCAGATCGTCAACCCGCCGGGCTCCACGCCCCGCGGGCAAAATCAAAAGCACAATTTCGGCGCGAATGAGCTTCTTAAATTATTTTTAAGAAAGCCTCACTGCGTTTAAAGGCAAAATACAGCCTTCAGTCACTACGTGGTTCAGGCAATCCAATGACCCGAATTCTGACAATCGAAGACGATGCCGTCACAGCCAAGGAAATCGTTGCCGAATTAAGTAGCCATGGCCTGCAGGTAGACTGGGTCGACAATGGCCGCGAGGGCCTGGTACGTGCCGTCAGCGGCGATTACGACCTGATCACCCTGGACCGGATGTTGCCTGAAGTCGACGGCCTGGCGATTGTCACCACCATGCGCGCGCTGGGCATCGCCACGCCGATCCTGATGATCAGCGCCCTGTCCGATGTCGACGAACGCGTTCGTGGTCTGCGCGCGGGGGGCGACGACTACCTGTCCAAGCCCTTTGCTTCCGATGAAATGGCCGCGCGGGTCGAGGTCCTGTTGCGCCGCAGCAACCCGGTGACCCAGGCCGAAACCATGCTCAAGGTTGCCGATCTGGAGCTGAACCTGATCACCCGCGAAGCCAGCCGCGCCGGGCAGCCGCTGAATCTGCTGCCGACCGAATACAAACTGTTGGAATTTCTGATGCGCAACAACGGCCAGATCATCACCCGCATGATGATCTTCGAGGAAGTCTGGGGTTACCACTTCGACCCGGGCACCAACCTCATCGACGTGCACATCGGTCGCTTGCGCAAGAAAATCGATCCCCCTACCCTGACGCCGCTGATACGTACCGTTCGAGGCTCAGGTTATGTCATTGCCGAACCCGTCTAAGGGCTGGCGCTCCTCCAGCAGTCGTCTGCTGGCGCTTTACAGTTTTCTGTTCGTGGCCTGGAGCAGCATCCTCATGGGGGTGCTGTACTGGGAAGTCACCAGCTACCTGAACACCCTCGCCCGCCACTCGCTGATGCAACGCCAGCAGCTGTTTTCGCGTTTTCAGGGTGCGCAACTGGACGATGCCCTGCGCACCAGCGACAAGTTCGACATCCGTACCGTCGATGCCTATGGGTTGTTCGACAAAGACCTGAAACCGATCAGCGGGCCGGTCCACGAAATCCCCGACGGACTCAAGCTGACCGGGGAAATTCAAGAACTGGACACCTGCATCGATTCCGACGACCCGGACCTGCCGCCCGCCAGTTGCGATGCGGTGGCCATTCACACCCTCGACGACCGCTGGTTGATTCTGGTGCGTGACAACGGTTCGCTATTCGCCGTGACCACGCTGATTCTGCGCGCGTTGTTGTGGGGGATTTCGCTGACCATCATTCCCGGCATCGCCGGCTGGCATCTCTTGCGTCGCCGACCACTCAGGCGCATTGGTGCGATTCAGGCCAGCGCCGAAGCCATCGTCACCGGCGACCTGACCCGACGGCTGCCAGTGTCCGATCGTCGCGACGAACTGGACATGCTGGCCGACATCGTCAACGCCATGCTCGACCGTATCGAACGGCTGATGAACGAGGTCAAAGGTGTCTGCGACAACATCGCCCATGACCTGCGCACGCCGCTGACCCGCCTGCGCGCACAGCTTTATCGCATCCAGCAACAGTCCCCTGAACACTCGCCGCAAGGCGAGCAAATGGCCCAGGTCATTGCCGACGCCGACACCTTGATGGCGCGCTTTCGTGGATTGCTGCGAATCTCCGAGCTGGAAGATCACCAGCGCCGCTCAGCCTTTGATCAGCTCGACGCATTGCCATTGCTGCAGGAACTGCACGACTTTTACCTGCCGCTGGCCGAAGAAGGCGGCGTTTCCCTGCGACTCAAAGTCACCGACAGCCTGCCGCCCCTGATCGGTGATCGGGCCTTGTTGTTCGAGGCCTTGTCGAATTTGCTGAGCAACTCGATCAAATTCACCCCGGCGGGTGGCCAGGTCCTGCTGATTGCCCGCGCCGAAGGCGACACTACGTTCATCGAAGTCCAGGACACCGGCCCCGGCATCCCTGACGCTGAGCGTGAGGCGGTATTCAAACGTTTCTACCGCAGCGAAACCGGCAATCAGCAGAGCGGCTTCGGCCTGGGGTTGTCCATCGTCGCGGCCATCGTCAACCTGCACGGCTTCAAATTGCGCATCGGCAACAGCCCGTCCGGCGGCGCGAGCCTGGTGCTGGAGTGTCGGCAGGTATTGGCGTTGGGCTAACCCACCCGCAACTCATGGGCGGTGAAAACATTTTTCCCGAATGCATTCGCTCCCACAAGAGCTCAGCGCGAACACAAGAAAGCAGCACACCAGTCCTGTAGGAGACGCCGAGGTTAAGACGGCAGCGAAGGCGGTGTGTCAGCCAGGCATGCAGGTGAAGTCCTTGCTACGGCCAATCTGATGACCCTGAGCATCCTCAAGCTTCACCCTATACTCCTCGCCCAGACTCGACTCCACCAGCTTATACCGCTCACCGGCCTTGAACTGATCGAAGCTGATGCCTGCTTCGCAGTTCCTCTGCCCATCATCGCCGCTTCCTTCGACGATCAAATCCACATCAAGCTTGTGCGCGCCCGGTTTCACGTCGAAATAACGCCCGTCATTCAAGCGCTTTCCGTCCAGATCCTCCGCCATCAGCACCCCGGACGGCTCTTCCTGCAAGCCGATCCACGCTTCACTCGGGTCAGCTTTGGGCATGGGACCGGCGCAAGCAGAGAGAACAGCCACCAGACCCAACATGGGCACCAGCAACAATGATTTCGCGTTCATGACATAAACCTCAGCAGTTGGAAAAAGTCCCTGTGGCGCAGGGTGAATTTCGGTGAGGCAAGGCTGCGCGCGGCCTGCATGAACAACAAATGAATCCCCCATGAAAGCTCTTTGTGCGCCGGACTAACGATTTGTTCATCTGGCCGAAAGCTGCCTGTTAGGTATCTGCCCCAAGACTGCGCTGATTCGAAATGGGAGGTTTCCGGCATGCTCGGGCTGGTCAAGACTGCATTGCTCAAGCCATACACGTTCATCGTGTTGGCGATATTCATCTGTATTGTCGGGCCGATGGCGGCCGTCAAGACACCCACTGACGTGTTCCCCGACATCGGCATTCCCGTGGTCGCGGTGGTCTGGCAGTACGCTGGCCTGTCGCCGGATGCCATGGCGGGGCGTGTGATTTACACCTACGAGCGCTCGCTCAGCACCACGGTCAACGACATCGAACACATCGAATCGCAGTCGTTGCCAGGCATGGGCATCGTCAAGATCTTCTTCCAGCCAGGGGTCGACATCCGCACGGCCAACGCGCAAGTGACAGCCGTTTCACAAACCGTGCTCAAGCAGATGCCTGCCGGTATCACACCGCCGCTGATCCTTAACTACAGCGCCTCGACAGTGCCGATCCTGCAGATGGCCTTCTCCAGCCCGACGCTGTCGGAAGCGCGGATTCGCGACCTGGTGCAGAACAGCATCCGTCTGCCGCTCAGTGCGGTGCCCGGGCTGGCGATGCCCACGCCAATGGGCGGCAAGCAGCGACAGATCACCCTTGACCTGGACCCACAGGCACTGGCTGCCAAGGGCCTTTCTGCACAGGACGTCGGCAACGCGCTGGCCGCAGGCAACCAGATCATCCCCGTGGGCACGGCAAAGATGGGCACTGATGAATACACCGTGCTGCTCAACAACAGCCCTCAGGCCATCGACGAACTCAACGACCTGCCGATCAAGACCGTCGACGGCGCCCTGATCACCATTGGCCAGGTGGCCCACGTGCGTGACGGCTCGCCGCCGCAAACCAACATCGTGCGCGTCGATGGCCGTCGCGCGGTGCTGATGCCAGCCTTGAAGAACGGCAACATTTCGACCCTGTCGATCGTCGACAACATTCGCAACATGCTGCCGCTGATCAACGAAAACCTACCGCCGGAACTGAAGACTTCGCTGCTGGGCGATGCCTCGGTGTTCGTCAAGGAATCGGTGGGCAGCGTGGCGCGGGAAGGCATTATCGCCGCCCTGCTGACCAGCGTGATGATCCTGCTGTTTCTCGGCAGTTGGCGCTCTACCGTGATCATCGCTGCTTCAATTCCACTGGCGGTGCTGTCGGCCATTGCCCTGCTCTCCATCAGTGGCCAGACCCTCAACGTCATGACCCTCGGCGGGCTGGCGCTGGCGGTGGGGATTCTGGTGGACGATGCCACCGTGACCATCGAGAACATCAATTGGCACCTTGAGCAAGGCAAGGCGGTGAAAGACGCGATCATGGACGGCGCGCGACAGATCGTCGGTCCGGCGTTCGTTTCACTGCTGTGTATCTGCATCGTGTTCGTGCCGATGTTCATGCTGCAAGGCATTGCCGGTTACCTGTTCCGGCCGATGGCGCTGGCAGTGATCTTCGCCATGGGCAGCTCGTTCCTGCTGTCGCGCACTCTGGTGCCGACCCTGGCGATGTTTCTGCTCAAGCCACATGCAGTGGAAGCCGGCCCCGGCCATCACCCGGAAGATGCCTTCATCAATCATCACGAAGGCGATCAGCATGGGCGTCAGCGCAATGGCTTGCTGCGCGCAGCGTTGGCTTTCCAGCAGGGTTTCGAGAAGCGCTTCTCGGCAATCCGCGACGTGTATCACGGCCTGCTGGGTCTGGCACTGAAACAGCGCAAGGCCTTCCTGCTGGGCTTCCTCGCCTGTGTGCTGGCCAGTTTCGCGCTGCTGCCGAGCCTGGGTGAAGACTTCTTCCCCGCCACCGACGCCGGTGCGCTGTCGATGCATGTGCGCCTGCCGCTGGGCACACGCATCGAAGAAAGTGCCGCTGCTTTCGATCGCATCGAGCAACGCATTCGCCAAATTATCCCCGCCGATGAACTGGACACGGTGATCGACAACATCGGTATCCCGCTCAGCGGCATCGACATGGCTTACAGCAGCAGCGGCACCATTGGTCCGCAGGACGGCGACATTCAGGTCACGCTGAAGAAAGGTCATGCGCCTACCGCAGACTACGTGAAGCGTCTGCGTGAAGCCCTGCCGCAAAGCTTCCCCGGCAGCCAGTTCGCCTTCATGCCGGCGGACATCAGCAGCCAGATCCTTAACTTCGGCGCCCCCGCTCCACTGGACCTGAAAATCTCCGGGCCAAACGGTGAAGCCAACCGTGCCTACGCGCTGGAACTGCAACGCCGACTGCAACACGTTGCGGGCATTGCGGATCTGCGCATCCAGCAGTCCACCGGCTATCCCTCACTGCAAGTGAACGTCGACCGGCTGCGGGCCAAGCAGCTGGGGATCACCGAAAAAGACGTGACCACCAGCCTCGGCGCCTCGCTGGCCGGGACCTCGCAAGTGGCACCGACTTACTGGCTGAACCCGAAAAACGGCGTGTCCTACTCGGTGGTCGCAGCCACGCCGCAATACCGTCTGGACAGCTTGCCGACCCTCGAAGCCTTGCCGATTACCGGCAGCGATGGGCAGTCGCAGATCTTGGGCGCACTGGCAACCATCAAGCGAGTCGACAGCCCGGCTGTGGTCACCCACTACAACATCCAGCCGACGCTGGACCTGTATGCCAACGTGCAAGGTCGTGACCTGGGCGGTGTCGCCAGAGACGTGCAGAAGGTCATCGACGACACGGCGCACCTGCGTCCCAAGGGCGCGGTGGTCAGCCTGCACGGCCAGATCGACGCCCTGCATGAAGCCTTCAGCGGTCTGAGCCTGGGGCTGCTCGGCGCGGTGGTGCTGATCTATTTGCTGATCGTGGTCAACTTCCAGTCCTGGGTGGACCCGTTCGTTATCATCACCGGCCTGCCCGCTGCCTTGGCGGGGATCGTTTGGATGCTGTTTCTCAGCGGCACCTCGTTGTCGGTGCCGGCGCTGACCGGGGCGATCCTGTGCATGGGCGTTGCCACCGCCAACTCGATTCTGGTGGTGAGCTTCTGCCGCGAGCGTCTGGCCGAACATGGCGACGCCCTGCTTGCCGCGCTGGAGGCCGGTTACACGCGCTTCCGTCCGGTGTGCATGACCGCACTGGCCATGATCATCGGCATGCTGCCACTGGCCATTTCCCAGGAGCAGAACGCTCCGCTGGGCCGCGCCGTCATCGGCGGGCTGATCCTGGCCACTACGGCGACGCTGCTGTTCGTGCCGGTGGTCTTCAGCCTCGTGCATCGCCATTCAAAACTCCGCTCTTTAAACCCGCATGCCGCCACCCAAGCCAGCGCTATTGATGGAGAAACACCCCATGTCGTCTGAACACGCCCCTTCGCGCAAACGCCTGATGCTCGCGGGCATCGGCGGTCTGACCCTGGCGGCGCTGCTGGTCGCCAACGGCCTGGCCGCGCGTACCCGCCACGACCACGCCGTCGCCGAGTGGACTGAAAGTCAGTCAGTGCCGGCGGTGACCGTGGTCTCGCCCGCGCAGAACGCGCAGGGTGACACGCTGCAGTTGCCTGCACGCCTCGACGCCTGGAGCAAGGCGTCGATCAACGCGCGGGTCAGCGGTTACCTGAAAGACTGGACCGTCGACATCGGTACACAGGTGAAGGCCGGTCAAGTACTCGCGCACATCGACAGCCCTGAACTGGATCAGCAACTGGCGCAGACCCGCGCTCACCTGGCCCAGCAACAGGCGCAGGCGCGCATTGCCGAAACCACCGCCGGACGTTGGCAACATCTGCTGGCGACCCATGCCGTGTCGCAGCAGGAAGTGGACGAAAGGCTGTCTGCCGCCACCGCCGCCAAGGCCGATGTGCAAGCGGCCGCTGCCGATTATCAGCGCCTTACCGACCTCGCCGCGTACAAGACCATTCGTGCGCCTTTCAGCGGCACCATCACCGCGCGTAACACTGACATCGGCCAATTGATCAAGGCCGACGACGGCGGTGGCACGCCACTGTTCGCCATGGCCGACACTCATCGTCTGCGCCTCTACGTACCGGTGCCACAGAACTACGCCAGCGTCATTCAGCCCGGTATGCACGTGCAACTGACGGTGCCCGAGCATCCCGGGCAGGTCTACACAGCGACCCTGCTCGGCGATTCGACGGCGGTCGATCCGCGTTCCGGCACCTTGATGGCGCAGTTTGTTGCCGAAAACCGCGATGGCGCGCTGCTGCCCGGCGACTATGCCGACACCACCTTGCAGGTCGCGGCGGGCAGCCATGGCGTCAGCATTCCGGCCAGCGCATTGATCTTCCGCGCCAAAGGCACGCAAGTGGCCACCGTGGACGGCGCGGGGCATGTGCATCTGCGCAACATTCATATCGCCATGGATCTCGGCGATCATCTGGTGATCGATCAGGGACTGCAGCCTGCGGACAAGGTCATCGACAACCCGCCTGATGCGCTGCGTGAGAACGACCCGGTGCAACTGGCCGACGCTGGAGAGCAACATGCGCACAAGGCTTAATCGTCTGGCTCTGGCGCTGGCGATTGCCAGCGCTGTCACCCTCCAGGGCTGCTCGCTGGCGCCAACCTATCACGTACCGAACGTCGCACTGCCCGAGCATTACCAGGAAAACGCCGGCCCTTGGCACCCTGCTCAACCTGCCGACGCGTTGCAGGCTGATTGGTGGCACGTGTTCCAGGACCGGCAACTCAATGACCTGCAACAGCGCTTGCTCAAGGCCAACCCTGACCTGGCAGCGGCGCTCGCGCACTATGACGCCTCGCAGGCATACGCCAGCCAGTTGCATGCCGGGCTGTTCCCGGAGGTCAACGTCAGCATCAACCCGATGCGCCAGCGTCAGTCAGCGCACCGGCCGTTGCGCGGCAGCACTCAACCCTCGGTGTACAACAGTGACAGCGCCGGTTTCAGTCTGGGTTTCGACCCGGATCTATGGGGCAAAATCCGCAATCAGGTGGCGGCTGGCGACGCTCAGGTACAAGCCTCTGCGGATGATCTGGCAGTGGCGCGTCTGAGCCTGCAACGCCAACTGGCAACGCTTTACGTGCAGGCCCGAGGTCTGGACGCGCAGAGCCGGATTCTCAAGACATCATTGGACGACTACACCCAGGCCTTGCAACTGACCCGTGATCGTTACGAAGGGCAGATCGCCTCAGAGCTGGACCTGACCCGCGCCCAGAGCCAGCTCGCTGAAGCTCAGGCGCAGCTGGACGATGTGAAGGCGCAGAGCGATCTCAGTGAACATGCGATCGCCGAACTGGTGGGCGTGTTGCCCAGCGACTTCGCCCTGGCGCATAACGCCGAGCAACTGAAGTTGCCGGACATTCCCCAGGCCCTGCCCGGCAGCCTGCTGCAACAGCGGCCGGACATCGCTGCGGCAGAACGCCGGGTGTTCGCAGCCAACGCTAATATCGGCGTGGCCAAGGCTGCCTGGTATCCGGACTTCAGCCTGACCGGCATGCTCGGCGGCCAGACCGGGGGCAGCGGTAATCTGCTTGCGGCCGCCAACCGATACTGGGCGTTGGGGCCGCTGGTCAATCTGCCGATCTTCGACGGCGGTCGACGCTCTGCCAACGAGCGCCAGGCCAAAGCCGAGTTCGAGGAAGCGGCTGCGCAGTACCACAGCAAGGTGCTGAAAGCCGTGCGCGAAGTGGAAGACAACCTCGCGCAGCTGCGCGACCTGGAGCAGGAATCACGGGACCAACAGGCTGCCGTGGACGCCGCCCAAAGCGCTCAAAGCATGGCGACCAGCAGCTACGAGGCCGGCGCGGTGGATTATCTGGACGTGGTCACCGCCCAGACCACCGCCCTGCAAGCGCAGAGACGCTTGCAGGAGGTCGACACCAGCCGCTTGAAGGCCAGCGTCGGCTTGGCGGTCGCGTTGGGTGGGGGGTGGAGCAGTTCCGCCTTCAATCACTGACCCATCGCTTTCGTCCGAGCGCAGCCCGCACCGTCGTAACCTCCGGCGTTTCCCACTGGACTTGTACCGTGAGAGCCTCTGGCGGTTGCGACAGTGGCTAGACAACGCTGTAAGCCACCCTATCTGTGACTGAACTCTCGCCATCCGATGATGGGATTACTCAAATCCCACATCAACCATGCAATTTTCCAAATAGTTGAAAACATCGCCATACCATGGAAGCGAAACGTCTTTCCTACTTAATCATCTGAAAAACTTACAAGATAAGAACAATCTGAAAGCTTATTCACAGTTCGCATATATATACCGCAGTTCGGCATCCCCCTTGAAATAGCGTCAAGCCATACATCAAAGGAGTTGAATGTATGAGCGGTGACGAAGAAAAAACATAGTGGTTTGAATCGCCCCGGATTTTCTAGACACTCTCCAAGCTCAGGAAATAGCGTTTCTCATACTCTACTGGAGACAGCTGCATAGCACTGCTGTGCCGGCGTTTAGGGTTATAGAACATTTCGATGTAATCGAAAATATCACTCCGGGCGTCTTCACGCGTTGTGTAGATCTTTCGTCGAATTCGCTCCCGCTTCAAAAGCTGGAAAAAGCTCTCGGCTACGGCATTGTCGTGGCAGTTTCCTCGCCGACTCATGCTGCTGATTACATTGTTGGCCTTCAAGAAGCTTTGCCAGTCTGAGCTACTGAACTGACTGCCTTGGTCTGAGTGGATCATCACTTGCTGCTGTGGCTTGCGTCGCCATACAGCCATCAACATCGCGTCGATAGCCAGGTCGCTGCACATCCTTGGCTTCATTGACCAACCAATTACTTGGCGTGAGAACAGATCCAGCACTACCGCCAGGTAGAGCCATCCTTCATAGGTGCGGATGTAAGTGATATCTGTCACCCAGACCTTGTTCGGCTCACTGACCTTGAACTACCGCGCGAGGTGGTTGGGCGAGGCCACTGTTGGTTTTCCACCGTAAAACCCTGGACGCCGCCGATAGCCCCTTTGCGAACGCAGCCCCTCCGCCTGCATCAAGCGCCCAACTCGATTTCGCCCGCATGCTTCTCCCAGCTCACGCAGGTCATCGTGAATTTTGCGATAGCCGTATACACCTCCGCTCTCCAGCCAAGCATGTTTGATCAAGCCAAGCAGGCGTTGATCTTCTTTTGCTCGGGCAGATTGAGGCTCGCCCAGCCAGGCGTAGTCGCCGCTGGGGTGCACCTTGAGAGTTGGGCAAAGGCGCCGTACCGGGTAATCAGCTGAGTGCTTCTTGATGAAGGCGTACTTCAGCCGCACTCCTTGGCAAAGTACGCGGCGGCCTTTTTTAAGATGTCTCGCTCTTCAGTCACACGCTTGAGTTCGGAGCGAAGCTGACGCAGCTCGGCTTGCTGATCATCGTCTTGCTGACGCTGCTCTTGGGGTTTGCTGTAGAGCTTGATCCAGGCGTAGAGGCTGTGAACGGACATGCCCAGGCGCTGGGCAACATCGGCGACAGGTTTGCCTTTCTCGGTCACTTGCTTGACCGCTTCGATCTTGAGTTCTTCGGGGTAACGCTGACGACTCATGGCACCTCCTATTTGGGCCTCATTATGAGGCTTGGAGGTGTCTATGAAACCAGGGGCGATTCAGATTGGGAACTGCTAGCCGATGAGCAGACGCAAATCAGTGTGCCATTTCGTCTGGGTACAGGAATGACCAACCTTCGCGATGGGCAGTTGAACTATGGTATCCGGCAAATTAAGGAGCAAGCGCACCTGTACGTCTACCCGACCAAACGCAATCCTGCTTTATCAACAGTCAAGATTCGCAGGGCCGTCAAAAATGCGGAGTCCGGAGATTATCAGTTTCTGCAGCCATCGTTTCCGGGGCACTCGATAACCTGGAAAGGGCGCTTGGCATCCACCGACGTCGAGCCAACACAGCCTCAAAAACAGAGCATGTATCCCAGTTCATTACGTACCGTCGACGTTCCGGTAATTGAAACCTTGAATAGCGCAGAGGACATTCACTGCGACGACTGTATTGTGGTGTTTCCTGATGGTGCAGGAATCGATCCGGTCTACGTTGTTTTCAAAAGCGTTGACGAATATCCAGGCGCCGCCTTCGGTGCCGGTCAGCCTGCCGGAGATGATTGGCTATCGAGCGGTTTTGCAACCTCACGAGCAACGATCCCAGCCTCAGTAGCCAGCCAGCTCAACGGCAAGACATTCAAGCGTTTCGACCTTTTCACGCAAGCATTCTGGAAGGCGTTGGTGAACACACCGAACCTTGCCGCACAGTTTAGCGACGACGCACTCATCAGCATGAAAAGTGGGATAGCGCCCGTCGTTGCGATCTCGGAAGTCTCCAGCGAAAAAGCGAAGCTAACGCTGAAGCACGTCTTGTCAATTAGCGATGGCGGCGCGGTTTACGACATGGACAACATGCAGATCAGTATCACCCCGCTCGCAGCGTAGCCAAGTGCCTCTATCAGGCGGTCAAGACTAACCGGTTGCAGGCCAGTGCCGGTGGGCGGTGGCGATGGGCGGGGGGTCGGCGCCCACCAACGGACAGACGATGAACCCCAAGGCACCGATCAACAACGCCCCGGAGAAATGCTGGCGCCGTTTGGCCGTGCGGTCTGCCGTCATGGCGTCGCTAAATTGCGGGTCCTGCATCATCTGCAATTTGGCGAAACCGACGTTGAACCGGTCGAGGTAAGCGGTGAGGTAACAGAAGATAATGAAAGGCATGATCCGTCAGGCGATCTTGCGATACACACGACCTTGCTTGCGGCCTGTGCAGTCGTCTGGATGGTCGTCTCGGCGACGACGGCTTCGGTGATATTCGACATACATTCCTCATCTTTCTGAAGATCTTTTTATTGTTGGAAGATCCCGTCTGTCGGCCACCAGGCTTTGAAGCTGACAGCCGTCACGTCACTCCAGCGCACTGGTTGGCCTGCTGCCACCGGACGGTTCAGCACCACCCCGTGGGCCAGCCCGATCGGCAGGCCGCCCATGGCCAGGGAATCCACCGCTGGCATCAGCTTGCCGTACACCCGATGCCCGCCCTCGCCGTCCAGTTTTTCCCCTGCTTGCCCGTGGCGAGTTAGGGTTGCGGCAGATCCTGCCCAGCCAGAAGATCAACCGCACCTATTGGATCACCACCCACGCCGACACCTGCGAGTTGGCACGGTGAAGGTGATGCAGCAGATTCTGGAGCGTGAGGTGGCGCGGGACCCGTTGTTTTGGCGGATTTGAACAAATCCCGGGTTAAACACGTTCTCCCCGTGGGAGCGAATTCATTCGCGAGGGGCAAGTACAACCGATACACCTATATCGGTTGGAATATCATTCGCGAATGAATTCGCTCCTACAGGGACAATGGTCGTCCGTGAGAACGCTTCAGGCCTTGACCACCGAAAAATCGAACAACACCTGTGGCGCCTCGATCAGCAACGAGCGTGTCACTTGAGGTGTGCAGCCCAGTGCCTGCAATTGCTCGACCACCGTTGCATAGCTGACTCTGTCCTCGTGCTGCGTATGCGGCCAGTCGCTGCCCCATACCAGACGCTGCGGGCCGAAACTCTGCACCAGTAAGGGCAGCGCGGCGCGGGCAAAATCGAGGTTCTGCTGCTCACTGCCTTCCAGGCGATAGATGCCCGACACTTTCAACCACAGCTGACCACTCAGGCCCAGCTCGAGCATGTCGCCAAACCCGGGTTGATCCAGGCCCAGACGTGCGTCGGGCCGCCCGAAATGATCGACAACGATCTTCACGCCAAATGCCAGCAAGCCACGGACCAGCGCCGGAATGTCCGCGACATGGCGATGCAGTTCCACATGCCAGTCCAGCTCGGCGACGTGGCCGAACAGGACCTTCCATTGCGGTTCGGAAAAGTCCGGTAACACCTTACCCATCAGGTTCAGGCGAATACCCACCACGCCCAGACGATCCATCTCGTCCAGTTGCGTGCGGCTGATGTCGCGATCAACAACCACCACACCGCGCAGTTGCGCGGGTGCCTGTTTCAGCGCATCGAGCAGGTAGCTGTTATCGCTGCCGAGAAAGCTCGGCTGGACCAGCACACCATGGCTCAGGCCGTGGTTGTGCAGGTTGTGCTGATACGTCGCCAGCGTGGCGTCGTAGTCGGGTGAATAGCGTCGTGCCGATGTCAGATCCAGCTCCCTGCTGAATACGTGTGCGTGGCCGTCGATGCCGAGAATCGACGCGGGAAAGGTGTCGGACATGGGTCTCATCTATGAAGGGAAATGCGCGGCGCCCGGCTGTTGAGGCACGGGCCACCGCGCAGGAAAGAACTATCAGGCGCTGGCAGTTTCCTTACCCGCAGTGGCGCCCTGGCCGGCGGCGCTGACTTCCAGGCTGCGACCACGGGTTTCCGGCAGGCACAGCGCGGCGATCACCGCAACGCCGTAGGCAATCCCGGCATCGATACCGATGGCCGAGCCCAGCGACATCGACTCGCTCATGTGACCGACCAGAAACGGGAACACCGAGGACAGCACGCGTCCAAAGTTGTAGCAGAAGCCCACCCCTGCTCCGCGCACATCAGCCGGGTACAGCTCGTTGAACAGGGCGCCGAGGCTGGCCGGAATGCCGGCGGCGAAGAAGCCCAGAGGGAAGCCCAGAAACAGCATTTGGGTGTTGGTCAACGGCAGGAACACATAGCACTGCACGGTGATCACGCAGCACAGGGCGAACAGCACGATGTTCATGCGCCGGCCGATACGGTCGATCAAAAAACCACTGGCCACGCAGCCGCACCAGAACGCGACGATGATCACCGCCAGATAGCCACCGGAGTTGAGCACCGATAGATTACGTTCGGTCTTGAGGAACGTCGGCAGCCAGGTCATCACCGCGTGGTAGCCACCGTGGGCGCCGAGGCCGAGCAAGCCGCCAAGCAGGGTCACGCGAATCAGTTCAGGACGGAAAATACCGGCCAGGGATTTGAAGAAGCTCTGTGGGATGGCCTGGTCTTTTTGCAAGCGCTGGAAGCTGTCCGGCTCTTCGACATTACGGCGCACCCAGATGATCAGCAGCGAGGGCAGCAGGCCGACCAGAAACATGACGCGCCAGGCAATATCCGCTGGCACGAACGTATAGATCAGCGTGAAAACGCCGACTGCCAGGCCCCAGCCCACAGCCCAGGCGCTCTGCACGGTGCCCATGACCTTGCCGCGGTATTTGGGGTTGATGGTTTCCGCCATCAGCACCGCACCCGCCGCCCACTCGCCACCGATGCCGAAACCTTGCAGGGCCTTGACCACCAGCAGCGTATTGAAGCCGGTGACGAAAGCGGAAAGAAAGGTAAAGAAGGAAAACCAGAGGATCATCCATTGCAACGTGCGCACACGACCGTAACGGTCCGACAGCGTGCCGCCGACCCAACCGCCCAGCGCAGAAGTGATCAGTGTCACGCCGCTGATCAGGCCCGCGTCACCCTTGCTCAAGGCGAAAGCAGCGATCAATGCAGGAATGGCCAGCCCGAACATCTGCACTTCAAGGGCGTCCAGCGACCATCCGCCGAAGCAGGCCCAAAACGTTTTGCGCTCCCGAGGAGTGACTTGGCGATACCAGTTGAACATGGTTCTTGTCCTTATGTAGGTGAAGCGGCAGGTGTTGTGAGCCCGTTCTAGGTGATGGGCTTGGTGCAAATCTTCTGTAGCCGTCCGCCATGCTGGCGCTGGCCTCGGGTCAGTCACCAGGGTGTGACCCGACAGCTCATGGCCAAACGGCTATAGGGGGCGGTGCAGGTCAGCGAATATCCACGCTGTAGCGAAAATGGCTGGCATGCCCGCGGGAGCGGCGCCACTCCAGCGGCTGGCCGGCGTAATTGCGCGCCAGGCGCTCGATCACCACCACGGGGCTGCCGGTCGGCACTTGCAACAGACGGGCGTGCACATCGCTGACGGCCTCAGCCGTGAGGGTCTCTTCAGCGTAGGCAACCACCTGGCCGCACAGCGCCTCGTAGATCGGGTACAGCAAGGGGCCCTGACGGCTGAGATCGGTTTCCAGCAGGGTCTGGAATTGCACCTGCGGCAGCCAGATCTCCTCTGCAAGCACCGGCTTGGCATCGAGCAGACGCAAACGAATCAGGCGGATTACCGGCGCGTCCAAAGGCAGGCCCAATGCCTGCGAAACCGCCGACGGCGCGCTCACCGGATCGATGGACAGAATGCGGCTCTCTGGCACCTGACGTTCGCCAGCGACACTCTGAAAGCGGAAGAAGCGGAACAGCGAAGACTGGAACTGCGCGCGACGAATGAACGTGCCCCGCCCCTGCTGGCGCTCGAGGATATTCTCGTTGACCAACATATCGATGGCTTTGCGCACGGTGCCAGTGGACAGGCAGTACTCGCTGGACAAGGCGGCTTCGGTAGGAATCGCTTCACCCGGACGCCAGCGATTATTGGCGATCTGCTCGGCCAATTGATCACGCAAACGTTGGTAAAGCGGCAGGCGAACATCACTGGACAGACGGTTCATGGCGGCGCTTCGCTGTTGTAGTCATGTAGTCATCTATATGAATCTGCGCGAAGTATTATTCCGTTACATGTGCTCGTCAAGGGTGAGGTACGTGGCGTCCTGATGAACGGCCTGCCGCTTGCTGAAAATACCCGGGGGCGCAGGCATTTGGCGTGCTGCCGCGAAACGGCAGCACGCCCTGCATTCAAGACCGATCCACAGGTGCGTGTTGAGGGATCAATGCGATCGTTGCCGGGAGGATCAAGTACGCCCGGCGTAGTGATCGATCAGCCGGTTGAGCAGGATCGCCAGAACGATGATCACGCCGGTGATCGCCATTTGATAAAAGGAACCCAACCCCAGCAGGTTGAAGATATTGCGCAGCACTTGCAGCAACATCACGGCCACCGCCGTGCCTACCACACTGCCCCGCCCGCCAAACAGGCTGGTGCCGCCCAACACCACGGCGGCGATGGCGTCCAGTTCCATCCCCTGAGCCGCTGTCGGCTGTCCGACATGCAGACGCGAGGTCATGAGAATGCCGCCGAATGCCGCAAGCACCCCGCAGATCGCGAACACGGCAATGGTCACCGCACGCACCGGCACCCCGGACAACCGCGCCGCTTCGGCATTGCCGCCCGTCGCCAGCACGTATTCACCGAACACGGTGTAACGCAGCACGAACCAGGCGACGGCGGTGATCAACACAAAGATCAGGCCCAGCACCGGAAATGCAATGCCGTGACTGGGCAGTACATCGATCATCGCCGACCCGATACGGGTAAAGCTTTGCGGAAGACCGCCGATGGGTGCGCCGTCGGATGCCAGAAAGGTCATGCCGCGCAGCGACACCAACCCGGCCAGGGTCACGATGAAGCTCGGCACCTTACCGAACACCGTAATGCTGCCCATAAAGGTGCCGATCAACAGCCCGGCAAGCAAGGTGGCCGGCACCGCAAGCCAGCCGCCCACTTGCTGCTGCAACATCACCGACACCAGGATGCCGCCAAAGGCGCACAGGCTGCCCACCGACAGATCGATGTTGGCGGTGAGGATCACGAAGGTCATGCCAATGGCGACGATGCCGACAATGGCCCCTTGCTGGAAAAGGTTGGCGACGTTGCCAAACGTCAGGAAATCATCCGACAGAAACGTCGCAATGATCACCGCGAACAGAAAGATGAACACGAAGTTGTAGCGCATCACCCAGTCCAGCACGGCGTTGCGACGAAATTCGGGGAGCATCGCAGGACGCTCAAGAGAAGGCAGGCTTTTGCTTGTCGTTGTCATGATTCAGGCCTTTGTACCCATCAGGATAGTATGTTCGATCTGGTCGCGGCTGGCGTGCAGCGGGTCGAAACACGCGACATTCCGGCCTTCGTGCATGACCCAGATGCGGTCACAGTTGACGTACAGTTCGTCCAGCTCGCTGCTGGCCACCAGCACTGCGGCGCCCTCTTCGGCCAGCGACCGCGCCAGCGCGTACAGATCGGCCTTGGCGCCGACGTCCAGTCCGCGACTCGGTTCATCGAGCAGCAGCAACCGCGTGCCGTCGATCACCCACTTGGCCATGACCACCTTCTGCTGGTTGCCACCCGACAATTGCCGGACCGGTTGCTCCAGGGTGTCGAACTTGGTTTGCAGGCGCTTGAGGACAGGTTCGCTGCGCTGCTTGGCCTGGGCGTGAGAAAACCAGGTCAGGCGCCGGGTGTGCACCAGCGTGGCATTGCGGTAAATCGCCGCGTCCAGCAGCAGCCCTTGGCTTTTGCGGCTTTCCGGAACCAGGCCAACACCGCAGCGGATCGCCTGGCGCGCCGTGCGCACCGAATACGGCTCGCCAAACAAACGCACCTGGGCATCGACCTTGCTGGCGCCGAACAGGCCCTTGAGCAGACTGCTGCGCCCGGCACCGTTGAGTCCGGCCAGACCGACGATCTCGCCCTGCCGCACTTCAAGGTCGCGCACATCCAGACCTTGCGCGCCTTGCAGGCGGGTGACCTGCAAGGCCAGCGCCTCCCGGGGTGGCTTGCGCGTGGCGCGTTCGAGCAACTCCCGGTGTTCGCCCACCACGGCGGCGACCAGCGCGCGGTCATCGACCTCGGACAGTGCCTGGGTTTCCAGCGTGCGGCCTGCACGCAGCACGGTGACGCGGTCGCCGATTTCGCGAATTTCGTTCAACCGATGGCTGACGTACAACACCGCGACGCCCGCTGCGGTAATCTCGCGGATCACCTGGAACACGCGCTTAAGCTCGGTTTCATTGAGCGCCGCTGAAGGCTCGTCCATCACCACCACGCGCGCCTCGCAGGTCAGCGCCCGGGCAATCGCTGCCAGTTGCTGGTTGGCAATCGACAAGGTTTCCACCCGCGCCGAGGCACTGAATCCAGCGCCCACCCGCGCCAACGCATCCTTGACCCGCGCACTGCGTCTTGCTTTGGAAATGATGCCGAAACGGTGCGGGGTGTAGCCGAGCATCAGGTTTTCTTCGACGGTCATTTGCCCGACCAGGTCCAGTTCCTGATAAATCATGGCAATCCCGGCTTCACGGGCCTGCTGCGGAGTTTTCAGTTCCACGTTGCGCCCGTCGATCAGCATCTGGCCCTGGTCGGGACGATGAGCGCCAGCCACGATCTTGAGCAGCGTACTTTTGCCCGCGCCATTGGCTCCCAGCAGGCAGTGCACCTCGCCGCGCCTGAGCGTCAGGCTGGCATCGGTGAGGGCGATCACGTTCGGCGGGAAACGCTTGGACAGGTGACGGATGTCCAGTGCCAGGTCATTCATGGTCCTGCTCCAGCAAGAAATGCGCGGTGGCTTCGTCGGTCGCCAACACGTTGGCGTATCCGGCACGCAGGCAAGCCAGCACCACGGCATGCTTGGCCTGACCCACGCAAACGGCGATCGACCAGGCCTTGTCGCGCAACGCTTCGGGGCGCAGGCCCAACGTGCGGTCGTCCAGTTCAGGCATCACCACGGCGCCGTCAGCGCCGATGAAGCGGCCCATGATGTCGCCCACCGCGCCGCGACGGGCCAGCTCTTCGATCAACGGCTCATCGACGTAGCCCGACTCCAGCAGCACCGAGCGATTGGACAGCTCGCCCAAGCTGAAGCAGGCCACCGAGGCTTGCTCGCCGAGCCGCAAGACGCTGGCGATGATCGGGTCCTGCTCCAATGCTTCCCGGGTTCGCGCGTTGCCGAGAATCGCTGGCACCGGCAACAGGGTGGCGCGGCCTCTGGCGGCCTGGGCGAAGCGCTCGGCAACGTTATGACTGGGCTCGCCCACCGAGTGGGTGTTGATGGCGCCGTTGAGCAGCACCACGTTAAGTGCTTCGTTCCAGCGCGGGGTCAGCCACTGCGACATCTTGGTCAGGGTGCGACCCCAGGACACACCGATAAGATCCGGCGCGGGCTGCAGATTGCACAGGTAACGGGCGGCGGCCTGGGTCACGGTATTGAGCGCGCTGGCATCATTGTCGTCAGCTACCACCAGCGCCTCGCGCAAGCCGTAGCGGCGCTGCAACTCGGCCTCCAGGTGCGGCAGGCGCGTCGAACGGGCGACGATTTCGATGCGCACCACGCCGGTATCCCGGGCTTCGCGCAGCAGGCGGCTCACCTGCCAGCGGGTCAGGCCGGTCTCCCGCGCGATGTCGCTCTGGTTTTTTTCGAGGTCGTAGAACAGTTTGGCGACCTGCACCATCAGGTCTTCGCGCTGGGTCTCGTTGGGCAAACGTGGCGCCAGTGGCTCCTGAGCGCTGGCGGTTTCGCCCGGTTGAAACACGTGCTTGTTTGATTCGCTCATGCAGTGGGCCTCGCGAGAACGGCGCTGGACACATTGGCGCTGCGGGACATTCCCGACCTGCAGCTGATCGGTGCGACGCTTTCGGTGGCCTCGCGGTAGCGTCCCAGCAGCTCGACGTAGCAATCGTGGGCCTGGGCATCAGGCTCGATGATCCTGCCACGGGTGGTGAAGTCGGTGGCGGCCTGCTGCAGATCGCCGAAGGCACCCAGCGCGCAGGCCGCGGCGGCGGCAGTGCCGATCAGGGTGAGATTGTCGTGGGCGACCATTTCGAACGGCACGCCGGTGGCATCCACCGTGGCCTGCAGCCACAGCGGGTTGTTCTGGAAACCGCCCGCCGCGACCACGCGAGTAATCTCGGTGCCTTGGGCGCGCCATGTGTGGAAGATGTTCGCCGAGCCCAGCGCAATGGCTTCCACCGAAGCCCGGTACAGGTCATGACGATCGTGATTGAGCGATAGCCCCATGATCGCGCCGCGCATGTCCGGTGAGCGGTACGGCGTGCGATTGCCCATCCAGTAGTCAAGCACCAGCAGTCCGGTGGAGCCGGGTTTGAGCTGTCCTGCCCGCTGGATCAGCTGCTGGTGGCCGGCGGCGTCCAGGCCGAACATCTTTTGCGCCAGCCAGTTGAGAATCGAGCCGGCGGACACCTGCCCGCCTTCCATCAGCCATTGGCCGTCGAGCAACGCGTCGGGATACGGCCCCCAGATGCCCGGCACGTCCATGCGCTCGGGGGTGTGCATCAGTTGCACCACCGAGGTCCCGCCGATGAACAACAATTCTCCCGCCCCGGTGGTGCCCGCGCTGAGCATGGCCATGTGCGCATCGATGCCGCCTTGCGCCACCAGCGTGTCTCGACTCAAGCCCAGGTGGCTGGCAGCTTCGCCGCTGAGCGGGCCGATCCTGCCGCCTACCGCGATCACTTCACGTGGCAGCTTGTCGGCCAGTTCGGCCACCCCCAACTGTTCGTACAGCTCCACCGGAAAGCGCTCGCGGCGAGTGTCGTAGTTCCATTTGCAACTGGCGTTGAGGCGTGACGCGACCCAGCGTCCGGTGAGCTTGAAATTGATCCAGTCCACCGCCTCGCAGATGCGCTCGGCCGAGGCGTACAGGTCAGGTTCGTTGCGCGCCATCCACATCGCCTTGGGCACCAGCCATTCTACGGCGTCGCCCCCGGCATTCATCATCGGATGGCTGACCTGCGCCGTGCGCGCGGACTCAAGACCGGCACGACAATCCATCCACAGCAGCGCCGGTCGCAACGGCTCACCGTCGGCCTTGCAGGCGACGACGGTCGACGCGGTCGTGGCCACGCACACCCCGGCCACCTGCGGATGACCCGCCTGCGCCATCAAACGGCGGCAGGCCTCGCCCAGCGCCGCCCACCAGTGCCCGGGCAATTGCTCGGCCCAGCCCAGCTCGGGGTATTGCGTGGCATAGGCGGCCTCGGCAACCTGAATCAGCTTGTGGCTGTGCAGGTCATACAGCCCTGCCCTTACGCCACCGGTCCCGAAGTCCAGCCCCAGCAATAGGCTCATCGATTTCCTCCTGCGTCTGGCCGACGCTTTTTGTTGTTTTTCAGCGAATGTCGCTTACGGACGGAAAATCACCTTGGCCGCCACTTCCTTGCGTTCGGCATAACGGCGGAACATGTCCGGCAATTCGGCCAGCGGCAGGTCGTGGGTGATCATGAACTTCCATTGCAGCTCCCCGGACGCCAGCTTGTCGATAGATGCCGTCCACTCGTCACCGGGGAACGGCGCGGAGAACGAATTCCACGCGCCATGCAGGGAAATCTCCTGGCGCAAAAACCAGGAAAAGGTTGCGGTGCTGATCGCCACGTCGGCCACCGGTATGCCGATGAACACCACGTGCCCACCGGCCTTGGCCAGTTGCACGGCCTGGTTGATCGAGCTGGGATGGCCCGCTGCTTCGACCACCAGTTGGCAGCGTGGCAGTTCAGCGTCCGCCGTGCCGCTGAGCAAGGTGCGGGTCGCACCGGCTTCCCGCGCCATCGCCAGTTTCTCTTCGGCAATGTCGATGGCCACGATTTCCTTGGCGCCCATCAAACGCAGCCACTGGATGACGAACAACCCAATCGGCCCACACCCCACCACCGCACCGTTCTGCCCGGCCTTGAAGTCGGCCTTCCAGATGGCATGCAAGGCAATGGCGGCAGGGTCTACCAGCGACGCTGCTATCGGGTCCATGTCCTGCGGCACTTTGATCAGGTTGCTCAGGGGCACGTTGACGAATTCAGCGTAGGCACCGTCGCGACGGCTACCGAAATAATCATAATTCTCCGAGCGCGAGGGGAATCCGCGCTGATATTGATCGCTGGACACATCGGGAATCATCGGCGGCACGGTCACCAGCTCGCCGATGCTGTAGCCCTCGACGCCGGTGCCGATCTGCTCGATGAAACCGGCAAATTCATGGCCACAGATCAGTGGCATGCGGTGCGCGCCCTTGCTGAGCATGCGTGGAATATCCGACCCACAGACGCCACACGCGGCGACTCGAACCAGCGCATGGCCCGGCTTGACTTCAGGCTTGGCGACGTCTTCGACACGAATGTCACCCGGTTTGTACATGACGGCAGCTTTCACATTGAAACCCTCTTGGTTGAATGAGAGGCGCACGGAACCTTCGCGCAGCACCCCGGCAAATCAGGAATGGAGCAGGCAGGCATCAGTTGCCGGCTGGTCGGAACTCGCCAAACGTGGCCTTGTGGTTCACTTGGGCCGCATTGCTGTGGGTCAGCACTTGGGTTCCGGCGTCGATGAACGCCGGTACCGGCTGCCCGGCCGCCAGCGTGCGCGCGGTATTCACGGCCAGCTCGCCGAGATAGCCCGGATCGTTGAGCGCAGTGGCCACGTACTGTTCGCCGTTCTGAATCGCATCGATGGCTTCGGACAGGCCATCGACACCCGCCACCAGTACATCCTTGCGCCCGCGCTCCTTGAGCACCTGAAAGGCGCCCATGGCCATGTCGTCGTTGTGGGCAAATACCGCCTTGACGTCGGGGTGAGCCTGCAGCAGGTCCTGCATCGCGGTCACGGCGTTGGCGCGCATGTACTCGCTGTAAGGGCCGTCGACGATCTTGAATGCGCTGCCCTCGAAGGCGCTGTGAAAGCCTTTGCGACGCTGGGTCATCACGGTTCCGCCTGCATCGCCCTGAATCTCGATGATCTTGCCGTCGCTGACGCCATGGCTTTTCAAGGCGGCTAACAGCGCCTCCCCGGACAGCTTGCCCATCTTCACGTTGTCGCGGCCGATGGTGGTGGCGACGTCGCCGTTGATGGAGCGGTCCACGGCAATGACCGGAACCTTGCGGGCCTTGGCGGCCTCCAGGGAAGCACCGACTGAATCAGGGTTGACCGGGTCGATGATCAACACGTCGATTTTCTTGGTCAGCAAATCCTGAATGTCATTGTTCTGCTTGCTGATATCGCCATTGGCGTCGAGAAAGATGAGGGTATCGCCGTCTTGCTTCGCAGCGGCGATGGCGCCGTCGCGCAGTTGGACATAGAAGGGAGATTGAAGGGTGACCTGACTGAAACCGATTTTCAGGTCTTTGGCCTGGACAGACGCGCCACCGAGGATGGCAGCAGAAACGGCAAGGGCCAGCGATAACGCACGAACGGGTTTTCGGGCTAGCTGCAACATGATGAAGTCCTGTTTTTATTGTTGTCTGGATTCCTGACGGCCCTCTTGTGGCTCGCCAACAAATGTGAGTCAGCTTCACATTTGCAAAGCGAGCGTAGCCCTAGCCTGCATTTGGGTCAAGGCAAACTGTGAGAATTCTTACAGCAGCAGCGAACTGCCCCCCTGTTAACGCGATGCACCTCTGACGCTCAACCAAATGAGGACAAGCCAATAAATGTTATTTTTCTAACATTTATCGATGTGTGGGGGTTTTCCTGATCCTTTTCCATGAACGACGAACGCCATCCCAGCTGACGGACCTGGGATGGCGTAGAGGTGAAAGGAGCAACAGGGAGCGTGCGGCGTTATCACCCCGGAGGAATGGTCGCCAACATGCCAAGGGTGATGGTCAGCGCCAAGAATCCCAGCAGGAAAATCGTCATGCGGGCCATCAGGGCCTCCTCACAATGTTCACGATATTGGTGAATACAATTCCGGGCATGGCCCCGATCAGGCGCGAGCGGGCCCCGGCAGCGATGAGTATTGTGGGGTGCATGACGGTTTCAATACAGGGCCAGGTATTGCAGAGAAAAGCGGATCAGATGAGAGACCGCATGTTACTTAACAGCCGCCTGCAACCCAGGCCGGGAGAGATTGATCCACGCCTGGACGCTCGGCCGCTGCCACTGACGCCCTGCGTACCGCTCCAGCATTGCAGGCAGGGCATCGCCATTGAGGATCAGGCGATTGAGCATCAGCGCCAGGTCCACATCGACGATCGACCATTCACCGAACAGGTGCTCGCGACCATCGGCCAGCAGTGTCTGCGCAGCATCGATCAACTTCTGCGCCGCGACGTCGGCATCGGCTGTCAGTGGCGGGGCTTTCTGGGCGTAGAACACCACCAGCGTCGAACGCTCCTGACGCACAGGCGCCAGATCGCTGCGCAGCCAGGCCTGGATCTGTCGCGCCTTGGCCCGCGGCTGCAGGCCGTAGGGATAGACCGGAGCGTCGGGAAAGCAGTCCTCTAGGTACTCGGTAATGGCCGAGGACTCGGACAAGGAAAACTCGCCGTGGACCAGCGTTGGCACACGCCGGGTCAGCGACAGATGGGCGTAGTTCGCGGTCCGCTGCTCCCCCGCCTGCAGATCCAGCGGAATCAGTTCGAAGGCGATGCCCTTCTCACGCAATGTCACGAAAACCGACAGGGCGTAAGGGCTGGTGAATTGAGCATCGACGTACAGGCGCAGGCGGGCATCGTTCACGGGGTGATCTCCATCTTCAGGAAGACCAGACGCTACGAGAATGGCGAGTACAAGGGAAATTCAAGATGTTCATAGCCGTATTCCCACGCGGAATGCGAGGGTCCGTTCAAGCGATCCGACGCTCTGGCATGTGTACCGGAACGGCTACCAACAGCTCTGCTAATCTGCTGCACCCCACTGACGACAGGTACGCCATGATCCATATTCGCGAGATGACAATGGACGATTACGACGCGGTTCTTGCCTTGATGAGCAACACACCCGGCATCTCCCTGCGCGATGCCGACTCGCGCGAATCGACTGCCCGATACCTGCAGCGCAACCCCGGCATGAGCTTGGTGGCAGAAACCGAGGCTGGCCTGTGTGGTTGCGTAATGTGCGGGCATGACGGACGCCGCGGCTACCTGCAGCACCTGTTGGTGTTGCCCGACTACCGGCGTCAGGGCATCGCCAATACGCTGGTGCAGCATTGCCTTCGCAGCCTTGAAGCGCTGGGCATTGGCAAGTGCCATTTGGACGTGCTCAAGACCAACGATGCCGCAGCAGGCTATTGGCAGCATCAGGGCTGGCAGTTGCGACGCGACATCGACCGCTATTCGTTCACCCGGCCAGGCAATGAAAATGCCTGATGCAGCGCCCCCTTCAGCCGTTAAGCTGCGCGGCGGTTTCGATGAGCAAATGTCGAAACCACTGGTGGGCAGGATCATTGCGATAGCGCACGTGCCACGCCATCTCCACCGCAAATGTGCCCAGGTCCACGGGCGCCGGCACCACCTTGAGCCGGGCGTCCTTGGCGATGTGTTTGCAGATCAGCCGCGGCAGCGTCGCGCAGTAATCGGTCACTGCGATGATTTCCGGCACGGCAAGAAAGTGCGTCACCGATATCGCCAGTTCGCGGCGCAAGCCCTGCCGCTCCAGCGCCTGGAATAACCCGACGCGCAGCCGTCCCGGTGGCAACACGTTGACGTGGCGCAACTGTTCATATTGCGCCCGGGACAGGCTGTCGCGCACCAGTGGATGGTCGGCGCGCACGACACAGGCAAGCCCGTCGTCCATTACGTGCTGAACGATGAGGTTATCCGGCGGATCGACCATGCGCCCAAGGGCCATATCGGTGGTTCCCGAGACCACGCCCGTTTCGGCCAGGTCCGTGCCAAACGGCATCAGGGCCACCTTAATGGCCGGGGCCAGTTCGCGCAGCCTGGCGACCAGCTGGGGTATCAACACGATCTCGACGTAGCTGTTGGGTGCGATGTTGAACTGCCGAGTCGAGGTCGTGGCGTCGAAATGCTGCCGCCCCATGATCACACCGTCGAGGCGGGTCAGCGTTTCGCGGATGACCGGGGCGATTTCTTCGGCGAACTGGGTCGGCTTGATGCCATAACGCTCACGAATGAACAGAGGATCGTGCAGGGTATCGCGCAGGCGGTTGAGCGTGTTCGACAGCGCAGGCTGGGTGATGCCTAGCCGAGCGGCGGCGCGAGTGACGCTGCGCTCCTCCATCAAGGCCATGAAGACGGGCAACAGGTTGAGGTCGTATCGCATGACTCATAACGCTCAATGAATATCTGGGATCAGATAAGTAAATTTCTCGAATATCTGGAAGCGGCGCAACCTTACTCCACGCAACACCAATCAACAACTCGCCATCACCGATATGAGGACTGCGCCATGAGCATCAAACACGTACTGTTCATCCTGACCAACACCACCGAGATCGGCCCTAACCAGCGCGCCACCGGGTATTTCTTCCCCGAAGTCGCTCATCCTTACGACGTGTTCGCTCAAGCGGGCGTAGCGGTGGAATACGCCTCCCCGCTGGGCGGCACGCCACCTGAGGATGGCTACGACGAGAGCGACCCGGCGCAGCGGGCGTTTCGCGACAGCTCGGCCATCCGCCGCATGGCGCGCAGCCGCAAACTGTCGGAGGTGGACGTACTGGACTACGACGCGATCTTCTTCCCCGGCGGCCTGGGCCCGATGGTCGACATCGCGCGCGACCCTGAGGTCAAACGCGCAGTAGCGCGTGCGTGGAACGGCGGCAAGCTCGTGGCTGCGGTGTGCCACGGCCCGGCGGCGTTTCTGGGCGTCAAACTGGAGAACGGCAGGCCGTTTCTCGATGGCCGTCGAGTGACATCTTTTTCCAACGATGAGGAAGCCGGCTACGCCCAGGCTGACGTGCCATGGCTGCTGGAAACCGCGCTACGCGCCGAAGGTGCCGACTATTCGGCAGCGGCTGCATGGCAGGAAAACATCGTGGTCGACGGACGCCTGCTGACCGGACAGAATCCGGCATCCAGTGGCGCGCTGGCCAAAGCGATCGTCGCGGCACTGCGCTGAAATCCATTGCACGCCGGTCCCGTCCCGTGCGGTCTGCGGGCCGGGCGCTGCGTGAGTCTGCTATGTACACTCACTGAATCCAACAAGGAATCGAACATGTCCGCCTACGTCATTTTCATCCGCGAGAACACCACGGATGCCGCAGAGCTGCAGCAGTACGCCGAGAAGGCGCCCGCTGCACGCACCGGCCACGACATCACCCGCGTTGCATTTTATGGCCAGCTAGATGTGCTGGAAGGCCCCTCGGCGGAAGGCGTCGCCATTCTGCGTTTCCAGGACATGGCCGCCGCCCGTGCCTGGTATGAAAGCCCCGCCTATCAGGAGGCCCGCGAGCACCGTCTCAAAGGCGCGCAATACCGAATGCTGCTGGTCGAAGGCAGCGACGCCGTCTCCGTTTAAAGATACGCGCCCGCTGTAGCCACCTCACGCTCTGCACGCCACGTCGATTGCGCAGCAAGCCGGCTTGCCGACGGCAGCGATCTCGGCGGCGCCACCGCCGGCAGGCCGTGCGGCTGCAGAGGCGATGCCGGATGGGTCAGGCCTGAGCGATGGCGTCGCTGAGTGCTACCGCGTCGGCACCGGCCGCAATGCGCATGGGCGAAGCCGGATCCGTCACGGCCCGCCACACGGCTTCGGCGACGTCGAGTGCGTGGGTGACCGGCGAATCGGTGTCGCGCACCGCTTCGAAAACCCGCTCCCTGAATGCGACGTACGCCTCAGGCATGCTCTCGCCCATCAAGCGACGTGCGTTGTCACCAAACCGGGTGCTCGGCGCACGACCCGGCAGAACCAGGCGCACACGGACATTGAAGGGTTCCAGCTCTAGCGCCAGCGACTCGGTGAAGGCATTCACCGCCGCCTTGCTGGCGGTGTAGACCGACAGCAGCGGCAAAGGCTTAAGGGTCACGGTGGACGTCACGTTCACGATCACGCCCGCGCGCCGCTCGCGGAACTGCGGCACAACGGCCTGCGTCGTGGCGATGCTGCCCAACGTATTGGTTTCGAAGACTTCGCGAGCGCCGCTCAGTGCCGTGCCTTCAAGCGGCGCAAGCAAGCCGACGCCGGCGTTATTGACCAGTGCGTCAATGGGCCCTGCGGCTTCCAGGCAGCGCTGGATGCTTTGGGCATCGGTCACGTCGAGGGCCAGCACCCGCAGGTTTTCCGAAGGCGGCAGCAGGTCTTCGCGCGGGGTGCGCATGGTCGCGATTACCTTCCAGCCGTTGTCCAGGAAAAGCTGAGCGGTTTCCAGGCCGAAGCCTGACGAGCACCCGGTGATCAATACAGTGTTAGCCATTTGAAACTCCAGCAAATGAATGACCCGTCCACCATAGATTCGTGCCACCAGACTAACTACACTCAAACGTCCTGCAATTTGTCGAGAGCGTCCGACATGGTTGATCCGCTGGCCGAAGTCGTGGGCTTACTGCAACCCGCTGCGCCGTTTTCCAAACTGGTGCTGGCCTCCGCACCCTGGGCGGTGCGACGTACTGAAACGGGCCGACCGTTTTATTTCGTGGTCCTTGAAGGTGCCTGTCGCCTCTCCATCGATGGCCCGAGCTACAGCGATACGATCACCCTGAACGAGGGTGACTTCGTGCTGATACCTGCGCCCCTGGCGTTTGCCACGTCAAGCCCGGACCGTGAGCCACCCCGCGAAGGCGAAGCGACGAACACCCTCATTACGCCAATGCCGGCAGGGGCGCGGGTTGGCGATCCGCAAGCGGCGGTAGACGTGCGCATGCTGGTGGGGCATTGCGTGTTCGGCTCGGCAGACGCAGCGCTGCTGGTGCCGCTGCTGCCGCGCTGGGTCCACGTACGCGGCGAGCGGCGGCTGGCGACGCTGGTGCAACTGGTCGGCGATGAATCGCGGGCGCAGCGCCCCGCTCGGGAAATCGTCATGGCAAAGCTGCTTGAAGTGTTGCTGATCGAAGCGCTGCGCTGCACCGGCTCGACGGCGCCCTCGCCTGGCCTGTTACGCGGATTGTCAGACCCCAAATTGTCCCTGGCGCTGCGTCGCATTCATGGACACCCCGCCGCTGCATGGAGCGTCGCGCAACTTGCCAGCGCGGCGGGCATGTCACGTTCGTCGTTCTTCGAAGGCTTTGGCCGCGCCGTGGGTCTGCCGCCTATGGAATACCTGCTGACCTGGCGCATGGCGCTGGCCAAACAAATGCTACGCCAGCGGGAACTGGCCATTAGCGAAATCGCAGAACGGGTCGGGTACAGTTCGGTGAGTGCCTTCGGCGTCGCCTTCACCCGCCATGTCGGCATGCCGCCGGGGCGCTATTCGGCGAGCGAGGACGAGCGCGCCAACGCTGAAATCGAGCTCTGAACACGACGGGCCAGGTGTGGTTTAAACGGGCCGCAAAATACCGTGGCGGCGCAATTTTCTGTACAGCGTATTGCGGCTGATGCCGAGTCGGGCCGCAACGCGGGCAATGTGCCAGTGCTCTGACTCAATCAGGTCGAGCAGCGTTTGGCGCTCGGACACTCCGAGCGGGTTCTCAATCGCGGCAACCGGCTCGCGCGGCAGCAGTTCCGCCACATCGTCCAGCGCAATCCGTCCCTCCCACGCCAGCGCCACCAGCGTGCGCAGGCAAGTGCGCAGCTGCCGCACATTGCCGGGCCAGGCATGCGCCAACAGGTGCTCTCTCACCCCGGCCGCCAAGCGCACGTTTGTGCCCTTGGCCTCATTGCGCAGAAGCAAATCAAGCAAGCGGCCTTTGTCGGAGCGCTCGCGCAATGGCGGCAGCTGCACGGCGAACCCCCCGATGCGGTAGAACAGGTCTTCGCGCAGGCGCCCTTCGGCCACGCAACGCTGCAGATCCTGATGACTGGCACTGATCACGCGCACATCCAGCGCACGCCCCGATGCACCGCCCAGGGGCACCACTTGCCGCTCCTCCAACACGCGCAGCAAGCGCGTCTGCAACGCCAGCGGCATGTCGGCGATCTCATCGAGAAACAGAACACCGCCGTGGGCCTGCTCCAGTTTTCCAACCATGCCGTCCTTGCGCGCACCGGTGAAACTGCCGCCGCGGTAGCCGAACAGTTCGCTTTCGATCAGTGCTTCGGGAATGGCCGCGCAATTGATTGCAACGAATGGCTGGCGTGCCCGCGAGCTGGCGCGATGCAGCGCTGCTGCAAAGGCTTCTTTACCCGTGCCGGTCTCGCCCTGCAAAAACACCGGAACATCGGCCTCCAGAACGCGCAGCGAGCGAGCGAAAGCGCGTTGCAGGCGAGGGTCTTCCAGGCACACACGCGCATCGTCGATCCTGGGCGAGGTGGGCATAAGCGACGGCGCTTTGGCGGCCGGCAGGCGTAACTGCCCGTAGAACAGGCGTCCATCGAGCAGGCGCAGGGGCCAACAGACGCTCGGCTGCGCACCGGCCTGACTGAGTAACTGCTCAACGGGGGTTTGCAGGCATTGGGTGAGCGATTGCCCAATCAACTGCGCGCGGTCCAGGCCCAGCATATCCAGCGCGGCCTGATTAACCGAACAGATGCGCGCACTCTCATCGAAACTCAGCAAACCTTCACCCAACAGCCCCACGTACCCTGCCTGGGGGTGCAAGCGCAACAGATAACGATGGGTGTCATCGCCCAGGAAAAAACAGCTCTCGATCAATCTGGCGCACAGGTGGGTCTGAGCCATGGCCTGAAAGTGCTGTTGCAGACTGTGCTCCTCCCGAACCGAGGAAAGGTTGAGCACTGCGAGCAACTGGCCTTTGGAATCGAAGATCGGACTGGCCGAACAGGTCAATCCCACGTGTGTGCCGCGAAAATGTTGATCACGGCAAATGGTGACCTGGCGTTGTTCGACCAGGCAGGTTCCGACGCCATTGGTGCCTTCGCTTTGCTCGTTCCACACCGAGCCGAGCCACAATCCGGCACGCTGGAATTGCGTTCGTTCAGCGTCGTTGAACACGCTGTCGATGGCCACTCCACAGGCATCGGTGAGCAGCACGACATAGCCATCGCCCCCGATCTTCTGATGAAGAGCGTTCATCTGCCAGCGTGCCGCGCCGATGATGTGCTCCAGCGGCGCACGGTGGTCCTGCAAACGTGACTGTTCGACCACATCAGGCGCACGACGGCTGGCGGGATCGAGCCGGTGCTGATCCAGGCAACGACGCCAGGAACGTGTGATGGCCAGGTCCGGAGCCGGACCGAGGTTGACCGCAGAGCCTTGCACGGCCTGCAAAACCTGTTGCGCGTGAGCGCTGAGCAAGGTGGGCGTCATTGTTATTGTGCTCCGCGACGGTTAGGAGACTGTTGGTGCGCAGCTTAGACCAGGTCAGCGGCGGGCGTCTGCTGCGGCGCGTCACGCAGACCGCTGCATCGGGTGACACAGTGTCACCTGCTCATCTCGTAATCGTGACACGCAGGCGCTGCGCCGACACCGCTTGTTATCTGCCGCGAAGGCTCTGCAACGGGCTTTTCCCGAAGGTGGCCCGGCCCTTGCTCTGATCGAAGCGGTACAAAAACAAAAAGACCGGGAGAACCCCTCATGAACATCGCTACGCAAGCGCCTGTGCACACACCCACTTCCCAGCTCTCGAACTGGGTCACAACGCTCAACGAACGACTTGTCCGACGTGATCTGCCTGGCGTCCTCGAGCTGTTTGCCGAGGAATGTTATTGGCGTGACTTGCTGCTTTTCAGCTGGAACCTGGTGACCCTGGAAGGCAAGCCCGCCATCGGCGACATGCTCCATACCAGGCTTGGCCTCACGGGACCCAAGCAATGGCAACTGCAGGGCGAGGCGACGCTGAAGGACGGCGTGCTCGGAGGCTGGATCAGCCTGGAAACGGACGTCGCCCGGGGCAAAGGCTATGTTCGTCTGAAGGACGGCCTGTGCTGGACATTGCTGACGGCCATGCGCGAGCTCAAGGGCCACGAAGAACCCACTGGCCGGCGCCGGCCAATGGGTGCCAATCACGGTCATGGCCACCTCGACAAGCGTAACTGGCTGGAGCGTCGTCGCGATGAAGCTGCCTCACTGGGGATTACCACTCAACCCTATTGCCTGATCGTTGGCGGCGGTCAGGGCGGCCTGGGCCTGGCTGCGCGACTCAAGCGACTGGGCGTGCCGACCCTGATCGTCGACAAGGCTGAGCGCCCCGGCGATCAGTGGCGGGGGCGCTACAAGTCGCTGTGCCTGCACGACCCGGTCTGGTATGACCATATGCCCTATCTGCCCTTCCCCGCGCACTGGCCGGTGTTCACGCCCAAGGACCAGATTGGCGACTGGCTGGAGATGTACACCAACGTCATGGAGCTCAACTACTGGCCACGCACCGAATGCCTGAGCGCACGCTTTAACCAACAGTCCGCAAAATGGACGGTAGAGGTGCAGCGTAATGGCCAGCGGCTGACGTTGCAGCCCACTCAGTTAATCCTTGCCACCGGCATGTCGGGGGTTGCGAATGTGCCGGGTTACCCAGGGGCCGATGCATTCGTCGGTCAGCAACATCATTCCAGTTGCCACCCCGGCGGCGATGCCTGGCGTGGCAAGCGCGCAGTGGTCATCGGCGCGAATAACTCGGCCCATGACATCTGCGCCGACCTGGTCGAAAACGGCGCCGACGTGACGATGGTGCAGCGCTCCAGCACCCACATCGTGCGCTCCGACAGCCTGATGGAACTGATGTTCGGCGACCTCTACTCAGAGGATGCGCTGGCCGCCGGATTGACGACCGACAAGGCCGACATGCTGTTCGCCTCGATCCCCTATAAGGTGATGCCGAGCTTCCACAAGCCGATTTTTGCCGCCATCAAGGAGCGGGACAAAGACTATTACGACAGCTTGAGCAAGGCCGGCTTCATGCTCGACTTCGGCGATGACGACTCGGGGCTGTTCATGAAGTACGTGCGTCGTGGTTCGGGGTATTACATCGACGTCGGCGCCTCGGCGCTGATTGCCAACGGCACGATCAAGCTCAAGAGTGCACCGGGGTTGGGTGTGGAGCGCATCGAGAGCGACGCTGTGCTGCTCAACGACGGCACGCGCCTGCCGGCTGACCTGATCGTTTACGCCACAGGCTACGGATCCATGAACGGTTGGGCGGCAAAACTGATCTCGCAGGATGTGGCCGATAAGGTGGGCCGCTGCTGGGGGCTGGGCTCCGGCACGACCAAGGATCCCGGCCCGTATGAAGGCGAACTGCGCAACATGTGGAAGCCGACGCAGCAGGACAACCTGTGGTTTCACGGGGGCAACCTGCATCAGTCGCGGCATTACTCGCTGTACCTTGCGTTACAGCTCAAAGCGCGCTTCGAAGGCCTCGACACCTCAGTCTATGGTCTGGCCCAAAGGCATCACAAGGATTAAGGGAACGGTCGACCGGCCTGGCGCTGGGCTGGGCTGGGCTGGGCTGGGCTGGGCGATCACCTTTGTGCCGTTGCCGTTGTGTTCAAGTGGTATCGTGCGACAGCCTGGTCCCCGCCTGGAGGTCTAATGAATCTGGACGCAACGTTATCGGATGAAGCCGGCTCGCCGCCACAGCAGGGCTGGTTCCCGGTTGAAAATCGTGCCCGAATCGACGCGTTGATCGCAAAGCTGCAAACCAGCGACACCCGAGAAGGCGTCTCTCGCTACCACGCGATGGCCGAAGGGTATTTGCTCGGCCTGCTGGACTGCTATCACGTCAGTGCCGAGCATCACGACGCGGTAAGGCAGTACCTGCACAATTTGGCGATCGCGCGGTTGGACAAGGTCAAGCCCAAGGGGCGTAAGTAACACCACCGACGGCCTTTACCAATGATCGGCTCCCCGCCTTCACCGTCAGTGGAAGGCCGGCGTCGGCCGTACCACGATTTCCTTCATCCACCTCATCCGGCTATTCGATGGCGTAAAGCACCGCGCGGCCGATGGCCTCCGTCTGCAGGGCGATCGCACGGTGCGAACGAACGACTGCTGCCTCCTCGCAGATACATGACGGGGCGAGGCCAGCGATCACGTCAGACCCGTCCAGAACAATCGTCGAACGTTCGCCGCTACACCCGGTTATGATCAGGCCACTAGGCCTTTGCATGAACCTACTGGTCGATGATGTTCACCCGCGCCTTCCATGACTGGCGCAGTGGTGCATCCGACTGCACAGCGAGATCGCCCCATGTCCAGCTACCTGCAACTCTTCAACCACGGCGAAGCGTTTGAATCCTTCGTCAGCCGTGGCCTGCCCGCGGAAATCGCCGCCGTGCGGGTCATCCAGCAAAAACTGGCCGCCCCCGAGGCGATCACCCCGGCGACGCAACAACGGATACGTGCCGTCGAGGGCCGCTTCCATCTACTGGCGGCGAGCGAAATGTGGTGTCCGGATTGCCAGATCAACGTCACCGTCCTGGACTTTTTGCAACGCATGCACCCGAACATCGGCCTGGCGATCATGAGCAAAGGACGCGCCGAAAACGAGCTGAAGGAACGCCTGGGGCTGGAGCGAATTTCAATCCCGTTGGTCCTGGTGCTCGATGAACAATTTCAAGTGACAGGCCGCTTCATCGAACGTCCGCGCGACGTGCTGGCGGGCGGCGATGCAGTCAAGCCGGAGTACCGCGCAGGCCATTATCTTGAAAGCACGATTCGCGATCTGCTCGACCTCTTCGAAACTGCAAAGCCTTAACGCAGGCCGGACCGTGTAACCGTCCGGCTTACCAGCGGTAGCGAGCACAACCAGTGCGACCGGCAAGCCCGATACCTGCGGGGCATATCGTAGTGGACCATGGCGGCCGCCTGGCCTCATGTGCCAGCGAAGCGGCGGGCTTGAACGCTGCAGTGTGCTGCCGTTGCAGGTGCCGGAATTGTGTCGAGGGAACTCCCTTGCCACTTGTTGGCCCTATAGGTGTACACCTCTGAAACAGTCAGGAACAGGGGTAGGCGCGCGTAAGACACGGCGCTTTGAAATCCACTCGCTTAACAGGTGACACCGTGAATACATTCATTCCGCTGGAAAAACTGGAAACACTGGAAAAAGATGAGCTGAAAAATTGTTATGAAATCTGGATCACCACATCTGAAGCCTGGCCACAGGAACCCGACAGAACACAATGCAAGTGCCTCTGGCGTTCGGACCGGGAACTGACAACGGATGTAAAGATCGACGAGGCCTATTTTCAAAACCTGCCGAAGGTGTGGGTGGTGGTAGACAGCCTGGACGACAGTTATGTGAGCAAGACAGAACAAGCGTTGGGCAAGCACTTCGACGAACTACAGGTGAAGGGCAAATTCCATCCGCTTGATAAGCCCAAAGTCTGTTCGGATGACAAGAACACCGATCTTAGAAGCTGAAGTGCCTGGCAGCTCCCGTCGGTCAGGGTCAGCTGATTGAAGGCTGCCGCTGCCCAGGCTCCTTGTGGCGTGCGTTATGGATGCAAGGAGCTGAGTTCATTGCGCGGCTGCGCGCAAGCGGCATTCCGCGCAGGCCAGCATAAGGACCGATACCCCATGTCAACTCAACCTCTCGAAGACACCTTCTCCATTCGCGAAATGAAACGCTGCGACATCGAAGCCCTGTTGGCCTTCGAAATCGAGAATCGCGAGTGGTTCGAATCGCACATCGAGGCTCGGGCCGCTGCGTTCTATTCGCTGCAAGGTGTGGGTAGTCATATTGATGAGTACCTGTGCGCCATGGCGGCGGGCACCTGGCATCCGTTCGTCATTGAGGATCACAGCGCAAGGATCGTGGGACGAGCCAATCTGAAGAACATCAACACTGCACCGAACACTGCGGAGGTGGGTTACCGCGTCGCTCGAAACGCGGGAGGCCAAGGCTTGGCGACGCTGGCGCTCAGGCATCTGATTCAGCAGGCACGTGAACGCTGGCGCCTGACGCAATTGATTGCCTTCGTGTATACGGCAAATGTCGGATCGGCCAAAGTACTCGACCGTTGTGGATTTTCCCTCGCAGCGTCGGACGAAAGCCCGAGCTGCGGCGAACGTCGATTCATTCGTTCGCTCTGACGCGGCTTTTTAATACTTCGCAGCCAGTCACACTTCGCAGCCAGAATCTCAAATCGGGTGTGCTGTAGCCATCCAGTTTTCCGGCGGCCGCGATCGGACTCACCACCGCCGGTAAGCCGGAGGGCTGCAGAACCGGTATCTGCGCAACCCTGGCCTGATCGTGCGTTACCGCGAAGCGCCCGCTGCGAGGGCCCTTGCCGTGTGCAGCTTCTTGTAGCTATCGATCAGCCGCAGGTGCCGGTCCAGCCCTTCCAGCTTCATGCTGGTTGGCGTCAGGCCATGGAAGCGCACGCTGCCGTTGACCGAGCCGATGGCAGCGTCCATACGCTCGTTGCCGAACATCCTGCGCAAATTGACCTCGTAATCCTCCAGCGCCAGATCCTCGTCCAATTGCATTTCCAGCACGGCATTCACCGCCTGGTAGAACAGGCCGCGCTCAACGGTGTTGTCGTTGTACTGCAGAAACGCTTCCACCAAATCCTTGGCTTTTTCGTACTTCTGCAAGGCCAGATAGATCAGCAGTTTCAGCTCCAGAATGGTCAGCTGGCCCCAGGCAGTGTTGTCGTCGAACTCGATGCCAATCAGGGTCGTGATGTCGGTGTAATCGTCCAGTTCGCTGTCTTCCAGGCGCTGGGCCAGCGTTCTGAGGCCGACTTTGCTCAGGTTGTGCAGGTTGAGGATGTCGGCGCGGAACAGCAGCGCCTTGTTGGTGTTGTCCCAGATCAGATCCTCGATCGGATATATCTCCGAATAATCAGGGACCAGAATGCGGCAGGCGGTAGCGCCAAGGTCTTGGTAAACCGCCATGTAGGCTTCCTTGCCCATGTTTTCGAGAATGCCGAACAGCGTCGCGGCCTCTTCGGCGTTGGCTGTCGCTTTTGCACTGGCGCCGCCCTGGCTTGAGAAGTCCCATTCGACGAATTCGTAATCGGCCCTCGCGCTGAAGAAGCGCCAGGACACTACCCCGCTCGAATCGATGAAGTGCTCAACGAAGTTGTTCGGCTCGGTGACCGCATGGCCTTCGAACGTCGGTTGCGGCAGATCGTTCAGGCCTTCGAAACTGCGACCTTGCAGCAATTCGGTTAGGCTGCGTTCCAGCGCGACCTCAAAGCTTGGGTGTGCGCCGAAGGAGGCGAACACCCCGCCGGTGCGCGGGTTCATCAGGGTGACGCACATGACCGGGAATTCACCGCCCAGCGATGCATCCTTGACCAGCACCGGGAAGCCCTGCTCTTCCAGCCCCTGAATGCCGGCGAGAATACCGGGGTATTTGGCGATCACCTCATGCGGCACGTCAGGCAGAGCGATTTCGCCTTCGAGAATTTCGCGCTTGACGGCGCGTTCGAAGATTTCCGACAGGCACTGCACCTGGGCTTCGGCCAGCGTATTGCCAGCGCTCATTCCATTGCTCAGGTACAGGTTTTCGATCAGGTTGGACGGGAAATACACCGTCTGGCCGTCCGACTGACGCACGAACGGCAGGGAAACGATGCCCCGCTGCGTGTTACCGGAATTGGTGTCGAACAAATGCGAACCGCGCAGTTCGCCGTCGCGGTTGTAAATCTTCAGGCAGTATGGGTCAAGAATCTCGCTCGGCAAGGCGTCATCGGGGCCGGGCTGGAACCAGCGCTCGTCGGGGTAATGCACAAACGCAGCGTTGGCGATGTCTTCGCCCCAGAACTGATCGTTGTAGAAGAAGTTGCAATTCAGACGCTCGATGAATTCGCCCAGTGCCGACGCCAGTGCACTCTCTTTGGTCGCGCCCTTGCCGTTGGTAAAGCACATCGGCGAATGGGCATCGCGGATGTGCAGCGACCATACGTTGGGCACGATATTGCGCCACGAGGCGATTTCGATCTTCATGCCCAGCCGCGCCAGAATGGACGACATGTTGGCAATGGTCTGCTCCAGCGGCAGGTCCTTGCCGGCTATATAAGTGCTCGCCCCCTCGGTACTGGATGCTGGCATCAGCAACGCCTGGGCATCGGCATCGAGATTTTCGACTTCCTCTATCACGAACTCAGGGCCAGCCTGCACCACTTTCTTGACCGTGCAGCGGTCGATGGAGCGAAGAATGCCCAGCCGATCCTTTTCGGAAATATCGGCGGGCAACTCGACCTGAATCTTGAAGATCTGGTTGTAACGGTTTTCCGGGTCGACAATATTGTTTTGCGAAAGGCGAATGTGATCGGTGGGGATATTGCGCGTCTGGCAGTACAACTTAACGAAGTAGGCCGCGCACAAGGCCGACGACGCCAGAAAGTAATCGAACGGCCCCGGCGCCGAGCCATCGCCTTTGTAGCGAATGGGCTGATCGGCAATCACCGTGAAATCGTCGAACTTGGCTTCAAGTCTAAGATTGTCGAGAAAGTTGACCTTGATTTCCATGCGGCAGTACCAGAAGCGAAAAACGAGAGGCCGCCATTATCCGGGTTTCCCACCGGATGTCTTGCGCTTTTCCGGCTGCGGGCCACCCTCACGCAACGGCGCGTCTGTGAAACGTCGCCGTCGAATGAAGGGGCATGGATGCTTCTGAAGGTTAGCGGGATTTACTTGCGATGACCTTCGACAGGATGACTACCGTCGCAGGCCGGTTGATCCGGTTCGTTGGTGCAGTTGTCATCCTGATAGCCAAAGTACTGGCACCCTGCGCACATCAAGAACAGGAGGGCCACTGTGAGCTTCTTCATCGGTTCACCATCACTTCTGTTTCAAATGCGTGATCGCCTTGTTCGCCTGATCAGCGCACTTCTTGTAGTCACCCGATTCATGGGCGGCCTTGGCCTGTTGGTGTTCATGGTGCCCGGAGGCGCTGTAGTCGGCATCCGTGGTCGCCTTCAGTTTACCGAGGGCCTCTTCACATTCGTGATGATCGTCCTTGGCGAAGGCCGGTTGACTGATTGCAAGAGCGGTCAGAAGACACAAAGAAAAAAAGCGCATATCTCATTCCTTATAGATTGATCGCAGCCTGGGTCGTTGCCTGGCTGGTATCAGAGGTGTTTCTTGGCTTCCTTGTCGACATGCTTGTCGGCTTTGTGACGCTCTTCATCATCGTGTTTTACGCCCTTGTCCACCTCGTCGGCATCGTGCTTAACCCCCTTGTCGACTTCTTTTGCGCCATCGTCGACGCCTCTGTCCAGCTCTTGGTTATCGTGCTTTATACCGTCGGCCACATCGCCCTCGGCAAATGCCAGCGGCGCCAGCGAACCGGTGAGCAACAACGTAACGGCAATTGAAGAAACCCACTTACGCATAGTAAAACTCCTGAGTGAACTGCTGGGTCTTCTTGTACCCATCAAGTTTTAGCCTAGACAGTGTTGATCCTTTCTGCATGCAATCTGTCGGAAAATCCCCAACCCTTATATGAAGATGCTCTCAACGGGACAGCGCTTGTCGCACCCACGTTAGTGAGTATTCCTACCTGTAACCTGCCTTCAGCTCTCTTGTGCGGTCCAGCATCAGTTGTAAATGTGAAAAATTCGTAAACACTTATTACCAATTGTGTATATTTCGCATTCGCATTCTTATTACCGATCAATTTTCTGCTCCCGACTCAGGAAACCACCCGTGAAAGCCCGCCTACCTGCCTGCCTGATCCTGGCTGGCGCCTGCAGCACCACGCCTCTCGTTTATGGGGCTGAAATCACCCTCCCCTCCACTCAGATCCAAAGCGACGGCATGCCAGCCGACGATCAAAGCCTGGGTTATCAGGGCAAGACAGCCACCAGCACGACGCGCCTGGGGCTATCGGACAAGGAAACGCCGCAAGCGGTCACTACCGTGACCCGCGACCAGATCGACGACTTCAGGATGAACAGCGTCAAGCAGGCTTTGCGCGCAGCGCCGTCAGTGACGGTCGAGCAGATCGAGACCGATCGTACCCAGTTCACCTCGCGCGGCTTTGACATCACCACCTTCGAATACGACGGCATGGGCATGCCTTTCACCGGTGACTTGCTGGTGGGCGATCAGGACCTGGCCGAGTACGAGCAAATCGATGTGCTTCACGGCGCCAACGGTTTAATGAGCGGCACCGGCAACCCATCGGCCACCGTCAATTTCGTGCGCAAGCGTCCGACCAAGCAATTGCAGGCCAAAATCGGTACCAGCGTCGGCTCCTGGGACAACCGTCGGGTGGACGTCGACGTTTCCGGCCCGCTGACCGACAGCGGCAACGTGCGCGGGCGTTTCATCTATGCCCATGACAAAGGCAACTCCTATCTGGACCGCTACAGTCACGAACTAAACGTGGCGGCGGGCCTGCTGGACTTCGACCTTTCCGATGCCGACACCCTGACCGTCGGTTTCTCCCAGCACGACAGCAACGCCAATGCCAGCAGTTGGGGCAACCTGCCGCTGGCCGATGCGGACGGTAACCCGATCCACTACAGCGGGCGCAGCGCCAACGTCGGCCAGCCATGGACCTACTGGAATGTGCACACCCAGCGCACCTTTGCCGAACTCAAGCATGACTTCGGCAACGGCTGGACCAGCAAACTGTCGCTGACCGGCATCCGCCAGTATCAGGACACAGACATGTTCTACATCTCCGGCGTCACCGGCGATGATGCGACAGCGTTTGCCACCCATATCACCAGCAAGACCGACCAGATGATCGGCGAGGCACAGCTTTCCGGACCTTTCACGCTGTTTGGCCGCGATCATGAGCTGACCTTGGGTACCAACTATGGCCGCACGCATTTGAAGGCCAACGAGCATGATATTGGCGAGGGTGAGGCGGGTTACTACGACACCAGCTTCTCGGGTGCACTGGCAGGCGCGACCGTTCGCCCGCCCTTGAACTGGACCTCGCAGACCAATAACCAGAACTACCGCGATACGCAAAAGAGTGTTTATGCCGGGGCCCGTTTCAGCCTGATGGATGACCTGCATTGGATCGTCGGGGCGCGAATGCTCAGTGCCGATGGCAGCGGTCTGGACTACGGCGTTGATCACGATACCCGCGAGCACGGCAAGGTCACGCCATATACCGGCCTGGTGTACGACCTCAATGACCGCTGGAGCGTCTACGGCAGCTGGACGCGGATTTTCAGCCCGCAATACAAGGTGGGCCTGGACGGCAGAATGCTGGACCCGCTGGAAGGCACCAGTGAAGAAATCGGCCTCAAGGGCAGCCTGGACAATGGCCTGAACCTGACCGCCGCAGCGTTCAAGACCAAGCAGCAAAACGTCTCTGAGTACGTAGGTCTCGTCGGTAGCCAGACTGTTTACAACGCGTTGGACTACAAGAGCCACGGCATCGAACTGCAGGCCTCCGGAGAAGCCTTGCCGGGTCTGGACGTGCTTGCAGGCTACACCTATGTGCGCATCGATGATGACAACGGCGATCGTGCCCGCAAGTACGTGCCAACCCACAGCGTTCGCGGCATGGCCACCTATCGACTGCCGGGGCTGCCACAGGCCAGGGTCGGCGCGCGCGTGAGCTGGCAGGGGCCGGTGGAGAACGATGGCAACAGCGCGATTCGCCAAAACGCCTACGCGCTGGTGGACCTGATGACCGGCTACGACATCGATCAGCACTGGAGCACGTCGCTTAACCTGAACAACGTCACCGATCGCAAATACCTGATGTCGCTGTACAACAGCGCGACCAGCGCCAACTACGGCGCACCGCGTAACCTGACTGCGTCGCTGACCTGGACTTACTGAAGCGCGCCTGTCCTGCGGTTTTCCCGACTACTGATGTGCAGCGGTCCGGCTTGCCAGCGGTGGTGGCTGCAAGGTCGTTATCGCCGGCAATCCGGACCGCTTCAGGTCACATCATGGCCCAGCCTCAGTCCAGATCCGCCGCCGAATGCCGCTCCGTTACCTGCTCGCCGTCCTCGCCCCAGGTCCGGTTGACTCGCAAGCCGCGTATCACCGCAGGACGGTTGGCGATTTCTTCAGCCCAGCGTTGCACATGGGTGTACTCCTCGGCGGCAAGGAAGTGGGCAGCATCATAGACAGTGCCGCGCACCAACTGGCCGTACCACGACCACACCGCGATGTCAGAGATGCTGTATTGGTCGCCTCCAAGGTAAGGGCTTTCGGCCAGACGGCGATCCAGTACATCCAGCTGACGCTTGGCTTCCATGGTGAAGCGATTGATGGCGTATTCGATCTTTTCCGGGGCATAAACATAAAAATGCCCGAAGCCGCCGCCCAGATAAGGAGCCGCACCCATTTGCCAGAACAGCCAATTCAGGGTTTCGGTTCGGCCTGCAGGATCGCTGGGCAACAAGGCGCCGAATTTTTCCGCCAGGTACAACAGAATAGAACCGGATTCGAACACGCGCACAGGTGGCTCGACGCTGCGGTCGAGCAAAGCCGGGATCTTGGAGTTGGGATTGATCTGGACGAAACCGCTGGAGAACTGGTCGCCCTCGCCAATGCGAATCAGCCAGGCGTCGTATTCAGCTTCGTGCTTGCCCAGCGCCAGCAGCTCTTCGAGCATGATGGTGACCTTCACACCGTTGGGAGTCGCCAGCGAATAGAGCTGCAGCGGTTGTTTGCCCACAGGCAGGGTTTTCTCATGGGTGGGGCCGGCGACGGGACGGTTGATTTTGGAAAACTGGCCGCCGGAGCCGGCTTCGTTTTTCCAGACCTTGGGGGGAACGTACGCTGAGTTAGTCATTAAACAAGCCTCCAGAGTGAGTCACTGACGGTGATCCATGAAGCGCCGCAAAACCAGGCGGCAAGGCCTGACCTACCGGGGTGCGATTGAGAGCGGTTGAGGGTATGCAGTTACCTTGGGGCGACTCAAGCACATTTCAATCGCGGCGCTCAGGCAGATAAGCTCGGGTTTCCATTGCTTCCCGGCTGCCTGGCAGCCCGTTCCCAAGGAGCCCGCCGAGCATGCATCCGCCCTTTTCAGGCGCCAAGATCGCTGTCATCTGCGAAGGTCTTTTGCTGACCTACCTGCGCGACGACCTGCCGTCGATTCCCTGGCCCGGACGCTGGGACCTGCCCGGTGGCGGTCGCGAAGGCGACGAAACCCCTGAGCAGTGCGCACTTCGGGAAACTCACGAAGAGTTTGGCCTGACCTTAAAACCCGAGTGGATCGTGTACGAGCGGGTTTATCCGGGCCAGGGCATGAAGGGTCAGGACACCTGGTTTCTGGTGGCCAGGGTTCCCAAGGGCACGTTCGATCAGGTGGTTTTTGGCGACGAAGGCCAGCGCTGGGAGATCATAACCATCGAACGGTTTCTGGCGCTGCCGGACGCTATCGCTGCGCTGCAACATAGGCTGCACGAGTACCTGTCAACTGCGCCTGGACAGCCGCCTTGTCGATGACCGAATAAACGCTGTGGATACGCCCGCCACTGAACTCATAGAAGACGTTCTCGGTGAAACTGACCCGCTGGCCATTGACCGCCAAGCCGAATAATTGCCCCACTGGGGTGCAGTCGAAGCACAGCCGCGCGGCGATATGCGGGGGGTCGGCCAGCAACAAATCGATGACGAACTGCAGATCGGGAATGGCACGGAAATCGTTTTCCAGCATCTCCCGGTAACCGGCGAGGCCGATCCACTGGCCGTTGTAATGCACCTCGTCATCGACGAACTGACCCAGTGCAGACCAATCCTGACGATTCAGGCAATCGATATAGGCACGGTACAGGTTAAGGACTTCTGGTTCCGGCATGGGCACGCTCCCTGGTTTGCCGCTGCGGTTGCAGCTTTGGGTATTAGGGCGCAAGGCGACACGGAGAGTTCAAGGGACAGGTGCGCTGAGGTGCAGTGCGCTGCGAGACAAGGCCACGCATCAAGTAGCAGAGGTCGCGTTCAGGCAGCTCCGACACCACCGCCGACAGCCAGGCGGCTCAGCGTCCTGTTGTCGGTAGGCTCATCGGTAGCTTGGTCAGTTGCCCGCCACTTGCGCCACTTCACCGGCACTCACCAGGGCCTTGAGCGAGGCATCGAACTGCTTGAGCGCCTGGATTTGCAAATCACGCTGCTGGTCGATCTGCAGGGCGATTTGCGCAGCGGCCTTATCGTGAACCCAGACAGAGGTCAGCTCCCGGGTCCCCAGGCCTTGGGCCTTGCCGATGTATTGCAGATTCGAGTCATAGAACTTCGCAATGAAACGAGCCTGAACCTTACTATTGCGTTGAGTGACGAGCTGATTGTAAGTGTCGAGCATGACCACCACGTCAGGGCGCGCCTGCATTAAGGCGTCGAGGCTGCCGTAGACCGTCACCGACGCAAATTGCCGGACAAGGGAAGAGTTAAGCCAGTCGATCGCCAGCTTCGGATCGGAACTGTCGACGAATGCCTGGCGGATTCGTGAGTCCACCGCGCCGTTCCTGGCGCCGTTCAACGCTACAGCGTGGTATTGCTCAAGATAGTGCAGCGTACTGACCGTGTTCTCGCTGTAAAGCACACCGACCGACTGCGACCGTTTGAGCGCCACGCCGCTGTCAGCAACGGGCATCAGGTGGCAAGACTGCTCCTCGGTAACCGACGGCGTAGGGACAATCGCCGCACTGGCAGCATAGACAGGGGCATGGAGGGCAACACCACCGGTCAGTAGCGCGACCAGCGTCAGCACGGTAGAAATTCTCATCGCGGGTGTCCTTCCAAAACCGGTTCGGTATGGCGTTATCCTGCTCCTTTAAATGAAAAAAAGAACTCGCATTGCGTGATGTTAACTATCGATTTCACCAATGGTAGGCCTGCTGAGAAGGTCCTTTACGCTTTTCTGAATAAAGCACCTTAGCAATAGGCTTTTTCAGACTAACTCAGTACGCGAAGTTGCCGATGACCTGGCGAACCTGTTGCAGCGCCTGTTGCAACGCGTCCATCCCGACCGAACCTAACGCCAGCCGAACGGCATGTGGCACGGGGCTGGAAACGGCGAAGGCTTCAGCGGTGGACACCGCGATATTCATCGCCAGCAGCGCCACGACCACCTGATCCGCCCGCACCTCTTCGGGCAGCGGCAACCACAGAAAATACGAGGTCCAATGGCCGACGACGGTCATCCCGCTGAACGCCTGCTTCGCCAAGGCTTGGCGCTGTTTTGCGTCGTGGCGTTTTTCGGCTTCAAGCCGCGCGACGGTGCCGTCCTCGATCCAGCCGCAGACCAGCGCGGTCATCACCCCGGGCGTATTCCAGGTGGTGGCCCTGATCGTTCTCTCGATAGCAGGCACCCAGTGCAAGGGCGCGACCACGAAACCGACGCGCAAGCCAGTGGCGACGTTCTTCGAGAAACCGGACACATAGACCGTCCGCTCCGGCGCCAGCGCCCGCAGCGGAACGGGCGGCGTTTCGGCCAGGAAGGCGTAGGCCGCGTCTTCGATCAGCAGCAAGCCGTGTTGGCGCGCAATGCCCACCAACCGCTGGCGCCACGGCAGGCCCATGACCCAGCCCATGGGATTGTGCAGGGTCGGCATCGTGTAAACCGCTTTGATGCGCCGTTTGCGGCAGAGCTGCTCCAGTGCATCCAGGTCAGGCCCCGTGTCGCTCAACGCAATAGGCACCAGTTCCAGCCGCTGGGCGTCGGCGAGCACCTTGAAGCCCGAGTAGGTCAGCGCATCGACCGCGACCACATCCCCCGGCTTGAGCAAGGCCATGACCGTGGCGGCAAGCCCATGTTGTGCGCCACTGACGATCAGCACCTGTTCGGCCTGTGCTGCCAGTCCGCGATCGGCCAGGTGCCGGGCGATACAGCCACGTTCATGGGCGCGCCCGGCATGGGGCTGATACCGCAACAGTGCGTCCAGATCCCCTGACAGAGCCAATTGCCGCAAGCCGCTGCGCAGCAACTCGGCTTGGCCGGGCAGTGTTGGGTAATTGAAATTCAGGTCCAGCACACCGACCGCTCCGGCCTGCTGGTCGATACCGTGGCCGAGCGGCAGCGCGATCTCCCGCACGAACGTCCCCCTGCCCGTCTCGCCGCTGATCAGGCCCATCGCTTGCAGTTCGGCGTAGACCCTGGACGCGGTCACCAATGCCAACCCGTGCTGCGCGGCCAACTGGCGGTGCGTGGGCAGGCGACTACCCGGCGGCAGTGCACCGGAGGAAATCTCGCTGGCAAAGGTGTCAACGATTGTCTTGTAGCGGGCGCGAGGCATCGGCGGTGTATCCATGACAATTTTTTGATTGTAATGATTCTGCGCTCTAGGATTCGCCAACCGCAACCGCACGTCCCTACCCTCCCACACCGAACCTCATCCGATCACCGCTGCCTCAATGAGCCTGTCACCATGCAAACAGCTCCACATCCGCAACACCGACGCCAGGATCAGACCGCCGGCGGCTGGATCAACGGCCTGATCGGCGTGGTGATTTTCAGCGGTTCACTGCCGGCGACGCGTATCGCGGTCCAGGAGTTCGCCCCCGTGTTCCTGACGGTCGCGCGCGCCTCGATTGCCGGCATCGTGGCCTTGTGCGTGCTGTTGCTGCTCAGGCACACCTGCCCTGCCAGGCATCAACTGCTGGCGTTGTGCATCGTCGCGCTGGGAGTGGTAATCGGGTTTCCACTGCTCACGGCGCTGGCGCTGCAATACGTCACCTCCGCGCATTCGATTGTGTTCGTCGGCCTTTTGCCGTTGGCGACCGCTGTCTTTGCCGTGCTGCGTGGCGGTGAACGGCCTCGCCCTGTGTTCTGGCTGTTCTCATTGCTGGGCAGTTCGCTGGTGGTCGGCTTTGCCGTGTCCCAAGGCCTAACCGCGTCGCCGACGGGCGACTTGCTGATGCTGCTGGCGATTCTGGTGTGCGGCCTGGGTTACGCCGAAGGCGCCAGGCTTTCCAGGACGCTGGGCGGCTGGCAGGTGATCTGCTGGGCGCTCGTCCTGTCGCTGCCGATCATGCTGCCGCTGAGCTGGCTTACTGCGCCGTCTTCTTTTGCGCACATCAGCCTGCCAGCGTGGCTAAGCCTGGGCTACGTCTCGCTGTTTAGCATGTTGATCGGCTTTGTGTTCTGGTATCGCGGTCTGGTGCAGGGTGGGATTGCCGCGGTGGGTCAGTTGCAACTGCTACAGCCCTTTTTCGGCTTGGCGCTGGCGGTGACGCTGCTGCACGAGCAGGTCAGCGTGACCATGATCGTGGTCACCGTCGCCGTCATCCTGTGCGTGGCGGGGGCGCGCAAAGGCACCCGCTGATCGACGCCCAGGCGTGGGTGCCTGGGCTTAACCGGCCACCGCCGCCGGGATGCGTTTGGCGTACACCAGCAGCCCGCTCAGGCAGATCAGCGCCATGCCGAACGCTGATGACAGCGCTGGATAACTGTCGAAAAATACCATTCCATATGCACTGGCGAAGACGATCTGCAGGTAGCCCAAGGGCGCCAGCACTGAGGACGAAGCATAACGATAACTCTTGGCGATCAGAAAATGCGCCGAAAGCCCGAGGCTGCCGAGCACCACCAGCAGCAGCCATTGCGAAGGGCTCGGTGCGACCCAGAAAAACGGCACCGCCAGGCTCAGCAATGCGGTGCTGAACACGCCCACATAAAAGCTGCACACCGCCGGGCTGTCCGATTCCCCAGCCAGTTGCGTGAGCATCTGATAGACCGCGAAACAAAATGCGCACGCCAGCGGGAACAGCATCCACAGGGTAAAGCCGTCACCGCCCGGATTGATCACTACCAGCACGCCGATAAACCCGACGATCACCGACAACCACTGCAAACGATCGGCCCTGATGCCGAACAGCAAGGGCGAAAGGATCGTCACAAAGGCCGGCGCCAGGAACACCAGTGCGGTGGACTCCGCCAGCGGCACATGGGTCAGGCCGAAAAGAAAGGTCAGGCTGTCGCCCAGCAAAAAAACGGCCCTGAGCAGATGCAGCCACGGGCGCCGGGTGTGAAAGGCATCGGTACGCCGATCCCGCAGGATGGCAGCGGTCACCAGCAGCGTATGGATCAGGTAGCGCGACCACGCCACGAAGATCACCGGCAGCGCGAGGATCAGGGTCTTGGAAATGGCGTCATGGCTGGCAAAGACAAAGCCCACGCCAACCATCAACCACATGCCGATGACGTGACGCTGGGAACCGGAAGAAAACTGCATCGGGCCGTCCCGGAGACTGGATGAGTGTGCGGCGCTTGCGCACGCAGTTTAGGCGCGGCTGTCAATCCGCGAAGCTGCGAAGTAGACCACAGGATGGTCCGGCGTCCAATATGCACATTGGCGCCGGCCCAAACCGTCTCGGGCCGTACCGCCGATACACAGTACGGCTAGCCGCTACCGACTACTTAGTGCGGCTTACACGCCAGACCTTGTTGCCCACATCGTCCGCCACCAGCAGCGCACCTTGCTGATCGAGGATCACACCGACCGGACGACCCTGGGCTTGGCCATCGGCATTCAGGAAGCCGGTGAGGAAATCGATCGGCATTCCCGACGGCTGGCCATTCTGGAAGCCAATGAACACCACTTTGTAGCCTGCCTGAGGGTTGCGGTTCCAGGAACCGTGTTCACCGACGAACACGCCGTTGGCGAAGCTCTCCGGCATACCGCGAGCATCCGAATAGGTCAGGCCCAGCGGCGCGACGTGCGTACCCAGCGCGTAATCCGGAGCGATGGCCTTGGCCACCATGTCCGGGCGTGGCGGTTGCACGCGGGTGTCGACGTGGTTGCCGTAGTAGCTCCACGGCCAGCCGTAGAATGCGCCGTCTTTAACGGAGGTCAGGTAGTCAGGCACCAGATCGCTGCCGATTTCGTCACGCTCGTTGACTACGGTCCACAACTCGGTGCTGCCCGGTTTCCAGATCAAGCCGTTGGGGTTGCGCAGGCCACTGGCAAACAGCCGTTTCTGACCGGTCATGGCATCGACTTCCCAGATTGCCGCCCGCCCTTGCTCGGCCTCAATGCCGTTCTCGCCGACGTTGCTATTGGACCCCACGGTCACGTAGAGCTTGCTGCCGTCGCTGTTGGCGACGATGTTTTTGGTCCAGTGATGATTGATACCTGCCGGCAGATCGGTGACTTTAACGGGCGTCGCAGTGATCTCGGTCTGGCCTTCGCTGTACGGCACTTTGACCACTGCGTCGGCGTTGGCAATGAACAACTCGTTACCCACCAATGCCATGCCGTATGGCGAGGTCAGCCCGCTGATAAACACCTTGTGCACTTCTGCCTTGCCATCACCGTCGGCATCACGCAGCAGGGTAATGCGATTGGCGCTCGGTGCCTCGGCCCCGGCACGTCCCATGACGATACCGGTGGCTGTACGCTTGGCCCATGCCAGCAGGCCCGTGCCGCCATCCGTCGTGCCTTCAGGCTTGGGCGGCGTGTTGCTCTCGGCAACCAGCACGTCACCGTTCGGTAATTTGTATAGCCAGCGCGGGTGCTGCAGGTTCTCGGCCAGGGCCTGCACCTTGAAGCCCTCGGGCGCCTTGGGCATTGCGCTGCCAGTCCAGCCCACGGCCTTGGAGACCTTTAACGTTGGAATCAGCGAATGGGTTGGCTCGGGCAACTGCGGCTTGGGGCCAACGCCCGCCTGAAACGGCAGCTTGGACGTTTCACCACAGGCGCTGAGCAACGTAGCAGCGCTTATCAGCAGTGCAAATCGATGCATTGCATTCATCATTGGAACCTCGCGACGGCCATCCATGGGCCTTGTTGAATGTTCAAAGTCTTGATTTTCAAAGTCTTGCGAAGTATCGCCTTGTCGCCCGACGCCAAACAGCCCGGAGGCCGCAAATGACAAATGATCTTCAGGCACGAATCAACCGACCGCGCCGCGAACACAAGGGTTCAACGCTATGCAGGTGGCGGGCGTTGAAACAGCAACCTCCTCAGGCAGCGTGACATCATCGGCGCGCGTCATCCAGGGAACGTGGCAGGCTTGCGCGGGTCATCTGCAACGAGGGGATACCCATGACGACAGTCGATAGACGCACTTTCATCAAAGGGGCACTGGTCGTGGGCGCAGGTTCGATTGCGCTGCCGACCGGCTTTGCCTGGGCGAAGACCATGCAAACACCGAAGACACTTTTGCTGCAACGCAACGGCTGGGTACCGAACAACCCGCGCCTGCCGGTGCTGCATTACAGCGACGTGATGACCGACGGCGAGCTGGCCTCGGCCATGGAAGCGCTGTTCATCCGCAACGGCTGGAAACCGGCCTGGCGTGACGGGGTATTCGATTACCACCACTACCATTCGACCGCCCATGAAGTGTTGGGATTTGCCTCGGGCAGCGCGCGGTTGCTGCTGGGCGGGCCGAATGGCCACGAGGTAACGGTCAACCAGGGCGATGTGGTGCTGTTACCCGCCGGCACCGGCCATTGCCGCGTGTGGGCCAGCGACGATTTCCTGGTGGTCGGCGGCTATCCGCCAGGACAGGACTGGGATATATGCCGCCAAGCGCCCACCCAGGCGATGAGCGAGCGCATGGCCAGGCTCACGTTTCCCGAGACCGACCCGGTAACGGGCCGGGAACCACCGCTAAGCCACTACTGGCCTGTGGCGTGAGTCAGCCGTGCCTGGCCTGCGCCTTACTTAACCAGCCGTTTTTCCCTGGAGGGGCGGTAGCCGAAGTACGCGCTGTAGCATTTGCTGAAATGACTCGGCGAGACGAACCCGCAGGCCACCAGCACCTCTACCTGAGACAGCTCGGTGTGCTGCAGCAGGCGTCTGGCTTCGGTGATACGCAGCTCCAGGTAATAGCGCTGCGGCGTAGTACCCAGTTGCTCTTTGAACAGACGCTCGATCTGCCGCCGCGAACGTCCGGCGTACTCCGCCAGTTGCTCCATTTCCAGCGGTTCTTCAAGGTTGGCTTCCATCAGCTTGACCACTTCCCTGAGCGGCGCACTCATCGAGATGTGGCGGCTGGGCTTGGTGCGCCGGTAACGTGACTCCTCGAACGAGAGGATGTCTTCGATGCCCTCCACGAGCGCCTCGCCGTGCAGCGTTTTGATCCATTCCAGCGCCATGTGGAAAGCTCCGGACGGGCTGGAAGCGGTGAGTCGGTCACGGTCCACCACGAACGGCTCGCTGGTGACATGGCTGACCCGGGCCATTTCCGCCAGCGCTGGACGATGCTCCGGATGGATCGCGCAGCGGTAGCCCTCAAGCAAACCCGCGGCACCGAGAAACCACGCGCCGTTCCACAGACCTGCCAGGGTAAGCCCGCGCTCGGAAGCAATCATCAGCAAAGGGATCAGGGCCTCGTCGACCTTGAGTTCAGTGCGGTAGCCGCCACAGATCACCAGCAGATCGAGGTCCTTGAGCACCGATGGTTCAAGCCGTGCATCAGGGCGGATGACCAATCCCAGATCGCTAACGACCTCGCCTTCGAGCATGCCGAAGGTGCGCGGCGAAAACAGCCGCGGTCGCAGCAGGTTGGCGGTGACGAGGGTATCGAGCATCTGGGTGAAGGCCGGTAGCGAGAAATGTTCAAGCAGCACGAACCCGGCGCGGGTGGCCGTGCCGGGTGGGGGTTTATCGGCGTTAAGGTACCGGTAGTTCTTACCCTGCATGCCGCCACTGAACTCTCGTCTTTCGCTCAACGTTCGCCTCGATGCCCAGATCGCTCGGGCAGAGAGTATCGATCAAACGCTCGTGCCGGTAGTGCCCGCTTGGTGTTAAATACACCACCCGGATGACCACTACAGCCGGCTCCGGTACGCCCGAGAGCACGCAGCGAAACGGAAAAGCACGATGAAAAGCCCATTCGAAGCACCCCTAACCCTTCATTCCAGCGCACTGGCGGTGAACGCATGATCGAAGTCACCGAAGTGCCCATTGCCCAACTGCGTGCTGCACTGGCGTCAGGCCAAACCACCTCGGTCGAACTGGTGCAAGCCTATCTGTCGCGGATCGATGCCTACGACGGTCCTGAAACCGATGCGGCACTCAATGCCGTGGTCGTGCGAAATCCCGACGCTCTGCAAGAGGCCCGCTCAGCCGATGCACGCCGCGCCAATGGCCAGACCCTGGGGCCGCTGGACGGTATTCCGTACACCGCCAAGGACAGCTACCTGGTCAAAGGCCTGACTGCAGCGTCGGGCAGCCCCGCTTTCGCTAACCTGGTCGCCTGCCGCGATGCGTTCACCATCGAGCGCCTGCGTGCGGCCGGGGCCATCTGCCTGGGCAAGACCAACATGCCGCCAATGGCCAACGGTGGCATGCAGCGTGGGGTTTACGGTCGCGCGGAAAGTCCGTACAACGCGGCTTTCCTTACCGCTCCCTTCGCCTCCGGCTCTTCCAACGGCGCAGGCACGGCGACCGCGGCCAGTTTTGCCGCGTTCGGGCTGGCCGAGGAAACCTGGTCCAGCGGCCGTGGCCCGGCGTCCAACAATGGCTTGTGTGCCTACACGCCTTCGCGCGGGGTGATCTCAGTGCGCGGAAACTGGCCGCTGACGCCGACCATGGATGTGGTCGTGCCGTTCGCACGGACCATGGCCGACCTGCTCGAAGTGCTTGAGGTGGTGGTCGCCGAAGACCCGGACTCCCGAGGCGATCTCTGGCGCTTGCAGCCATGGGTACCGATCCCCAGCGTCGCGTCCGTGCGCCCGGCGTCCTATGCCGAGCTGGCGGTGAAAGCCGACGCGCTGGCAGGCAAGCGTCTGGGCGTGCCGCGCATGTACATCAATGCCGACCCCGAGGCGGGCACCAGCGACTCACCCGGCATCGGCGGGCCGACCGGGCAACGCATCAACACCCGGCCGTCGGTGATCGGTTTGTGGCACGAGGCGCGCAAGGCCCTTGAAGCGGCCGGTGCCGAAGTGATCGAAGTCGACTTCCCGCTGGTCTCCAACTGCGAAGGCGACCGTCCCGGCGCGCCGACCGTGTACAACCGCGGCATCGTTTCCAAGGAATTCCTGCACCACGAGTTGTGGGACCTGACCGCCTGGGCGTTCGATGATTTCCTGCGCGCCAACGGCGACCCCACGCTGAACCGGTTGGTCGATGTCGATGGCCCGAACATCTTTCCCCATGACCCTGGCACCCTGCCCAACCGCGAAGGCGATCTGGCCGCAGGGATGGACGAATACGTGCGCATGGCCGAGCGCGGCATCACACCCTGGAACGAGATCGACACCCTGGCTGACGGTCTGCGCGGCCTGGAGGAAACCCGGCGCATCGACCTGGAAGACTGGATGGACGCGCTGGGGCTGGATGCGGTGGTGTTTCCGACGGTGGCCGACGTCGCGCCAGCCAACTCGGATGTCGACCCTCACTCGGCAGACATCGCCTGGAGCAACGGCGTGTGGGTCGCCAACGGTAACCTCGCTATTCGCCATCTGGGCGTGCCGACCGTCACGGTACCGATGGGCGTGATGCCGGACATCGGCATGCCGGTGGGCTTGACCTTCGCTGGCCGCGCCTATGACGATTCGGCACTGCTGCGCCTGGCATCGGCGTTCGAATCGACAGGCAGCAAGCGAAGGGTGCCGCCGCGTACTCCGCCGTTGTCTTCCCCCACCCAGCCGGCCTGAGAGAGAACAGCATGCTTTTACACCTGTCGACCTGGTGCGAGATCGAAGCCTTCCTGACCCGCAGTCGTACCATCGTGGTGCCCATCGGCTCGAACGAGCAGCACGGGCCGACCGGTCTGTTGGGCACCGACTGGATGTGCCCGCAAATCATTGCGCATCACGCTCAGAAAAATGCGGACATCCTGATCGCTCCGACTTTCAATATCGGCATGGCGCAGCATCACCTGGGCTTTCCCGGCACGATTTCCCTGCGTCCATCGACCTTCATCGCCGCCATCGGTGATTGGGTACGCTCACTGGCCGGCCACGGTTTCGAGAAGATTCTGTTCCTTAACGGTCATGGCGGGAACGTCGCCTCCATCGAAGCGGCCTTCTCGGAACTGTACGCAGAAGCGAGTTTTGCCCGACGCCCTGCCGGCTTCGCGTTGAAACTGTGCAACTGGTGGGACCTGGAAGGTGTCGGCCAATTGGCCCACGAGCAATTCCCGATCGGGCATGGCTCCCACGCCACGCCCTCGGAAATCGCAGTGACTCAGTGGGCCTATCCCGAGGCGATCAAATCGGCGCCCTACTCGCCGAACATCGCCTCGACAGGCCCTATTCGAGAGGCCCGCGATTTCCGCGCACGCTACCCGGACGGCCGCATGGGGTCGGACCCAGCCCTGGCCACCCCGGAAAAGGGCGGCGCACTGGTGATGCTTGCGGCGAAGGGCCTGGTGCGGGCGGTCGATGCGTTCAGCCGGGAACGTGCTCCCGATCCAACATGAGGGGCTAGGCCACCGCATCCAGTTGCGCCAACACTTCTGGCGGGATCTTCAGCTCACTGGCGGTCAGGTTCTCGCGCAAGTGCGCCACCGAAGACGTGCCTGGAATCAGCAGGATATTGGGCGAGCGTTGCAGCAGCCAGGCCAGCGCCACGTTGAGCTGCGATGCCCCCAGGCCCCGGGCGACGTTGGCCAGCACATCCGATTGCAACGGAGTGAACCCGCCGAGCGGGAAAAACGGCACGTACGCGATGCCCTGTCCGCGCAGCTCGGCAATCAATTGCTCGTCGTCGCGATGGGACAGGTTGTAGTGGTTCTGCACGCACACCACCTTGCCAATGCCCTGTGCTTGTTTGACCTGTGCCGCGCTGACATTGGAAAGGCCCAGATGGCGAATCAGCCCTTGCTGTTGCAGCTCGGCCAGGGCAGTGAATTGTTCCGTGATGGACTCCTCGCCCGGCGAATGCATATTGCCCCACGCGCGCAGATTGACCACCTCCAGCACGTCCAACCCCAGATTGCGCAGATTATCATGCACCGCCTGAACCAATTCGGCGGGGCTTTGCGCCGGGCTCCACGAGGCGTCGTCGCCACGCCTGGCGCCGACTTTGGTGACAATCGTCAGATCGTCGGCGTAAGGATGCAGCGCTTCCCGGATCAGCTGATTGGTGATGTGCGGGCCATAGAAGTCGGATGTGTCGATGTGATTCACGCCAAATGCCACCGCTTCGCGCAGCACGGCGATAGCGGCTTTGGGATCCTTGGGCGGCCCGAACACCCCGGGGCCGGCCAGTTGCATGGCGCCGTAGCCCATGCGATTCACGTTTCGATCACCGATGCGCACAGTACCTGCGTGGCTGGCATGGCTCATTTCATTTGCCTCTATCAACGTATGTCCAAGCACTATAGGCGTTGACCCGCCGAGCGATAATCAGGTGCAATCGGCACGGGTTGTACGGCTGATCGAACAATGGCGGTGAGTGATGGCGGCAGATATTCAGGACCTGATGGCCTTCGTGTCCGTGGTCAAGGCAGGCGGTTTTCGCGAAGGAGCAAAGGCCAGCGGTAGATCGGCGTCGAGCCTGAGTGATGCAGTGCGGCGTATCGAGTCGAGCCTTGGTGTACGCCTGCTCAACCGCACCACCCGCAGCGTAGTGCCGACCGAGGCTGGCGCGCGGTTGATGGAGCGCATCGTGCCTGCCCTTGGCGAGGTCGAGTCAGCGCTGGACGTGGTCAACGATTTTCGCGATCGACCGTCCGGTACCTTGAAGCTCAATGTGCCCGCCAGCGCCGCGCGGCTTGTGCTACCGGCGATCATCACGCCGTTCCTGCAGGCCCACCCGGATATTCGACTGGAAATCATCGTCGAGGAAAGCTTCGTCGACATGCTTGCGGCCGGCTGCGACGCCGGCATTCGCTACGACGAACGCCTGGAGCAAGACATGATCGCCGTGCCGATCGGCCCGCGGTTTCAGCGCTTTGCCACAGCCGCCTCCCCTGCCTATCTCAATGCCAAAGGCCGCCCGCAGCACCCTCGGGAGCTGCTTGATCACGCCTGCCTGCGGGGCAGATTCCCCAGCGGTTCGATGCCTTTGTGGGAGTACGAGAATGACGGAGAAATCGTCCGCGTCGACCCGACCGGGCCTTTGGTGGTGAACATCGCCGGCGCGGTGGATCTGGCCGTGCAGGCCGCTATCGACGGGCTGGGCGTGGTCTTTCTGTTCGAAGACTGGCTGCGTCCACACTTGGACAGCGGCGTCCTGGAACCGGTGCTCGAACCGTGGTGGCAGACGTTCACCGGCCCACTGCTCTACTACCCAGGCCGCCGCTATGTGCCCTCGCCGTTAAGGGCGTTTGTGGACTTCATAAAACAGCGCTGAAGCGGTCACTGCCTCAAGCGATCGCGGCCATGTACAAATGATCGCTGACCCACCCCAGGGCATGTTGCTGTCGGAAGTACGGGCATGAATTATCAGCGTCTGTCAGCCATGGATCTGGCCGTCGCTGCCGCGCTTATCCTGATCAATGGCGCGCTATCGCTGATCCTCAAGCTGGGGATGGGATTCCGGTTGCCATGGGCGTCGGTGCGCACCGTGGTCCAGCTGTAGGCCGTCGGCTACCTGTTGGGCCGGGTGTTTGCCTGCGCCCATTGGTATGTGGTGTTGCCGCTGATGTGTCTGATGACCCTGATCGCCGGGATCAGCGCAGCCGGTCACGGCAGACGCACCTACACCGGGCAGTTGTTCGACAGCGTGGTATCGGTCTGGAGCGGCTCCTGGCTGGTGACGGCCATTGGTTTGTTCGTGATCCTACGCATCCACCCTGGTACGAACCGCAGTACGCCATTCCGATTCTGGGGATGATCCTGGGCGATACGCTGACAGCCGTCTCGTTGGGTATCGAGCGCATGACCCAGGAACTGGTATCGGGTCGCAACACTGTCGAAATGATCCTGGCATGGGGAGGGACGCGCTGGGAGGCCGCTCAGGGAGCCGCGCGGCAGCCCGTTCGCGCCGGGATGATGCCGACCTTGAACCCGATGACGGTGGTCGGCATCGTCAGTCTGCCCGGCATGATGACGGGGCAGGTACTGGCAGGCGAAAACCCGATCGAGGCGGCGCGCTATCAGATGGTCATTTCTGATCGCGGCCGGTTCAGCGCTGGGCACGGTCGTCGCGGTACTGCTGACGTTCAGGCGGCTGTTCTCGGCCGATCACCGCTTCATGCTTCATAGACTGGTGGCGCGCAGTGGATGAACGCCCGAGCACATAACCCATCCAGGTTGCAGAGCAAGCAACTCCTTAGCGGCATTGATGAACCGTTAGGCCTGCTTATCAGCATCTGCCATTTGCCGCATAATGCGTCGGCCACTTTTCCACGATGAGATCGCCGACCATGTCAGTCGTTCACCAGGCAGCGCAGGTGGGGTTTTCAACGCAAGCGGGTACCTATACCCAAGGACGACCGGATTATCCGGACGAACTGAACACCTGGCTGCGACACACGCTGGGCATCGACGCCCAGTCGTCGGTGGTGGATTTGGGCGCTGGCACTGGCAAATTCACCCGATTACTCACGCCACTGACCGATCACCTGACGGCCATCGAACCGGTGGAGCCCATGCGACAGGAGTTCGCCAAGAATCTGCCCGGCACATCCATCATCCACGGCACGGCCCAATCCCTGCCCCTGGCCGATGCCAGCGTCGACGCGCTGGTGTGCGCCCAGGCATTTCACTGGTTTGCCAATGACGCCGCGCTGGCCGAAATCCATCGCGTGCTCAAGCCCGGCGCGCGTTTGGGTCTGATCTGGAATGTGCGCGACGAAACAGTGGACTGGGTTGCCGAAATCACCCGGATCATCACGCCATATGAAGGCGACACCCCGCGCTTTCACACCGGCCACTGGCGTCAGCCGTTTACGGGACGCTACTTCACGCAGCCCGAACTGACCTGCTTTAACTACACGCACGCGGACAGCGCCGAAACCGTGATCATGAACCGCTTTCTGTCGGTGAGCTTCATCGCCGCGCTGCCGGAGGCCGACAAGGCCCTGATGACCGAACAGCTGCGTGAACTGATCAACACCCACCCTGCCCTGCGTGATCGCCAAACCATCGAATTCCCGTATCAGACCCAGGCCTACCTGTGCCGTCGGCTGGATTGACTGATTCATTGATTGAAGGTAAGCCCGTGAAGATCATCCGCAGTAAATCGTTCACCGGCGAGCGTGCCTGGGCGGCGCTGGACATCGCCAACATGAACGGCATCACTACACGGCTGCACTGGACCGACCAGCCTTACAAATGGCATGTGAACGACGGCCAGGAAGTCTTCGCGGTACTCGATGGCCGCGTGGAAATGCACTTCAAGGTCGACGGTGTCGAGCAATCGACGATCCTGGAAACCGGCGATGTATTCTACGCCTCTGTCGGCACCGCCCATGTGGCTCATCCATTGGGCGTGGCGCGAATTCTGGTGGTGGAGAGCGAAGGAAGCGTCTGATGGCACCGCAAGACCGGGCGACGCCGCCGTCCGGTCGATCCTGTCGCGGTACGGCCTGCCGGTGCATGCGTACGGCTACATCCGAAAATACTGCTGCATTGCCCGGGCAAGCAGATCGACTGCTTGGTCCCCGTACGAAGACGGGCTGCGCAGGAACACCACCTCGTGTTCGGGCATGACCGGCAGCCCGTCCAGAATCTGCATGGACTCGGTAACCTTGCCGCGGTCGATCAGGCTGATCGCCAACCCCGCCTCTACGCACGCCTTGATCGCTTGGTTGGAGGGGCTTTCGAGCACAATCCGCGAGCGACGGCCAAGGGCCCTTAGCGACTCGTTCATGAGCTGGCGATAAGGGCACTGCGGGGCGTGTACCGCCAGTGGCAGAGGATCAAGCGATGCGAGACTGACATTGGCTGGCCCTACCCAGACCGGAGTGGTGGACACCAGTACCTGCGCGTCGTCACCTGAACAGCCTTTGCTCTGGGTGATCACGGCCGTTTGCAGCTTACCCCGCTGGACCTGCTCCCTAAGGGCATGGCTGGGCGCTGTCCTGAGTTCCAGAACGACATTCGGCCACGCCGCGGTAAAGGACGGCAGGATGTCCTTGATGACATGCCGGGCGTACTCGTCGGGCACGCCGAGGGTTATTCGGCCCGCCAGGTGCGTACCGTGCAGATCAGCCAGCGCCTGGTCGTGGGTGCGCAGCAACTCGGTGGTCGAGACCAGCAGGCGTTTGCCCAAAACGGTCAAGGACACCGACTGGTTATCGCGATTGAGCAGCCTTCCACCCGCTACCGCCTCCAGGCGCTGTATGTGCACACTGACCGCCGCCGGGCTCTTGTGGAGTTGCTCGGCAGCGGCGCTGAATTTGCCGATACGCGCGACCGCATGAAAGGTGCGGACCAGGTCGATATCGAGAATGGAGGTCATGGTTTAGCCTTTTTAAACTATTACTGCACGATATTTTGATTTTCAAGATTACGCCGGTTTCGTAGCCTGTGCGAATGAATCAGCCAAAATCGACCTCACCCCGCGCATCATCCCAGTCCACCAAGCATCCGATATTTGCGCTGCCGTTGCTTGAAGCCGCACTGGTGCTGACCTGGAGTTCGGGCTTCATCGGCGCACGCTTTTCCATTGATTACGCCCCGGCGCTGCTGGTGGTGTTCTGGCGCTGCGTGATGGTCAGCGTTGTGTTGTTCCCCTTCGTCGCCAGCCAGCTATGGCAAGCCCCCATCGGCGTATTGCTCAGAAATGCCGGAATCGGCCTGCTGGCCATGGCCGGTTATCTGGCGGGTGTAACCCAAGGCATCGCGCTGGGCGTTCCGGCAGGGCTGGCGGCGTTGTTCGCCGATTTACTACCGCTGGGCATGGCGTTGCTGGCCGCTGTGGTGCTCGGTGAACGGCTGGTGCGTCAGGCCTGGGCAGGGCTGATCGTCGGCCTGATCGGAGTGGTCTGGGTGACGCACGGCGCCCTGGCCTGGGGCAATGCGCCGTTATGGGCTTACAGCCTGCCGCTGGCGGGCATGCTATCGCTCGCGGTGGCGACCCTCTGGCAAAAACGCGCCAGCGCTTCAAAGCCGCTGGGCCTGCTGCCGAACCTGTGGTTGCAATGCTTCGTTTCCAGTTTCGCCTTTGCCGCCATCGAAGGCGTGCGTGGCGGTCTGGCGCCGATCCCGAGCACCGGCTTTGCCCTCAGCGTGTTGTGGACCGTGGGCCTTTCGACAATGGGCGGCTACGGGCTGTACTGGCTCTGCCTACGCCGTGCCAGCGCCACGCGCGTGGCCAGTGTGCTGTACCTGAGCCCACCCCTGACCATGCTGTGGGCATGGGCCATGTTCGATGAGCCGCTGTCCTGGCAAATGGCATCGGGAATGGCGATTTCAGCAATCGGAATCGGGCTGGTGGTGCGCGCCGAAGCACGGCAGGCCAAGCGCGATTCACCGCGGCCGGCGCAGGTGCTGCGCCCGGCCTGCGCACCTGACAGCAGCGACGCCGCCCGTAGCGTTGCGTCGGGCGAATAGCGCTGACGGCTGATCGTCATTTGGCTGCCTGATCATCCTGCCCCGGCACCAGCTCCAGGATCCGGTTGCGTCCGCCCTCGGCCAGCAGGTAGGTGCCGCGGTCAGTCGGCACGATGGACTGCGGCGCCTTGAGAAACGAAAGGATGGTCCTACGCTTGCCATCCGCTTCGATCAGCAGCAGGCGCGCACGATGGGTGGCATCTTCGCTGATCCACAGGCCACGCTGGTCGCACATCAGGAACGTCGGCTGATTAAGATTGCTCAGCACCACCGGGTCGCGACCATCCTCGGTCAACTGATGCACCACGCCTTTTTCCTTCTCGGTGTAAAGCATGCGGCCATCGGTGCAGCGGGTGATGGACTCGGTTTCAGACAGCCCCTCACGCAACACCGTCAGCTTGCCGTCACTCCAGTGGTAGCGCAGCAGCCGGCCATCGCCCTTGCGATCTTCGATGGCGTACAGGTCATCGCCCTCGTTCCACAGCCCCTGCACATCCGCCCCCTTGAACAGCGAGGTCACTTGCCCGTCCTTGAGGAAGCTGACCATCGCGCCTTCGATTTCCTGACTGAACACCCAGCCACCTCGCGCCGCTATCATGCCGTCAGGCTTGGACAGCCCCTGGACCACCGTCTCGCGTTTACCATCGGCCAGGATGCGCACGATGCTGCCTTTGCCATCGCGCAGTTCCTGACTGACCACCAACGAGCCATCACTGGCGGGCACCATCGATGCAGCTTTGGGCACATCCTCATGCAAGACCTGATACCGCCAACCTTCGTTGGCCTGCACCGGATAAAAATTTTGCCAGGCAAAAAAGCCCGCCGTTGCGAGAAGCACCACCGCCGGCACGATCAGCATCAGCGTGTAGCGTCGCGTGGACGTTTGCGCGGGATAGGGCGTTTGCAGTGTTTTATTCATGAATCAGCCTACCGAAAGATGCTCATAGAAGAGGGTTTCGCCGACCATTATCAACACAATATCGCCAACAATCTCGGCGCGTTTGCCCACGACCGGTCCCAACACCCGGCCAAGCATCACGCCGAGGATGACCATAACCGTGGTGGCAGCGCCGATGGCGGCGGCCGCCACCAGGATGTTGACGCTGACGAACGCCGGACCGACGCCGAACGCCAACGTATCGATACTGGAAGCAAATGCAGTAACGGCAAGGATCAGGAAGGCGGGCTGGTCGGGCTTTTGCTCGGCCCCATCATCGTGCTTGAAGCCGTTGTGGATCTGCGCACGTTCGCCGTACAAGGCGGTAATCCATCGCCCGCCGCTCACTCGACCCCGGCCGGAAAACGCGCAATGAAGCAGGTGCCCTGTTCATCTGATGAACTGACCGATAGCGTACCGCGATGGCCATTGACGATTTGCGCGGCAATATACAGCCCCAGGCCCAGGCCTTCTTCTCTGGAACTGGCTTCGGAGCGCTTGAAGGGCTGAAACAGCAAGGGCATCGACGCCTCGGGGATGCAAGGGCCCTGGTTAGTGACCGACACGACCAGGTCGCTGTCCTCCATACGAGTGCTGAGTTCGATGGGAAACTGCCGCGAACCGTGCTTGACGGCATTGCCCAGCAAGTTGGAGAGCAACTGGCCGATGCGCGCCGGATCGCAATAAACGCCGCAGGGGATGGCCATGCTCTGGTGGATCTTCACCTCGGGCTCAGAGGCACAGATTTCGGCCATCACCGAGGTGAAGACGCCCTGCAGGTCATCCACCACAGTGCGCCGCACCGGAATACCGCCCCCCAGCTTGCCACGGGCAAAATCCAGCACGTCCTCGATCAACGCTCCCATGCGCTGCGAACTTTTGCGAATGGCGCTGGCCAAGCCGCGTTGGCGCGTGTCCTCAAGCCGGGATTCGAGCAGATCGGCGCTCATGCGAATGGCGCTGAGCGGCGTTCGCAAATCATGACCCAGCACCGCGATGAACTGTTCTCGCAGACGCCCCACTTCCGTGGCGTCGGCCAGTTCGTGTTCGGATTTTTCCAGGTTTTGCTGCATGTCCAGGTGCATCGCAATCAGCTGTGCGAACAGGGTCAGGGTCTTGAGTACGGCGTTTTCGTCGAAATGCGCAGGGAGGGTGTCGATGGCACATAAGGTGCCGAAAAACTCCCCATCGGCCTTGATGATCGGAATCGAGGCGTAGCTTTCCAGGTGATAGGTTCTGGTCGTGTGGTGTTGCGAGTAAAACGGGTGTTCACTGGCGTGAGTGAAAAGCACGGGCTGATGGCTCTGCCGGATCTCATGACAGATGGTCGATTCCAGCACCAGCTCGCCGCCGGGCTCGAGGCCGAAACTGATCGCATCATCGACAGCGCAGGCCACCCAGCGCCGATCGGTGACCCGAGCGATCGCCGCAAAACGCATGCCGGTCACATGCTTGACCATGCTCAGGATGACCGGCACGGCGTCGATCCTCGCCACGGAGGCGATATCGTGGGCAAGCGGAGATATGTCAGGCATACGGTCGCCACGTAAAAAGATGGGATGCGACGTGTTCGTCACTGCCAGCGGGACTGCCAGCAGATCGATATTAACCCAACTGTGCCCCGACGCCATTGCCCAATCGGGCAAATCGCAACCTCCTTCGACCACATTACGCGGTACGGCGCCCGGCGCGATAAACGGGACTGCCGGTGCACGGCAGATCGCCAATCACGTCGAGCACTGCCCCGCATGCTGTTGGAGCCTGCGGGGCAGAACCACAAGCCGCGGGCGTTGCAACCGCGGTATTGTGCAGCCTCAGCTCACCAGGCCTGGCGCCGGGCCCAGTTCCGCGCGCAGTTTGCTCAATGCGGCGTACGCCTTGTCACGGTAGGCCAGCAGCTCGGCGCGCGGCGATCACCGCCATGCGCTGCTTCTGTTCAGCCTCAAGGATCACCCGATGATGATGGGACGGCTCGCTGGCCATCTGGCTGGCCAGACGCACTCCGCCGGGCACCGGGAACACCAGCCCCTCCTGCTCCAGTATTGCGATGTCGCGGCGCACGGTCATGTGCGAGCAATTGAAGATTTCGGTCAGCTGCATGACGCTCAAGGTTTGTTCGCGACGCAGCCTGCGAATGATCATCTCGCGACGCTGGGCCGGTTGGACCGGCGCGGCGTCAGGTGACGGGAGTTGATCGTCGGTCATGGAGGCTCTTGCCGTGGAAATGGAACGCATAGATTAACGTACAACGCCTGGCCCTGTAGCCATCCGGCTATCCAGCGGCAGCGAGCATGTGGACGCCGCCGCCGTCACGCCGTGGTGGCGGTCCTGAAACTACCACTGCAGCTTGATCTGGCTCTCGAATACCCGTTCTTCCCCGGTTACCGGATCGACAAAACGCAACCCCTGCGCCAGCAGCTTCAAGGGTTTGTCGTAATCGTCCACGGCGTCCTTAATCACGTCCGGGTAAAACGGATCGTTGCAGATCCCCGCGCCCAAGGCCGTCATGTGCACCCGCAACTGATGCTTCTTGCCAGTCACCGGATACAAACCGTAGCGCCACAGATCGCCGTTGCGCTCACACACTTCGATCCGGGTTTCGGTGTTGCTCTGCCCCTCCCCTTGCTGCATGCGAAAGAAAGGCTCGCCGTCCACCAGGCGACTTTTATGCACCCTGGGGAATTCAAGCTCAGGCAATGCGCCAGCGATGGCTTCATAGCGTTTATCGATCCGGCGCGTCGGGAACAATGCCTGATACGCCGAGCGACTGAGCTTGTGGGCGGAGAACAACACCAGGCCCGCGGTATGCCGATCGATGCGATGCAGCGGTACCAGGTCAGGGTTATCCAGGGTGCGGATCAGTCGGCGCAAAAGGGTCTGTTCCACATATTCCCCGGCAGGTGTGACAGGCAGAAAATGCGGTTTGTCGGCCACCACCAGATGCTCGTCGGCATAGAGAATCTGCTCCTGCACCGGGATCGGCGTCTCGTTGGGCACTTCGCGAAAATAATGAATGCGCAACCCCTCGCGATAGGCAAGATCCCTGGCGATAGGCTGGCCTTGGGCGTCCAGCACTCGGCCTCGGGCAATCCGGTCAAGCCACTGCGCCCGGCTGATGGCGCTGAACCGTTCACACAGGCAATCAAGCACGGTGAGCCAAGGACCCGGTGGCAGGTAGAGCGTACTGGCTTGGCGGGCAGCAGGGATGAACGTGGATTCAGACATGGGCGACTCAGGACCGAAGGTGGCAGATACGACAAGCCCGGCATTATCGCCCAGCCCCGGCGCGTTGCGCGAGCAGGGCCGTCGTCGCGTGTCTGGCCTCCAGCACAACTGATGAAGCCTCATGCGGCTGTGGTTCGGCTTGCCGACGGTAGCGATTTCGCGCACGCGACTGCGGCGATTCCTGCTCTCACAAAATGCGCAGCCTGTTATGAAGAGCTCTAGTCTGCGTCGCGATAGCCGCGCGCGACGTTTTGTCGCAGCGTGAAGCCATACCAGTTGTCAGACATCTACATAAGAGCGGTAGAAGCCGAAATTTATTTGTTCTAAAATGTTTCGAACTCGGCAAGCAGGCGCGAAACCGAATCGACATGCTTAAGGTAATGATCGAATTCGAAAACGCCTGCCGGACCTGGACTCATAAAAAGAAAGCCCGTCATCGACGGGCTTTTTTCGTTTTCAGCGTTTGTCCAGCGCCTCCAGGGCGCGAACGCCGGACTTGCAACGTCGGCACTGAAAACCCGAGACACCCCGGTGTCCTGCACTGCCCACGACCGATTTCGTATTTCAACCTTGAGGTTATGCACATGCTGGTTCAATTGTTTCAATGGATTAAACGCCTTTCGACGGGCACCCCTGCCGAAAGCGAAGACAGCTATTCGCAATCGTTCTCCGACGACGAAACCGACGTAGGCCGCTGGACCTTCATGTCCGTATTCATCGTCTTTACCCTGAGCCTGTACATCGTGGCCGGCCTTGGCTACTACGCTAAAGTCCATGTCTGGGATGGCATGAGCGAAGCGCAGAAGCAAGCAGTCGCCAAAGCCATGGTCGTCGACACTCAGTATCTTTGAGACGGGCGTTCTGCGCCGCGCCGCGGCCCAGTCGCGCCCCCTAGCTTTTGACCTGATCGCGCAAAAAGCACACCACCTGCCTGGTGTCGAACGGCCAGTCCAGTTCGGCGCCGGTATCGGTGCGGCGCAGCACTGGAATGCGCAAGCCGTAGAGGTCATTCATGACGTGGCTATCGGCGATGTCCACCAATTCGACCAGCAAGCCATGCTCCACCAGAGGCATCAACTCGGCCTCGGCGACCTCGCATAAATAACAGCCCAATGTTCCGAACAGCTGGCATTCCGGCGGCATGTCCTGTCCCTCTGCGTGCAGGATTTCAGAAGCTGGATGGCCAGTTTAGGCCCGCCCTGAAATACCGTCGAGGTGCATATGCCGTCTGGAAAAAGCGTTGGCCCGGTCCAGCACTGGCTTCTCGAACCAACGATACCCCACCCACCCGTAGCACAATACCGCGGCCACCATCAGTGCCGCGAACAGTGCGTTGTCCAGCAGGCTGTTCGGCCAGTTACCGAACATTTGCCAGAAACGTCCGACTACGCCTAACACCAGCAAATGAGACAGGTACAGGGTGTAGGACATATCACCCACCGCCACCAGCCACCCAGGCACCTTTATAAGCCGACGTCGCTCCAGCAGGGCCAGAGCGAATATCAGCGTGCCAAACACCGCGCCCACCGAAAGCATGCGCAACATGCCTTGATCGTCGAACAGCCGGTAATAGCCGATCAATCCTACGCCCGGCAGCAGCGCGGCAAACAAAGCCACAGCAACCGCCGAGGTCGGAATACGGCCGCTATACCGACCGTAGAAAAGCAGCGCCAGGGCAACGCCGAGGATGAACTCCAGCGCATACGGATGCAGGACGATCTTCAGCGCGGGACTATGGTCCTGCCAGTTCTCAAAGCTGTTGAATAACACCAGAATCAGCGCCCAACCCGCGAGAAACGCCGGTAACCAACGCTCGCGAAAAAACATCAGCCCGGTAAACACAAGGTAGAACCACAACTCGAACAGCAGCGACCAGGCAACCATCACCAGCAGCACGCGATCATTGGGCAGCAGCAGGAAAGACATCAGCAGGTTGGACGACCCGTGACTGCTGTTGACCAGCGTCGGTTGTACCAGCACCACCGCCAGGGTGATGAAGTAATACAGCCAGTAAGTAGGGTAGATCCGCGCAAGGCGATTGAATATAAAGCGCCGGCACTCGGCGATGTTCTGAAAGCGCCCACGGCTGACGATCACCATCACGAAACCACTGATGACAAAGAACAGATCGACGCCCAGCTGAAAGAAATCCAGCCACGGCGGCAGGAGAATGTCGCCGCCGGCGTACTTATGCTCCACGGCGGTCATGTGAAACAGGACCACGCCCAATACCGCCAAGCCCCTCAAGCCCTGAAGGGCATACAAACGCTCCATCGATCGCTCCTACAACAGACGCAACCCAGCGGGTGCGGCAAATCAGGAATGTCGAGAGGGATGCAACCGGCCATGCCCGCCCTCTCGGGGCTAAGCATAGCCAAGCGCTCACGTCGTGCATTAGTCGTGACTGACAGCCCCGATCTTGTGAATCGACAGGTCGGCGCCGTAGTACTCCTGCTCCTGACTGAGCCGCAGCCCCAGGCACAGCTTGATCCCGCCATACACCGCGAAGCCCCCTACCAGCGCGACCAGGACCCCCAGTGCAGTGCCGATCAACTGGCTCACCAGGCTGACGCCGCCGATGCCGCCCCATGCACTCTGGCCGAAGATGCCACAGGCAACGCCGCCCCAAACGCCGCACAAACCGTGAAGTGGCCAGACGCCCAGCACGTCGTCGATCTTCCAGCGTACCTGGGCGGCAGTGAAACACCAGACAAACAGTGCACCGGCGACGATCCCGGTGGCGAGCGCGCCCACCGGGTGCATCAGGTCCGAGCCGGCACACACCGCCACCAAGCCAGCCAGGGGACCGTTGTGCAGGAAGCCCGGGTCGTTGCGACCGACGAGCAGCGCCGCGACCGTGCCTCCCACCATGGCCATCAGAGAATTGACCGCGACCAGTCCACTGACGCCATCCAGGGTCTGTGCACTCATGACGTTGAAGCCGAACCAGCCGACGATGAGAATCCATGAGCCCAATGCCAGGAACGGTATGCTCGATGGCGGATACGCCACCAGCTTGCCCTCTCGATACCGACCATTGCGGGCACCGAGCAGCGTCACCGCCGCCAGCGCCAGCCAGCCGCCCATGGCATGCACCACCACCGAGCCTGCGAAGTCATGGAAGCTGGCGCCGAAGGTCTTTTGCAACCATGCCTGTAAACCCAGGTTGCCGTTCCATACCATCCCTTCGAAAAACGGATAAACGAATGCCACGATCAGCACCGTCGCGCACAACTGCGGCGCGAAGCGCGCGCGCTCGGCGATACCACCGGAGATGATTGCAGGAATGGCCGCAGCGAAGGTCAGCAGAAAGAAGAACTTCACCAGCCCGTAGCCGTGATCGGTCGCCAGCACGCCGGCCGGTTGCAGGAAGGTCACGCCATAGGAAATCCAATAACCGACGAAAAAGTAAGCCAGGGTGGACACCGCAAAGTCACTGAGGATTTTCGATAACGCGTTGACCTGGTTTTTCTGCCGGACAGTGCCGACCTCCAGAAAGGCAAAACCGGCATGCATGGCCAGGACCATGACCGCGCCGATCAGAATGAACAGGGTATTAGAGCTGTGGAGGAGGGTTTCCACCGCACTTTGCACATTTTCCATGGGGGGCAGGCCTGCAAATAACGAAAGCACCAAGGCTGAACAACGTTCTTCTCCCACGGCAGGAACGACACCATATTGGTGCAGATCAGCGGGGCATGACCCGATTTGGCGCATGCCTGGAGGCGAAAAAATTGAACGCCGAGGCGTTTTTCTCGGTTTTTTGGTTTTTGATCAGTGTCTCGGCAATTCGCTGACACAAACGCTCCGTCGTGGAGCGCTCCGCCTCCCTGGCGCACCGGCAAGAAGCAAGAGCTATACCACCCGGCACATGGCAAGTTGAAGGAATTGGAATGAACCTTCACGAATGGGCCATACTCGAAAGCCCATATTGCCCCCTTACTCGGAGAACACCATGGCTCGCCCAACCGCAGAGAAAGCCCAGGAAGTCTTGATGTCGGACTTCCAGACACTGGTTGCAGACACGGAAAAATTGCTCGCACATACAGCCTCTCTCGCTGGCGAACAGGCCGACGAACTGCGCGACCAGATCAATGAAAGCCTGCTGCGTGCCCGCGAAACCCTATCAGTGGCCCAAGCCGCCTTGCGCGAACGCAGCCAGGAAGCGGTCGTTGCGACCGAAGAATATGTGCAGGCCAATCCGTGGCAATCGGTCGGCATCGCGGCAGGAGCCGGCTTCCTGCTCGGTCTGCTGGCTACCAGGCGCTGATTGCTATGACACCAGGGACAGGTCCAATCGAGACCGAAAATACTTCGTCGCCCCGCCGCCTTGGCGCAGCTTTTCTAGGCCTGCTGCACAGTCATGTCGAGTTGTTCGGCATCGAGTTGCAGGAACAGAAAGCGCGCACTGTCAGCCTGCTGCTGTTCGCAGGCCTGGCACTGGTGTTCGCCTTGCTGCTGCTGATCGGGCTGTCGGCGCTGCTGCTGATTCTGGTGTGGGACAGTTATCGCCTGTACGGCATCATCGGTCTTTGCGCGTTTTATACCCTCGCCGCGCTGTTCTGCGCCATGCGCCTGAAGGCCGCGATCTTCGATGAATCCTCGCCATTTCACTCCACCCTGGAAGAACTGGCCAATGACCGCGAGCGACTGATGCCATGAGTACGCCTGATTCGCCCCAGACGCATAATCGTCGGGAACTGCGCAAGGCGCTGATACGCCTGCGTATGGAAATGCATCGCCAGGAAATTCGCCACGAGTCGACGCAACTGATGCGCCCTCTGCATCGAATGCGCGGCATGGCCCATGACCTGCCCGGCTCGCTGGGCATCAAGCATGCTCCACTGTGGGGCGTCGGTGCGGTGTCACTGCTGGGCTTTCTTACCGGCAAAGGCGCGCGCAGCAAACGTACCGGCAGTGTGACGCGCTTGGTCAAGCTCAGCGCCAGCGTTATGCCCATCATTAGGCTTATTATTCAGAGTTCCGGTCGCCGCCGCTGAGCCGGCCATTTGGCTGCATTCTTGCAAATAAACCCTAGGCCGCACCGTCGCACCACGACTTACGTGGGGCGACGGTGCGGCATTCGTTTAAACGATCAAGCCAACGGCCGCCGCCACCCACCACAAAGGACACCCTGTGATCGATGGGCAACCGCTCGCTTGCTTTCAGCCGTTCATCGATACCGCCACCGGCCGTATTGCGGGAGTAGAAGCACTGGGGCGCCTGCGTCAGGAAGACGGCCGCCTGTTATCAGTAGGCCCGCTGTTCGCCGATCCTAGAAGACCAGCGGTGGAGCTGCGTCGCCTGGATAGACTGATTCGAGGCAATGCGCTGAGTCGTTTGCATCAGGTGCCGGATGATTGGTTCCTGAGTCTGAACATCTCGCCACGCTGGATCAGTCGCGTGCGCCCCGAACAGCCCCTGCCCAGTCTCAAGCAACTGCAGCAACACGGGATTGCCCCGCAACGAATCGTCTTCGAGATCACCGAACTGGGTGGCGACAGCCAGCGAATGAGTGAGGTCGTGGCGCGCTATCGCCAGGCAGGCGCGCGCATTGCCATTGACGACTTCGGCGCCGGCTACTCGCAGCTCGACCGGGTACTGGCGTTGCAGCCGGACATCCTCAAGCTCGACATGCGCCTGTTCCAGGCCGCCGCCCGTGGCGGGCCCAGCAGCGACGTGGTCAAGGCGCTGGCGCAGATGGCCGAAAAGACCGGTTGCTGGATCATTGCCGAAGGGGTGGAGACTGAGGCAGAACTGAGTTTTGCGCTTGAATGCGGCTCTCGCTACGTTCAGGGTTTTCTGTTTGCTCAGGCAGAGGAACATTTCTTCCGCGCCGACGCTTTTGTCGATCGTTTCGCCGAATTGCGCGACCGCTACGTGATGCAAAAAGTAGTAGACCGCGAGCGCTGGATGCACCTGCGCAAACAGCTCAGCCAGCTTATGCAGCAGCTCCAGGTCTGGGCGCAGAACCACGCGTCGCTGGAGCAGCTGCCCGATGTGCAGGCCTACCCCTGGCTGTTGCGCTTTTACCAGTGCGACCGACACGGCACGCAACTCACACCCAACCTGGAGCTGAGTGACGGGACGTGGATCGCCGATGCCCGCTACATGGGCCACAACTGGTCCTGGCGTCCGTACTTCTACCACCTGCTTGCCGAAGGCTGGCACGAGCGCCGCCTGACCCTGTCCAACACCTACCGCGATGCGACAAGCAACCAGTATTGCCTGACCGCCGGACAATTCTTCGATGACGGCCAGCGCCTTCTGCTGATTGACGTCGACGCCGTAGGCTTCTGAACGTCCGTTGTCGCTATGTTCTGCTTGCAGCCTATCGAACGAACCGGGAAGCTAGGCCGTTAATTACCCGATGGAGTACCGGCCTTGGATTGGCAGACCCTGCTCACCCGCGAGCGCCTCGGCAAGACCTTGCACAGCCCTGAAGAACTGGGGCGCAGTCCGTTCCACAAGGACCACGACCGCATTATCTTCTCCGGCGCCTTCCGCCGCCTGGGACGCAAGACCCAGGTCCACCCGGTGACCAGCAACGATCATATCCACACGCGCCTGACCCACTCGCTGGAAGTCAGCTGCGTCGGTCGCTCACTGGGCATGCGCGTTGGTGAAACCCTGCGCGGCGCCCTGCCCGACTGGTGCGATCCGAGCGACCTGGGCATGGTCGTACAATCGGCGTGTCTGGCCCATGACATCGGCAACCCGCCCTTCGGCCATTCGGGTGAGGACGCCATCCGCAACTGGTTCAAACAGGCGGCAGGACGCGGCTGGCTGGATGCAATGAGCGACGTCGAGCGCGACGACTTCCTCAACTTCGAAGGCAACGCCCAAGGCTTCCGCGTGCTCACTCAACTGGAATATCACCAGTTCGAAGGCGGAACCCGCCTGACCTACGCTACGCTGGGCACCTACCTTAAGTACCCGTGGACCGCGCGCCACGCCGACTCATTGGGCTACAAGAAACACAAGTTCGGCTGCTATCAGAGCGAGCTGCCGATCCTTGAGCAGATCGCCAGCAAACTGGGCCTGCCGCAGCTTGAAGAGCAGCGCTGGGCGCGGCATCCGTTGGTGTATCTGATGGAGGCAGCCGACGATATCTGCTACGCGCTGATCGACCTCGAAGACGGGCTTGAAATGGAGTTGCTCAGCTATCCGGAAGTCGAATCCCTGCTGCTTGGACTGGTGGGCGATGACCTGCCGGAGACCTACCGTCAACTCGGGCCCGACGACTCGCGCCGACGCAAACTGGCGATCCTGCGCGGCAAGGCCATCGAGCACCTGACCAATGCCGCCGCCCGCGCTTTCGTCGAGCAGCAGGACGCTCTGCTCGCCGGGACGCTGCAGGGCGATCTGGTGGAACACATGCATGGCCCCGCCAAACGCTGCGTGCTCAATGCCAAGGACATGGCGCGCAAGAAAATTTTTCAGGACAAACGCAAGACGCTGCATGAAATCGGCGCCTACACCACCCTGGAAATCCTCCTCAACGCGTTCTGCGGCGCCTCGCTGGAGCAATACGGCGGCCTTACACCGTCGTTCAAAAGCCGACGCATTCTCGATCTGCTGGGCAACAACGCACCTGACCCGAAATGGCCATTGCACACGTCATTTCTACGGGTTATCGACTTCATCGCCGGCATGACTGACAGCTACGCCACCGAGATGGCCCGGGAAATGACCGGTCGTTCCAGTCCACTCCAGTAAACCGACGCCTGCAGCACGACCGCCGAAAGCCCGAAATCCTAGAGGAGATCGGGCTTTTCTTTTAACGTAAAAACGAAAAGAAAACTAAATCTTCGGAAACGTCCTACACGTACGCGGGAATCATCCTATCGCCGCTCTTACACCTCTGCCGAATAATCCGCCAGCCCGTGAACGCTGGCGGCTCGATCCATACCTGCCGAAGCCCTCCTCCACCCAGGCCCGCTTCGTGCACCGCACACCACGCCCGGGGCTCGATCAGAGTCCATTGCTTCGTCAGGAACGCCCGATGCCCAAACACAACTTTCGAATTCTGCTTGTCGAGGATCATCCGTTTCAGCTTATTTCTCTGCAAATCCTGCTTAATAACAACGGTTTGTATCGGGTAACACCCGCGCTGAATGCCCGTGAAGCCCTCGCAGCGCTTGAACGCAGCCCCGCGCCCTACGACCTGCTGCTATGCGACCAGCGCCTGCCCGATATCAGCGGCATCGAGTTGATCGACAGCGCTGCCCGACGGGGCCTGATCCGTTATGCCGTGCTCCTCAGCGGCCTTGAAGCGTCGCAGCTGCTGGACCTCGAATGCGAAGCGATCAAAAACGGCCTTCCATTACTCGGCTGCTTGATCAAGCCGTTGAACACCATCGAACTTTTACGACTTGTTTCATCCGCACCGGGTGACCGCTGACGCTGCTTAGGCGTCTTACTGACACTTATCCAATTGCCCATTTAATAATGAGCTGCTTTTCCAGGCATTCATATTGCTCCCTTATTTGGGCAGTGGACACCGTTTCAAAAATATAACAGGTTGATTGGTGTAGCCGGAGCCTGACCTCAATGTAGGATCATTCCGATTCGAAATAAACACTCGTTTTCTGATAACTTTTCGCGTATCAGCAAGCTTTGCATTCTTTAAACAATTTCAAGACGACTGGCTATTGACGTACGGTAAGGCGCTAAATTTTGTAGGAACTTTCCTATATATAGCCGTGGGCCCTTTCTATTCATGCGCGCCTTCCAGCATCTGGGATAAGGTGCGCGCTTTCTTCTCTGCCCGTTATGGACTGAATTATGAACACAGTTTTTATCATCGATGATCATCCTGTCATTCGCCTTGCCATCCGGATGCTGCTGGAGAACGAAAATTATGAGATCGTCGGCGAAACCGACAACGGCGTAGACGCCATGCAAATGGTACGTGAATGCATGCCGGACCTGATCATCCTGGACATCAGCATTCCTAAACTGGACGGCCTGGAGGTGCTCGCGCGATTCAATGCAATGAACCTTCCGGCGAAGATTTTGGTATTGACTGCACAAGCGCCCAGCTTATTTGCAATACGCTGCATGCAATCGGGTGCTGCCGGGTATGTGTGCAAGCAAGAAGACCTCAGCGAACTTGTCAGTTCGGTTAAAGCCGTACTATCCGGCTACAATTATTTCCCAAGCCAGGCACTCGGTGTATCGGCCAGCGATGGCGACCCTAACGAACTGGAACGTTTCAAACTGGTCAATGATCGCGAATTGATGGTCCTGCAGTTATTTGCGCAAGGGCGAACAAACAAGGAGATCGCCAAGGGCATGTTTCTCAGCAACAAGACAGTGAGCACTTACAAAACCCGCTTGATGCAAAAACTCAAAGCCAAGACTCTGGTAGAACTTATCGAGATGGCAAAACGCAATTCCCTAGTGTGAGAGATAGGATGTCAAAGGGGTTAAAGGACTATTTGATAGTAATTGTAGTTGTGTGCCTGAGCATCAGTGCGCCAGCTCATACGGAAGCGGCCGAACGTTACACCCTGCTAAGCCGGGCCAATCCAGCACACATGGACGTCGCGCTGGACCGCACCCAATGGCAATGGGTACGCAACAAGCGCGAATTGGTCCTGGGCACATCGGCCCCGGATTATCCACCTTTTGACATGACCCTCACCGGTCGCGATTACGAGGGCTTTACCGCAGATTACGCAGGCATCCTCTCACGGGCCCTGGATCTGCCCGTCAGGGTGCTGCGCTACTCCTCTCGCGACGAGGCGATCGATGCGCTACTCAGCGGGGAGGTCGACGTGCTGGGCAGTGCCAACGGCTACGAAGCGGCCGGTACCGACATCAGGCTCTCGCTGCCGTACGCGGTGGATCAGCCCGTGCTGGTGACCCGCACCGGTGAGACTCGCAGCTTGAACGACGGTCTCGACGGGCTGCGCCTGAGCATGGTTTATCACTATCTACCGTCCGAGCAGATCAGCGCCCTGTATCCAAAGGCCCGTCTACAGACCTTTCCCTCCTTCCAGAGCGCAATCAACGCCGTCGCATTCAACCAGGCGGACGTCTTTCTGGGCGACGCCATTTCCACCCATTACCTGATCAGCAAGGGCTATCTGAACAACGTGCAGATGGCCAATTTCGGCCAGCACGAGCCCAACGGGTTCAGCTTTGCCGTGAAGGCTGACAATACCGTCTTGCTGGATCTGATCAACCTGATCCTCAAGGGCATTCCCATCGAAGAGCGGATCGCCATCTCCAAGCGCTGGGGTGCGGGCGCCGACCTGCTGCTGACCGATCAAAAACTGCAACTGACCCAGCGCGAGGAACGCTGGATCGCCCAGCATCCCACGGTCAGGGTGGTCATCAATGACGCCTATGCGCCCCTGACGTTTATCGACGCCAACGGCAATTTCCGTGGGGTCACCGCGGATCTGCTGGACCTCATCAAACTGCGCACTGGGCTGCGATTCGAGGTCAGTCATGCCCCGAGCATGCGCGACATGATGAATCGCCTGAGCCAAGGCCAGGCTGACCTGATCGGCGCCATGGTGCCCAGCGACGAGCGGGAAAACCGTTTTAACTTCAGCCGCCCCTACATGGATAACGCCTTCGTGCTGGTGACCCGCAAGGAAACCTCCAGCCCCTCCAACCTCGACCAGCTGGAAGGCAAACGCGTTGCCCTTACCCTGGCAAGTCCGGTGCTGGACTACCTGCGGCAAGCCCATCCGCGAATCTACCCGGTGGAAGTCGACAACCCTGCCCAGGCACTGGACCTGTTGGCCCACGGTCGCGTGGAAGGCGCAGTGACTTCGCTGTTCAGCGCCGGCTATTTCATTTCCTCGCGAGGCTTGAACGATACCCTGCAAATGCGCGTTACCGTGGGTCGTGAACCGGCGCGCATCGCCATGGCCACCTTGCGCAATGCCACCGAGCTGAGCGGCATCATCGACAAGGCGCTGTCGAGCATTGCTCCGGAAGACCTTGCGCTGATCAATAATCGCTGGCGCACGTATATGCCCGCCGGACGTGGCGCCTGGAAAGACTATCAACTGTTGGTCTATCAGATCGTCATCGGCGCGGGCCTTTTGTTGCTGGGTTCGCTGGCGTGGAATGCCTGGATGCGCCGCCAGATCAAGCAGCGGGAACTGGCCGAACGGGCGTTGAGCGATCAGTTCGAATTCATGAGTGCGCTGGTCAACGGCACCCCGCATCCGATCTACGTGCGTGATCGCGATGGACTGCTGCAGATGTGCAATGAGAGTTACCTCACCGCGTTCGCGGCCACGCGTGAAGAGGTGCTGGGCACGAGCATTCTCGATGGCGCACTTAGCGATACTCAGGAGGCCCAGCAGTACCTCACCGATTACCAGCAGGTGATGGCCAACGATACGCCACTGATCCTCGACCGCTCGCTGCACATCGGTGACCAGTCATTGACGATCTACCACTGGATCCTTCCCTTCCGGGATTCGCTGGGCAAGGTTCAGGGCATCATCGGCGGCTGGATCGATATCAGCGAACGGCGTCAATTGATCGAAGACCTGCAGAGCGCCAAACAACAGGCCGATGATGCCAATCGGGCCAAAAGCACCTTCCTGGCCACCATGAGTCACGAGATACGCACGCCCATGAACGCCGTCATCGGCATGCTGGAGCTGGCGCTCAAACGCGCGGATCAAGGACACCTGGACCGACCGGCCATCGAGGTGGCGTACAGCTCGGCCAAGGACTTGCTGAACCTGATTGGCGACATTCTTGATATCGCCCGCATCGAGTCGGGGCGCCTGACCTTGAACCCGGAACGGGCCAACCTGCGGCAGTTGGTGGAATCAGTGGTGCGGGTGTTCGATGGCCTGGCCCGGCAGAAAGATCTGGCCTTGCAACTGGACCTGGACAGCCGGATCAACATCGACGTGCTGATCGACCCCCTGCGCTTCAAGCAGATTCTGTCCAACCTGATCAGCAATGCGATCAAGTTCACCCAACAGGGGAATATCCGCATCAGCCTGCACGCCGAAGACTCGCTAAACGAACAGCAGATTCGCCTGCAGGTAGTCATTCAGGACAGTGGAATCGGCATCAGCCCGGCGGATCAGGCCCGGCTGTTCGCGCCCTTCGCTCAAGCCGACAACAGCGGGCAACTGGCAAGAACCGGCGCCGGGCTTGGGCTGTTCATCTGTCGCACCCTGTGCGAAATGATGGGCGCAAGCTTGACCCTCGACAGCGAGCCCGGCAACGGCACCCGCGTGCAGATGCTTTTTGAACTGACGTCACTGGATCCGCTGGCGGCTCTCCCGGTGCTGCGCGATAACAGTGAAAAGAGCGCTGAGACCCTGGACATTCTGGTGGTGGACGATCATCCCGCCAACCGGCTTCTGCTGTGCCAGCAGCTGGAATTCCTCGGGCATCGCTGCGAGCTTGCCGAACAGGGTGCGCAAGGGCTGGAGCAATGGTTGGCGCGGCACTTCGATCTGGTGATGGTCGACTGCAACATGCCGGTGATCAATGGATATGATCTGGCCCGGGCCATTCGCACCCATGAGCAGGAGCACAAGCAGCAGGCTTGCACCGTGCTGGGTTTCACTGCCAATGCCCAGGCTGAGGAAATACAGCGCTGTCGAGAGGCCGGGATGGACGACTGCCTGTTCAAGCCGATCAGCCTGACAGCACTGAACGAGCGGCTGTCGCGGATAGGGCTCGGACGCAGATACAGAGGGGCGCAGATGGAACAGCTGCCATTCGACATGGGCAGTATCGTGGCATTGACGGGCGACCGGCCTGAGATGATCTCGCACTTGATCGATCAATTGATCAACAGCTGCCGGGACGACGCCAACGAGTTGAGGGAAACGGTTGTTCGGGGCTACAGGCGGGAGATTCGTGATGTAGCGCATAAGATCAAGGGGGCGGCGCGGATTATCAGTGCCAGTGAGGTGATTGATTTGTGCGCGCGGCTGGAGCAAGCGTGCGATGGGGAAGGGCCGCTGGCAGGGGTAAGCGTGCATGCTCAGGCGCTGGAAGCGGCGATGGGGGTGCTTGAGCAAGGGCTCAAGGAGCAGCGGCGACTCTAGAATCACCCCCCACCACCCGTAAAGTACCGCCGCCGAGCATTTAACTTAATGCGCCATCGGCAGAGTCTGTCTTTGCAAGCTGCGTTCCCCACCTGTTCGAAACCGGATATCCGACGCGCCGGACGCGCGCGCAGCCGTTAGCTGGTAGACTGCGCCCCGAATTTACCTAAGAGGATTGCTTCATGGCCACTAACCGCTCCCGTCGTCTGCGCAAAAAGCTCTGTGTTGACGAGTTCCAGGAATTGGGCTTCGAGCTGAATCTGGAATTCAAGGAAGGTCTGGACGACGAGGCTATCGACGCCTTCCTCGATGCGTTCCTGACTGATGCGATGGACGGCAACGGTCTGGACTACGTTGGCGGCGATGACTACGGCCTGGTTTGCCTGGCCGAACGCGGCTCGGTCACCGAAGAACAGCGCGCTACCGTCGAGGCCTGGCTCAAAGGCCGCAGCGAGCTGACCAAGGTTGAAGTCAGCTCGTTGCTGGACGCCTGGTATCCGGAAAAGCCGATCAACCCGGCGGCCTGATTGCCCGACCGTTAGCAAGCCGCTAGAGACCTGGGCAACTGGGTCCTGAACGACTGCTTCAAACAAGCCACCCTCGCGGTGGCTTTTTTGTGGCTGATCATCAAGGGGCAGGTATCGGTTCCGCCCCCCAGTGCGGCCACGATCGTCCTGGGCAGGCCATGCGGTTTAGCCTTAAATGTTCAAAACTGCGCCCTTCACTGCTAATCCGGCATGAAGAAACATGTATTCACGTGACAATCCGGTGGCATTTGAAAAAAATAGCGCGGTTTGACGGCCGTCCCCCGGCGCAAGTCACGAAAGCTTGGGGCATAATGCCGCATCATTGCAGGCCCTATTTTTTTTTCACGGGCCGAGAAGTTTTTCAGCGCTGTTTATTTTTACGTGACGAGGGAATCCATCCCCTCCTGTTTTCACTTTTCCTGCAGTAGGGTTTATTGAATGATCAAGTCTTTGCGTCCGCTTTTTTTTGCCACCCTGCTTTTACCGATTTCCCTGCCTGTCGCCGCTGTACCGATCAACACCGCGTTGCCGCCCAAGGTTCAGGACGCGCTCAAGGCTGGCAAACTGGATAACAATGCGCTGTCGCTGGTCATGCTCCCACTGACCGGTCCTGGCACTCCCACTGTCTATAACGCCGATGTGTCGGTCAACCCTGCTTCCACCATGAAGCTGGTGACCACCTATGCCGCCCTGGAGATGCTGGGCCCTACCCATCAGTGGAAGACCGAGTTCTACACCGACGGCACGCTGAGCAATGGCGTGCTGCGTGGCAACCTTTACCTCAAGGGCGGCGGCGACCCCAAGCTGAACATGGAAAAGTTGTGGCTGTTGATGCGTGACTTGCGCGCCAACGGCGTACAACAGGTCACCGGCGATCTGGTACTGGACCGTAGCCATTTCATTCAACCGCAGTTGCCAGTGTTCGATGACGATGGCAACGACAAGAACAAGCCATTCCTGGTTCGTCCCGACTCGCTGATGGTCAATCTCAAGGCGCTGCGCTTCGTGACCCGCAATGACGGCGGCAAAATTCTGGTCTCGGTAGAACCACCGATTGCGGCGATCCACATCAACAATCAGGTCAAGGCGCTCGCCTCGACTAAATGCACCGGCGAGGTGCTGTACAATCCGGTGCCCGAACCCGACGGCGGCATCACGGTCACGGTGTCCGGCCAACTGGGCGATGGTTGCAACTCCCAGACCTACCTGTCGCTGCTTGATCACCCGACCTACACTGCCGGCGCCGTTCGCGCCATCTGGCAGGAACTGGGCGGCACCATTCTCGGCAAGGACCGCCTGGACGTAGTGCCTGGGAGCGCCAAGCTGCTTGCCAAGGCCTATTCGCCTGACCTGGCCGAAATCATCCGCGATATAAACAAATTCAGTAATAACACCATGGCCCAGCAGCTGTTCCTGAGCCTGGGTTCGGAGTTCCGTAACCAGGCCGACGGCGACGATGCCAAGGCCGCTCAACGGGTGGTTCGTCAGTGGCTGGCGAAAAAGGGAATCATCGCTACGCATTTGGTGATGGAGAACGGCTCCGGCCTTTCTCGCGCCGAGCGTGTGAGCGCACGGGAAATGGCGCAAATGCTTCAAGCCGCCTGGAACAGCCCGTATCAGGCCGAGTTCATGAGTTCGTTGCCACTGGCCGGCATGGACGGCACCATGCGCAAACGCCTGAAACGCACTGCACTGCGTGGTGAGGCACACATCAAGACCGGCACGTTGAACACGGTTCGCGCCATTGCAGGGTTCAGCCGCGACAGCAACGGCAACAGCTGGGTGGTCGTCGCCATCCTCAACGACGCTCGCCCGTGGGGCGCTTCATCGATCCTCGATGAGGTGCTGGTGAGCATGTTTAACCAGCCGAAACTGGCCAATACGGCCATCTCGTTGCAATAGCAATAAGCGGGATGAGGGCGCGTTGCGCAGAGTAATCCGCAGCGCAAATGCCCTCCCCGCTGTACACTCGGTCCACGCTCCGACAGCGCGATGCTCCCAGCGCCATGCTTAGCTCCATTACAGCCTATGCGAGCCTTTCTGACGCCGATGTCATCAACTTCCTGCTCAGGCAGCGCTAAGCTTGGGACTCAACCCCACAGGACGGCAATCATGACTCTCACAACAACCAAACCTCTGCGGGTCAGCCTGCTGATTGCCACTATGTTGACGTCGACGTTAATGATGGCCGGAGCGTCTCAGGCCGAAGATGGCAAACCCATTCGGGTGCGAGGCGCAATCACTGCGGTTGAGGGCGATATGCTTAAGGTCCACAGCAATCGCAATGAGGACCTGCAGGTCCATTTGACCAACGACACTCAGGTTCGAGGCGTGACATTAGCGCAGGTGTCGGACATCAAGCCGGGCAGCTATGTCGGTTCGGCTGCCGTCCCTCAGGCCGACGGGACGCTTAAGGCACTGGAAGTGCACGTGTTCGCGCCAGAAATGGCGGGCACCGGGGATGGACATCGCGCGTTCGACCTAGGCAAGGACAGCACCATGACCAATGGCTCGGTGGGCGATCTGGTGACCAGCAACGGTCGTACCATTACTGTGAACTACAAGGGCGGGCAGAAGAAGATCGTGATTCCGGACGACGTGCCGATCGTTAGTCTGGCGCCCGGCGGTCGTAGCCTGCTCAAGCCTGGCGTGAAGATTGTGCTGCAGGCTCAACCCGCAGCAGATGGCGTGCTGAGCGCACTGTCGATATCGGCAGGGGAAAATGGGGTCACGCCACCGATGTAGGCCAACCTGGAGCATCGGCACACGCTTGGCATGCAGCCCTCCGGCTTGCCGATGTCGGCGACTGCGCGAGCGTCGTTACCGCCAAAACGTGGCCCGGCATCGACGCTAACCCGACCAGCGAGTGGCGGCAGCGATAACGTCGATACCAGGACGTCACAGACAGGTCGCAACCATCGCGCCACGCTGATCGACCACCTTAGCCCCAGGCTTGGCGTAGAAGCTGATCGCCGTGGTCCCGCTCTTGCCGACCAGGTCGGCAAAGTATTCGCCTTCGGTGGTGTAGACGGTGAACTCGCCAGGCTTGCCTTGCTCCATGAAGACATCGGCGACATCACCGAACAACTGCACGTTAGCCCAGCTGACCTTGATGCATTCGGCAACCGCGGCCGCCGGTTTCTGGCTCGAGTAGACCTGTGCCGGGCCCGCCGAACGCGTCTGATTCAAACTCATGCAACCGGCCAGCATGGCTAGCGCTATAGCTCCCGCCCAGTGTTTCATGACAGTCCCTTCAAGAAAAAAGGAGGGATCTTACCAGCAAGCCGCAAGCTAGCCCTATCCTTCTGCAACCGGATGCCGCCCCTCAAGCGGCACCCGCGTCGGGGTTGCTCGGGCACGGCTCAATCATCCAGCCCAGCGGGCGGCGCCGCCGGAGCGCTCTTGCCGGAGTTGCTTGCCTTGCCGGACTTGCCGGCTGGCGCAGAGGATTTAGGCTCAGGCGCAGGAACAGCGGATGCAGGAGCAGCCGCTTCCTTTTCGGCCATCGGCATCTGATCAATGGTGCTAAAGATCTCTTTAGGATCGATCGCGCCTTTATGGTCGATCTTCTTCTCACCGTCCTTGCCCACCAGGATCACCTGCGCCTGATCCTTATCCAGAACCGAAAGTTTCAACTCCCTGATCAGCGCCATGGTCGACTGCGCGTCCATGTCCTTGCCATTACGCTGCCCGGCCAGTGCGACGATGGTGTACAGCACCATGTTGCGCTTGGCGAACTCTTCTTTGTTGGGCGATTCGTTAAGGCTTTTCTTCAGCGTCACCAGCGTAGGGTCGACTGAACTTGCCGCAATGATGATCAATGGCCGAGACTTGCCACGCTCCTGAGCCAGTAGGGTATCTGCGTCGGCTGCCAGCAGGGGAGCGGCAACGGCGAACAGGGCGGCAAGGGTCAGTGACCGGATAAACATACGCACCTCCTTTCGATTTCCATGCACTGATGATCGCGCATCATGACAAAAGGTCCAGTCGCGGGGGTGAATAATCAGGATTTTTTTCAGACAGGGGCTAACTCAATTCCCTGAACCGCGAACGCAGGGCCCGGCTGGGCTGGGCAAGCTGCCCGAGGAGAGAAGCAGGAAAAAACGCAGATCCGGAGTTTTCCAGGCCATGAAATTCCGGGCAAATAAAAAGGGCGAGTCTTTCGACTCGCCCTTTTCGCTACCGCCCAGCAGAGCGGATTTGTTTGGTAGGCGCGATTGGACTCGAACCAACGACCCCCACCATGTCAAGGTGGTGCTCTAACCAACTGAGCTACGTGCCTGCTGTGGGTCGGCATTTTACGGATATTGAGTTGCGTGTCAACGTCTTTTTACTCACTAACCCTATGAATATGCGAATTTTTTGCGGCCACCACAGCGCGAAGTGCAACGGCGCCCAATCGAGCGATTACCGCCTGTCGCCATGACGGCACTATGTGAGAAATCACCGGGCCAAAGGTCAGTACAGGACTTAAGACAAGGAGATCATCTGATGAACAAATCGTTAGCGGCAGTGGCAATGGGCTGTGCCCTGGCATTCGGCTCGTTCGCAGCGGTAGCAGGCGCTACCTCCCCCACCGTAGGCCCTCCTCCTTCACAGACCGGTCAGGACCCACGCACGCTGGGCAGCGACGTAGATAGACAAGGCACCACTATGGACAAGGGCGACGCTGCTACCGGTATCCGGCGCGGGATGAACACCGGTGCCATGAGCAATGGAACAGGGGGGAGCAACGATGTCGACTTGCCTGGCGGCTCGTCCACGAGCGGTGGATCGACGGGCAGTGGCTCAACCGGCTCTTCTGGGAGCTCATCCGGTGCGGGCGGTGCCGGAGGCTGATAGACCACGGCTGGATCATGGCAAAAGGCGCTCAAGCAGCGCCTTTTTTGTGCCCGCAAAATCCGCGACGCTGGCGTATTATCGCCCGCTGTTAAACCGTGGTGCTGACCGAGCGTGGTAGCTGTCAGCGCCGCCCCGTTGGTTGTGGAGACATACACATGGGAATGAAGAAACCTGCACTGGAACTCAAGCGCGAACTCAATACGATTGCCGGTAATCTGGAGCGCACCGCAGGCGAGATCAGCCGATTGGCTGAACGTATCAAGGATGTCGACGTAGTCGCAGTGCTGCACTTGATGAATCAGCAATACAAAGACGCTGATCGCTTGCGAGCTTACGTGGATGAGATCAAGGCGGGCAGGATCACCCGCGCCAAAGCCGAGTAAGCCGTGCGATCTGCCGGGCTGACAAACAGACGCAAAAAAGGGCATCCCTCTCGGAATGCCCTTCTCATTACCGCCCAGCAGAGCGGATTTTGTCTGGTAGGCGCGATTGGACTCGAACCAACGACCCCCACCATGTCAAGGTGGTGCTCTAACCAACTGAGCTACGTGCCTGCTGTGGGCCGGCATTCTACTGATATTCAACAGGCTGTCAACGGCTCCTTTTTCCAACTGTCTGAAAATTTTGGATTTTTCAAACGGCCTGTACCGCGACTGGCACATATATAGGACACTTGCCGCTCAAATCGGCTGGTGAGAGCTTTTTATCTCAGGTAGCATCGGCCCTCTCGTAAAAAATATTAAACAGGGCCCGCAGGATGACCAACACCGCATACCCACAGTCTTACTATGCAGCCTCGGCCAACCCCGCTCCCTTGCGTCCGGCCTTGCAAGACGATGTAGAGACTGATGTGTGCATCATCGGCGCCGGCTATACGGGACTGTCCAGCGCCCTCTTTCTGCTCGAGCACGGCTTCAGGGTCACGGTTCTCGAGGCAGCCAAGGTGGGTTTTGGGGCGTCAGGGCGCAACGGCGGGCAGATCGTTAACAGCTACAGCCGGGACATCGACGTCATCGAACGCTCGGTGGATCCGAAGCAGGCGCAGTTGATGGGTCAGATGGCGTTCGAGGGCGCGCGCATCATCCGCGACCGTGTAGCCCGGTACCAGATCCAATGCGACCTTAAGGACGGCGGGGTATTTGCCGCTTTGACCCCCAAACAGATGGGCCACCTTGAGTCCCAGCAAAAGCTCTGGGAGCGTTACGGTCATACGCAGCTCGAACTGATGGATCGCCGTCGTATTCGGGAAGTGGTGGCCTGCGATCAGTACATCGGCGGCATGCTCGACATGAGCGGCGGTCACATTCACCCATTGAACCTGGCGCTCGGGGAAGCGGCGGCCGTCGAATCGTTGGGTGGCGTTATTCACGAGCAATCGGCAGCGATCAAGATCGAGCGCGGCGCGAGCCCGGTCGTGCATACAGCTCAGGGCAAGGTGCGGGCGAAGTTCGTCATCGTCGCTGGCAACGCCTATCTCGGCAATCTGGTACCGGAACTGGCCGCCAAATCGATGCCATGCGGGACCCAGGTGATCACCACCGAACCGCTTGGCGAAGCGCTCGCCAGCAGCTTGCTGCCACAGGATTATTGCGTCGAAGACTGCAACTATCTGCTCGATTACTACCGCCTCTCCGCCGACAAGCGACTGATCTTTGGGGGTGGCGTGGTCTATGGTGCGCGCGATCCAGCAAACATTGAGGCGATCATCCGGCCAAACATGCTCAAGGCCTTTCCGCAACTCAAGGACGTAAAGATCGACTACGCATGGACGGGCAATTTCCTGCTGACTTTGTCACGCCTGCCGCAAGTCGGACGGTTGGGCGACAACATCTATTATTCCCAGGGCTGCAGCGGCCATGGCGTGACCTATACCCACCTGGCGGGCAAAGTGCTCGCCGAAGCGCTGCGCGGTCAGGCTGAGCGCTTCGACGCGTTCGCCGGCCTGCCGCATTACCCGTTCCCCGGCGGGCAACTGCTGCGCACGCCACTGACGGCGATGGGCGCGTGGTACTACAGCTTGCGAGACAAACTGGGGGTCTGATGCTGGCAGCGTGGCGTGCGCGCGGTAGCGCTCCGAGCGACGACTGCGCTTTTAGCAGCCCGGCTTGATAGTGCCAGCGTCTTCAAATTCGCTATCGCGGAAAGTCGGACTGCCACAAGGGATGCGGCACGCTTGCCGGTGGCAGCGCGTCCGTTCGCAGTGTTAACGCTTTTAATGGGCGTTATTCAGCGCCTTCACTGCCTCGCCCGCCGCCTGCTCTTGCCCAGCCTGGGCAAGATCGCTGGCTGCCTTGAGCCAACGCTCGCGATCCACAGGCGCGGGAAGCTGCCGAGGGCTTTGCACCAGCAGCGCCCAGTTGCCCGCGCTATTCCAGTCTGAGGTGAACGCTTCGAAACTGACCGTAAGGCGGCCGAGCCCGGAGTAGATCAGCACGCTGCGCTTGTTCTGGTTGAAGCCTACGAGAACGCCATAGCGCTGCTCCTTCCACCACAGCGATCCGTCGTTGAAGCGCACCAGCACCGGGTAACCCGCCGACACCTGCGCCAACAGGTCAGGCAATTGATGATCGACCGGGTACACCACAAACCCATATTCGCGCGCCAGATTCGCCATGTTCTGATCGAGCATCTCTTCAGCGCCCGGCAGTTTCAACGGTTTTTCCAAAAGGCCTGGCGTGGTCTGCACGCCGTGTACGCTTAATATGCTTGCCAGCGCGAAGGGCCCGCTCCGATAAGCATTGCCACGGAAAAACGGCACCGAGTTGATCTCGACGCGATCAGGCAGACGCTTGTATTCGGCCGGGTAACCAGGCTTATAGGCATGGGGGTCTGCACACCCGGCCAGCGCCACAGTCAATGCCAAGGCCAACCACTTCCTTTTGCTTGCAGAGGCTTGCGCTCGAGACATTCTTCACTCACTTATCGTTGCCGGGCAACCTGCGACCCGGCCTGGACGCCGATCATAGAGCGCTAAACCATGGCGGTATAGCGTCAATGCGCTGTCAGCCTTGCCGTACAGATGAAAATGGTCGCTGATTTCTACCACCGGTCAATTTTCGGCAACAACCGGCGCACTAGACTGTCGGTTACTAAGAGAACGAAATGCACAGAGCCGGAGGAAGACATGAGCCTCGGAATGACCTTAGTAATGTTGATCGCTGCCTGGTTGGCAGTTGCCACCGCTATGTTGTGGGGGGTAATGAGAATTTCGCGTCGTCACCATCCGCATTCCCGTAGCGCCGAGACAACAAAGCCTGCGCCGCGCATGGAGCGCGCGCACCGTCATGCCGCTGCGCATTGATGCGACCCTTAGCGAGTAACCGCACAGAGTGAAACGGTCGGCGATGAGAGCCTCATTCCCGACCCTTTTCATTTGAGCGACGCTGTCAGCCTTCCTGCTTCAGCGCAGTTGCCTGGAGCTTTCGCTGCCTGGCTCGGCGGGCCAGCATGTTCAGGATTTCAATCAAAGCCGAGAAAGCCATTGCGGTATACACATAGCCTTTCGGCACATGGGCACCAAAGCCTTCGGCAATCAGCGTCATGCCGATCATGATCAAAAAGCCTAATGCCAGCATCACCACCGTTGGATTGTCATTGATGAACTTTGCCAGCGGTTCGGATGCAACCAGCATCACGAATACGGCGGCAATCACAGCAGTGATCATTATCGGCAGATGTTCTGTCATGCCAACAGCGGTGACGATGCTGTCAATGGAAAATACCAGGTCCAGCATCAGGATCTGGCCGATTGCCGCCGCCATGCCCATGACCACGGTTTTGGACATTGCGCTGTCCTGCTCGGTCCTGATATCCATGCTGTGGTGGATCTCGGTAGTTGCCTTCCATACCAGAAACAGCCCCCCTGCAATCAGAATCATGTCTTTCCACGAGAAGATCTGACCGAAGACGTCAATCACAGGCTCGGTCAATTGAACGATCCAGGCCACGGTGCCCAGCAGGCCAAGCCGCAGTACCAGCGCCATGCTGATGCCGAGACGGCGTGCCTTGGTACGCTGATGCGCCGGCAGCTTGTTGGTGAGGATCGAAATGAAGATCAGATTATCGATGCCCAGGACGATTTCCATGACGACCAGCGTCGCCAGGGCAATCCACGCCGCGGGGCTTGCAGCCAATTGCAGAAGGTATTCCATACGCCGGTATCCAATGAGCCGATGGGTTGATAACGGCGCATTCTAAATAGCTGAACACCTCAGAAAAATTCGTATTTTTAAAGCATATACTTCGGTTATTACGAAGTGTCCCCGATCAGGCCCCATGATGCTCAATTACCGACAACTGCATTACTTCTGGGTGGTAGCCAAGACCGGCAGCATCGTGCGCGCCTGCGAGCAACTCAATCTCACGCCCCAAACCATCAGTGGTCAGCTTAGTCTGCTGGAGCAAACCTACGGCGTGGCGCTGTTCAAGCGGGTCGGGCGTCAGTTGGAGCTGACCGAAATGGGGCGCATCGCCCTGCCCTATGCCGAGCAGATGTTCCAGTTGGGGGGAGATCTAGAAGCCTTGCTGCGCGCGCAGCCGGATGAGCAGCAGATTCTGTTTCGCGTAGGTGTCGCTGACGTAGTGCCCAAATCCATCGTTTATCGACTGATTGCACCGACCATGGCCTTAAGCGAGCCGGTCCGCATTACCTGCCGCGAAGACCAATTGGAACGGCTGCTGGCCGACCTGGCCATTCAGCGCCTGGACCTGGTGATTTCCGATAGCCCCATGCCTTCGCATCTGGGCATCAAGGGTTACAGCCAGAAACTGGGCGAGTGTGGTGTGAGTTTCTTCGCCACCGCTGCGCTTGCCGCGACTTATGGCCAGGACTTTCCCCGTGGCATGCAAGGCGCGCCGCTGTTGATTCCGGGTCAGCAGACCGTGGTGCGCAGCCGCCTGATGCGCTGGTTCGCCGAGCAGAACGTGCAGCCCAGGATCGTCGGCGAGTTCGATGACAGCGCCTTGATGAAGGCTTTCGGCAAATCCGGCAGCGGCGTATTCATCGCGCCGAGCGTCATTGCCGACGAGGTTATGGAGCAGTACGACGTCCAGATGATTGGCCAGACCGATGCCGTGACCGAGTCGTTTTACGCGATCTCGGTCGAGCGCAAGGTCAAGCACCCCGGCATCGTCGCCATCACCGAAGGCGCCCGACGCCAGTTGTTCACCGATTAGAGAGTGCAGGTTGCCGGGGCGGTTTGACGGTCATCAGCAGCAATGCAAGCAGTATCGACAACACGATGATCCCGGCGGCGGCGAAGCCCAGGCTGCCCAGACCCAGGTGATCGATGACCCGACCGCCGATGATTGCGCCAATGCCGATCCCCAGGTTGCCCCCGGCGATATTCAAGGAGGCGGCGAACGCCGGGGCCTGTGGCGCGGCTTTCATGAGCCGGACGTGGCTGACCAGGAACAACGCTGCCTGCGCCACCCCCCAAACCGCCAGTGCCATGGTCAGCGCTGGCCACGACTGCATGCTCGGCACCACCATCAGCATGCCGACGATCATGAAAGTGCAGAAGGTCAGGCTGGCGATCAGCGGATGTCGATCCACCAGCCGACCGCCCAACGAGTTACCCAACAGGCCGACCGCGCCGAAGCCCATCAGGCACCAGCCGACCACGGTGCCGTTGAACCCGGCCAGGCGTTCGAGCATGTCCGCCAGATAGGTGTAGGCGGTAAACATGCCGCTGAACACCAGCACCGATAGCAGCACATGGCCCTGCATCAGCGGGCTGCGCAGGATGCGGAACTGACTGCTGAACGAGGCCTGATCCTTGTGCATGCTCCTTGGCAGGTAAACGAACAACAGCAACGCCTTGGCGAACGCCACCACCGAGAGGATCACGAAGGCACTGCGCCAACCGAACCCGTCGGAAACCAGGGTGCCCACCGGAATGCCGAACACCGTGGCGCAGACAATGCCAAAGCCGATTTTGGCGATTGCCCGGCCGGCGTGGTCGGGACCGACGATGTCCACCGCCGTCTCGCTGGCCAAAGCCCAGAATACCGGCAAGCCGAGTGCCGGTATCAGCCGTGCGACGGCCATTACCCAGATGTTGGGCGCTAACGCCGCGACCGCGTTGGCCACACCGAACATCAGCAGCACCGCAATGAACAGGCGCTTACGCTCGAATCTTGAGAAGTAGGCGGTCAAAAACGGGCCAAAGCAAGCAACCGTGAATGCGAACAGGGTCACCAGCAGCCCGGCCTGCGGAGTGGTGACCGCCAGATCGCGGGCCATGGCAGGTAGCAGGCCGACAATGACGAACTCTGTGGTCAGCACGGTAAATCCGGCGGCCGACAACAGGTAGATGGGGAAAAACATGAAATCTCCAAAACGACGAAATGACCAGTCCTTGCGGAGCGGTCAATCGGGATGACGCAGAGCGAGGCGCAGATGGTAACAGACAAGTGCGACGGGATCGTCTGCCCGTCGCCTGAAAAACAGCGTCGCCGTGCGAAAACATTCGGACGGCGGCGCGGATCAGAGGTGCGCCCGGATCAGGCGCTACGTCCGATCAGACGGGCGAATCAGTAGCTGCCCATGAAATCACGCTTGCCGACTTCCACACCGTTGTGGCGCAACAGGTCATACGCGGTGGTGACATGAAAGAAAAACTGCGGCAGCGAGTAGTGCAGCAGATAGGTCTGGGTGTTCAGGCGCTTCTCCTTGTCAGTGCCTGGACGAAGGACGATTTCGCGCTCTTCATTACCATTGACCTGCTCGGGGGTGACGGTGTCGAGGAATGCAAGCACCTTCGTCAGCAATGCCTGCAGGTCGGCGAAACTGGTCTCGGTGTCTTCATATTTTGGCGGTTCGATGCCGGAGAGACGCGCGCCGGTACCCTTGGCGAAATCAACGGCGATTTGCACCTGGCGCACCAACTGGAACATGTCCGGGAATAGACGCGCCTGCAACAACGCGTCAGGCTGAATGTTTTTCGCGGCGGCGTGGGCTTCGCCCTTGGCCAGAACATCGCTCAGCGCAGTGAGCAATTGTTTGAAAACAGGGATCGATGCGGCGTACAAGGAAATAGTCATGGCAGTTCCTGAAGGGTAAATCGCATGAGTGGGCATGCGAGGTGTGCGAACGTTGCTTGTCTTTTACCTCATCGAGCCCCTACCCTCATAGCCTTTTCAACGCTTAGGGAAAGGGCCATGGCTACCGAGCTGGATTCCGATAACGCCGAGACTGGCAGTAACGACGCCGACGCGCTACGGCTGAACACTACCGAAGTGCGCATTCTGGGTTGCCTAGTCGAAAAGCAGGCGACCAACCCTGAATCCTATCCGCTGACCCTCAATGCCCTGGTGCTGGCTTGCAACCAGAAAACCAGTCGCGAACCGGTGATGAACCTGACTCCTGGCCAGGTCGGACAAAGCCTGCGTGCCCTTGAAGCTTTGCAACTGACTCGCCTGGTGATGGGCAGCCGCGCCGACCGCTGGGAACACCGGGTCGACAAGACCCTGGAGTTGGTTCCTGCGCAGTTGATCCTCAGCGGGTTACTGCTGTTGCGCGGGCCCCAAACGGTCAACGAGCTGCTGACCCGTAGTCACCGCATGCATGACTTCGAAGACGCCGATGCGGTGATCCATCAATTGGAGCGCCTGATCGGACGCGGGCTGGCGGTCCTCATCCCGAAACAGGCCGGACAGCGGGAAGACCGTTATATGCACGCCTTGGGTGATCCGGCGGATATACAAGCCATTCTCGCCGCTCGGCAAAACCCCGCGGAACGCGCGAGTGGCGGCAACTCGGCGCTGGCGGAGCGCGTCGAAGATCTGGAGATAAGGCTCGCGGCGCTGGAAGAGCGTCTGGCGAAACTGGAGGGGTGAAACCGATCTGCCGCTGCCAAAGGCCGTGCGCGTGCGTTCCCCACAAGCTGCCTCTGCCCGTAGGGCGTAGGAGCGTGGCTTGCCCGCGATCTGCCGCACAGCGGCAGCAAGATCAGGCACCGCGATATACCCGACACACCCCATGCGCAGGTTTTGCTGCCGATGCTCGGCAGATCGTCAGCAAGCTGCACTCCTACGGCCTTCGGCCAGAATCAAAAGCACAAAGTCCCCCGCGCCCGTTTCTGCCGAAGCCGTACGCGTGCGTTTCCCGCGAGCTGCCTCTGCCAAAGGCCGTACGCGTGGCTTGCCCGCGATCTGCCTCTGCCCGCAGGGCGTAGGAGCGTGGCTTGCTGACGATCTGCCGCGCAGCGGCAGCAAGATCAGGCACCGCGGTATACCCGACACACCCCATGCGCAGGCTTTGCTGCCGGTGCCCGGCAGATCGTCAGCAAGCTGCACTCCTACGGCCTTCGGCCAGAATCAAAAGCACAAAGTCCCCCGCGCCCGTTTCTGCCGAAGGCCGTACGCGTGCCTTACCCGCAAGCTGCCTCCGCCAAAGGCCGTACGCGTGCGTTGCCAGCAATCTGTCTCTGCCCGTAGGGCGTAGGAGCGTGGCTTGCCCGCGATCTGCCGCACAGCGGCAGCAAGATCAGGCACCGCGGTATACTCGACACACCCCATGCGCAGGCTTTGCTGCCGATGCTCGGCAGATCGTCAGCAAGCAGCACTCCTACGGCCTTCGGCCAGAATCAAAAACACAAAGTCCCCCGCGCCCGTTTCTGCCGAAGGCCGTACGCGTGCGTTGCCAGCAATCTGTCTCTGCCCGTAGGGCGTAGGAGCGTGGCTTGCCCGCGATCTGCCGCACAGCGGCAGCAAGATCAGGCACCGCGGTATACCCGACACCCCCCATGCGCAGGCTTTGCTGCCGATGCTCGGCAGATCGTCAGCAAGCTGCACTCCTACGGCCTTCGGCCAGAATCAAAAACACAAAGTCCCCCGCGCCCGTTTCTGCCGAGGCCGTACGCGTGCGTTGCCCGCAATCTGTCTCTGCCCGTAGGGCGTAGGAGCGTGGCTTGCCCGCGATCTGCCGCACAGCGGCAGCAAGATCAGGCACCGCGGTATACTCGACACCCCCCATGCGCAGGCTTTGCTACCGGTGCCCGCACGATCGTCAGCATGCTGCTCGCCATCGGACCGCGTCCAGCAAGCACGCTGGTCGCCGTCAAACCCCACTCAGCGCGAGCAATCATCTCCGCGCAAATGCCGCAGCCGCTTGATACTGCTCCTGGCTCGGGGTCACGCCGGTATAGAGAATGAACTGCTCCAACGCCTGGATCGCCGCGACCTGATCCCCGGTAATCAACCGCTTGCCATGTCTCCCGGCATGAACGATGAACGGCGTGCGTGCCGGCGTGGCGACGACATCGAAGGCGGTGTCGGCAGCTTCGATGGCCGCTGCCTCGAATGCCAGCGCCTCGCCTTGATCCCCGGCCATGCCCAACGGCGTGACATTGACCAGCAACGGCGGGCGCTCGCTACCCAATTCTGATTGCCATTGCAGACCGCACGTCTTGGCCAGCGCCCTGCCCGCCTGCTCATTACGCGCAATGATCAAACCGTCGCTGAATCCGGCATCACGCATGGCACAGGCCACGGCCTTGGCCATGCCACCGCTGCCGCGCAAGGCAAAGCGGGTGCGTGGGACACCGTGGGTGTCGAGCAACTGCGCCACGGCAATGTAATCGGTGTTATAGGCCTTCAAATGCCCGTTCGTGTTGACGATAGTGTTGATCGACTCAATGGCTGCGGCCGATGGATCCATTTCATCCACCAGCGCAATGCTCGCTTCCTTGAACGGCATCGACACACCGCAACCACGAATGCCCAGCGAGCGCATGCCCGCAATGGCCGCCGAAAGGTCGCTTGGAGAGAACGCCTTGTAATAGAAATCGAGACCGAGCAATCCATACAGGTAGTTATGGAAGCGCACGCCATAGTTACCGGGACGTGCTGCGAGGGACATGCACAATAACGTTTCCTTGCTTGCAACCACGGACATGAAATCTCCTGAACGGTATTAGTTAACGCCGCGTTAAACGCGTAGAATTCAGCTGCTTGCGCGTGTAACGCGGCGATTGTCACCAAAGTTGTCGAATACCTTACACAAAATTTACGCAACGGCTTCGCAGATATTCCGAATTCGTTGTCTGATCAGTTATCCCGTGGCAGTGCCTGAGCGTAACGCAGGCTCGCGACAACGGGACTGAACACCGAGGAACAGTCATGATTCGTCACATCCCCAAGGTTGCCTTGTTGTTAGGTGCCCTCGCCCTTGCAGGCCAGGCTGAAGCCCATGGTGGCGGTCCAGGCTGGGGTGGAGCGGCAGTGATCGGCGCAGTCGTAGGTGGCGTGGTCGGCGCGGCGGTGGCTTCCGGCCCGGTCTATGCGGCACCGGCGCCCGTGTACGCAGCGCCCGCGCCTGTGTACTACGCACCGCCACCGCCTCCGGTTTATTACCAGCCGGCTTATGTGGTTGAGCGCCCTGTGGTGTACGGCCCGCGTTATTACGGCCCACCCCGTTACTACGGCCCACCACCGGGCTATTACCACGGCGGCGGCCGCTGGTAACGACAGGCTGCCCCTATACTGCCGGTCCTGGATCGGCAGCTCCCTTGTATAAATCGACCCCGCTGACCAGGCGGGGTTGTCGTTTGTGAAGCATGGCTCGCTCACGTGCTCTCATGCAGACTGAGCGCCCCGAGCCTGCGGGCGATGATCGTCGGCGACAGACGCCACGCCTGAAGTGGCCATCCCCCTACGTGTGATACAACTCCAGGCTCGTCTTTTCGCCAACGCCAACCTGATAGCCACTTATCAATGACCACTATCAAGAACGGTGATTTCTCCCCGTTGCGGTCAAGCCGTTGAGTTGCCCCCATGGATTGATGGAGGCACTTATGACCAAGCTTCAAATCATGTCGGTGGTGGGTAGCGCGGTTCCCGCACAGCTTCGCGAGCGCGGGCTTCTGGCGTGCTGGTACTTGATGCACGACGGTGAGCCGGTGAGTGGCCCCCTGTCATCTTTGCCTGCAGCACAAGCGCTGTCACAGCAGCTGGAATGTCGCAAACTAGACAGCTGAGTCCGTATTCGTTTCCCGTGAACAGCGCGTTCCCGCCGCACTTGCGTTTGGCCCGCATGCCGTGATGCGGGTTTTCTTTGCCCGTTTTTCAGCAGTCAACCCGGCGGGCGGGCGCCCTTTCGGCCCGGGTGTATTAAACCCGTTCAGCCAGCGTTGCGTTGACCTGACACCGATGCGCAAGCTTCTGCAAGCGCTTCTCAAGCGACCCCAGTACCACCCGGTCGGATCGCCCACTCTCCAACTCTTCGATCATCTCGTTGGCCACCAGCCGCAGCTCATGCGCGATCACTACCCGATCATCGTTTTGATCAAGCTTGTGCGACTCGAACAGGCGATGCAGGTAGTCCTCCAGCACACGCTGCAAACGATGCCGGTCAGCCGCGCGCAAATGCAGCAGATTGACCGAAATCCTCGCCAACAGCTCACTCAACTCCCCACACAAATACTGTATCCGCCGCGCATAGCCGGTCTCCCGGTCACGCAACTGCTTATGCTGCAAGGCAAGGTCCTGGCGCCTCTGGATGGCGGGCACCGCAATCGCGATCATCAAACCGACGATCAAGCCGAGCGCCTGAATCCAGCCCGCCCAGTCCGAAGGTCGCACGAACAGGCCCGCGACCAGCAGGAGCAGGGCAACGATCGCCGCACCAGAGACCAACGCCGCATAATCCTTGCTGATAAAACCCTTCGGCATTGCACGACTCCCAGGTCGGTTTGAGTAATAAGCATCAATGGCGCGCAATGCCAATCGACGGCGGGCGCCAGCGCCAAGAATATCGAAGCCTTTGGTTTAAATACAGGCGCCGGCAATCGTTAACCTGAACGAACGCCATACCGTCTGCTTTTATTGACGAAAGGGCCTGCGCAGCCCATCGACATAGTTAGAAACATGCTCCTAAAATGCGCCGATGTTGTTGTCGTTCTTGAAAAAAGTCCGATCTTCCACCTCGTATCCATTCACTGAAGTGAGCTTTGCTCTTGAAAATTCGCACATCACTCATCGGCCTATTATTTGTACTTACAGGCTCGGCACTTTCCACCGGTGTCCTTGCGAACCAACCCACCCCATTGAACCGCGATCCTGCCAACCTTCACCTGGCCTCCGGCAGTGCCATGATCACCGACCTGCAATCCGGTCAGGTGCTGTATTCGAGCAACCCGGATGTGATCGTGCCGATCGCCTCGGTAACCAAGTTGATGACCGCCATGGTCACCCTCGATGCCAAGTTGCCAATGGACGAGATGGTCAAGGTAGACATCTCGCAAACCGCCGAAATGAAAGGCGTGTTTTCCCGGGTCAAGCTGGGTAGCGAACTCAATCGCCACGACATGCTGCTGATCACCCTGATGTCGTCGGAAAATCGCGCCGCGGCCAGCCTCGCCCATAGTTATCCCGGCGGCTACCCGGCGTTCATCAAGGCGATGAATGCCAAGGCCAAGGCGCTGGGCATGAGCCACACGGTGTACATGGAGCCGACCGGTCTTTCGGTGTTCAACGTCTCCACCGCCCGCGACCTGACCAAGCTGGCGCTGGCGGCGCGCAACTACCCCATGCTGCGTGAGCTGAGTACGACCCAGGAAAAAACCGTGACCTTCCGCAAGCCCAACTACAGCCTGGGCTTCAGCAACACAGACCATCTGGTGCGCAAGTCCAACTGGGACATCAAGCTGACCAAGACCGGCTTCACCAACCAGGCCGGGCATTGCCTGGTGCTGCTGACCAGCATGGCCAATCGTCAGGTGTCTGTGGTGATTCTGGACGCCTTCGGCAAGTACACCCACTTCGCCGATGCCAGCCGCATGCGCCTGTGGATGGAGACCGGCAAGAGCGGCCCGGCGCCGGAAGTCGCGTTGCAGTATAAGAAGGAAAAGAATCTGGTGATGAAGCAGAAGGGGCTACAGGCTTCGGATTGAACCCTGCCGCTTTTGCGCGGATATGACGGCGGCGGCCCCTTGAGTCCGTCGCCGCTGGCAGCCGTGCTGCGACAGCGTCAGTGCCGAAACAAGTTTCATCAACGCCGCAACGCATAACCCTGACTACCCGCTAAGCTTGCTCTGTTCAAGCTTGCTTCAGACATCGCTCGGGGGAGTTACACCATGGTCGTCAAGTGGATAGTGGCTGCGTTGCATGTGTTGGCGTTCGGGTTCGCGCTGGCGGCGGTTCTGGCCCGGGGAAGGGCCTTGCGCAGGCTGCGCACCGACGATCCGCGCTCCTTTCGCGACGTGTTCGTGGTCGACAACATCTGGGGCGTTTCGGCGGGTATCCTGCTGATCACCGGCGCCTTTCGGGCGTTCGGCGGGCTGGAAAAAGGCTCGTTCTACTACCTCCATCAGCCGTTGTTCCATTTGAAGATGACGGCGTTTGTCGCCATTCTCGCCCTGGAAGTGGTGCCTATGTTCGCCCTGATCAAGTGGCGTATCGCTTTCAAGAAGCAACAACCCATCGACACCTCCCGTTCACGACGCTTTGCGCGAATCAGCCATATGGAAGCGGCGTTGATGGTCATTATCGTGATTGCGGCGACGGGCATGGCCCGAGGGATTTTGCTCAGTTAACGCGCCGTACTTCTGTTTGCCTGGCGCTGCCTTTTACAGACTGCGCAATCCGGCTTTAACCCGGAGGGCAGGAGCCCAGCTTGCCGCGAACCGCGATCGGTCGATCTGCCGGGCATCGGCAGCGACGCCCCATCAGTTGACCCAGAAAAACATCAGCATCAAATTCGCCGCCGATATCAACCCGAACAGACCCCACGCCAGGACCTTGGTCACGGCGTTGTTAGCGAACGGCCCCATCAGCTGTTTGTCGCTGGTAAAGCGAATCAATGGCCACAGCGCGAATGGCAATTGCAGGCTGAGAACCACCTGACTAAGCACCAGCATCTTGCCCACCGCGCCGTCGCCGAATCCGATCACCCCGACCAGCGCCGGGATCAACGCCAGTCCCCGGGTGATCAACCGACGCTGCCAGCAAGGAATCCTGGCGTTCAGAAAGCCCTCCAGCACTACCTGGCCCGCGATGGTACCGGTAAACGTAGAGCTTTGCCCCGCCGCCAGCAGCGCGATACCGAACAGCACGCTGGCCAGGGTGCCACCCACCAGCGGATCGAGCAGGTGATAGGCGTCCTGGATTTCCACCACATCCGCATGGCCGTTGCTATGGAACGCCGCGGCGGCAAGGATCAGGATCGCCGCGTTGATCACCAGGGCCATGCTCAGCGAGGCAATGGTATCGACCCGCGCGTAACGAATCGCGCTGGCTTTGCTCGCCTGGGACGTACCGTTGACCCGGGTCTGCACCACCGAGGAGTGCAAGTACAGGTTATGCGGCATTACCGTAGCGCCGAGAATACCGATGGCAATGTAAAGAGGCTCCTGATGGCTCAGCACATCCCATGAGGGCTTAATCCCGGCGACCACATCCGGCCAGAACGGTTTGATCAGCACCAGTTCGATAAAAAAGCAGGTGGCGATTGTCACGATCAGCCCCAGCACAATGGCTTCCAGGCGCCGGAAGTTGGCGCCCTGCAACGCCAGCACAATGACCGTATCGAAGGCTGTCAGGGCTACACCCGTGTTGATCGACACCCCCAGCAGCAAATGGAACGCCAGCGCTGCGCCCAGCACTTCGGCAAGGTCGGTCGCCAGAATCGACAGTTCCGCCAGGATCCATTGCCCCATGCCCACGCGGCGGCTATAGCGCTCTGCGGATAACTGCGCCAGGTCTCGACCGGTTGCAATGCCCAGCCGCGAGCAAAGATTCTGCAGGACCATCCCGGAAAGGCTGGCCAGCACCACCACAAACAGCAGCGCGTAGCCGAACCGCGAACCGGCTTCGATGGCCGTGGCCCAGTTGCCGGGGTCCATGTAGCCAATCGAAATCAACAGACCGGGGCCGACGAACAGCAGCAGCTTGCGCAGGAACGACGCATTGGCCGGAATCGCGACGCTATCGGTTACCGCCGAGGGGCAGAATGGGGCGGTAGCGGTGGTAGGAAGTTTGTATTTCACTGAAGTCCACAGGTGAATGCCATAAGCCCTGAAGCTTAAACGCAGGGAAATATTTTGTCTTGAATCTCTGCAAAAGCTCTAACATGCCTCGCTCTACGGCACTGGAAAACAATAATGTCTGCGCTTTCCCAAACCTCTGATCACCCCACCACGCCAAGCGATGGGATCGACCCGGCCCGCGCTGCAAGCATTTCCGCTCGCATCGACCGCCTGCCCGCCGTCGCCACGATATGGAAGCTGGTGGCGTTGCTGTCCATCGGTGGTTTCTTCGAACTGTATGACCTGTTCCAGACCGCCTATATCAGCCCCGGCCTGATTCGCGACGGTGTGTTCGCTACCGGCGCGCAAGGCGCATTCGGCTTTTCTGATCAGGCGGCCTTCGCTTCGGCGACCTTTCTGGGACTGTTTCTCGGCGCCAGCCTGCTCAGCCCGATTGCCGACCGTTTCGGCCGCCGAGCGATCTTCACCTTCGCCCTGATCTGGTACACCGTGGCCACGGTGCTGATGGGCATTCAAAGCTCCGCGTTGGGGATCATCTGCATGCGTTTTCTGGTGGGCATCGGCCTGGGCATCGAGTTGGTGACCATCGACGCTTATCTGTCGGAACTGGTGCCCAAGCGCATGCGCAGTTCGGCATTCGCTTTTGCTTTTTTCGTGCAGTTTTTGTCGGTGCCTGCGGTGGCGTTGATGTCCTGGTGGCTGGTGCCGCAGGACCCGTTCGGTATCGCCGGCTGGCGCTGGGTGGTGATTGCCAGTGCAGTGTTCGCGCTGTTTATCTGGTGGTTGCGCTCACGCCTGCCGGAATCGCCGCGCTGGCTGGCGCAACATGGCCGGTTCGCCGAAGCCGAGAGGATCATGGATGACCTGGAAGCGCGCTGCGTCAAGGACCATGGCCAAGCGCTGGACGAGCCGCAAACCCACAACGTCACCATCGAAGGCAAAGGTCGGTTTGCCGACATCTGGCAACCGCCTTATCGGCGTCGTGCGCTGATGCTGATCGTCTTTCACGTGTTCCAGGCCATTGGGTTCTTCGGCTTCGGCAACTGGCTGCCGGCGTTGCTTTCCGGTCAAGGCGTCAGCGTGACCCACAGCCTGGGCTACGCCTTCATCATCACCCTCGCCTACCCACTCGGCCCGCTGCTGTTCGTGAAGTTTGCCAACCGCTTCGAGAACAAATGGCAGATCGTCGGCTCGGCGCTGGGGGCGATGATCTTCGGCACGCTGTTCGCGCAACAGAGCACGGCGGCGGGACTGATCGTGTGCGGGGTGATGATCACCTTTTGCAACGCCTGGCTCAGCTTCAGCTATCACTCCTACCAGAGCGAGTTGTTCCCCACCAACATCCGCGCCCGCGCAGTGGGTTTCTGTTATTCGTTCAGTCGCTTGTCGACGGTGTTCAGCAGTCTGTTGATCGGTTTGTTCCTCGATCACTTTGGCACGCCAGGGGTGCTGACCTTCATTGTGATCAGCATGCTGATCGTGATGCTTACCATCGGCGGGTTCGGGCCGAAGACGCGAAATCTGGCGCTGGAGGATATCGCCCATCGGTGAGGCCTGACGCGATCACTGTGGGATAAGCCGGAGGTTGGGACGTCAACGAAGGCGCCGGGGCGGATACCGATAGGGGACTCAATAGCCGCAGTCCTTAGGCAACCGGCTCCCACGGTTTTTGCCGGGGTTTCTAACGAATCCCCAACCGCTTGGCCAGCCGACCGAGGTTGGCGCGGTCGAGGTTGAGTTCACGGGCAACGTCGGCCCATTTGCCTTGATGGCGACTCAAGGCATCGTTGATCAGCTGCGTCTGGAAGCCATCGACCGCTTCTTTAAGTCCTGCGCGCGGCTTGGTCGCTGGCAATGCCTGCGCCATCGGCGAGGCAGTTTTGGCATGGGGCTGAACCTCTTCGTTCAGCCCCAAAGCCTGCGATTCAACGGTGAGAATACGCGGACGTTCACTGTGCCTGAACAATGCTTTGAGCACTGCGCGGCTGATCAGATGCTCAAGCTCACGCACGTTACCCGGCCATGAATAGCCGAGCAGAAGCTTCTGTGCCTCGGGACTCATGCGCAGGCCGCGCAAGCCCATGCGCACACGGTTTTCCTCGAGGAAATACCCCGCCAGCAGCAACACATCACGCCCCCGCTCACGCAAAGGCGATACCGGCAGCGGGTATACGCTCAGCCGGTGATAGAGGTCGGCGCGAAAGCGTCCGGCGCGTACCTCCTCAACCAGGTCACGATTAGTGGCGGCAATGATCCGCACGTCCACCCGGTGTTCCAGATCAGAGCCGACGCGCTGAATTTGCCCGCTCTGCAGCACCCGCAGCAATTTGGCCTGCACCGCCAATGGCAACTCGCCGACTTCATCGAGAAAAATCGTGCCGCCATCAGCCAGTTCGAATTTGCCGCTGCGCCCGCTGACTGCCCCCGAAAAAGCCCCCTTGATGTGACCGAACAGCTCACTCTCCACCAGCTGTTCCGGCAGCGCCGCGCAGTTGAGGCTAATCAGCGGCTTTTGCGCCCGCAGCGATTGCAGATGAATGGCTTCGGCCACCAGTTCCTTGCCGACCCCGGTTTCCCCGGTGATCAGCACCGTCAGCGGACTGCTGGCCACGAGCTGGATTTCCTCCTGCAGGCGCCGATGCACAGGGCTTTGGCCGATCAGCTCCCGCGGCCCACGACCTCCTGCCGCGCGCTTGTAGATTTCGGCGAGTTGCCGCTGATCCTCAACGCTGCGGGCCAGATGATCGATCCGTTCGCTGGCCATGACCGTCGCTGCCGCAAGACTGGCGAATGCCAGCAGGTTGCCAAGGTCGACGCCGTCGAAACGTGACGGGTCCAGCGAATCCAGAGTGATCAGGCCCCAGAGTTGGTCCTGCACGAACAGCGGGCAACCCAGGCAGTCATGAACCTCCGGATCGCCGTGTACTCCCTCCACCAGGCCGTCGTAGGGGTCCGGCAGATCGCAGTGAGTAGAGAACCGCGTCGGTTCGCGGTTCTGCACGATGATGTCCAGCCGCGGATGCTCGCCCAACCGGAAACGCCGACCCAGGGTGTCAGGGCTCAGCCCCTCCACCGACAACGGCACCAGCACGTCGTTTTCGAGCTTGAGCAAGGCCACCGCGTCACACGGCAGCCACTGGCGCAGCGAATGCAGCAGCCGGCGATAACGCTCGTCATCCGGCAACTCACGGGAGAGATCGGCCACCAGGGGCACCAGCGCCAATAACAAGGGGTGGGTCATAAGGCTCCAGAGCAGGTTCGCAGGCATAAAACCAGGTCATTATGACGCCTTGGCAGGTCACCCTCACAATGGCTCACACCTTGGCCTTTGCGCAAAGGCATCCGCTCGAGAGTCATTAGTCAGTCGCCAATTAACCGGCGCCGGTTGTTTCAGCCCTCAGGAAAAGATTGGCCCGTTGCGCCGCCAACTCCCTGTTTTATTCTGACGCCAAGTGGCCGACGGCGGCGGCGGAAGCCTTTAATTTATATAAAGTTGTTAAAAAATATTTTTGTTTATAGTCAGGTCGATACCAAGAGGAGCATTCGACATGGCTGGAATTCAGGGACGAGTTCAAGAAACTGTCCCCCCCTTGACGGTCCCACCTTTGGTCGTCGACCTGGACGGCACCTTGTTGCGTTCGGACCTGCTGATGGAGACCGCGATGGCCTTCGTCAGAAGCAAACCGTTGCAGGTATTCAGCGTTTTCAACTGGCTGTTAAAGGGCAAGGCCGCGCTCAAGGAAGGCCTGGCACTGGCGACGGAAATCGACGTCTCGGTGTTGCCCTACGACCCGCAGATCATCGAATTGATCCAGGCCGAAAAAGCCACCGGACGGACGATCGTATTGGCCACTGCCAGTCATGTCAGCCTGGCCGAACGCATCGCCGAGCACCTCCAGTTGTTCGACCTGGTCATGGCCTCCGACGCCCATCGCAACTTGTCGGGCAATAACAAACGTGACCTGTTGGTTGATCATTACGGTGAGGGCGGCTTCGACTATATCGGCAACTCCAAGGATGACCTGCCGATCTGGAAAGTGTCCCGACAGGCCTATGTCGTGAACCCGGATTCGGGGGTCGAGTTTCGGGTCAAGGCCATGACCCGGGTCGAACCGACCATTCACAGCAACACCGCCAGCCTTCGTGACTGGCGCAAGGCAATGCGCATGCATCAGTGGCTGAAAAACGCATTGATTTTCGTGCCGTTGCTGGCCTCGCATCGTCTGGCCCAACTTGAGCTGATGCGCGACGGCGTCTTCGCCTTTCTGTGTTTCGGCCTTTGCGCCTCCAGCGTGTACATCCTTAACGACCTGCTGGACCTGTGCGACGACCGCCACCACAAGAGCAAATGCAACCGACCGTTCGCCAGCGGCCGCCTGTCGATCAAGGCCGGGCTGATTCTGGTCCCGACCCTGCTGATCACCGCCTTCGGCTCGGCACTGCTGCTGTTGCCCTGGCAGTTCTCGGCGGTCATGGCGGCCTACTACGGCCTGACCCTGGCCTACTCGCTGAAGCTCAAGCGGCTGATGGCCTGGGACGTGATCGCCCTGGCGATGCTCTATACCGCTCGCATCATCGCCGGTGTCGCCGCCTTCAACCTGACGTTGACCTTCTGGATCCTGGCGTTCTCGATGTTCATCTTCCTCAGCCTGGCCATGGTCAAGCGCTACGCCGAACTGCGCGACGCCCGGGTCCGTGAGGTCAACACCGTCGCCCGCGGTCGCGGCTACTACCCCGGAGACCTGGACATGATCGCCTCGCTCGGGGCGTCCTCTGGTTACCTGGCGGTGATGGTCCTGGCGCTGTACATCCAGGACGCCAGCACCACGTCGCTGTACGTGACGCCTCACGTGATCTGGCTGGCTTGCCCGCTGCTGCTGTTCTGGGTCACTCGCGTGTGGATGCTGACCCACCGCGGGCAGATGAACGAAGACCCGGTGGTATTCGCCATTCGTGATCGCACCAGTCAGTTGATCGGCGCGGTGTTCCTGCTGATGTTCTGGATCGCCGCATGAATGCACCCTTGTATTCCTGGGGACGCTTTCCCCACAGGCCGCAGCGCGGTCACAGCTGCGTCTGGCTTGACGACCTTCCCGCCCATCTGGACCGGGTGATTGAAGATCACCGCAGCAGCCTGCCCTACGGCAATGGCCGCAGCTATGGCGACAGTTGCCTGGCGGCCAGCGATCAGGTGCTGCACATGCGCTCGCTGGATCGGCTGATCGAGGCCGACTGGGCCACCGGTGTGCTCAAGGTCGAGGCCGGCATCACCCTGGCCGAGGTCCTGAGCGTCGCCATCCCCCAGGGCTGGTTCCTGCCGGTCACGCCGGGGACCCAGTTCGCCACGGTGGGTGGCGCCATCGCCAACGACGTGCACGGCAAAAACCATCATGTGCGTGGCACGTTCGGCCGGCATGTGCTCAGCTTCGGCCTGCTGCGCCATGGCCAGCCGGAGGCGGTCTGCGCCCCGGACGTCAACGCTTCGTTGTTCTCGGCCAGCATCGGCGGCCTGGGCTTGACCGGGGTCATTCACTGGGCGCAACTGCAATTGATGCCGATCCGTGCCAGCCAGATCGACACCACTACCGTGCGCTTCGACAACCTTGCCGAATTCTTCGCGCTGTCTGACGAACTGGATGCGCAGCACGAGTACAGCGTGGCCTGGATCGATTGCCTGGCCAAGGGAGCCGAGACCGGACGTGGCGTGTTCATCGTCGGTGATCACGCCCGGTACGGCTCGCTGGACGTCGGGCGCAGCGCGAAGTTGAGCGTGCCGCTCACGCCCCCGGTGTCGCTGGTCAACAGGCTCTCGCTCAGTGCCTTCAACAACCTGTACTGGCGGGTGCAGCCGAGCCTGCGCAAATCCGGGCGCAGCGCCTATGAACCGTTTTTCTATCCGCTGGACCGCATCCTGCACTGGAACCGCATCTACGGTCGCCGGGGTTTTCAGCAGTATCAATGCGTGATCCCGAGCGCCAATGCCGAAGCGGCGATGGGTGAGTTGCTGCGCGCTATTGCCGACGCCGGGCAAGGATCGTTTCTGGCAGTGCTCAAGCGCTGTGGCGATGTGCGCTCGCCGGGCCTGCTGTCGTTTCCGATGCCGGGGACGTCGCTGGCCCTGGACTTCCCGCAGAGCGAACACCTGCAGAACGTAGTATTCCCGCGACTGGACGACATCGTCCGTGCTGCGGGGGGCCGCTTGTATCCGGCCAAGGATGCCCATATGAGCGGCGCGGACTTTCGCCAGGCGTACCCCGCCTGGGAGCGATTGGAAGCGCTGCGCGATCCCTCTCTGATGTCCCGTTTCTGGAGCCGCGTGCTGCTATGACCACAACCGCTATGAAAAGAGTGCTGATCATCGGCGCAACATCGGCTATCGCCACGGCCTGCGCCCGCCTGTGGGCGATTCAGGGCAGCGATTTTTTCCTCGTTGCGCGCAACGTCGACAAACTGCAGCAGACCGCGGCCGACCTGAAAGCCCGCGGCGCGCACAACGTCACCCTGCACGAAATGGACGCCAATGACATCGATGCTCACCCCCTGATGCTCGGCCGCTGCCTCACCGCGTTGGGCCAGATCGATATCGCGTTGATTGCCCACGGCACCCTGCCGGACCAGAAAGCCTGCGAGCGCGACGTCAACCTCGCCCTGCGCGAGTTCGCCAACAACTGCACCTCGGTGATCGCCCTGCTGACCGTGCTGGCGATGCAGTTCGAGATCCAGCGTTGTGGCAGCCTGGCGATCATTTCCTCGGTGGCCGCCGATCGCGGACGCCCTTCCAATTACCTGTACGGCAGCGCCAAGGCTGCAGTCTCGACCTATTGCGAAGGCTTGCAGGCGCGCCTGTTCAAGGTTGGCGTGCACGTGACCACGATCAAGCCGGGCTTCGTCGACACGCCGATGACCCAGGGCCTGTCGCTGCCCGCCGCCTTGCTGGCCCAACCGGCACAGGTCGCCCAGCGTATCGTCAAGGGCATCGCCAACAAGGTGCCGACCCTCTACGCGCCGGGGTTCTGGGCATTGATCATGCTGATCATCCGCTCGATCCCGCAGCCGTTGTTCAAGAGGCTGAACCTGTGAACCCCGACGTTTCGAACGGGCAGGATCATCTGTCCGGCTGGCGTTACCGGGCCGTGGTGCTGTCAGTGGTGGGGTCGGCGCTGGGCTATCTGGGGTTTTCACTGTGGGGTGGCTGGCACGCGGTGGGCGCAGCGGTGAGCGAGGTCGGCGTGGTCGGGATCCTCATCGCCCTGTTCATGTCGTCGGTGAACTACGGGCTGCGCTTCATCCGCTGGCAGACCTACCTCAAGGTGCTGGGCCACCCGATGCCCTGGCGCCCTAGCCTGAGCATCTATCTGGCCGGCTTCGCCCTGACCACTACCCCCGGCAAGGCGGGCGAAGCCTTGCGCGGTGTGTTGCTCAAACGGTGGGGCGTGCCTTACCCGCAAAGCTTCGCGGCGTTCTTCAGCGAGCGGCTGTCGGATTTGTTTGCCGTAGTGCTGCTGACGCTGTTCGGCCTGTCGCTGTACCCCGAAGCGATGCCCATGATCGTGGTCGGCATCAGCCTGGTGCTGGCCGGTCTGCTGGTGCTGTCGCAACGTCGGCTGCTGGAACGTTTGACGGCGATGGTGCCTGGCGAGGGCGGCAAGCTCATCGGGTTGCTGCGCCATCTGCTGCAAGTGCTGGTGCATGCCCAGCAGTGTCATCGTTTGCGCCTGATGCTGGGCCTGACCGCCCTCAGCGTGGTGGCGTGGAGTGCCGAAGCGCTGGCCTTCGACTGGATACTGCAATGGATGGGCGCCGACATTCCGCTGGCCTTCGCGGTGTTCGTCTACGCCTTGGCCATGCTGGCGGGTGCGGTGAGTTTCATGCCGGGCGGGTTGGGCGGCGCCGAGGCAGTGATGGTCGGGTTGCTGGTCTGGAAAGGCATGAACAGCGCCGATGCCGTCGCCGCGACGGTGCTGATTCGCCTGGCCACACTGTGGTTTGCCGTAGCCATCGGCGCGGTGATGCTGTTCAAGCTCAAGGGCGAAGCCGCACCCCACGGGCAAACGGCGCAGTAACTTCACAAGCAAGCTTGGCGTGCGCAAACGTGAGCGCACCGCTTCATTCGCAGAACAGAGACAGGAGTGCAGTTGATGGTGGCAGTCGTACGTAACCGGGCATCGATTTTGATTCCCTTGCTGTTGGCAATCGGAGCGATCGTTGGCAGTTTTCTCGCTTCCAGCGGCCCCATCCAGTGGATGGACAACGGCATGTTTCTCGCCGACGCCTCCCAGGGCCAGTATTTCAGCCAGACCCTGGGCCCGCTCGACCACCCGCTTTACCTGTTCATGAGTACCGCATTGTTTGCAGGCTTCGGGCCTTACGTGCTGAGCTTCATGAACTCATTGCTGCTGATTCCATTGGGCTGGGCGGTGTATCGACTGGCCAAAGGCGCCGGGGCCACGACCCAGCAGGCCCTGCTGTCAGTCGCCGCTGCCGTGCTGTGTCATTGCGTGTTCTGGGTCTCGACCAAGGCTGAAGTCTACGTGCTGCACTCCGTGCTGGTGACGCTGGCCTACATGGTCCAGTTCCGCGACAAGCCGCACCTGGGCGTGGTCCCTGCGCTGTTTCTGATCGGCGTGCTGACCGGACTCGCTGCGGCGATTCATCAACTGACCTTCATCGTGCTGTTCCCGCTCTACGTGCAATTGCTGTGGCAGCACAAGGCGCGGATTCTAGTCACTATTCCCGGCTTCATCCTCGGTTTCGCAGTGGCCATTCCCGGCATCCTTAACGAAATGCAAAACGGCCTGGGGCTGCTCGACATCGCCCACCGCTACCTGATCGGCATCCCTGACCGCACCACCGAACAAAGCTGGCAGAGTTCACTGTTTCGCTTCGACGAAATCTGGCACGAGAAAAACTCAGTGGTGCTGCTGTTACTGTCGTTGATCGGGCCGCAACTGGTTGGCCTGCTGCTGTTCCCGAAAAACCCGACCCTGCGCGTGCTATGGGCTGCGGCGATGATGAACTTCATTTTCGCGGTGTCCTATAACGTCACCGACCGCTTCACCTTCTTCCTGCCCGGCGCAGTGCTTCTGAGCATCATCGGCGTGATCCAGCTACAAGCGTTGCTGCCCCGCAATGCTGCAGGGCTGGTCAATGCATCCCCTCTTACCGCGCCAGTGCTGATCCTGGCGGTGTTTGCGGTCTACGCCAGTGGCGCCATTCAACTGCCGATCCACAAGGAGCCACTGCCGTTCCGCGATGATATTCACTACTTCATGGCCCCTTATTTGAGCGACCGCTCCGCCGAAGCATTCGTGCGCAGCTACGAAAAGTCTGTCCCGCAGGGCGCGCTGATCATCGCCGACTGGACCCCCAACGGCGCACTGCGCTCGGCACAGGCCAGCGGTCTGCTCAAGGGGCGTACGTTCGAGTCGTGTGACGAAGTTGCGAACATTGACGAGTACCTCAATGGACCCGGGGCGTACCTGGCGCGCACCAGTTACTGCGGGAAGATTGCCGATCGGTTTACGTTGGAGACGTTGCCAGTGGGGTATGAGTTGCGAGCGAAGTAACCTGATAGTGCGAGATAGCGGCGCATCCATTTCGGGCGCAGCGTCTTCCCGCATCTCCTCATAGTAACGTCCCCTGCGATGGGGAAACGAATGATTACTTACCGGCATGCCAGCGGCGACAAGTATAGTTTGAATTTCAACTCGCTTGAGCCGCCTGCTCACTTAGCCGCCACGCCGGCATAACCACCGATCATACAGGCATACAGGCATACAGGCCTGAATTACGGTGTCATTCTTAGATTGTCCAGCTTTACCTGTGCGCCACTAATTGCATCTTGCGGAGATATCGACATTTTAAACCGCAGCTTTTTAATGATTTTCGACCCTCGCACGCCCAGAGTGAAATCCCGAACTGTGTCACTGGGCCATCGAGTGAAGTCTTCACTCGCGACAACAACGTCTTGCTCAGTCATGGCATCGACCCTATGATCTGCGACAGCCCTATAATAGTATAGTTGACATGCGAAAGACACGACGGAGTAAGAAGCGTTAAAGATCAAGTCGATTTCCAGCGTTCTCAAAGCGCTATTATTTAGATTGGTACGTATTCCCACTATTAATTTTTTTCCCGCAATGCCGGGCAAAACTTCGGGATGATCCACAATCTCCTTAGTATTGAACCCCCAACTTCCAGGGGTCTCTTCATACGAACCGATTATTTGGTATAGGGGTCGTGGAAGCCAAAAGAAAGACCCTTCTGGGGCATCTTCAAAGTCATCAACATCCACCTTATCCGCGATAATAAACGTCCAGGGTGGCGAAATTTCACCCATGTATCTCCCCGTCAGGCTGTGGCCTCCGACTGAAAGTCCCGAAACTGGGTAACTCCACTGCCCATTGACCAGATCCGCCCATCCTAACCGAACACCATTATCCAGAACCTCTACTTGATCCAGCGTCTCTACTTGGCCGGCATCTTGGGTGTTCGTGTTTGTCCTTGATGAGTTGCTCATTTCAGTTGATCCTGCAAGACGGTGAAGAGTTACAGTAGCATGGACGCGAGCAACCTAATCCAGACTTCTTTACCCTTCGGGGAGCGCACTGAAAATACACGATCTATTTAAACCAGTGAAAACAATTAGTTAAGACCCTTAATTGCTCTTCGCGATAATGGTTAGGCCGAATAAATCTATTAATCGCTCCACGGGGACGGTTCATTACCCTGCAAAAACGAGAACACCGCGTTCGCTTACAGTCGCGACGCCTACCGGCACATTCGGAGTCATAACCACGGACCCGTAGACAAGATTAACGCTGAGAAAACACAGTACGGACGAATTTATCGACCGAAAATCCATTAAAGCTTTATTGCAACCGGTTATGCCTTTTCCAGCGCCCCTTCCTTATGCAGCGCCAAATGCCCGGTCTTGTCACTTTTGACTTCGTACTGAGGTGCTTCTTTAGAGGCAGGGCGATGGCGGCCCATGAACTCGATATCCTGGGTGTGAACTCGGATCACGACGCCTACGACATGGCCGATATCCGAATCCCAGCGTACGTGATCGCCTTTTTTGAATGCATGGGCCATGTTCGTTCTCCTGTTCAGGGCTGCCAGAGGGTCTGACCGCCTCCGAGTTTGCGGTCCAGGAAGGTGGCGGCGCTGATCAGTGCCAAGTGACTGAGGGCCTGAGGCGTGTTGCCCAGATGATGCCCGTGGGTGTCGAATTCTTCAGCGTACAGCCCCACTGGATTGGCGTAACGCAGCAGTTGTTCGAACTCCAGATGCGCCTGCTCCACGCGCCCTGCCCGGGCCAGGCATTCGACGTACCAGAACGAACATGCCACGAATGCGCCTTCCTCACCGTCCAGGCCATCGCCGTACTCGTCGTCATTGCGATAACGAAAGACCATGCCGTCGCGCACCAGCGTGCGTTCAATGGCTTTCAGGGTCTGTAGCCACTTGGGGTCGCTGGCGCCGACGAAGCGTACCAACGGCATCAACAGCATCGACGCGTCGAGGTTCTTGCTGCCCTTGTGCTGGACGAAGTGACCAAGGTCCTTGTCCCAGAAGTTGTCCCAGATATCGTCATGGATCGCCTGGCGCTCCTTCGTCCAGCGCTCGAACGGCGCGGGCAGCGAGCGCTTGAACGACAGACGCAGCGCCCGGTCCAGCGCCACCCAGCACATCAGGCGCGAGTGCAGAAAATGCTTGTCGTCGCCGCGCATCTCCCAGATCCCGACGTCCCTGCTGCGCCAGTTATCGCACAGCTCGTTGACCAACCGCGTGGTGTTCTTCCAGCCATCGTGGGAGATCGCCTCACCGTATTTGTTGGCCAGATACACCGCGTCCAACAGTTCGCCGTAGATGTCCAGCTGGGTCTGTTTGTAGGCTTCATTACCGATGCGTACCGGGGTCGCGCCGCGATAGCCTGAAAGGTGCGTGAGCTCTTCTTCGGGCAACTCTTCACGGCCAGCCAGCGAATACAGGATGCCGAGCTTGGTCGATTCGTCAGAGCAGTCGCCCATGCGCTCGCGCACCCATTTCATGAAGGCATTGGCTTCCTCGGTATAACCCAGGCGCATGAAGGCATAGACGGTGAACGAGGCGTCGCGGATCCAGGTGTAGCGATAATCCCAGTTGCGCGCGCCGCCCTCTTCTTCCGGCAACCCGAAAGTAGCCGCCGCGACAATTCCGCCGTGTTTGCGCGAGGTCAGCAGCTTGAGCGCCAATGCGGAACGGTTGACCACTTCGCGCCAGCGGCCCTGGTAATGGGAATGACGACTCCAGTGCTGCCAATAGTGCACCGTCTTCTTGAGGTCGTCATCGCACTGGGTGGCCCTGACCTTGTGATCGTCAGCACCGCCGAGCATGAACTCGACGATGTCGCCCTGCTTCATCTCGAAGTCGGCCACCGCAGCCTGATCGTCGAGCTGCAGGTCAACGGTGGCACATAGGCGAAGGGGCGGCTGATCCTGCGCCTCGAAACGCACATCAGCTCCATCCATCACGGCGCGGGTTTCAGCACGACTGTAGTCGTGTCGCACCCGGCAGAGCATGCGCACCCGGGTGGTGCCATGGCGCACGTGAATCCGGCGTACCAGCCTCGGCAAGTCATCGACTTCGTCGGCGATGGGCATCAGGTCCGTGACCTCGACCACCGCATCCCTGGCAATCCAGCGGGTCATCAGCACGTTGGTTTCAGGCAGGTAAAGCTGCTGGCGGCGCGCATCGGGCAGGCATGGCGCCAGTTGAAAGATGCCGGCGTCCGGCGTGTCGAGCAGCGCGCTGAAAATGCTCGGGCTGTCAAAATCGGGCCAACAGCAGAAGTCGATGCTGCCGGTGTCAGCCACCAGCGCGGCACTGCGCATATCGCCGATGATGCCGTGATGCTCGATCGCGTTTTGCGCTTCATCGTGCGGCATGCCGCCGGTGGTGCGGATGGGTTCAGCCATTGTTGCGAAACTCCGGATACAGGCTCATGCCGCCGTCGATGAACAAGGTAGTGCCATGCACATAGTCGGACGCGTCGGAGGCCAGCCAGACCACGGCATTGGCTACATCTTCAGCCTCTCCGACCCTGCCATAGGGGATCAGCTTCAACAGTTGCTGCTCAGCATCGCCGGAGGTCGCTTTGGTGTTGATGGCCGTGCGAATCGCACCCGGCGCAATGCTGTTGACGCGAATGCGTTGCTCGCCGACTTCCTGGGCGATGCTGCGCATGAGCAGATCCACCCCGCCCTTGGAGGCTGCGTAGTTGACGTGACCGGCCCAGGGAATGACCTGATGCACAGAACTCATGTGAATGATCTTGCCCAGCGCGCGGGAAATCTCTGGCCGAATCTGCTGCGTGGCGAACTGACGCAGTGCCGCGCGGGCGCAGAGAAACTGGCCGGTGAGATTGACGTTAATGACCGTGTTCCAGTCCTCAAGGCTCAGTTCGGCAATCGGCGCATCCTTCTGCAGGCCGGAGTTGGCAATGAGGATATCCAGCCTGCCAAAGGCTTTGATGGTCTCGGCGAACAGTCTTTCGACCTCCTCTTCCTTCGAGACGTCAGCGCCGACGGCAATCGCCTGGCCACCCGCCTTGAGGATTTCGTCCACCAGTTTCTGCGCAGGTTCAGGCTGGGAGTGGTAGTTGATCACCACCGCAGCACCGCAGGCGGCAAGCCCTCGTGCGGCGCCAAAACCGAGGCCGGAGCTGGCGCCGGTCACCAGCGCGATCTGGCCTTTCAAGGAAATCTGCATGGAATGTCGAGCCTCATGGTGAGCGTTTAGATGATGACTGATGCGGCGCGCCGGAAGTTCAGCGGGGATAAGGCGTCGCGGTGTCAACGACGCCCTGTAGCCGTCCAGCTTACCGGCGAAGGCGGGTCTGACATCGATACCGCCAGTACGCCGGATGGCTACAGAGGTCAGTGTTCGGCGCATTAACCAACCAGTCCGCGAAACATTCGGTTACGCTGGACGGCTGGCAACGCCGATCCATAAACTGTCGACCATCATTTCGCCATCTTCTTCACAAGCAGGGCCGGGCATGTCGGGTAACGGGGACGAGTTATGAATCGCAACGAGCTGCGCAAGGCCGATATCAACCTGATGGTGGTGTTCGAGACCTTGATGCAAGAGCGCAACGTTACCCGTGCCGCCGAGAAACTGTTCCTGGGTCAGCCGACCATCAGTGCGGCCCTCAATCGCTTGCGGGCACTGTTCAACGATCCGTTGTTCATCCGCGTGGGACACCGCATGGAACCCACAGCGCGGGCCAACGAGATCATCCATCACCTGTCGCCCGCGCTGGACGCGATGTCCGTGGCCTTAAGCCTGACCCGTGATTTCGACCCGGCCAGCAGCGACATGACCTTCCGCATCGGCCTGTCCGATGACGTCGAGTACAGCCTGTTGCCGTCATTGCTGCGGGACATTCGCGAGGAAGCGCCGGGCATCGTGATCGTCATCAAGCAGGTCAACTACTGGAATATCTCGGAATTGCTCATGTCCAGCGAGATTACCGTCGCCGTGTGCATGACCCGCGAACTGCCAGCCAACGCCAAGCGCAAGTTGCTGCGTAGCGTGCAGCCGATGGTGGTACGCGCCGATGCTTCGCCGGAGCCGATCACGCTCGATGAATACTGTACGCGCCCCCATGTGGTGGTCTCGCACGTGGCCAACATTTCCAGTTTCGCCGATGAATGGCTGGCGGCCATCGGACGCAAGCGTCAGGCGGTGCTGTCGGTGCCGCAATACAGCACGTTGCCGGCCCTGATGGCGGGCACCAATCTGCTGTGTAACCTGCCGGATCACCTGACGCTGGCGATGAGCAAAGCGGGATTGCTGCGCGGCGAGCCGCTGCCGTTCATCACGCCGAACCTGGAGTTGTCGATGGTCTGGTTGAGTGTGATGGACACCGACCCTGCGGAGCGTTGGTTGCGCAAGAAACTGGAGCAATACATGGGGGCCGAAATCACCGTTGCCCCAGTGCCGATCTGAATCGCACCGTGGCGCTGTAGCAGCACGGCTGCCCTGCGGCGGCGGTTATGAAATCGCCACCGCAGGCAAGCCCGACTGCTATAGCCGATGTTCGATCGATAAAGACATGATCATCGCCGTGGCGTCGCAACTCAGCCGAAGCGACCGGTGATGTAGTCTTCGGTCTGGGTCTTGGACGGCTTGGTGAAAAGGGTGTCGGTGTCGCCGTGTTCGATCAGTTCGCCCATGAACATGAAGGCGGTGTAATCGGAGCATCGGGCCGCTTGCTGCATGTTGTGGGTGACGATGACCACGGTGAACTGCTCCTTGAGTTCGGTGATCAGCTGTTCGATGCGGCCGGTGGAGATCGGATCAAGCGCTGAAGTCGGCTCGTCGAGCAACAGGACCTGCGGACGCAGGGCAATGGTACGGGCAATGCACAGACGCTGCTGCTGACCGCCGGACAGGCTCTGCGCACTTTGCTTGAGCTTGTCTTTGACCTCATCCCACAGGGCAGCGCCGCGCAGGGCCTCTTCCACACGCTCCTCCATCTCGCGACGGGACAGTTTTTCGTGGTGGCGCACCGCGTAGGCAATGTTGTCGTAGATCGACATGGGGAACGGCACGGGCTTCTGGAAGACCATACCTACATGGCTGCGCAGCCGGTTCATCGAATAGCCGGGTGCCAAAATGTTTTCGCCATTGAGGATCACTTCTCCCTTGGCTTCCTGCTTGGGGTACATCGAGTAGATCCGGTTGAACACCCGCAACAGGGTCGACTTGCCGCAACCTGACGGACCGATGATCGCGGTGATGCGCTTCTCGGGGATGCTCATGTCGATCGACTTCAGCGAACGATGGCCGTTGTAGAAAAACTCAAGGTTGCGGACCTGGATTTTGGTTTTTTCGTCGGCCAGGGAAAGGTTGTTCATCAGGACGCCTTATTGCGCAAAAGGAGAAGACGGGAACTGAGGCTCAGCAACAGTACGAACAAAGTCAGAATCAAGGCGCCGGCCCAGGCCAGGGAATGCCAGTCATCGAACGGGCTCATCGCATACTGGAAGATCACCACGGGAACGCTCGCGATGGGTTTGAGCACGTTGCTGCTCCAGAACTGGTTACCGAAGGCGGTGAACAGCAGCGGCGCGGTTTCCCCGGTGATGCGCGCCAGTGCCAGCAGCACACCGGTCACGACCCCGGCCTTGGCGGCACGCAGGACGATCTGCAGGGTCAGTTTCCATTGCGGTACGCCCAGCGCCAGCGCAGCTTCGCGCATGGTCGAAGGTTGCAACTGGAGCATTTCGTCGGTGGTGCGGACCACGACCGGGATCACCAGCAGGGCCAGAGCCAGGGCACCGGCGATGGCCGAGAAACCCACCTGGTGGTTGGTCAGCGCACTGACCGGCAGGATGACCGCGGTATACACAAACAGCCCCAGCACGATCGAAGGCGCCGAGAGCAGAATGTCGTTGATGAAGCGCACCGCGTTGCCCAGCTTCGAGTGACGGGCGAATTCGGCCAGCCAGATACCGGCCATCAGGCCGATCGGGGTGCCAATCAACAGGCCGATGCCCGACATCAGGACGCTGCCGTAAAAGGCATTGGCCAGGCCGCCTTCGGAACCTGGTGGCGGCGTCATCTCGGTGAACAGGCGCAGGTTCAGCGCCTCGAAACCGTTGATCACGGTCGTCAGCAGAATCCACACCAGCCACAGCAAGCCGAAGGCCGTCGCGCCGCAACTAAGGACAAGCGCGATCATGTTCTTGATCGCGCGGGCGCGGTACAGGTTCTGGTTATCGGGCTGACTCATAGACCCTCCTTGCGCGATAGGCGAGACAACATCAAACGGGCAATCGCCAGGACGATGAAGGTCACCACAAACAGCAAAAAGCCAAGGGCAATCAGCGAAGAACGGTGCAGGTCGGTGTAGGCCTCGCTGAACTCGTTGGCGATCACCGAGGCGATCGAGCTGCTGGGCATCATCAGCGAGGCCGAGAACTGATGGGCGTTACCCAGCACGAAGGTCACGGCCATGGTTTCACCCAGCGCGCGGCCCAGCCCCAGGAAGATTCCGCCGACCACCGCCGAACGGGTATAAGGCAGGACGATGTCCCAGACCACTTCCCACGTGGTACCGCCCAGCGCGTAGGCCGACTCCTTGAGCGCCACCGGTACGCTGCGGAACACCTCAGTCATCACCGAGGTAATGAAAGGGGTAATCATGATCGCCAGCACGATGCCGGCCGTGAGCATGCCGATACCCAGTGGCGGGCCCTGGAACACCGGGCCGATCACGGGCAAGGCGCCCAGGTTGTCGTTGATCCAGGGAGCCATGTTTTGCGCCATGAACGGGCCGAAGACGAACAGTCCCCACATGCCGTAGATAATCGAGGGAATACCCGCCAGCAGTTCAACGGCGGAAGCAATCGGCATCCGCAACCAGGGCGGCGCCACTTCAGTCAGAAAAATCGCGATGCCGAAGCTCACCGGAACGGCGATCAGCAGCGCGAGAAAGGAGGTCACCAAGGTGCCGTAAATCGGTACCAACGCGCCAAAGTGGCCGGTGACCGCATCCCATTCGGTACTGGTAAGAAATTCGAATCCAAAGGTCTTGAACGCCAGGGCGCCGCCCCAGAGTGTCGAACCGGCGATACCGGCCAGCAATAGCAGCACCAACATAGCCGCTCCCAGCATCGCGCGCCGGAACCAGGCGTCGTGCCGATGATCGCGGGCCGCGCGTTTGTCGCTCTCGGACGTCATGTCCGTAACGGCAGCGGGCATATAGTGGGTGTTCTCAGTCATGGGGTTCCACTCGCAAAGAAACCCTGTCACCGAGCGCTCGATGACAGGGGTAAGCCGGATAACGTCGTTACTTGGTGAACTCGGTTTTCCAGTAATCTTCGATCTTGCTGACCAGCTCCTTCGGCAGAGGGACGTAGTCCAGCGACTCGGCCTGAGCCTGGCCCTTTTCCAGCGACCACTTGAAGAACTCAAATGCAGCAGCGCTCTTCTCGGCGTTTTTCGGCTGCTTGTACATGATGATCCAGGTGGTTGCAGTGATAGGCCATGCCTCAGCGCCCGGGGCGTTGGTCATGATCAGGTTGAAGTCCTTGGCGTCTTCCCATTTGGCGGTCGCGGCCGCAGCGGCGAACGCTTTGGCGCTAGGCTCGACCACTTTGCCTGCAGCGTTTTCCAGCTTGGCAAAAGCGATGTTGTTGGTCTTGGCGTAGGCAAATTCGACGTAGCCGATCGAACCCTTGATCTGCTTCACGTAGGCAGCGACACCCTCGTTACCCTTGCCGCCCACACCGACCGGCCACTGCACGGCCGAACCTTCGCCGACGGCGGTTTTCCACTCAGGGCTAACCTTGGCCAGGTAGTTGGTGAAGTTAAAGGAAGTACCCGAACCGTCCGAACGGTGCACCACGGTGATGGCGGTGGCCGGCAGGGTCAGGCCTTTGTTCAGGGCGACGATCGCCGGGTCGTTCCACTTGGTGATCTTGCCCTGAAAGATGTCAGCCAGGACCTTGCCGGTCAGTTCCAGTTTGCCGGTTTCGATGCCTTCGACGTTGATGACCGGAACGATGCCGCCGATCACGCTAGGGAACTGGCCCAGGCCGCCTGCCTGTAAGTCTTCAGCCCTGAGAGGAGCGTCCGAAGCGCCGAAGTCAACGGTCGCGGCCTTGATCTGGGCGATGCCACCGCCCGAGCCGATGGACTGGTAGTTGATCCTGGTGTCGGTGCTCTTGCTGTAATCGGTAGCCCATTTGGAGATGACGGGAAAAACGAAGCTTGAACCCGCACCCGTGACGTCCGTAGCGTGTGCCATTCCGGTCAGGCACATCGAAGCCAGCAGGAGTGACAGGCGAGTTTTTGTCAGCAGATTCACGGCAATACCTCAACAAGAGAATGGGTGGGTGTGGTCGCAGTTGAAGACCCGAGGCAGATTTAAAACCGGAAACATTTCTGTTTGATGACAGTCTTTAGACAGCGCGAAAAATCAGCGACTTTTCTAGGTGATCGTTCACGACCGGTAACGGCAAAACCCCCGTTTTCACTGGAGAAAACGGGGGTTATCCGGTGTTGATAATTTAATATCAATGCGCCACATCACGGTGGCAGGCGATGGTTTGATTGTGGGTTTACGCGGCCGCCCGCTTGCACCTGATACCGCTGACAAGCCGCACGGCCACACACACGTCAGGGTCCATTCTATTTTGGGATCGGCTCCAGCGTTTCTTGTGTTTCGACATTTTGCGGCGTTGCCTTAAGGTCGGCGGTGAACGGTTTTTCCGGCCTCATTGTGAACGTCAACAACACCCCCGCCGCCATGATGCCGATGGACACCAGGAAGGTAATATTCCAATTGCCGCTCTGATCGATGAGGTATCCCGCCAGGACCGGGCTGACGATCGCAGCCGTGAAACCGGTGCCGCTCATGATCCCGCTGGCAGTGCCGGAGCGGTCATAGGCGATGTCCATGGGAATCGCCCACATGGGGCCAATGGTCATTTCATTGAAGAACATGGCCGCGCCCAGGCACAGCAAGGCATACATTGGCTCGTGGAGAATCAGCACCGGAATCAGCGACAGCCCGGTCAAGGCCATGCAGGTGGCCACCATGTAGCTACGCGCCCAGCGCAGGTTACCGGTACGGCGCAGCAACCGGTCGCTGATCATCCCGCCTGCCAGATCGCCCACGACGCCCGCAAAGAACACGCCGGAAGTAAAAATCACAGCACTTTTGATATTCAGGTTGAAGTTGTGCATGAAGTACAACGGCATCCAGCTGAGCATCAGCCAGAGAATCCAGTTGTAGCAAAAATACACGCTGGAGACCGGCAGCATGCGTTTGTACAGGCGTGCCCATGTGCCGGGAATGTCCTTGGGGTGAATCTTCGGCGCGGGTAACGTGCGCAATTCGTCCTGGGTGATGCGCGGATGATCGGCCGGTTTCTCGGTGTACGTGACGCACCACAGCACCAGCCAGCCGAAACTCAGTGCACCCAGCAGGTAAAACGCGAAACGCCAGTCGTAGGCGCTCATCAACGCCATCACCAGCACCGGCGCCACGGCATTGCCCAGGCGCGCCGCCGAATGCGTGATGCCTTGTGCCATGCCACGTTTGTCCTTGGCCACCCATGACGCCATCGCGCTGGTTGCCGCAGGAAAGGTCGCGCCCTCCCCCAACCCCAGCAGCAAGCGCGCCAGCACCAGCGACACGAAGCCGCCCGCCATGCCGGTAAGCGCCGTCGCGATGGCCCATATAAAGGCACACGCCACCAGCGTACGCTTGGCACCGAAGCGGTCGCTCACCCAGCCGCCAATGAACTGGAAGATCACGTAGGGATAGGCGAACGCAGAGAAGATAAAGCCCAGCTGCGTATTGCTCAGCCCCAGTTCGGCGCTGAATTGACTGGCCGCGGTGCTGATGTTGACCCGGTCGACATAGGTGATGAAGTACATCAGGCACAGCATCACCAGCACGGTGGTGGTCGCCTTGATCTTTAGCCCTTTCATGGTTGCGGTCCTCAGTGTCTTTTTTTGTAGTTGTTCACTAATGCGCTGGATGAGGCTTGGGGTCACAGTGCCAGAATCGCGCCCTCACGCCGCAGCTCGCTGATCTGCGTGGCGTCATATCCATACTCGGCGAGGATTTCCAGGGTGTGCTCGCCCAGCAGGGGCGACGGGCGATTGACCTGTTTCGGGGTTTCGGAAAAATGAATCGGCAAGGCGATGCTGCGTGCCGAACCCGTGACCGGGTGATGCGTCTCGACGATCATTTCCCGTTCCAGAATCTGCGGGTGCTCGACCGCCTGGGAAATATCCAGCACTGCGCCCACCGGCAGCCCGGCGACGTCCAGCCGTGCGACCCAGTTATCGGTGGTGTCCTGCACCAGGCATTCGGTGATCAGCTCAACCAGCGCCTGGCGATTGTTCATGCGCAGCACATTGCTGGCGAAGCGCGGGTCGTCGCTGATGTGCGGCGCGTCCAGCACCTGCAACAGGCGTTCGTAGTTGCCCTGATTGGCGGCGCCGATATTGATCCAGCCGTCCTGGGTCCTGAACGCCTGATACGGTGTGCTGGTGGAGTTGGCCGAGCCCATCTTCGGCAGGATCACGCCTTCGGAAAAATAGTTCGCGGCGGGCCAGTACATCTGTTGGAAGCCTGCTTCCAGCAACGAGGTGTCGACCACCTGCCCCAGCCCGGTCTTCTGCTTGTGGGCGTACGCTGCCGCGATACCCAGCGCTGCGAGAATTCCGGCGTTGATGTCGGCAATCGGTGAACCGGCCTTGATCGGGGCCTGCCCCGGCTCGCCGGTGGAGCTCATAAGACCTGAAAGACCCTGGGCAATCAGGTCAAAACCGCCCTTGTCGGCATAAGGGCCGGTGCGTCCATAACCGGACACGGAACAGTAAATCAGCCCGGGGTTGAGCTCCTTCAGCGCGTCGTAGCCCAGCCCGAGCTTTTCCATGGTGCCTTTACGGTAGTTTTCGGTGACTACATCGGCGTCAGCCAGCATGCGTCGCAGCACGTCCTTGCCTGCGTCGGTCTTGAGGTTCAGGGCGATGTCGCGCTTGTTGCGGTTGAGGATCATGAACGAGGCGGATTCACCGTGCTCCAGGATCGGCGCGAATCGGCGGCAGTCATCGCCATCCATTTTCTCGACCTTGATCACGTCGGCGCCCATGTCAGCCAGCATCATTCCGCAGATGGGGCCGGACATGATGTGCGACAGCTCGATGACCTTCATGCCTTGCAGTGGACCAGCCATATCAGTTGCCTCCAAAAACAGGTGTGCGTTTGGCGAGAAAGGCCTGATAGCCGATCTGGAAATCCTCGGTGCCGAAGCAATCGAACGCCTCGTCGTACTCGTTGGCACTCAAGGGTGTGGGGTCGATGCAGCGCTGCACGAAGCGTTTGTGCCAGCGCGCCACCAGCGGCGCGCCGTCGGCGATACGACGCGCGCTGATCATCGCCTGCTCCTCTACCCGGGCATCGCTCACCACGCGGCTGACGATGCGTTTATGCAGCGCTTCGGCGGCGTCGAATACGCGTCCCTCCAGCAAAATCTCCAACGTGACGTCGGGGCCGGCGATGCGCATCAGTCCACTCATTTCATCGTGGGACATCGCCAGCCCCAGCTTGCTGACCGGCACGCCGAAACGGCTGGACTCCCCGCAGATACGAATATCGCAAAGTGATGCGATTCCCAGCCCGCCGCCAACGCAAATGCCATGAATCATCGCCACCAGCGGATGCCGGCATCGTGCGATCGCGCGCAGTGCGCCGTGCATGACGGGTCCGTACTGCCGCGCCTGTTCGACATTGCTGCGATGGGTTTCGAATTCGGAAATGTCGTTGCCCGGACCAAAGGCTTTGGTGCCCGCGCCACGAATGATGATGCAGCGCACCGAGTCATCGGCGTCCAACGCGCTGATAGTGTCTTCCAGCAGTTGCCACATGGGCATCGTGGTCGCATTGAGCTTGTGGGGCCGGTTAAGAATGACAATGGCGAGCGCACCGTCGCGTTCGAGCAACACCGGCGGTGCCGGGTGCGCTGCGGCGGGGGCGATGGCGGATGACGCGGGGGTGTTCATGGCTGTTCCTTCTCTTGTTATGAACGGTATTTGGGATACCGTTTTATATTTTTGGAATCCCAAATATAGCGATCGCGAGATTCCATGCAAGATTTTTTTAAGGTATGACCGATTCCGGGAAGGCATGCGCGACGTTCCGTAACCAGTGAAATAGGCTGTTTTTAAAGGAGGACGTCGCATGCTGGGTGCGCCAATGGATAAAAATGACGATCCCACGGATAATCGCATCTACGACGATAGGAGGCTTACGCGCTTCTTATGGGATACCGATGGGGATTTAAGGATGTCCGAGATCACTGCAACGAATATTAACGAAGCGGCCTACGCCGCACTGCGCGAGCGGATCATCAGCGGCGAACTGGCACCCGGCGCTCCGCTGTCCGAACGCGCCCTCTGCGAAGCACTGGCGGTGTCACGCACACCCTTGCGTGAAGCGATCAAGATGCTGGCCCGTGAAGGACTGGTGGAAATTTCCGCGACCCGACGCGCGAAGGTGGCCAGCGTCACGCTCCATGAGGCCGCAAACATGCTCACCTTGCTGGCCGCCCTGGAGGGATTATCGGGTGAGCAGGCCTGCCAGAAGATTTCCGGCTCGGACATTGCCGAACTCGAACGGCTTCAGGCAGCAATGCGCCAAAGCTACGAACAGCGGGATCTGCCGGGTTATTTCGAGTTGAACCAGGCCATACATCTGAAAATCCTCGCCGTGGCCGACAATCAGGTCCTGTCGGAGATGTTCGGCAACCTTAACGCCCGCCTGCGCCACGTACGCAAGCGCCTGACGCCAACCCCCGGTCGCTGGTTGCAAGCGGTGACCGAACACGAACAGATGCTGGTCTATCTGAAAAAAGGCGAGAGCAAAAAACTGCGTGCGCTGATGGAGGACCACCTGCGTAACAAGATCGACGTATTCCTGGCGACAATGCTGGAGCACGGGATCGTGAGCGTGCAGCGCTCGGCGTGAGGGCTGCACGGTCCAGCGTTCGCCCACAGGGCGTAGGAGCTTGGCACGCCGCCGACCTGGTGCGAAGCGCAGGCGAAACCAGGCACGCGGTCTGTCGGGTCTACCAAGGTGCCTGGTTTTGGTGCCGGTACCCGACCGGTCGTCAGCACGCTGGCCTCCCACCCACGGAGAAACCTCCGCCCCGCAGCGGCAGCGTTTGATTAGTCCCCGTAGATATCGAAATCGAAGTACTTGCGCTCGATCTGCTCGTAGGTGCCGTTGGCCCGAATCGCCGCCAGCGCCTGGTTGAAGCGCTCCTGCAACGGGTCGCCCTTGCGCACGGCCACGCCGATCCCGGTGCCGAAATATTGCTCTTCAGTGAATGCCGGCCCCACGAAGGCGTAGTCCTTGCCTTCCGGCTTTTTCAGCAGGCCTTCGTCGATGGCTACGGAGCTGGCCATGGTTGCGTCGATCCGCCCGCCGAGCAGGTCAAGGAATACTTCGTTTTGCGAGCCATAGCTGACGATCTGCGCACCCGCCGGGACGAATTTGTCGGTGACGTAACGCTCGAAGTTGGTCGCGCGCTGCACGCCGATGCGCAAGCCTTTGAGCTGCGCGGGAATGTCGCTGATGCCACTGCTCTTGCGCACCACCAGGCGGGCCGGAATGCGGTAGTAGCGGTGGGTGAAGTCAACCGATTTCATGCGCTCTGGGGTGATCGACATCGACGAGATGATCGCATCGACCTTCTTCACCTTGAGCGCCGGAATCAGGCCGTCGAACTCGTTCTCCTTCCAGACGCACTGCACGTTCATTTCAGCGCAGAGCGCCTGGCCGATGTCGTAATCGAAACCGACGATGCGGTTGTCCGCGGTTTTCGAGGCGAAGGGTGGGTAAGCGGCTTCAATGCCTAGCTTCAGCGGCGCATCGGCGGCATGAGCGTTAAAGGCAAGCGCTGTGGCCAGGCCCAACGTAGTGACGAGATTTCTGATGTTCATGCATGGCTCCGGACGATGTTGTTCAAGTCGGGCGAACCCCTCATAAGGGTCGCGCCCGTTATGGCAGCAGCAATGTGAACAGCGGGTGGGCGCTCTATGCGCAGGCGAACGGCGCCCTGCCCTTGCAGCAAAAATCAGACGGCGGCGGTGACGATGATCTCCACCAGGATTTCAGGGTCATCGAACATCACCTGGCAGGTGGCGCGTGCCGGGGTTTGCGCGGCATCGACCCAGGCGGTCCAGGTTTCATTCATGCCGGCGAAATCGGCGGTCATGTCCTTCATCCAGATCTGCACGCTGAGCAGCCGGCCCTTGTCGCTGCCTGAGGCGGCCAGCAGTTCGTCGACACGTTGCAGCACCTGACGGGTCTGGCCACGAATGTCCTGGGTGCAATCGGCGGCGACGATACCCGCCAGCCAGGCCACGCCGTTGTGAACCACGCTGCGGCTCAGGCGCGGGTTGCTTTCGATACGGTGGATCGAGGTGCTCATGTCGGGCTCCTTTGAGGGGTTGAGGATGTGGATGACTCAAACTCAAGTTCGCTGGCCAGCTGCGCCAGGGTGATCGGCTTGAGCGGTGGGCGAATGCGGTAGTAGCCGACCTGCGCCGGCGGGACATTGCGATGCTCGGCGATGATTTCCGTGACGCTCAGACCGCACTGACGGCCCTGACACGGCCCCATGCCGCAGCGACCAAAGGCCTTGGTCTGATTGGGGCCCAGGCAGCCGAGGTCGACGTAACCGCGAATGGCCCCGGCGCTCACTTCCTCGCAGCGGCAGACGATGGTGCCGTCCTCGGGGACGCGATTCTGCGCGTGGGGACGGTACAGCGCGTCGATCAGCGGCCGCGCCGCACATTGTTTGCGCAGCAGGCGGCGCCAAGGCTTGGCAAGGGTTTGCAGGCTTGAATCATCGATTTTCTGCAATCGACGAGCGATCGCCAGCGCCGCCAGACGCCCTTCGGTCGCGGCGGCATTGGCGCCGCCGATTGCGCCACCATCACCGGCGATGAAAATCCCCGGCAGGCTGGTTTCGCCCCAACTGTCGCGGCGGGCAACCCAGCACAACTGTTGCTCGCTCCACTGGTGCTCGGCACGCAGGGCCTGGCTGATGTGGGTGCTCGGCACGACGCCCTGATGCAGCAGGATCAGCGCAGCCCCGAGCGTGTGCGACCGGCCTTCGCTGTCAAAGCACAACGCTTCGGCACGTTGCCCACCTTGCACCCGCAGCTGGCGCGCGCCGCGGTAATGCCTGACGCCAGCCCGCTTGAGCGTTGCCAGCAACGACACACCCTTGAGCAGGTCTCGCCAGCCCGCAAGTGCCTGGCGCAGTTGACGCCAATGGCTGAACAGGTCACGCAGCGCGCCGGTGTCGACCAACGCCTGGACGCGAATTCCGGCACGCAGGTATTGCACCGCCAAGAGGTACAGCAATGGCCCGCACCCGGCCAGGATCACCGGGCCCTGTGGCACCAGCGCGGCACCCTTGAGCAGGATCTGACCCGCGCCTGCGGTCATTACACCCGGCAGCGTCCAGCCGGGGATCGGCATCGGACGCTCCATGGCACCTGTGGCGATGAGCAACTGACGCCCCTGCAGCACACGCGCCTTGCCCTCAAGCAAAAAGTGCACGCGGCACTCCTCGGTCACCTGCCAGACCGCCGCATTGGGCTGATAGCGCACGTCGCTGGCAAGCAGCGCTTCGACCAGCTTTTGCCCTGCGGTGTAGTCGCTGCCCAGCACCTGGCGAGTGCGTGCGTCTGCCTGGGCGACATTGCGCCAGATCTGCCCGCCGGGGCTGCTCTGCTCGTCCAGCAGCACCACCGCCAGTCCAAGGGACGAGGCTTGCAGCGCTGCACTGATGCCTGCGGGGCCAGCGCCAATGATGATCACGTCAACCCGCGAGTCATTCATCGGCCTGCCCTCCCCTCAACAGATCCCGCGCACCGCGCTGACGCCGAACACGCATGCCTTCGGCGACCTGAATCAGACACGCCTGGCAATTGGCCTGACCGTCGACCTCCACCAGGCATTCGAAGCACACGCCCATCATGCAGTAGGCCGCGCCAGGCCTGCCGCTGACCGGGCTTTCACGGGTATGCCCAAGGTCATGGGTCATTAAGGCAGCCGCCAGTGAGACGCCAGCGGGTACCGTCAGCGGCGCACCTTCAAATTCGATCTGCACGTCATGCTGTGCCCGTTGCAAAGGTCGGAACAGCGCTTCAGTGGGCATAGGCCACCTCGCTCTTGCCGTCGAACCGGGCCAGGTTGAATGTTTTTATCCCGGGTTCTTCCGCCTGCCCGGCGATCCACGGCGCCAGACGCAATGCGTGGGCAGCCGCCAGCGTAACGCCGCTGTGGCAGGTGACGACGAACGCGCCGGGACTGTCCTGGACGGCCTCGTAGACCGGGTAGCCATCGGCGCTGAGCACACGCAATGCGCCCCAGGCACGCACCATGCGCACCTCGCCCAGACGCGGAAAGCACTGCACGGCGCGAGCGGCGATTTCGGACATCACCGCACCGCTGGTGCGATCGTCGAACCCCACGGCCTCCAGCGAGTCGCCCAGTTGCACCGTGCCTTCGTCGGTCTGGCGCACGTAAGTGGTTGGGTAATGCAAAAACGGTTGCAGCCGCTCAGTGACCAGAATCTGACCGCGATTGGGCCGCACCGGCACGTCCAGACCCAGCATCGCGCCGAGCGGGCGGTTGCCCAGCCCCGCAGCCAGCACCAGGTGTCCGGCACTGAAGCGCTGTGCCCCGGCCCGCAGCTCGAAGCCACTGGCGCGCCGGTCGATTGTCTCGACGCGCAAGCCGTTGACGATCTCGACCCCGCGCGATTGACAAGCGGCGTACAGCGCGCGCAGCAGCTTGAGCGGATTGACATGGCCATCCATCGGCGTGTAGCAGGCGCCGACCACACCCGGACCAACGCCCGGAAGGCGCGCCTTGAGCTGCTCGGGGTCAAGCAGCTGGTAGGGATAGTCACCGTCGAACGCCTCGTGCAGCCAGGCCAAGCGGCGGGTTTCTTCGGCCAGTTCTTCATCGCTCAGGCACAACTGAAACCCGCCGGGTTGGCGCAGATGCACATCGATACCAGTGTCGGCTTGCAGCAAAGCGTTGAATTGCGGCCACAGCGCCACGGACCGTCGAGTCCAACTGGCGTAAGGTGCATTGCCATAGCCTTTGCCCTGCACCCAGAGCAGGCCGAAGTTACCGCGAGCAGCGCGCAGGGCATCGTCCCCTTCGTCGAGCACCGTCACCTGACGCCCCTGCATGGCCAGCCCATACGCAATGGACATACCTACCAAGCCGCCGCCAACCACAATCAAATCAGTCTTGTGCATAATTCATTTCTTGGCCTGCCGCCCAATAAGCCCCGATAACTTCGATGCTAGTGGCTCTGTCGCGGCTGTGAAAAATGCTTTATTTTCTGTCAGCCATGTCTTTTTGTTATGGAATCGCTAAATGAATCTGCGCCAGCTCGAAGCCTTCAGGGCCGTCATTCTCGGCCAGACCGTTACTCGCGCCGCTGAAATGCTGCACATCTCGCAACCGGCAGCGACGCGGCTGATTGCCAGCCTTGAAGAGGACATAGGCTTTACCCTCTTCGACCGGGTCAAAGGTCGACTGCAGCCCACGGCCGAAGCAATGACGCTGTATCAGGAAGTGCAGCGTTCGCTGGTGGGGGTCGAGCGCATCGCGCGGACCGCGCAGGACATCCGCAGCCTCAAGCGAGGGTCGCTGCAAATCGCCTGCGCCCCGGCCATGGGATTGGTGTTCATGCCTCGAGTGATCGCCGCGTTCATGGCTGAGCATGACGGCGTGCAGATCTCGCTCGTGGTGCATTCGTCCTCGGAAGTCATCGATCTGGTGGTGGGCCAGCGCTGTGACCTGGGCATCATCGTGCTGCCCAACACCTACCCCAGCCCGCGTTCGGAAAAGCTGCTGGCAACCCGCATGCTGTGCGCACTGCCTGCGGGTCACCGGTTGTGCGAGAAACCGGTCATCGTGCCCGAAGACCTGCGCGATGAAGCGTTCATTTCCTACCCGCACTCGATCGGCTCACGGCAGCAGATCGATACGCTATTCGCGGCCCATGGCGTCGAGCGGGAATTGCGCCTGGAAACCCAGCTGTCGCAACCCATGTGCGAATTCGTCGAACATGGCTTGGGCGTGGCGCTGGTGGATGTGCTGAGCGCGGTCAACCATCGCGGCACCGGGCTCGTTTTCAAGGCTTTCGAGCCTGCGATCGAAATGGACTTCAGCATGCTGTTGCCGGTGCATGGACCTGCTTCGAAGCTGCAGGTGGCCTTTCTCGAACACACCCAGGCGTTCATCGCCCGCCACGTGCCCGACGCCTATCGCTTTTGACCGTCTGTCGGTAAGAGGGCACCAGTTCCCCAGGCTGGCGGACCAATGTGTATCCACGACAGAAAAGGGATTCACATCATGATCACTAAGAAATTGACTGCCCTGACTCTAGCCAGCCTGCTTGCTGTAGCCACTGGCTCCGCATTCGCAGGTTCAACCGGCCCGACCGATCCAGTCGGCACCAACAGCTCCAACACCACCGGCCCGCGTAACAGCAGCCAGGGCCCGAACACTGACGGCACCCCGAAAACCGGCGCAGGCAGCAGCTCCCTCCCAGGCACCGAAGGCATGGGTAGCGCCAATGGCAATGGGTCTTCTGCTGAAGGCGGCGGTATGAGCAACAGTAAAGGGATGGGCGGCAGTGGCGGCGGTGGCGAAGGCGCCGGCGCCGGCGGTGCGGGTGGGTCCAGCGGTAGTAAATAATCGCATAGAGGTGGCCTGACCCCACCCGGTTAGAACCAAAGCCTTTACTGCGGGAGCGATCGAATTCGCTCCCGCAGTCATTTGTGAACCCAACATTGCCCTTCATCAGCCTGAGGCGTTTCGATCATCGATGCCCTGCTGCTCCCGTCCTGCGTAAACCCGCCTCTTGACTCGTTACCTCGCCCCCAGGCGGCTGCCGCTCTGGAATTCGGCGCCCTTGATTAACGCATGCCTGCAGGACGCTAAATTATCCCCGCAAACTGCCGATAAGCCATCAGTAAGGTCCCACGCTCGGGCCGAAATCGATGAACGAAAGGCGCAGGTATGTACAACATTTTTCTGCTGGTAGAGCATGGCCGCGATCAGGGCGAAGTTTCCGTTCTCGGCTGGTTTGACAATGAACGCGCAGCCAAGGACACGGCCGAGGCGATGGAATGGAAGGCGTATCGCGAAGAGTCCAAGCGTCATCACCAGTGGTCCAGCAAACCCTTGCTACCACCGGATCAGACCTCCCATCGGCGCTTCTGGGTCAAGGGCATTTCCAAATTCAGCCATACCCCGGCACCACGCTCATGGGCTGTGCATTGATCGATCGACCTCTATGGCTGATGGATGTCCAAGGCCGGCGCTTTTTCGACTCGCCTGGAGCTATAACGTTGGAGGCGCTGCTGGTCAACGCGGCGAAGCCTGTGAGCTGTCCGGCAACGCCAGGCACCCGTGGCGTTGACGCTGCTTAGCCGTGCAACCCTTGCGCGGCTGACAACAGCCCTCGAAACTTCGCGTAGCGCACCTGCAAGCCCGGTTGCATTGATGCCATCGGTTGATACCGCGCCTTGATCGGCATCCCGTGGGGCCATACACCCTGCCCCTGATCGATGGCCATCAGCCCCAGTTTTGCCGCGCCGATGCAGGCGCTCAGCTCACTGCCTTGCAACGTATAGACTTCGCGATCCAGAATGTTGGCCAGCAACTGCGCCCAATATTCACTGCGGGCGCCGCCGCCCACCAGCGCGCAGGCGTTGACCCTGGCCCCGGCCGAGAGCACGGCGTTCATGGCATCCAGCAAGCCGAAGCCCACGCCCTCCAGCACTGCATAGCCGAGCATCGCGGGCGTACTGTCGTGGCCAAGACCCATGAATCCACCGCGCAGTTGAGGGTCATTGTGCGGGGTTCTTTCGCCGGCCAGATAGGGCAAAAACAACGGCAGGGTCGTGGCGACAGGCTGGTCGGGCGGCAGCGCCCTGCACACCAGGTCCAGCAGTGCCTGCTCATCCGTTTGCCCCAACAGCCGCGACACCCAGCGCAAGCAACTGGCCCCTGCGAGCATCGCGCCCATGGTGTACCAGCGCTCAGGCAACGCGTGACAAAACCCATGCACCGCACTGGACGGATTGCCCGCCGGATGATCAGTGATCGCGACGATGGCCGCGCTGGTGCCCAGCGTCACGAATGCATCGCCTGCATTGACCGCGCCGATGCCCACCGCTGACACCGGATTGTCGCCGCCACCGGCAGCAACGGGCAGGCCCGCAGGCAACCCGAGCAACTGCGCGACCCCTGTGATCAGGCTGCCGGACAGTTGGTCGGCCTCCTGCAACCTGGGCATCTGTCCCAGGTGCAACCCGGTGGCGCGCAGCATCGGCTCGTACCACTGACGCCGCGCCACATCCAGCCACAGCGTACCGGCGGCATCGGACATGTCGCTGATCCGCTCGCCAGTCAGCAGCAGCCGCAAGTAGTCCTTGGGCGACAGCACGCAGTCGATTCCGGCAAACACTTCAGGCTCGTGTTGCTGAAGCCATAACAGCTTCGGCGCCGTCAGCCCGGCCATTGCCAAGCTGCCAGTGATCCGGGGGTAATCAGGGAAGTCGCGATTCAACTGTTCAGCCTGCGCTACCGCCCGCGAATCGTCCCAAAGGATGGCCGGATACAGAATCTGCCCCGCGCCATTCAACAGCACGGCGCCGTGCATTTGCCCGGATAAGCCCAGGCATTGGATACGCTTCCAGGCCTGCGGGTGCTCGCTGCGCAACTGCCCCAGCGCGTCTGCGCAGGCCCGCCACCAGTCGGCAGGATTCTGCTCGGACCAACCGGGCTGCCGACGCGAAACCGTCAGCCGCGCCCCGGCCTGGGCCAGCACCGTGCCTGCTGCGTCGAGCAAAATGGTTTTAAGTTCCGAGGTGCCCAGGTCGATGCCCAGGGAAACAGCTTGGCTCATATCGCTTGGATTCCTGTCAGCAAGCCCTTCACGGGCATCCACATGAATTTCGTATGCGCAATGTAGCCGCCAGTCGCTCGGATTGCCGTGTTCCGTCGGGGCTGGCGATACGCTGCAGCAACAATTGCACTGCGCGCGCACCCAGCGCCTGCACCGGTTGGGCGACCACACTGAGCCGCGGCAGGAAAAAATCCGCCCAGTCGAAATCGTCGAAACCCACCAGGGCCATCTGCTCCGGCACGGCAACGCTGGCCTCTCGCAACGCTTGCATGGCGCCGATGGTCATCAGGTTGTTGGCCGCCAGGATCGCGCCGGGTGGGTTCGGCAACGCCAACAGCGTGGAAGCGGCCAGCCGCGCCAACTCGCTGTTGGACTCACCGTGGACCAACAGCGCCGGGTCGAACACCAGCGCTGCCTGTGATAACGCCTGCCGGTAGCCCTCGATGCGTTCTTCGGTGGTGCTCAAACCCCGACGCCCGGCGATCATGCCGATCCGCCGATGGCCGTGGCCGATCAGGTGGGCGACCAATTGCCGGGTCGATTCGCGGTTTTCCACCCCCACCTGATCGAAGCCGTCCGCTGCCAGCCGGTCCACCAGCACCGTGGGGATGGCGTTGGCCTGCAGGTAGGCCAGCGCCGTCCGTTCGGGGTCGCTGGAAGGGGCCAGCAAAATACCATCGACCCGCCGGTGGTGCAGGGCCCGGACCACTCGCAGTTCCTGTTCGGGATCATCGTGGGTATCAACGAACAACATCATGATGCCGTGGCGCGCACACTCGGTTTCAATGGCGTGAACGGTCTCGCTGAAGTAGTGGTTGGATAACGCCGAAATCGCCACGCCGATGGTGTTGGTGCGCGAACGGGCGAGCGAGCGCGCCAGGGTGTTGGGGATATAACCCAGCTCCCTGACCGCCTGCTGCACGGCTTCAAGGGTCTGCGGACTGACATTACGCGTGCCGTTGAGCACATGGGACACCGTTGACGTCGATACATGCGCCCGTCGCGCCACGTCCTCCATCTTGACCACCGCGTTTACGCCTCCTTCCCTGCGTTTCAGTGTTTGCTCGACCAGCCGGTATAGGAGCCGATATTGTCGCGGGTGATCAGTTTGGGCGTGAGCTGAGTCACCGCCTCGGCCGGTTTCTTGTCATTGAGCAGGTCATTGCCGATCACCACCGCTTGCTGGGCCATGGCCCACGGATCCTGACTGGCCGAAGCCTGAATCGAGGATTCGGATTTCAAGGCATGCTCGATGTCCGGCGCGCCGTCGACCGAGGTCATCACGATGCCGCTGCGCTTGAGCTGTCTGGCCGCCAGGTCGCTGCCGATGGCCTGCGGGTCGTTGATTGCGAACAGGCCGTCGATTTTCGGGAAGCGTGTCAGGTAGCCCTGCATCGCATTCAGGCCGCCGTCGCGCGAACCCTTGGCGTCCTGATCGTCGGACAACACCTTGATCTGCGGCGCCGCAGCGAAGGCCGTTTTGCAGCCCGTCACCCGATCGGTTACCGCCGTCACCTGCGGGCCGTTTTCGATGATTACGTTGCCCGTGCCGGAAAGCTTGTCGACGATGAACTGACACGCCAGCCTGCCGGCTTCGACGTTATCGGTCTGCACGGTTGCATCCACGCCAGCGGCGCTGACATCGACCGCGACTACCTTGATGCCTGCGGCCTGGGCTTTCCTGATCGCCGAGGCGATGGCTTTCGGGTCCACGGCGTTGATCAGGATCAGGTCCACGCCGGCGGCGATGAAGTTGTCGATCTGCGAAAACTGTTTGCTCAGGTCGTAATCGGCGGACACCGAGGTGACCTTGGCATTGGGGTTGATTTCCAGTGCCTTAGCCTTGGCGCCGTCGGCCAGGGTCACGAAATACGGGTTGCCAAGCGAACCGAGGCTGATGCCCACCGCTTTCAGTTCACGGGCCGCCACGCCTTGGGACAACAGCGCCGCCAGGCACAGGGATACCGCAACAGGAAATGTGCGTTTAACGTTCATGCTTTCTCTCTTGTGATTATTGTTTGAGCGATTATTTGAAACACGAGACCCCACTCAAGTGCGTGCACCTGACTGACGATACCGATCCAGCGCCACCGCGCCGATGATCACGATGCCCTTGATGATGTACTGCCAGATGTCCGAGACGCCGAGCAGCACCAGGCCATTGGTCAACACCGCAATGATCAGGGCGCCGATCAGGGTGCCGCCGATGGTGCCGACACCCCCGGTGAAACTCGTGCCGCCCAGAATTACCGCCGCGATGGCGTCCAGTTCGTATGACTGCCCCAACTGCAAGCCGTTGGCCGCAAACAGCCGTGACGCACTCATCACCGCGCCCAATCCCGCCAGCGCACCGGAAACGGCATAGACGAACAGCAGCACTTTCCACACCTTGATCCCGGACAGGCGCGCGGCTTCCGGGTTACCGCCCACCGAATAGATCTGTACCCCCATGACGGTGCGGCGCAGGATGAACCAGGACACTGCAATGACGGCCACGGCGATGATCACCAGCCACGGCACGCCGAGCACCGAATCGTTACCGATGAAGGCAAAGGGCAGGTCGGGGTTGAACACGGTTTTGTCGTCGGCCAGTAAACGCGCCAACCCGCGCATCGCCGTCAGCGCGCCGAGGGTGACGATGAACGGTGGCAGGCGCATGAAGGCGATCAAACCGCCATTGACCAGGCCCAGCAACAACCCGAAACCGACCCCGGCGGCGATGCCGAGCATGCCCCATTGCGGTGACATCGAGGCCTGCAAGGCCACCACGGCGGAGGCGGCGAGAATCGCCCCCACAGACAGGTCGATGCCCGCAGTCAGAATCACGAAGGTCATGCCGGCGGCGAGCACCACATTGACCGAGGCTTGCTGGGTGATGATCGACAGGTTCTGCCAGCTCATGAAGCTGTCGGTCATCAGCGCAAAACCCACCAGCAACAGAATCAGAACGGGCAGCATGCCGATGGTGCGCATCAGTTCACGTACACGCTCGCGCTTGCTGACGACGGCCACGGTGGGCGAGTTTTCCAGGGGCAGACTCATGACCTGAGGTCCTTGTTTTTGTTATTGAAAAAAAGTGCTCGGATGATTCCTGTAGCAGTCCGGCCCGCCGACAATGGCGACGCTGAACAGGCCACCGCCAGCAAGCCGAACCGCTACGAAGCCCCGAACGCCAGAGACTGCGCCTGCGCGCCCCCCGTCGCCAGATCGATGATCCGCTCCTGGGAAATCGCCTGCCCCGACGCCCCGCCGACCTCGGCCACCAATTGCCCTTCGCGCATGATCAGCACGCGATCGCAGGTGCCGATGATTTCCGGCAACTCGCTGGAAATCACCACGATGCCGACGCCGGCCTTGGCCAACTCGTTGATGATCCGGTAAATCTCGGACTTCGAGCCGATGTCCACACCACGAGTGGGCTCGTCGAGGATCAGCACATGAGGCTTGACCTCCAGCAAACGCGCCAAAAGGACTTTCTGCTGGTTACCACCGGACAGCGCGCCGACGTTGACCTTGCCCGAGGCGACGCGAATCGACAGCGAACGAATCGCCTGCACGGCCCGCTGCGCGCCACGAACACGGTCCAGCACACCACCGGCACGGGCGTCCGGCACACAGGCACAAACGTTGATGTTGTCGCGCACACTCATGTCGAGAAACAGGCCCTGAGCCTTGCGATCTTCAGTCAGGTAAACCACCCCCGCAGCGATGGCGTCGGTCGGGCTGCGCAGTTCGGAAACGGTTTTGCCAGCCACCTCCAGGGTTCCGGAGGTGCGCGGGTCGGCCGCGAAAATCAGCCGCGCCAGTTCGGTCCGCCCTGCCCCGACCAACCCGGCGATGCCCAACACTTCGCCGGCATGCAGCTCGAAGCTGCAAGGTCTGACTCGTTTGCCATCGGCCATGTTCTGCACGCGCATCACCACCGCGCCGGGGTCGTAAGGCGCGTGCTCCTTCTTGTAGAACCCGGACAGGTCGCGGCCAACCATCATCTTCACCAACGCATCCGCCGACAGTCCGTCGCGTTGCAACATGCCGACGTATTCGCCGTCGCGCAGCACCGATACCCGGTCGGACAACTCATAGATTTCCGCCATGCGGTGACTGATGTAAATGATCGCCAAACCCTGGTCTCGCAACTGCTTGATCAATGCGAACAGCCGGTCGGTCTCTCTTGATGACAGCGGTGTGGTCGGCTCGTCCATCACCAGGATCTTCGCCCTGGCGTGCAACGCGCGGGCAATTTCCACCAGTTGGCGCTCAGCGATCGACAGCACGCTGACCTTGGTCGATGGTCTGAAATCCGCCCCCAGACGCACGAGCACCTCGACACAACCGGCTTCCATCGCCTTGCGATCGATGCTCCAGCCGCGCCGCAGCTCGCGGCCCAAATAAATGTTCTCGGCAACGCTGAGATTCGGGCACAGGCTTAACTCCTGATAAATCACCGCGATGCCCTCGGCTTTCGCCGTCAGCGGATCGAACGCCACCAGCCTTTTCCCACCGATGAGAATCTCGCCCCCGGCATCGGCCTGATACGCACCCGACAGAATTTTCATCAGCGTCGATTTGCCGGCGCCGTTCTCACCCATCAGCGCATGGACTTCACCGGCATACACTTTCAGGGCAACATTTTTCAGCACGCGCAGGCCATTGAAGGTCTTGGAAATAGCGTTCATTTCCAGCACGGGCAAGGGGTGTTCGGCAAGGGCGGCACTCATCGAAGAGTGTCCGAAGCGGCAAGGCGTGGCGCGCCGGGCACAGGAAAAACAGGGGACGGTACAGCGGATGAGCTGTGCATGGGTATCTCCGAGTTCTTGTTCTTATGTTGGGGTCGCCTCGTTGCGGGCGACGCTCGGGAAATGCTGTGAAACACTCTAGACCAGCTGAATCGATTCACGCAAGCGCTTGCTTTTTGCGCCGACGCAAACCCGACAAAACGTCGATCCGCAGACTCTTTCCAGTGCCGGGCCGTAATCTCAGACCGTATTGATCAACGAGGGTCGGCAGTTCCAGCGCCATGGCGCCTGATCGCCGCTGGCCGTCCGCACAGACAAGGCTTAATCCTGGACGCAGAGTGAGCAGGTAAATTCACAAGGGCCTCATTGCGCCAATTGAGGAAATTCACTGAGGAACTTGTCTCTTACTCGCACCCCCGCAGCCACGCTATGAGGCTCATCGTCTTGCTCAAGCTGAACAAAGGCCAAGACGCGATCTCCTTTTTTTGCCCATCCTACAAACCAACCGTACCCGTGCGCCTCATCACTTACACCGTCAGCATTTCGGGGAAAGGCAGTGCCCGTTTTCCCGTGAATTTCCCATCCCTCCGGGCGGGCATCGACCAGGAATATATGGGATGTCATTGCGAGCGCTTTGGCACTGACTGGCAGGTCACCTCTGGCCAATTTCTCCTGGAAGCGAAGTTGCTCCAGCGGGGAGATTTTCAACGAGGAGCTGATCCACGCGCGATCAAGCCCGTTGGATTTGCCTGGATCACCTGATAGATCCGCATTACCAAACTCGAATGAACGCGCGTACTTTTCTACCCGCAGGGCTCCCAGCGCATGCGTGATTCGTCCCGAATACCAGACAACCGAATATTTTATCCATCTCGCAGGATCGGTTGGCTGTCGCCAGTTCGCACCGCCCCAGTCTGGCTCGCCGGCTTTATATTCCAGGACGGGCGTGTGCTTATCCTGGAGAAAACCGGAATCGAACCCCATCAAGCTGATCGCCAGCTTAAACGTAGAAGCAAGTGTTACCCGCTGTGAGCAGGTGCCAACCTGCTGAAGAATAACGCCTGTTTTCACGTTGCTGACCAGCGTGCAAACTGGAGCAGCCTGCGCACGGGGTAGCAACGACCCCAGCAAACCGATGACGACGAGCGATTTATATATCCACATTCATTCGGGTCCTTTCAGATTGGGTCGTCAATGGTCCCGCAGTATCCACGGGCTCATCACACCAAACACGCCTTGCGTCGTTAAGCGGGCGTCCAATCAGGCCGCCGCAGTTCCATGATCTGATTCGCCAACCGCGTCAGCATGTCCATCGCATAGACATACGGATCGTGCCTATTCCTGCGTGTGGAGTGGACGTCAATGTTAATCACTGCCGCTCTGCTAACGCATACGTCGCAAGCCTGTCCGCCCTGATGCCCGCCGACGGCCTTGCCAGACACTGCCGGTGCCAGGAAGCGTAGGGGTGTGAGGTGCCGGTCGGACGCCCTGTTCCATTACCAAGCTGGCTCAAAACAGCCCCATCTGCCCGCCAATCAACGTGCCGAAATCGTCCTGCACAAACGGCAGGATCGCGTCGGCGATCGGTTGCAGTTGCCGGCTGATGTAATGGTCATAGTCGATGGGGGCGCTGCGCACTTCCAGAGGTTCGGGGCCGACCACGCTGATCACGTAGCTGATCCAGCCGCGATTCTGGTACTGCAGCGGGCGGCCGTGCTGGCGGTTGTAGTCGTCGGCGATGCGTGCGGCGCGCACATGGGGCGGAACGTTGCGCTCGTAGTCGTCCAACGGCCGGCGCAGGCGTTTGCGGTAGATGAGCTGGTCGTCCATTTCCCCGGCCAGGGTGCGACGCACATAGTCGCGCACGTAATCCTGGTAGGGCCGGTTATTGAAGATGCGCAGGTACAATTCCTTTTGGAAATCCTGCGCCAGTGGCGACCAGTCGGTGCGTACCACTTCCAGGCCCTTGTAGACCATTTCATCTTCGCCATTGGCGCGGGTGACCAACCCGGCGTAGCGCTTTTTGCTGCCCTCCTCGGCGCCGCGGATGGTCGGCATCAGGAAGCGTTTGAAGTGGGTTTCAAATTGCAATTCCAGTGCACTCTCCAAGCCATAGTCGTCACGTATGTGCTCACGCCACCAGTCGTTGACGCCTTTGACCAACGCCTTGCCGAGCTGCGCGGCCTCTTGCTGGCCATGGGGCCGTTTGAGCCAAACGAACGTGGAATCGGTATCGCCGTAAATCACCTCGTAACCTTGGGCTTCGATGAGTTGGCGGGTCTGGCGCATGATCTGATGCCCGCGCAGGGTGATGGACGACGCCAGCCGCGTATCGAAGAAGCGGCAGCCGCTGGAGCCCAGCACGCCGTAGAAGGCGTTCATGATGATCTTCAACGCCTGGGACAGCGGTGCATTGCCGTCGCGCTTGGCTACCTCGCGCCCTTGCGCCACCCGCGCGACGATGGCCGGCAGGCAGTGACGGGTACGGGAGAAACGTGCGCCACGAAAGCCTTCCACCGACTCGCTGTCATCCGGGTGCCTGAGCCCTTCGATCAGCCCCACCGGATCGATGAGAAAGCTGCGGATGATCGACGGGTACAGGCTTTTGTAGTCCAGCACCAGCACCGATTCGTATAGCCCCGGACGCGAATCCATGACGAAACCGCCAGGGCTGGCCTCAGGCATGCGCTCGCCCAGGTTAGGCGCGACGAACCCCTTGCGATGCATCAGCGGCATGTACAGATGCTCGAACGCTGCCACCGAGCCACCGCTTCTATCCGCTGGCAGACCGGTGACGGTGGCGCGTTCGAGGAGGAAGGTCAGCAGTTCGGTCCTGGCGAAGATCCGCGTGACCAGCTCGCAGTCCTTTAGGTTGTAGCGCGCCAGCGCGGGCTTGTCCTCGGCGAACATGCGGTTGATTTCGTCCATGCGCTGGTAAGGATTGTCGATGGCCTTGCCTTCGCCCAGCAAAGTCTGCGAGACGTTTTCCAGGCTGAACGAGGGGAAACTCCAGGTGGCCGAACGCAGGGCCTCGATGCCGTCGATGATCAAGCGCCCGGCGACCGATGCGAAGAAATGGCTATTGCGGGCCCCGTGCTCGCGCCAGCCCATCGCCTCGCCATCGCGCCCTAACTGCAACGGGATGTTCAGCCGCCGGGAATGCTCGTGCAGGACGCGCAGGTCGAACTGCACCACATTCCAGCCGATGATCGCATCGGGGTCGTGCAGCGCCATCCATTCGTTGAGCCTTTGCAGCAACTGTCCGCGGCTGTCGCAGTAGTCGAACTTGAAGTCGACCTGTGAGGCGTCACCATTGGCCGGCCCGAGCATGTACACCTGGCGTTCGCCACAGCCTTGCAGGGCGATGGAATACAGCTCGCCACGTTCGGTGGTTTCGATGTCCAGGGAGACCAGTTTAAGCTGCGGACGATAGCCCGGAGCAGGCTTCATTTGCGCGTCCAGCCACACGCCGCTGGCATCCGGCGTGCCGCTGAAATACACCGGCGCGGTGATGAAACGTTCCATCAGGTAGCGCTCAGGCGGACGCACGTCGGCTTCATAGACATCGACACTGGCCTGACGCAGGTCCTTTTCCAGGTTCATCAACTGGCGGTGCTGATGAGTGTAAAGGCCCAGCACGGGTCGGTGACGGAAGTCACACAGCTGCAGCGTCTTGAGTTCCACGCCCTTCTCTTGACGCAGCACCGCTTCGGCGCGCTCGCGGTGCTGCGCCGGAATGAACGCCGTGGATATCTGCAATGGCAGGCGCACGTGCCGCGGGCCGTCGTCGGTCGCCAACCAGAAGTCGACCTCGGTGCCCGCTTGCGTGTCTCGCCAATGTCGGGTCAGGACAAAACCCTGCTGTAAATCCACCGCTGCAACCTCGAAAACTCGTTTTTCAAGGCACGATTCTACGGCGATCGGCGTGGGAAAGCCCGCTGTCTGCTGCACCTGACCACACCGAAGGAAAGACTGAAGACAGCGCTTGGGGGAACCATGCCAACTCGTCGACTATCAGAACATCACTCGCACACCTTCTGAGGGATCCAGCATGCTCGTTCGACGTACTTCCCTGGCGACCGCCGTTGCCGCCGCGTTCTTCTGCTCACTGGCCGTCTCGGCCGAACTGCCCGCCGAACAATTGCTCAAACAAGCCGAAGCCGAACAGAAGCCGTATCTGGCCACGGTCAAGCAACTGGTGGACATCGACACCGGCACCGGTCAGGCGCCGGGACTCAAGACCGTGAGCGAAGTGTTGGTCGAGCGTCTGAAGGCCTTGGGGGCGACAGTGGAAACCACCCCGGCCACGCCATCGGCGGGGGACAACATCGTCGGCACGATCAAGGGCAATGGCACCAAGACCTTCCTGCTGATGATTCACTACGACACGGTGTTCGGCCCGGGTACCGCTGCCAAGCGGCCCTGGCGCGTGGAGGGTGATCGCGCTTACGGCCCCGGCGTAGCAGATGCCAAGGGTGGCGTGGCGATGGTGCTGCACGCGCTGAAACTGCTGCAGGATCAGGAATTCAAGGATTTCGGCACCATCACGGTGCTGTTCAACCCGGATGAGGAAACCGGTTCTGCAGGTTCAAAGAGCATCATCGCCGAGCTTGCGCGCAAGCATGATTACGTTTTTTCTTACGAGCCGCCGGACAAGGACGCCGTGACCGTCGCCACCAACGGCATCAATGGGGTGTTCGTCGACGTCAAGGGCAAGTCCTCCCATGCAGGCTCCGCCCCGGAAGCTGGCAGGAACGCCGCCATGGAACTGGCGCACCAACTGGTTCAGCTCAAGAATCTGGGGAGCCAGGCCAAAGGTACGACGGTGAACTGGACCCTGCTCAAGGGCGGCGAAAAGCGCAACATCATCCCGGCCAGCGCTGCGGCCGAAGGCGATATGCGCTATTCGGACCTCAGCGAGTCGAACCGGGTGCTGGCCGACGGTCAGCGTATCGTGCAAAACAAGCTGATCGATGGCACCGAGGTGACCTTCCGCCTCGACAAGGGCCGTCCGCCGCTGGTAAGAAATCCGGCCACCGAAGATCTCGCCAAAACCGCGCAGGCCCTCTACGGCAAGATTGGCCGCCGCCTCGAACCGATCGCCATGCGCTTCGGCACTGACGCGGGCTACGCCTATGTGCCGGACAGCCAGAAACCCGCCGTGCTGGAAACCATGGGCGTGGTCGGCGCCGGGCTGCACGCCGATGATGAATACGCGGAACTGTCGAGTATTGCGCCGAGGTTGTACCTGACGGTGGCGATGATCATGCAGTTGTCGGGTTCAAAGTGAACGGATGAGGCCATGCGCAAAGCGGTCTACTGCATCAGCATGGCTGGCCGGCGGTGATGTTATGAGCATCGCAACCGCCGGCAGGCAGGAAGGTAACGGGGATTATCATGTCACCCTGTTGCCCAACACGCCCACTACCGCATTCACGATCCGTTCGACATCTTTCTCCCCGATGATCAACGGCGGCAGCAACCTGATCGTCTGACCCCGCGTGATGTTGATCAGCACGCCATGGTCCCGTGCAGCCGCCAGGCACAGGTCGCGAATCGGCCTGATCAGCTCGATGCCGACCATCAACCCCAGCCCACGAATCTGCACCACGTCCGGATGCCCGGCCAGTTCATCGCGCAGGCGTGTCAGGAGCCGTTCGCCCTGCGCTGCAGCGTTGTTCAGCAGGCCCTGTCGTTCAACGATATCCAGCACCGTACAGGCCACCCGGCACGCCAGCGGATTACCGCCGAAAGTGCTGCCATGGCTGCCAGGGGTAAATAACCGCGCCACTTCGGCCGATGCCAGGCATGCGCCGATCGGGATGCCATTACCCAGCGCCTTGGCCAGGGTCATGACGTCCGGTACGATGCCCTCGTGCTGGAATGCGAACCAGCGCCCGGTGCGACCGATGCCGGTCTGGATTTCGTCGAGCATCATCAACCAGGCATTGGCGCTGCAATGCGCACGCAACGCCTTCAGGTAACCGGCTGGCGGTACGCTCACGCCCCCTTCGCCCTGAACCGGCTCAAGCATCACCGCGACGATGCGCTCGCCATGGGCCTGGGTTGCCTGCTTGATGGCATCCATGTCGCCGAACGGCACTTTGACGAATGCTTCGGTCATCGCTTGGTAACCCAGGCGCACGGTCCCGTTGTCGCTGGCCGAAAGTGTGCCGAGGGTGCGACCGTGAAACGCATTCTCCATGACCACTACCAGCGGTCGCTCGATGCCTTTGGCCCAGCCGTACAGCCGCGCGAGTTTAAGCGCCGTTTCGTTGGCTTCGGCACCGGAATTATTGAAGAACGCCTGCTCCAGCCCCGACAACCGCGTCAACTTGCCCGCCAGCTGCTGTTGCCAGTCGATCCGGTAGTGGTTGGAAGTGTGCAACAGCAACCCGGCCTGCTCGGTGATCGCCGAGACGATCCACGGGTGGCTGTGACCGACGCCCGTTACCGCGATCCCCGCCACCGCGTCCAGGTACTGACGCCCGGTTTCGTCCCAAAGCTGCATACCTTCGCCTCTGACGAAACTCAAGGGCAGCGGTATGTAGGTATTCATCAGGCAGGCAGCGGTCATGTCCGTAGTTCCATCACAGGGTATGGCAGCAGTATGGTTAACGGCTTTTACTGTATAAAGATCGACTTTCTTCAGTGACTTTAAAGCAGAGCTTGATAATGGACGTTTTTCAGGCAATGGCGGTGTTTGTGAAAGTAGTGGAAACCGGCAGCCTGACCGCCGCCGCACGCCAGTGTGAAATGTCGACAACCATGGTCGGCAACCACCTCAAGGCGTTGGAGCAACGTCTGGGCGTGAGCCTGTTACAGCGTACGACGCGTCGCCAGAACCTGACGGAGTTCGGCCTGCAGTACTATCGCCGCTGTGTCGAAGTCTTGGGGCTGGTCAACGATGCGCAGCGCATGGCAGAACACGCCCAGACCCAACCCAGCGGCACCCTGCGCCTCACCGCGCCGCCTGCATTCGGCGCCGAACGCCTGGCGCCCATGCTCAGCGACTTCACCCAGCGCTATCCAGAACTCAAGGTCGAGGTGGTGCTGAGCAATCAATTGATGGACCTGATCGAGCACGGCTTCGATGCGGCGATCCGCCTGGGGATTCCCGAGCCGTCGGCGCTGATTGCCAGGCCGTTGCAGGACTACACCCTGACCATCTGCGCCTCCCCGGATTACCTCAAACGTCGCGGCACACCGCGAATCGCCGATGATCTGCGCGATCACCATTGCCTGGCCTTCGCCTACTCCGCAGGCGACGACTGGCGGGCCGCCGACAAGCTATGGAAGCTGACCGGTCCACAAGGCGTGACGGAAATTCCGGTGTCCGGCCCGATGATCGTCAACAGTTCGCCAGCACTGCGGCAGGCAGCACTGGCGGGCATGGGCGTGGCAATGTTGCCGGATGTGCTGATCAGCGAGGATCTAAAGGCCGGGCTCCTGGTGCCACTGCTGCAGGATTACCAGCCTCCCAGTCGACCCATGTGGCTGCTATACCCGCAGGATCGTTACCGGTTGCCCAAGGTCCGTCACTTTGTGCAGAGCGCGTTGGCAGCCTGGGGAAAATGACCGTGCTGCTGCGCCGCACTACGCGGCCGCTTCTACCCAGCCACCGCAATCAGATCCAGCTCCACCGTCGCATTTTTCGGTAACTGGTACACCCCTACCGAGCTACGGGTATGAGCCCCGACCTCGCCGAACACGAAAAACAGCAACTCAGAGGCGCCATCCGCGACTTCGCTCTGCTGGGTGAAGCTGTCGGTGCACTGCACGAACAGCGTCATGCGCAGCACTCGCTTGACCCTGTCGAGGCTGCCCAGGCTGCGTTGCAACAAGGCAAGGGCGCGTAGCGCACTGATTTTTGCGCCCAATTGCGCCTGCTGCAGAGACACATCGGCACCTGCGCGCCCGGTGACCACGACGGTGTCGCCCACTCGCGGAATCTGGCCGCTGATGTAGACCTGATCTTCGTGGCGAACCAGGGGCACATAGTTGCCGCCGATCTTGATCTCGCCATCAACGTCATAACCAGACTGCTCACACGCCTGTTTGAAACGTAAATCACACGACATAGCCGGCCCTTGCATTGAGGGCGTGAACTGAGGAATTCACGCCCAGAGATTCCTACACCGTAATCCGTAACGGGCTGGAGGGTATTGGCAGACACAGATAGCGCCTAACGCCTCCTGTGTAAAGTCATTGACCCTAATCAAATGCGTTGAAGTTGGACATGCCCGGCGCTCGCGAATGACAACCCCTTGGACAAGCCGTTGGGCTCAGCGGCCAGGGGCAAACGGCTCATCCCACAGGAGGTTTGCGCAAAGGCCGCTACACAACATCCAGTAACGATGCGTGTTGCGATATCGAGTTGACCCCAGGCGGAGTTGAGGCAACTCTGTTCCACGAGTTTCAGGGCAAGGAATGCCCGGCGCACGCTTGCAGCGACGCGCCTTCACTACGTCAAGGACTGACTAAATGACTACCTTTCAAGGCAACACCGACGCGCCCGTTCATCTTCAATGGATGGCCCAGACCCCTAACCTTGAGCATCTGCGGATTGACGAACTGATCCTGCCAGGCTCACACAACTCGGGCAGCGACAAGCAATCGCCCAACTTCGGCGTACCTCAAGAGTACGCTCAGGACGTTTCGCCACTGGAGCAACTTCGTCACGGCATCCGGGTGCTCGACCTGCGAATCGCCGTTGACGAAAACTATCCGGAAGGCGACCCCGCCCGCTTCCAACTCTTCCACCTGACAAGCTCTGGCAGAACGGTCGCGGTCGACATCGTCGAAGCCGTTCGGGCGTTTTTCGCTGAACTGGAAAGCGACGGCACCGCGGCCCGGGAAATTCTTATTCTGGATTTTCATCAGTTCGAGGGGTTCACCGATCAGGCCCATGCGCAACTGCAGGCGCAGGTGTTCAATGAACTAGGAGGCCGGGTCATTCCGTTTGACATGCATCACTGGACGCTCGGGCAGATCTGGGAGCATCAGCCGGGCAGAAATGTGGTGGTCGCTTACAACTCCAGCAGCGTCGAAGAGCTGGGGTGGGACGGCGTCACCCAGCGCTGGCCCGGCGAGAACCTGTTCAATACCAACACCCTCAAAACCTTCGTCGATGACGTGTCCAAAGAACACAAAGCGCCTTTTTACCTGCAGGCGGTGCAGTGCGCGAAATATTCGCTGCCCTTCCATACCCCGAGCGACTTGAGTCATAAGATTGATCAATGGTTCGAATCGGTCGACGAGAACAGCTATATCCAGAATTTCTACATCATCAATACCGACTGGTCACTGCGCAGCCATTTGATCGCCAATTGTCGACATGCCAACGAGCTTCGAGGCGCTCGCAAGCTAAGCCATCCTGACGAACACCTGCAACCGACACGCCGCTGATTTAGCAACGGGTGATCAAACCCTGGCGTGCGATGCGCGTCAGGTGCCGGATCACCCCTTCGGCATGCTCGGCGGACGGCGCCTGGATCACAGCCAGGTCAAACTGGTCGTTGGCAAAGCCGGCAAGGGATTCGTCGACATCGATGAACCGGATGAGGAACGCATGAGGACCGTGCTGGCGGCGGGGCCAACCGTCGAGATAGCGCAGCAGCGTCGGCTGATGGGCACCGCCCAGGAGAATTTTCGGGTTGCTACGGTTGAATTGACTGGCAATGGGAGCCAGACGAACGAGGGGGCGCGGACTGGGGTTGCTGCTCATAGTGCGTTTTCTCTGCCTCAGTGTTGCGCTGGGCAGCGGCGAGAGGCAACACCGAACCAGCGCTTTAGCGGTATTTCGGTGACGTTCTCGACGACATCCGGCGCCCCGCAAGTAGCTGTTTAAATCGGCGCATGAGCGGCATCGTAGAGAAGCCGAAGGGGAATTGTCAATTGGCGGGGTGATCGTCCGCCAAGCGACAGCAGCGGATGATCATTCTTGCGCCATATGGGATAAGCCGGTGCTCGACCGCTATGCGTCATTGACGCGTCGGGCACCCGTCAGGCATTGGTGCGCTGCAGGGAATGCCCGGAAAGCATCGATCAATCTCTTGAGGCCACCTTGCGTGTCGAAGGACTCTCCAGTGAACTGCGCTCCTGGTCGTACGCCAGATAATACTTGTTCACACTGTTCACGTAGCTGACCACGTTCATCCCCGCCTGCTCCATCGCCACGCGTTCGACCTGAAAGAACCACTGATTCGGATTCAAGCCCTGCCGCCGGGCCTCGGCCCGCATTGCCTGAACTCGCTCAGGCCCCAGGTTGTATGCCGCAAGGGTGAACGCCATGCGCTCGCGCTCGTTAATGCGCGGGCTGGCAAAGAATTTGCGACGAATCATCGCCAGGTATTTGCTGGCGGCCTGCACATTGCCATCGACATCGCGAATGTTACCCACGCCAACCCGCTGCGCCGCCGACGGCGTGATCTGCAGCAGACCCGTGGCGCCGCTGCCGCCCTTGGCCACCGGGTTTAGGGCCGACTCTTTGAAGGCCAGCGCTGCCAGATCCAGCCAGTCCATCTTCTGCGCATCGGCGTGACGCTGAAGGGTAGGCCGCAATTTTTCCAGACGCTGACGGTCTTCCCGGGCCAACGGGTAATGCACGCGATAGAGGTCTTTATAGGCTTTTTGAAACGCCGCATCCTGGTTGGCCGGCGGCTCGTAAGTGTCGAGGAATCGGTCAACCGTGGCATGCAGCATGACGGCGTCTTTGCGCACGAACCACTTCATGTCCCCCGGATCGCTCAGCGCCAGGCTGCGGTCGACGCGCAATCTGGGCATAACCCGCACCCAGCGCTCGGCAATCGGTTGCTCGACCACAGTCAGGTGATAGATCCCGGCCTGGACCATTTCCAGCACGTCTTCCACGGCCAGGCTCGGATCGACCCATTCGATTTTGACCGGCGGTAGCTTGCGCAGCGCCAGCCTCTGATTGAGCTGCACGATCGCATCGTCCGCCACGCTACCACTGGCCAACATCAGCGTGCGACCCGACAGTTGCTCCGGGTGCTTGAGCACGCGCTCGCCACGTACGCCAACCACCACCAACGGCACGTGGCTGACCACCGGCGCGGTGGCATCGACGTACTGCGCGGCACTGGCGTCGAGCAACTCGCCGGGGGCAACCATGTCCCCTTCTCCGCGCTGCAGCGCGGCAAGCAGTTGATCCTTGGCTTTGGGAATCAGTTTGATCGAGACGTTCTGGCCATCCCGGGCATGGCCATTGAGGTACTTTTCGAAGGCTTGCAGGCGGCGATATTCGACGCCAATCGGCTCGCCCTGCACCTCGCCCGAGCTGTTGCGGCTCTGGTTGACCAGCACGCGCAGCACTTTGCTGCTGCGTATCGCGGCAAGGTCGCGAACCTGGGTTTTCTTGATAACCACCGGCGGCCCGGCGGGACGTGCCGACGCATGGGCCGGCACCATCAACAGGCACAGTAATGAAATCAGCGAGGCTCGGATCATTGACGCTCCGGGAAAATGCCGAAAAAACGGGCTTGAAGTCTGTGTCTGGCCGTCGCGCGGGGCTGCATGGACAAGGCAGTTGGTCACGACACAGGGATCTAATAATTCTAAGCAGTTGAACCTGCTTGTTTTTTATCGCTTCAATCGCTCTGGTATTCTTCTCGGCCTCCGGCCTGAGGTGAACCATGCATTTAATCGACATCGGCGTCAATCTTACGAACCCTTCATTCGCCTCCAAAGAACAGGAGGTGCTCGACCGCGCCTACGGGGCAGGCGTGGCGCAATTGATCCTCACCGGCACCAACGTCGACAGCAGTGAACAGGCGCTGCAGATGTGTCACCAACTGGACCAAAGCGCTCAGCGCTTGTTCAGCACCGCCGGGGTTCACCCCCATTCGGCGAGCGATTGGACAGCGCAGACCGAACAACAGTTGCAGGCGCTGCTCAAGGAGCCTTCGGTGGTCGCAGTGGGTGAATGCGGCCTGGATTTCAACCGCGACTTCTCCCCTCGCCCGCAACAGGAACAGGTGCTGCATGCCCAGTTGGCACTGGCTGCAACCTTGAATCTGCCAGTGTTTCTGCATGAACGCGAAGCCGACGAACGGCTGCTGGCGATCCTGCGCGAGTACCGCGATCACCTGCCCGGCGCGGTCATCCATTGTTTTACCGGCGAAAAACGTGCGCTGTTCAGCTACCTGGACATGGACCTGCACATCGGTATCACCGGCTGGATCTGCGACGAACGCCGGGGCACTCACTTGCATCCGCTGGTTCGCGAAATCCCCAGCGGCCGCCTGATGCTGGAAAGCGATGCGCCCTGGCTGCTCCCCCGCAGCCTGCGACCGAAGCCGAAGAACGGCCGCAATGAGCCAGCCTATCTGCCGGAGGTACTGCGGGAAGTGGCGCTGCACCGCGGTGAAACGCCCGAAGACGTTGCCGCGCACACCACGGCCTGCGCGCGTGCCTTCTTTTCACTGCCGATGCTCAACGAGTCCGCCCTGTAGCCGTATGGCTTAGCGACGCCCACCACCCTTGAAGCTGGTGCTAGATCGGCTAGCCTACCTTCGCCTTATCAAAGACTGATGCAGATCAACGCTTGGGACATGCACAGCTGAGAAACTAATGGCACCTTGCCTTATCACGTGCAATCACAGAAGAGCTTCCTCATGGGCCGCTGGTTGAGCAACATCTCGCTGAAATACAAATTCTGGGCGGTGAACGCCGTCGCGTTCTTCGCCCTTCTGCTGTTGGTGCTCTATGCGCTAAACCTTGAGCAAAAAAGCCGCGCCGAGGATGCCAGGGCGGCCGCGCAGGCTCACGCGCAGCTGCTGGCGGCCTGGCCGACCGGGCAATCGGTGCCCGATACCGCACAACTCATCGCCGCACCGTCGTTCAGGCAGGTGCTGACCGAACATTTCACTCATTACGCCATTGCCGTATTCGTCCTGATGCTGGCGATGCTCAGCGCCTCGCAGTTGCTGATCCGTTTCTTGCTGACCCACCTCAACACGCTCAAGGATGTGATGCTGCACGTTGAGCAAACCGGCGATCTGTCGGCGCGCGTTCCTCTGGTCTCCGAAGACGAAGTGGGGCAAATGGCCAAGGCCTTCAACGCCATGCAGACCAGCTATCAGCGTATCGTCGGCACTGTCGCACAATCGGCCGCGCGGCTGGACCAGGGTGCGGTGCACCTGGCCGCCGGCATGAGCGATGTACGCGAAGGCATGCTCGGCCAGCAAAGCGAAACCGATCAGGTGGCCACGGCAATCAACGAAATGACCGCCACGGTGTATCACATCGCCCAGCACGCCAGTGCCACGCGCGATCAGTCACAGAATGCCGACGCGTTGGCCGGCAGCGGCAAGGCAGTGGTGGATCGAGTGCAGACCTCGATCGCCGGCCTTTCCAGCGGCGTGCAGCAGACGGCAGGCATGATCCAGCGTCTGGCCGAGGACAGCCAGAAGATCAACGGCGTGGTCGGCGTGATTCACAGCATTGCCGAACAGACCAACCTGCTCGCGCTCAATGCCGCCATCGAGGCGGCCCGGGCTGGGGAAATGGGTCGCGGCTTTGCGGTGGTTGCTGACGAGGTGCGCAATCTGGCCAAACGCGTTCAGGCGTCCACCGACGAAATCACCCGCATGGTCGTGGCCTTGCAGGCCGGAACGCGCGACGCCGTAGACTTCATGCAGGAAAGCTCGTACAAGGCTGACGACTGCGTCCAGCAGGCGCAGGAGGCCGGGCAGGCCCTGGCGGCGATTACCGAGGCGGTGGCGCAGATGCGCGAGAGCAACACGCAGATCGCCGTGGCGGCGCAGCAGCAGAGTCAGGTCGCCGAGGAGATGAACCGGGCGGTGGTCAGTATTCGCGACGTCACCGAACGCACCGTGCGCCAGACCGTCGATTCGGCGAGCACCAGTGATGAGCTGGCGACATTGGCTGGCGAACTGAATACGGCAATCGGGCAGTTGAAGTCGCGCGGATAAAACGATCCGCTAACCTCGCTCCCTGCCGCAGCGACATGCCGGTGCCGCAACAGCGGCACCAGTGATCCCAGGACCGTCATCAGCGGCAGGCAGAGCGGTTTATGCGACCGAAGTGATCATGCCCCACCTGCTTTGCTCCTCCCTATGACACCGATAGCAAACCTCGATTCGCCGCCAGCCAGGTGGCGAGCCTACTCTGAGCCCATCGAAAACGGTTCTTATTCAGGCCAAGCAGAGGTAAGCACCATGTCAAAATTCATCTCCAACCTGCACCTCGACGATTTCTTCTCCGAGGCTCACACATCCGGCCTGTCGTCGAACCTGGTGCTGTCATCCCTGGCGTTTGCGCTGTCGATCGTTTCCGGCCTGTTGCTGCTGGACGGCGCACTGACTGCCAGCCTCACCAGCGCCGCTATCGGCGTTCTGGGCCTGATCGCAGCGCGGGCGATCAAAGGTGCAGGCCAGTAAGTTCTCGGGCAAGACGCCGGCGCTGCAACCCGTTGGCGAAACGTAACGCTCACCCGAACACGGTCACCGTCTGACGGCTGAGCGCAACCAGTTCCCCTGTCGGCGTCCACAGCCCCGCAGCGACATGACCGTAGCCATCGCGAGCGTGCTCGATCACCGCGCGGTATTGGGTCCAGTCATGGGTCGTCATGGCGGGCAATGGCTGCACGAACTCTATCGTCCAGGTCAACGAACTGCCGGGCGCCGGTTTGCTTAAATGAGGCAGTACCGCAGGCGGCCAGGTATCGACCAGCGCCAGCAAATGCGCCTCGGTCAGCGCCTCCAGCACAACGTCGTGCAAGCGGGCATAACCGCCGATGGCCGCAGACGGGGTGTTGCTGTACGGCAGTCCGCCCAAGGCCCAACGCATATCGATATAACGCAGGTATTCGGGCATCACGCCGGGAATGAACGGGAAATCCGCCACCTCCTCCACCGGCTTGAACCGGGGAGCAGGCTCGGCAGCTACCGCAATCGTCGATTCACGCGCAGCGCCGAAGCTGCCTTGAATCAGGGTGACCGTCTCACCGTTCTGCACCGCGCGCCCCAGAACCTGGCTGACCGCCTTGCCCTCGCGCAGGACTTCTACTTCGAACGAAATCGGCACATCAATCGCAGGCGGGCCGATGAACGAGATGGCCAGCGAGCGAACCGGCCGGTGCGACGCAACCTTTGCGCGCATGGCCTCGTATAGCAGGGCCGCCATCAGACCGCCGAAACAGGAGCGGCCCTGGGCCCAGGACGCGGGAATCGTCACCGCGCCGGGGTTGTCACGAACGGCGTCGAGCAAGTCGGAAAATGTCATGGGCACTCCACGGTTTCACAGGAAATATCCCGGAGCTTAGCGACACGTCGCCTCCTCTCACAGCGCCCATAACTGCCAATCCTGCGGCCTGATCGGGTTCAGCGCGCAGGCGCATCGCCAAAGCAGGCTTTAAACAGTTGATCCAACGCCTTGTCGGACTTTTTCTCGGCCCGCAGGATGCCCAGTTCCCAACCGGCCACACAGGGCGCAAGGTCCGCGTGCTGCCGGGCCTGAGCCAGCCACTGCAGATGATCGTGCCAATCACCCAGTGCGCCCTGCGCGTCCTTGAGCCTTTTCTGCATGCCCTTGGGCTGATGGCTGAGTTCGGGATAGGCTTCGGCCGCATAGCGCACGCGCTTGATCAGCAAGCGCAGGCGATGACGATCATGGTTCGGGTCGGCCATGGCCTGGCGCAGTTGTTTCCACTGTTTGTCCATGCGTTTCTCGACACGCTGACGCAACTTTTTCAGCAGGCCATGACGTTGTTGGGCGCGCAGAAACGACGGCAGTTGATCCAGCACCCCGAACAAGCGGTTCAGTTCGGCCGACGTCGCAACCCTGGGGCATGCGGCGTCCAGGTGCCTTGCGCGTTTGCTGGCAGCCTGATCCAGGCCCTGTGCGTCCAGATACGCCGCCAGCACCTGCATGTCGCGCAGCGGCGTGGTCAGATCGCCGACGCCCTTGGCCGCCTCTTCGACCTGACCCATTCCAGGCAAACCGCGCAGCGGCCGCAGCACGCTGCGCAGACGCCGCACCGTGGTGCGCAGATCGTGCAGCGCTTCGCTGTCGGTAGAGGCCGCCAAGCGGGCATGGCAGGCCAGCAGCTTGACGTTGAGACTGAGAATCTCGGCGATCAGGTGATCGACCATGGCTGACATTCGCAACTCCTTGTTCATTCATTAAGGCTGCTTGTTTTTCACTGCCGACAAGCGCCAGGGCAAACGGCGACGCAAGTACCTCAGGCGTCGGCGTAATTGGCTGATCGAGCCGGACTCACCGGAATAACGCTGCGCCTGGAATTCACGGGCAAAGCCTTCTATCGCCTCGGCGTGGGCCGGGAAACGCTCGGCAGCCCGCAATGCGAATGCCTGGGCGCCTTCTCCCTGCTCACGTCTGAGACCCTGGCGAGCCAGCAAGCGTTCGAAAGCGTTGAACAGACGCAACTGCGAGTCGCTTTCACGGCGCCAGGGTTTGAATAGCCACAAAGCCAGCAGCCCGAGAATGATCAGCGCGCCGCCTGCGAATGCAGGCGCTTGAAAACCCGAGAACCAGCGTCCCAGCACCTGCAATTGCTGTTGGCCCTGATAGCCCAGTACCCAGCGTTGCCAACCGTAGTTGAGGTTGTCCCAGCTCAGGCGAACCGCATTGAGCCAGGCCAGATGTCGGTAGCGCAACGCTGACATCGGCGAGTCGGCGAGAAAATCCTCGTCGGCGGACAATGCCTGCTCCAGCCCTTGCTCGATGCGCGCAGGTGCTACCGCCGCGGTCGGATCAACGCTGCGCCAGCCGATGCCGGGCTGCCAGTATTCGACCCAGGCGTGGGCATCGAACTGACGCACGCTGATGTAGTTGCCGTCCGGATTTAACTCCCCGCCCTGATAACCAGCGACGACCCGCGCTGGAATTCCGGCGGCGCGCAGCACGAATGTCATGGCGCCCGCATAATGCGCGCAGAACCCGGCGCGGCTGGCAAACAGAAAATCATCAATGCCGTTGGTGCCCAATACCGGCGGCTTCAAGGTGTAACGGAATGGCTGCTCGGTGAAATATGACAGCACGCCGTCAACCAGCGCTTCAGGCCGGGGGTAGCGGCGATGCATGTCGGTGGCCCACTCCCGCGCTTGCGGATTGCCCCTGGTCGGCAGTTGCAGATTCTGTGCTCGACCAGCGTCGCTGAGCACGGTCTCGCGCACGGCGTCCGGCCAGGAGTTGACGCTGAACAGCACCGATTGCTCGATGGGGCGCCGGCGCTGCCAACGGAAATCGCTCATCTGGCGCACGCCGGCAAGGTCAGGCTCGCCGACATCCAGGGTCATCAGCCAAGGCTTGCCGGTCGGTTCCATGACGATGCTGTAGCTGAGCTTGCCACCTTCCTTGCGCCAGCCCGGTGCGTCGGGCACCTGGGCACGAGACGATTGCGACCAGCGCCGGCCATCGAACTGCTCCAGCGTCAGTGCGCGCCAGTACTGCTGATGGCGCGGCGGGATCGGGCCTTCAAAACTGGCGCGAAACACCAGGGCTGCTGACTTGCTCAGCTCGGCGATATCCCCCGGCGCCATGCTGTCGGACAGCCCGGTCAGCGCCTTGTTGCCCGGCTGTGGCAATGACCACAGCGGGTCCAGGCGTGGAAAGAACAAAAACAGCAGCAGCATCAGCGGTACCGCTTGCAGCAGCAATTTGAGCGCCAGGATCAGCGTACCCGCAGGCTTGAGAGACAGTGCCGACTGCTGCAGACCGATCAGCCCTGCCAGCAAGGTCGCAACGGGCAAGAGGGTGAACAGCCCCCACAGCAATGCGTCTTCGAACAGGTAACCGACGGCCACACAAAAGAAGCCCAGGAAGATCAGCACCAATGCGTCGCGTCGGCTCTGCATTTCCAGCATTTTCAGGATGAAGGCGGCAATCAGCAACGCGGCCCCGGCGTCGAGCCCGACCAGGCTGCCTCGCGCCAGATAGATCCCGCCCGCAGTGCCCACCAGCAATCCCGACTTGATCCAGTTACCAGGCATGCGCACGCGCATGCGGAAAATCTGAATTCGCCAGAAGGTGCAGCCCAGCCACAAAACGATCAGAGAAACGGGCACGTGCAGGGAAAACGGCACGATGACCAGCGCCTGAGCGATCAGCAGCCAGTTCAAGCTGACCCGTGGTATGGGTTGAGCGAGGCCGGTAGACGTCATGCCCGCCTCGCGTTCATGCCTGGACACCATACAACGCCAACTGCCGCAGGCAGGCTTCGCGGTGGGCATCGCCGCTGCCCACTGCCGAGAGGAAACCCGGCAGACGCAGGGCAAACGGCTGTTGCCGCTGGGACAGTTCCAGCACCCAATAACACAGGCGTGACAGCCGCTCCTCGATATCGCCACCCAATGCCATGAAATCCAGGCACAGGTCATGGCCGCTGAGATCGCTGAACTCCTTGACCATCAACCCCTGTCCGCGAGACCAGGCCTTCCAGTGCATGCGGCGTTGCGAGTCGCCCGGTTGCCACGGGCGCAGGCCCTGATAATCATCGACGCCCTGTCCTTGGCTGGCCTGCCCGGCGTCTTCGGCGTGGGGCTCAATCCCTTTGAGCAATGGCATGCTGCCGGCCACAGGGCGCGGATAGATCAGCACCGTCTGCTCAAGGTCCAGCCAGCTCCAGGCGCGAAAGATGCCCAGCGGAAACACGCTTTCGACCCGCAGCCGTGGCGCACGCAGCCAGCCGCGACTGACCGCTGGCAGGGTTAGCGCAACGTCCACCTGGCGCTCGGGAGCGACATCGGTCTGCTCCAACCGCTCGCTGTCCCAACCCAGGGCAATGGCCTGATGGCCGCTCGCGGTGCTTTCCAGACGCAGGCGCAACTGCACCGGCTCGCCGACGAACACCGAGCGGGCGTGTCCGGCACTCAGGATCAGGCCGCTGAAATTGCGGTAGGTGTGCAAGATCGCGAGCACGCCGACCGAAAGCATGAGGAAGGTCAGGCCATAAGCCAGGCTGTTCTGATAATTGATCGACACCAGCAACAACAGAATCAGCAAGAGCGCATAGGTGCCGCCGACCCGGGTCGGCAGTATGAAAATTCGACGGTGGTCCAGCTCGATCCGCGACGCCGGGGGAATGCGACGTCCCACCCAGCGCTGCCAAACCGGCTTGAAATGCGACATCAAAGCACCGGCACCTCACGCAGCAGCCATTGCACCAACGCCCCGCCGCCATGCCCGGTCGGATCGGTGCGTTCGCGCAGGCGATGACCGATCACCGCTGGCAGGATCGCCTGAACGTCTTCGGGTATCACGTAATCGCGTCCGATCAGCAGCGCCCACGCCCGCGCCGCCGACAGAATGGCCAGGCTCGCCCGGGGTGACAGCCCGTAGGCGAACTGGGGCTGGCTGCGGGTGGCGTCCACCAGACGCAGCACATATTCCACCAGAGCATCGCTGGCGCGAACGCCACGCGCCTCGGCCTGCAGCGTGGCCAATTCGGTGTGGTCGATAATCGGCTCGATGCGCGGCAATAACTCGCGCCGCGATTCGCCCAGCAGCAGGGCTTTTTCCGCCGAACGCGCCGGGTAGCCCAAGGACAGGCGCATCAGAAAGCGATCCAGCTGCGATTCCGGCAAGGCGAAGGTCCCCCCCTGGCTGAACGGGTTTTGCGTGGCGATGACGAAAAACGGGTCGGGCAACAGTCGGGTTGCGCCTTCGATGGTCACCTGGCCCTCTTCCATCGCTTCAAGCAATGCGCTCTGGCTTTTCGGCGTAGCGCGGTTGATCTCATCGGCCAGCACCAGCTCGGCGAAGATCGGCCCGGGATGAAAGGTGAACTGCCCGCTGTCCCGGTCAAAGACCGAGGTGCCCAGAATGTCACCCGGCAGCAGGTCGGAGGTGAATTGAATGCGCTGGAAGCTCAGCCCCAGCACTCGGGCCAGGGTATGGCTCAAGGTGGTTTTGCCCATGCCGGGCAAATCCTCGATCAACAGATGCCCCCCGCCCAGCAGGCACGTCAGGGCCAGACGAACTTGAGGCTCCTTGCCCAGCACCACTTCATTGATCGCGTTTAAACACGCGTCCAGTTTTCTGCCCATCGGACAAGCCCCCCAGGCGACTGCTCTTGGCTACCAGGACCGCAACGACGCCAGCCATGCCGCCACTTTAAAGTCAGCGTAGGCGTTTTCGCCAGAGAGAACAGAGGGAATGGGATGAATTGTTGTGAGAGGCGCCGCGATGGCACTACGGCAACGAGCTTGTCGGCACCAGCGTCCATGAAACGCTGCCGCCGGAAGCCGGACAACTATAGCCCAGCGTTGCAGCCGCACTTAACGACCCGCGCGCGACTCACGGATATAGAACCGCGCTTTCTCGGCCTTGTCGTTACAACCCTCGAACGCTTCGAACTGTTGTTGAGTCTTGGCGCCGGTCAGCAACGACAGGGCCTTGGAATAGCTGACCGTGCCGGCGAAACCTTCGGCCTTGGCCAGGTCCAGCTCATGCCACGCCGCATCCAGACTGGTGGCACAACTGTCTCGATAGGCGGTTTTACCCGCGCAGCCTGTCAGAACAAGGGCAAGCAATGGCAGGCAGATCCAGGCTTTCATCGGGTGTTACCTCAGCAAGGGAAATCTAGGATGCGGCTTTGACGGTGCGCCGATGTAAAAGTGCCATGGCCGAACAGCGCTGAAGTGCCGATTTCCAACCCGGGCGCTGGTCCTGAACGCCCGAGGCGCCTTTGACCTGATACCGCCCCGAAAGCGGCGGTTCAGTCCTTGGGCCCGTAATGCATGTCGCCGTTGCCAAACGACCAGTTCTCACGCTTGGTTTCGATGAGATTGATGAACACATCCTCCCGTCGCAGGCCGGCACGCTCATGAATGCCCTCTGCGACAGCCTTGAAAAAGGCCTTTTTCACCTCGGTCGTCCGGCCTTCGTTCCAGGTGATTTGAATGAACACGAGGTCCTTGGTGTAAGTGACGCCCAGGTAACCGGCCGCCGGATGGACAAGCTCGTTCTCGGCATGGCGGTGAACGATCTGGAAGTTGTCGTGCTCAGGGACACTCGCCGTGCTGCGCAGGGCCTGATAGATGACATCGCCAATGGTTGCGACGGTTTGCGAAGAGATATGGGCGGCAACATCGATTCTGACCAGAGGCATATGCATTTCCTTGTCGAGGGTGGGCCTGACAGGCGACTCGCGCAGCTGTCAGCGGTAGGACCGCTACCCTATTCCCGTGGCAAGCCCGCAGCAAGCGCATAACGGTGAATCCCACGGGCCATGCCTTGATCACGCGCAGCGAGCGCGTGGGCATGAGCCCACTGCAACGGGGCCTGCCAAGAACAAAGGAGCCGTGCGGGTCCTGGGCCGGGAGAGCCACGGGATACGCTTAATCAGCATGAGCTCAAGCATTGAAAGCAAACGTGCCAGTCTCAGGCAACTGCTTCAGATGGCAGAAATGCATCAACTTGCCCTCAGCCATCGTATCCGACAAGTGCGCACAGTGCGCCGATGAATCGCTCTCACCCCTCCAGCAACCGATACCCCACCCCCGCCTCGGTGACGATGAATCGGGGGGTGGCCGGATCGTCCGCCAGTTTCTGTCGCAGATGCCCGACGACGATGCGCAGGTAGTGAGTGTCCTCCACATGGGTCGGGCCCCAGATGTCCTTGAGCAGTTGCTGTTGGGTGATGACCCGCCCGGGATGCCGCGCCAGTTGCGCCAGCACGGCGTATTCCTTACGCGTCAGACTGATTTCTACCCCATCGAGCAGTACGCGCCTATAAGCCAGGTCCACCGTCAGCGGCCCGATCATTAACGCCGATTGCGCTTGCCCGTTGTCCGGCGCATGGCGCAGCAACGCGCGTATCCGCGCCAGAAACTCCTGAATGCCGAATGGCTTGGTCACGTAATCATTGGCCCCGCAATCCAGCGCGCGCACCTTTTCGCCCTCACTGGCGCGCACCGACAACACCAACACCGGCACCGCCGACCATTCGCGCAACTGGCGCAAAACGTCCTGGCCGTCGATGTCTGGCAGGCCAAGATCGAGCACCAGTACGTCAGGTTTGTTCAGCGCCGCCAGGCTCAGCCCTTCGCTGCCGGTGCCGGCTTCAAGCACCCTGTAGCCTTGTGACGCGAGGCTGATGCGCAGGAATTTGCGGATCTGCGGTTCGTCGTCGATCACCAGAATGGTTGCCGTCTGACTCATGGAAATCCCGTCATGCCGATAAGTCGTCCAGTACAGCAGAACGCCAGCCTGGTGCAAACCCGGTTCAAAGTGCCTGCTCCGTTTCAGCCTCGGGCTGGGGCTGCAAAGGCAGATGCAGGCTGATGCAGGTGCCACGCCCCTCAATGCCGTCCGTCACGCTGATCCGCCCCCCGTGGGCGCCGACCATGCCCTGACAGATCGCCAGCCCCAGCCCGGTGCCCTGGCCGCCGCGATCGCCGCGGGCAGCGGTGTAGAACATGTCAAAGATCTTCACCCGCTCGGCTTCGGGGATCCCCGGTCCTTCGTCACTCACGGCGAACACCAGTTCATCGGCGGCGGCGCGCACCTGAATCTGCAGTCGCCCATGAACGGGCGAGAAACGCGCGGCGTTCTCGACCACATTGATCAGCGCCTGCTCGATCAGCGCCGCGTGAACGTAGAGCAACGGCAAGTCGGCGGGCAGATCGGTGCTGACCCGCAGCGACGCCAGCACCGCACGCAAGCGATTGAGCGAGCTGCCAACGATGTCCCCCGGCGATACCCAGTCCCGCGCCAGTTTCAGTGCGCCGTGCCCCAGCCGTGTCATGTCCAGCAGGTTCTGAATGTAGCGGTCCAGACGCTCGGCTTCATCGCGGGTGCCTTCGAGCAGTTCGCGACGGTCCTCCAGCGAGATGGCCTCGCCCAGCGCCAGCAGGCTGTCGATGCTGCCACGCATGGCCGTCAGCGGTGTACGCAGGTCGTGGGACACCGAGGCCAGCAAGGCGCTGCGCAACTGTTCGGTTTCGCCATGCAGGCGCGCCGCTTCCAGATCCTCGGCCAGTCGGGCCCGTGCCAGCGCCTGACCCAGGGGCTGACTGAGCGCGGTGACCAGGCGCCGACGCTGGGCGGTAAACGTCTGCCCCTGTCGCGGCCTGACGCCGAGCAGGGCCAATGGTGCCTCGTCGACCCATAGCGGCAACCACCACCAGTCGCCCGACGGCAGCGTGCCGGTGCCCTTGCCCGCCGGTTGACCGTGCTGCCAGGACCAGTGGGCAGCGGCGCGTTCGAATTCGGAAAACTGCAGCGCGCCGCCGACTTCGACCTTCCAGCTCTGCTCGCCGTCGTTGTCGAGGATGCAGACCTGCAGCTCGGTCCAGCCTCCCAGGTGATGATCGGCAGCGCTGAGCACGGCCTGGCGATCGGTGGCCGCGGTGAGGCGCTTGGACAGGTCGAGCAACTCGCTGGTTTCTTCCTGGGTGTCGCGCAGCGCCTGTAACTGGCGGCGCTGGCGGGCGGCGAGGTTCCCGGTGAGGGCAGCCATCATCAGGAAAAACAGCAGCGTGAGCACGTCTTCTTCGCGCTGGATACTCAAGGAGAAATTCGGCGGGATGAACAGAAAGTCATAGGCCAGGAATGACAGCACCGAGCAGACCATCGCCGGCCCCACACTGCTGCGCACCGCCACCAGCAGTACCGCCGCCAGGAACACCAGCGAGATGTTGGGCAACGCCAGCACGCTGGAAACCGCCCAGGCCAGGGCGCTGGCGCACACCGTTGCCAACACCGCCAGCAGGTAATCGAACCCTTGCCACGTATGCGGCGTGGTCGAGCGCGGTTGGTCGGGGCGCGCTTCGCTGTCGAGGACGTTGATCTCAAGCCCGTGAGCCTTGCGCAACAGCCGCGCCGCCAGGCCGCCGCCGAACGCCCGGCGCCGCAGCAGAGGTCGCGACTGCCCCACCAGCACGAGACTGGCACGCCGCTCGGCGGCATGCTGTATCAGGGTTTTCGCCACTTCCGGTGCGCGCAGCACCACCACCTCGCCACCCAGGCGTTCGGCCAGTTGCTGGGCATTTTGCAGGCGGGCTCGCGCCCGTTCATCGACGAGCCGTCCCGTGTCGACGTGCACCAGGCTCCAGGGCAGATGCCTGCGCTGTGCTACCCGACTGGCGTGCCGCACCAAGCGCTCGGCCTGGGCGTCGCCCTCGATACCGACCAGCAGCCGCCCGCGCACTGCAGGCGCCGCCTGCCCCAGTTGGCGATAACCCAGGGTGAGATCGTTGTCGACCTGCGCGGCGGCAGTCTGCATTGCCAGTTCACGCAGCGCCGTGAGGTTGGTCTGAGTGAAGAAAGCATCAATGGCCGCCCTCGCCTGCTCCGGCACATACACCTTGCCGTCGCGCAGACGCTCCAGCAACTCGCGCGGCGGCAGGTCGATCAGCACCAGCTCATAGGCTTCCTGCAGGACCCAGTCAGGCAGCGTTTCGCGCACCTGCACGCCGGTAATGCCGCGCACCTGATCGTTAAGGCTTTCCATGTGCTGGACGTTGACCGTGGTGTAGACGTCGATGCCCGCCGCCAGCAGTTCCTGAATATCCTGCCAGCGCTTGGCGTGCCGGCTGCCGGGCGCATTGCTGTGGGCCAGTTCGTCCACCAGCACCAGTTTCGGCCTGGCCGCCAGCAGGCCGTCGAGGTCCATTTCTTCGAGCATCACGCCGCGGTATTCGCAACGCAGCATGGGTTGTTGCACCAACCCGCCAAGCAGGGCTTCGGTCTCGGCGCGGCCATGGGTTTCGATCACCCCAACCCGCAGCGAGACGCCCTGGCGCATTTGCGAATGAGCGGCCTGCAGCATGGCGTAGGTCTTGCCCACGCCAGGCGCGGCGCCGAGAAACACCTTCAATCGCCCACGGTCATCGCGTGGAAGGTTGGCCAGCAAGGCATCGGCACGGCTTTCTGAATTCACGATGGTTTTCCTGACTGATTGCTCACTTTTTTCCTGCCTGACTCATGACGACCTGATAACGCGATCGACGCAAGCCTGAACTGACGTATTCCTCACCACCCCTGCTTACCGGCCACCTACACACCCCGTGGGAAACGCCGGAGGTTACGTGGGCAGCGAAAGCGATAGGTCAGGCAATGCATCCATCTCTGACCCACCTTCTTCGCAAGCAAGCTTGCTCCCTCAGGGTTCATAACGCGGCTTTTGCCAATCAGTGGGTCCGCGTGGTAGCAGGCAACTCACTCAACCCCTGGTTCAACGCCAGTACATTCACCACCGGTGGGCCAATCAGCGGGCTGTAGGTGTTGTCCACCACCAGGCGCTGCACCGCTTCACGGGGCAGATGCCGGGCCTGCGCCACCCGCGCCACCTGATACTGCGCCGCCGCAGGTGACAGGTGCGGGTCCAGGCCACTGGCGGAGGTGGTCAGCAGGTTCAACGGCACCGGCCCCTGCCCTTCGACCTTCTCCTTGAGCACATCGTCCGCCACGCGCGCCGCCAGCGCCGGGTTGCTCGGCGCCAGGTTGCTCGCCCCACTGGCCACCGTCGCGTAACTGCCGGCGGATGGACGTGAGTGAAACCACTGCTCGCCGGTGAAATCCTGCGCGATCAGTTCCGAACCCCGGACCTTTTCCTGCTCGTCATACACCAGGCTGCCATTGGCTTGCTCCGGGAATGCCACCTGGGCCACACCCGTGACCAGCAACGGATAAGCCATGCCCGTGATCAGGGTCATCAGCACAATCAGGCTCACGGCGGGACGCACTATAGTCGACATCATTCAATCCTCAATCAAATCAGATGCTGCGGGTGCATGCGTTCAGGCAATAGCGACCCGCGGTGCAGACAACGCGCTTACACCAAGCGCAACGCGGTCAACAGCAGGTCGATCAGCTTGATCCCCACGAACGGCACGGCGATCCCGCCCAGGCCATAGATCAGCAGGTTGCGACGCAGCAGATGCGCTGCACTCGCCGCCTGCACCCGCACCCCGCGCAGGGCCAACGGGATCAGTACGACGATGATCAGGGCGTTGAACACGATGGCTGACAGGATCGCGCTCTGCGGGCTGGCCAGGCGCATGATGTTGAGCACCCCCAACTGCGGATAGATCGCAGCGAACAGCGCAGGAAGGATCGCAAAATACTTGGCTACGTCGTTGGCAATCGAAAAGGTCGTGAGCGCGCCACGGGTGACCAGCAATTGCTTGCCAATCTGCACCACGTCCAGCAGCTTGGTCGGGTCGCTGTCCAGATCCACCATATTGGCCGCCTCCCGCGCCGCCTGCGTACCGTCGTTCATCGCCATGCCGACGTCAGCCTGAGCCAGCGCCGGGGCATCGTTGGCCCCGTCGCCACACATTGCCACCAGGCGTCCGTCGTTCTGTTCCTGACGAATACGCTCCAGCTTCTTCTGCGGCGTGGCTTCGGCAAGCACGTCATCGACCCCGGCCTCAGCGGCGATGGCGGCAGCGGTCAGCGGGTTGTCACCGGTCACCATGACCGTGCGAATGCCCAACGTGCGCAGTTCCTCGAAGCGCTCGCGGATCCCCGGCTTGACCACGTCCTTAAGATGAATCGCGCCCAGCAGCGTACGGTCGACCGAGACCAGCAACGGCGTGCCGCCGGTCTTGGCGATCTTGTCGATTTCTCGCGCCAGTACGGGCGGCAAGTCGCTGCGATCACGGCCAAGAAACTTCAGCAGCGAATCCACGGCGCCCTTGCGATAAACGTGACCGTCGTAATCAACACCGGACAGCCGCGTCTCGGCGCTGAAAGGTACAGCGGTGAGCTGGCTGGACGCAGGTTCGGTCATCGGATGCAACGCGCGCAGGTACTCGACAATGGACTTGCCCTCGGCGGTGTCGTCGGCCAGTGACGCCAGCAGCGTGCCGTCGCTTAGCTCCTTGCCGCTGACGCCCGGGGCGGCATACACCGCCGAGCAGCGGCGATTGCCAAAGGTGATGGTCCCGGTCTTGTCCAGCAGCAACACGTGGACATCGCCCGCCGCCTCCACCGCACGACCGGATTTGGCGATGACGTTCAGGCGCACCAGGCGATCCATCCCGGCAATCCCGATGGCCGACAGCAACCCGCCAATGGTGGTGGGGATCAGGGTCACCAGCAGCGCCACCAGGAACACCAGCGGCAGGCTCCCGCCCGCGAAATGGGCGAACGGCTGCAGCGTCACCACCACCAACAGGAAGATCAGGGTCAGGCCGATCAGCAGGATATCCAGCGCCACCTCGTTGGGGGTCTTCTGCCGTTTGGCGCCTTCCACTAACGCGATCATGCGGTCCAGGGTCGACTCGCCGGGATTGGTGCTGATGCGCACCCGCAACCAGTCGGACACCAGCCGGGTGTTGCCGGTCACCGCCGAACGGTCACCGCCAGACTCGCGAATCACCGGCGCCGACTCACCGGTGATCGCCGCCTCGTTCACCGCCGCGATGCCTTCGATCACTTCGCCATCGCCGGGAATCAGTTCACCGGCCTCCACCCGCACGACGTCGCCCTTGCGCAGGGTGCTGGCGTTGACCGTGACGAACGCGCCGCCTGGGCCCTGCAAGCGCGCTTTAAGGCCTTCGGTGCCGGCCTTGAGGCTGTCGGCGCGGGCCTTGCCGCGACCTTCGGCCAAGGCCTCGGCAAAGTTGGCGAACAGCACGGTGAACCACAGCCACACCGCGATCTGCACCGCAACCAGGGTTGGCACTGCCGGGTCGGGAATCAGGCACAGGACGGTGGTCAGGATCGCGGTCAGTTCGACCACCAGCATCACCGGCGCGCGCTGCAACTGGCGCGGGTCGAGCTTGACGAAGGCCTGGATCAGCGCCGGGCGCCACAGTTCGGCGAAGCCAGTTTTGGCCGCTGCCGGCGATTGCTTAGCGTTTTCGTTCACAGGGTGCTTGGACACAGGTGCTTGCATGTTCATGATTCAGTCCTCAGAAGCCCAGGCTCAAGTGTTCGGCGATCGGTCCCAAGGCCAGGGTCGGCAGGAACGTCAGGCCGCCCACGAGCAAAATGGTGACGGTCAACAGGGTGACGAACAGCGGGCCGTGGGTCGGGAAACTGTTCAAGCCTAGAGGCGCGGCCTTCTTCGCCGCGAGGCTGCCGGCAAGGGCCAGCACCGGCAGGATGTAGCCGAAGCGGCCGATGAACATCGACAAGCCAAGCATCAGGTTGTGGAACAGGGTGTTACCGCTGAAACCGCCGAACGCCGAGCCATTGTTCGCAGTGGCCGAGGTGTAGTTGTAAAGCAGCTGGCTGAAGCCGTGGGCGCCGGGGTTGCTCACCGCGCCAGCGGGGCCTGGCAACGACGCCGCCAGCGCACCGAACACCAGCACGCCGACCGGCATCACGATCAGGGTCGCCACCAGCAGCTTGACTTCGCGGGCCTGCAACTTCTTGCCCAGGTATTCCGGGGTACGACCGATCATCAGACCGGCCAGAAACACCGCGATCAGCACGTTGAGCAACATGCCGTACAACCCCGCACCCACGCCGCCGAAAATCACTTCGCCCACCATCATGTTGGCCATGGCGATCATGCCGGTCAGCGGGTTCAGGCTGTCGTGCATGCCATTGACCGAACCGTTGGACGCGGCAGTCGTCGTGGTCGTCCATAACACCGTGGCCGTGGTGCCGAAACGGGTTTCCTTGCCTTCCATCGGTGCGGTCTGCTCGACGGACGCGATGTTCAGCGTGGGATTGGGTTGGTATTCGGACCACAGCGCGGTGGTGCCGCCGATCAAAAACAGCACCAGCATGCAGGCGATGATCGCGCGGCTCTGGCGCAGGTCCTTGACGTAGTGGCCGAAGGTGAACACCAGCGCCACCGGGATCAGGATGATCGAGCCCAGCTCGAACAGGTTGCTCCACGCAGTCGGGTTTTCGAACGGATGCGCCGAGTTGACGCCGAAGAAGCCGCCACCGTTGGTGCCCAGCTGCTTGATCGCGATCTGACTGGCGGCCGGGCCTAGCGGGATGGTTTGGTCGGTGCCTTGCAGGGTGAGCGCATCGACGTAGTGAGCGAAGGTCTGCGGCACGCCCTGCCAGACCAGAAACAGCGCCTGCACGATGCACAGCGGCAACAGGCCGTAAAGGGTGGCACGGGTCATGTCAGCCCAAAAATTGCCGATGTGTTGCGCCGAGCGACGACCGATGCCCCGGCAAAACGCGACCAGCACGGCAATACCCGTGGCGGCGCTGACGAAATTCTGCACTGTCAGACCGGCCATCTGGCTCAGGTAACTGAGCGATGACTCGCCGCTGTAGCTCTGCCAATTGGTATTGGTGACGAAACTCATCGTTGTGTTGAACGCCAGTGACCACTCCATCCCTGGCACACCTTGCGGATTAAGCGGCAGCACGCCCTGCAACAGCAGGATCGAGAACAACATGACAAACCCCGCCAGGTTGAACGCCAGCAGCGCCAGCGTGTAGGTCTTCCAGCTCTGCTCGACCGTGGGGTCGACGCCTGAGACCCGATAACATGCTCGCTCCAACGGCCCCATCATGGGTGTCAGCCATGTGCGTTTGCCCTCCATCACCTTGAAATAAAAGCGACCCAGCCAAGGCGCAGGCACGAACACCAATGCAAAGAAAGCCAGAATCAGCAGCGCGTCATAACCGTGCATGGCCGTCACTCCTCGACCCGGCCGGCACGCAACAGCGCCACCAGCAAGTACACGAACAATCCTGCCGCTAATAGCAGTGACACCCCATCGAGAACGCTCATGAAAACTCTCCGTCGTACGGCGACTGCCGTGTGCGGGAATTGTCCTTACCCAAGGTGTAAAGGAACGAGACCGGGCGTAGCCCCGCGGCATAAAGAAAGTGTAAAAAGCGCCTACCCGGTGGGTTCATGGCCCAGGACGTCGGCCGAACGGACGCAGTCGCAACGCACGTGAATCCTGGAAAGGGTCTGCAGTTGGCTGTCACCTGTCAGCTGCATCGCCAATGGGCTAGACTCGCCGCCTTTACATTAGGGAGCGTGGGCAATGCAGATTTCAGGGGCTATTCCGCTGATTCGGATTTTTTCCGAAGAACAGGCCAAAACGTTTTATGTCGACTTTCTGGGTTTTCACATCGAATGGGAGCATCGGTTCGAAGAAGACCTGCCGCTTTATGCCCAGGCCAGGCGGGGTGATCTGGTCATCCACTTGACCGGGCACCATGGCGATGCCACGCCGGGCTCGACGGTTTTCGTGCCCGTCAAGGACATCGAAGCCCTGCGTTCGGAGCTTAATGCCAAGCACTACAAACACTCGCGGCCGGGGATTCAGGAACAGGGTTGGGGCAAGGTGATGGAAATCGCTGACCCGTTCGGCAACCGCCTGCGGTTTTGCGAACTTGCCGAAGATTGATTGCTCATTCAGAGCAACATGGGCCGGAGTGAGGGCCCGCCGCGAGTGTCATGGCACGCGGCTGACCGTCTCGTCTCGAGCCGAGCGATACACCAAGCTCGGCGCCTGCCCTGGTACGTCATCCAGGGTATCGATGCGCTGCATACCGGCCTTCTCCAGCACGCGGATCGACGCATGATGCTGGGGTCTGACCACGGCGAAAACTTCCGCAACCTGCAGTTCACCGAATGCAAAGTCCAGCGCGGCCTGGCTGAGCTCCGTCGCGTAACCGCGCCCCCAGGCCTGCACGCCGAAGCGATAACCCAAATTCAGTCTTAATACGTCCTGGTACCTGCGCGCATCGATGCCACCGAAACCAATGACCTGGTCGGGATGATCGCGGATGGTGATCGCCCACTGCCCATAGCCTTCGCTCTGCCAGTGAGCGATCCAGCCGTCGAGCAGCGCTTGTGCCTGCTCGATGCGGGTCAAGGGCCCGAACGGATTGAACTGATGGGTCTGCGGATCGCCATAGATCGCGAACAGACTGTCAAGGTCGTCCGCCGTCGGGGCGCGTAGAATGAGTCGTTCTGTGGTTCGTTGCATCACACTGCCTTGATCGTCTGAATGCCCCGGCAGTCTGACAGCCTTGCGCGACAATGTGTGGCAGATGATCCATTGCACGGACGAACGTCCTGTCCCGACTCACCCTGGCGCAGCAGCGCACGCTGGCGGCAACCCCCTAACGCCGCCGGTGAGCCTTCTTGCGAGAGGATCAGAGTGGTACTTATATCCCTTGGCCCAGGCCTATACTGCCAGCAACCGCTCACGCAACTTGGTGATCTCGTCGCGCATCTGAGCGGCCGCCTCGAACTCCAGATCCCGTGCCAGCTGATACATTTTCTCCTCCAGTTGGCGAATCCGTTTGGTGATCTCGCTCGGCGAGCGCAACTCGGCTTCGTACTTGGCGTTCTCCTCGGCAGCCTTGGCCATGCCCTTGCGCTTCTTGCTGCGCGAGCCGGGCACGGTGGCGCCTTCCATGATGTCTGTGATGTCCTTGACCACGCCTTTGGGGGTGATGCCGTTGGCCAGGTTGAAGGCGATTTGCTTGTCGCGACGCCGCTCGGTCTCGCCGATGGCCCGCTCCATGGAGCCGGTGATTCTGTCGGCGTAAAGAATCGCTCGCCCGTTGAGGTTACGTGCTGCTCGGCCAATGGTCTGGATCAGCGAGCGCTCGGACCGCAGGAAGCCTTCCTTGTCGGCATCGAGAATCGCCACCAGGGACACTTCCGGCATGTCCAGCCCCTCACGCAGCAGGTTGATCCCCACCAGCACATCGAAGGTGCCCAGACGCAGGTCACGGATGATCTCGACCCGTTCCACCGTGTCGATGTCCGAATGCAGGTAACGCACCCGTACACCGTGGTCGGCCAGATAATCGGTCAAGTCTTCGGACATGCGTTTGGTCAGGGTCGTGACCAGCACCCGCTCTTCCACGTCCACGCGCTTCTTGATCTCGGAGAGCAGGTCGTCGACCTGAGTCAGCGCCGGCCGGATCTCGATCTGCGGGTCGACCAGGCCGGTGGGCCGCACCACCTGCTCGACCACGCGCCCGGCGTGCTCGCCTTCGTATGGCCCAGGCGTCGCCGACACGAAAATGGTCTGCGGGCTGACATTTTCCCATTCATCGAAGCGCATGGGCCGGTTGTCCAGCGCAGACGGCAGACGGAAACCGTACTCGACCAGGGTTTCCTTGCGCGAACGGTCGCCTTTGTACATGGCGCCGACCTGCGGCACGCTGACGTGGGATTCGTCGATCACCAGCAGCGCATCGGCCGGCAGGTAGTCGTAGAGCGTGGGCGGTGGTGCCCCGGACGGACGGCCCGACAGGTAGCGCGAGTAGTTCTCGATGCCATTGCAGTAACCCAGTTCGAGAATCATCTCCAGGTCGAAACGGGTGCGTTGCTCAAGGCGCTGGGCTTCCACCAGTTTGTTGGCGCCGCGCAGGTACTCCAGGCGCTCCTGCAACTCGACCTTGATCCCCTCCATGGCGTCCAGCAACGTTTCGCGTGGCGTCACATAGTGGCTCTTGGGGTAGAAGGTGAAGCGCGGCAGTTTGCGAATGACTTCGCCGGTCAACGGGTCGAAGGCCGACAGGCTTTCGACTTCATCGTCGAACAGCTCGATACGGATCGCTTCCAGGTCCGACTCGGCCGGGAAGATGTCGATCACATCGCCACGCACGCGAAAGGTCGCCCGGGCGAAATCCATGTCATTGCGGGTGTATTGCAGGTCGGCCAGGCGCCGCAGCAACGCGCGCTGGTCAAGTTTGTCGCCGCGGTCGACGTGCAGGACCATGCGCAGGTAGGTTTCCGGGCTGCCCAGACCGTAGATGCACGACACCGTGGTGACGATGATCGCGTCCTTGCGCTCCAGCAGGGCCTTGGTCGCGGACAGGCGCATCTGCTCGATGTGGTCGTTGATCGAAGCATCCTTTTCGATGAAGGTGTCCGATGACGGCACGTAGGCTTCAGGCTGGTAGTAGTCGTAGTAGGAAACGAAGTACTCGACCGCGTTGTTGGGGAAGAAAGCCTTGAACTCACCATACAATTGGGCGGCCAGGGTCTTGTTCGGCGCCAGCACCAGGGTCGGGCGCTGCACCTGTTGAATCACGTTGGCAATGCTAAACGTCTTGCCCGACCCGGTCACACCAAGCAGGGTCTGGTGCGACAGCCCGGCGTCGATGCCCTCGACCAGCTGACGAATCGCCTGCGGCTGATCACCGGCCGGCTCAAAACGGGTAACGAGCTGAAACTCGGACATAACCTACCTCTGTGTTCGCCCTCCCCCGAAGTGTCCGGGCAAAGGCGTAATGAGCGCGGACGACTGATCTCGCCAGGAGAAAAGGCGTACGAAGAAAAAGATGATGGGACTACAGATGGAGTCCGCAACGCCACCTTTCAAGCCATCATCAGGACATTAGTCCGCAGCACATGACTAACGGTCGAAAATAATCGGAAAAACCCGGAAAAAACCGGCCCTCGCCTGTCGCCCCCGCCCACGATGCTCTCTATACTGACTCCCCGTTTGCGCACCGCTCTAGTGCATTCGGCCGGAGCGATGCGACCCATTCACTCCCATTCAGAGCCGCCGCAAAAATGAGCCTGTTCTCCGCTGTCGAAATGGCACCACGCGATCCAATCCTGGGCCTCAACGAAGCATTCAACGCCGATACCCGCACCACCAAGGTCAATCTGGGTGTAGGCGTCTACAGCAACGAAGAAGGGAAAATCCCGCTGCTGCGTGCCGTTGCCGAAGCCGAGGAAATTCGCGTCGCTCAACATGTCCCACGCGGTTACTTGCCGATCGATGGCATCGCAGCCTACGACAAGGCCGTGCAGACCCTGCTGTTCGGTGCCGAGTCGCCATTGCTGGCCTCAGGCCGGGTGATGACCGTACAGGCAGTCGGCGGTACAGGCGCGCTGAAAATCGGTGCTGACTTCCTCAAGCAACTGTCGCCGGATGCCGTGGTTGCCATCAGCGACCCAAGCTGGGAAAACCATCGGGCATTGTTCGAAACCGCAGGCTTCGACGTGCAGAACTATCGCTACTACGATGCCGCGACCCATGACGTAAACCGCGCAGGCATGCTTGAAGACCTGCAGAACCTGCCATCCGGCTCGGTCGTGGTGTTGCACGCCTGCTGCCACAACCCCACCGGGGTCGACCTGACCCTGGAGGACTGGAAAAAAGTTCTTGATGTGTTGAAAACCAAGGGCCACGTGCCGTTTCTGGACATGGCCTACCAAGGCTTTGGCGACGGCATCGACGAAGACGCCGCAGCGGTGCGCCTGTTTGCCGAATCGGGGCTGACCTTCTTTGCGTCCAGCTCGTTCTCCAAATCCTTTTCGCTGTATGGCGAGCGTGTCGGCGCACTGTCGATCGTCACCGGTTCGCAGGAAGAAACCGCCCGCGTGCTGTCTCAGGTCAAGCGGGTGATTCGCACCAACTATTCCAACCCACCGACCCATGGCGCGACCATCGTTGCCGCGGTGTTGAACAACCCTGGGCTGCGGCAGAAGTGGGAGGATGAACTGGCCCAGATGCGCCTGCGTATTCGTGGCATGCGCGAAGAGATGACTCGGCGTCTGGCGAATAATGCGGCGGGGCAGGACTTCAGCTTCGTCGCTCGGCAGCGTGGGATGTTTTCGTATTCGGGCCTGACCACGCCGCAGGTTCATCGGCTGCGTAGCGAATTCGGGATTTATGCGTTGGATACGGGGCGGATCTGTGTGGCGGCGTTGAACAAGGGCAATATTGAGGCGGTGACCAAGGCGATTCTGGCCGTCATCTAACGAGCAGCGGTAAAAGAGCAGCGGCGGGCTCACCGCTGCCAGAGGGGAAGCGGATATGGGTCCGCTTCCCCTTTTTTGTCTATCGTGATCGTTCCCCCGCTCCGCGTGGTAACGCCAGCCCTGGACGCTCGGCGTCCAACATCTGCCTTACGCGGAGCGCCGGGGGTGCATTCCCACGCGGAGCGTC
>NZ_DIHC01000043.1:0-391387 GCF_002419965.1 Pseudomonas sp. UBA5706
ACACATCCAGAGGGGCGTCAACACCTAATTTTAATTTTCGATGGAAAACTTAAAACTTCAGGGAATTCAAACGGTTCCTTCTGTTTATATAGACAGTCGACAAGCACCTTCCATATAGCGAAGGCGGCTATATCACCCCGGTCTCGCGAAGCGTCATGACGGCCTGTTCAGACAGCCCCAAGACACCCGACAACACCTCCAACGTATGCTCACCCAGCAGAGGGGGTGCTCGTCGATATTCAACGGGCGTCTCTGACAACCGTATCGGGCTTGCAACCTGCGGCACCGTCCCTCCCAACGCGTGCGGCAAATCGAGCCTGAGCCCACGCGCCTGCACCTGAGGATCTGCAAACACCTGCGCCACATCATTGATCGGGCCGCAGGGAACGCCAGCACGCTCCAACGCTGAAACCCATTCGGCTGTGGTTTTAAACACAGTGGCCTGCCGGATGAGCGGGATCAGCTCCACCCGATATGCTACACGTTGCTTATTGGTAGCAAAACGCGGGTCGTCCGCCCACTGAGGTTGTCCCGCAACTTCCGCGAACTTGCGGAACTGACTGTCATTGCCCACGGTGAGGATGAAGTCACCGTCGGCTGTAGGAAAGTCCTGGTACGGCACGATGTTGGGATGAGCGTTACCCAATCGCCGCGGCGGCGTTCCGGTCGTCAGATAGTTCATCGCCTGGTTTGCCAGGCAGGCAACCTGCACGTCGAGCAACGCCATATCGATGTGCTGGCCATCACCCCCCTGATCACGATGGGCCAGGGCCGCCAAAATTGCAGACGTCGAGTACAGTCCGGTCAGAATGTCGGTCAGCGCTACACCTACCTTCACCGGTCCGGCACCGTCCTCACCTTCAGGGCGCCCGGTCAGGCTCATTAGCCCGCCAAGTGCTTGAATCATGAAGTCATAACCCGCGCGCCTCGCATAGGGGCCGGTTTGACCGAAGCCGGTGATAGAGCAGTAGATCAGTCTCGGATTCTCGGCATGCAACGACTCGTAATCCAGACCATAGGCTTTAAGCCCACCGACCTTGAAGTTTTCGATCACGATATCGGACTTCGCTGCCAGCTCGCGCACCAGCTTCTGACCTTCGGCACGCGTAAAGTCGATGGTGACCGACTGCTTGTTGCGATTCGCAGACAGGTAATAGGCGGCTTCAGAGGTATTCTCGCCGCGAGGGTCCCTCAGGAAAGGAGGCCCCCAAGCACGGGTGTCGTCGCCATTGCCTGGGCGCTCAATCTTGATCACGTCGGCACCAAGGTCCGCGAGAATCTGCCCGGCCCATGGCCCGGCCAGCACTCGAGAGAGGTCCAGCACACGCAAATGCGATAACGCGCCCATGACCAGCTCCTTAATAGAAAGCCTGGATGCCGGTCTGCGCACGCCCGAGGATCAATGCATGTACGTCGTGGGTCCCTTCATAGGTATTCACCACTTCCAGGTTGACCAGATGACGGGCAATTCCGAACTCGTCGGAGATGCCGTTGCCGCCGAGCATGTCCCGGGCCATCCGCGCAATGTCCAGGGACTTGCCGCAGGAATTGCGCTTCATAATCGAAGTGATTTCCACGGCGGCCGTGCCTTCATCCTTCATGCGCCCAAGACGCAAGCAGCCTTGCAGCGCGAGCGTGATTTCAGCTTGCATGTCGGCAAGCTTCTTCTGAATCAGCTGATTGGCTGCTAACGGACGACCGAACTGCTGACGATCCAGCGTGTACTGACGCGCGGTGTGCCAGCAGAACTCCGCAGCACCCAGCGCTCCCCAGGAGATGCCGTAGCGTGCGGAGTTCAGGCAGGTAAAGGGGCCTTTAAGACCGCGCACATCGGGGAAGATGTTCTCTTCAGGCACGAATACGTTGTCCATCACGATCTCACCGGTTATCGACGCACGCAAACCAACCTTGCCGTGAATCGCAGGAGCACTCAGACCCTGCCAGCCTTTCTCCAGCACGAAGCCGCGGATATCACCTGCATCGTCTTTACCCCAGACGACGAATACGTCAGCAATAGGACTGTTGGTGATCCACATTTTGCTTCCGGTCAGGCGATACCCGCCGTCGACTTTCCTGGCGCGGGTGATCATGGCGCCCGGATCGGAGCCGTGGTTAGGCTCGGTAAGACCGAAGCAGCCGATCCATTCGCCAGATGCCAGCTTGGGCAGATACTTCTGTTTCTGCGCCTCGGTACCAAATTCGTTGATCGGCACCATCACCAGCGAAGACTGCACACTCATCATCGAGCGGTAGCCAGAGTCGATACGCTCGACTTCACGGGCGATCAGGCCGTAACACACGTAGTTCAGGCCGCTGCCGCCGTATTGCTCCGGGATGGTCGCGCCCAGCAGGCCGACTTCACCCATCTCACGGAAAATCGCCGGATCGGTGTGCTCATGACGGAACGCTTCCAGGACGCGGGGCGCGAGTTTGTCCTGGGCGAACTGCTCGGCGCTATCACGAACCATGCGCTCCTCTTCGGTGAGCTGCTGATCCAGTAGCAGTGGATCGATCCAGTTAAAGCTTGCCTTGGGACCCATGATCTTCTCCTCGCGAAATGGTATCCCGGACCAAGCCAGGAAAGTCGTGGACTGATCCTAGGCGTGGCTGGGCAACAGGACAAACGAGGATTTCGCATAGCATTGTGCTAATTTCTCACTCCGAAACAGGAGACTGGCCCGTATTAATGGCTGACGAGTGAGGTTCATGTACATGCGCCGCAAGATTCCGAGCACCGCCGCATTGGTTAGCTTCGAGGCGGCTGCCCGTCACGAAAGTTTTACCAAGGCTGCCGAAGAACTCTCGCTCACCCAGAGCGCAATCTGCCGACAGATTGGCAGCCTTGAGGAGTTCCTCAACGTCGAACTTTTCCGACGCTCGCGCCGGGGAGTGAAATTGACCGAGGCCGGGCTTTCCTACAGTCGCCGCGTTGCCACACAGCTCGACGCTGTGGAGCGGGACACACTGTCGGTGATGGGCCATCAGGGCGCAAACGTGATTGAGCTCGCCGTGGTTCCAACCTTTGGCACCCAGTGGCTATTGCCTCGCTTGAAAGACTTTCAGCAGCTAAACCCTGGCGTGACCATCAACCTGACTAACCGCACGCGGCCTTTCCTGTTTGCAGATACCGAGTTCGACGCCGCCATCTACTTTGGAGATGCCGATTGGTCAGGTACGCAGTCCCATCGATTGATGAGCGAAAACCCCATGCCGGTTTGCAGTCCCGTTTTGCTGGGCGATAAGGACCATTTGAGCGCTCGCGAATTGTCCGAAATGCCCTTGTTGCAGCAAACGACAAGACCCTACGCATGGCGTCAATGGTTCAGCGCAATGGACATGAGCGTTGCGCGCGACATGACTGGTCCGCGATATGAATTATTTTCCATGCTCTCCCAAGCGGCCATGCACGACATGGGCGTAGCGTTGATCCCGCCCTTTTTGATACAGCGCGAACTCGCCGAAAGGCGTCTGATCGTGGCTAATTCCCAGGCGCTATCGAGCGTGAAAGCCTACTACCTGATGATTCCTGAACGAAAAGTAGAGTCGGCGTCCTTGAAAGCCTTTCGAGACTGGCTTGTACAGCAGGCTGAGAGCTATGCCCTGCCGTGATCTACGGAATGTCAGTGCAACACCCGATCGTGTAGTTATATATTTATTTTGACTACATATATCCAGATATGTCGCATTTAAGCAACACACCTGTTGTTAATCAAAAACAGGCTAAAGGCTGCGCGCACCGTGGCTTTCAGCATGATTGACCTCTGGACTTACGCTGAACAGCAAAAAAACTGAAAACTTATAAAATATCGATGAACGCCTTTAACCATAAGGCTCTCAGCGAATTGTTGCGTCAAACGGTCACAGGGTGACTTGTAGTTAATTACACGTCGCGTTACAGAATTCCTTGAAGCCCCCCTATTCCGCCTGCAAAATGCCGCGCCCCTGCCTTTTCTGGTGGGGACGTGGTGATCGCTGCCCCAGACGTACCATCCGCAGTGCGCTGGCCTACTTTTTAAAGATAAGAAGATCACGCAGGAGATTTTGACGTGCACATTGGTGTCCCTCTAGAAACCCAGTCCGGTGAAACTCGGGTTGCTGCAACTCCGGAAACCATCAAGAAACTCATTGGCCAAGGTCATAAGGTCACCGTCCAGACAGGCGCCGGCATTAGCGCGAGTGTCACGGACAGTGCCTATGAAGCAGCAGGTGCTTCGATCGGCAGCGCCGCCGACGCCTTCAGCGCCGAGCTGATCCTAAAGGTCGTCGCACCCAGTGACAGCGAGTTGGCTCTGCTCAAGAGCGGGACCGTTGTCATCGGGATGCTCAACCCGTTCAACAACGAGATCATCGCCAAGATGGCCGAGCGGGGCATCACCGCGTTCGCCCTCGAAGCAGCTCCGCGGACTTCCCGCGCGCAAAGTCTCGATGTGCTTTCTTCGCAAGCCAACATTGCCGGTTACAAATCGGTATTGCTGGCCGCGCATCACTATCCGCGCTTCATGCCGATGCTGATGACCGCCGCCGGTACGGTGAAGGCTGCACGGGTGCTGATCCTCGGGGCGGGCGTTGCCGGCCTGCAGGCCATCGCCACGGCCAAGCGCCTTGGTGCAGTGATCGAGGCGTCCGATGTACGCCCTGCAGTGAAGGAACAGATCGAGTCGCTGGGCGCCAAGTTCGTCGACGTGCCTTACGAGACTGACGAAGAGCGCGAAGCAGCTGTCGGCGTCGGCGGTTATGCGCGCCCGATGCCCGCCAGCTGGATGCAGCGTCAGGCGGTCGCGGTCCACGAGCGTGCCAAACAAGCTGACATCGTAATCACCACCGCGTTGATTCCCGGCCGTAAAGCGCCCGTGCTATTGAGCGCTGAAACCGTCTCGCAAATGAAACCGGGCTCGGTGGTCATCGACCTCGCGGCGGCACAGGGCGGCAACTGCCCGCTGACCGTGGCCGATCAAGTGGTTATCGAGCATGGCGTGACCATTGTCGGCCATACCAACCTACCCGCTATGGTGGCTGCCGACGCATCGGCGCTGTATGCACGCAACCTGCTGGACTTCATGAAGCTGATCTTCACCAAGGAAGGCCAGTTCGAGATCAACCTCGAAGACGACATCGTCGCCGCGTGCCTGATGTGCCGCGACGGCCAGACAGTCCGCAAGAACGGCTGAGGATAAAACAATGGAAGACATGCTGATTTCTCACGGCGTCTACAACCTGATCATCTTCGTGCTGGCGATTTACGTCGGCTACCACGTGGTCTGGAACGTTACTCCTGCGCTGCACACACCGCTGATGGCCGTGACCAACGCCATCTCGGCCATCGTTATTGTCGGCGCCATGCTAGCTGCCGCACTGACCGTGACTCCACTGGGCAAAACCATGGGCACCCTGGCCGTGGCACTGGCGGCAGTCAACGTGTTCGGGGGCTTCCTTGTCACCCGTCGCATGTTGGAAATGTTCAAGAAAAAGGCTCCGAAAGCCAAAGCTGAGGATGCCAAGTAATGAGCATGAATCTCGTCACTCTGTTGTACCTCGTCTCGGCGATCTGCTTCATCCAGGCACTCAAAGGCCTGTCGCATCCGACAACGTCCCGTCGAGGCAACCTGTTCGGTATGCTCGGCATGGGCCTGGCTGTGCTGACCACCATCGGCCTGGTGTTCAAGCTGGCGGCGCTATCCACCGACGGCGCCAGCGCGGGCATCGGCTACATCATCGTGGGCCTGCTGGTCGGCGGCACAGCCGGTTCGATCATGGCCAAGCGCGTGGAAATGACCAAGATGCCGGAACTGGTCGCATTTATGCATAGCATGATCGGTCTGGCCGCAGTGTTCATCGCCATTGCCGCAGTGGTCGAGCCTCAGTCACTGGGCATCGTTCAGCACCTGGGCGATTCGATCCCGACCGGTAACCGTCTGGAGCTGTTTCTGGGTGCTGCGATCGGCGCGATCACCTTCTCAGGCTCGGTCATCGCTTTCGGCAAACTGTCTGGAAAGTACAAATTCCGTCTGTTTCAGGGCGCTCCCGTACAGTTCGCCGGACAGCACAAGCTCAACCTGATCCTGGGTCTGGCGACGCTGTTCTTCGGCGCAACTTTCATGCTCACCGGCAGCCTGTTCGCGTTCAGCGTCATGCTGATCCTGGCGTTCGTCATCGGCGTACTGCTGATCATCCCTATTGGCGGCGCTGATATGCCGGTCGTGGTATCGATGCTCAACAGTTATTCGGGGTGGGCGGCAGCCGGTATCGGCTTTTCGCTCAACAACTCGATGCTGATCATCGCAGGCTCCCTGGTGGGTTCGTCTGGTGCGATCCTCTCCTACATCATGTGCAAGGCCATGAACCGCTCGTTCTTCAACGTGATCGGCGGCGGTTTCGGCAGCGCGCCAGATGTGGACGCAACCGGCGGCGCTAAAGAAGCTCGTCCCGTGAAGTCCGGCTCGGCCGATGATGCGACCTTCCTCTTGACCAACGCCGACACCGTGATCATCGTTCCGGGCTACGGCCTTGCAGTCGCGCGGGCGCAGCATGCGCTTAAAGAGTTGACCGAGAAGCTGACCCACGCCGGTGTGACCGTGAAGTATGCGATCCATCCGGTTGCCGGCCGGATGCCTGGCCATATGAACGTTCTACTGGCCGAGGCGGAGGTGCCTTACGACCAGGTGTTCGAGATGGAAGACATCAACTCCGAGTTCGGCCAGGCCGATGTAGTGCTGGTGCTCGGCGCCAATGACGTGGTCAACCCGGCGGCGAAGAACGATCCGAAGTCGCCCATCGCTGGCATGCCGATCCTCGAGGCCTTCAAGGCCAAGACTATCATCGTCAACAAGCGCTCAATGGCCAGTGGTTACGCTGGCCTGGACAACGAGTTGTTCTACCTGGACAAGACCATGATGGTGTTCGGCGACGCCAAGAAAGTCATCGAAGACATGGTTAAAGCGGTGGACTGAAGACTTTCGTCAGCAGATTAAAAAACCCTCGGCGCGTGTATCGGTCGGGGGTTTTTACTTTTGGGGTAAAAGTGATTTGCCGTGAAACCGTCTAATTAGCGCTCGCGAATGCGACCTTGGTCGCGGGACGAAAAAAATTCAAGCCTCTAAACTTGGGCGCTTGCATCTTCGTCTCGAGATAAAAAACATGCACCGTGAACGTATTCGCCTGCCTTCTTTAATGAGCAAGGTAATGAGCGCGGCCGATGCCGCTACGCTGATCAAGAACGGCATGACCGTCGGTATGAGCGGGTTCACCCGCGCCGGCGAGGCGAAGGCCGTACCGAGGGCATTGGCAGAGCTTGCGAAGGTCACTCCATTGAAGATAAGCCTGATGACCGGCGCCAGCCTGGGCAACGACCTCGACAAGCAGTTGACGGAAGCCGGTGTGTTATCCCGCCGTATGCCGTTTCAGGTCGACAGCACCCTGCGCAAGGCCATCAATGACGGGTCTGTGATGTTCATCGATCAGCATCTGTCCGATACCGTAGAGCAGTTGCGTAACCATCAGATCAAGTCGGTAGACATCGCGGTAATCGAATGCGTGGCGATTACTGAAGAAGGGCACCTGGTGCTGAGCACTTCGGTTGGTAACTCGGCGAGCTTTGCGATCCTTGCCGAAAAAGTGATCGTCGAGATCAACACAGCGCAGTCCCTTGAGCTTGAGGGGTTGCACGACATCTATATTCCAACCTACCGCCCTACGCGTATGCCCATACCGGTGCTCAGGGCAGACAGCCGAATCGGCGGCCACGCGGTTAAAATCGATCCTGCGAAAATCGTCGGCATCGTATTCAGCGATCAGACCGACTCACCTTCAACTGTACTGCCCGCTGATACCGACACACAGGCGATCGCCGGGCATCTGGTGGAGTTTTTCAAAAGCGAGGTGCGCCAGAACCGCCTTACCAACCACCTGATGCCCCTGCAGGCAGGCGTCGGTACCATCGCCAATGCAGTAATGATGGGCCTTATCGATTCGCCATTCCATGGCATGGCCATGTATTCCGAAGTGCTGCAGGATTCCACTTTCGACCTGTTCGAAGCCGGCAAGCTGGATTTTGCCTCGGGTAGCTCGATCACCCTGTCCGAACGCAAGCACGCCGCGGTCTTCAACAACCTGGAGCAATACAAACCCAGACTGCTACTGCGCCCTCAAGAGATATCCAATCATCCTGAGGTGGTAAGACGCCTGGGCATCATCGGGATCAACACAGCGTTGGAATTTGACCTTTATGGCAACGTCAACTCCACCCACGTTTGCGGAACCCGGATGATGAACGGGATTGGAGGCTCTGGAGATTTCGCCAGGAACGCGCACCTCGCGATTTTCGTCACCAAATCGATTGCCAAAGGAGGCGCCATCTCCAGCGTCGTGCCCATGGTCAGTCACGTGGATCACACCGAGCACGATGTCGATATCCTCGTGACCGAACAGGGACTGGCCGATCTGCGCGGCCTGGCACCCCGCGAGCGCGCCCGCGTGATCATCGACAACTGTGTTCATCCGGCTTATCGCGAGGCGTTGAACGACTATTTCAGAAGGGCCTGTGCCTTGGGTGGTCATACGCCTCACGTGCTGCGGGACGCGCTGAGTTGGCACCTTAATCTGGAGGAAACTGGGCGTATGCTGGCAGTGTGACAAAACAGTTCGCCGCTGGGGACGGACTTGCGGCTGCACTTTTCAATCGCTGCCGTCATTACCGACGAAAACTGTGCTGCTGTACCGGTTAAATCAGGCCATGAAAATGCTCTTTTCACCATTTCACCACACAAAACGCACTGAATTGGTGCTTACCGGTACAGTTGCCCTATTTGGGAACAAAACAGTGGGCGCTTACAATTAACTGGAGCAGCGCAATACAAGTGAACTGTGTCTGGAGCGACGCGGGGAACGAGAGGAAGATTGGCACCAATCAAGTCACTCTCTAATCCCGCCACAAGCGGAAGGAAGAAGCATCATGGAACGCACAGTCAGTTCCGAACTGTTCTACGAAGAAACCGCAAAATCCGCTAAAGCCTCGTTGCCGCTGCGTATGTTCGCCAATCTGATGCTGTGGCAGCGTCGTCTGTCCAGTCGCCATCAGCTGGCCCGTCTGGATGCTCGTCTGCTGGCTGATGCCGGTATCAGCGAATCCCAGCGTTACGAAGAGCTGAGCAAGCCGTTCTGGCGCTAAATTAGCGTCTGCTGGTTCAGGCCACGCGCCGCTCGCCAGCAACCCGAATTGTTCAACCAAAACCCGTCGCAGGCAACTGTGGACGGGTTTTGCCGTTTTAGCAGTTGTGAATTCTTATCGAGCGATAGCACAAGAAGCAGTCAGGCCGGCCCCGACACGTCCTCACATTCAGAGCGTGACCCAAGAGATAACCCACGCGCTATCGGCACAGTTTGCTTATATTAAATCAACACCAGTACAGTCAGACCGCCCAGGCTGATAGTCGCTAAAACAAGCTTAATGGCAATCCTCACTGCTAGTCCGTAGCAGGTGGTTGCGTTAGTCTTGCCACTATCTTTGTTCACCGCTTGCGAGAAAGCTCAGCAACTCGCCAGTTTGCGCATGCAGTTTCAGTTTCCCTGTGGAGTTCATACATGTCTCGTCTTAGCCTATTGGGCGTAGCCGCTCTTCTGATTGCAGCCACTGGTGCCCAAGCTTCCAGCTTCGTTGTCACCACCGATACCGTGGTTCGCGCATTGGACGCTTCGTCCAACGCCACGTCGAAAATCTCCTCCTCCTTCCATGATGACAAGATCGTACTGGCCGCCCGCGACGACGCTGCCAGCTTTGTCGCCAGCCAGGGCGATATTCGAGGCTCCCGTCTGGAAGGCGCCTTCCAGCACATTCGCGAAATCAGTCCAGGCCTAAGCGCTACGGATGCCCAGTTGGCTCAGGCGATTCTGGCGATCTGATTCAGCAGCGCTGACAGGTTTGATCGCTTGCCCCCGACACCTTCACTGGTTCTGGTCGGGGCATTGCGCTAGCCTTGGGATTCGTTTCGCTGATACCGAAGACTCATGCGTTCATCGTCTCGCCTGTTGATTGCAGCGATTGCCAGCCTGGCAAGCCTCATCCAGGCTCAAGCATCCGACACAACCACACAAAGCCTGATCAAAAGCGGGTACGCCACCAGTCAGGTGACGACCGGGCCTTTCGACAACAAACTGATACTTGCCGCCCAGGATGATGCTGCAGCGTTCATTGCCACTGATGGCCAACTGCGAGGAGCACAGCTGGAGTCGGCCTTGATATACCTACGTCAAACCTCTCCAAAACTTCATGCAAGCGACCTTGAACTGGCGCAAGCAATCCTCGTCCAATAAGCACTTTTTTTGCATCCCTGTATTTTGGAGACGTTACATGCGTACCCCGCTGATCGCTGCCGCCCTCGGCCTGCTGTTGCTGACCGATGTCGCGCACGCGCAAACCCTCAAAGCCACCAGTAACATCGTTGTCCGTGCGCTGGGCCGCAGCGTCGATTTCACCTCTGACACGACGTCTTCGGTCCGTAACTGGAAGATGGTTGTCGAAGCTCAGGATGACGCCGCTAGTTACGTCGCCAGCAATGGCAATATTCACGGTGCGCGTCTGGACGCCGCCTTCGTTACCTTGCGCGAGCGACTGCCCGAAGCCCGCGACGCCACTGATCAGGATCTGGCCGAAGCCATTCTCGCTCTGTGAGACGTCTGGCCGCCTGGCTGCTGGCGTCGGCGCTTTCGCTGATCTGCTCAAGCGCCTTCGCCGATCTGAGCCTGTCGCTGTACACCGACGGGCTCAACCCTGCGCAGCGGCAGGCCAGCCAGACCTTGCTTGACGAGGCCATGGCGCACTTGCCGCCCATGTTCGTTAGCAAGCTCGACCGCAACGTTGAAGTCCACTGGACCGACGATATGCCCTCCAACGCCTACGGGCGTGCGGATGGGCCTTATCGTCTAGACCTGAATCAACGCCTGTTGGCGGGTCTGACCGACGGCAGTGCAGCCACCACTCGAACCAATCGCCCCCATGGCACTGTGCGCGAGGAGATGATCGCCACTGTCCTGCACGAACTCACGCACATTTATGATCACGCGCAGTTGTGGTCGCCGGAAGATCGCAAGCTGATCATTGCTTGTGCGCGTCAGGGCAAAAGCGTAGGCAAGATCGGGCTGCGCGACAGCTGTCGGGGTCAGACGCAGCGGCGTTTCACCTTGAGCGATGATCCGCGACTGCTGGATCTCGCAGGCTGGCCGCAATACGTTGGTCGGCGAGGGGAGCGCGAGGAGCGTAACGGCCAGGTTGCACGCAGCCCGGATATGTACGAAATCAGCACTCCGCTGGAATTCGTTGCCGTGAACATGGAGTATTTCCTACTCGATCCGGCTTACGCCTGTCGCCGTCCTGCGCTGTATGACTACTACAAAAAGCTGTTTGACTGGGCGCCTGCCGACAAAACTGAATGCCCGACTTTCTACCCCTACCTCAATGCCGGCAACGATTTCGCCCGCGAGCCGTTGGGCAAACTCGACCCGGAGCGCGTGTATGAAGTCGATTATCTGCTGGCCGAAGCCAATCAGAATCTGGTGAGTCGTTGGGGCCACAGCATGCTGCGGCTGGTGATCTGCAAACCGGGAAGGCCGCGGGGGCCGGACTGTCGTCTGGATCTGGATCAGCACCTCGTGCTGTCCTATCGCGCCTTCGTCAACGATTTGCAACTGTCCAGCTGGGCCGGTTTGACCGGGGGCTATCCGTCCCGTCTGTTCGTGCTGCCTTTGGGTCAGGTCATCGACGAGTACACCAAGACCGAACTGCGCAGCCTGGCGTCTGTGCCGCTGAAGCTGTCGCGCGAGCAGATTGACGGACTGGTCCGGCATGCCGCCGAAATGCACTGGGCGTACGACGGCGACTACTGGTTCCTGTCCAATAACTGCGCAGTGGAAAATCTGAAACTGCTGCGCAGCGGCACCAACGATCCGCGCCTTGTCGGTCTGGACAGCATCATGCCCAACGGCTTGCTGGAGGTGCTAAAGGGCAGGGGACTGGCGGACACCAGCGTGCTGGAAGACCCGAAGAAAGCCTTACGGTTGGGCTATCGCTTTGACTCATATCGTGATCGCTATCAGGCAATGTTCGAAGTGCTGCGCAAGACTACCGATGTGAAGCAGACGACGGTGGAAGACTGGCTGTCGTTGCCTGCAAAGGATCGGCAACCGTATTTTGCCGAAGCGGATCTGCGTACCAGCGCAGCGATGTTGCTGCTGGAACAGGCAGGGCTGCGCCGTCAGTTGCTGCTGGCGCAGGATGAGGTCAAGCAGCGCTATCTCAGCGCGGTGGAGAAAAAGGACAACCGCGTGTCCCAGGCCACCGGCACGCTGCAGGACATTCTGGCGAACAGCGGCTTCCTCAGTCGCCCGGCGGAATTGTTAGGCAGCGGGGGATATGGCCTGCCGCAGGAGGGCGAGTGGGAACGCCTGGAAGCCGAGAGCAGCCAGCGGCAGAAACAGCTGCAACGGCTCAGCGGTGCTCTGGACACTGAGGTGAGGGCTCTGCTGGACCCTGACCGCGCTGCAGAAATTGCCGCCACCGAAGACAACCTCAAGCAGGTCGGAGAGCATTTACGCGCGCTGCACAAGGCAGCAGGTGGGCTTGAGTTGCCTTGACGATTGCCGGAAGGGGTTACTCGAAAGGCGACGAAGGTAAAGTGCATGCCAGCCTCTTCGCGACCGTCGTAACCTGCGGTGGCTCCCACAGGGTCGGTGGGGTTGTCGCAACTCCTGCTCGCACGAGTGACTTGCTGTCCTGCATGAGCCGAAAGCCAGCGTCCGGCAAGGGTATGTGGGAGCGAGCTAGCTCGCGAAGGCAGCGGGCGGGGCGACAGAGATGTAGTGCATATGCAGTCCCTGGCGCGTCCCGCTCAAGCTTAAGTGGCCTCGCCCGGCTCGGCGGGCAAATGCTCGTCCAGGTGCAGCCATGGCAAACGGCTGGCGGTCCAGACGTGTCGCTCTGCCGGGGCCTGTTCGGGATGGTCAAGGGTGGCAATGGTGACGTCCATCGTTTCCGGGCTGTTGCGAGTGAACAAGGCAACCTGCGCCCCACAGTTGTTGCAGAAATAGCGCACGCACGTGGGGCTGGAGTCGTACGCCGCAGGACTGCCCGCGGTCCATTGGAAAACGTCTATCGGCACAGTAATCCAGGTCACGGCGATCCCACCTGAAGTGCGCCGGCAGATTGAGCAATGGCAATGAGCGACGTCATGCAAGGGCGCATCGAGCTGGTAACGCAGGTTGCCGCAATGGCAGCCGCCGGTGTGCATCTCACTCATGGTCATTCTCCGGTTCGTGTTTAACGTCTGACTGTCTCATCGCGCTTTTACTTCATCTTTCCCACATCGATCATCGGGCAGAAACGAAAGCTGGCTGAAAGCTAAGACCTTTAGCATCCCTCCACCGCCGGCGACAGACCGGCCAAGCCAGGACAAAACTTTTCGAAGTTCCGGCCCATCTACAACAACAATTCGGTGATTCTGATGCGCACTTTTGCTTTGCTGCACCCCTCGTTCGCCCCCCGACTCCATGCGCGGCTCTCCTCGAGCTGATTGCTTCGCATCGTTCGTTCTCACGTCGCGTTACGCCTGGAGTATTTCTATGTTGACCTTCCTCGGCTTCGCCATGGTCGTCGCCTTCATGTACCTGATCATGAGCAAACGCCTCTCGGCCCTGATTGCCTTGATCATCGTGCCGATCGTCTTTGCCCTGTTCGGTGGTTTCGCTTCAGCCATCGGCCCCATGATGCTCGCCGGCATCACCAAGCTCGCGCCCACCGGCGTGATGCTGATGTTCGCCATTCTCTATTTCGCGCTGATGATCGACTCCGGCCTGTTCGACCCGGCTGTGCGCAAGATCCTCAAGCTGGTCAAAGGCGATCCGGTGAAAGTATCGGTCGGCACCGCTGTGCTGGCGCTGGTGGTCTCGCTGGACGGCGACGGCGCCACGACCTACATGATCTGCGTCGCCGCCATGCTGCCGCTGTACAGCCGCTTGGGCATGAGCCCGCGCATCATGGCCGGCTTGATCATTCTGGCCGGCGGGGTGATGAACATGACCCCGTGGGGCGGCCCGACGGCTCGCGCCGCTAGCGCATTGCACGTCGATCCGTCGGACATCTTCGTGCCTATGATTCCGGCAATGCTCGCCGGTGTAATCGCGATAATGGTGATCGCCTACTGCTATGGCAAACGCGAACGGGCGCGCCTGGGCGAGCTTCACCTGCCGGGTGACGAGCTCGATCACAGCGAGATCAGCGTTTCGCAATTCCCCGAAGCGCGCCGTCCCAGGCTGATCTGGTTCAACGCTGTACTAACGCTGGCGCTGATGGTTGCGCTGATCATGGGCCTGCTGCCGCTACCCGTGCTGTTCATGATCGCCTTCAGTATCGCCATGATCGTCAACTATCCGTGCCTGCAAGCGCAGAAGGATCGGGTCGCCGCGCATGCCGGCAGCGTGCTGGCCGTAGTCGGCCTGATCTTCGCCGCAGGCATTTTCACCGGTATCCTGTCTGGCACCGGCATGGTCGACGCGATGTCCAAGAGCCTGCTGGCGGTGATTCCTGATGCGATGGGGCCCTATCTTGCGGTCATTACCGCGCTTGTCAGCATGCCGTTTACGTTCTTCATGTCCAACGACGCGTTCTACTATGGCGTCCTGCCGGTGCTGTCCGAAGCTGCCTCGCATTACGGCATCAGCCCGGTGGAAATGGCACGTGCCTCGATCGTTGGCCAGCCCGTCCACTTGCTCAGCCCGCTGGTTCCATCGACCTATCTGTTGGTAGCCCTGGCGGGTATCGAATTCGGCGATCATCAGCGTTTTACCCTCAAGTGGGCCGTGCTGGTCTGCGTATGCATCCTGATCGCCGCACTGCTGATGGGGATATTCCCCGCGTACAGCAGTCTATAAGGCACATAATTTCCTCGCCGCCGTGCAATCGGCAGCGAGGATCAGACAAGCTCAAAGGAAAACCTAATGGAATGGCTGACTAACCCCGAGATCTGGGTTGCTTTCTTCACCCTGACCGCACTTGAAATCGTCCTGGGCATCGACAACATCATCATGATCTCGATCCTGGTCAGCCGCATGCCCAAGGCGATGCAGCCGCGCACGCGGATTTTCGGTCTGGCACTGGCGATGGTTACGCGTATCCTGCTTCTGCTGTCGATCACCTGGGTCATGCGCCTGACCGACGACCTCTTCGTCGTGTTGGGGCAAGGCATTTCCGGTCGCGACCTTATCCTGCTCTTCGGTGGCCTGTTCCTGCTGTGGAAAAGCTCCCAGGAGATCTATCACGGCATGGAAGGCGAAGAGGAGCAGATCGACGAGCCCAAGGGCAAGGGCGGCCTGTTCCTGTACACCATCATTCAGATCGCCATCATCGACATCGTATTCTCGCTGGATTCGGTGATCACAGCGGTCGGCATGGTCTCCCACGTGCCGGTGATGGTAGCCGCGATCATCGTGGCGGTGCTGATCATGATGCTCTGCTCCGGCGTGATCAGCGATTTCATCGACAAACACCCTTCGTTGAAAATGCTGGCGTTATCCTTCCTGATCGTCGTTGGCACGGTGCTGATCGCCGAATCCTTCGACGTGCATGTGCCCAAGGGCTACGTATACTTCGCCATGGCGTTCTCGCTGGCGGTCGAGGCGATCAATATCAAGATGCGCACAGCGATAGCCAAGAAGAAGGCCGCGAAAGCCCCTGTGAAACTTCGCGAGGACGTTGCGGGTCAATAACCACCGATGCGTAGCGCAGCTAAGAGGGGGGCCTTGTGGATGCCCCGTTTTTATTTGCCGACCAACGCAGGCTGATAGCGCGTAGTACAGGCACCGCCATGACAGGTCAAACGCTTGATTCATGACAGATTTGTTTCAAGAAATAATCGTCTGTGCCATGCTGGCCATACGGCTTCAAGCCGACTAAAAGCTTTAGCTGAGTGTGCTTGCTGCAACGCTGCCAGGCACCTTCACTCACTACATGCTGCACTTTCAATTTTTGCCCAATGGGCGTTGGCCACTCTGGCCCGCCAGGCAATTAACAGGGGGCTTTCCGTATGCTGACCCTGCTCGATTTGCTTTCCGCCGTCGCGCTGTTGATCTGGGGTACGCACATCGTTCGGACGGGCATTCTGCGTGTCTACGGCTCGCAATTGCGGCGCGTACTCAGTCAAAACATGTCCAAACGTCCTCTGGCCTTTGTCGCCGGAATTCTCGTCACCGCCGTGGTGCAAAGCAGTAATGCAACCGCAATGCTGGTGACTTCCTTCGTGGGTCAGAGCCTGATGGGGCTGACGCCTGCCCTGGCGATCATGCTCGGTGCCGACGTCGGTACCGCAGTGATGTCGCGCATCCTGACGTTCGACCTGTCGTGGCTCTCGCCGCTGCTGATCTTCCTGGGCGTGATTTTCTTTCTCTCGCGCAAACAGACGCGCATCGGCCAGCTTGGCCGCGTCGGAATCGGCCTGGGGTTGATCATTCTGGCGCTGCAACTGATCGTCACTGCAGCAGCCCCAATCACCCAGGCGGCGGGGGTGAAGGTGCTGTTCGCTTCGCTGACCGGCGACATCTTGCTCGACGCCTTGGTCGGGGCCATGTTCGCGCTGATCTCCTACTCAAGTCTTGCTGCCGTCCTGCTGACCGCGACCCTTGCGGGAGCGGAAATCATCAGCTTGCCAGTGGCGATCGGTCTGGTGATCGGCGCCAACATCGGCAGTGGCCTGCTGGCGTTCCTCAGCACCAGCATGCAGAACGTCGCAGGCCGCCAGGTGGCCCTCGGCAGCCTGCTGTACAAACTGATCGGCCTGTTGCTGATCATCCCGGTGCTCACGCCGTTGGTGCATTGGATGGAAACCCTGGAAGTCAGCCCGTCGAGTCTGGTGATCAGCTTCCACGTGATCTACAACTCCTTGCGCTGCCTGATCATGCTGCCCACCGTTGGGCCGATGGGTCGGCTATGCGCATCGCTACTGCCACAAGCCGCCGAGATCAACGGCCAGACCAAACCCCGCCATCTGGACCTGACGGCGCTGGCCACGCCCAGTCTTGCACTGGCCAATGCCGTGCGCGAAACCCTGCGCATGGGGGATCTGATCGATAGCATGCTCAATGCGATGCAGGAAGTGCTGCGCGGCAATCAGACTGCCGTGACGCAGGAAGTCCGCCGCCTGAACGATGACGTCGAGGTGCTGTACAACGCCATTAAGCTTTATCTGGCGCAGATGCCACGTGAAGATCTCAGCGATCAAGACAACCGTCGCTGGGCCGAAATCATTGAGCTGGCGATCAACCTGGAACTGGCCAGCGGGCTGATCGAGCGCATGCTGCGCAAGGTCCAGCAACAGAAGACTTCGCAGCGCCGGTCTTTTTCCGATGTCGGTCTGGAAGAACTCTCCGGGCTGCACACGCAACTGATGGCCAACCTGCGCCTGGGCCTGTCGGTGTTCCTCAGTGGCGACCCGGAAAGCGCGCGGCAACTGCTGCGTGAGAAGCGTCGTTTCCGGGCGCAGGAGCGACGCCTGGCACACGCCCATGTCAGCAGGCTGCAACGTAAAATCGTGCAGAGTATCGAGACCAGTTCCCTGCACCTTGAGTTGATTGCGGACATGAAGCGACTCAATTCGCTGTTTTGCAGCAGTGCCTACGCCGTGCTTGAAACCACCGACACCGGCGCATTGTCCAGCGAAAGCCAAGCGGAATAATCGGGGGAACGCCAAGGCCCGGTGGCAGTCTGTTACACATACCGGCCCGCAAGGAAGCCCGTTTTTATGCGTTGCCTGCTGTTCGCTTTTCTATTCCTCACGTCCCTTTCATCCATGGCTATCGACCGTTTTCAGGTAGAAGGCTATGTCTTGCCTAACGGTTTGCAGCTATTGCTAAAACCGGCTGAAAAGGGCCATGTGTCGATTCGCCTGATAGTGGGTATCGGTTTCGACGACTTCCCGTGCGCCGACAAAGAACTGCCGCACCTGTTGGAGCATCTGTTGTTCAGTGGCATCGACGATTCCGGCGAAGGTGGGCTGGAGCAGCAGATGCAGGTACTGGGTGGGGAATGGAACGCCTTCACCAGCAACGCTGACACCACATTCGTGATCGAGGCACCGGCGCAGAACCAGCGCAAGGTGCTGGACCTGCTGCGCAGTATGCTTACTCATACCCAGATCACTCAGGCCAGTCTGGATACCGTGAAACGTATTGTGGAGCGCGAAGACGGCGGCCATTATTCACACCTGCAGCGCTGGATGGACAAGCGCGACCTGGGGCATAGCGCCAGCAACCAATTGGCGATCGAGCTGGGACTTAAATGTACGGAGCGCCCGGAAGTCGAGCACCTGACGCTGGCACAGATCGAGAACATCCATGACAACTGGTACGCGTCCAACAACATGACGCTGATCATCGTCGGCGACCTGGACAAGCTGCTCCCAGCCTATCTTGAGCGTACGTTTGGCCAGCTCAACGCCGTCGAGCCGACCGAGCACCCGCCGCTGGCCTCCATGACTCAAAAAGCCGACCCCGAGCGCACGCTGATTCGCGGCGCACTGGGTGATGGAGCGAAGCTGCACTTGTTGTTTCCCGAGCCGGACATGGGCGAGCAGCATGACGAGACGTGGGATCTGGTGAAGGCATACCTTGACTGGGCGTTGTACAGCGAACTGCGTCTGGACAAAGGTTATTCCTATGGCCCGTGGGCCGACCGCGAAGCTTTCGGTGATACCGGCTTTCTCAGTTTGAATGCCGATCTGGATCGCGATCAGGTCGATGCAGCAGTGACATCGGTACGTTCAATGCTGGATCGATTGCGCAAGCAAGGCATGGACCCGGCAACCTTCGCCCGGCTGCAACAAGCTACGGTCGCCAAACAGGCATGGGCGACGCAAGGCAACAGCGCGCTGGCCGATTACTACTGGGGGGCCTTGAACGATTACGAAGACGGCCGTTTCGAAGACCCTGCCAAGCGCACACGTGCTGTGAGCCTGGACTTGGCTAACCGCGCCATGCGGCAGATGCTGGCCCAGCCCGGGTATCTACGGGTTGAAGAGCCGTTGCTCAGCTATGACGAGTTGTATGAGATCGGTTTGGCGTTGGCCGCGCTGGTGATATTGCTGATCGTCTGGCGCTGGCGAGTGCACAAAAAAAGATCAATCTGATGACGGGCGTTTTTGATGGCTGCCCGGAGGGCGTAGGCGCCTTGTTTGCAAGCGATCCGCTGCGTAGCAGCGGGAGCATACGATCGTATGTGATCAGATACACCGCCTGTGTAGGGTTTACTGCCGGTTCCCGGCAAATCGTCAGCAAGCCGAGCGCCTACACCTTCGGCAGAATCAAAAAGACCTTTATTACAAGGGCGCCCATCCCGGCGACCTTTGGCAAAATCAAGAGCAAGCCGCATCTCTCGAGCATTGGTATGCTCCCAAGGATTTTCCACCTCAGTCGAAGTGAACGCCGAAATGCCGGACCTTAACGCCATCATGCACAGCTCCCTGGTACAGCGCGTACTGGAGTTCATCAAGCGTTACCCGGGGCTGATTGCGTTCTTCGGTTTTTGCTCCGGCATCGGCAGCTTCATTCTGGTGGACCGCCAGGCCAAGCTCGCGACCTGGATCGCGGTGATCATGCTGATCAGCTGGGTCTGGCTGATGGTGGAAAACAGCGCCGTCGCGCTCTTCGCCAGGGTGTTCAAACGCGAGATTCCTCAACCCCTGCTGCGTTACGCCACGCAGATGATCCATCAGGAAAGTCTGTTCTTCGTGCTGCCGTTCTTTTTCGTCACCACCACCTGGAACAGTGGACAGCTTGCGTTTACCGGCTTATTGGGCGCGGCGGGGCTGGTATCGATCACCGATCCTCTGTACTACAAATGGCTGGCACCGCGCCGCTGGCTGTTCCTGGCGCTGCACACCCTGACCCTGTTCGCGGCATTGCTCACCGCGTTGCCGATCATCCTGCACCTCACCACCGCCGAAAGTTACAAGCTGGCGCTGATTACCGCGATGGTGCTGTCCATTCCGAGCATGGCCTCAAGCTTCCCCGTCAACAACTGGAAACGCGGCCTGGGACTGATGGTTCTAACCCTGGCCATCGGCGGCGCCGGCTGGCAGCTGCGCTCCTGGGTGCCGCCGGCGACGCTGTGGCTAACGGAAGTGGCAGTCAGCACGCGCTTCGACAATCAGAACCGAACCCCCGGCGAAAGCATTCAGGAGGTCGGCGTCAATCAACTGCGCAGCAGTGGCCTGTACGCCTACACCTCGATCAATGCCCCTCGGGGTCTGGATGAACGGATCTACCATGTTTGGCGCCATAACGGCCAAGAGGTCGACCGAATCGCGCTGGACATCCACGGTGGGCGCAAGGAAGGCTATAGGGCGTGGACCCATAAGCAGAATTTTCCGCCGGATGTGTTGGGTAAGTGGCAGGTGAGGGTGCTGACGGAGGATGGCCAGATGATTGGCGTATTGCGCTTCCGGGTGACCGACACCGACCAACCCGCAGTGACGCGCAAAAAAATCACTCCGACTGGGCTCAAGCCCGGTGCGGACGCGCTGGCGCCAGAGGGTTCCGGCGCAGACAAGGCTGATGACAATGCGCCTGCGGCCAGTGCGGCCGATCCAGCCAAAACCCACTAAGCCCGCCGCCATGACCCCATCGACTCCACTAGCTACTCCTACTGCCAAGGCACCCGGCAGCGTTTCGCTGGACACTTCGACCACCCCCACACAGCTGTGGATTGCCGGAGACTGGACACTGGCGCACTACCATGACCTCAAGCGCCAGACCGATGAACTGAGCGATGGCTTCGGCTTAGCAACGCAGGTCGACATGAGTCAGTTAGGCGCACTGGATACAGCCGGTGCGTCACTGCTGGTAGAGCTGCTTGGTGTACAGCGCCTGCGCCTGCTTGCCGTGCAGGCGCCCAATCTTCCCGAGTCCAGCCGTGCGCTGATGCAGACCATTCAGAGCGCGCTGATCGATTACTGCCAACCGCTGAAAGATCCGGAAGTCGCCGTTGGCACTCAGTTGCTGGCTCGCATCGGTTGTGCAGTGGAAGTGATCTGGAACGACACCCTGCAATTGTTGGGCTTTATCGGGTTGATCCTGCAGACTTTTGTCACCACGATGCTGCGCCCCAAGCGCTGGCGGACCACCTCGGTCATTGCGCACATCGAGCAGATAGGCCTGGATGCTGCGCCCATCGTCGCGCTGCTGACATTCATGGTGGGTGCGGTCGTAGCCTTTCTCGGGGCCACGGTGCTCAAGGCGTTTGGCGCGACAATCTTCACGGTTGATTTGATTGGCTTTGCCTTTTTGCGCGAATTCGCCGTGCTGCTCACTTCGATTCTTCTGGCAGGCCGCACCGCCAGCGCATTCACCGCACAGATCGGCTCGATGAAGGCCAATGAAGAGCTCGATGCCCTGCGCACCTTGGGGCTTAGTCCTACAGAGATGTTGGTTTTGCCTCGCGTGCTGGCGTTGCTCATCTCCCTGCCAATGCTGACCTTCCTGGCGATGATCTGCGGCATCGTTGGCGGCGGCATGGTATGCGCGCTGTCCTTGGGCATCTCACCTGCTATGTTCCTTTCTCTGATGCAGGCCGACATCGGCGTGCAGCATTTTCTGGTGGGGATCGTCAAAGCACCGATCTTCGCTTTCTTTATCGCGGCGATTGGTTGCCTGGAAGGCTTCAAGGTGCAGGGCAGCGCCGAATCGGTGGGTGCTCACACGACGTCGAGCGTGGTGCAGTCGATTTTCGTGGTCATCGTGCTGGATGCGCTGGCGGCGCTGTTTTTCATGGAGATGGGCTGGTGACCCGACGTTACGTTCAACCCAGCGAGACGGTGATCCAAGTGCGCGGCCTGTGCAATCGCTTTGGCGCGCAAGTGGTCCACGACAACCTCGATGTGGATCTGTATCGCGGGGAAATCCTCGCGGTGGTGGGCGGCTCGGGCAGCGGCAAGTCGGTGTTATTGCGCAGCATCGTCGGCCTGCAGCGTCCCAAGCAAGGCACTGTTCAGGTCCTGGGGCAGGATTTGCTGAATCTCTCGGATGAAAAGCGCTCACAGGTTGAACGTCGTTTCGGTGTGCTGTTTCAGAAAGGCGCCTTGTTTTCATCGCTGACCATCACTGAAAACGTCGCGTTACCGCTGATCGAGCATGCAGGTCTTAGTCGACAAGACGCTGAGCATCTGGCCGGAATAAAAATGGCCCTGGCGGGCTTGCCGCTGTCGGCAGCGCATAAATATCCGTCGGAGCTGTCCGGCGGGATGATCAAGCGCGCCGCGCTGGCCCGGGCCTTGGCGCTGGATCCGGATATTCTGTTCCTCGACGAGCCCACTGCCGGGCTCGATCCAATTGGCGCGGGCGCCTTCGACCAATTGATCCTGACCTTGCGCGACGCGCTCGGCCTGAGCGTATTTATGGTCACCCACGACCTGGACACGCTGTATACCATCACCGACCGAGTCGCGGTGCTGGCTCAGAAACGTGTGCTGGTGGCTGACAGCATCGACAAGGTGGCCGCTTACAAGGACCCCTGGATCCACGAGTATTTTCATGGCCCGCGCGGTCGCTCGGCCTACGCAGCGGCCACCCACCCACACGAGGTCTCATGATGGAAACCCGCGCCCACCACGTTTTGATCGGCCTGTTCACGGTGATCGTGGTCGCCTCCGCGCTGCTGTTCGGCCTGTGGCTGGCCAAATCCAGCGTCGATACCGCCTTCAAGGATTACCAGGTGGTGTTCAACGAAGCGGTGACCGGCCTGTCCCGTGGCAGCCCGGTGCAATACAGCGGGATCAAGGTCGGCGATGTAGTCAACCTGCGCCTCGACCCGCAAGACCCTCGCCGCGTGCTGGCACAAATCCGGGTTGCCGGAGAAACCCCGATCAAACGCGACACCTTCGCCAAGCTGGCCCTGGCGGGCATCACCGGCACATCGATCATTCAGCTCAGCGGCGGCACGCCGCAAAGCGAAGCGCTGAAGACCCAGGATGGCAGCCTGCCAGTCATCATCGCCTCACCCTCGCCGATCTCGCGCTTGCTCAACGACAGCAACGACTTGCTGACCGGGATCAACAGCCTGCTGCACAACACCAATGAGCTGTTTTCCTCAGGCAATGTGAAGGCCCTCACCGAAATCCTTGATCACCTTGAGCAAACCACAGGGGCGATTGCCGATCAGCGCGACGACATCCGTCAGGCGTTGAAACAGATGACAGTATTGAGCAAACAGGCAGGCGCCACCCTTGAACAGACCTCGGCGCTGATGCGCAACGCTAACCAACTTCTGACCACTGACGGCAGGCAGACCATCGCCAGTGCGCAACAGGCCATGAAGTCCCTGGAGCAGAGCAGCATGACCATTAATACGCTGCTCAAGGACAATCGCGATTCGGTAAACGGTGGGCTTCAGGGCCTGGGTGAATTAGGTCCGGCCATTCGCGAGCTGCGCGAAACCCTGGCCTCGCTCAAGAACATCTCGCGTAGTCTGAACGCTAACCCCAGCGGCTACCTGCTTGGTAGCGAGAAGCACAAGGAATTCGAGCCATGAGGCTTGCCAATCACTCTCTTATCCGGCTGTTAACGGCAAGCGCGCTGCTGTCGCTGGGCGCCTGTTCGATTCTGCCGAAGCAGGCGCCATCGGATGTCTATCGCCTGCCGACTGCGGCAAGCAGTAGCCAGGCCGCACCACCGGTCTGCTGGTCATTGCGTGTAACGAGGCCCAAGTCCAGCGAAGCCCTGGACAGTCCGCGCATCGCGGTGATCCCTCAGGGCGATGCGATCAGCAGCTATAAAGGCGCGCGCTGGAGCGATCCGGCGCCAGCCCTGTTACGTAATCGCCTGACCGACGCGTTTTATCGCGACGGTCGGGTGCAGTCGATCAGCACTGACGACAGCAACCTGCAAGCGGACTTCGAACTGGGAGGAGAGCTGCAGGCGTTCCAGAGTGAATATCGCGGCCAGACCATCGAGGTGGTGATTCGACTGGATGCACGGCTGGCCGATCATCGTCAGCGCATCGTCGCCAGCCACCGTTTTGAAATACACCAGCCAGTGGTCGATAAGCAGGTATCAGCGGTGGTGGCGGGCTTCGGACAGGCCAGCGATACGCTGACCGCCCAAGTGCTGCAATGGACCGTCGACCAAGGCCAGAGGCATTACGCCGCCGAGCCGAAGAACCAATAGCAGACCGCGATCGCCGCGATCACCCCGCAAAACTCTGCCAGCAGCGCACAGCCCACCGCATGGCGCGCGCGCTGGATGCCAACAGCGCCAAAGTACACCGCCAGCACATAAAAGGTGGTCTCGGTGCTGCCTTGTACGGTTGCGGCTACCAATGCCGGGAAACTGTCCACGCCCTGGGTTTTCATGGTTTCAATCAGCATCGCCCGCGCCGCACTGCCGGAGAACGGTTTGACCAGCGCCGTAGGTAGTGCATCGACGAAACGGGTGTCCAGCCCCATCCATTGGACAGCGTGACGGATGCCTTCCAGGATCAGATCCAACGCCCCGGACGCCCGCAACACGCCTACCGCACAGAGCATCGCCACCAGATATGGCAGCAGATTCTTCGCTACGTCGAAGCCCTCTTTGGCGCCTTCGACGAAGGTTTCATACACCTTTACCTTACGCAGCGCGCCGATCACCAGAAACAGGATGATGATGCCGAACAGCGTCACGTTGCCGAGGATCGATGACAGGCTGGACAGGGCAGCAGCGGAAAGGCCGGCCAGGATCGCCATGAAGCCGCCCAGCACTAGCGCGCCGGGAATTAGATAAGCCAGTACCACCGGGTCCCACAGGCGCAGCCGCTGCATGAATGCCACTGACAACAGGCCAACCAGGGTCGAGGCACTGGTCGCCAGCAGGATGGGCAGGAACACCAGGGTCGGGTCCACCGCGCCTTGCTGTGCGCGGTACATGAAGATGGTGACCGGCAGCAGGGTCAGCGAGGAGGCGTTGAGCACCAGGAAAAGGATTTGCGCATTGCTGGCTATTGTCTTGCTGGGGTTGAGTTCCTGCAGCGAGCGCATGGCCTTCAGGCCAATGGGGGTTGCGGCGTTGTCCAGGCCCAGTGCGTTGGCCGCAAAGTTGAGAGTAATCAGGCCTAGCGCAGGATGGCCGCGCGGCACCTCTGGCATGAGGCGGTGGAACAGCGGGGCGAGGACTTTGCCGAGCCAGTCGACGATCCCGGCTTTTTCGGCGATGTTGAGAAAGCCCAGCCACAGCGTCAGCGTGCCGAACAGCAGCACCATGACCTCAACCGAGAGCTTGGCCATCGCAAAGATGCTTTCGACCATCGCGGCGAAGATGCCCGCGTTGCCGCCAATCAGCCACTGCGATAGCGCTGAAACCGCCGCGACCACAAAAAAACCAAGCCATAGGCCGTTGAGCATCAGTAAATCCCCTCGCAAGATGCGGCGATGATAGCGGTGGGGACGTAAACAACAAACCCTCTGTCACGTTGCGATGAGCCCTGTGGAAGCTTTGGACGTTAGGAAGGGGGCGAACACGGTGTGTCAGCAAGTCCGTCTTCGCCACCGCCGTAACCTCCGGATGCTCCAACAGGGTCTGCACTTTTGCCATTACCATGATCTGTGCAAGCCCACAGGGGATCAGTGGTGTTGCATCTCCAAAACAACAAACCCCGGCCAGGCGGGGTTTGTGTTTAATGCCGATAAGCAATCAGTCGACAGTCGACTGCGCAGCAGGCAGGGGCTCCTTGCTACGCCAGTGCGGCAGCGAGTTCCAGTAGCGCTCGCCCTTGGCGTCGTCGTACATGCCTTCCCAACGCGAGATGACCAATACCGCCAAGGCATTGCCGATCACGTTCAGGGCGGTGCGCGCCATGTCCATGATGCGGTCGACGCCAGCGATGAATGCCAGGCCTTCCAGCGGAATACCCACGCTGCCCAGGGTCGCCAGCAACACCACGAAAGACACCCCCGGAACGCCCGCGATGCCCTTGGAGGTCACCATCAGGGTCAGCACCAGCATGATCTGCTGGCCGATCGACAGGTCGATGCCGTACAGCTGCGCGATAAACAGCGCCGCAATGCTCTGATACAGCGTGGAGCCGTCAAGGTTGAAAGAATACCCGGTCGGCACCACGAAGCTGCTGATGGCCTTTGGCGCGCCGTAAGCTTCCATTTTCTCGATCACGCGGGGCAGCACGGTCTCGGAGCTTGCGGTGGAATAAGCCAGCACAAGCTCATCCTTGAAGATACGCATCAGCTTGGTCACCGAGAAACCAAACAGGCGGGCGATCAAACCCATCACTACGAAAGCAAAGAAGGCGATGGCGACGTAAACCAGAATGACCAGCTTGGCCAGCGGTAGCAGTGAGGCGAAACCGAAGTTGGCCACGGTCACGGCGATCAGTGCGAAAACACCAATTGGCGCGTAGTTCATGATCATGTGAGTGACCTTGAACATGGTTTCTGAGACGCCCTGAAACACCTTGACCAGCGGCTCGCGCACTTCTGCGTTGAGGCTGGACAGTCCCAAACCGAAGAACACCGAGAAGAAAATGATCGGCAGCATGTCGCCACGCGCGACTGCAGCGAAGATGTTCGACGGGATCAGGTTAAGGATGGTGGCGATGAAAGCGTGATCGTGTTGCACCTCGGCGGTGGTTTTCTGGTATTGCGAGATGTCCACGGTGCCCAGCGTGCTCATGTCGATGCCGGTGCCAGGGTGGAACAGGTTAGCCAGCAGCAGGCCGACGACAATGGCGATGGTAGTGACAACTTCGAAGTACAAAATGGTCTTCAGACCGATACGTCCGAGTTTTTTCGCGTCGCCTACACCTGCAATCCCAACGACAAGAGAAGAAATCACGATCGGAATAACGATCATTTTGATCAGGCGAATGAAGATGTCGCCCGCAGGCTGGAGGAGATTACTAATCCACCAAGTCTTTTCAGCGCTGAAGTGATTGAGCACCGCTCCCAGCACGATCCCCAGGACCAGACCGATGAGGATCTGCCAAGCCAGGCTGAGTTTTGCCTTCTTCATGTCATGAACCTTGTTGTAGTTAGCGTGGACATTTCTCACCGACGGCTCGAGATGCTCTTTTAAGCAGGATCGAGGCGTGGATGCCTTGGATCTGTCCAGAAGTTCACTGCAAATGAGCATCCGAGCTCGCGGCAGGCGGAAAAAGGCCGCAACTATTCCTATCCAGAGGTTCAACGTCTAATGCCGTAAGTGCCTACCTCATGCCGAATCGGTATGAAGAAAATCAACAACTTAGGTGAATTTGAGTAAAAGAAGGGATTTGGAGCGGGCAGATCCGCCTTGAAAAGTGGCTAAAACGCCGTCTGCAGCGCTGAGACGGACAATGCGCAGCATGCAATTAACTAGATGTTCATGAACGACCGAGCGGTCGTAGGAAAATCAAGGTTTCTCGATATACGGTCACATGGAGCCGTGAGTACGCTACCCGCATTTGCGCGTCGAAAGCTCACAATCAACCCGTACCCTATGAGGCGGTGTGACGATGAGCTTGCGAAGCGGCTTCCTGACCCGACCCAACATGAGAGCACTCCCTGTGCTCCTGGTGCGCTGCAATCACTCCATTGATCAGAACGCACCGGCCCCTTGGTCACGAGCAGCCCCTCCTCGGGGTGCGCGACTAATGAAAGACATAAGTGTGGTCATGTCTTCCGTTATCTAAATCTATAACGGGTATCAGTGAATCAATACCAGTTTGGATCTTTCTTCAGCTGTTCCATCAGAAGGCCTTTCATACCTTCGTCTGGCTTGCCGAGGAAGCGGTAGTCAGCATGACGTGTTGGTGATTTATCCGCTGGCAAACCGGCGGGTACTTCAACCAGCATGGCGTAGGCATGCGCTTTGTTCATGCTGAATGCCACGATGAGCCGTTTGTTGGTGCACGTGTCCTGGGTTTCGCAGAGAGGCCCTACCAGGTATTTGTCACCCTCCTCGGTCACCGCGTTCATCTGTTCTGAAGAACCGGAAAGATTGATCACCCAGTCGGGTAAACGTTCTTCTTTCTTGACCACGCCCGACCAGGTTTGCCGATATTCAGGATCGGAGCTCAACAGCTCGTTAACCCGCGACTGCCCGTCGTTCGCTGCCATGGCCATGGCACTGGCGCTCGTCAGGAGCGCCAGAGTCATGGCCTGGAAGTGCTTGCGAACCATTATTGTCAGCCTCGACCGCGACGACCGAAGAAGAACGACACAACGAACATCACCAGGAACACAACGAAGAGAATCTTGGCGATACCCGTAGCGGTGCCTGCGATACCACCGAAGCCCAGTACTGCTGCAACGATAGCGATGATCAGAAATGTGATAGCCCAACTCAACATGGTGATTCTCCTTACGGTTTTTTTAATTTCTAACTACAGCCAGGTATCGGTTTCGATCCTCGACGTAGATCGCGTCTCTGCCATCACCCGATGATCAGAAGACCCAACTCTCTTGACGCGGCGCTTGCTCGATGGCTGCGGCGGCGTCATCAACCGGTTGCAAACTCAAACCTACATCAGTGGCCTTCAACGCGGTCGCTTTAGCGAAAGGTGCGGTGTGGCTGTAGGAATGCTGGATGTGGACCACTGGCTGATTTTTTTCATTCCAATGGGCAAATTGCTGAACGATGATCAAAGTGATCATCAGCGCCAGACTGGCGAATAAACCTTGCTGCAAATGCAGTGGGGAAATACGCAGTGCAGCAAGACGTTGGGTGTTCATTCAGCTAGCTCCAGGCAATCTTGTCGGTCGACGGTTCAGACCTTTCTCATCTGGATATTGCAGCCTGTGTGCCAGCTTTTTTATCCTAATAAACTTCTTATAAATCAATATCTTATAAGCCTTATGCGGGTGGGTCTTACGCGCAAGCTGCACGATTGAACATTTGGCATCGTGCGTAATGCACGAAGAGGCATAGGCGCTGTGCCACTAACTTGCAGAATTCGACAGCCTCGACCTGCAGAAACAAGGCCTGCTGGGGTTGGCGATTTAAAGCGAACCACCCCCGCCAAATAGAGTGCTACGCGAGCATTCACCCCGCACTGCGCGTCATGACCCGCAAGGTATCGGCGTCTACACCTTTCACACCTCGAATGTTGCGGGCTATTTCAACTGCCAACTCCTTCTCGGCGTAATTGGCCACCACGCCGTCCAGACTCACAACGCCGCTTTTGGTATCCACCTTTATATTCAGCCCATCGAGGTTGCGACTATAGATAAGGCTGGACTTCACCTTGCTGGTGATCCAGGCATCACTGAATTCTTCGCGCACGCTATTGGCCTGCGCTTCGTTCTGATCCTTGATGGCTTGGGTATCTCGGGCGCTCAAGCTGATCAGGTTGTTGACCTCAGTCACACCGTCGGTGTTGCTCGCCAAGCTACCCGCCAGTTGCTTGGCGTCTGCGTCCTTGGCCTGACCTTTAAGTGTCACCACACCCTGAGCCGACGTCACGTCGATGTTCAGACCTTCGGTCACGCTGTTCCACAGAAGCTTGGATTTGATCGTGGCTGTGAGCGTCGCATCGTCAAAGCGCTGGGCCATATTAGCTTTAGTACCCGGTTCGGCCGCGACCTGCGGATCGATCAGCAGCTGGTTTTCGACCTTGTTAATGCCTTGCGTGTCGCCGGCGATTTGCGTCGCCAAGTCCCGATCGACCTCATTTTCCACCTTGCCGGTGAGAGTGGCCGTACCTTCCTCGACCTTTACGCCGATGTTGAACGGACTCAAATGGCGGTTAAGGGCGAAGGCTGTCCAAATCGAACCTTCCTGACGCGCTTGCGCCAACTGTGTCTGCAGATCGCCTTGGGCGGCCTGAGCGCAGACGGGCGTCATGCCGAGCAAGCCTGTGGCGGCCATCGCCAGCGCGATTGTCTTGAGAGGGTGCATGGCAGTTCTCCAGAGTTACAAAAGTACTAGTGGACAGACTTTTCATTCCTCCAGACGTTCGCCGCGCAGGTCTACGTCCCGGTTTTTCGGGTCGGCGCCAGTCACAATTTCCAGCTGTTAAAGCCTTGGATCAATGGGTTCTCTGTATTTTTGCCAGATAGCTACCATGCACGCCGCCGAATCAATCAGAATGAACCATGCAACTTGCCCGATTTTTCCGGGACTAACCTCAGACCATTTATTTAGGAGCGTAGGAAAAATGGAAGCAGCCACTGAGAATCAGGGCCGTATTCTGCTCGTGGATGATGAATCCGCCATCCTTCGCACCTTCCGCTATTGCCTGGAAGATGAAGGCTACAGCGTCGCCACCGCCAACAGCGCGGCACAGGCCGAAGCGCTGCTGCAACGTCAGGTGTTCGACGTGTGTTTTCTGGATCTGCGTCTTGGGGAAGACAACGGTCTGGACGTACTGGCGCAGATGCGCATTCAAGCACCATGGATGCGCGTGGTCATCGTCACCGCGCATTCGGCTGTGGATACTGCTGTGGACGCCATCCAGGCAGGTGCGGCTGACTATCTGGTAAAACCGTGCAGCCCCGACCAACTGCGTCTGGCAACCACCAAACAGCTGGAAGTCCGGCAACTTTCAGCGCGCCTTGAAGCGCTCGAAGGCGAGGTGCGCAAGCCCAAGGACGGCCTGGATTCCCACAGCCCATCGATGATGGCGATTCTGGAGACAGCTCGTCAGGTGGCCAATACCGATGCCAACATTCTGATACTCGGCGAGTCGGGGACCGGTAAAGGCGAGCTGGCGCGGGCCATTCACGGCTGGAGCAAGCGAGCGAAAAAGGCCTGTGTCACTATCAATTGCCCGTCGCTGACTGCCGAGCTGATGGAAAGCGAACTGTTCGGTCACAGCCGCGGTGCGTTTACCGGTGCCAGTGAGAGCACCCTTGGCCGGGTCAATCAGGCCGACGGCGGTACATTGTTTCTCGATGAAATCGGCGATTTCCCACTGACTTTGCAGCCCAAGTTATTGCGCTTCATCCAGGACAAGGAGTACGAGCGCGTGGGCGACCCGGTAACGCGTCGCGCTGACGTGCGCATCCTGGCGGCGACCAACCTGAATCTGGAAGACATGGTCCGCGAAGGGCGTTTCCGCGAAGACCTGCTGTACCGCCTGAACGTGATTACTTTGCATTTGCCGCCGTTGCGCGAGCGTGGCGAGGACATTCTGACCCTGGCGGATCGTTTCCTGGCTCGCTTCGTCAAGGAGTACGGCCGTCCGGCGCGCGGCTTCAGCGAGGAGGCCCGTAGCGCACTGATCAATTACCGCTGGCCGGGCAACATTCGCGAACTGCGTAACGTCGTAGAACGGGCGAGCATTATCTGTCCGCAGGAAAAAGTCGAAGTCAGTCACTTGGGCATGGGCGAGCAGCCAACCAATAATGCGCCGCGTGTAGGCGCAGCGTTGAGCCTGGACGAACTGGAAAAAGCTCACATCGGCGCAGTGCTGGCCACCAGCGACACCCTGGATCAGGCTGCCCGTACGTTGGGCATCGACGCCTCGACGTTGTACCGCAAACGCAAGCAGTACAACCTGTGACGGGGCGCCCATGAAGCTCGCGATGAAGTTGCGCACCCGACTGTTCCTCAGCATTTCGGCGCTGATCACGGTCGCGCTGCTAGGCCTGTTGCTGGGATTGGTCAGCGTCATGCAGATGGCCCAGTCCCAGGAAGACCTGATCCGTCACAACTTCATCACGCTCGACATCGGCCTCAAGCTGCGACAAAACCTGGGCGACCAATTGGTCATGCTGCTCAGGCAAAAGCCCGACGAAGGGGCGTTTAAGCAAAGTCAGGAGCAATTCCAGGGTTTGCTCGAACAGGGGATCGACCACGATCAACAGACCAATATTCACAGCGGCTTCGATAAGGCGCGTGTCGATTACGAGGTGTTTCTCAAATCGCTGGAGGAATCCGGGGATCCGAGCGAGGCGCTAAATAGCGATAAGACCGTCACCTCTTCTTTCAATGTACTGCGCAACGGCCTACTGGACGCACACCGGCAGGCTTTGCAAAACATCAGCCAGGCTGAAAGCGCGTCACGCAGCCGTGCGCTTTGGGTCGCCGCGCTGCTGGGGTTCGTCGGCATCGCTGTGCTGGCGATCGGCTTCGTCACCGCCCACGGCATCGCGCGGCGCTTCGGCGCACCGATCGAAGCGTTGGCCAAGGCCGCTGACAAAATCGGTCAGGGCAATTTCGAGGTAACCCTGCCGATTTCCTCGGCCACCGAAATGAATCAACTGACCCGGCGCTTCGGCATCATGGCCGAGGCGCTGCGCCAGCATCAGGTCACCAACGTCGATGAGCTCCTGGCAGGCCAGCAACGGCTGCAAGCGGTGCTCGACAGCATCGACGACGGCCTGCTGATGATCGATCGCCAGGGCCGCCTTGAACACTTTAACCCCGTTGCCCAGCGGCAACTGGGTTGGGAAGAAGGACAGTTAGGACAGGGATTGGGCGAGGCGTTGGGGCGTCCGGAGCTCGACGAGCAGCTCTATCTGGTCTTGCGCGGCGGGACGCTGGAGCGGGCGCCCGAGGACCTGTCCATCGAAATCGAAGGTGAAACGCGCTTGCTGACGTACAGCCTGACGCCTGTCAGTCACACCAAGGGCCACATCCTCGGCGCAGTGATGGTGCTGCATGACGTGACCGAGCAAAGGGCCTTCGAGCGCGTGCGCAGTGAGTTTGTCCTGCGCGCTTCCCACGAGTTGCGCACGCCGGTGACGGGGATGCACATGGCATTCGGCCTGCTGCAGGAGAGAGTGCATTTTCCGCCAGAATCTCGAGAAACAGACCTGCTGAAAACCGTCAACGAAGAAATGCAGCGTCTGATGCAACTGATCAACGACCTGCTGAATTTTTCCCGCTATCAGAATGGGCTGCAGAAGCTGGCCTTGGCGCCCTGTGATGTGGGCGAGTTGCTCACCGAAGCACGCCAGCGCTTCGCCGATGCGGCACTCAAACAGGATGTGGAAGTGCTGCTGGAAACGCAGGAGCCGCTGCCACGTCTGCAAGCTGACAAGGCCCAGCTCGATCGCGTACTCGATAATCTGCTCGACAATGCATTGCGTCACACCCCGCAGTCCGGGCTCATCCGGCTGCAGGCGCGTCGGCATGGCGAGCGGGTGATCATAAGTGTCGAGGATAACGGCGAGGGTATTGCCTACGGCCAGCAAGCGCGGATCTTTGAGCCGTTTGTTCAGGTCGGTCGCAAGAAAGGCGGCGCAGGTCTGGGGCTGGCGTTGTGCAAGGAGATCGTGCAATTGCACGGGGGTCGGATGGGTGTGTATTCCCGGCCAGGGCAAGGGACGCAGTTCTATATGGCATTGCCGCTGTAGTGACGCCTGTTTCAACAGGGGCGCTTACTTCACGGACTCTCGGCTCTGCCCGCAAGCCTGGCGCGCTAGCCAGAATCGAAGGCTGCCCGGGGTCATTTCTCGACTTTCTGAGTCTTCAAGCCACATCATCCGCCCGACGCCCCACACTGCGTCGGCCTCCGGTGACCAGCTCGGTGAATTTGGCCGCTGTGAGCGGGCGGGCGAAGAGCCAGCCCTGACCATAGATCACGCCCTCACTTTTGAGCAGCAAGGCCTGGGACTCGAATTCGATACCCTCGGCAATGACCCGCAACTGGAGGGCGTGGGCCATACGGATAATGTGCGGCGCTACCCCGCTGCTGGCGGCGTCATGCCCCAGAGCATCGATGAACGCCTTGTCGATTTTCAGGCAGTCCACCGGCAGGGTTTGCAAATACGCCAGGCTGCAATATCCCGTGCCGAAATCGTCGATCAGCACTTGATGCCCCCGATCCCGCAAGGCCTGTAAATGATTGCGCGCGACCACGACGTCCACCAGTCCGCGCTCAGTGACTTCAAAGGCTATCTGCCGTGGCGCGACGCGATGCAAGGCAAGCAGCCTGGCGGTCACCCGGCCAATGCGTGGAGCCATCACATCACAGGCGGCCAGGTTCACCGATACGTACAGATGGGGGTTAGCACGTAGCAAGTGCCCAAGTTGTTCAAGCAATTGTTGCAGGACAAAGTCGGTGATCTGACGAATCTGGCCGGTGTTCTCGGCAAGAGGGATGAACAAGTCGGGGCTGGTTAGCGTCCCGTCGGGTCGGCGCCAGCGCACCAGCGCCTCTGCGCCTACGCATAAGCGGGTATTGAGGTCGAAAATAGGTTGGTAAAGCACTTTCAATTCACCGCGACGCAGCGCGCCGTGCAACTCACCGCCGAGCGACTGACGCTGGCGAACCAGTTGCAATACCAGAATCCCGATGCATAGCGACACCAGAAGGCTGGCCGGAACCAGCAACCACCAGGCACCAGTGATTTTTTGTTGCAGGCCACTGCGTGGGGTAATCAGCACCAACTGATATTCGGGGCTTTGCGTTGGCATCCGATAAACCAGTTTCTCCTGCGTGGTGATCAGCGCCTGCATGGATGTCGGCGTCCAGTCGGGCGTGGGCGGCCAGGTTTGCGCAGGACCCAGGACCGGCACGGCCTTTTTGCCTTGATCCAGCACTACCACCAGGCTCCCGCCTGCTGGCAGGTCAACGACATCGGTAAGGTGGCCGCGGGAGGTGGACACGCGAAAATCGCCGCGCCCGAGCATCAGCGACGCGAGATTATCGTCAGGCTGAGTCGAGGTGTTGAGCCAGTAATCGTACGTAGGGCCGCGGATATCCGGGGCCCGGGGCTTGCCAATCTGGCTCTGTCGCTGACGGGTCCAGCTGGAACAGACTTGAGTATCGTCGACGTACGCGACTTCATAAATGAAGCGGTAGCGTGAATTGACCTGACGCAGTTGCTCGATCATCTCCGGGCTGCAACCGCGCAATGGCTGCGCTTCAAGCTGATCCAGACCTACGCGCAATTGATCGAACAGTTGCTCCAGACGCACCAGAAACCGCTCACCCTGAGCGTTCATCTGGGCACTTTCCTCCTGACGGGCTTGATGCATCGCCAACCCGAAACTGCCCGCCAGCAACACGACAGCACTCAACAACGCCGCAAGCAATGCCAGGAGCGAAGGGCGATAGAGAATGGAGCGTAGCTGCGGTGAAGCGGTGAACATCGGGCCAAATATCCAGGTGAATGCCACTGAGGTAGAGCAACAAGCGCGGAAATAGCCCGTCAAAAACGTGGTCGGGGATAGTTTAGTGTTTCAGGTTAAGTACCTGAAGGATAGCTGCACTTTGTATATCCGGCTCGCCGTCAAATTTCTGCGCACGATAGTGCATCTGGAATGCCGCCAGGACATGCCGCGTAGCGACGTCCCACTCGCCCGTCTGCGGCGTCGGATAACCCAGCAGTGCCAGTTGCTGCTGGAACCACGTAGCACTGGGCACGACCCCCAACATCTGCGACTGCTGCCGCGCGACTTGCTGTTCGTCGGGCCAGATTCCCAGGCCCTCCTGCGCCAACCGCTTCCAGGGAAACAGTGGTCCGGGATCAAGTTTACGCAGCGGCGCGATATCGCTATGACCAATCACGTGGCGCGGTTCGATTTTGTTGCGTTTGACGATGTCTTTGAGCAGCACGATCAGCGCCTTTATCTGCGCCTCGCTGTAGGGATACCACAGGCGCCCGCTCGGAGTGTCGCGATAGCCCGGGTTGACGATCTCAATGCCAATGCTGCTGGAGTTAATCCAGGTGCGGCCTTCCCATTCGCTTTCCCCGGCGTGCCAGGCTCGCTGGCTTTCATCCACCAGCTTGTAGGTCGCCGCCGGGCCATCACCGATCAAATAATGCGCACTCACTTCGCCGTGGGTGAGTAATGACAACGAGCGCTCAAGGGAAGCCGAGGTGTAATGCACCACCACGAATTGCGCACGGCTGTCGAAGTTAACCGAGGGATGGCTGGTATCCAGGGTCGGTCCGCTGGAGCAGGCGGTCAGCAACAGGGCAAGAAGGAGAGCGCAATAAGACTTCATAAAGGCAGAACACAAAGACAAGTAATGCAACAGTGTAACGTACTGCCGCAGCGGCGCTCAAAAAATACGAACAGAACGAGTGATGCAGGGCCACCGTTCCTAGCCTTGCACAATGCGGTTGCGACCTTCGTTCTTAGCTCGGTACAGCGCTTGATCCGCGCGTTTGAGCACCGGGTCGCTGCGCTCACCCGGTCTGAACGTGGTGATGCCCATCGATACCGTGACCGTCACCGGCTCCCCCTTGAAGTGGAAGGGGCACTGCGCAATGGTCTCGCGCAGGCGCTCCAGCAGAACCAGGCCATCGGCCAACTGTGTGTCCGGTAGCAGCACAACAAACTCTTCGCCGCCGAAACGCGCAATAAAGTCAGAAGTGCGAAGACGTTTCTGCAACTGCGCGGCGACGATTTTCAACACCTTGTCGCCTGCAAAGTGGCCATAGCCGTCGTTGATGCGCTTGAAATAGTCCAGGTCAAGAATCCCAACCAGCAGGCTGGAGCGACGCTGCTGCAGCTGGTCGACTTCGTGTTCAAGCCGTTCATTCCAGGCAGCGCGGTTCGGCAACCCGGTGAGGGTGTCGACCAAGGCTTTTTGTCGCTGCTCTTCAAGGTGCGCACGGAAACCTGTCGCTTCTTGCTCCATGGTCGCTACGCGGCTGACCAGCGACTGCAGGCGAGAGGCGACATCCTGCTCTCGCTCGTCACGCTGCTTCTGGTATTCGTCAATGGTGCCGAGCAATCCTTCAAGTCGGGTTTCCAGCACCGCTTTCAGACTGGTGAGATCAGCGGCATCCTGCACGCTGCTCTGCAAATCACCTACACGCTCGCGCAACTGGTCGTTCAATTGCCGCGAGGCCGTCTGCTGACCCGCGTGATCGTCGCTGGCAGCTTGCAGGTGCGCCTGAAAGGACTCTAACCGCTCGTTCAACTGCTTGAGATACAACTCGAACTCATGCTGACCACTGTCGGTAACGGCCAGCATGAGCACCGCAAGATCGTCGAGGATCGGCAGCAGCTCATACCAGTTCAGTCCATGCTCCAACCTGAGGCGCATGGCTTCGGCTTGAGGACGATGATGCTCCGGCAGGGTCAGGTCGTCGAGCAGGCCCAATAACGTGTGTTCGATGTGCACGGCAACCGAGCTGTAACTCGGTTCAGGAGAAGAGGGCAGAGCGTAAGTACCAGCCTGCGCACTGTCCTCGTCGACAGTTTCATCGACGATGCTGTCTTTACTCGTCTCCTGCGCGGCCTCGTGCGCTACTGCCTGAGCCTCGAGGCTGTCGATAGTCAACTCTTCGTCGGGCAGGACAGGCTCGCCGGGCGGAGCGTCAGGCGCCGTTTCAGGCACCGTCTGCGGCTCTGAGGATTCTGCGTCTTTCGAAGGTGCGCCTTCGGCTTGGGCCGCGGCAGGCTCGCCGCTCTCGACCGGGCTGGTTTGTATGGCGGGTAACGCCTCGCCTGCTTCTTGTTTGGTGACGTGTACGGGCGGCTCAGCTACCGACGTCGTGTGGACAGCCGCCGTCGTTTCGTCGACTGGCGCAGGGGCCGAACGGGCGTCAGGATTCTCGGCAATGCTCAGCGTTTCAGAAAGCGGCGCCTCCTGGGTCCATTGCGCGACGGGTGGCGCTGGCTGTGGCTCATCATCCGCGGGCGTGTTCGCCGGCAGGACTGCCTCCGGCGGCTCCGGATCAAGATGAGCAGGCGCGCCATTGATTGGATCTTCAACGGCATCCCGGCTGCCAAACAAACGCTGAAGGAACCCAGAACGAGCCGATCCTTCCGGGTGTTCGAGCTGGGACAGCGCCTGCCCCTGCAGCCCGCTCAGTTCGCTCAGCAACAGCGGCAACTCGCGAGCCTGGTTCACCCGGTCTTCGACGTTTTTGGCGAAACGCTTGAGCGGCTTGGCGACTTCCCGGGGCAATGGCAACGATTGCAACTGCGCAACCAGCGACGTCAGCGCCGTGCCCATTTGCTCGACACGCTGTTCACGACGTTGCTCCGACTCCAGCACCGCTTTTTCCAGCCGCGGAAGCAGCGCCGCCAGCCCGGCGTCCATGTCATCCTTGCGCACGACCTCGCGCATTTCCTTCATGCACTGATCGACCGCCTTATCGGCGCCCTCGGCTGCCAGGCTGCTGCGCACCAGACCACGTCGCAACAAGTCCAGGCGGGCATTCCAGCGCTTTTCGAGCTTGTCTTGCTGCTCGATGCTCTTAAGGTATTTTTCTTTCCAGCGTTCGGCTTCGTCGCTCATTCCAAGGGCTCGCGGGGAGATGTGCTTGTTATCGGCAGCGAGTCACCGATTAATGAGGCTGGCAAGCGAATCTCCACCGCAACCGGTAGATGATCGGAAATGGGAAGCGCCAGCACCTGGACTTTCTCAAGCGTCAGGGTGGGGCTCAGGAGGATATGGTCCAGGCAACGCTGCGGTCGCCAGCTGGGAAATGTCGCTTCGATCTGCGGCGCAAGCAGACCCAGGTCACGCAGGGGCGAGGTATTCAGAAGGTCGGCGGCATGGGTATTCATGTCGCCCATCAGCACCTGATGTTTGTAGCCGCCGATCAGCTCGCGGATGTAGGCCAGCTGGCGGGTGCGGGTGCGCGTACCCAATGCCAGATGCATGACCACCACCACCAGCGCGTCCTCGCCTTCGCCGAAACGAACCAGAATCGCACCGCGACCGGACGGACCTGGCAGCGGGTGATCCTCGATGTCCCACGGGCGCAGGCGACTGAGCACGCCATTGCTGTGCTGGGCGAGCCGTCCGAGGTTGCGATTGAGTTGCTGATACCAGTACGGGAAGGAACCAAGCTGCGCGAGGTGTTCGACCTGATTGATATAGCCCGATCGCAGGCTCCCGCCATCGGCTTCCTGCAGCGCGACCAGATCGTAGTCGTTTAGCAGGTTGCCGATCTTCTGCAGGTTGCCTGCCCGCCCATTGTGGGGCAGCAGATGCTGCCAGCCACGGGTCAGATAATGCCGGTAACGCTCAGTGCTGTTGCCCACCTGAATGTTGAAGCTGAGCAACCGGAGCCGACCATCGGCAGGCAGTCCGGTTTGCTGCAGGTGTCGCTCGTTGACCTTTGGAACATGGCGGGCAACGGTGCGTTCGGTACCCCAGCGCGTCATGATCGGCGCTTACTTGGCAGTCAGGGTGGCGCGTTCTTTGGCGATCAACTGATCGGCCACATCCAGCGCTTGCTCAGGACCACCGGCAGTGCCCAGATCAAAACGATATTTACCGTTGACGATCATGGTCGGAACGCCGGTAATTTCATACTTTTTGGCCAGTTCCTTGTACAGGGCAACCTTGCCCTTGACGGCGAACGAATTGAAGTTTTCGAGAAACTTGGCCCTGTCGACCCCTTGGGTCGCTACGAAATCAGCCATGTCGTTCGGATCGGTCAGGCGTTTGCCGCCTTTCTGAATGGCATCGAACACGGCAGTGTGGACTTTCTTCTCCACGCCCATGATATCGAGGGTGATGAACAACTGGCCGTGGGCATCCCATGGGCCGCCGAACATGGCGGGTACACGGACGAAGTGGACGTCTGCAGGGAGTTTTTCAATCCATGGATTGATGGTCGGCTCGAATGCATAGCAGTGCGGGCAACCGTACCAAAACATTTCGACGACTTCGATCTTGCCTGGCTCGGCGACTGGGACAGCGCTCTTGAGCTCGACATATTGCTTGCCGGCTTCGATAGGTTCCGCAGCCTGGGCGGTCAAACCGAACAAGCTGGTGAACACCAGAGCGGCGCTGAGAATCAGATTACGCATGCTTAACTCCTGGGCATGAAAAGTCACCTCGATGGCCGCAGTTGGACCGGGCGGGGTGATACGAGTTCGCAAGTGTAACGCTTGCGCGCACAAAAAAGGGCAGCCGTTGGCTACCCTTTTTAGCCCGTCGGAGCGAGCTGTCGATTCTCTCTGAATCAACGCCTTGGCTTTAATCCAGGCTTAATGCAGAAGCTGTACCGCGCGCTTGCCGTGCTTGGCTTCATGCCGTTATGCAGACAGATTGCGCGGGCACTTCAGAGGCAGTTTCGGGATAGGCGGTGCCAGGCTGTTACCATCCGCCCCCACCGTGTGGGCGGGACGACGCACACATGAAATCTGCGGCAATATATACTTGCGCCCATCGAACGGAAAACGACACCTCGTTGCCGCATCCAAGCCGCAACGCCCTCACCGGATATCCCATGCAACTCAAGAACCCGATCCTCGGTTTGTGCCAACAAGCCAAGTTCATGCTCAGCGCCGCCAAAGTCGACCAATGCCCGGATGACGAGGGTTTCGAAGTGGCTTTCGCCGGGCGCTCCAACGCCGGTAAATCCAGCGCGCTGAACACCCTGACCCACGCCAGCCTGGCGCGCACGTCGAAAACCCCCGGACGCACCCAGCTGTTGAACTTCTTCAACCTGGACGACGATCGTCGCCTGGTCGACCTACCCGGTTACGGCTACGCGAAGGTGCCAATCCCGCTCAAGCAGCACTGGCAACGCCATCTGGAAGCTTACCTGGGCAGTCGGGAAAGTCTGAAGGGGCTGATTCTGATGATGGACATCCGGCACCCGATGACCGACTTCGACCTGTTGATGCTCGATTGGGCCATTGCCAGCGGCATGCCGATGCACATCTTGCTGACCAAGGCCGACAAGCTGACATTCGGTGCTGCCAAGAACACGCTACTCAAGGTGCAGTCTGAAATCCGCAAGGGTTGGGGCGAAGCCGTGACCATCCAGCTGTTCTCGGCGCCCAAGCGCATGGGCCTGGAAGAAGCGTACACCGTCCTTGCCGATTGGATGGAACTGGAAGACAAGGCGCCCGCAGCCTGAATTCCAGGCAAAAAAAACCCCGGACTTCATATGGGGAGGGGAAGTTCGGGGTCTAAGTCCAGACCTCTTAGGGAGGGGCCCGGATATCTGCCAACACTTAACACAACATAGGAGCATGAATGGCTACGTCAGCCATTCGCAAACTCTGACCGGGCCTCGGCGGCAGAAGTTCAAAATCCGGGGAAATTTTATGTTAGCTGACCACATTGCTGTTGGTTCTGCGCGACGCTCCTAGGCGCCTGGCCAACCAGCGATTTTTCGCGAAGCGGCGGTTAAACCAGGCAACACAGCGCTATCGAGCACACCGCGCTGACCTGATTCACTGCCAGCTCCCGGCAGAGCGCAAGCCAGCTGGCTCTACGCCCTGCGGACAGAATCAAAAACACCCGCGCACATCAATGCGCCTCATCCCAATTATTTCCCACACCCACTTCAACCAGCAACGGGACATCCAGCTCGGCCGCGCCGCTCATGTGTACGCGGATGTCTTTGCTGATCCGTTCAACCAGATCCTCACGTACTTCCAGCACTAGTTCGTCGTGAACCTGAAGGATGACGCGAGCGTCCAGGCCTGACGATTCCAGCCAGTCGTTAACGGCGACCATCGCACGCTTGATGATATCGGCGGCAGTCCCCTGCATCGGCGCATTGATCGCCATGCGCTCGGCACCTTTGCGCAGGGCCTGATTCTTGGCGTTGATGTCCGGCAGGTACAGGCGACGACCGAAGATGGTCTCGACGTAACCCTGCTCGGCAGCCTGGGTGCGGGTGCGCTCCATGTAGTCGAGCACGCCGGGATAGCGGGCAAAATAACGGTCGACATAGGCTTGGGACTGCTTGCGATCAACGCCAATCTGCTTGGCCAGCCCAAAAGCGCTCATGCCGTAGATCAAACCGAAGTTAATGGCCTTGGCGCTGCGACGCATGTCATGGGTAACCTGCGCCAGTTCGACGCCAAACACCTCGCCCGCAGTCGCGCGGTGGACGTCCAGATCATTGCGGAAAGCGTGCAGCAGGCCTTCATCCTTGGCCAGGTGCGCCATGATTCGCAGCTCGATCTGCGAGTAGTCCGCTGCCAGCAGCTTGTAGCCTTTGGGCGCGACGAACGCTTGGCGAATCCGGCGCCCTTCGGCGGTGCGGATCGGGATGTTCTGCAGGTTCGGATCGCTGGAAGACAGCCGGCCGGTCACGGCCACTGCCTGATGGTACGACGTGTGAATCCGCCCGGTACGCGGGTTGATCTGTTCGGGCAGGCGATCGGTGTAGGTGCTTTTCAGCTTGCTCATCGAGCGGTACTGCATCAGCACTTTGGGCAGCGGAAACTCCTGCTCGGCCAGTTCGGCGAGCACCGCTTCAGCCGTGGAAGGCTGGCCGGTCGCGGTTTTGCCGATGATTGGCATACCCAGCTTTTCGTAAAGAATCACCCCCAATTGCTTGGGCGAGCCCAGGTTGAACTCTTCGCCCGCGATGGCAAACGCCTCACGCTCAAGCTCGGTCATCTTGTTACCCAGCTCGACGCTCTGGATACCCAGCAAGTTGGCGTCGACGAAGGCGCCCTGACGCTCGATGCGCGCCAGAACCGGCATCAACGGCATTTCGATGTCATCCAGGACAGGTTGCAGGCTTGGGGTTTTGGCCAGTTTCTCCTGCAAGGTTTCGTGCAGTCGCAGGGTCAGATCAACTTCTTCGGCGGCGTAAATCCCGGCCTGTTCCAGCGCGATCTGGTCGAAGCTCAGCTGCTTGGCGCCTTTGCCCGCGATCTCCTGAAAATTGACCGGTGTATGGTTCAGGTATTTGGCGACCAGGCTATCGCGGTCGTGCCGCGTGGCCGTCGAATCCAGCACATAAGATTCAAGCATGGTGTCGTACTTGACGCCCTGCACGGCGATACCCTGATTCTGCTCTGCGCCAATGGCGCAGTTGGCCAGCAGGTTAATGGCGAACTTGGCGTGCTGGCCGACCTTGATCTTGCTCGCGTCCTCGAGCATCGGCTTGATCGCCTTGAGCACCTCGTCGCGATCCAGCTGCTGCGGCACGCCCATGTAGGAGTGGGTCAGTGGGATGTAACAAGCTTCATGGGTCTTGATAGCGAACGACAGGCCGACGATCTGTGCGCGCTGGGCATCGGTGCCGTTGCTCTGTACCACAAACGCGAACAGCTTGGCGGCCTGGAGTTTTTTCAGCCAATCGTCGAACTGCGTCTGTTCCAGAATGAGCTCGTATTTGGCCTCGATGATCGGAGCAGGTTCTTCGACCATCGCAATCTCGGTGCCTTCCTGCTTGGCCTCACGCTGCAGATCATTGACCCAGCTTTTGAATTCAAGCTCGGTATAGAGGGCCAGCAAGGCTTCACGGTCCGGCTCGCCGCAGTGCAGGGCGTCCAGTTCTATATCCAGCGGCACATCCACCTTGATGGTCGCCAGCTGGTACGACAGGAATGCCATGTCCTTGTGCTCCTCCAGCTTGGCGGGCAGCGATTTGGCGCCACGGATCGCCAGCGTCGGCACTTTGTCGAGGTTGTCGTAAAGCTCCTTCAGGCCGCCATTGATGCCCACCAGCAGGCCGGCGGCAGTCTTTTCCCCAATACCGGGAACACCGGGAATATTGTCGACTTTGTCGCCCATTAGCGCTAAATAATCGATGATCTGCTCAGGGCCTACACCGAATTTTTCCTTCACGCCAGCCACATCGAGCACGCTCCCGGTCATGGTGTTGACTAGGGTGATGTGCCCATCGACCAACTGCGCCATGTCCTTGTCGCCGGTGGAGATAACCACCGGACGATCGGCGGCGGCGCTGCTGCGCGCCAGTGTGCCGATGACGTCATCGGCTTCGACGCCTTCAACGCACAGCAGCGGATAGCCCGAACCGCGCACGCAGTTGTGCAAGAAATCGATCTGTACGCGCATGTCATCGGGCATGCTCGGGCGGTTGGCCTTGTATTCGGCGAACATGTCATCGCGGAAGGTCCCGCCCTTGGCATCGAAGACCACGGCGAACGGGCTGTCCGGATACTGTTTGCGCAAACTCTTGAGCATGTTCAACACACCCTTCACCGCACCGGTAGGCAGGCCTTTGGAGGTGGTGAGCGGCGGCAGCGCGTGGAAGGCGCGGTATAGGTAAGAAGAACCGTCCACCAGGACGAGAGGCGCTTGACTCATGTGAGGGATCAACCTTTTCGGCGGGGTCGGCGCTAGAATGCGCGAACCGTTGACGACAAAGGAACAAGGTTATCATGCGCGCGCTAAATCGCCTGTTACTGGTCAGCTGGATGGTTGCTTGCCCGTTAACGGCGCTGGCGGCAGATGACGACGCGCCATCGCCGGAACCTGACGTCACGATCGGCAACGATGGCGACAATCTTATTCAGGAATACAAAGCAAACGGTTTCGTGTACGCCGTCAAAATCACGCCCAAACACGGCAAACCGTATTACCTGGTGCGCGCCGACGGCACCAGCGGTCAATTCATTCGTTCGGATCAACCGGACATGCTGATTCCCCAATGGGTATTATTCAGCTGGTAACGCCCTACATTCACCTTTTGCTGGCAGTGTTCATATGTCCGTTTTTACTCCCCTGGCTCGGCCCGAGCTGGAAGCTTTTCTCGCCCCCTACGGGCTCGGCCAACTGCGTGATTTCCAAGGCATCGCAGCCGGAAGTGAAAACACCAACTTCTTCATCAGCATGGAACAGGGTGAATACGTGCTCACTTTGGTCGAGCGCGGGCCTGTTCAGGAAATGCCGTTTTTCATCGAGCTGTTGGACGTTTTACACGACGCCGACCTGCCCGTGCCTTATGCGCTGCGCACCACCGACGGCCAGGCGCTGCGCGAGCTCAAAGGCAAGCCGGCGCTGCTGCAACCGCGCCTGCCGGGCAAACACCCTACCGAGCCAAATACCCAGCACTGCGCGCAGATCGGTGAACTGATGGCGCACATGCACTTGGCCACCCGCGAAAAGACTATCGAGCGCAGGACCGACCGCGGGCTGGACTGGATGCTGGAGGAGGGGGGCAACTTCATTTCGCATCTGGACGAGATTGAAGGTGCGCTACTGCGCGCTTCGGTAGAAGAGATCGAGCGCCACAAAGCCGCGATCCTGACGCTTCCACGCGCCAACGTGCACGCCGACCTGTTCCGCGATAATACGCTGTTCGAAGGAACCCACCTGACCGGCGTGATCGACTTCTATAACGCCTGCTCGGGCCCGATGCTGTATGACCTGGCGATCGCCGTAAATGACTGGTGTTCGTTCGAAGACGGCAAAATCGACGCCCCAAGGGCTCGCGCGCTGCTGGGTGCCTACGCGGCGTTGCGTCCATTCACGGCGGCAGAGGCTGAGCTGTGGTCAACAATGCTGCGCGTGGGTTGTGTACGGTTTTGGCTGTCACGCCTGATCGCTGCCGAGACATTTGCCGGACAGGATGTGCTGATCCACGACCCTTCGGAATTCCGCAAACGCCTTGAACAGCGTCAGCAAACCCATATTCCACTGCCGTTTGCGTTGTAACGGTTGGATCAGTCGTAGATCCCTGTAGCAGTCTGGCTTGCCGGCGGCAGCAACTTCGCAACCGCCACCGCCGACAAGCCGCCCTGTTGCAGGGAAACTCTAGAGTTACAAACTCTCCAGACACCCCGCCAGGTCATCTGCCAGCTTGCTCAGCAGCTGCTCATAACCCTGTGCCGTAGCAGGCGTATAGCCCCCCAAGCCGTCCAGTTCGGCCAGCTTCACCGGCAAGCCAGCGCTTAAAGTATCGGCCAGACGCGGGCGCAGGGGAGGTTCGCTAAAGACACAGGTCTTGCCGTACTCCGCCAACCGCGTGCGCATGGCGGCGACGTGTTGCGCGCCCGGTTGCACTTCACTGCTGACCGCGAACACACCGGCGTGCTTCAACCCATAGGCCTCTTCGAAATAATCGAAAGCCTCGTGAAACACGAAATATTTCTTGTCGCTGATGCCCGCTACACGTTGTTTGATTTTCAGATCCAGTGCGTCCATCCGCGCGTCGAATGCGTTGGCATTGCTTTGGTAGCGGGCGGCATTGGCCGGATCGGTCTGGCTCAGGTCGGCCGCCATTTTTGCTGCAATCACCCGCGCGTTGACCGAGGACAACCACAAATGCGCATCGACGCTACCCGGGCGATGATCGTGATCATGCTCGTCTCCATCGCCGTCGTGGTCATGATCGCTGCTGGCGGTGAAATGACGCAGGTGCATGCCGGGAAGCGACTGAACAGGCACCGACTCCTTGGTCCGACCGGCCAGCACGCGAGGCAGGAAGGTTTCCATATCCGGGCCGATCCAGTAGAGCAGATCGACCTCTTGCACGCGCCGTACATCGGAGGGGCGCAACGCATAGTTATGCGGCGAAGCGCCCGGTGGCAGGAGCACTTCGGGCACTGCAATGCCGTCCTGCACAGCCGCAGCGATCAACTGCAGCGGCTTGATGCTGGTCAGTACGCGAACATCAGCCTGAGCGGGGGTGATGGCGGAGAATACGGAGAGAAATACGACAAAAAGTAAAAAAAGTCGGGACACGATGACCACTCATGGGGGCAGGAACGGGTAACATAATAACGTCTCTCACAAAAGCCGTCGCCGCCCATGTCTAAAACACCGCTGGCCAGTCGCCCCCACGATCACTCTCATTGCGTGCACAGCGCGCTCGCTGAAGCCGATGCGCTGTGCGCCGGTAAAGGCCTGCGCCTGACCGCTTTGCGACGCCGTGTGCTGGAATTGGTCTGGCAGAGTCACAAGCCGCTGGGCGCGTACGACATCCTGGCGGTACTGAGTGAAGAGGACGGCCGCCGGGCCGCGCCGCCTACCGTTTACCGTGCCCTGGATTTTCTCCTGGAAAACGGTCTGGTGCACCGCATCGCTTCACTCAATGCCTTTGCAGGCTGCAATCACCCCACTCATGCGCATCAGGGCCAGTTCCTGATCTGCCGTGAATGCCACGCCGCCATCGAGTTGCAGCATGGGGCGATCAGCGCCTCAATCGTCAGCGCGGCCAATGAAGTCGGCTTCGCTGTAGAAACACAGACCGTGGAAATCGTTGGGGTATGTGCCGGCTGCAAGGCCGCGTGATGAGCGACGCCCTGATCCGCCTGAAGAACGTCAGCGTCACCCGTACTGGCCAGAGTGTGCTGGAGAACATTCAGCTGAGTGTCAGCTGCGGCGAGATCGTTACCTTGATCGGCCCTAACGGCGCGGGCAAAACGACTCTGGTGCGCGCCGTACTGGGCCTGCTTAAGCCTGACTCCGGCGATATCTGGCGCAGGCCAAAACTGCGCGTGGGTTACATGCCGCAAAAACTGCAGGTGGATGTGACGCTGCCCCTGTCCGTGCTGCGTTTTCTGCGCTTGGTGCCGGGCGTCGATCGCGCGACAGCGCTGGCGGCCCTGGCAGAAGTCGGTGCCGAAAAGGTTATCGATAGCCCGTTACAGGGCATTTCAGGAGGCGAGATGCAGCGGGTGTTGCTGGCACGCGCGCTGCTGCGCAGACCTGAATTGCTGGTACTCGACGAGCCCGTGCAAGGCGTGGACGTGGCCGGACAGGCCGAGCTTTATGCGCTGATTACCCAGCTACGCGACCGCCACCAGTGCGGCGTACTGATGGTCTCCCATGACCTGCACCTGGTCATGAGCACCACCGATCAGGTGGTCTGCCTGAATCGCCACGTCTGCTGTTCCGGGCATCCCGAACAAGTCAGCACCGATCCGGCGTTCGTCGAGCTGTTCGGCCAAAACGCTGCGAGTCTGGCGATCTACCATCATCGTCACGACCACGCCCATGATTTGCATGGCCAGGTTTGCCAGCCCGCCCTGACTGCTCACGATCACTCAATGCCTCATACTCATCATCAGGACCACGGAGACGGCTGCAAGCATGGCTGATTTTCTACTCTACGCCTTGCTCGCAGGCCTTGCCCTGGCAGTTGTGGCCGGCCCCTTGGGTTCATTCGTGGTCTGGCGGCGGATGGCCTACTTTGGTGACACGCTGTCTCACGCGGCGTTGCTCGGCGTCGCACTGGGCTTCTTGCTGGACATCAGCCCGGCCGTCGCCGTGACCGTCGGCTGCCTGTTGCTCGCGATCCTGTTGGTGACCTTGCAGCAACGCCAGCCGCTGGCCTCGGACACGCTGCTGGGGATCCTAGCGCCGAGCACACTGTCCCTCGGGTTGGTGGTGTTGAGTTTCATGCGCGAAGTACGCATTGACCTGATGGGCTACTTGTTTGGCGACCTGCTGGCGATCAGCCCCGCCGATCTGGCGTGGATTCTCGGCGGCAGCGCGGCAGTCCTGGTGCTTATCTGCGCACTCTGGCGCCCGCTATTGGCGATCACCGTCCACGAAGAACTGGCGACCGTCGAAGGGTTGCCGGTCGCGACGCTGCGCATGACGCTGATGCTGCTGATCGCGGTGGTGATTGCGGTGGCCATGAAAATCGTCGGTGTGCTGCTGATCACCTCCTTGCTGATCATCCCCGCCGCTGCGGCACAGCGTCACGCCCGTTCGCCGGAGCAAATGGCGCTTGGCGCCAGTGTGATCGGCATTCTCGCGGTCTGCGGCGGGCTGGCGTTGTCGTGGTTCAAGGACACGCCAGCCGGTCCATCGATCGTGGTCTGTGCCGCTGCGCTGTTTCTCCTGAGTTTCCTTTTGCCCAAGCGGTAGAACCTTGGAAAGGAAGTAGAGTCATACTCCGCAATAATCCAATGGCGGCAATGTGCAATGATTCCATCCAGCACCGCCGATCGTGATCTGTTATTTTCGGTGCAAGGCACTTATGTGTACACTTGCTCGCTTTTTGCGCAAATAGAGAATCGCAGGAATGAAGCCGTTCGCATCCCGTTATCTGCTGCTTGCTGCATTTTCCGTCCTGTTGGGCGCTTGCCAAAGCAAGCCCGTCGAGCAGCCCGCTTCAGTTGCGGCACCCGACGCTTACCAGCAGTTGGAACAGAATATCGCCAGCAGCGAATTGGCCACCGCTGAAGACCAGCTCGCCGCTTTGCAGAGCAAGAACCCCACTGACCCGCGCCTGGAGCAGTACCAACGTCAGTTGGCCGAGGCGTATTTGAGCCGTAGCCAGATCGTGCTGCAAAAAGGCGACGTCAATGCGGCTGCCACCGCGCTGAGCCGCGCCCGTGTGCTCATGCCCAAGGCACCTGCCCTGACGAGCGGCGTCAATGGTGCCATCGCTAACGCGCGCAAGGCTGAACTCGATAAGGCCGAAGCGGAACTGCGTGCTGCCGAGGCAAAACGCGTGGCAAAAATCGTCGATCCGAGCGTTGAGAGCACAACCGTTGCGTTGAAAATCACCGATTCCAAGCAACTGCGTCGCCAACTGAACGACATTGCGGCCGACGTGACAGCCTTCAATTGCGACGTGACGGTCCAAGTGCCCCGCACCGAGGACTACCCTTGGCTGGCAACCTTGCTGACCAAGCGCGTGGCGAAGATAAATCCGGACTTCGAATTGCAGATTCAGCGAGATATCGCGAAGACCGAACCTGCCCAGGTGATTTTAAAACCCGCCAAGCCCTGATCGTAGTTAATCAAAAAAGGCGTTGCCCTCGCGGGTAACGCCTTTTTTGTGGGTACGTTTTCGTCTAGCAAGCTGGTTTGCCGACGGCGGCGTGTTCAGGAACGCTACCGGCGGCAAGCTGGCCTGTTGCAGGGGTCAGCAGTATCTGCAGGCCCCACACGAAGGACGCTTTAAGCCGGAATTGCTTTAGCCTTCGGCTCACGCGCCCAAACGCGGTGCTGCTTGATCGCATCGAAGAAAGCCGCGACCGACTTGCTGTCAGACACTGCGAGCAAGCCCGCGTCGGCATCCAGACGAAGCAAGTCGATCAACTCCTTAGCGTCTGCTGCGTAGGCGATGGCCTTGAGGTGTTTGTAGGCCTCAAGTACATAGTGCAAAGCCACACCGTTGCCGCTCAGTGCCTTCACCGATGCTGCACCGCCCGGAATGAACACCGCATCGAATGCAATCGAAGGCAAGCCTTCAATGGACGCATCCACGGCAAGCGTTTGCCCGCCAGCGGTTTTCACTGGAGCGGAGGTTGGGCCCAGCACCTTGGCGTGAGCCGCTTCAGCTCCCAGCGCAGCCTTCATTGCCGCAACGGCTTTGTCATCGACACCGTCAGCCACCAGAATCGCTACTTTGCGAGACGCGATGTCACCCGACAGCAGATTGACCTGGCTCAACAATGGCGACTTGTCGACGGTTGGGGTGGGCGATTTGTCGACAGTTGACTTGGTACTCTGGGCCGTGACGGTCGGACCTTTCGGCGCAGGCAAGCCCAGGTTTGCAGCAACGCGAGATGCCAATGTTATGTCGATGTTGGCCAGGATCTCGTTCACCTGACGCGCACGGATGTGTTCACGTTCCACTTTGCCCAACTCGAAGCTATATGCCGCGATGATGTGCTCTTTCTCGTGCTCGCTCATGCTGTTGAAAAACAGCGTGGCCTGCGAGAAGTGGTCAGCGAATGACGGGCTGCGTTCACGAACCTTGCTTGCTTCAACACGCTCGTGATAGGTCTCAAAGCCGCCATCTTCCGGCGCTGCAGGGGTCTCTTTCGGCCAACCGCCATCGATGGAGTTGGGTTCGTAGGACGCACGACCCTTATCGATGGTTATACGGTGTTGGGCATCACGCTGGCTGCTGTGATTCGGTGCAATCGGACGGTTGATCGGGATTTCGTGGAAGTTTGGCCCGCCCAGACGACTGATCTGCGTATCGGTGTAGGAAAACAGACGACCTTGCAGCAACGGGTCGTTGGAGAAGTCGATACCTGGCACGATATGACCTGGGCAGAACGCAACCTGCTCGGTTTCAGCGAAGTAGTTATCCGGGTTGCGGTTTAGCACCATTTTGCCCAAAGGTGTGACCGGGACCATCTCTTCGGGGATGATCTTGGTCGGGTCGAGCAAGTCGAAATCGAAATTGTGCTCGTCTTCTTCCGCCACGATCTGCACACCCAGTTCCCACTCTGGGTAATCACCCATTTCAATCGACTCGGACAGGTCGCGACGATGGAAGTCTGTGTCCTTACCCGCCAGTTTCTGGGCTTCGTCCCACAGCAGGGAGCAAGTACCGTACTTAGGCTTCCAGTGGAACTTGACGAACGATGATTTGCCCTCGGTGTTGATCAGGCGGAAGGTATGGATCCCGAAACCCTGCATGGTGCGCAGGCTTTTGGGCAGGGCACGGTCGGACATAGTCCAAAGCACCATGTGCGCGGATTCCGGCACCAGGGAAACGAAGTCCCAGAACGTGTCATGCGCCGAGCCGCCGGTAGGAATTTCATTGTGTGGCTCTGGTTTTACAGCGTGCACGAAGTCCGGAAACTTGATGGCATCCTGAATGAAGAAGACCGGCATGTTGTTGCCGACCAGGTCGAAGTTGCCTTCGCCGGTGTAAAACTTGACCGAGAAACCGCGCACGTCACGTACGGTGTCACCGGAACCACGCGGGCCTTGGACGGTAGAAAAACGCGCGAAGACCGGGGTTTTCTTGCCTGGGTCACGCAGGAACTCCGCCTTGCTCAAGGCCGAGTGATTTTCATAAGCCTGGAAGTAACCATGAGCTGCTGTACCACGGGCGTGGACAATACGCTCGGGGATACGCTCATGGTCAAAATGCGTGATCTTTTCACGCATGATGAAGTCTTCGAGCAGCGACGGGCCGCGGTTTCCGACTTTAAGGGTGTTTTGGTTGTCGGAGACTTTCACGCCCTGGTTGGTGCGAAGCGCCTGACCGGTAGCGTCGGAGCGGAACTGCTCCAGACTGTCGAGCTTTTCGTTGGTGTTACCGCGATCCAGCGTATCGGTACCTGCTAGCTCGCTCTTGGGTGTAGCACTGACGGGTGCAGTAGGTTTCTTCGTAGCCATCGGACACAAACTCCTCAGTTCAGGCGGCTCTTTTCTCGAGCTTCCCTGAGGAAGTCGGTACGAGCTCGTTAAGCAGGAATTTCCCGGACAACATGCAGGGGAAATTTCGGCGCTTATGTAGTGACTGAGGATAAAAATGGCCGTTCCGTGTTTTTTTAAATATTCGGCCTAACGTCGCTTGGGCACTGGCGTTATGCCCGTTCGACTGGTGATCCGCTAAATAAATGCTAATAATTGCGGGCTCAACCCAGCCTCGACAGGCTAAAATGCGCGCCCGGTTTATCCAGCCGAGCGATACACGGCTTTTTTCGCTGATCGCCTGCAGCGTTCGAGGCTCGTTCTCGCGCTAAATTTCCATTGCGCCCCCACAAGGTTCGCTTCGTGATCGAGTTTCAAAACGTCCATAAAACCTATCGGGTTGCCGACAGGGAAATTCCCGCACTCCACCCCACCAGCCTGCGGGTCGACAATGGGCAGGTGTTTGGCCTGATCGGCCATTCCGGTGCAGGTAAGAGCACCCTGCTGCGTCTGATCAACCGCCTGGAAGCCCCGAGTGGCGGCAAGATTCTGGTCGATGACGTCGATGTCACCGCGCTGGACGCCGAAGGCCTGCGCGCCTTCCGCCGTCAGGTCGGGATGATCTTCCAGCACTTCAACCTGCTGTCCTCCAAAACCGTAGCCGATAACGTCGCTATGCCGCTGACCCTGGCCGGGGATATGTCCCGCACGCAGATCGATCAGCGAGTGGCTGAGTTGCTGGAGCGGGTTGGCCTGTCCGATCACGCGAGCAAATACCCGGCGCAGTTGTCCGGAGGCCAGAAACAACGCGTCGGCATCGCCCGCGCCCTGGCGACCAAACCGAAGATTCTGTTGTGCGACGAGGCCACCAGCGCACTCGATCCACAGACCACGGCCTCTGTCCTGCAATTGCTTGCCGAAATCAATCGTGAACTGAAACTGACCATCGTGCTGATCACCCACGAAATGGACGTGATTCGTCGCGTTTGTGATCAGGTCGCGGTCATGGATGCAGGCGTGATCGTCGAGCAAGGCGCCGTGGCGGATGTGTTTCTACATCCCACGCACCCAACCACTCGCAGGTTCGTGCAGGAAGACGAGCAAGTCGATGACAATGACCTGAACTCCGACTTCGCGCACGTGCAGGGCCGTATTGTGCGCCTGACGTTTCAGGGGGAAGCCACCTACGCGCCATTGCTGGGTACCGTCGCTCGGGAAACGGGTGTGGACTACAGCATCCTGGCGGGCCGTATCGACCGCATCAAGGACACTCCCTACGGGCAACTGACGCTGGCCATCACCGGCGGCGATATGGACGCCGCGTTCGCCCGCTTTACCGCGGCTGACGTTCACATGGAGATCCTGCGCTAATGGACACCCTGGCCACTCTGTTTTCCAACGTCGACTGGTATGAAATCTGGGTCGCCACTGGCGATACCCTGATTATGCTCGGCATTTCCCTGGCCTTCACCGTGTTGCTGGGCCTGCCACTTGGCGTGTTGATGTTCCTTACCTCACCGCGTCAGCTGCTCGAGAACAAACCGGTCTACGCCACCATTGGCCTGATCGTGAACATGCTGCGGGCGTTGCCGTTCATCATCCTGTTGATCGTGATGATGCCGCTGACCGAGATCATTACCGGCACGTCGCTGGGGATTCTCGGCACGCTGCCGCCATTGATCGCAGGCGCCACGCCATTCTTCGCGCGGCTGGTTGAAACCGCCCTGCGCGAGGTGGATCGCGGGATCATCGAGGCGACTCAAGCAATGGGCGCCTCAACCCGGCAAATCATCGTCAAGGCTCTGCTGCCAGAAGCGCGTCCGGGCATTGTGGCGGCGATTACCGTGACCGCGATCGCGCTGGTGTCGTTTACCGCCATGGCCGGCGCCGTGGGCGCGGGAGGCCTGGGCGACCTGGCGATTCGCTACGGCTATCAGCGCTTCCAGAACGATGTGATGTTCGTCACGGTCGTATTGCTGTTGGTGCTGGTGCAGATCCTGCAAACCGTCGGCGACAGGCTGGTTGCGCACTTTTCACACCGTTAAGCGAGTTATCCGGTCCAGCCTAATGTCATGGGCCGGTGCATGCGTGCCACTGGGCACGCATTTCAAGGAGTAGAGAGATATGAAGAAGCTGTTGGCTATATTCGCTGCAGTGGCTGCGCTGTCCGCCCATGCCGATGAGACCCTGACCGTCGCGGCCAGTGCCGTGCCGCACGCCGAGATCCTGGAATTCGTGAAACCGACGCTGGCTAAAGAAGGCGTGACGCTGAATGTGAAGGTCTTCAACGATTACATCCAGCCGAATGTGCAGGTGGATCAGAAGCGCATGGACGCCAACTTCTTTCAGCATCAGCCGTATCTGGACGAGTTCAACAAGGGCAAGGGCACGCATCTGGTAAGCGTGGCCAAAGTGCACATCGAGCCTTTCGGCGCGTATTCGGACAAGCTCAAGAGCCTGGCCGATCTGCCTGACGGCGCAACGGTGGCGGTGCCGAACGATGCAACCAATGAAGGTCGTGCATTCCTGCTGCTGGTCAAGGCCGGCCTGATCACTCTGAAGGACCCAAACAGCATTACGGCCAAACCAAGCGACGTGCAGCAGAATCCGAAAAACCTGAAGTTTCGCGAGTTGGAAGCAGCGACTCTGCCGCGGGTGCTGACACAAGTGGATCTGGCACTCATCAACACAAACTACGCGCTGACCGCCAAGCTTGATCCGACCAAGGATGCGTTGATCATCGAAGGTCAGGAGTCGCCCTACGCGAACATCCTGGTGACCCGCGAGGACAACAAGGATTCGCCCGCCGTCCTGAAGTTGATCGCCGCGCTGCACAGCCCGGAAACCAGGCAGTTCATCATCGATAAATACAAAGGCGCGGTGGTTCCGGCGTTCTGAACAGCTCGTGTGCCTGCCGCAGATCACGCGGCGGGCGCAAACCCGCCTCCTCGCTTCATTGCTTCCCGACCAACCCTGGCAATTGCGCCACTAGCTTCAGGTTGTTCAACGGCGCGCGGATAAAACCGCGCTGCGTGCCGTCCGGGCCGAGGAGGGCGAGGTTGCCGCTGTGGTCGACGGTGTAGTTCGGCTTGCCGGTGTCTGCCGGAATGAATGGAATGCTCAGCGCATTGGCGAGCTTTTGAATGGTCTCTACCGGTGCGGTCAGGCCCACGAACTGTTTGTCGAAGTACCCCAGGTAGGTCTTCAGCTGCTGCGGCGTGTCCCTGTTCGGGTCAACACTGACCAGCACCACACGTAGTTTTTCTGCAGCATCCTTGGGCAGCTCACTCTTGATCTGCCGGAGCTGGGCCAGCGTGGTTGGACAGATGTCAGGGCAGAACGTGTAGCCAAAAAACAGAAGCGCCCATTTGCCTTTGAACGCATCGAGCGAGACCGTTTGGCCCTCTTGATTCGTCAATTCAAGGCCAGGAACCTGCCGGCTTTGCGGCAGCAGTATCACTCCGGCGTCAATCAGCGCGGCTTGATCCCCTTGGCCGTTGCCGGAAAGTACACGGCTGACGGTCAGCCCCAGGACGAGTGCAACGACGGCCACGAGTATGAAAATGGCTTTCTGGGTTCGGGTCATAAACTTGATATCGGATAATGATCTACGAGCAGCGCGGTTTTGATTCACCGCGGCATGCAGCCGACCGCCACGGTACAACAACCGGCCCTTGGCACAAAGGGAATCCCGGTGCTGGTGCGTCTGCTTCCACTTGGCCCTGTCCGACGAGCAACCGCGGGAGCGGTCTGTAAATAGCTGATGTACATAACGCCCGAGCGGTTATGACAATTACGTCTTAGGGTAAGTAATAAGCAAGCTAACGTATCCCTTCCTATAATGACGCCCTCGTTTCACTGCCTTATGGAGCACTCATGAACACCGCCGCATTGCGCGAGCAGATCACACGAGCACAGGAACACGAAACCAAGACCGGTCAGCTGTTGCGCCAACTCGAGTTACAACTGCCTCATCTGCACCCTGCTATCCATCTTCCTGACGTTGATGCCCAGGGGGTGCTGTCGCGTTTTGTCGTCGCTTACATCGAGCAGGTACCTGACTTACTGGACGCAGCCCATGACGTCGCTTTGCAGGCCGGCATTGAAGGTCAGATCAAACCGGTACTGAAAATCGCCGAGCAATTCTTCAGCGCACCGCCCGCGATCATGGAGGGGCATGAAGGCCTCGACAGCCTGCTCGATGAAGCCTACCTGGCCCATCGGCTCGTGGAAGAAGTGAATGACCTGTACATCGTGCATTTTGGTCGGCCGCTTATTCCGGTGAACACCACGGTTGCCAGTGTCATTGCCCACCAGTTGATCGGTGAGGTATTCGCCAATCAACTGGACGAAGTGGTACACCACGCCATTGACGAAATGCTGGATGACCAGAGCTTCTCGCTGGAGTCGGTCGAAGCTTATCGCGAGCAACTCGCCAGCCCGGACACCGAGACTGCCTGGAAACGCTGGCCGAGCCTGTCCCGACAACTGGGCGTAGGACTTGAGATGGAACGCGCGAAGGATTGACGCCCCTCGCGCATTCCAAATCGCACTGGGTTGCTACGCAAAGCACGCGCAAACGCGCGTCTGTGCCTTATTTTGGCCATTCGACGCACGTATTGCCTCGGTTACAGACCGTAGCGCTCAATGACCGCGTGATGAGGCTGGACATCAGCCTGGCAATGGTCCGCCAAGCGTAACCAGCACATTGGGTGAGGCCAGTGTCTGGTGACTTCTAGCAAGACCTTGTGCAAATCGGCAGGCGAGCGGGTGGATTGAATGGCGATGGTAAACAGCACGCCCGGTAGTGCCTCCTGTTCGGGATGTTCGGCGTCGCTGAGCAGATAGGTGTCGCTGCTGTGTACCCAAAGCTGCCAGCCTTCAGCTTCCGTGACCTCGCGCAACGCTGCGAACGCCTCGTCACCGGGATAGATCCCATCGACCAGCCAACTGGGGCCAAAGACGCCTTTTTCCAACACGTGGACGACTGGATAGGTCGGTACGAACCGCTCGCGCTCCTGCTCATCCTCGGGGGCCGGGTAAAGCATCCCGGCGTCGAATACCACCCAGTCGCCGACGTGCTGAGTATGCTGCGGGCTGGCATTCTCTACCACCCGAGCAGTGACCGGCCCAGTCCGGCGCGCATAGTACTCGACGGCTTCGCCGTTCTCGATGAAGCGCACAATGGCCCATCCTCCATCCTCTTCGATCACGCCTTCCTGGCTGGAGAGTTCGATACTCAGCTGTGCCGCGGCCTGGCGCACGCTGGCCCAATCCCCGGCACAGCTGGCAGCGGTCATCTGGTCCCAGAGGCTCGAGCGAGGCTGCTCAAGACGGCTGGCAAGCGCTTGGTAGCAAGCGGCGGCTTCGTCGAAACGTTGCTGTTGCATCAAGGCGCGCGCCAGCAGTTCCCGGGCGCCATGCCGCTCGGCGTCAAGCGCCAGCAGATCACGGCAGGTAAGCTCCAGTTGCGGCCAGTCCCCCAGCCGCTCGGCCATTCGCGCTTCACACCACAGCGCAACCAACGGGATTGCCGGACGGTACAAATCGGCCAGGCGTCTGACCTGGTCATGCTCTCCCTCGTCGAGCAGCAGGTTAAGCAACTGGTAAGCCATCGGGTTTTCTTCGGCGGCATGCTCGCGCACATAGGTCCAGAGCAGCGCCATGCCCTGACTTTCGGCGGAACACGCCTGCAGCGCGCCCACAGTGGTTTCCAGCAGTTGCATGTCCTCAGGTCGTTCTTGCTGCGCGCGTAACAGCCATTGCACTTCAACCTCAGGGTCTCGCGCCGGGCGTTCGGGGTCTTCGCGGTCCAGCCAGTCAATCAAATCAGCGGCAGGGACAGGCAAAGCATCCTGCTCGGGCAGGGCACGGATCAATGCCTCCAACTCGTTCAAGAGCTCGTTGGCACCGCAATCGGCCTTGAGTTTGGGAACGTGCGACCGGGCCAGCGCCAGGTGACGACGGGCGCTCCAGACTGAGCCACGCTGTATGGCCATGCGCACGGCCAGATCAGTCAGTTCGATGACCAAACGATGAGTGCCTTGCCGGGAGTATTCGGCCAACATGCGGTAAACCGTGCTGCCCAGGCTCCAGGTATTACGTTCGGGGGCACGCTTCAGCAGGCAATACACCGTACGCAACCAATCTTTGCGATAGCGAGGCGCCAAGTCGTTATAGGCTGGCAATGCTTCAAGAGCTTCCTCATCGCGACTCAGTTCGGCCAAGGCCAGAGACTTGGCCAGGGCTCTGGGTTGTGAGGTGTTCTTCCACTCGCCGCCCTGGATCTTGGCTTCTGCCGCTTCGATCAGCGTCAACGCTTCTGCGGGGCGGCCCATCGCCAGCAGCGCACGCACGCGCATCTCGCCCAGCCCGCCGTAATCCTCTTCTCCGGCTGCATTGATTTTGCGCTCTTGCTCATCGACGTAGGCCATCACGTCGTCGTAGCGCCTGGCATCGAGCAGCGCCTCGCTTTTTTCCACCGTCAGGCATTGGAAACAGCTCCAGCTGGGGTCGATACGGGCCATGGTTTCATCGCACACCTCGATGCGCTCGGGCACCCACCCCGGGCCGTCCATGTTGGCGTAGCAGGTCGCCAGGTCCTGGGTGACACACACTGACTGCGGGCAATCGATGGTGTCTTCACGATGGGCGGCTTCGAACAACGAGACGGCGTCGGCCAGCGCGGTCTCACCCTCCATTGAGTTTCCCAGGCGGTTGCGCATTTCCCAGTGGCGGGTGAACACGTCCAGCCACGGATTGTGCAGGGTTTTGTTGATAGCCTTGACCTCGGGCAACAGGGCCGCGGCCCGTTCGATCTCGAGATCGGCGACATGATCACTCAGACGATTGATGCTGATAGCGCTTTGCGTCTGGCCGGCTTCGCGCAGGTCGTCCTGAAGTTTGTCCACCCAGGCCCAGATGTTCATGATGGTTGTCCTTGTTCAGCTAATGACGGTTTTTTTACTTATCCAGCAATCGTTGCACCGCGCCCGCAAGGTCTATCAGTGCCTGGTTTAATGAAGGGGCGGCGGGAGCATTACCCTGACCGGCGATGATCACCTTGAAGGCTTTGAGCAACCGGGCGGCGTCAACGGACTGTGGATTACCGACGCCCACAGCCTGAATAAGGGCCTGGATCGCCGGGTTGTCGAGGTTCAGGTACAGACGGGTGAGGTAGGTGCTGTCGACGGTCTGGGTGAATTGTCGAGCCAGGCGCAGCGCTGAAGTAGAGACGCGCTTGTCGTTTTGGTCCTGCTCCAGCCGCTGTTTGAGCTGCGCCTCGTGGTCGGGCACCACCACCAAGGGCAGTTCGGCAGGGCTGAAACGCGCTGCCACCAGACGCTCCTCGTGCGCCAGATGTTCATGCAGCCACTGCCGGGACTGTTCATCCAGGTCAGCCAACTGGAACAGCTGGCGATTGCCCTGCTCGGTCCCCAGCTCAATCAAGCGAACCTTGCGCGCTTCGGCCCAACGGCGCAGAAACGGCACCACGGCATAGCGGTTACCCAATGCCACCGGCGCACCCATTGCGCGAAAGAGCATTTCTTCAAACCCGCTTTCATTGTCCAGAATCACGTAAAGCGCGCCCTTGAACAGCAACTCACGGGTCGGCAGATCGCCCTGCGAGGTAGGCACCTTGACGCTGTCCATGAGCAGGGCGAAGAGACGCTCATCACACAGGCACGCCCCCAATAACGCTTCGTTGTGGCGCGCCAGTACCCGGCGCCACGCCTGCGGCTGACTCTTGCTCAAGGCCAGCAGGCCGGCGACCAGAGCTTCACCAAGGGCATGCTGGATAGCGTTGTAGTGGCTGTCACGCTGCAGGTCTTCGCGGCTTGCAGTGGGCGTGAGCCGACTGGATTCGATGACTCCGCCAATGAACCCGGCCCAGGGTGGCAGCAAGTCGCGTGCGTCATCGTCCAGCAGCATGCCGCGCAGGAAAACCGACAGGTTACGGTTGTCGGTGGTGCCATACGTCCCGCCGTCCTGCACCCACAGCAAACCTATGGCGTCACTTGCGCCTTCGGGCTGCACCGGCATGCAACAGATGGGCTCGAAGTTGTGCTCGAAACGTGCTGCAAACTCAAGATTGCGCCGCTGCTGCAACGGGGGCGGCAACGCCAATGCACTTTGGTCGCGCCAAGGTGGCGGGGCAGGGTTGATCGGCTGCGCCTCCTCGCCTACATAGATGGGTTCACGCAGCAGCACGCAATAGCGACCCAGGATTTCACGCAAGTGAGCGGTGCGGGTCAGTGGGCCGAAATCATCTTGCAACTCCAGAAGGATTTCCGTGCCTACCGGTCTTGCAGGCATGGGACTGACGCTGTATTGCTCGGCATTGCTCGATACATAGACAAAACCCAATTCGGGTGTCTGGTAAGAGGTAGTGCGTACCGTCACCCGTTTGGCCAGCACGAAGGCCGACAAAAAGCCCAGCCCGAACATGCCGATCAGGCCGCTATCGTCCGGGTTTTCCTGGCGCAGGCCGCGGGTGTAGCTGACACCCACAGTGGCCAGAAATTCGTGAATCTCCGACTCGGTAAGCCCGGCCCCGGTATCGATGATGCGCACGGTATTTTGGGCGCTGTTCCCAATCACTTCGATACGGCTGGGACCCTGCCAATCCGGCTGCTCCTGGCGTCGACGCAGGATCGAATCGTGGGCGTTCTGCACCAACTCTCGCAGGGCCACCATGGGCGTGGAATAGAGGTGCTTGCTTAGCACCGACATGACCCCGGAGAGGTCGACGCCGGCACGGCGTATTTGCGCGGGTTCTGAGACAGCTGGGTCAAACGTGGTCATGGCTAACCTGCCTTGGTGACGAATTCACGCTGCCCGGCGCGAGCCGTGCCGGGCAACGCAGGAAGAGATAGTTGCATGGCGTGGCCGCCGATTTGCCTCGCGCATGCATCGTTTGCCCGACGGCATGCGTCAACGCAATACAGGGGTTTGGCCTGCAATGTGCGCGGCATGAAAGATGAGGGGGAGGGCAGCGCCTGGCAAGGCGATGTGCGCGCTGCACGGGCTGAGGCAGTTGTGGGATGGTTCGCTGCCGGGCTACTCGGCATCGCCAGAATAGCCCGGCGCGGTCGACATTAAACACTGCCATCAGCGCACTCGTCCCAGTGGCGGCCGTCAGCATGAAGTAGGTTCATGTGCGAAAAAATCCTGATTCGCTAAACACGGAACGCTCGATTATGCCGCAACATGAACCGGTCGGCACCCTGTGCCGGAGAACGCATAATCTGGACTTGGCCTCAAGCGAGCGTTCCCACGCCATTTGAAGCAAACGATGTGCATAGGGACCCGCTTCACAGGCTTGAACGCCATCGCTAATGCAAGGCCGGCCCACCGATCGAGGTCCGGATTCGACCCTCGACCCGCCGCTTGAGCAGGCGTTGTTCCAGCAATAATCTGGAACCCTGCGCAGCGTTTGCGCGGTCCCATTCTTCCAGCAGCTCAAGGCAAGAGTGGTCGATATAGCTAAGGTTGCCCAACGGCACATGCAGCGTAGTGCCAGCCGGAACACTGTTCAGGACGTTGGTCAACGCAGGCACCTTGAGGAAAGTCGCTGCACCGTTCAGACGCAACTCCATCTGGCCCTCAGCGTTAAGGTCCACCAGATTGATCTTCAGACGCGATGCGTTGAACGCCAGCTTCAGCAGCGTCAGGGCAAAGCCAAGCAGGACCCCGGTCAACAGGTCCGTCAGGATGATTGCAATCGCCGTAGTACCGTAGATGAACATCGGCATTCGCCCATAACGCCCCAGACCCCGCAACGCCTTGAGGTCCACCAGCTTGAACCCGGTGTAGACCAGCACGCCCGCCAGACTCGCCACCGGAATGCTCTGTAGCACGCTGGACAGCAGCAGCACGAACGCAAGCAACCACAGCCCATGGAACATCGCCGACAGACGCGTCTTCGCCCCGGCTTGCACGTTGGCAGAACTGCGCACGATCACGCCGGTCATCGGCAGCGCACCGACCAGGCCACAGAGCATATTGCCTACACCTTGAGCACTGAGTTCCTTGTCGAAGTCCGAACGCTGGCCGTCATGCATGCGGTCGACCGCAGCTGCCGACAACAGCGTCTCGGCACTGGCGATAAAAGCCACGGCAAGGGCCGCGATCAGGATCGATGGATCGGCCAGATTCAACAGGTCAGCCGGGCGCAACCAATCTATGGCTTCAGCAAGGTTGGCTGGCACTTCGACCCGTTTGACTTCAAGGCGCATCGCCAGGCTTGCCACGGTGGCAACGCCCACGCCAAGCAAGGCCCCCGGCACGAAGCGCAAGGCGCGAGGGCGACGCTTTTCCCACAACCACATGATCGAGATGGTGCCCAAGCCCAACACGCCGGCTTGCAGACCGCTGCCCGGACCGATGGCGCCGAACAGCGTCTGCGGCAAAGCAATCAGGTTATCCAGCCCAGAAGGTTTGGGGCCGCTGTCGAACATTACGTGAGCCTGGGATAACACGATCAGCACGCCTATACCTGCCAGCATGCCGTAGACCACCGCGGGCGCCGTCACCCTGAACCAGCAGCCGAGTTTGAAACGCCCGGCCAGCCATTGCAGCAAACCGGCCAGCAGCAGAATCGGCCCGAGCATGGCCATGCCGTGCTCGCGCACCAGTTCGAAGACTAGCACCGCAAGCCCTGCTGCCGGGCCGCTGACCTGCAACGGTGAACCGGCCAGCCAGCCGACCACAATGCCACCAATGATGCCGGTGATCAGCCCTTTCGCCGGCGGCATCCCGGACGCGATCGCGATCCCCATGCACAGCGGCAGGGCCACCAGAAACACCACCACGGAAGCCAGCAGCTCCCGCGGTAACAAGGACTTGAGACCTGTAGTAGCCATGACGACTCTCCGGAGAATTCTTCACACGTGACAACGCCCAACGACACGCGCAATGCGCGGCCGCTGTGAGCTGGAATGAGGGTGGAACCGTCAGGGGTGCCGCAGCTTCACGAGCGTGTTGCTGGGCTCAGTCGGCGATCAATAACGTCCGCGAGGTACGGTGGCCACTGGAGTCTTGTGATCGCCGTCCAGAGGCAGGAAGCAGTCCTCCTCGGCGTCGTACGCGCGAATTTCACTGGTCTCGATGTCATAGACCCAGCCGTGAATGAACAGCTGACCGCTGGCCATTTTTGACGCGACCGAAGGGTGGGTGCGCAAATGCTGCAACTGGGCAATGACGTTTTCTTCGGTCAGCACGTGCATGGTTTCGTGCTCATCGGAACAGCTGCAGTTGTCCTGGACCACGGTTTTGGCGACCTCGGCATGGCGCAGCCAGGCTTTGACGGTCGGCATTTTTTCCAGGGTGTCGGGGTTAAGCACTGCACGCATGGCGCCGCAATCGGAGTGTCCGCAGACGATGATGTGTTGCACGCCCAGCGCCAACACCGCGTACTCGATTGCAGTGGAAACGCCGCCGTTCATGGGACCGTAGGGAGGCACAACGTTGCCGACGTTGCGCGTGACGAACAGGTCGCCCGGGGAGCTTTGCGTGATGAGTTCGGGAACGATGCGCGAGTCGGCGCAGGTAATGAACATGGCGCGAGGGTGTTGTGCCGTGGCGAGCTTCTTGAACAGTTCTTCCTGCTGCGGGAACACGTCATGGCGAAAGTGTTTGAAGCCATCGACGATGTGCTGCAACGCCTCTTCGGCGGATTCGGCTTTTGCTGCGGCTTGAATCGCCAGCGGCTGCGGTTGTTTATCCCTGCTGCTCATGTCTCATCCTCTCAGTCGGGTTGAAGTGGAGTTTCCAGTGATTGCGGTGGATGTCCACTTTTCTTGGCAACGGACAAATGCCATCGGTGCGTGACAAACGGGTCACTTGCGAAACACCTTAGCGATACAAACTTAATTGAAACTGAATGCACCGCTCTAGGCCGGGGGTCTGGCGTTAGACATTCTAAAGCCCGAACGCAGGCCGACGCTTGGCGCCTGCTCTGATAGCACAACTTGCCGGTGGCACCTGCGAAATCGCCACCGTCAACCAGCGATGCTGCAAAGACCCGCGGCACTGCGTGGGTTTCGATTCAAGACGCCTCGGGAGTCACAGCAGCGACATCTGCCCGCCCGGCGGACAGAACGCCTGGCAATCGAGTTTAAAACGCTCGCGATGGTTAAGGCCCAATCTTTTCACCGCAATACTGTAGCGCTGCGCCAGCAGCTCGGCGAATACACCTTCGCCGCGCATTCGTGAGCCGAAGCGGCTGTCATACACCTGCCCGCCACGGCTCTGCCGAACCAGGCTCATCACGTGCTCGGCCCGTTGCGGGTAATGCGCCTGCAGCCATTGTTCGAAAAGCGGCGCGACCTCAAGCGGCAATCGCAGCATCACATAGCTCGCACTCAAAGCGCCGGCCGCCTTGGCTTCAGCCATGAGCTTCTCCAGTTCCATGTCATTGATCATCGGAATCATTGGCGCCAGCAAGACGCCCACTGGCACACCGGCATCGCGCAGCACCCGAATGGCCCGCAGTCGCGCCTTGGGCGCGGCGGCGCGTGGTTCGAGGATACGTTTAAGCTCATCGTCCAGCGACGTCAGGCTGATGAACACCGAGACCAGATTGAGCTTCGCCAACTCAGCCAACAGGTCCAGGTCGCGCAGAATCAACGAACCCTTGGTGATGATCGTGACCGGATGCCGATAGCGCAGCAGCACTTGCAGCGTGGCACGGGTCAGTGTGTATTCGCGCTCTATCGGCTGATACGGATCGGTGTTGGCGCCGAGGGTAATCGGCGCCACGCTGTAGCCAGGTTTGGACAGCTGTTGTTCTAGCAGCGCCGCGGCGTTGGTCTTGGCAATCAGCCTGGTTTCGAAATCCAGCCCCGGTGACATATCCCAATAGGCATGGCTGGGTCATGCGTAGCAGTAGATGCAGCCGTGCTCGCAGCCGCGATAAGGATTGATCGAACGGTCGAACGGAATGTCGGGGGAAGTGTTGCGCGCAATGATGCTCTTGGCTGTCTCCAGCGTCACGGTGGTGCCTTGGGTCACCGGCACTTCCTGATACCAACCGTCGTCTTCGGCCACCGAGCGGTTCGGGGCGAAACGGTTGTGCGGGTTGGTCGCGGTGCCGCGGCCGCGCGGTGGCAATGGAATGGACATGCGCGCCTCTCGATAGCTGTTTATATATACAGTATCGCGAAAATCCAGGCTCCTCCACGCTCTTGCGCGAGAAATGCCACGAGGCCGATCAATGGCGCTCAACGAAGTTTTGACATTTGCCTGACATCGCCTTGACCTCGGCGCGTAGAGACTTGCCGCATCCTCCACCGCTCGTCCCCCACGGTAAGACTCGATGCGCCTTCGATTGATCGCTTCGCTGGCCGCTACACTCATGGCGTTCTCTGCCTGCGCGGTGGCTCAGGCCGATAATTCGCCCCCTGCCGGATCGCGCCCGAGCGAGTGGGCTCAGCCGATCGACCCTCATTACAACCTGTACCAGATGACTCCGACGCTCTACCGCAGCCGCCAACCCGATGCTGACGCTCAGCCATTGCTGAAAAAACTCGGCGTGGTGACCGTGGTGGACTTCCTCAAGGAGAGCGACAGTCAATGGCTGTCGGACCCAACGGTGACGCAGATCCAGATTCCATTGCAAACCGTGCACGTGGATGACGCGGACATCATTCAAAGCCTGCGCACGATTCAGACGGCTCAGGAAAAAGGCCCGGTGCTGATGCATTGCAAGCATGGGTTGGACCGCACAGGGCTGGTGGCGGCGATGTACCGAATCGTGGTGCAAGGCTGGAGCAAACAGGCGGCGCTGGATGAGATGGAACATGGGGGTTATGGCGATGAGGACAGCCTCAAGCACGGCATCGATTACATCAACAATGTCGACGTAGACGCGTTGAAAGCTGCCCTCAACAGTGGTGCATGCAGCACCAGCGCATTGGCCGGTTGCTCGATCAAAGGTTGGTTTCAAAAGACCGACGTGATGGGCGTGCAGACCATTCTGTGGCGGTTATAGCCCAAAACCTCCAGCAATGCGGGCTTGCGGCGGCAGCGTTGTATCAGCCACGAAAAACATGGCATTGAGACGTCGCCACCACCGGCAAACCCGATTGCAAGGGCCTTCAGCCAAAGCCAATCGGTCACCCAAGCGCTTCAGCTGGGATCAACCGGCTTTTTCAGCTTCGGATTCGGGAAGAACTGCACGCCCTGCACCTTTGGACCGGCCGGCTTTACCGGCGCCTTGTTAACGCGTGTGCCCAGCTCTTTCGGAATAGATTGACCCTGGGCGTTGAGCGTATCGGAATACCCGCACTGCACGCACTCGCGATGCGGCACGTCATCCTCGCTCCACATCATCAACTTGTCAGGCTCGCTGCACGCCGGGCAGACAGCCCCGGCGATGAAGCGCTTCTTGGTAATCACGTGCGGTGTATCGGTCATGCTGCCGCGTCCTCACTCAGGCCGGAATGGCGCAAGAGTGCGTCAATCGAAGGCTCGCGTCCGCGGAAGTCGACGAACAGCACCATCGGCGCTTGCGATCCCCCACGAGCCAGAATCGCTTCACGGAACGCGCGACCGGTTTCGGCATTGAGCACGCCGTCTTCTTCGAACCGGGAGAAGGCATCGGCGGAGAGCACTTCAGCCCACTTATAGCTGTAATAGCCCGCTGCGTAACCGCCCGCGAAGATGTGCGCGAAGCTGTTGGGGAAGCGGTTGTAGGCCGGCGGACGCATCACCGAGACCTCGTCGCGCACGCCTTCGAGCACTTGCAGCGTGGTACGGCCATCGCCATGGGTGGCATGCAGTTCGAAGTCAAAGAGCGAGAATTCCAGCTGACGCACCATCATCAGGCCGGACTGGAAGTTCTTCGCCGCGAGCATTTTTTCCAGCAGGTCCTGAGGCAGCGGCTCGCCGGTTTCGTAATGACCGGAAATCAGCGCCAGACCTTCCGGTTCCCAGCACCAGTTCTCCATGAACTGGCTCGGCAGCTCGACCGCGTCCCAGGCCACGCCGTTGATGCCGGAGGCACCTGCATGTTCGACCCGGGTCAGCAGGTGGTGCAGCCCATGGCCGAATTCGTGGAACAGGGTAGTGACTTCATCGTGGGTCAGCAGGGCAGGTTTGCCGGGTGACGCAGGGGTGAAGTTACACACCAGATTGGCTACAGGGCTTTGCAGCGTACCGCCGGCGGTACGGCGACGGTCGCGGGCGCCGTCCATCCAGGCGCCGCCACGCTTGTTGGCGCGGGCATAAAGGTCGAAGAAGAAACGGCCCACGTGCTGGCCGTTTTCCTTGATTTCGAACAGGCGAACGTCGGGGTGCCAGGTGTCGAAGCCCTTGTGCTCGGCGATTTCGATGCCGTACAGCTTTTGTACGATGGCGAACAGGCCGCTCAAGACTTTGTCGATCGGGAAATAGGCGCGTAGAGTTTCCTGCGAGACGCTGTAGCGCTGTTCGCGCAATTTCTCGCCATAGAAACCCGTGTCCCAGCTCTGCAGATCCGCGCAGCCCTGCTCAGCGGCGTAAGCCTTGAGCTCTTGCAGATCCTGGGCAGCGAACGGTTTGCTGCGCTTGGCCAAGTCGCGCAGGAAACTCAGTACGTGATCGCTGGATTCCGCCATCTTGGTTGCCAGACTCAGCTCCGAGAAGCTCGCAAAACCCAAAAGCCTGGCCAGCTCCTGGCGCAGATCGAGGATCTGCTCCATCACCGGGCCATTGTCGTTCTTGCCCGCGTTGGGGCCCTGATCAGAAGCACGAGTGCAGTAGGCCGCGTAGACCTCTTCACGCAGCGCACGGTCCTGGGCGTAGGTCATCACCGCGTAGTAGCTCGGAAACTCCAGGGTAATCAAATAGCCGTCGAGGCCCTTGGCCTGAGCGGCTGCCGCCATTTGCCCCTTGGCCGAATCGGTCAGACCAGCGAGAGCGGCTTCATCGGTGACGTGTTTGGTCCACGCCTGTGTGGCATCGAGCAACTGATTGGAGAACTGGCTGCCCAGCTCGGACAATTTGCTCTGCACCTCGGCGTAGCGCTTCTGCTGCTCGGGCGGCAGGTCGATACCCGACAGTCGGAAATCACGCAGCGAGTGTTCCAGAATGGTTTTTTGCGCCACATCGTAGCCAGCGGCTTGCGGGCTGTTGGCCAAGGCTTCGAAAGCCTGGAACAACTCGCGATTCTGGCCCATCTCGGTCGAATAGGCGCTCAGCGCAGGTAGGCAAGACTCATAGGCCTCGCGCAATTCAGCGCTGTTGCATACAGCGTTCAGGTGGCTGACCGGGCTCCAGGCAGCGCCCAGCCGGTCGTTCAGCTCGTCCATGGCCAGCACCAGGCCAGCCCATGTAGGCTGCTTGCCTTGCTTGGCCAGGAGGTCGGCGATCGCTGCGCGGTTGTCGGCCAGAATCTGGTCGATGGCAGGTTTTACGTGCTCGGCGCGGATCGCCGAGAAAGGTGGCAGGTCGTAGGATTGCAAAAGAGGGTTGTTCGCGCTCACGGTTTGGCACCTTGGCAGAAAGAAACACTTGAGCATCTTAATTACAATCGGCGCTGACCGCAGCTATCAGCGCCAGAGAAGGAGCCTATCGTGGCTATTCGCAAGTTCCAGCATCACACGCCAGCCCTTGGGGAACGGGCGTTTGTCGATCATTCGGCGATTGTCATCGGCGATGTCGAAATCGGCGCCGACAGTTCGGTCTGGCCACTAACGGTGATCCGCGGCGACATGCATCGTATCCGGATCGGCGCCCGCACCAGTGTGCAGGACGGCAGTGTGCTGCATATCACCCACGCCGGTCCCTTCAACCCGGACGGTTTCCCGCTGTTGATCGGCGATGAAGTGACCATTGGCCATAAGGTGATGCTGCACGGCTGCACGATTGGCAGCCGAATCCTGATCGGCATGGGCAGCACGATCATGGACGGGGCGGTGGTTGAGAATGAGGTGATCATCGGCGCAGGTAGCCTCGTTCCACCGGGCAAGCGTCTTGAGAGCGGCTTTCTTTACGTTGGCCGTCCTGTGAAACAGGTGCGCCCGCTGACGGAAAAGGAAATCGCGTTTTTCCCATACAGCGCGAGCAACTACGCCAAACTCAAGGATCAGCATCTGGCCGAAGGTTTCGATAAACCCTGCTGAGCCGCTTATCCACAGCCGCCCATGAGAGACGACATGCATTACCAGAATATTCTGTTCGACCTGGACGGCACGCTGACCGATCCTCGCGAAGGCATTACGCGGTCGATCCAGTTCGCATTGAGCAAACTAGGCATAGAGGAGCCCGACATCACTCGACTCGAACACTTTATCGGCCCGCCGCTGTTGCAGCAGTTCATGCATGCCTATGCGTTTGACGAGGCCAAGGCCTGGGAAGCGGTGGGCTTCTATCGCGAGCGCTTCAAGGTCACCGGGCTGTACGAAAACAGGGTGTTCGATGGCGTGTTAGAGCTGCTCGACCTGCTGTCGGATCAGGGCCGCACGCTGTTCATCGCTACGTCCAAGCCTTGGGTATTCGCCCACGAGATCGCCCGGCATTTCGACTTCGCCCGGCATTTCAAGCTGATTTATGGCAGTGAACTGGACGGCACTCGGACCGACAAGGTCGAGCTGATTCGGCATTTGCTGGATGAGCAAAAGCTCGATCCTAAGCAGACGTTAATGATCGGTGATCGCAAGCACGATTTGATTGGCGGCAAGCGTAACGGGCTGGACGTGGCGGCCGTGGGGTATGGATTTGGCAGTCGTGAAGAACTGCAGGCCGAAGCACCAACCTATCATTTCGAGTCATTGAAAGAGCTGCATCTAGCATTCTTGAAGGCTTGAGGCGAGCCAATGGCGGGCGCATCCTGTAGCGGTCCAGCTTGCCGGCGGTGAGGCCCTGGATCGTTACCGTCGGCAAGCCGGCCTGCTGCAGGATGCGTTGCGATCAGGAAGATTTCATCAACCGCTCCAACGCTGCCTTGCGCTGATTCTGCGGCAGCTTACCCACATTTTCGACGGCATCGAAGAACGCAGGCCAGTCACCGTTGACCTGCTTGAACAGCTTCTCGAACGCAGGCACCCATTGGTCATATAGCCCGATGGGCAGCAGCCGGGCGTTGTTCATCGGCGCGTAAACCCAGCTGTCGAAGCGCTTGTCGCCATTCCACTGGCTGTCACGCAGTTGCCGGTACTCATCGCGCAAGCGCTCAAACTCGCCGGCTTTGCGCTGGCGCATAAGCTCTGGGGCCAGAGGCTCGGCGTATAAGGCTTTCAGGCGCTCGCGAGTGCCCAGCACCAATTGCGTCAGTTGATCGCGACGCAGGGCTTCGCTGGACGCTGTATCGGCAGGCAGCCCACGCGCGATGCGCCATTGCCGCGTGCCTTCTTCTTCCACGAATGTGGCGTAAGACTCATTGAACTCGCTGTCGTCCTTGACGTAGAACCGCTGGTGCGCCAACTCATGGAAGATCAGCGTCGCCAGACGCTCATCGCCCCACTTCATCATCGAACTGATGATCGGATCATTAAACCAGCCAAGGGTCGAGTACGCCTCGACACCACCGACATACACGTCCTTGCCATCGAGCTTTTGCAGCGCCGCCTCACCCCGCGCCGCACCCTGGTCGTAATAGCCGCGGTAAGCCACGCAGCCCGCAATCGGGAAGCAGTGGGTGACCGGGTCAAGGGAAAACTCTCCCGTCGCGAATACATTCCAGACCACGTAAGGCCGTTGGATATCGGCGTACAGGCGATAGCTTTTGTTATCCGGCAGGTGCAGGTGCTGAGTGGCAAACTTTCTTGCTTGTTGCGACTTGATCAGGTGATCACGCAATTCAGGGTCGCGCTGCGGATCAGCAATCACCTGCGTTACCGGCTCGCGGGCGCGCAACAGGGCCAACTGGCCGCCGGCCAATTGCGTGTAATAGGAAAGACTGGAGCAACCGCTGAGGAGTAAAATCGTCAGCGCCGGTAAGGCGCGCCCCAGACACAAGAGGTTCAATCGATTCATGCAGCGCCTTAACGTCTAATACAAGAATTGCCCACCACCAGCGTTATGCCGCAGAGCCGGTCCATCGCGCAACCCACAATGTCATCGCCTGAACGCGGAGTCCGTCATGCGCCTGCACCTCTCGATCATTGCCCTGAGCCTGCTGGCCGGTTGCGCAGGCCCGCTGCCTGCGGTCGACCCGCAACAGGCCTGGGTTGATCTGCATACCTTCACCGGCAAGACGCTGATGGCCGACAAACTCGATGGCGTGCGCACTGAAGACGGTCGCTATTTTCAGGTAAGCCCGGGCAAGCACAGGCTTGAAGTACGTTACGACTACGAATACGCGCCAGGCGGGCTGGGACTGTCGATGGACATCTACAACGAGCTGACTTGCTACGTCACCATCGACTATGACCACTTCGAGGCCGGGCACCGTTATCGCCTGGATGTGCGCCATATTGCCAACAGCATCGATGCGCAGCTGCGCGATGAGCAGCGTAAGGTGCTAGCGGAGGAGGGTCAGATCTTTTGTAATCCTTGAAACGCTGACTACCACTTCAATGTTCAATGGCGTTTGGCTCTGACCGGAAGGCATAAAAGCGCAACCTGCTCGCGATCGGCTGGGTATCGGCAGTAAACCCTGCCAACTGGGTGTAGCTGACACGACGACTACGCCCGCTTTTGCTGCCGCTTCACCACGTCGCGAGCCAGCTATGCTCCTGCGTCTTCGGCAGAATCTTGAAAGTCACCGATCATTGTTCTGATAGATGATCTTCTTCGTGCCGTTTTCGCAGGAACCTTTCACCATATTGGGGTCCTTGGCTTCGTCGTTGCTCACGATCTCCAGCGTATAAGAGCTGACGTTCTGCGCCTGGATCTTGGCTTCGATCTCGGCCTTGAGTTCTTCACAAGGCTTGGGGGCGGCGAACGCACTGGGGATCAGTGCACCGAGGATCAGGGTTACGGCTAGACGCTTCATGTTCGACTCCTGCGAGGCCGCGCGATACGCAACGGCCTTTCATGTGACATTGCTCGCCGCCGCCGGTTCGCTGGCCTCAGAAACGCAGATGACCCGCATAGGCGGGCCATCGGAGTCATGCGGTTGCGAACGGATCAGCTGACCAGGGTGGCGTTCAGTGTGATCTTGGCATTCAGCACTTTCGATACCGGGCAGCCTTCTTTGGCTTTGGCGGTCAGTTCATCGAACTGCGCTTGGGTAGCGCCTGGAATCTTGGCCTTGAGAGTCAGGTGCACAGCAGTAATAGAGAAACCACCATCCACCTGATCCAGTTTCACTTCAGCTTGCGTATCAATGGCGTCGGCTTTCAAACCGGCGTCGCCGAGAATCATCGACAGGGCCATCGAGAAGCAACCCGCGTGGGCTGCGCCGATCAGTTCTTCCGGGTTGGTGCCCTTGCCGCCTTCGAAGCGCGCTTTGAAACCGTAGGGCGCTTCACGCAGCACGCCGGTTTCAGTGGAGATGCTACCGGTACCAGACTTCAGGTCACCTTCCCAATGTGCGGATGCTTTCTTGACGATGCTCATGGTGTCTCCTCGTGAAAATAAGTGCGATTGGCTCGCACTGGACTAAAAGTGTGAGGAGTGTAGGCGGAACTTAGTTCCGCGGTTCTCACAGGCCGGCGTTATTTGCTGATTTCTCACCGCGGCAAATCCGACCAAATTAGTAGGAAATTGCTACTTACCCATTGCAACCTGAAAATACGGCTTTATCCTAAAGCCTTAACGCAAATATTTAGGCTTAACGCAGGTACAGCTCTCGCTTTAGGAAGCGTCCGGCGCCCAACCAAGCCCTCAAGAGGATCCACCACGGCCTATGAAACGCTTAGCTGATGTGAAGATTTCCACCCTCGACCTGGTGCCGGTTCGCGAAGATAAGGGTACGGCGCAGTCGCTGCGTAACTCGCTGGACCTGGCTCAGCATGTCGAAAAATGGGGATACAACCGATTCTGGGTGGCCGAGCACCACAACATGGACGGCATCGCCAGTTCCGCGACGTCGGTGCTGCTGGCCTACCTGGCAGGTGGCACCTCGACCATTCGCGTAGGTTCGGGAGGCGTCATGCTACCCAACCATGCACCGCTGGTGATCGCCGAGCAGTTCGGCACCCTGGCCAGCCTCTATCCCGGCCGTATCGATCTCGGGCTGGGCCGCGCACCCGGCTCCGATCAGATGACCGCGCGTGCCTTGCGTCGCGAACGCTCCGGCAGCGCCGACGATTTCCCCGATGACGTCGCTGAACTCATGAGCTATCTCGGCCCGCGCCAACCGCACCAACGGGTGATCGCCGTACCAGGCACCAACACTAACGTGCCGATCTGGCTGCTGGGCTCGAGTCTGTTCAGCGCGCAACTGGCGGGGCAACGTGGTTTGCCGTACGCCTTCGCTTCGCACTTTGCGCCACGCTTCATGCATGAGGCGATTCGCGTCTACCGCAGTCACTTCCAGCCCTCAGCCGTGCTCGACAAGCCTTATGTGATGCTCGGTGTGCCGTTGGCCGCCGCCGATACCGACGAGCGCGCCGAATACCTGGCGACCTCGGTGTATCAACGAATCCTGAGCTTGATCCGCGGACAAAGCCTGATGCAGAAGCCACCGGTTGAGAGCATGAACGGCCTATGGCTGCCCCATGAGCGCGATGCGGTCATGGATTTCTTTGGTATTGCCATGGTCGGCAGTCCTCAAAAGATTCGCGCCAAGCTGGATGTGCTGCTGGAGCAAACCGACGCCGATGAACTGATTTTTACCTGTGACATGTATGAACATGCAGATCGGCTGCGCTCGTATGAGATTCTGGCGCAGGTGGCCCGCAGCTGAGTCAAACGCAGACGCGAGCAAGTCCCTGAGCCTGGGCAACCTTCCATGTCGGCAGTGGCACGCATGTGCACGCTACCCTCGGCAAACCGTATGTGACAGCGGTAGGCGCGCACGGCTGGCGGCTCGCGGTCGCTTTAGGCCGCAGCCAAACCACCTCCAAAAAAAACCGACGCCTATGCGTCGGTTTTTTATCACGGGGCCGAATCAGCCGCGTTTGTAAACCAGTTCCTTGGTACCACCTTCACACGTACCGACGACTTTGCCATCGGCAGCGCTGCCCTTATCCACAGCTTCCAGTGTGTAGGAAGAGGCACCGTTGGCCTTGATCTTCGCATCGATATCCGCCTTCACGTCATCGCACGATTTCCCGGCTGCCATGGTAGTGCCCGCAATGCTCAACAACCCTACAGCCAAAAGAATCTTCTTCATCGGTCACACTCCCTCGTCAGGCGCTTTTCAGGCGTATAAGGCCGCTTGAAAGAAGCGGCCTGGCACATGATCCTCGTGTCGCGTTTACGACAGCGCGGTATGTATAGCGAAGGTTGTGGCATTCAGCCAGCTTAAAAGTTCATCAGCTGTCTTCGAGACGGAAACCTACTTTGAGGGTGACCTGAAAATGCTCGACCTTGCCGTCCTTGATATGGCCTCGCGTTTCGAGCACTTCGAACCACTCCATCAGCTTCACGGTTTCAGCCGCTCGGGCAATTGCATTCTGGATCGCGTCGTCAATGCTGGTGGTCGACGAGCCGACCAGTTCAAGCAGCTTGTAGGTGTGATGGTCAGACATGGCAGTTCTCCAAGTGGTCTCAATAGGCGTAGCAGCAAATTTGCTCTCTACGTCTGTCGTGGAAAGCGCCCGAAAAGTTCACAAAGAAAAACGGGGTCTGCGAATCCACACTGCACTTTCTCAAAACCCTGTAGTCGGAACCAACACACGCCACTCATCACTGCAGGAGAGTCACACCATGGCATTCACGTCATCCCGTAAAGCGTCTTTGCAAAGTATGGAAGCTGAGATCGAAAGTCTGCTCAAGTCGTTGGAGAGCTTGAAGTCGGACGCTTCGGACGAGTCGCGCAAGACCCTGAAGACCCTCAAAGCCAATGCCGAAAGCGCGCTGAGCCATTCGCGCAGCCTGTTGAGCGATGTCTATGAAGACGTCAAGGATAAGACTCGCGAAACCAGCCTGGCTACACGTGATTATGCACAGGAACACCCTTGGACCACGGCCGGGGTCGCCGTCGGTGCGGTCGGTCTGCTGGCCGCTTATCTGCTGTGCAAACGCAGCAACTGATCAGGCCTGACCTGAACGTCCAAGCTCTTGCCTGAGCCATTGAGCCAGTTGCAGGGCACGTCCGTCAGCGGCACGTTTAGGAACCCATAACGCCAGTTGCGCCGGGGTTTTAGTAAACCCCCATGGCGCAGCGAGGCGTCCTGCCTTCAGGTCGTCGGCCACCAGTTGTTCAGGTGCGATGGCAATTCCCAACCCCGCAACAGCGGCCTCCAGCAAGTAATACAGATGCTCGAATCCTTGACCATAACTCAATGCGTCGGGCTCGATGCCGTTCTGTTTCGCCCAACTCGGCCAGGCCTGCAAGCGCGACAGGGTTTGCAGCAACGGCTCATTTAACAGCGCCTGTAACGGCGCGTGGCTCAATGCCTCGAACCGCGCAAACCGTGGACTTAGCACAGGCCCTATGCGCTCGCTCGCCAACTCGAAGACCTGCATGTCAGCAGGCCAGGGCGGTTCGGCGAACACTAACAACGCATCCAGGCCAGGACGTCGAGGGTCGAGATCGCCTTCACCGGCCGACAGATGCAAGCGCAAATCCGGCAAATCGGCGTTCAGCCGTCCCAATCGCGGGATGAACCAGCGCGCCAGCAAACTGCCTGAGCAGCCCAGTACGAAAGGCGCATCGGCGCCGCCTCGGCTCAACTCTGCACATACGCTACGTAGTCGGTCGAAGGCCTCGCCAGTCGCATCACGCAGCCTGACACCGGCATCTGTGAGTTTAAGGCCTCGACCTTCCTTAGCGAAAAGTGGCACGCCCACGTGCTCTTCCAGTACTTTAAGCTGACGACTCACGGCGCCATGGGTAACGTGCAACTGCGCGGCCGCAAGGCTGACGCTATTCAGGCGGGCAGCGGCTTCGAAAGCCCGCAAGGCGTTCAACGGAGGAAGGTCCCGGCTCATGGCATCTGTGAGTTTTTATGACAGGTTGCGGCGATCTTATCGGTTTTCATAGGCCTTTGCGCTGGTTAAAGTGGGTTCACTGCCTCAACGGCTTACCCTATTTCGTCACTTCGGAGGTCTTCAGCATGACCCAGACCCAATATCGCAACGGCCCGGACGCCCGCGGCATGTTCGGCGCGTTCGGCGGCCGCTATGTCGCCGAAACCTTGATGCCACTGATCCTTGACCTGAGCCGTGAGTACGAAGCGGCGAAAGAAGACCCTGCGTTTCTCAAGGAACTGGCCTATTTCCAGCGCGACTACGTTGGGCGTCCGAGCCCGCTGTATTTTGCCGAGCGTCTGACCGAGCATTGCGGCGGTGCCAAGATCTACCTCAAGCGCGAAGAGCTGAACCACACCGGCGCCCACAAGATCAACAACTGCATCGGGCAGATTCTGCTGGCACGGCGCATGGGCAAGAAACGCATCATTGCCGAAACCGGCGCTGGCATGCACGGCGTGGCCACCGCCACCGTGGCCGCGCGTTTTGGTCTGGAATGCGTGATCTACATGGGCACCACCGATATCGAGCGCCAGCAGGCGAACGTGTTTCGCATGAAGCTGCTGGGCGCCACCGTGATCCCGGTCGTTGCCGGCACCGGCACCCTGAAAGACGCAATGAACGAAGCGCTGCGTGACTGGGTGACCAACGTCGACAGCACTTTTTACCTGATCGGTACCGTGGCCGGGCCACACCCTTATCCGGCGATGGTTCGTGACTTCCAGGCCGTCATCGGCAAGGAAACCCGCCAGCAACTGCAAGAGCAGGAGGGCCGCCTGCCCGACAGCCTGGTGGCGTGCATCGGCGGCGGTTCGAATGCGATGGGCCTGTTCCACCCGTTCCTGGACGACACCAGCGTGCGCATCATTGGTGTCGAAGCGGCTGGCCACGGCATTGAAACCGGCAAACACGCAGCGAGCCTAAACGGCGGCGTACCGGGCGTGCTGCATGGCAACCGCACCTTCCTGCTGCAGGATGACGACGGCCAGATCATCGATGCCCACTCGATTTCTGCCGGTCTGGACTATCCAGGTATCGGACCGGAGCATGCCTGGTTGCACGATATCGGTCGTGTCGAATACACCTCGGTCACCGATAACGAAGCCTTGGCCGCTTTCCACCAGTGCTGCCGTCTGGAGGGCATCATCCCGGCGCTGGAAAGTGCCCATGCCCTGGCTGAAGTGCTCAAACGCGCCCCGACATTGCCCAAGGATCACCTGATGGTGGTCAACCTGTCCGGTCGCGGCGACAAGGACATGCAAACCGTCATGCATCATCTGGATCTGTCCAAGCAGGAGAAACACTGATGAGCCGCCTGCAAACCCGTTTTGCCGAGTTGAAAGAGCAGGACCGTGCAGCCCTGGTGACATTTATCACCGCTGGCGACCCGTCTTACACCACCTCTCTGGCGATCCTTAAGGGTCTGCCCAAAGCCGGTGCTGATGTGATCGAGCTGGGCATGCCGTTCACTGATCCGATGGCCGATGGGCCAGCGATCCAGCTGGCGAACATTCGCGCACTGGACGCCAAGCAGAATCTGGCGAAAACCCTGCAAATGGTGCGCGAGTTCCGCGCTGAGGACAGCAGCACACCTTTGGTGCTGATGGGCTACTACAACCCGATTCACAACTACGGCGTCGAGCGCTTCATCTCTGAAGCTCATGAGTCGGGCGTCGATGGCCTGATCGTGGTCGATCTGCCGCCCGAGCATAACGGCGAGTTGTGCGACCCTGCTCAGAGCGCTGGGCTGGACTTCATCCGCCTGACCACGCCAACTACCGATGACATTCGTCTGCCGACCGTGCTCAATGGCAGTTCAGGCTTCATCTACTACGTGTCGGTCGCCGGTGTGACCGGTGCGGGCTCGGCCACCATCGATCACGTCAAGGAAGCGGTGGCACGGCTGCGTCGTCACTCTGATTTGCCGATCAGCGTCGGTTTCGGGATTCGCACGCCGGAGCAGGCGGCGGCCATCGCCAGGGTTGCCGATGGTGTGGTCGTCGGCTCTGCGCTGATCGATCACATCGCCAACGCGCAGTCCGCTGATGAGGCTGTCAGCAACGTGCTGCAACTGTGTTCGCAACTGTCCGAAGGTGTTCGTAAGGCACGTGTGTCCTGAAGGTAAAGTTCCTGATACAGAGGAATCTAAGTCTTCGTTAGCAGACTAATCAGTACAGCCAAGGGGTTCAGGACCTGAGTTCTGAACCCCTTTTTGCTAACTCGAATTCGCTCAGGAGCGCGCTACATGAAAGTCTCGAATCGTTTGATCGCCGGGTTGGGCGTGTTGATGCTCAGCGCCAGCGCGCTGGTTCAGGCCGCACCACCGGATCAACGCGGCGGCGATGACAATGGCCCGGGCCAGCATCAGGACAACGGCCAGCAAGGCGGTCCGCAGGGCGATCGCGGCAATGGCAATAACAACGGCAACGGCAACGAACATCGCAACGAACCGCGTGCCGATAACCGTGACAACAATCAGCGTGGCGGCCGTCCTCCTGCTGACTTCGGCGACGTGCGCCGGACCATCACCGAACACCGTGAAGTCATCGGTCGCGGTCAGCCGCTGCCCCCTGGCGTCCACATCTCGAAAGGCCACCCGCTGCCACGCGGTTACGGTCGTCGCCTGGACCAACGCTCACTGCAATACCTGCCTCAATACGATGGCTACGAATGGCGCCGCCTGGGCCCGGACGTTGTGCTGATCGCAATCGGCAGCGGCATCGTTTATGAAATCCTGGATGGCGTGCTGAATTAAGAGCCCCTCTGGATCGCGTCCGCCCTGCACGTGAGATGGGCGCAAAATCTGCAGGAGCGCGCTTGCCCGCGAACGCGTTGTTTCAGTCAGTGCAAATCGCGATGACTCACCACCTTTCGTGATCAAGCGCGCTTCAAATAAGGATCAGTAGTTAGTCACATCACTCTAGCCAGAAAACTGGCCCACGCCCCCCTCCACCGCTTTGTTCATATCCACTTCCGGGATGACCCCTATGGGTCGTCGGCGGGGGAAGGCGTGGCCTCTTGCGAGGTTTACGTACAGGGTGGACTGGTAATCGCGGCGGCGCGGGTATTGGAGGCGGTGGCGTAGTAGCGGCATTTGGCACTGGCAGCAGAGTTGCTGCGGGTGCGGGCCCTAGGACGGTGTTGGTAATATCTTTAAAAAGATTATCGACTCGATCAACGATCATTCCAGTGGCACTGCTCCCAACTGCCGTAAATGTTGATGGTGTGTCTACTCGTGAACGCCAGCTATGAGTAACAGCTTTCACATCCGCGTTACCCATCACTGAAGCAGTTGCCATAAAAGTCTCTGTCTTTATGAAGATCAAAACTTCTGCGACAGGATCACCTGCGGATTCAAGAATTTCAGTCCAATATCGCTCCCTTATTTCATCATTTGCCATGACGTTGAAAACTGAATTCAGCGTCCAAGCGTCCGGGACAAACCCGAGACTTGGGAAAACATTGTTGTGCACATCCCATGCCTCACGATGATTTATATCTCTGTTGACTACGCCTTGACTGTTGTACTGGGCGTAAAGCTTATCGAGGTAACCCTGAGCCATGCGATCATAAACCCAGCGGATTGTATGATCTGAAAATGGGCGGCCGTCACGCTGCGCTGTAAGCTCAGGAAGTTCACTGCCGCGGAGCCTGAGAGCGAATTGGCATCCATGATCCCTCCAGCGAGTACTGCCTACTTATACCCGTATGTTTGCAGGACGTTATGCATAGCACCTGGCGAGTCATATACCCGCAAGATGTTCAACATATCAAGATCGATTTATTTAGATAGTTAGGCGTCAGTATTCCAACTTTCAAAAAGATGATAGTTATATAAACCAAAAGGCACTGTAGCACCCAAAAAAGATGAGCAATATGTAAGCAACCAAAACCAACCTGCAGACATTAAGAAAGAGAATAATGATTCTCCTGCTTACCCGCTCTGCCAGCCATCGCCAAGTCGTCGTTAAATACACTCTTATATTTAAGAGCGCCGTTGTTAGAAAATTACGCATAGTGAAGTTCCGACAAAAAATACCGACTTAGACAAAAGAGCATAGACTCGATCTAATTCTTCTACACAAACTACAGAAGTGAATTAACCGTAAACCGATGGCCAAGTAAACTGCAATACATCTGATAAAGTTGTAGGAACCTTCTGGACTGCTAAGATGCTAACGAGACAGCACAGCATTTGATTGATTGGGCATACATCAAACGTTGGCGCATTTTTAATAGCTTACTTAAACCGCAATCGACGGCAGCGCCTTGCCTTTCAACAAATCTCCGCTCAATGCCTGTTCACTTCTTAACCAGTCCACGAACCGCTGCACGATCTGCACGCGCCGCTTGCGCTGCGGCAGGACGATGTAATACCCGTATCCGGAGACGGCGCTGGCCTCGATCGGGCGGCACAGCAAACCCTGCTCCAACAAATCATCCACCAGATGTAGCCAGCCAATGGCCACGCCCTGGCCACCGATTGCGGCTTGAATCAGCAGCGTGTAGTTATCGAATCTCAGCTGCCCCGGCGCGGGTTCCTGCGGGATATTCAAAGCGCGGAATACGCCGCTCCAGTCAAACCAGTTGTTGCCGCCTTCGCCGCGAAGGTGCAGCAGCGCGAGGTCTTTCAGCGCCTCGGTGGGCAAGGGCAGGTCGCGACCCTTCAACAACTGCGGGCTGCAGACTGGGAACACTTCTTCGCTGAACAACCAGTGGCTTTCTCCCTGCTTGAATCGCCCGTCGCCGAACAACACCGCCACATCAATATCCGCACGCAGCATGCTGTGGCTGCGCTCGCTGGTCACCAGGCTGACGTCGACGTCGGGGTTGTCCTTGTGAAAGCGATGCAGACGCGGCATCAGCCAATACGCAGCGAAGGCGAAATCCGTCGCCACCTGCAGCACCTCATGCTGATGCTGCTCGGTAATGAGGCTCAGCCCGGCGTCCATTGACTGCAACCCGGCCTGCACATGATTGAACAGAATCTCCCCGGCGTCGGTGAGTTCGATGCCGCGATAGATACGGTTGAACAGGCGCGTTGCGAGTTGCTCTTCAAGTCTTTTCATTTGCTGGCTGATAGCCGGCTGGGTAGTACCCAGTTCAATGGCGGCGGCCGTGAAGCTGCGCAGGCGGGCAGCCGCCTCAAAGCCTCGAAGCAAATCCAGCGACAGGTCACCAAGAGAAATAAACATAAGCGTGGCTTATCCTACACATTGTGTTTAACGGGCTTTACCGCTGATGTCATGGGTCGCATCCTCTCGCACAGCAATTTCGCATAAATTTTCACTATGGAATGCCGCGATTACATGAAGCGCAAGAACATTCTTTTCATCATGGCCGATCAAATGGCCGCGCCAATGTTGCCGATTTACGCTTCGTCGCCTATCAAGATGCCGAATTTAAGCCGCCTCGCCGCTGATGGCGTGGTGTTCGATGCTGCCTATTGCAATAGCCCGCTATGCGCTCCCTCACGGTTTACGCTGGTCAGCGGCCAGCTGCCGAGCAAGATAGGTGCCTACGATAACGCTGCCGACTTCCCCGCCGATGTGCCGACTTACGCTCACTATCTGCGCCGTTTGGGCTATCGCACAGCGCTGTCGGGCAAGATGCATTTCTGTGGCCCTGATCAGTTGCACGGTTACGAAGAACGCCTGACCAGCGACATCTATCCGGCCGATTATGGCTGGGCAGTCAACTGGGATGAGCCGGATGTGCGACCAAGCTGGTACCACAACATGGCGTCAGTGCTGCAGGCAGGCCCCTGCGTGCGTACCAACCAGCTGGACTTCGACGAAGAGGTGGTGTTCAAGGCGCAGCAGTATCTGTTCGACCATGTGCGCGAAGACGGCGACCAACCGTTCTGCCTGACCGTATCGATGACCCATCCGCACGACCCGTACACCATTCCCAAGGAATACTGGAATCTCTACAACGACGAGGAGATTCCGCTGCCGCCAGCCCCCCCGGCCCAGGCGGCCCAGGACCCACACTCCCAGCGTCTGCTCAAGGTCTACGACCTGTGGGACAAACCGTTGCCGACGAACAAGATCCGTGACGCCCGTCGTGCCTATTTCGGCGCCTGCAGCTATATCGACGACAACATCGGCAAATTGCTGAAGACCCTGGAAGATACAGGCCTGGCGGAAGACACCATCATCGTCTTCTCAGGCGATCACGGCGACATGCTGGGCGAGCGTGGTCTCTGGTACAAAATGCACTGGTTTGAAATGTCCGCGCGGGTGCCGTTGCTGGTGTACGCTCCGGGCCAGTTCAAGGCGAGTCGCGTGAAGGCCGCTGTGTCGACCGCCGACCTGCTGCCGACATTTGTCGCGCTGGCCGAAGGCGATCTGGAGGATGGTCTGCCGCTGGATGGCCGCTCGTTGCTGCCGCACCTGCAAGGCGAGGGCGGCCATGACGAAGTGTTCGGCGAGTACATGGCCGAAGGCACCGACAGCCCGTTGATGATGATTCGTCGCGGCGCCTATAAATTCATCTATTCGGAAAAGGACCCATGTCTGCTGTATGACGTGGCCAATGATCCGAAGGAACAGGAAGAGCTGAGCCAGTCTGAAGCTCATCGAGACCTGTTCAATGCATTCATGGCCCAAGCAAAGGCCAAGTGGAACATTGCGGCGATACACCACCAGGTGCTCGCCAGCCAGCGGCGTCGGCGTTTCGTTGCCCAGTCGCTGGCCCTCGGCAAGCTGAAGAGTTGGGATTACCAGCCGCTGGTAGACGCCAGTCAGCAATACATGCGCAACCATATCGATCTAGACGATCTGGAGCGCAAGGCCCGTTATCCACAACCTTGACCCTGCCAACACCTAGAAAACCAAAAAGGGGCACACCATGAAGAGATTGTTCACGACGCTGGCGGTTGCGGTGATGAGCTTGAGCGGCGCTGTTGCATACGCCGCAGACGAAAGCTGCAGTACGGTCAGGATGGCCGACCCGGGTTGGAGTGACATTGCTGCAACCAACGCCACGGCAGGGTTTCTGCTCGAGGGCATGGGTTACAAAACCAAGGTCGAAACGCTGGCAGTGCCGATTGCCTATGGGGGCCTCAAGGACGGCAAAATAGACGTTTTCCTGGGCAACTGGATGCCCGCGCAGCAGGGCTTCCATGACAAGTTCGTTGCCAGCGGAGACGTGACTCAGTACACAAAAAACCTCGAAGGTACCGAATTCACCTTGGCTGTCCCGGATTACGTCTACGACGCAGGCGTGCATGATTTCGCCGACCTGAACAAATTCGCCGATAAATTCCATAAGAAGATTTATGGCATCGGCTCGGGGGCTCCGGCAAACGCGTCGATTCAGGAAATCATCAAGAAAAATGAGTTCGATCTGAAAGACTGGAAGCTGATCGAGTCCAGCGAACAGGCGATGCTGGCCGAAGTGAAGCGTAACGTGAAGAAAAACGAGTTCGTGGTCTTCCTCGGCTGGACCCCGCATCCGATGAATGTGCAGATCAAGGGCATGCACTATCTCAAAGGCGGGGAGAAATACTTCGGCGATACAGGCAGCGTTTACACCGTCACCCGCAAGGGCTATGCCGACGCCTGCCCGAACGTGGCCAAACTGTTCTCCAACCTGACGTTCACCCAAGACATGGAGAACAGCATCATGCAGGAAGTCGACAGCAAGAAGATCAGCAACACCGACGCAGTGAAAGCCTGGATCAAAGCCAACCCGGCGGTGCTGGACAAGTGGCTCGACGGTGTGAAAACCATCGACGACAAGGATGCGCTAACAGCAGTGAGAGCCAAGTTGTAAGCATTGCGCTCATAACTGGAATCACACCCTCTGTAGCAGCACGCTGCGACAGAGGGTTGTTATCGATCACGCCTCTGCCATCAGCTTGCGCAATTGCACCAGCACCGGGGCTGAATCCGGGCGCACACCGCGCCAAAGGTAAAACGCCTCAGCGGCCTGCTCCACTAGCATCCCCAGACCATCCACGGCCTGCCCGGCCTGATGCTCCGTAGCCCAGCGGCAGAACGGGGTCGGCTCTTTGGCATACATCATGTCGTAGCAAATGGTCTCGCCCGCCTGGAGAAGGCGGGGTGAAATCGGCGGCAGCTCACCCGACAAACTCGCCGAGGTCGCATTGATGATGATGTCCACCGGTTCCTCCAGCCAGTCGTACCCCGCAGGCAGCACTGGGCCCAGCTCAGCGAATTCCTGCGCCAACTGCTCAGCCTTCTCCACTGTGCGATTGGCGATGACAAGCACGTGCGGCAGTTCGGCCAGCAACGGCGCCAGTGCACCGCGAACCGCACCACCGGCACCCAACAGCAGGATGCGCTTGTCCTTGAGGGGGACTGCGTGATTAACCATCAGGTCCCGAACCAGACCAGCGCCATCAGTGTTATCGCCCAGCAGGCTGCCATCCGCCTGAAGGGCGAGGGTATTCACAGCGCCGGCACGGCGAGCGCGCTCGGTCAGTTGGTCCGCCATTCGATAGGCCTGTTCCTTGAACGGCACCGTTACGTTGGCGCCACGACCGGTCTCAAAGAATTGCCTGGCAAACGCAGTGAAGCACTCCAGCGGCGCTAAAGCAGTCTGGTAATCCAGCGCCTGCCCGGTTTGTTCGGCAAACAGCCGATGAATCAACGGCGATTTGCTGTGGGCGATCGGGTTGCCAAACACCACGTATTGGTCAGCCATCACCGGGTTTCCTCGGCCAGCCAGTCGCGGTCCTGCAGGAAATAGTCAGTCAAGCGCGCCTCTTCACTGCCCGGCGCGGCTTTCCAGTCATAACCCCAACGCACCTGGGGCGGCAGCGACATCAGAATCGATTCGGTGCGGCCCCCCGATTGCAGGCCGAACAATGTACCGCGGTCATAGACCAGATTGAATTCCACATAACGACCCCGGCGAAATTCCTGGAATTCGCGCTGTCGCGGTGTGTAGGGCGTGGCCTTGCGACGTTGAACGATGGGCAGGTAGGCATCGACGAACGCATCACCAATGGCACGCAGAAACGCAAAACTGGTGTCGAAATCCCACTCGTTCAGGTCGTCGAAAAACAACCCGCCCACACCACGCGGTTCGTTGCGGTGCTTAATGTGGAAATAACGGTCGCACCAGGCTTTGTAACGCGGATAAACGTCCGCACCGAATGGCGCACAGGCCTGCTCGGCCACGCGGTGCCAATGAATGCAGTCTTCTTCGACGCCGTAGTAGGGCGTCAGATCGAAGCCGCCGCCGAACCACCAGACGGGTTCTTCGCCTTCTTTTTCAGCGATGAAGAAACGCACGTTGGCGTGGGAGGTCGGAACATGTGGGTTGTGCGGATGCATGACCAGCGAGACGCCCAAAGCCTCGAAACCACGGCCGGCAAGCTCCGGACGATGGGCGCTGGCGGAGGGCGGCAGACCGGCACCAAAAACGTGGGAAAAGTTGACCCCGCCTTTTTCCATGACAGCGCCGTTCTCGATCACCCGAGTGCGACCGCCGCCACCGGCCGGCCGCTCCCAGGCGTCCTCGACGAAGCGGGCGCTGCCGTCTTCTTGCTCCAGAGCGGTGCAGATCCGGTCTTGCAGATCCAGCAGGTAGGCTTTGACGGCATCGGTGCGAAAGGACATGGCGGTACCTTGAAATAACGTGAAACCGGTATTTTCGAGCGTCGTTACGTGCGCTGCTTGCGGTCACTGAACCGCCGCGTGCTCGAACGAGGCCCTGAAAGTGGCGCGTAGCATACACCGGCTTGACCGGCGCCGCAGTTGACGAAGACCAAACGAAGGAGTCCGATAGAAGCCTTTCGCACTCCCGGTTTTGTCCCAAAGTTTCGATTCATGATGGAGAAAGCACATGGCAAAGCGTATCCAGTTCCGCGCCCACGGCGGCCCTGAAGTTCTCGAGTACGTCGACTTCGAACCGGCCAAACCGGGCCCGAAAGAAGTGCTCGTGCGCAACAAAGCGATTGGCGTCAACTTTATCGAGACCTATTTTCGCACCGGGCTGTACCCGGTTGCCTCACTGCCATCGAGCCTGGGCAACGAAGGGTCGGGAGTGGTAGAAGCCGTCGGCGCAGAGGTTACTCACGTTAAGGTCGGCGATCGCGTGGCATACGGCACCGGACCGCTGGGCAGCTATGCAGAGCTGCACCTGGCGCCAGCCGCGCATGTGGTCAAACTGCCAGACGACATCAGCTTCGAACAGGCCGCAGCTATCATGCTCAAGGGGCTGACGGTGCAATACCTGTTCCGGCAGACCTACGAGATTCGTCCTGAGGAAACCATTCTGTTCCACGCCGCGGCAGGTGGCGTGGGCTCCATCGCCTGCCAGTGGGCCAATGCCTTGGGCGTGAAGCTTATCGGTACCGTGAGCTCGCCGGAAAAGGCCGCACATGCCAAGGCCCATGGCGCGTGGGAAGTGATCGACTACAGCAAGGAAGATGTCGCCAAGCGCGTGTTGGAGCTCACTGACGGTAAAAAGGTGTCGGTGGTGTACGACGGCGTCGGCAAGGACACGTGGGAAACGTCGCTGGATTGTCTGGAGGTGCGCGGTTTGCTGGTGAGCTTCGGTAACGCCTCTGGCGCGGTGTCAGGCGTGAACCTGGGCATCCTGGCACAGAAAGGCTCGCTCTACGTCACACGCCCCACCTTGGGCTCCTACGCCCACACCCCGGAAACGCTGCAGGCAATGGCTGACGAAGTGTTCGCAATGGTCAGCAGCGGCAAGGTCAAGGTCGACGACATCAAAAAGTTCGCCCTGAAGGATGCTGCGCAGGCGCACACCGAACTGTCCGCCCGGCGCACGACAGGGTCGATCATTTTGGTGCCCTGAGCTTGTAACGCCGAAATGAGATGCACCAAGGTCCTGCTTCTGCCCGGCGGGCGTACGAGCTTGGCTTGCCAGCGATCTGCCGCCAAGCGGCAGCAGGCTCTGCAATCGCGGTTTGTCTGACACACCGAGGTATCCGGTTTTGCTGCCGGTGCCCGGCAGAATCGCGAGCAAGCTTGCTCCTACGGCCTTCGGCCAGAATCAAAGCGGATCTGCACCGGTCAGTCGGTCAGTCGGTCAGTCGGTCAGTCGGTCAGCGATCGGAGCAAATTGGCAGCAAATCTCAACCCGCCCGTACCACCTCAGCTGTCACCAGATCCCGAATCACGCTGGGGTTGCGTCGGCCGCCGGGTGGGCCGTTCAGGACAAGGATGCGCAGGCGCACGACAGGGTCGATCATTTTGGTGCCCTGAGCTTGTAACGCCGAAATGAGATGCACCAAGGTCCCGCTTCTGCCCAGCGGGCGTAGGAGCTTGGCTTGCCAGCGATCTGCCGCCAAGCGGCAGCAGGCTCTGCAGTCGCGGTTTGTCTGACACACCGAGGTATCCGGTTTTGCTGCCGGTGCCCGGCAGAATCGCGAGCAAGCTTGCTCCTGCGGCCTTCGGCCAGAATCAAAGCGGATCTGCACCGGTCAGTCGGTCAGTCGGTCAGTCGGTTAGTCGGTTAGTCGGTCAGTCGGTCAGAGATTGGAGCAAATTAACAGCAAATCTCAACCCGCCCGTACCACCTCAGCTGTCACCAGATCCCGAATCACGCTGGGGTTGCGTCGGCCGCCGAGTGGGCCGTTCAGGACCATGTCCAGTTGCCCATGGAAATACTGTTCGATACGCAACCGGGAGCGCGCGGCAGGGCGGCCGGTGGGATTGGCGGAGGTGGAGACCAGCGGCCCGGTCAAGGCGCACAGCTCGCGAACTTGCGGGTGATCGCTGACGCGCAGGGCCACCGTGTCGCGACCGCCAGTAATCCAGTCCGGCAGCAGGCCCTGATGCGGTACCAGCCAGGTATTCGGCCCAGGCCAGGTACTGGCCATGCGATCGATCCATAACTGCGGGAAATCTTCGAACAAGAAGTCGAACTGACGAATATTGTCGGCAATCAGGATCAACCCCTTTTCGACCGGCCGCTGCTTGATCGCCAGCAACCGATAAACCGCCTCGAAGTCCCACGGATCACAGCCCAGCCCCCAGACTGCCTCGGTTGGATAGGCAATTACCGCTCCGGCCCGGATCTCTTGTGCGGCTTTTTGCACACGCCAACTGCTGACCATCGTTCGCTCTCCGATTTAACGCTGGCGGGCAGTTTAACCTTAGCGTGCCCGGGCAAACCATCGTCCGGCCTCACACGCCACGTTGCTGTCCAGTTCGAGTTCGGTCAATGCCGCCAACACCTTGGGCAACGGCCAACCGCTGCTGGCTGCCAGCGCTTCGCTGGTCTGTGGCGCGGCGTGCAGCAAGGCCAGTAGCGGGTGATCGGATCTGGTAGCACTTGGCACAGGATCATTGCAGGGCGGCAGGTTTTTCCAGCCTTGCAGGGCTTCAAGAATGTGATCGACCGTCTCGACCAACACCGCACCTTCACGAATCAACTGATGACACCCCCGCGCGCCAGGGTGGTGGATCGACCCTGGAATGGCATACACCTCCCGACCTTGCTCTGCCGCGAGCCTGGCGGTAATCAGCGATCCGCTGGCGACGCTGGCTTCCACCACCAGCACGCCGAGGGACAAGCCGCTGATGATTCGATTACGTCGCGGGAAGTTGCTGGCATGGGGATCGGCATCCAGCGGCAGTTCGGAAATGATGGCGCCGCCTTGAGCGATCATGTTCGCCGCAAGCAGGCGGTGCCGCTGTGGATAAAGTTTTTCGAGCCCCGTTCCAAGCACCCCTACCGTGGCCCCTTTTACATCAAGCGCACCCTGATGCGCCGCGCCGTCGATGCCCAGCGCCAAGCCACTGGTGACCACGAAACCTGCGCCAGCCAGGCTGCGGGCGAAAGCGGTGGCAGTATCCAGCCCTGGCTTGGAAGCCCGTCGGCTGCCGACCATCCCAAGTTGCGGACGGTCGAGCAGAGACCGATTGCCAGCAATGAATAACAAGGGCGGCGGGTCGGGAATTTCGGCGAGCAGCGCCGGATAATCAGGGTCATCCCACATCAGCAAATGCTGGTCCGGACGCTCTAGCCAGGCCATTGCAGCGCTGGCACCATCGCGCACGTCCGGGTTGCGTCGGGCATCGGCGCTGGCTGCTGGCAGGCGCAATGAACGCCAGGCAGAGGCTGGCGCGCTGAGGGCAGCAGAGGCGCTGCCGAATGCGTCGATGAGCGTCTGGAAGCGCTTTGGACCGATCTCGGGCAATCGATGGAGACGCAGGCGTGCCTCCAGCTCGGCAGGTGATCGCCCGGCTTTTTCGAACAACGGCATAAGATCTTCCTTGATCTGGCGCCCCCTTCAAAAAGACCGGCACCTTGTGGATAACTCTGTTAACAACGTTTAGATAAGTGAAGCATGCCGGTGGGAAAAAGCGTTCTGGAGCTGATACATAGCATTACGGATTGCGCACCTTATCGCTGACCGCCAAAGATCGGGTCGCGTGCAGAACCATTGCATAGCTCAGGTGGTTGTAAGTGCGGAACACCATCAGCAAACCGGCGCGCTCGTCGGGAATCTTCACCTGGTCGCCAGTGATCCGATCACGCACCGTTTCGCCCGCCTTATAGATCGCCAGGACGTTGCCTTCGGCCAATCCCTCCAACTTGCCGCGGTCCAGCGTTACCACGTCGAACTCGCCAATCTGCGTGACGCCACGGGGTACGTCGATGATCGTGCCGCGTATTTCCTGCTTCGGCTCACTGGGGACAAACGTGGAGTTGATCGCACGCTCTTCGCTGACGAACAGCCGATCGCCCAGGCGTACTTCCTGAGTCGAGCGCTGCATTCGCAAGGTCGCGATGTCGCCTTCAGTGGCCGTCACTTCGCCGCTGCCGATGTCGTCGGCGTTAATCCCCAGCGGCACGGCGGATTCAGGGTCGAAGTAAGTCTTGCCCTTGCGGAAGATGCCATACGACACGTGGTCCGGGTTGAAGACGCCGCGTGCATAGATGCGGTCGCCTGCGCCGCTGAGTACCCGTTCGCCGTTGCCGGCCACGACGTAAGGCGCATTCTCGAACTGCTCGTTCGTGTCCATGATCCGGTTGTTCAGCAAAAACGCATTGATCGCCCCCAGCGGTATGGTCGGGATAGCGTCGGCAATCGGCGTGCTGCGTACGCGCGGTGACAATTTGATGGTGCCCCGCGACTCGCCGCGGGTGGCGACGATGCGTGGCTGGCCGTCCACATAAATCAAATTCAGGGTATCGCCCGGGTAGATCAAATCGGGATCATGCACCTGCGGATTGGCTCTCCAGAGCTGCGGCCATTTCCACGGCTGATTGAGAAACTTCCCGGAAATATCCCAAAGCGTGTCACCGGCGACAACGGTGTAGCGCTCTGGATGGCCTTCCCTGAGTTGTACTTGCGCCTGAACAAGGCCTGTCGCGGCCAACAGCAGCAGGGCGAGTAGTGATTTCCTCATGCGGTGAATCCCTTTATCATGTTGGCTTCGCGTGAAACATCGAGTCTTGCAAGACTCCGAATACTGGTTGATACGAAAAGTCGGCGATATGCAAGCCAGGCAAGGCAAAAACAGGCGAGGAACGGTCGGAGTCGCGTTCGACTCTAGGTGCTGTAAATGAACATCCCGAACCTGTTTCCAACGCAGCATGGCTGAGCGCAGCCACTTTCCGTAAAACCTACAGGGCTGCCCGCTTGCGACGTCCCAAGCCTAGCAGCCGATTTTGACTTTACCCTACAAGTGCAGCTCTTACGTATATGGCCATTTTAAACATTCTCGAATTTCCCGATTCGCGCCTGCGCACCATCGCCAAGCCGGTGGCTGCTGTGGACGACGGCATTCGCCAGTTGGTCGACGACATGTTTGAAACCATGTACGAAGCGCCTGGCATCGGTCTGGCTGCGACGCAGGTTAACGTACACAAGCGCGTCGTTGTAATGGATCTCTCGGAAGATCGCAGCGAGCCACGGGTTTTCATCAACCCCGAGCTTGAGCCGCTGACCGACGAGATGGATCAGTACCAGGAAGGTTGCCTCTCGGTGCCAGGTTTCTACGAAAACGTCGACCGTCCGCAAAGGGTCAAGGTCAAGGCGCTGGACCGTGAAGGTCAACCGTACGAACTGATCGCCGAAGGCCTGCTCGCCGTGTGTGTCCAACACGAATGCGATCACCTCAACGGCAAGCTGTTCGTCGATTACCTGTCCAATCTCAAGCGTGACCGGATCAAGAAAAAGCTGGAAAAGCTGCATAAGCAAAACGCTTGATCCCTTCGCCCCTAAAGGCCTCCTGGAGGCCTTTTCTTTTTTTGAAAAACGAGAAGCCCATGACTGAGCCACTGCGCATCGTCTTCGCCGGCACCCCGGAATTCGCCGCCGAACACCTCAAAGCCCTGCTCGACAGCCCCTATGAAGTGATCGCGGTCTACACCCAGCCCGATCGCCCGGCGGGCCGTGGCCAAAAGCTGATGCCAAGCCCGGTCAAGCAACTCGCGCAGCAACATGACATCCCGGTGCTGCAACCGCCGACCCTGCGCGCCCCCGAGGCCCAGGTCGAACTCGCGGCGTTAAAGCCCGACTTGCTGGTGGTGGTTGCCTACGGTTTGATCCTGCCGCAAAGAGTGCTGGATATTCCACGCCTGGGTTGCATCAACAGTCATGCCTCGCTGCTGCCTCGCTGGCGGGGCGCCGCGCCTATCCAGCGTGCGGTGCAGGCTGGCGATGCCGAAAGCGGCGTGACGGTGATGCGCATGGAAGCGGGGCTGGACACAGGTCCGATGCTGCTTAAGGTCACCACCCCGATCACCGGCGAAGACACTGGTGGCACGCTGCATGATCGTCTGGCCGAGTTGGGCCCGGTTGCAGTGGTGCAAGCCATTGCCGGTCTGGTGCAGGGTACGCTGGTCGCTCAAGTGCAGGACGACAGTCTGGCCACTTATGCCCACAAGCTTAATAAAGAGGAAGCGCGGATCGACTGGGGGCGCCCGGCCGATGAACTGGAGCGTCTGGTGCGGGCTTTCAACCCGTGGCCGATCTGCCACAGCACTCTAAATGGCGAAGCGCTGAAAGTGCTAGCGGCGCAGGTCGCCGAAGGGCAGGGCGAGCCGGGCACGATCCTCAGCGCCAGTAAAGAAGGTCTGGTCGTGGCCTGTGGACAAGGCGCGCTGAGCCTCACCCGGCTGCAACTTCCCGGCGGCAAGCCGCTGAATTTCGCCGACCTGTTCAACAGCCGTCGTGAAAAATTTGCCAACGCAATGGTTTTGGGGCAAACGGTGGACCCACAATGAATCCACGTCTTGCCGCCGCCAAGGCTCTGGCTGCCGTACTCGGCGGCAAAGCCTCGCTGAACAGTTCGCTGCCCACACAACTGGACAAGGTCGACGATCGCGATCGCGGGCTGACTCAGGACCTGGCATTCGGCACTGCGCGCTGGGAGCCTCGGCTGTCGGCGCTGGCAGCGAAGCTGCTGCAAAAACCGTTCAAGACTGCTGACAACGATGTTCAGGCGCTATTGTTGGTGGGGCTGTATCAACTGTTTTATTCGCGCATCCCTGCACACGCCGCCATAGGCGAAACCGTCGGTTGCGCAGACAAGCTGAAGAAGCCATGGGCCAAAGCTCTGCTCAACGCGGTTTTGCGTCGCGCGCAACGTGAAGGCCAAGCGCTGCTGAGCGAGCTCGAACACGACCCGGTCGTGCGCACCGCCCACCCGCGCTGGCTGCAAAAGGCGCTGAAGGCTGCCTGGCCCGAGCAGTGGGAAGCCATCTGCGCGGCGAACAATGCACATCCGCCAATGATTCTGCGGGTCAATCGCCGATGCAAAACTCGCGACCAGTACCTTCAATTACTGCAAGACGCAGGCATTGCCGCCGCGGCGAGCAGCTTTAGTCAAGACGGCATCGTCTTGACCGAGCCGGGCGATGTTCGCGCGCTCCCTGGTTTTGCCGAGGGCTGGATCAGCGTGCAGGACGAAGCTGCGCAACTGGCTGCCGATCTGCTGGAACTGGCGCCAGGCCAACGAGTGCTGGACGCGTGCTGCGCACCGGGCGGCAAGACCTGTCACCTGTTGGAAGTGCAGCCAGGATTAGCGGCAGTGGTGGCGGTGGACCTGGAAGCCAAACGCATGGTGCGGGTCAAGGAAAACCTGGACCGCCTGGGCCTGAGCGCTGAACTGATCGCCGCCGACGCTCGCGCTGTCGATCAGTGGTGGGACGGCCAGCCATTCCAGCGCATCCTGCTTGATGCACCATGCTCGGCAACCGGGGTTATTCGCCGTCATCCTGATATCAAACTCACTCGTCAGGCCGACGATATCCCGGCCCTGGCAACGCTTCAGGGTGAACTGCTCGATGCGCTGTGGCCCACACTACAGGTGGGCGGGATGCTGCTGTACGCCACCTGCTCGACCTTGCCGACCGAGAACACTGAGGTGATCGAAGCCTTCCTTGCCCGCACATCAGGGGCGCGGGAACTGGACATCGCGGGTCAGAATGGTAACGCGCCACCGGGCCTGAAACAGCCGCATGGCCGGCAGTTGCTGGCACAGGAAGGCGGGCATGACGGATTTTATTACGCAAAGCTGATCAAGATTGCGGCAGGGTGAATACCCGCCGCAGAAGTGCGCCTGCGCGCATTGCTGCTGTGCCCGTCAAACGATTCGTCATCGATACAGCGCCATCGCGAGCAGCGCGCTCCTACAGGTTTGCAGATCACTGGATTTCCAAGGAGAGGCTGATTGAAGATCATCATTCTCGGTGCAGGGCAGGTGGGCGGCACGCTGGCTGAGCATCTGGCCAGCGAAGCCAATGACATTACCGTGGTGGACACCGATCCCGACCGACTGCGTGCGCTGGGTGATCGTCTGGATATCCGCACCATTCAGGGTCGGGGGTCGTTCCCCACCGTCCTGCGTCAGGCAGGCGCCGACGACGCCGACATGCTGGTGGCTGTCACCAGCAGCGACGAAACCAACATGGTGGCCTGCCAAGTCGCCTACACCCTGTTTCACACCCCTACCAAGATTGCCCGCGTACGCGAATCCGCGTACCTGACCCGCGCGGGTCTGTTCGACAACGCGGCCATCCCGGTTGACGTACTGATCAGCCCCGAGCAGGTGGTTACCCATTACATCAAGCGCCTGATCGAATACCCAAGCGCGCTGCAGGTTATCGACTTCGCCGAAGGCAAGGTGCAAATGGTCGCGGTCAAGGCCTATTACGGAGGCCCGCTGGTGGGTCAGCAGTTACGCCAGTTGCGTACGCACATGCCCAATGTACAAACACGCGTTGCCGCCATTTTCCGCCGTGATCGTCCGATTAGTCCGCAAGGGGATACGGTCATCGAGGTCGATGACGAAGTGTTCTTCATCGCGGCCAAGGCGGACATTCGTGCGGTCATGGGCGAAATGCGCAAGCTTGACGTCAGCTATAAACGCATCGTCATTGCAGGGGGCGGGCAGATCGGCGAGCGCCTGGCCGAGGCGATCGAAAACCGTTATCAAGTCAAGATCATCGAGATGAATCCGGCGCGCTGCCGCTATCTGTCGGACACACTCGACAACACGGTCGTCCTGCAAGGCAGCTCGTCGGACCGCGACCTGCTAATGGAAGAGAACATCAGCAATACTGACCTGTTCCTGGCCCTGACCAATGACGATGAGGCCAACATCATGTCTTCGCTGTTGGCCAAGCGGTTGGGGGCGAAGAAGGTCATGACCATCATCAACAATCCCGCCTATGTGGATCTGGTACAGGGCGGGGAAATCGACATCGCGGTCAGTCCGCAGCTGGTAACCATTGGCACTTTGCTGGCCCACGTGCGCCGCGGCGACATCGTCAGCGTTCACTCATTGCGCCGGGGCGCGGCGGAAGCCATCGAGATCGTTGCCCACGGCGACGCGAAGTCCAGCAGGGTGATCGGCAAAGCGATCATGCACATCAGCCTGCCACCCGGCACCACCATCGGCGCGATTACCCGAGCCGACCAAGTGCTCATCGCCCGCGACAGCACGGTTATCGAATCCGGCGACCACGTGATCATGTTCCTTGTGGATAAGAAGCATATTCGCGACGTGGAGCGGCTGTTCCAGGTGGGGTTGAGCTTTTTCTAACGGAGAACACGCGTGCTGGAGTCACTGGAAAAAATGCTCGCCAAAGGCATGGACAATGCTTTGTTGCGCTTCGGCCTGGGCAAGGGCTATCTGGATGCCGGCGATCCTGCCCGCGCAGCTGAGCACCTTCAGCGATGTGTCGAAATCGATCAGAAGTATTCGGCGGCGTGGAAGTTGTTGGGCAAAGCGTGGTTGGCGGCAGGGGATTCTTCGCAGGCTCGTCGGGCCTGGGAGCAGGGCCTTGAAGCGGCGGCCGCCCATGGCGATAAACAGGCCGAAAAAGAGATGACCGTGTTTCTGAAAAAACTCGATCGCCGGGCTGAGTATCTGTAGGAGCGCGCTCCTACAGGTTCGTGAATGGCGACCGGGAAACTCAGTACCAGCGCTTCTCCCCCTCGGGCCGCTTCTTGAAGCGCTTCATGGTCCACATGTACTGGCTTGGATAAGCCCGTACATATTTCTCTACCACTTTGCTCATCGCCGCCGCCGAGGTTTCGGTGTCGGTGCTGTACATGTCTTCGGGCGCGGCCTCAAGGACCACCTTGTAGCCAGAGCCATCTTCCAGGCGCATCGCGTGAAGGAAAACCCCAATCGCCTTGCCACCTGCCAGCATGTTCGGTACGAATTTGCTGGTCAGCGCCACAGTCCCGCAAAACGGCACGAAAACCCCGGCCGATTCCGCAGGCTCCGGGTCGGCTGGAATACCCACCGAACCGCCTTTGCGCACTTCCTTTATGACGCTCAGAATGCCTTCCTTGGTCGATGCTGCCACGCGGTTACCTAACTGCACGCGCTGTTTGCGCAGCAATTCATCCACCGCCTTGAGCTTGGGCGGACGGTAAAAAATGATCGGCTTGCACTGGCTGCAATAGAAGTGGTTGAGCACTTCCCAATTACCCAGGTGGCTGGTGATCCCGACCACGCCTTTGCCGGACGCCAGCGCATCTTTCAATACCTGAAGCCCTTCGACTTCGCGCACCAGATTGATCGATTTCTGAGCAGGCCAGATCCATGCGCACGCGCTTTCGGTCAATGTCTTGCCGATGTCCATCAGGCTGCGGCCGACCAATGCCTCAAGCTCGGAAGGGCTCAGCTCAGGGAAACACTTGGACAGGTTAATCCGCGCGACTTCGCGAGAACGATTGGGCAGCTTCCACATCAACCAGCCAATGCCGGTGCCGGCCCATTGCACGGCGCGCCACGGCAACAGGGCGAACAGCCGCAATGCCCCGACCATCAAGGCGCCTTTGAACTTATCCACAGATCACTCCTGAATCAATGAGGCGGACATTGTAACCATTCGGCCATGAGGCAGGCTGCAACAAACACCGATCTGCCGTCACCCCACAAGCTCGGCATACCGATCACAATCGACGGTATGGTCCATCACCATCCCGGTCGCTTGCATGTAGGCGTAGCAGATAGTCGGGCCGACGAAGGTGAACCCGGCTTTTTTCAGGGCCTTGCTCATCGCCTCGGCTTCAGGAGTGATGGCAGGGACTTCACTGCGATCCTTGAAATGGTTCACTTTTGGCGAGCCTGCGACGAAAGACCAGACAAACGCGACAGGGTCTTTCAGCCGCAGCCAGGCCTGGGCGTTCTTGCGCGCGGCGTTGAGTTTGAGGCGATTGCGAACGATGCCGGGTTCAAGCATCAGGTGTTCGATCTCAGTGTCAGTCATGGCTGCGATCCGGCGTACGTCGAAGTTGAACATCACTTCACGATAGCGGGCGCGTTTCTTCAGAATGGTGATCCACGACAGGCCGGCCTGGAACCCTTCGAGCAATAGAAACTCGAACAGCATCTGCGCATCGCGCAACGGCACGCCCCACTCTTGATCGTGGTAGTCCATGTAAAGCGGATCATCGTTGCACCAAAAGCAGCGTGGCATAGGGCTCCCAAGGGTGGAGGCGCTGCTGAATCGGGTATACTCCCGCTCTTTAAATCGCAGCCCCCAGTACAGGTGAATTTCGTGAGCCAGCCTACGCCAGCCGTGCGTACCTTCCAAGACTTGATCCTCGCCCTCCAGCAATACTGGGCTGAGCAAGGTTGTGTGGTACTTCAGCCCTACGATATGGAAGTGGGCGCCGGCACTTTCCACACCGCTACGTTTCTGCGTGCCATCGGCCCGGAAACCTGGAACGCCGCCTACGTACAGCCGAGCCGTCGTCCTACCGATGGCCGTTATGGCGAGAACCCTAACCGCCTGCAGCACTACTATCAGTTCCAGGTGGTTCTGAAACCCAACCCTGACAACTTCCAGGAGCTTTACCTGGGCTCGCTGAAGCATGTCGGCCTGGACCCGCTGGTCCACGACGTACGCTTCGTCGAAGACAACTGGGAATCGCCAACCCTGGGCGCCTGGGGCCTGGGCTGGGAGATCTGGCTCAACGGCATGGAAGTTTCGCAATTCACCTATTTCCAGCAAGTGGGCGGCATCGAGTGCTACCCGGTCACCGGCGAAATCACTTACGGTCTTGAGCGCCTGGCGATGTACCTGCAAGGCGTTGAATCGGTTTATGACCTGGTCTGGACAGACGGCCCGTTCGGCAAAGTCACCTACGGCGACGTGTTCCACCAGAACGAAGTGGAGCAATCGACCTACAACTTTGAATATGCCAATGTCGACAAGCTGTTCGAACTGTTCGACTTCTATGAAAGCGAAGCCGTGCGCCTGATCGAAGCCGAGCTGCCATTGCCGAGCTACGAAATGGTTCTCAAGGCCTCTCACACCTTCAACCTGCTCGATGCCCGTCGTGCGATTTCCGTGACGGCGCGCCAGCAATACATCCTGCGCGTCCGTACCCTGGCTCGTTCCGTGGCCCAAGCGTACCTGATGGCCCGAGCCAAGCTTGGCTTCCCGATGGCCGCGCCCGATATTCGCGACGAAGTGTTGGCTAAGCTGGAGGCTGCACAATGAGTGCTCAAGATTTCCTGGTTGAATTGGGCACCGAAGAACTGCCACCCAAAGCACTGAACGCGCTGGCCGATGCATTCCTGGCCGGTATCGAAAAAGGCCTGCAGGCCGCCGGGCTGACCTACAGCGCCAAGCAGGTTTACGCAGCGCCACGTCGCTTGGCGGTGCTGATCACCGAGCTTGCAACTCAACAGCCGGACCGCAGCGTTAATCTGGACGGCCCGCCACGTCAGGCCGCATTCGACGCCGAAGGCAACCCGACCCAGGCCGCACTCGGCTTTGCCAAGAAGTGCGGCGTGGATCTGAGCGAAATCGATCAGAGCGGCCCGAAACTGCGCTATAGCCAAAGCATCGCTGGCAAGCCGACCACAAGCCTGCTGCCCACGATCATCGAAGACTCGCTCAACGACCTGCCGATTCCCAAGCGCATGCGTTGGGGGGCGCGCAAGGAAGAGTTCGTGCGGCCAACCCAATGGCTGGTGATGCTGTTCGGCGATCAAGTGATCGACTGCACCATCCTTGCTCAAAGCGCAGGCCGTGAGTCTCGCGGGCACCGTTTCCACCATCCGGAAAACGTACGTATCTCCTCGCCAGCCAACTACGCCAGCGACCTTCGCGCGGCCCACGTTCTGGCCGATTTCAACGAGCGCCGTCAGCTGATCAGCAAGCGTGTCGAAGAATTGGCCACCCAGCATGAAGGCACCGCGATCGTGCCGCCTGCGCTGCTCGACGAGGTGACAGCGCTGGTCGAATGGCCGGTGCCGTTAGTGTGCTCCTTCGAGGAACGTTTCCTCGAAGTGCCGCAGGAAGCCCTGATCACCACCATGCAGGACAACCAGAAGTATTTTTGCCTGCTGGATGCCGAGGGCAAGTTGCTGCCGCGCTTTATCACCGTGGCCAACGTCGAGAGCAAGGACCCGTCGCAGATCGTGCTGGGTAACGAGAAAGTCGTTCGCCCGCGCTTGACCGATGCCGAGTTCTTCTTCAAGCAAGACAAGAAGCAAAAGCTGGAAACTTTCAACCAGCGTCTGCAGAACGTGGTGTTCCAGGCTCAGTTGGGCACGGTGTTCGACAAGGCCGAGCGCGTTTCCAAACTCGCTGCATTCATCGCGCCGCGCATTGGTGGCGACGCTCAGCGCGCGGGACGTGCCGGCCTGCTGTCCAAGTGCGACCTGGCGACTGAAATGGTCGGTGAATTCCCCGAGATGCAGGGCGTGGCAGGCTACTACTACGCGCTGGCCGACGGCGAACCGCAAGACGTCGCCCTGGCGCTGAACGAGCAGTACATGCCGCGCGGCGCCGGGGCTGAACTGCCGAGCACCCTCACCGGTGCTGCCGTGGCGATCGCCGACAAACTCGACACCCTGGTCGGCATCTTCGGCATCGGCATGCTGCCTACCGGCAGCAAAGACCCCTACGCGCTTCGTCGTGCGGCGCTGGGCATCCTGCGCATTCTGATCGAGAAGAAACTGGACCTGGACCTGATCAAGACCGTGCAATTCGCGGTCGCCCAATTCGGCGTCAAGGTCAAACCTGCCGGTCTGCCAGAGCAAGTGCTGGAGTTCATTTTCGACCGCCTGCGTGCACGTTACGAAGACGAAGGCGTCGACGTTTCGGTTTACCTGTCGGTGCGTGCCTTGCAACCGGCTTCGGCGCTGGATTTCGACCAGCGCGTGCAGGCCGTTCAGGCGTTCCGCAGGTTGCCTGAGGCTGCTGCATTGGCCGCCGTCAATAAGCGCGTCTCGAACCTGCTGGGCAAGGCCGAGGGCAGCATCGCCCAGACCGTCGAGCCCAAGTACTTCGATAACGCCAACGAGTTCTCCCTGTATTCGGCGATTCAACAGGCAGACCAGGCCGTCGCGCCGATGTCTGCAAGCCGTCAATACACCGAAGCGCTGGCCCGCCTGGCAGCGCTGCGCGAGCCGGTGGATGCTTTCTTCGAAGCGGTGATGGTCAATGCCGAAGACGCCAGCGTACGAGCCAACCGTTATGCGTTGCTGGCACGTCTGCGTAATCTGTTCCTCGGCGTTGCTGACATTTCGCTGTTGGGCTGACGCTGGAGCGCTTGATTTGAAGCTGCTGATTCTCGATCGGGACGGGGTGATCAATGAAGACTCCGACGCGTACATTAAGTCGGTACAGGAATGGGTTCCGATCCCGGGCTCGATCGAGGCCATCGCACAACTCAGCAAGGCTGGCTGGACGGTAGCAGTGGCTACCAACCAGTCGGGCATTGCTCGCGGTTATTACGACCTGGCCACTCTGGACGCCATGCACGCACGTCTGCGTGAGTTGGTGGCGGAGCAGGGCGGGAAGGTCGGCCTGATTGTTTACTGCCCCCACGGCCCGGATCAGGGGTGCGATTGTCGCAAGCCCCAACCGGGCATGTTGCGTACCATCGCCAGTCATTACGCCGTGGATTTACGCGGAGTCTGGTTTGTTGGTGACAGCAAGGGTGACCTGGAGGCGGCGGTGGCCGTCGATTCTCAACCTGTCCTGGTCATGACGGGTAAAGGTCACAAGACACGAAGCACGCCATTGCCTGCCGGAACGTTGATTTTTGACGATCTGGCGGCGGTTGCGGCCGAACTTATCCACAACAGCGCCTCGTTGAACGGCTGACCGGTCATTCAACGGCACGCTCAATCCGGGCAATTGCCCGTAACGGTAAAAGCAGCTATGTCGATAGTGCAGGCCATCAGGATCTTCATCTTTTACCTGCTGCTGGGCACCACTGCTCTGCTGTGGTGTTCGCTGAGTTTCTTCATCGCGCCGTTCCTGCCTTTCCGCATTCGTTACCGCTTCATCAACGTCTATTGGTGTCGCTGTGCGGTCTGGCTGACGAAGGTATTTCTCAATATAAAAGTCAATGTGACGGGCCAGGAAAATGTGCCGCAGACGCCCTGCGTGATCGTTTCCAATCACCAGAGCACGTGGGAAACATTCTTTCTTTCGGCACATTTCCAGCCGTTGAGCCAGGTGCTCAAACGTGAATTGCTGTATGTCCCTTTCTTTGGCTGGGCAATGGCGATGCTGCGACCGATCGCCATTGACCGCAACAACCCTAAAGCTGCGCTCAAGGTCGTGGCAAAGAAGGGTGACCAATTGCTCAAAGATGGCGTTTGGGTACTGATCTTTCCTGAAGGCACACGGGTACCGTACGGTCAGATCGGCAAGTTTTCACGCAGCGGATCGGCGATGGCGGTGAACGCAGAACGGCCGGTCCTGCCGATCGCGCACAACGCTGGTCGATATTGGCCAAAAGAAGGCTGGGGCAAGAAGCCTGGCACCATTGAGGTAGTGATTGGCCAGCCAATGTACGCAGAGGGAACAGGCCCTCGCGCGATTGCCGCGCTCAACGATCGCGTGTTTGCCTGGAATGAAGCGACGCAAAAAGCACTGGGCTCTCCAGCTGTACCTTCTCCTACGCCCGAAAAATCACCGGCGTGAAAATGTGGATAACCTGTGCACCAAACGCGTGAGATTTCTGATAATCAGCGCTAACTCTTTAATTTTACTCCTAATTTCTAAGAGCGCTAATAAAGCCAAAAACGTGCATAAGTTTTTAGCGCACTGCCCGTTTTCGTCCTGAACCCATCGGTCTTGAGCCTTCCCGGACAAGACCGATGTCGTTTCTAAGCTGGATGTTTACGTTCTGATATCCACAGGTTGCAAAGCGCTGCCATCGCGATCAGCACCAGTCCCCCGGATGCTGCTGCGACGAAGCCCATTGCTGGGGACAAACTATCGATGGCCAGACCCACCAGTGGCGCTGAGAGCGTTTGGCCAATTCGATAAGCTGAATCATGCAAGCCCATCACCTCGCCGCGCACGCTGGCGGGTGCCAGCTTGGCAACAGCTTCCGAGCCAGCAGCCAGGGTCGGCGTACACAGCAGGTTGGTCGGCAACAACGCCAGCATCAGCCACCACCACACTTGATCGAACAAAGCGACCGGCAATAGCAGCAGGCTCATTGCCAGGGCCAGCCGCGTCTGCGACCAGGAGCGGTGTACGATTCCATGGACAAACCCGCCCACGATCGATGCAACGGACATAGCAGCGATCACATACCCGGTAAACGCAATCTCACCATTGCTACGCAATACCGCGATCAGTGCCAGCTCGGTACCGTAAAGCACAAATAACGCGGCGGCGCTGACAAACATCACACCCAGCAAACGGCCACTCATCCAGGTACGCAATTTCGGCCGCACTCGATTCGGCTCATACGCCGCCTCATCAAGCGAGCGCGTTGGCCAGTTGAGTTTGTAAAGCACGATATACGACAGCGCCCGCCACACGCCGATGCCCACTATGGCCGCTGTCGCAGAATAAGTGGTAATCAGCAGAATGCCGGTCGCGGGGCCGATGACGAAACCGAGCTCCATCAGCATCATGTTCAGCGAATAAGCGGGACGGCGTTTGTCTTCAGGCACCAGGCTGGCAACGAACTGGCGGGAAAGCGAGCCAGTGGGTACCGTGAACACACCGGTGACGAACGCCAGAAAGACATACACCGGGTAACCCACCACGGCCAGAAGCAGCCAGGCTGCCGTAGATAACGCGCCACAAATGGCCACCGCCGGGCGCAGGCCATGGCGATCGATCATTCGTCCCAGCAGCGGTGAGCCGACGGCGAAGCCCAGCGCAGTGGCAGTCCCGACGATGCCTGCATCGAAGTAGCCACGGCCCAGTTCGTTGAGCACATGCAGGCTTAACGTAAGCGTCATTATCGTCAGTGGCAAACCGGCCACGAACATGAATAACGTGGCTGGCAGCACGCGTGGGATAGCCAGCACACTTTGGTACTTGCGAAACGACATCCGGTAACAGCTCCTTAGCTCGTCTTCGTCCTGTTATTGCAAGGCAGGTCCTTATCGAACCAAAGGTAATTTCATTCCCTCGGTTGCAGCAGAAGGGCCACTAATGCACTCCAGCCCGTCTGATGCGAAGCCCCGAGTCCACGCCCATTTTCGCCGTGAAAGTATTCGTGAAACAGCACCAGGTCCTGGCTGTGGGGATCTATTTCAAGCTGTGGATAACCAGCCATGGAAGGCCGATTACCTTCTTCATTGCGTAAGAAAAGTCTGCATATCCGATGGCTAAGTCCGTCAGCCACTTCCTCGAGCGACGCCAGATAGCCTGAGCCGCTGGGGTATTCGACAGAGAAGTTCTCGTCGTAATAGCGATGAAACTCACGCAGTGACTCGATGAGCATGTAATTCAACGGCATCCACACCGGCCCTCGCCAGTTGGAATTGCCTCCGAACAGACGTGATTTTGATTCCGCCGGTTCGTAATCCGCCGACAGCGTATTGCCATTTATGTGCATGCTGAAGGGTGCCTGGCCATAGTAACGCGACAACGAACGTATGCCATATGGTGAAAGAAACTCGCTGTCATCGAGCATGCGCTTGATCAGGTCCTTGGTGCGTTGCCCGCGCAACAGCGCCAGCAGCATTCGATTACCCTTGCCGGGTTCGGTCCAGCGCGAAACCAGAGCCGCTAAGTCAGGCCGATGATGCAGGAAGCCGAGCAACCGCTCGCGCAGATCCCTTAGCCCCTCATGTTCGCGTTGCTCCAGCACGCGTACTGCGAACAGCGGGATCAGTCCCACGAACGAGCGCAGCTTGACCGATTCCCGCTCGCCATCCGGACGATGCAGCACGTCGTAGAAAAATCCATCGACATCGTTCCACAGGCCCTCGACCTCATCTTGATCAATCTCGTTAATGGCGCCAGCGATATATAGGAAGTGCTCGAAGAACTTCACTGCGATATCGACATAAACCTCATTGTGCTGCGCAAGCTCCAAGGCAATTCGCATCAGGTCCAACGCGTAGCCGGCAACCCAAGCGGTACCGTCGGCCTGATCGAGTTGATAACCAGGGGCGAGGGCGGCCGAGCGGTCGAACAGGCCAATGTTGTCCAGGCCCAGGAATCCGCCCTGAAAAATGTTCCGACCCTCGGCATCCTTGCGGTTGACCCACCAGGCGAAGTTCAGCAGAAGCTTGTGGAAAATCCGCTCGAGAAAGACCACGTCTCCCTCGCCCTTTTGTGTTTTTTCCATCTGGTAAACGCGCCAGGAGGCCCAGGCATGCACGGGTGGGTTGGCGTCGTCGAAGCGCCATTCATAGGCTGGCAACTGCCCGTTGGGGTGCATGAAACGATCCTTCACCAGCAACAACAGCTGATCTTTTGCGAACTCGACATCGATCAAGGCGAAGGCGACGGCCTGGAACGCGAGATCCCAGGACGCATACCAGGGGTATTCCCATTTGTCCGGCATCGAAACAATGTCGAAGTTGTACAAATGCCGCCACTGATTGTTGCGAATGTGCGACCGCTCAGCGGGCAATGGCGGCGAGCCGGGATCACCTTCAAGCCAGGCTTTGACGTCGAAGTAATACAGTTGCTTGGACCATAGCAGCCCGGCGAGCGCCTGACGCTGGACGTTACGTGCATCGACGTCCTGGAGGTTGCACTGCAAGGCCTGGAAATACTCATCGGCCTCAGCCCGGCGCTGTTCGAACAGCGCTTTGGCGTTCACATGGCTTGAACCCGCTGGCGCGAAACGCAGATAGACCACCTGCGAAGCATTGCCTTCCAACGTCAGCAAAAAATGCGCAGCTGCCTTGGTGCCGGTGTCGTGACGAACTGCATCGCGTTTGCCAGCCAGAAGCCAGTCGTTAACACCGTCCTTGAAAGGTCCGACGCTGGGCTGCCCGAACAGCCTTGGTGTGTTGGTGTGGTTTTCACAAAATACCCACTCACACGGAGCAGGCCCCCACGCTGTAGCCTCTTTGGCTGGCTGCATCGGATGGACAGCGGTGACGAGGTCATCGACACGCGAGAGGGCAGGGCGCTCGGCGCCAGGGGTCCAGCTCCAAACATCTCTCGCCCACAGCTGCGGCAGCACATGCAGGCGAGCTGAACGGCTCGAACGATTGACCACGGTGACGCGCATGAAAATATCGTCGGGGGTGAGCTTGGCGTATTCGATACTCACGTCGAAATAATGGTTGTCGTTGAAGACGCCGGTATCAAGCACCTCGTACTCGGGGTCGTCCAAACCGCGACGTGCGTTCTCCTCGACCAGATCACTATAGGGAAATGCCACGTGCGGGTACTTGTAGAGCATCCGCATATACGCATGGCTTGGCACCCCATCGACATGGAAATACAGCTCCTTGACGTCTTCGCCATGATTGCCTTCAGCGTTGTTCAAACCGAAAAGTCGCTCCTTGAGAATAGCGTCTCGCTCGTTCCACAACGCTAGCCCCAAACACCAATGCTGGGCTTTATCCGAGAAACCGGCCAGCCCATCTTCACCCCAGCGATATACCCGACTGCGCGCGTGGTCGTGGGGAAAATAATCCCAAGCGTTGCCATCGGCGCTGTAGTCCTCGCGCACGGTACCCCACTGACGATCACTGAGGTAGGGACCCCATTCGCGCCATTGCTCCGCATTATCTTGTTTGAGCCGCAGCCCTTCGGTGGTGTTCAGCAGCGATGCATTGGCAAAATCAGCAGGCATGTTCACTTCCACAAATTACAGTCTGGATCGGCTGGAAACAGGCGCGTTTACAGAAAATCTATCGCACCGCGGCTTGGGTCAATTTCTTGGCAACAAGGTTATTCATGGGCCGATTAGTGATGGCAATTAGACGCGGCATCTAGCCAGTGTATGGTTCCAACGTCGAATAACTAAAGCCTCTTCGTTACTGTGCGTCACATTGGCTGCAAAGCATCACAGCGGGGAACGTATCAAAATGTCGTAGCCCTGATCGTGGGCGGAGGCGGTATGAATACAGTGGGTGATCTGGCGTCCAGACGAAACAATAACTTCAACTTGATTAGAATGCTCGCCGCCATCGCTGTGCTGATATCGCACAGTTACCCACTGTCCCAAGGCAGCGTAGCGGTTGAGCCGCTGGCAGGGTGGCTTGGCCTTTCACTGGGCGAACTCGCGGTCATCACATTTTTTTGCGTTTCGGGTTTCTTCATTTCCCTCAGCCGTGACCGCACGCCAAGCACTATCGATTTCTTCTCGGCGCGCTTTCTGCGTATTTATCCAGGACTTCTTCTAGTGCTGCTGTTGAGCGTCTTGGTCATCGGTCCAATCTTCACGACATTAAGGGCTGAGGAATATTTCCGCTCGGGCGCCATTTACAGTTACCTGCGCAATAACCTAATGCTGTTCAGCATGCAGTTCCAGCTGCCGGGCCTGTTCGAGGATAATCCTTGGCCTGGCATAAACGGCTCATTGTGGACGCTGTTCTATGAAGTGACCTTGTATGTGCTGGTGGGTGGGCTGGGAGCGTTTTCGTGCTATAGCAAAGGCCGCAGATTTGCGGGTTTCTTGGTGGTCTATGCAGTCGCCTATTGCGCGTTCAAGATCGTACTTGCAAACACCACGCTGCTGATCGACATGCACCGCATGCAGTTTTTCTTTACCTGGAGCCTGCCATTCGTCCTCGGCATGTCACTGTACCGGTATCGGCAGAACATCCAGCATCGATTCATCTGGTTCTTACCGCTGGCAGCACTGGCGGTTTGGTCTTATCAGGAGCCATACTTTTTCGAATGTTTCGTAACCGCGTGGACCTATCTGATCTTCTATCTGGGTTTCGCTACCAACGGCCTGTTCGACCGTTACAACCGGTTGGGCGATTACTCATATGGTGTGTACATTTATGCGTTTCCAGTGCAGGAAGTTCTGGCGCATACCTTCAAGGGAATTGGGCCTATGAGCATGACGCTTATGGCGTTTCCGATAGTGATGATCGCAGCGGTGTTCTCTTGGCATTTCATTGAGAAGCCGGCAATGTCGAAACGGCATATGGCTGCGGCGCGGCTTACAAACTCGTTTAATGGCATGAAAGCGTATTGGGTTGCCCAGGGGAGGGATGCAACCTGAAGCAATACCCTTTCAGCTGACTTTTAGGCTTAGGCGACCTTCGGGAATTCGCGTCTCGTCAACTCGCGAACAGGCGCGCTTACGTCGCTCCCTGCGATGTTCCACGTGGAACATCAGCCTACCCGAAGCGCGAAGGACAAAACTGTAAGCTCTTGCTTACCATTGATTGTCCGGTTTCGCTCAATAAAAAACCCGGCACAAAGGCCGGGTTTTCTATTAGCGGGCGTCCATAAACCTGAATCAGCAACGGCATCCGTTGCAGTTAGAAATCAAGATTAGAGACCGCCAGCGCGTTAGCTTCGATAAAGTCACGACGCGGTTCTACGGCGTCGCCCATCAGCGTATTAAAAATCTGATCGGCGGCGATGGCGTCTTCAACAGTCACTTTCAGCATGCGGCGGACCGAAGGGTCCATCGTGGTTTCCCATAGCTGATCCGGGTTCATCTCGCCCAGTCCCTTGTAGCGCTGAATGGTGTGACGCTTGGTACTTTCAGCCATCAGCCACGCAAGGGCTTCCTTGAACTCGGCAACCGGCTTCTTGCGCTCGCCCCTTTGCACGTACGCACCTTCCTCAAGCAGGGTGCTAATCTGCAGACCCAGCGCGGTAACAGTCTTGTAGTCATTACTGCCAAAGAAGTCACGGTTGAACGTCACGTAGTTGGAAAGGCCGTGGGAGATCAATTCGACCTCCGGCAACCAGACATTGCGTTCACGATCTTCCCGAAGGCTGGCCTTGTAAACCAAACCTGATTTCTCGCCCACACGCAGACGTTCGTCAAACTTGGCTAGCCAATCTTGCATGACGCCATGATCTGAAAGTTGTTCCATCGAAACCGGAGGAAGGTAGACGAAATGCTCGGTCAACTCCTGTGGATACAACCGAGAAAGACGCTTGAGGGTCTTCATGACCATGCGGAAATCGTTGACCAGTTTCTCCAGTGCAGCACCTGAAATTCCCGGTGCCGACTCATTCAAATGCAGGCTCGCGTCTTCCAGAGCCGACTGCGTCATGTACTCTTCCATGGCGTCGTCGTCCTTTATGTACTGCTCTTGCTTGCCTTTCTTGACCTTATACAGAGGCGGTTGAGCAATGTAGATATACCCACGCTCGACCAGCTCCGGCAACTGACGGAAGAAGAACGTCAACAACAGGGTCCGGATATGCGACCCGTCGACGTCAGCGTCGGTCATGATGATGATGTTGTGATAGCGTAACTTGTCGATGTTGTACTCTTCGCGACCAATGCCGCAGCCGAGCGCTGTAATCAACGTGCCGACTTCCTGAGAGGAAATCATCTTGTCGAAACGGGCTTTTTCAACGTTAAGGATTTTGCCTTTAAGCGGCAGAATAGCCTGTGTCTTACGGTTGCGACCCTGCTTGGCGGAGCCGCCAGCAGAGTCACCTTCCACTAAATAAAGTTCAGAAAGGGCAGGATCTTTCTCCTGGCAGTCAGCCAGTTTGCCTGGCAGGCCAGCGATGTCCAACGCACCTTTACGACGCGTCATTTCGCGCGCTTTACGGGCCGCTTCACGAGCACGCGCAGCGTCGATCATCTTGCCGACGACGGCCTTGGCCTCGTTTGGGTTTTCCAGTAGGAAATCAGAGAAGTATTTACCCATCTCTTGTTCGACCGCCGTCTTCACTTCTGAAGAAACCAGCTTGTCCTTGGTCTGAGAACTGAACTTCGGATCAGGCACTTTCACCGATATGATCGCGGTCAAGCCTTCACGAGCGTCATCGCCAGTAGTCGCGACCTTGTGCTTCTTTGCCAGACCTTCCTGCTCGATATAGGTGTTCAGGTTACGCGTAAGCGCGGAACGGAAACCCACCAAGTGCGTACCACCGTCGCGCTGAGGAATGTTATTGGTGAAGCACAGGAGGTTCTCGTTGAAGCTGTCGTTCCACTGCAAAGCGATTTCGACACCCACGCCATCATCGCGCTGGATATTAAAGTGGAATACTTGGTTGACCGGAGTCTTGTTGGTGTTGAGATATTCAACGAAAGCACGCAGGCCGCCTTCATATTTGAACAGCTCTTCCTTGCCGCTGCGCTCGTCCTTGAGGACGATGCCAACACCTGAGTTTAGGAAGGACAGCTCCCGAATACGCTTGGCCAGGATATCCCAACTAAAGTGGATGTTCTTGAAAGTGTCGGCCGATGGTTTGAAATGGATTTCAGTACCGGTGCTGTCGCTATCACCGACTATTTTCATCGGCTCTTGAGGGACGCCATGAACGTAAGTCTGCTCCCAGATTTTTCCACTGCGGCGAACGGTGAGATTCAACTCTTCCGAGAGTGCGTTCACTACCGAAACGCCCACACCGTGCAGACCGCCGGATACCTTGTAGGAGTTGTCGTCAAACTTACCGCCGGCGTGCAGCACGGTCATGATGACTTCAGCGGCCGAGACGCCTTCTTCTTTATGCACGTCAACCGGAATGCCGCGACCGTTGTCGCGAACGGTTATGGACTCGTCCGGGTGGATGATGATGCTGATATCGTCGCAGTGACCGGCCAGAGCTTCGTCGATAGAGTTATCCACCACCTCAAACACCATGTGGTGAAGACCACTGCCATCGTCCGTATCACCGATGTACATACCGGGACGCTTGCGTACGGCATCCAGTCCTTTCAACACCTTGATACTGGACGAGTCGTACGTTTGATTTTCGCTCATGCATTCACTCCCGATGGTCGTGGGTCTGGGTGATACTGCCATGTTCCACGTGGAACAAAGCAACTGGCGTTTCCGTGTGCCAGCCTTCCCTCAACAATTCATGATCTACACAGGTAATAAAAACCTGGCAGCGTAATTCTTCCAGCAGGCGACAAAGGGCGCTGCGGTGGTTCTCGTCGAGTTCAGACGGAAGATCGTCGACAAGATAAATACATTGGCCTCGGCGAGCCTGGCTGACTAGATGTCCCTGCGCGATGCGCAGTGCACAGACCACCAGTTTCTGCTGGCCGCGTGAAAGGATATCTGCCGCGTTATGGCCACTGAGTCTTAAACGCAGGTCCGCACGTTGCGGTCCTGATTGGGTGTGGCCCATCTGCTGATCGCGGTACAGGGAAGAGGCGAGCACAGCGCTCAATTCTTTCTCTTTATCCCAGCCGCGGTAGTAACTCAGGGTCAGTCCTTCAAGCCGCACCAGTTCGCTCAAAGTGTGCTCGAAGACAGGCTTCAACGCCTTGATGTAAGCCCGACGATACTCATCGATCTCATCACTGGCTTGGCATAGCTCACGGTCCCAGGCCGCCTGCGACGCCGCGTCCAGTGTACCATGCCGAAGCCATGAGTTCCGCTGCCGCAAAGCCTTCTGCAAGCGCTGCCAAGTGGCCATAAAGCGAGGTTCCACGTGGAACACTCCCCAGTCGAGAAACTGTCGACGGATCTTCGGAGCGCCCTCGAGCAAACGGAAGCTATCGGGATTGATCAACTGCAGCGGCAGGGTTTCTGCCAGCTGAGCAGCGCTTTTAGCATTTTGCCCATCTATTCGGATCTGGAAATCGCCTTGCCGGTCTCGAGAAATCCCGAGGTTGCTATGACCGCCCTCGGCGAGTTCAACCTGTCCAAACACCGTGCAGGCGGGTTGCTCGTATTGGATGACAGGCTGCAGGCGAACGCTTCGGAATGAACGAGCGAGCCCGAGCAGATGTATGGCTTCTAAGACACTGGTTTTCCCACTGCCGTTAGCGCCATAAAGAATATTGATGCGGGGAGAAGGAGAGAAGGTCACCGGATGCAGATTGCGCACCCCGGTGACCGAGACGCGGCTGAGAGACATCTACTGGCTGCTGGTTACAGGCGCATCGGCATTACAACGTATGCCGAATCGTCATTGCCAGACTCCTGAACAAGTGCGCTGCTGTTGGAATCGGAGAGAATCAGACGTACTTGCTCAGTAGTCATAACCCCCAGGACGTCGAGCAAATAGCTCACGTTAAAGCCGATCTCTAGAGAAGCGCCGCTGTAGTCGACGCCGATTTCTTCCTCGGCCTCCTCCTGCTCAGGGTTGTTCGCCTGAATTTTCAGCTGACCGCTGGCCAGTTGCAGGCGAATACCGCGGTACTTTTCATTCGACAAAATAGCTGTGCGGCTAAATGCTTCGCGCAAGGCCTGACGATCACCGACAACCAGTTTGTCGCCCCCCTTTGGCAGCACCCGTTCGTAATCCGGGAATTTGCCATCTACCAGCTTGGAGGTGAAGGTGAACTCACCTGTAGTCGCACGGATGTGGTGCTGACCCAGGACGATGCTGACTACCCCGTCCTGCTCGGTGAGCAGACGTGCGAGCTCGAGGATACCCTTACGAGGAACAATCACTTGATGACGGTCTGGCTGTTCGATTTCCGCATCCATCGAGCACATCGCCAAACGGTGGCCGTCAGTCGCTACCGCACGCAGAACTCCGGACTGAACTTCGATCAGCATACCGTTAAGGTAGTAACGCACATCCTGTTGAGCCATCGCGAAACTGGTGCGCTCTATCAAACGTCGCAGCTTGCTTTGCACCAGGTTGAATGTCAGTGAACCCGGACCTTCTTCGACGGAGGGGAAATCATCTGCCGGCAAGGTCGACAGCGTGAAGCGACTGCGCCCGGCCTTGACCACCAATTTCTGCTCATCGAGTTTGATATCGATGAGTGCGTCGTTCGGCAGGCTTTTGCAGATATCCATCAGCTTACGCGCTGGAACTGTGATTTCGCCTGGCTCTGCCGGCTCTTCCAGCTGCACGCGGCCCACCAGCTCGACTTCCAGGTCGGTACCGGTCAAAGACAGCTGCTGGCCTTGGACGACCAACAGCACGTTAGACAGAACCGGCAAGGTCTGGCGGCGTTCGACAACGCCTGCGACCAGTTGCAGGGGTTTCAACAGGGCTTCGCGTTGAATGGTGAAATGCATGGTCTAGTCCCTTGCCTTGATAAGCTGCGTTGGCATCACGTAGTCAAAGTACGCAGCAGGTTCTTGTAGTCCTCGCGGATATCCGCATCGGATTCTTTAAGTTCATTGATCTTGCGGCAAGCATGAAGCACGGTGGTGTGGTCGCGCCCACCGAACACATCGCCGATCTCCGGCAGGCTGTGATTGGTCAGCTCTTTGGACAACGCCATCGCTACCTGACGCGGGCGCGCAACCGATCTGGAACGACGCTTCGACAGAAGGTCGGAAATCTTGATTTTGTAATACTCAGCGACCGTTCTCTGAATGTTATCCACACTCACCAGTTTGTCCTGCAATGCCAGCAGATCCTTGAGCGACTCACGAATCAGCTCAATGGTGATATCACGCCCCATAAAGTGCGAGTGAGCGATCACACGCTTCAGCGCACCTTCGAGCTCACGCACATTGGAACGGATACGCTGGGCAATGAAGAAGGCAGCGTCATGAGGAAGATCGACCTTAGCCTGATCCGCTTTCTTCATCAGAATTGCAACACGGGTTTCAAGCTCGGGCGGCTCGACCGCAACTGTCAGGCCCCAGCCGAAACGCGATTTCAGACGCTCTTCAAGCCCCTCGATTTCCTTGGGATAGCGGTCACTGGTCAGGATAACCTGCTGGCCGCCCTCGAGCAGGGCGTTGAAGGTATGGAAGAACTCTTCCTGGGAACGCTCCTTGCGCGCAAAGAATTGAATGTCGTCGATCAGCAATGCATCCACCGAGCGATAAAAACGCTTGAACTCGTTGATCGCGTTCAGCTGCAACGCCTTGACCATGTCCGCCACGAAACGCTCGGAGTGCAGGTACACAACCTTCGCATTGGGGTTTTTCTTGAGCAGATGGTTACCCACCGCATGCATCAAGTGAGTTTTACCCAGGCCAACGCCGCCATAGAGGAACAGCGGGTTATAGCCGTGCTTGGGATTGTCCGCTACCTGCCACGCCGCCGCGCGCGCCAACTGGTTGGATTTACCTTCGACGAAATTCTCGAAAGTAAAGGTGCGGTTCAGGTAACTAGTGTGCTTGAGCGCACCCTCTACCTGGACGTTACGTTGCTCAGCGCGCGCCGGAGCCTGCTGCGAACTCGCCCCTGCCATCGGGTCGAAGCTGGCACGCGAAGGCTCATCATCAACATCCAGAGAGGCTTGTATGACCGGAGCCGGAGCCGATTTCGGTTCTGCGGCCGGTACAGACGAGGGCACATTGTGGGTGGCGATGTGCTGGGCTGCCTGAGAAGCAGCAGCGGCGGCAGCCAGCGGTGCATTAGGCGCTGCCCTGGGAGCGGAGCTACGTTTGCTGCCTATTAATAAGGAAAGAGCAGGTGCGACGCCTTGACCCTTCTCACCCAGTAGCTCAAGCAAGCGCCCAAGGTACTTTTCATTAACCCAATCGAGTACGAACCGATTAGGCGCATAGACACGCAACTCGTCGCCCTCGGCTTCGACCTGTAGCGGACGGATCCAGGTGTTGAATTGCTGGGCAGGCAGCTCATCGCGCAAAAGCTCTACGCACTGCTGCCAAAGTTCCACTGACACGGATATCCCCTAAGTTTCGAAAGCCGGTGAGGCAAAACAAGCGGCCATTGTAACCACCCCTTACGGACTTATCCACATGTGCAGCGCCACCAGACGTCTCAAAATCAAGATCTTATGGGAGTAAAAGCCGACCGATGGCATGTGCATAAGCCCTGTGGATAACCGTGGCTGACCTCATTGCATAAGTCTGCTTTGAAATCTGTGGACAACTGACCTGTGGATAAAATCGATTTCTACCCACAGGTTTTCCGAGTACGCGGCACAGGCGGAGCACGGTTTGTCGACAGACTTTCGATTCGCTGTACACCCTGCGGTTAGAGGGTTACAGAGTGTTATCCACAGACAGTGGCCTCCCTAGTTCTTATAAGCTTTACAAAAAAGCTTTAAATACCTTCCTTCTTTATTCTTATGTCTATGCCTCGACCTCCAGCCAGGTCAGAGCCCACGAATGACGAAGAAATACCCATAAGAAGTAAATGCACGAAACCGTGGTTGGAAATTGACCTTCGAGCTTGCTTTCTCTAGAATCCCCGCTCTCTTAAAACGGGGTCATTCCGGCCCGTTGTGGACGAACCAGGTAACACACCATGAAACGTACTTTCCAACCGAGCACCATCAAGCGCGCCCGCACTCACGGCTTCCGTGCTCGTATGGCCACTAAAAACGGCCGTGCAGTTCTGTCGCGTCGTCGTGCCAAAGGCCGTAAGCGTCTGGCAGTTTGATTAATCGGCACAGGTGGTGAGTCAGGACTTCAGTCGGGAAAAGCGTTTGCTGACACCCCGGCATTTCAAGGCAGTCTTTGACTCCCCCGCCGGCAAGGTTCCGGGGAAAAATCTTCTGCTCCTTGTGCGCAACAACGACCTGGATCACGCCCGCTTGGGACTGGTGATCGGTAAGAAGAGCGTCAAGCTCTCCGTCGAGCGCAATCGCTTGAAACGCCTGATGCGCGAATCGTTTCGTCTCCACCAGGACGCCCTGGTTGGATGGGATATCGTGGTTGTCGCGCGAAAAGGCTTGGGTGATATTGAAAACCCCGAATTGATTCAGCATTTCGGCAAGCTCTGGAAACGTCTGGCGCGCAGCCGGCCCACTCCAGAAGTCAAAACCGAAACTGCAGGGGTAGACAGTCCTGATGCGTAAACTGGCGCTCGCTTCGATCCAGTTTTACCGCTACGCCATTAGCCCCCTGATGGCCAGTCACTGTCGTTTCTACCCCAGTTGCTCCTGCTATGCGTACGAAGCCATTGAACATCATGGCCTGGTACGCGGCGGCTGGCTGACCGTACGCCGGTTGGGTCGCTGTCATCCGTGGAACCCCGGTGGTTTCGACCCGGTTCCACCCGCTCCCACCTCCCGTTCCTCTTCGATGGCCGAGTAATCATGGATATCAAACGCACAATCCTGATCGTCGCCCTGGCAATCGTGACCTATGTCGGTGTCCTCAAATGGAACCAGGACTACGGTCAAGCTGCCCTGCCGACTCAGAATGTTGCCGCCAACACCAATACATCCGCTCTTCCTGACACTCCACAAGGTACAACTGCCGCCAATGCAGACGTGCCGAGTGCCACAGGTGAAGTCTCTGCTCCTGCCGAAACCCCGGTGGCTGTCAGCAAAGATCTGATTCAGGTGAAAACTGACGTATTGAACCTGGAAATTGATCCGGTAGGTGGTGATGTGGTGCAGCTTCGTCTGCCGCTGTATCCACGTCGGCAAGATCATCCCGAGATTCCATTCCAGCTGTTCGACAACGGTGGCGAACGTACTTTTCTCGCACAAAGTGGCCTGACGGGCGCAAATGGTCCCGATGCGCGTGCCACTGGCCGGCCGGTGTATGTCTCCACACAGAAAAACTATCAACTGGCCGACGGCCAGAACGACCTGGTCGTGGATCTGAAGTTCAGCGACGCGGGCGTCAACTACATCAAGCGCTTCACCTTCAAGCGCGGACTGTATGACCTGACCGTCAGCTATCTGATCGACAACCAAAGCGCCCAGGCGTGGAACGGCAACCTGTTTGCCCAATTGAAACGCGATGCAAGTGCAGATCCGTCCTCGACCACCGCTACTGGCACCGCGACTTACCTGGGTGCGGCCATGTGGACACCATCGGAACCTTACAAAAAGGTTTCGATGAAGGACATCGACAAGGGTTCGGTCAAAGACACTGTACAAGGCGGCTGGGTGGCCTGGCTGCAGCACTATTTCGTGACCGCATGGATTCCGAACAAGGCTGACAGCAACACTGTGACCACCCGCAAGGACAGTGCCGGTAACTACATCATCGGTTTCACAGGGCCTGCGGTAACCGTCGCACCAGGCGCGAAAGCCGAAACGACCACTACGCTTTATGCAGGTCCGAAAAGCCAGGCTGTGTTGAAAGAGTTGTCCCCAGGTCTCGAATTGACAGTGGACTACGGCATTCTCTGGTTTATCGCCCAGCCGATTTTCTGGCTGCTGCAACATATCCACAGCATTGTCGGTAACTGGGGCTGGTCCATCATCTTCCTGACCATGCTGATCAAGGGTCTTTTCTTCCCTCTGTCGGCCGCCAGTTACAAGTCGATGGCCCGTATGCGCGCCGTAGCGCCACGTCTGGCTGCCCTTAAAGAGCAGCATGGTGACGACCGTCAGAAACTTTCGCAGTCTATGATGGAGCTGTACAAGAAAGAGAAGATCAACCCGCTGGGTGGATGCCTGCCAATTCTCGTTCAGATGCCAGTGTTTCTATCGCTTTACTGGGTCTTGCTGGAAAGCGTCGAGATGCGTCAAGCCCCATGGCTGCTGTGGATAACTGACCTGTCGATCAAGGATCCTTTCTTCATCCTGCCGATCATCATGGGCGCAACCATGTTCATCCAGCAGCGTCTGAACCCTACCCCACCGGATCCGATGCAAGCCAAGGTCATGAAGCTGATGCCGATCATCTTCACCTTCTTCTTCCTGTGGTTTCCGGCAGGTTTGGTGTTGTACTGGGTTGTGAACAACACCCTGTCCATTACCCAACAGTGGTACATCACCCGCAGCATCGAGGCGAAAGCCAGGAAAGCCGCAGTATGATCTACCCTGTGAATAAGTAATTCAGAACGCCCCCTCGTGGGGCGTTTTGCTATCCGTCAGTTATTCAGGAACCGGACCATGAACGTCCCTCGTGAAACCATCGCAGCCATCGCCACTGCACAGGGCCGAGGCGGCGTTGGCATTGTGCGTATCTCCGGCCCGCTAGCCAGCGTCGCTGCCCAAGCGATCCTTGGAAAGCTCCCGCAACCCAGGTACGCCCACTATGGCCCCTTCCATGATGGCAATGCTCAAGTCATAGACGAAGGAATCGCCCTGTATTTCCCGGGACCCAATTCTTTCACCGGTGAGGACGTCCTGGAACTCCAGGGGCACGGTGGCCCGATTGTGCTTGATATGTTGCTCAAGCGCTGTGTACAACTCGGCAGCCGCCTGGCCCGACCAGGTGAATTCAGCGAGCGTGCATTTCTCAACGACAAGCTGGACCTGGCTCAAGCAGAAGCCATTGCTGACCTGATCGAAGCGAGTTCTGCACAGGCGGCGCGTAACGCTTTGCGTTCGCTTCAAGGCGCGTTCTCAGCGCGTGTGCATAACCTGACGGAAAAGCTGATCAAGCTGCGCATTTATGTGGAAGCCGCAATCGATTTTCCTGAAGAGGAAATAGACTTCCTTGCCGATGGCCATGTTCTAAGCCAGCTCGATGACGTACGTGCTCAGTTGTCCACAGTCTTAAGCGAAGCCAATCAGGGCGCGCTACTGCGCGATGGTATGACTGTAGTGATCGCAGGACGTCCCAATGCTGGCAAATCAAGTCTGCTCAACGCGCTGGCCGGCCGGGAGGCCGCGATTGTCACTGAAATTGCCGGGACTACGCGTGACGTGCTTCGCGAACATATCCACATCGACGGCATGCCGCTTCACGTTGTGGACACTGCAGGGTTGCGTAGTACAGAAGATCAGGTGGAAAGAATAGGCGTCGAGCGCGCATTAAAGGCCATTGGCGAAGCTGATCGGATCCTGCTGGTCGTCGACGCGACAGCGCCAGAAGCAGCAAACCCTTTTGCACTATGGCCCGAGTTTCTCGAGGAGCGGCCCGATCCTGCTAACGTCACCCTTATTCGAAACAAGACTGACATCAGCGGTGATCCGGTCGGGTTGCAGGTCAGCCCAGATGGCCATGTCACCATTAACCTGAGCGCCAAAGCGGGTGGGGAGGGCCTGGACCTGCTGCGAGATCACCTCAAAGCCTGCATGGGTTATCAACAGACGTCTGAAAGCAGCTTTAGCGCCCGCCGGCGCCATCTGGAAGCCCTACACAAGGCCAGTGCTTCGTTAGAGCATGGTCGTTTGCAGCTGACCCTGGCAGGCGCTGGAGAGTTACTCGCGGAAGATCTGCGCCTGGCTCAGCAATCGCTTGGTGAAATTACCGGCGCATTCAGTTCGGATGATTTGCTAGGACGCATTTTTTCCAGCTTCTGCATCGGCAAATAACGCCCTCCGTTATTCACAGGTAGGTTATCCCCGACGTGCCTGTATCAGCTATTCCTTTCTAAAGCGTCCACGTTTTGTACAAAGCGTGGATAGCGTCATCGTGTGCGTTCCTAATCCTCTCAAAACTCCCGGCGTGAGCTTTGTGTATAACCGTCGCTTAGCCCAGTTGATAAGTACGCTTTTAGCCTGAGGACATTTGTGCCTGTGGACAACCGGCGATTTAATCCACAGGCTTAGACACGTTATCCAATGGGTCCAGCCGTGGCTAGACACAGACTTTAAATCCTCTGTACACCTCGTATTAAAAGGCTTACGTAAATCTATCCACAGAATCATTGCTCTCTAAACATAAACATAAAAACAAAGCTTTTATAAATTTCTTTCTTTTTAATTTCTTTAGCTGCCATTCATCCACAGCTGGTTAAATTTTGCGCAAAAGGTTCCTTTCATAGCGGTGAAGTCCCTATACTTGCCGCCAATTTCCTATTCCCCCCATTAACAGGCACGAGGTGCGTGGTGGATTTCCCTTCCCGTTTTGAAGTGATCGTCGTCGGCGGCGGTCATGCCGGTACCGAGGCCGCACTGGCGTCTGCACGAATGGGTGCCAAGACACTGTTGCTCACGCATAACGTGGAAACGCTCGGCCAAATGAGTTGCAACCCAGCCATCGGTGGCATCGGCAAAAGCCATTTGGTCAAGGAGATCGACGCGCTCGGCGGGGCCATGGCAACAGCTACTGATCTGGGCGGGATTCAATTCCGTGTGTTGAACAGCCGTAAAGGTCCGGCAGTGCGCGCTACACGCGCCCAGGCTGATCGCATTCTCTACAAAGCTGCCATTCGCGAGATCATCGAGAATCAGCCGAACCTGTGGATATTTCAGCAATCCTGCGACGACCTGATCGTCGAGCAGGATCAAGTTCGCGGTGTTGTCACCCAGATGGGTTTGCGCTTCCTGGCCGACTCGGTGGTTTTGACTACCGGCACATTTCTGGGTGGACTTATCCACATCGGTCTGCAGAACTATTCGGGGGGCCGTGCAGGTGATCCGCCGTCCATCGCGCTGGCGCGTCGATTACGCGGACTGCCTCTGCGCGTCGGCCGCCTGAAGACAGGTACGCCACCGCGCATTGATGGTCGTTCGGTGGACTTTTCTGTGATGACGGAACAGCCGGGCGATACACCGATTCCTGTCATGTCGTTCATGGGCTCCAAAGAGCAACATCCACGGCAGGTGAGCTGCTGGATTACTCACACCAACGCGCGGACGCATGAAATCATCGCCGCCAACCTCGATCGTTCGCCGATGTATTCCGCTGCCGGGGAGATCGAGGGGATTGGTCCACGCTATTGCCCTTCGATCGAAGACAAGATCCATCGCTTTGCCGACAAGCAAAGCCATCAGGTGTTTATCGAGCCTGAGGGGCTGACCACCCATGAGCTCTATCCGAACGGTATCTCGACTTCACTGCCGTTCGATGTGCAGTTGCAAATCGTGCGGTCGATCCACGGTATGGAAAATGCCCACATCGTTCGTCCCGGATACGCCATCGAGTACGACTATTTCGACCCGCGAGACCTGAAGTACAGCCTGGAAACGAAAGTCATTGGCGGGCTGTTTTTTGCCGGGCAAATCAACGGCACCACCGGTTACGAAGAAGCCGGTGCGCAAGGCCTGCTCGCAGGTGCCAATGCTGCACTGCGTGCCCAAGGCAAGGAAAGCTGGTGTCCTCGCCGAGATGAGGCGTACATCGGGGTGCTTGTGGATGATCTGATTACTCTGGGAACCCAAGAGCCATATCGGATGTTTACCTCTCGCGCCGAATATCGTCTGATTCTGCGCGAAGACAACGCCGATCTTCGCCTGACCGAAAAGGGTCGCGAACTGGGTCTGATCGATGACGCCCGGTGGGCCGCTTTCTGCGCCAAATGCGAAGGCATCGAACTGGAAGAGCAGCGCTTGAAGTCCACCTGGATTCGTCCGGGGACTGAACAGGGCGATGCCGTGTCTGCTCATTTCGGCACGCCCTTGACCCATGAATACAACCTGCTCAACCTGTTGAGCCGTCCGGAAGTGGATTATTCCAGCCTTGTAGCGCTGACAGGCAGCGCAGAGATCGCCCCACAAGTCGCCGAACAGGTCGAGATCAAGACCAAGTACGCTGGCTACATTGACCGCCAGCAGGATGAAATCGCCCGGTTGCGCGCCAGCGAAGACACGAAATTACCCCAGGATATCGATTACACCGGTATCTCCGGGTTGTCGAAAGAGATTCAAAGCAAGTTGGGGATAACTCGTCCTGAGACCCTGGGCCAGGCTTCGCGGATCCCCGGCGTTACCCCTGCGGCCATCTCGCTGTTGCTGATTCATTTGAAAAAACGCGGCGCGGGCCGTCAGTTGGAGCAAAGCGCTTGAGTTCTATGGTCACCCCGCAGCACGCAGAAGAATTAGCTTTGGGCGCCCGAGAACTGGGCGTTCAGTTGAGCGAAGCGCAACACAGCCAGTTACTGGGTTATCTGTCCCTGCTCATCAAGTGGAACAAGGCGTATAACCTGACCGCCGTTCGCGATCCTGACGAAATGGTTTCCCGCCATTTGCTCGATAGTCTGAGCGTCGTGCCATTCATCAAGGGCGATCGTCAGTTGGACGTAGGCAGTGGTGGCGGCATGCCTGGCATTCCACTGGCGATCCTCTTTCCGGAGATGAACGTCACGGTGTTGGACAGTAACGGCAAGAAGACCCGGTTTCTGACCCAGGTCAAACTTGAGCTCAAGCTAGACAACCTGGAAGTTATCCACAGCCGTGCAGAAGCGTTCCAGCCGCCTATGCCCTTTACCGGCATCATTTCCCGCGCGTTCAGCAGTCTCGAAGATTTTACCCAATGGACTCGCCACATGGGCGACAGCGAAACGCGATGGCTGGCGATGAAAGGTCTGCATCCTGCTGACGAACTGGTAGCATTGCCCGCAGATTTTCATCTGGAAAGCGCGCAAGCCTTGGCCGTACCCGGTTGCCAAGGTCAACGGCATCTGCTGATACTGCGCCGCACGGCATGACAGGGAACACACGCAAGAATGGCTAAGGTATTCGCGATAGCGAACCAAAAAGGGGGAGTGGGTAAAACCACCACCTGCATCAACCTCGCAGCGTCGCTGGTCGCAACCAAGCGTCGGGTGTTGTTGATCGACCTCGATCCTCAAGGCAACGCTACCATGGGCAGCGGTGTGGACAAGCATGCGCTGGAACACTCGGTCTACGATTTGCTTATCGGGGAGTGCGACCTGAGCCAGGCCATGCATTTCTCCGAGCATGGCGGTTATCAACTTCTGCCTGCCAACCGCGACCTGACCGCTGCCGAAGTGGTGCTGCTTGAAATGCAGATGAAAGAATCCCGGCTGCGAACCGCGTTGGCGCCGATTCGCGATAACTACGATTACATTCTCATCGATTGCCCGCCGTCGCTATCGATGCTGACGCTCAACGCGCTAGTCGCCGCTGATGGCGTGATCATCCCCATGCAGTGCGAGTACTTTGCGCTCGAAGGGCTGAGCGACCTTGTGGATAACATCAAACGCATCGCTGAACTGCTCAATCCACAACTCAAGATCGAAGGTCTGCTGCGAACTATGTATGACCCGCGTCTGAGTCTGATCAACGACGTTTCCGCTCAGCTCAAGGAACACTTCGGCGACCAACTGTACGACACGGTCATTCCGCGCAATATTCGTCTGGCCGAGGCGCCAAGCTTCGGCATGCCGGCGCTCGCCTACGACAAAACGTCGCGTGGTGCGCTGGCTTACCTTGCGCTGGCTGGTGAGATGGTCCGTCGTCAACGTCGCGGCACCCGCACAGCCGCCCAGCCCACTTAAGGAAATTCCATGGCCGTCAAGAAACGAGGACTCGGACGTGGGCTGGACGCACTTCTTAGCAGTCCTACCGTCAGTGCTTTGGAAGAACAGGCTGTCAAAGCCGACCAACGTGAACTGCAGCATCTGCCGCTGGATCTGATCCAGCGCGGAAAATATCAGCCACGTCGGGATATGGACCCGCAAGCGCTTGAAGAGCTGGCCAGTTCGATCAAGGCCCAGGGTGTCATGCAGCCAATCGTGGTTCGCCCGATTGCCGATAACCGCTTTGAGATCATTGCCGGCGAACGCCGCTGGCGTGCCAGTCAGCAAGCGGGTGTGGATACGATTCCGGCAATGGTGCGCGATGTCCCTGACGAGGCTGCCATTGCGATGGCCCTCATAGAGAATATCCAGCGCGAGGACCTCAACCCGATCGAGGAGGCCATAGCGCTGCAGCGTTTACAGCATGAATTCCAACTGACACAGCAACAGGTCGCCGAAGCTGTCGGTAAGTCTCGTGTGAGCGTGGCTAACCTGTTGCGGCTAATCGCCTTGCCTGAAGTGATCAAGACCATGCTCTCCCACGGCGACCTGGAAATGGGTCACGCCCGTGCCTTGCTTGGCCTGCCTGAAGAACGGCAAGTCGAAGGGGCGCGACATGTTGTCGCACGCGGGCTGACCGTGCGCCAGACTGAGGCACTTGTGCGCCAGTGGTTGAGTGGTAAACAAGAGCCTGTCGCTCCCGTTAAAGCCGACCCGGATATCACCCGTCTCGAACAGCGTCTGGCCGAGCGCCTAGGCTCTGCGGTGCAGATTCGCCATGGCCAAAAGGGAAAAGGCCAGCTGGTGATTCGCTATAACTCGCTTGACGAGTTGCAAGGTGTCCTCGCACACATCCGCTGAAACAAATGATGCGTAGCGCGTAGTCGGAAATCACTACCCGGCAGTTGAATAGGGGCTGAACCGCCCCTATACTCTGCGCGCATTTTGTCGGCACAAATTATGCCAAGTTATTGATTTTGGCGGCTGGCACCCGAGGAGCCCATGCGATGGAGACACGCAAGCCAGACCGCCTGCCATTCCATCGTTTGGCTGTTTTCCCGGTATTGCTGGCACAATTGATTGTCCTGCTACTGGCAGCGGTGACGCTTTGGCAGTGGCATGGAGTCGTAGCTGGATACTCGGGCCTTTGTGGAGGCCTGATAGCTTGGCTGCCCAATGTGTATTTTGCTCATAAGGCGTTCCGGTATTCCGGCGCCAGGGCGGCGCAAGCCATCGTTCGGTCGTTCTACGCCGGCGAGGCAGGCAAACTGATTTTTACGGCAGTGCTGTTTGCACTGACCTTTGCAGGTGTGAAGCCGCTGGCCCCGCTGGCGGTCTTCGGCGTGTTCATGCTGACCCAGTTGGTCAGCTGGTTCGCTCCCCTGCTAATGAGAACAAGACTTTCGAGACCTTAGGGCGTTTGAGGCAACCATGGCAGAGCAAACAGCTTCGGGCTATATCCAGCACCACTTGCAGAACTTGACCTTCGGTCATTTGCCTGACGGCACTTGGGGCTTCGCGCATTCTGCTGCAGAAGCAAAAGAAATGGGCTTTTGGGCTTTCCACCTCGATACTCTCGGCTGGTCGGTGGCTCTGGGTCTGATCTTCGTCCTGATCTTCCGTCTGGCCGCCAAGAAGGCGACTTCCGGTCAACCCGGCGCGCTGCAGAACTTCGTTGAAGTGCTGATCGAATTCGTCGATGGCAGCGTTAAAGACAGCTTCCATGGTCGCAGCGCGGTCATCGCTCCACTGGCGCTGACCATTTTCGTCTGGGTATTCCTGATGAACGCGGTCGACCTGGTGCCCGTCGACTGGATCCCTCAGGTAGCCGTATGGATTTCTGGTGACCACCACATTCCGTTCCGCGCGGTATCAACCACCGACCCTAACGCAACCATCGGTATGGCGCTTTCGGTCTTCGCTCTGATCATTTTCTACAGTATCAAGGTCAAGGGAATCGGCGGTTTCATTGGTGAACTGACCCTGCATCCGTTCGGTAGCAAGAACGTATTCGTGCAGGCCCTGTTGATTCCTGTGAACTTCCTGCTTGAATTCGTGACTCTGATCGCTAAACCGGTTTCCCTGGCTTTGCGTCTGTTCGGCAACATGTATGCAGGCGAACTGGTGTTTATCCTGATCGCCGTCATGTTCGGCAGTGGCCTGCTCTGGCTGAGCGGTCTGGGCGTGGTTCTGCAATGGGCGTGGGCTGTATTCCACATCCTGATCATCACCCTGCAAGCGTTCATCTTCATGATGCTGACCATCGTCTACCTGTCGATGGCTCACGAAGATAACCATTAAGACCCGCCTGGCGAGTCTGATGATCCCCTCACTGCGGTGAGGGGGCGCCCGCGAGGGCTTGATGTAAGAAACGATTTTGTTTTACCGCTTTAATTAAAAAAACCTAACCAATACGACGTAAAAGTCGGGAGGAAAGATGGAAACTGTAGTTGGTCTAACTGCTATCGCTGTTGCACTGCTGATCGGCCTGGGCGCACTGGGTACTGCAATCGGTTTCGGCCTGCTGGGCGGTAAATTTCTGGAAGGCGCCGCGCGTCAACCAGAAATGGTTCCAATGCTGCAAGTCAAAATGTTCATCGTGGCTGGTCTGCTCGACGCCGTAACCATGATCGGTGTTGGTATCGCTCTGTTCTTCACTTTTGCGAACCCCTTCGTTGGTCAACTCGCTGGCTAATCGCTCGAATTTTCGAGTTGATTGGTGTGATGGACAACGAACGAGCGAGGTGTTGGCGTGAACATTAATGCAACCCTGATTGGCCAGTCCGTTGCGTTCTTCATTTTTGTGCTGTTCTGCATGAAGTTCGTGTGGCCTCCGGTCATCGCGGCTTTGCACGAACGTCAGAAGAAGATCGCGGATGGACTGGACGCTGCCACCCGAGCAGCTCGCGACCTGGAACTGGCCCAAGATAAAGTGGGTCAGCAACTGCGCGAAGCAAAGGCTCAGGCAGCTGAAATCATTGAGCAAGCCAAGAAGCGCGGTACTCAGATCGTCGACGAAGCCCGTGAACAGGCCCGTGTCGATGCTGACCGCATCAAGGCTCAGGCTCAGGCCGAGATCGAGCAGGAACTGAACGGCGTCAAAGACGCGCTGCGCGCCCAATTGGGCAGCCTGGCCGTCAACGGCGCAGAGAAGATCCTGGGTGCCACAATCGATCAAAACGCGCACGCGGAGCTGGTTAACAAACTGGCTGCAGAAATCTAAGCGAGGGCGATCATGGCAGAACTGACCACGTTGGCCCGACCTTACGCTAAGGCAGCCTTCGAGCATGCCCAGGCCCACCAGCAGCTGGCCAATTGGTCAGCCATGCTCGGCCTGGCTGCTGCAGTGTCGCAAGACGACACAATGCAGCGCATGCTCAAGGCCCCGCGACTGACGAGCGCAGACAAGGCCGCCACTTTTATTGAAGTGTGCGGCGACAAGTTCGATGCCAAGGCACAGAATTTCATCCACGTCGTTGCTGAAAACGACCGTCTCCAGCTTCTGCCGGAGATTTCCGAACTGTTCGAGCTGTACAAGGCTGAGCAGGAAAAATCGGTAGATGTGGATGTCACCAGTGCCTTCGCATTGAACCAAGAACAGCAAGACAAACTCGCCAAGGTTCTCAGTGCACGGCTCGGCCGGGAAGTGCGCCTGCATGCTGCGGAGGATGCTGCCCTGATAGGTGGTGTCATCATTCGCGCCGGCGACCTGGTTATCGATGGCTCAGTTCGCGGCAAACTCGCGCAACTAGCCGAAGCATTGAAATCTTGAGTTTGAAGGGGCAGCAGAGCAATGCAGCAACTCAATCCTTCCGAAATAAGTGAAATCATCAAGGGCCGCATCGACAAGCTCGATGTAGCCTCCCAAGCCCGCAACGAAGGCACTGTCGTCAGCGTGTCTGACGGTATCGTGCGGATTCACGGTCTGGCCGACGCTATGTACGGCGAAATGATCGAGTTCCCGGGCGGCGTCTACGGTATGGCACTGAACCTGGAGCAAGACTCCGTAGGTGCGGTGGTACTGGGCGCATACACATCGCTGGCCGAAGGCATGAGTGCCAAGTGCACCGGCCGCATCCTGGAGGTTCCTGTTGGTAGGGAACTGCTGGGTCGCGTTGTCGACGCACTGGGTAATCCGGTCGACGGCAAAGGCCCCCTGAACAACACCGAGACCGATGCGGTCGAGAAGGTTGCTCCGGGCGTTATCTGGCGTAAGTCGGTAGACCAGCCTGTACAGACTGGCTATAAGGCGGTCGATGCCATGATCCCAGTCGGCCGTGGTCAGCGCGAGCTGATCATTGGCGACCGTCAGATCGGTAAGACCGCTCTGGCTATCGACGCGATCATCAACCAGAAAGACAGCGGCATTTTCTGCGTGTACGTAGCCATTGGTCAGAAGCAATCGACCATCGCCAACGTTGTTCGCAAGCTGGAAGAAAACGGCGCCCTGGCCAACACCATCATCGTGGCTGCCAGTGCTTCCGAATCTCCTGCGCTGCAGTTCCTGGCTCCGTATGCCGGTTGCACCATGGGCGAATACTTCCGCGACCGTGGTGAAGACGCGCTGATCGTCTATGACGATCTGTCCAAGCAGGCTGTGGCTTATCGCCAGATCTCCCTGCTGCTGCGTCGTCCGCCAGGACGCGAAGCTTATCCAGGCGACGTGTTCTATCTCCACTCCCGTCTGCTGGAGCGCGCATCCCGTGTTTCGGAAGAGTACGTAGAGAAGTTCACCAATGGCGCAGTGACCGGCAAAACCGGTTCCCTGACCGCATTGCCGATCATCGAAACCCAGGCTGGTGACGTTTCCGCGTTCGTTCCGACCAACGTGATCTCCATCACCGACGGTCAGATCTTCCTGGAATCGGCCATGTTCAACTCCGGCATCCGCCCGGCAGTGAACGCCGGTGTTTCGGTATCCCGTGTGGGTGGTGCCGCTCAGACCAAGATCATCAAGAAGCTGTCCGGTGGTATCCGTACCGCTCTGGCTCAGTACCGTGAACTGGCGGCATTTGCCCAGTTCGCCTCTGACCTGGACGAAGCGACCCGTAAGCAACTTGAGCATGGTCAGCGCGTTACCGAGCTGATGAAGCAGAAGCAATATGCGCCAATGTCGATCGCTGACATGTCGCTGTCGCTGTATGCCGCTGAGCGTGGGTTCCTGACCGACGTTGAAATCACCAAGGTCGGCAGCTTCGAACAAGCGCTGATTGCTTACTTCAACCGCGATCACGCCGATTTGATGGCAAGGATCAACGTGAAGGGTGACTTCAATGACGAAATCGATTCTGGCCTCAAAGCCGGTATCGAGAAGTTCAAGGCCACCCAAACCTGGTAAGCCGCAGCGGGAGTCGCGAGGCTCCCGCTTGCTAACCTGATAGGTGTTACATGGCAGGCGCAAAAGAGATTCGCAGCAAGATTGCGAGCATCAAAAGCACGCAAAAGATCACCAGCGCCATGGAAAAAGTGGCGGTCAGCAAAATGCGCAAGGCTCAAATGCGCATGGCTGCTAGCCGTCCTTACGCGGAGCGCATCCGCCAGGTGATTGGTCATCTTGCCAACGCTAACCCGGAATACCGCCACCCGTTCATGATCGACCGCCAAGTCAAGCGCGTCGGTTATATCGTGGTAAGCAGTGACCGTGGTCTGTGCGGCGGCTTGAATACCAACCTGTTCAAGGCTTTGGTCAAGGACATGGCGAAGAACCGTGAAAACGGCGTAGAGATCGATCTGTGCGTGGTCGGCAGCAAAGGTGCGGCGTTTTTCCGCAACTTCGGCGGTAACGTCGTCGCTGCGATCAGCCACTTGGGCGAAGAGCCGTCGATCAACGATTTGATCGGCAGCGTCAAGGTGATGCTGGATGCCTACCTGGAGGGCCGTATTGACCGCCTGTCCGTGGTATCCAACAAGTTCATCAACACCATGACTCAGCAACCAACGGTCGAGCAGTTGATTCCGTTGGTCGCCACCCAGGATCAAGAACTCAAGCACCACTGGGATTACCTGTACGAACCCGACGCCAAGGAGCTGCTGGACGGCTTGATGGTCCGTTACGTGGAGTCGCAGGTCTACCAGGCGGTGGTCGAGAACAACGCAGCTGAACAAGCCGCGCGGATGATCGCGATGAAGAACGCCACTGACAACGCCGGTGACCTGATCAGCGATTTGCAGCTGATCTATAACAAGGCGCGTCAGGCAGCGATCACCCAAGAGATCTCGGAAATCGTCGGCGGCGCTGCCGCGGTTTAACGGTTCAAATATTCAGAGGATCCAGCTAATGAGTAGCGGACGTATCGTTCAAATCATCGGCGCCGTGATCGACGTGGAATTTCCACGCGACAGCGTACCGAGCATCTACAACGCGCTGAAAGTACAAGGCGCGGAAACTACCCTGGAAGTTCAGCAACAGCTGGGTGACGGTGTAGTTCGTACCATTGCGATGGGCTCCACCGAAGGCTTGAAGCGCGGTCTGGACGTCATCGACAGCGGCGCTGCCATTTCCGTACCGGTCGGTAAAGCGACTCTGGGCCGAATCATGGACGTGCTGGGCAACCCGATCGACGAAGCGGGTCCGATCGAAACCGAAGAGCGTTGGGGCATTCACCGTCCTGCGCCTTCGTTCGCTGACCAGGCAGGCGGAAACGACCTGCTGGAAACCGGCATCAAGGTTATCGACCTGGTTTGCCCGTTTGCCAAAGGCGGTAAAGTCGGTCTGTTCGGTGGTGCCGGTGTCGGCAAGACTGTAAACATGATGGAGCTGATCCGTAACATCGCCATCGAACACAGCGGTTATTCCGTGTTCGCCGGTGTGGGCGAGCGTACTCGTGAGGGTAACGACTTCTACCACGAGATGAAGGACTCCAACGTTCTGGACAAAGTGGCACTGGTCTACGGCCAGATGAACGAGCCGCCGGGAAACCGTCTGCGCGTTGCTCTGACCGGCCTGACTATGGCCGAGAAATTCCGTGACGAAGGTAACGACGTTCTGCTGTTCGTCGACAACATCTACCGTTACACCCTGGCCGGTACCGAAGTGTCCGCACTGCTGGGCCGTATGCCTTCTGCAGTGGGTTACCAGCCGACTCTGGCCGAGGAGATGGGCGTGCTGCAAGAGCGCATCACATCGACCAAAGAAGGTTCGATCACCTCGATCCAGGCGGTATACGTACCAGCGGACGACTTGACCGACCCGTCGCCAGCGACCACCTTCGCCCACTTGGACGCTACTGTCGTTCTGTCCCGTGACATCGCTTCCCTGGGTATCTACCCAGCGGTTGATCCACTGGATTCGACTTCGCGTCAGCTGGACCCGAACGTCATTGGTCAGGACCACTACGACACCGCTCGCGGCGTTCAGTACGTTCTGCAGCGCTACAAAGAGCTGAAAGACATCATCGCGATCCTGGGTATGGACGAACTGTCGGAAACCGACAAGCAGTTGGTATCCCGTGCTCGTAAGATTCAGCGCTTTCTGTCGCAGCCGTTCTTCGTGGCTGAAGTCTTCACCGGTGCTTCAGGTAAATACGTTTCCCTGAAAGATACCATTGCTGGCTTCAAAGGCATCCTCGCCGGTGAGTACGACCATTTGCCAGAACAAGCGTTCTACATGGTCGGCGGCATCGAAGAAGCGATCGAGAAAGCCAAGAAACTGTAATCCAGGCGCCCGGCGACGGGCGCTAATCAGGTTGAGGCAAGCAAATGGCTATGACAGTCCATTGCGATATCGTCAGCGCGGAAGGGGAGATTTTCTCCGGTCTGGTCGAGATGGTGATTGCACACGGTAACCTGGGTGATATCGGTATTGCTCCAGGTCACGCGCCGCTGATCACTGATCTGAAGCCAGGTCCAATCCGTCTGATCAAGCAGGGTGGAGAAGCCGAGGTGTATTACATCTCCGGTGGTTTCCTAGAGGTTCAACCGAACATGGTCAAAGTGCTTGCCGATACCGTGCAACGCGCTGCAGACCTGGACGAAGCTTCAGCTCAGGAAGCCGTTAAGGCCGCCGAGCGTGCCCTGAATGAAAAAGGCGCAGATTTCGATTATGGATCTGCGGCTGCACGTCTGGCGGAGGCCGCAGCCCAGCTGCGTACCGTTCAGCAAATTCGCAAGAAGTTCGGCGGCTAAGGTCGGCGACTCCCATGCGCGATTGAGTAAAAGGGTAGCCTCGGCTACCCTTTTTCTTTTTTCGGCTCTTTCCTGAATCATCAGCCCGGCCTTGCCGTGGCTCGCTCGCCTGGAATTCCCTCATGTCTCTCGATATCGTCATTCTTGCCGCAGGCCAAGGCACTCGCATGCGTTCTGCCTTGCCCAAGGTCCTGCACCCGATTGCTGGCAACTCGATGCTGGGCCACGTTATCCACAGCGCGCGTCAGCTTTCCCCTCAGAGCATTCAGGTGGTGATCGGTCACGGCGCGGACGTAGTCCGAGAGCGGCTTGCTGCTGAAGATCTTAATTTCGTGCTGCAAGACCAACAACTAGGCACCGGCCACGCAGTTGCTCAAGCGGTCCCGGAGCTGGGTGCGGAGACGGTGCTGATCCTCTACGGGGATGTGCCACTGATTGAAGTCCAGACCCTGCAGCGCTTGCTGGCTCTGGTCAACGAGGAGCAACTGGGTCTGCTGACTGTCAACCTTGAAGACCCAACGGGCTATGGCCGTATCGTGCGCGACGCCGAAAACCATGTCAGCGCCATCGTTGAGCACAAGGATGCCAGCGAGGCACAGAAGGCTATCAAGGAAGGCAACACCGGCATTCTGGCCGTGCCTGGCAAACGCCTGGCCGACTGGCTGGGGCGGCTTTCGAATAATAACGCGCAAGGCGAGTACTACCTGACCGACGTGATAGCCATGGCGGTCAGTGATGGACTGACCGTGGCCACCACTCAACCTTTGGATGCCATGGAAGTGCAGGGCGCCAATGATCGCAAACAACTTGCCGATCTGGAGCGTCATTACCAGTGGCGCGAAGCCCACCGTTTGATGACCATGGGCGTAACATTGCGCGACCCGGCACGCTTCGATGTGCGTGGCGAAGTGACAGTGGGCCGCGACGTGGTGATCGACATCAATGTGATCCTCGAAGGCTGTGTGATCATTGAGGACGACGTCTCCATTGGTCCGAACTGCGTAATCAAAAACAGTACTCTGCGCAGAGGCTCAATCATCAAGGCCAACAGTCATCTGGAAGGCGCCATTGTCGGTGAAGGCGCCGATGCAGGTCCTTTTGCTCGCCTGCGTCCGGGCAGCGTCCTGGGGCCCCGTGCCCATGTGGGTAACTTCGTCGAACTGAAAAACGCTGAGTTGGGCGAGGGCGCGAAGGCCGGGCACCTTACTTATCTAGGGGACGCAGTGATCGGCGCCCGTACCAATATAGGTGCGGGAACAATTACCTGTAACTACGACGGTGTGAACAAGCACAAGACAGTGATGGGTGAGGATGTATTCATTGGCTCCAATAACTCCTTGGTAGCGCCTGTGGATATCTCATCGGGCGCGACAACTGCCGCAGGTTCGACCATCAACCAAAACGTCGCCCCTGAGCAGCTAGCCGTTGCCCGCGCCCGTCAGCGCAACATCGACGGCTGGCAGCGACCGGTCAAGATTAAGAAGGACTGAAGTTATCCACAATAGAACTGAGTCGTTGTCTGACTCAGTTTTCAGGTCCGATCTAGCGATCGCCTGCCACTCTTGCTGTTATCCACAGGGGAGAAAACATAGTGCTGCCGAGCTTTAAACGGCGGCGCCAGACCACGTTCCACTGATCGCCCACTGCTACAGCGTTCGCTATGTGGAAAAGTGCCACAGTCCCCTTGACGAATATCTTTCGATAGGTTTCTATTGCCTTCGTTATCTTTCGAATCGAAATTTAAGGCGATCATGTCGAAACGTAATACACCTCAACGTCGCCACAATATCCTCGCGTTGCTCAATGAGCAGGGTGAGGTAAGCGTCGAAGCGTTGGCCAAGCGTTTTGAAACCTCTGAGGTAACGGTTCGCAAGGATCTCGCTGCGCTGGAAAGCAATGGCCTCCTGCTGCGCCGCTACGGCGGAGCCGTGCCCATGCCTCAGGAACTGATCGGCGAACCCGGGCAGCTCGTGTCGCGCTATAAGCAAGCCATTGCTCGCGCAGCGGTTGTCCGTATACGTGAACACGCGCGGATCATCATCGACAGCGGCAGTACCACTGCTGCAATGATCCCCGAGCTCGGCAAGCAGCCGGGTCTGGTGGTCATGACCAATTCCCTGCATGTCGCCAACGCCTTGGCCGAACTGGAAAATGAGCCCGTGCTGTTGATGACCGGCGGTACTTGGGACCCCCATTCCGAATCCTTTCAGGGCCAGGTCGCCGAACACGTATTGCGCTCTTACGATTTCGATCAACTGTTCATCGGCGCCGATGGCATTGATCTGCAGCGCGGCACCACGACCTTTAATGAATTGCTGGGACTGAGCCGCGTGATGGCGGACGTCGCCCGGGAAGTGATCGTGATGGTCGAGGCTGACAAAGTCGGTCGCAAGATCCCCAATCTGGAACTGCCGTGGAGCAGTGTCCATACCCTTATTACCGATGATCGCCTGCCTCATGAGGCTCGCGAGCAAATTCAGGCTCGCGGCGTGACGTTGATCTGCGCCGCTGTTTCCTAGGAGAAGACCATGTGTGGAATCGTCGGCGCCGTCGCTGAGCGTAATGTCACTGCCATCCTGCTGGAGGGCCTCAAGCGCCTGGAGTATCGCGGCTACGATAGCGCGGGAGTGGCGCTGTTCAGCAACGCCGGTGTGCTTGAGCGCCGCCGTCGTGTCGGCAAGGTCACCGAACTGGAGCAATCCTTGGCTGGCGACCCTCTCGCGGGCCGCTTGGGCATAGCCCACGTGCGCTGGGCCACCCATGGTGCGCCGACCGAGCAAAATGCCCACCCGCACTTTTCCAATGGCGAACTGGCAATCGTGCACAACGGGATTATCGAAAATCACGAGCCGCTGCGTGAACGTCTCCAAGGGCTGGGCTATGCGTTCAGTTCCGATACCGACACCGAAGTGATCGTTCACCTGCTGCACCACAAGCTGCAGGACACCCAGGACCTGACCACAGCCCTCAAAGCCACGGTCAAGGAACTACACGGTGCCTACGGCTTGGCGGTGATTAGCGCCAAACAGCCGGATCGCCTGGTCGCCGCCCGCAGCGGCAGCCCGTTGGTGGTAGGGCTGGGCCTGGGTGAAAATTTCCTCGCATCCGACCAACTGGCGCTGCGCCAGGTCACTGATCGTTTCATGTACCTGGAAGAAGGTGATATCGCCGAAATCCGCCGCGACAGCGTGTTGATCTGGAATGCCGACGGGCTTCCAGCCGAGCGTGAAGTGGTGCAACACCGCGAAGGCGCCGAAGCCGCCGACAAAGGTGAGTTCCGCCACTTCATGCTCAAGGAGATTCACGAGCAGCCAAAGGTCGTACAACGCACGCTGGAAGGTCATCTTGGTCAGGAACAAGTGCTGGTGCAAGCCTTTGGCCCCCAGGCAGCCGAGTTGTTCGGCAAGGTTCGCAACGTGCAAATTGTTGCCTGCGGCACCAGCTATCACGCCGGCATGGTCGCAAGATACTGGCTGGAAGGCTTGGCTGGCATCCCTTGTCAGGTAGAGGTCGCCAGCGAGTTCCGCTACCGCAAGGTCGTGGTTCAGCCAGATACATTATTCGTCTCGATCTCCCAGTCCGGTGAAACCGCCGACACTCTGGCTGCGTTACGCAATGCCAAGGAGCTGGGCTTCCTGGCCAGCCTGGCGATCTGCAACGTCGGCATCAGTTCGTTGGTGCGTGAATCCGACCTGACGCTGCTGACCCAGGCCGGTCCGGAAATTGGTGTCGCGTCGACCAAGGCGTTCACCACCCAGTTGGTCGCCCTGATGTTGCTGACTCTCTCGATCGGCCAGGTCAAAGGCACATTGAGCGCTGATGTCGAGGCCGAACTGGTCGAAGAACTGCGTCGCCTGCCAACGCGTCTGGGTGAAGCGCTGGCGATGGACAGCACTGTGGAAAAAGTCGCCGAGTTGTTCGCAGAAAAAAACCACACGTTGTTCCTCGGGCGTGGCGCACAGTTTCCGGTGGCGATGGAGGGCGCGCTCAAACTCAAAGAGATTTCCTACATCCACGCCGAAGCCTATCCAGCAGGCGAGCTGAAACACGGCCCGCTGGCCTTGGTAGACAGTGACATGCCGGTGGTCACCGTCGCCCCGAACAACGAGCTGCTGGAAAAGCTCAAATCCAACCTCCAGGAAGTCCGCGCCCGCGGTGGCGAACTGATCGTCTTTGCCGACGAGCAAGCAGGCATGAACAGCGGGATCGGGACCCACGTCATCCCGATGCCTCACATCGTCGATGCCCTGGCGCCGATCCTGTACACCATCCCGCTGCAGCTGCTGTCGTACTACGTTGCCGTGCTCAAGGGGACCGATGTCGACCAGCCCCGTAATCTGGCGAAGTCGGTGACTGTGGAATAATTTATCCACAGCGTTACGCATCATGGTTTTAGAGAATCAAACCTGTCGCAAGAGAATTAAAACTGTCGCAGGAGCCGGTGAGATTTCGCATACCGGCTCTTGTTAAGCCTCCCATCACCTATAGACTCCGACGTCCCTTCCCAGCCTCGTAGGCCAGCTTGATGCTGTTGCGAATTCAAAAAGACGAGTCAATGCAAACGGGTGGTCAAGTGCAATGCAATTCTCCATCAGGTTCAAAGGTGGTATTCAGCCCCGATCCCCCTGAGCGTTGAAATACTGCACAACCATCACCCCCACGAAAATAATCGCTAGCCCCACACATTTTCCCCACCCTATCGGCTTTGCCACAAGCCCCATCAGACCGAAGTGGTCAATGGCCACGGCAGATATCAGTTGGCCTCCGATCACGCAGGTAATGAAGACGGTTGTTCCCATCCTAGGTGCCAGGATCAGCGCCGCGGTTATGTACAGCACGCCGGCAATCCCCCCCGCCCACGCCCAAGTTGGCAGACTGGTCGCTGGTTGCCATTGAGGAGAACTTGCACGCATGGCCATCAGCACCGGTGTCACCGCAATCAAGCTGATGACTAGTGACATGACAGTGGCCCATAGCGGATGGCCTAGACCTCGGCCCAGCATGGAGTTGGCACCGGCTTGAAAAGGCACGACTGCACCCGCTGCAATTGCAGCAGCGGCTAGTAAGAGCCCGGTCAGCGAAATCGGCAGGTTCATGCTTTTTGATCTCCTAGTGATTGCATTCAGAAGGAGTTTCAAATATGAAGAGTGAGAATGGAAATTCGTATTTGAACGCGGTGGTATTCAAGCGATGAATAGCTTCAGCGGCATGGACCTCAACCTTCTGCTCACGCTTCAAGCGTTGCTCGCGGAACGGCACATCACCCGTACTGCGGAGCGCTTACACAAAAGTCAGCCCGCCATCAGTCACGCGCTCCGGCATCTGCGCCACCTATTTGGCGACCCACTGCTGGTGAGGCGAGGTAAGCACTTGGATCTGACCCCGCGTGCGGCGGCGCTCATCGACCCCCTGAACGAGGTGCTGAGCCGAATTGGCCAGCTGTTCGATGCGCCGCAATTCGACCCTGCCAGATCACAGCGAACATTTCGGCTGGTGATGTCCGATTATGGTTCCAGAGTGCTGCTGCCTGGCCTCGTCGAGAGGTGCCGAGCACAAGCACCAGAGATTGAGTTGCAGGTGCAGCACGGGAGTCGGGATGCCATGCTTGCCGCAGTCAAGGATGGGGATGCGGATTTGGCGCTAGGGGTTTTTCCAGGGCGGCTGGCCGAGGTAGTGCAGCGGTATCCATTGTTTGTTGAGCGGTTTGTTTGTTTGGCCGACGCTTCTACGTGCGTTGGCCACGAGGGGCTCACCCTGTCGCAATGGCTGGCCAGGCCCCATATTGTCGTCGGTGGGCGGGCGGTACGGGACAGTGAGGTTGACCAGGCATTGGCCCGATTGGGACTGCAACGCAATGTGAAAGTAACGCTCCCGCATTGGAATGTTGCCAGTGAACTCGTCTATGCAACTGATCTGATCTTGACGGTGGCGATGCGTAGCCTGACTCCGGTGCATGCTGATAGTCGACTGTGCATTTTTGAGCCTCCATTCGACATTCCGTATTTTGACTTTTCCATGGTTACACATCGTGGGAGGCATAATGATTCTGCGCATGCCTGGATGCGAAAGTTGGTGATGGAAGTGGCGAGTGCGCCATGTTAAATCCCGTAACCATGGCAGAAAAGTACGGGTCTGAGCTTGAAATCTTAGCGTTGAGCAGAGGGTCCCGGGTTCAGATTTCGCGTAGATGCGCGCAAAAAAGGTATTTTCAGCACTCAGTACATGCCGGCCTGGAAGGCCTGACTTTTTCAACACAATCGACCGACAGCTGCCACTCATCGTGGAAACGGCAGCTGTGCCAGCAACTTCACGATGGTAGCGGCCAAGTATCCGTCCGGGTCCAGATCAGGATCGAATACCGTTACAGTCATCCCCCTGCATAGGGGGTTAGTAACGAATGGTACAAGGATGCTCAATAAGTCATCAGGTGGAATGCCTGGAGAACCAGGTGAGTCCACAGCGGGCATTACGATCTGGTCCAGCACGTCTATGTCCAGGTGTATCCAATAGCTTTGGTCAGGCTTCTGAGCCAGCACTTCACGAATGCGTCCTATAACGGCTGTTGGACCTATCCTCAATGCCTCGAAGACATCGATGCGATTTATAGCCGTGCTGTTTATATCGGGCCAGGCAAAGTCGTCGTCGCGGTTTTCTCGTTCACCCAGTTGGATGACATCGGCGTCAACAACAAGCGGACCGGCAATGCCAGGCCATTCTGTTGCCAGTTGCTCACCACGACCAGTAGCCAGCGCCAGGTCCATGCCCGCAACCGCGCCTAAGCTCTGCGTCGGATCGTAGTTACCCGGATGGCGGAAGTCGCTGTGTCCATCGATATGAATGAGGGAGATAGGGCCTGCTTCGCGGACCCCGGCTAACGCACCCAGCAGAATTGAACAATCTCCTCCGATGACAAGCGCGAAGTCGCCTTGTCTACTGGCTTCACTCACCAGATTCGCCAAGGCCACATTGAACGAACGAATAGTATGGCCGTTACGCAGACGTGTTCCTGGCTGCACCTCCGTCGAGTAGATTGGCCGAGTTAAAGCCTTAAAGCCGCGAGGGTTGAGTGCTTGAAGCAGGCCGGCCGCAATCAGCGCAGCGGGAGCCCGCCATGTACCCGGTTCATGACCAGGCCTCAAGGGACTTAATCCAAGGTTAGATGGCGCAGCAATCACCAGCATGGGCATGGGTCAGCATTCTCCCAACGGATTTCACCGGAGACCTTAGGTTTATTATCTATCAGGGTGGCACTCGGCGTTTCGGTGGAAATAAGAATATCCTGCGCCAGATTTCCTAGCGAAGGAAACTGCTACAACAGGTCGCTGTCGACCTAAAACGGACGGTCGCGACAGGCAAAAAATTGGCCGTTTTCTTTCTTCCGCCATCGGCAGCTTTGGGTCGATTGCAGCCTCCGGAAGGCTGCTTCCTCCTCGAAGCGTCAAGATAATGTTTCATCAGATGGACTGAGGTACTTCGTCGAAATATGGAAAGTGCTTAGAAGCAGCTCATCACGTTTGACCGCTGGTGAAGCCGCGTCCGCAGCGTCATGCCGATTAACTTCACGGTGATTTACAGACAGGCTGGCTCGAAATGGATGTCCGACGGCGCTCGGCACGCACCTTTGCAGCTTTGGCTCGCCTCCCGGCGAATCACGTTGTGGGCCACGGGCAGCCTTTATTGCATGCGATCGCGAAGTCGTTCAGCCAGAAAGTCGACAAAGGCACGCACACGGGCCGGCGTGTTTGATCCGCCGACGAAAACAGCGTGCACCTCTTCGGCGTCGTGAGGATTGAAGTCCTGCAAAATCGGAACGAGCCTGCCCGCTTTAATGTCAGGATCGATCAGAAATTCACCCAGCCGCACGATGCCCATTCCAAGCCTGGCAAGTTGCCCGAGCGTTTCTCCGCTGTTTGCTTCGATACCACCCTTTATCGGGAGCCATTCGACGACCCCGTTTACCAGAAATGGCCATGAAGTCTCGGCTCTAAGAAAATTGAAGTGCAGGCAATTATGGGAAAGCAGGTCCTCTGGCCGTGTCGGTGTGCCAAAGCGCGCAAGGTAATCAGGTGAGGCGGTGACCACTCGTTTCACTTCACCCAGTTTACGAGCCATCAAACTACTGTCTGGCAGTTTACCGAACCGCACAGCCACGTCCGCCTGGCCGCCCGAAATGTCGGTGACAGTGTCTGTCAAAGAAATATCGACCAGGATATGCGGTTAGAGAGCCGCGAACTCTGGAAGTAACGGAACAACATGCAATCGTCCGTGCGAAAGCGAAGCGCTGACCCTCAACCGCCCTCGTGGAGAGCCTTGATCGGCGATCTGTTGTTCAGAATCATCCAGATCCTTCAAATTCTTCGGGCGGCTTGCAGGTAGGCGTGCCCCTCAGCGGTTAGCGTGAGGGATCGAGTGGTTCTCAGGAGCAGACGCACCCCTAGCCTGGCCTCGGTCCGATCGATCGTTCTACTGATAGCAGACGGACTGAGGTTCAGCACGCGGCCCGCGTTCGAAAAACTGCCGTGGTCAAAGACCGCAGCAAAGACGGCCAACTCGCGAGCACGGTCTGTATCAACATAGTTCCCTGCGCTCAACGCAATAGTCCTCAATGAGCCTGATGATGGGTGACCAGGCGGCGCGTTAGTCCATTGTTCACTACCCACATCAGCGCAAGAATGGATTGTCGACGACAGCTCGGTCATGCCGATGCGTCGCACACCTATAAGCGCCTACTTCTGGCGGGCGGGGACGTTGGACACCCGCAGGGCGGTGGCCGCTGCAACCGGACCAGCAAGCCAACATCATTGGTTATGTTCCGGCATTGAGAGAATGCTAAGGCGCTTTTGCGTCTGACGCAAATGTGCGTGGTTCTGGCACGGGGTTATCAGCCTCCCTTCGATTCTGTACGTTACCCAGCATTCGAGACATCAACGCAAATATGGCGCGCAGCGTCGGCTGGGCACTGCTCGGCCAGACGGCGGTTTTTATTTATAGAGGTGGTTAGTTGAAACTCAACTTGGGGCTTTTGGCGCTGGCAATCGGCGCTTTTGCGATCGGCGTTACGGAATTTGGGCCCATGGGATTGCTGCCCGTTATCGCCGGCGATCTGGATGTATCCATCCCGGCCGCGGGTGCTGTTGTCAGTGCCTATGCGCTTGGCGTCATGGTCGCGGCGCCGCTCGTAACCCTGAGCACAGGCTGAGTACCGTGCAGAACATTGCTGATGATAATGTCGGCGATCTTCATCCTCGGCAGCATCTGGTCCGCTGTCTCAACCAGCTACGAGATGCTTATTTTGTCGCGCGTCTTCACATCCATTAATCACGGCGCGTTTTTCGGAGTCGGCTCCATTATCGCCGCCGGCTTGGCTGCCCCAAGACGTAAAGCGGCCGCTGTTGCGACGATGTTCATGGGGCTGACGCTCGCAAACATCGTTGGCGTGCCGGCCGCGACCTGGGCAGGCGAATATCTGGGATGGCGTCCGGTCTTCTGGGGAATTGCTGCCATTGGCATCTTACAGTTGATTGGGGGTCGCGTAGCGCTGCCCGATCTTCCGGGCAACAAGACTGCCAACGTTCGTTCAGAACTTCGAGTCCTGACGCAGAAAGACGTGCTGACGCCATCGCTATTGACCGTTATGAGCAACAGTGCGGTGTTCACGGTCCTCACTTACATCGCGCCGATCCTTCAGACCGAGGCACATGCATCGATCAACTTCGTCACCGTCATGCTGTTGATTGCCGGAGTTGGAATGACATTCGGAAGCTGGCTGGGAGGCAAGTTCGCAGATATCTCGGTTGATAAAACAATTATCGGCTCACTGATCATCAACGCGATCATGCTGGGCGCCTTCGCCCTGTTCATGTCGAACATCTATGTGAGTGGCTTGATCATCTTCGTTTGGGGCGCGGCGAGCTTCGCTCTCATCCCGCCCATTCAGGTGCGGGTGATGTCTGCTGCGAGCAGAGCTCCCTCCCTGGCTTCAGCTGTAAATATCGGTGCGTTTAATCTCGGCAACGCAATCGGTGCACTGCTTGGCGGATGGGTGATCGACGCCAGCCTGGGCTACCCGGCTGTCGCCTTCACCGGCGCCGCGATAGCGGCGATGGGCTTGATCATAGCGGTGTTATCGCGCGGTCATACCCCGTCGCTCGACGCGCGCCCAGTTATCGGTCACTAGGGTTTGTCTGAAAAGTCGCTTTCGCTAGAATGATGCCCTCTGGTTGCCAGGAGAGCCGTCATGACAGGCCGTTATGAAATTTCATCTGAGCGTTGGGCGATCATTGAAGCCATTGTTCCCCTCCTCAACACATGGGGCGGCCAAGGCGCGATGATCGTCAGATGCTTGATGGAATCTTCTGGATTTTGTGCTCTGGCGCCAAATGGCGGGATCTTCCAGAACGCTTTGGGCCTTGGAAGACCGTTTACCAGCGCTTCAGGCAATGGCGTGACAACGGCACGTTCGAGCAGGTTCTGCGCCATCTTCATCTTCGTTTGCGAGAAGACGGGTTCATCGATCTGGATACCTGGATGGTCGATTCCACGTCAATCCGGGCCATCCGGGCTGTCAGTGGTGCTGGAAAAAAAAGGGCCCGCAGGAGCCGCAGCACCACTGTCTCGGCCGAAGCAGGGGCGGACTGACTACCAAAATACACCTGGCCTGCGACAGTCATGGCTTCCCGCTGACCATCATGCTGTTGCCCGGCGAGCAGGCTGACTCGCGCCACTTCATGCCGTTGCTGGATCAGATCAGCCTTCCTGGCAGCAGGGTTCGCCCGCGCAAGCGTTGCCGTTATGTGCTTGCCGACAAGGGTTATGACAGCCAGGTTATACGTCAGTACTGCGACCGCTACGACATGCAGCCGGTGATTCCGCTGCGCAAGATGCATCGCAAGCCTCGACCCGGCCTGCCTCGGCTGTTTGACAGGCCTCAGTGCAAAAAACGCAACGTTATTGAGCGGGTGTTCAGCTGGCTTAAGGAAAAACGTCGGATCTGTACGCGTTACGACAAACTGGCCAGCAGCTTTAAAGCCATGGTCACACTGGCCTGCATCGAAAGATGCTTGCGGGCTGACTTTTCAGACAAACCCTAGCAACCCTGATCTTGCACCACCATAGCCCTGACCAGTCAAGACTTCGATGCGAATTTGCATTCTTGGCAGGGGAAAATGCGTAGCGTCGTTTCGAGTTTCCATCGGTAAAACTCAACTGGGGACGATGTGTTGAAAGCACAACGTCCCCAGGTGGAAATGATTAATCTCGTCGATTTACGCTCAGTAACCAAACTCCCGCCACAACCGCGGCGCCCGCTGCGATCAGCCCCGCAACCGCGTTCCAGTTACTGAAAAAAGTATTCAACGCGTTGATCGTAGCCGGTATGTCATTGGTGTTGGCCGTAACGGTGATGTTAGCCGTTATATTGGCACCCGCCTGCAGATCAGCAGTCGCCTCCTCCCCTCTCGGCGTGCCAACCAGCACCAGCCATTTACCAGGTTCGGATTCTTTAGCTAGCGCTTGCATCCCTTGTTTCTTCAAGGCCTCCACGATACCCATAGAAACTGCTTTCGCGTTTTTGTTCACGTTAGCGCAGAACCCTTTAACATCAGAATCCTGGACGCCTTTTCCGGGTGTAAAAGCCAGGAGGCCCGTTTGGATCCCAGCTGCAGTGCTCATATGTGTGGTCATAGAAATATTCCTTTTTCTGACGATACGATGTTTGTGGGAATCGCCGGACAAAATGCACCGTCGAAACAGCGTCTCTTGCCCACCGAACAGGACTCAGTGATCAATCATGTTCGAGCAGAATGCCTGTGCGCTCCTGCTGTATCGACAGCAGGCGATCTATAACTTCACGAGACACCATAGAGACCTGCGAGTAGCTCACCGACATCTTGATAGTGCTGCCACTCATGGTGGCGGTCACGGTGGCGGAGTTCATCCCATCCGGAAAGACAATCTTCTGTGGCCCGACCGACACGTTGCTGGAAATCACTTCGCCGAGTACCAGATCATTGAAGAGTCCCACGTAGTAGGTTGGCGTGACTTGGAACTGCGCGGAGGCGCCGCTGACGACACTTTTCTTGAACACGGAACCCTGCCCGCTCATGCCAATGCCGAGATTGGCCAGCTGGTTGGAACTGTTCGTGATAATGATCGAGTCGGATGGCGCACTACCTGTACTCGGTACCAACTGCTGCACGTTGTCCTTGAACACGCACTCCCAGACGCTGCCCAGTTCTGCCTCCAGGGTTTGGCTCGCCTTGTAAACGCCGATCCCACCGATCTGCTTGTAATTGGCAATGGCAACGTTGTAATCCACCTCCCACTCAACACCACTTGAGCCCTTTGTCGGAACAGTAGTCTGTTTCCAGGAGACGCTCTCCAGACCGGTGGAGTTGGGCAGCTCTTGATAGACACCCATGGTCCAAGTTGCATCGGTGTTGTTTTCAAAGTCGACGTAGTAAGCGCTCATCTTTATTGCTCCATGAATTACGTAACCGTTATGTGGGCATAGCATTCAGGCCGAGAAGGTACGAAGTGTTAGTTCGCACTCAGAACGCTCAACCTGTTCATTGGAGAGAGCAACCACCGTGCCACTGATATAATTTCATTAATATCATAGGCTTAAGACGTATCCATCCTTTCAGACTGGACGAAATCGGCCATCTGGCCCAAAGGCGGCTGGACGAAATCGACCAGCGAAAAGACTGGCGAGCGAAAAGCGGCACGGAGGCTCCCAAAGCACCGTGATCAAACGACTGGGCACTGGAGGTTTCCGTGGATATCGGTATGGAGTTCATGGATGAGCGAAGGGCTACAGGTGTATAGGTAGATGCGTTGACCATGGCGCAGCCACGTCTCGCCGCATTGTTTCACGAGTAGGCGGACTGTCTGACGAAGAGGCTGATGCGGTATGGGGTGACGACCACCTTGTACAACTAAGGTGGCCAAACCTCCAGAGTTAAGCAGTTGGCAGCGCTGCCTTGCTGTAGCAGAGTCGACTGGGGCGCAGACGCATACGCACCAACGAGACTAGGAAGCTGAAGCCACATTGGTTGGGGTCGAGCACCGGCACATAAGAGCCCAGTGCATCCTCGAGCAATGCTGCAACGCGTGAGGCGACATCAACGAAGCCGGTACAACCCAATAGGATCGATTGTGCGCCGTCTTGCTCGACCGCCTGGAGCGCTGCCTCGAACGTCTTGACCACCACGACATCCAGATTGGAGAGTTGCGCGACCGGGCAATTGATCGAGCGGATAGAGGCAAACGATTGCGACAAGCCGTAAGCCGCTACATGGCCCAGTTGCATGGCCAAGGTGCTCTGCATGATGGTCACGATGGAAAAGCGTTGAGACAGGTTCAAAGCGCTGAAAGCAGAAGTCGGGAAACCGCCTACGATGGGGATGTCGATGACCTCGCGAGCGACCTCTACCCCGCACATGTCGAAATCGCTGAGCCAGATGCCCTGGAACCCGTCTAACTCGATGGCTTGCGCCGCCCTTGCGACTGCTAGGGCATTCTCGGTCAGGTTGAGCCTGTTCTCGATGCAGGGATTTCCCTGGTGGATATTGCGCACTTCGACCTGTACATCCGGGGGAATGACTGAGCGCACGGCGTCCAGCAATTTCTGGTTGTAAGCATCGGTGTTGACCGGCGCCAGAATACAGATTCGCAGGTTGCTCATAGTGTCGCCTCTACGTCCTTCGTCAGCCCCACCGGTTTGTAGGAGCCCATGTAGCCGATAGCCTCCAGCATCTGCATGAAACTCCAGAGGATCAAACCACCGGCCTCACACAACGATGGCTCCGCTTGCCAGGCCAGCAGGGTTACCTTGCGCTGTTCCAACTCTGGGCTGATGGTCCCGTCCGCTTGCACCACATCACCATTGGAGAACACCATAGAATCAGGGCTCTCGACAAAGTACGCGATGCTGTCAGGTGCCATTGCCAGGGGCTTGGGCGAGCGACTACTCCATGCCAGTAAGGACTCGTTTTCGTAGATCACGCTTATGTGAGCATCCCCATCGCGGATATGAACCTTGCCAATATCGAACCCCCCGGCAGTGCTCAGATTTGCTGACACAAATTGGCTTGGGCCTGAAATGGCGTAAGCGGTTAGGCCGAAATGGTGCTGCAGGAAAGTGATCATGGCCTGTGCCGTCTCGATCTTGCCGTCCTGCAAAGCTCGTCCTAGCGTCAGGGCGCGCGACAAGGTTCCTTGAATAGGCAAAGCTTTGCCCAACGAGTCCGGCGTCATAACCCACATGGCTAAACCGCCGAAATCTTTGAATTGGGGCGCGGCAACAATCGGTCGCATCATTTGTTCGATGATTACGGCGGCATTGCTCTGGTAACTGGCAGAGTTGTCCGGACTCTCTTGGGGGGTAACATTCAGTTCCACGCAGAGCCCTGCCTGGCTGACCATAAATGCCGGTCGAGGTGTCACGCCCGCTGCCGCGAAGGTCAGCATCGGCAATGACGGCACCGCTCGGCCAGCACCGTCAGCATCGATCACCTCCAGTCCCAACCGCGCGGCCACCAGGCAGGCGACGACGAAGCCTAGAGCACCGCTTTCGGGGGGGACCAAATAGGCAAGCTCTCTGCCCTCTGCGGCAAGGCGCTGTTGGATGGCCTGGACGGCCAGAACCGGTCCATCCGGATAGATACAGCCGGCAATTGCCTCTGGAGCCCCCATGTAAGCCAACATGACGCTGTCGCCGTTCAAGGCCTCGGCTACGCTCACCACACGAATCCGTTCGCTTGGGTAGTAATCCCCCTGGTGAAAGTGTTTGACCAGGTGGCGTGCCGAGAGCAGCGTACCGCCGCCTCCGCTTCCAAAGAAGCAGCCACCCAATAACAAGGGTTCCAGATCGTTGCGTCCTAACTCATAGGCCATGTTGTAACTCCCTTTAATTGACGAGTTTTCTCCAGATCAGCGCGTAACTGAATGAGCAAGTCTAAGGCCCGCTTCAGACCCGCATACGAAGTCTGTGGATCTACGCCACGCACAGCCTGGGAAAGAGCCTCAACCGCCTGCTCATGGCGACCGGTCTGACTCAACAGCAGTGCCAGCTGCGTAGCCGCCCTTAAAGCGGCGGGCACCGCGCCCAGCGCCAGGGCCGTTGACAGGGCGTTGTGCAGAGCACTTTCAGCGCCGGCAAGATCGCCTGCGGCCAATACGCCACAGGCCTTAAGCACCAGTAACTCGCTGAGATAAACGCGCTCCTGGTGGTCCAGCGCCAAGTCCAATGCGTGGGATACCAGGCTGAGGGACTCGCGGAAGCGACCCGCGCGCAAGAGGATCTCGCCTCGCTTCCATGCCTGGAATGAGTGAAACAAGCGACCACCATTGCGCAGCACATGGTTCTCGTAGCCATCAACGGTAGTACGCTCGGCTTCATCAAGACAGCCTTCTGAGCCCATGCAAAAACCACGAAATACTTGGCCAACCCCCTGATAGAAAGAGAACTCGTATTCCTCGGCAAGACTTTCCAGCTCAAGCGCCAAGGGTTTCAGTATTCCGTACTCTTCGAACAAACTGGCTATCCAGGCAGCGCCTTGAAGAGCAATGATTCGATTAAAGGCGTTGTATTGCCTCTTCGAAGCCCTTTCGGCCAGTTGTTCCATGATGTCCCAGGCACGCTGAAAAAAACCCAGTTCGAAGGCCGCCAAGCCTTCCAGGGTAATAGCTAATCCGACAAGATCTAAACCCTGAACATGCGGCCAAGCTGGGTGAAACTCACTGGAGATTCTGGCTCTCGATAGGCAGGCCAGGGTCTCGACTTTGTCGCCCAGCCAAAAGAGTGTGTTCGCCATGGCGACGTGGGCTTCCATCAGCATGTCGGCGCTACCACTGGCATGCGCACGTTGCAGCATTTCCTGGGCGGTCGAGCGGGAGTCAGCCAAATCCAATCTCATCAACTGGGTGGTCCAGATGCCGAACTGTATCGAGGACAGCTCGTCGGCATTGCACAGACCTCGACCTACTTCCAGGGCTGCTTCGTAACTGGCGGTGCTGGTAAGGCTCAACCAGCCCTCTATACTGCGAAAGCTGACGCCAAGCAGGCGATGGAGTTCGAACTGCAGGTGCCAGATATCCTTGCGTTCATACATTTCGCTGGCAACTGCAAGGCCTTTTTGAAGAAGTGGTAGCGCTTCACGGAAATTGGCACTGGCCACTAGGGTACGCCCCTTTTCTAGACACCGTTCCACTTCCAGGTGTTTGTCTTCGCGCAGTTTCAGGCGCCGCTCTATTACCTTTCGGTTCACCCCGAGCAACTGAGCTGCCGCCGTTTTGTTGCCCGCACAAACCTGAAGTGCATGCTCGATCAGCAGTTGCTCCGCAGCGGCCAGTTTATCCTCGCCCTCAAGTTGCAGCAGGGATTCTGCCAATCCGGATAAGTCTTCCAGCGCTGGTTGCTCTTGAGATAGGAAGGGCTGCAACTGTGCCAAGTCGATCAGCACGTCTTCCGCCAGTACGCAGATTCGATCGATCAGATTGCGCAACTGCCGCACGTTACCTGGCCAAGCCTGGCGGCACAGCAGTGCCATAGCCTCGACCGTGAAAGACAGTGGTTTAGTTTGGTTACGACAAAAATATTCGACAAGGTCGGGGATGTCCTCCCGGCGCTGCTCCAGGCTTGGTAGCTCCAATTCGAACACAGCTAGCCTGTAGTACAGATCTTCGCGAAAACGCTCCTGCTGCACCAACGCCTTCAGATCACGGTGGGTAGCGACGATAACGCGCCCCTCGAAACGCTGGCTTTCGCTCGAACCCAACGGCCGGTATGAACGGGTTTCCAAAATACGCAGCAACTTGGGTTGCAGCGACATCGGCAACTCGCCGATTTCATCGAGGAATAAGGTACCTCGCCCGACCATCTGCAAATGTCCAGCGCGATTGCTGCCGGCGCCTGTAAACGCACCTTTGACGCAGCCGAACAATTCCAGCTCAAGCAAATTTTCCGGAATGGCACCGCAGTTTAAGTCGATAAAGGGTAGACCCGGAGCCCCCAGGTGATGCACCATCTGCGCCGCAACTTCTTTACCGGCACCCGTAGGGCCGCTGATCAGGACAGTACGATCAGTGCTGGCGACACGATGGATAAGGCGTTGCAGATGTTGCAATGCCTTCGAGCTTCCTACCATCTGCGGTCCGGTAGGGGGTGTTGGGCCCGCGAAGCTGCCATCTCCAGAATGAGCTACATGCATCGTCTTTATAATCCCTTGCGAAGACAAGCGGATCTGGCATTCGCTCCCGGTTTCAGCGGCTCCTGCCAGCATCGGGCACATGCTCGGCATCCGGGCTCCCGCGCCACTGCCTCACACGATAACTATCGATTTCACACTCTAGCGGTAAACTGAGATTGTGAATATAGCTCGGCAACCATGGAAATCGCTGGCGCCACCGGACACCTACCGCGATTAATGTCTGGTTCAGGACCGAAGCAGTCCAAGCATAGGCTGTAAATGTCTACGGTGCCGGGGCGATTCACTATGGCATGAACTCGAAAATCGACTGGCTTCAATTCTCGATATTCAGCGTTCCTTAAGATTTCACCAATATCAAGGAACAAGTACAGTACAGGCAACTACCGTCCTATTGCTCCAAAGGTCTTTTCATAAAGTCGATGAGATAGCCGGACAAGGTGTCGTAATCATCGTTGAAGTGATGATTGCCGGGCACCCCCAGCACTTTGCCCACGATAGTTGTATCAGTACACCCGCTTTTGCGCGCTTCGTCCGTACCGTAAATGCAGAACACCTTGCTCGCGGGCAGTTGGGCCATTTCCGGGGCTGTTGAGTATTTGCCTGTGTCCTTGCCCATCATCCCCTCGATGCGGATTTCGAAGTTAGCATTGCGGGCAAAAGACAAGAGCACAATGCTGTCGATATCCGCTTTATCTACGGCGGGCAGACGGTTGTACAGCGCAGGCAGCACGTCGGCGCCAAAGGAATATCCAGCAAGAATGAAGTGCTTGATGCCCCAGACCTGACGATAGTGTCCCATCATCTCCGATAACTCGGATGCGCTCTTTTCCGGGCTCTTGAAATCCCAGTAGTAGTTCAAGGCATCTACGCCGACCACCGAAATGCCGGCATCGGAAATACGCTCGGAGACTTTTTTGTCCAGCCCCCGCCACCCTCCGTCACCCGAATAGAAGATGGTCAGCGTATCGCTGGGGGCGGTAGCAGGCAGCTCCATCAGCGGTAGCTTATTGAGTATGTTCAGTTCGGGGATATTCAGGATCTGATGACGCAAGTAGGTTTCCAATTCTTCGGAGACCAATTTCCGTGGCGTGACTGGGCTCGTGACGTGGGTGGCGACCCCATTCCTCCAAATGGTCAGCTTGTTCGACGTCACGTTGTGCCACGTCCCTTTCGAAGGCAGCACGGTGGCCGGGCCGGCGCAGACTTCCTTGGCGGGCTCTCCGATGCTGTCGGTCGTCAGCGAGACAGCAATGGCTTGCTCGTTTTTCTGCAATGACAGCCAGCGTTGCGCCAGGATCGCTTCCTCATCCAGTCCCACCACGATGTCGGCGGCGGGCGCGAACCGTCGCATGGACTCGTCAAAAAGTCGAAGCGCCTGCAAACAGTCCGTGGCGGGAAGTTCGACTTTCAAGAGGGTGGCCGAAGCATCGAAACTTAACTTGCGCAGACGCTTGGTGTTCAAATCGTTGTTGATAGGCGCGGCAATGACGATGGTTTTCGTCGAGTTGTTGGGCACGAAAAGCGTCAGTGTGGAAGAACCGCCAAGGTCGTGGGTCTGAACGGTCGGAAGGACTCGCGGTAACGTAGCCCTTCGCGCTTTGCGCTCGACGACGGAATGGGAATGCAGCAGCAGGGCAGTCACCAAGGCCAGGACGAGGCCAATCACCACCACGATCACTTTCCTGTTTTTGAATCGATGGCGGAGCGTTTCTGGTTTTTTCATCGTTCAGATCATGATTAAAAAGGCTGCCTATAGTGCGCAGCCACTGTATCGCCATCAAGCTGTCTGAAGACTGATAGAGCGTTAATTCCACTGATTCGCGCACGAACAGAAACCCACTCGAAGTGGGTGTTCTGTATTTAACGTTTTGGATGACCGTTTACGTGTTGGCGCGCGCAGGCTCTGACCATTACTCGTTGCTTTGATAGGCAACGTTGAACCTGGCCTGCGGATGCGCCGCCTGATAGGCCATCATGGTCGTGCGTAACTTGAGCGCCGATGGCGTGTCCGTGGCGTAGAACGCCACGGTGTCGAAGGCAGCGGCAATCTTTGGCACCGTCAGTTGCAGGTCGGCAACCTTGATCCAGTTCGCCGGGTGCTGTGGAAACCATTCGTCATAGACGAAGGCGTAGTGCACGTCCTTCTTGCTCATCAGGGTTTGAATCCATTGCGGGCCGGTCTCGGACTTGCGCAGTTTCAGCGCTTCCAGGCTGCCCAGGCCCCAGAGGTCAAGGACATAGCGATGACTGTTCAGCGCCACCAGCCCTAGATCGTTAACAGCCACGGGCTGGTCCAAGTCCTTGGCGATCATCGCCATGGCGTATTGCTGGTTATGAATGGCCTGCGCGGCGAGCGGTGTACTGAACGTGGTGTACACCAGCGGGGCGAACGCCAGGGGCAGCAGTGCGAATATCAAGGCGACCGAGCGCTGCTTGAGGCTGGTCAATGCCCACTGAATGAAGAACACCCCAAGAAAGCTCAGCCAATAGATTTCGTAGCGGCCGTACCAGCCGTTTTTACCGAGCAATACATGCAAGGCCGTCACGCCGATCAGCAGGACCACCAGCGAACGACGCTGGATGAAAAACCCACACATCACCAGCATCAGCACAATCACCCAGCCGTATTTCTCGAACTGGTTAATAGCGTTGAGCACGATGGATTTGACGCCGGAGGTGTCGGATTTGGCGATTACCGAGGACGGCAGCCAGCCCATGCCGATGTGATCCAGGAACAGCGAGAACCCGCCAACCAAGGCAACGATCACCGCGCCGCACGCCACTGTGCGAACACCTTCGCCTTTCATGAGCAAATAGAGCAGCACGGGCATGGAAATCGCCAGACCCTCATAGCGCACCAAGGGAAGCAAAATGATTGCGCCATACACCCACGGCGTAACGGCAAGGCCGCGCAGTTCCTTGGCCAACACGGCCTGCGCGATCGAGACGGCGAGGAATACCTGCAAGCAATGCTCCATGCCGTTGAAGATGAGGCCGTAGAAATTGGTTGCCAGCAGCCAGCCGCCCAGAATGAACATTTTCGGCCATATGCCTACGCCTTGGAGCATCTGCAACAAGAGGCGAAAGGTGAGGAAGGAGAAAATCAGATTCAGGACGAGCGGAACCTTGTACATCGCGACGCCGAGAAAGCCGAATGGCGCAAGGATCAAAGGCCAAATGATGCTCGATGAGGGTGCCGAAAACTCGATGGGATTGATGCCGTAGTGGCCGTTGAATATCTGCCGTGCCAGCGTCAGATGAATGTAGGGATCGTCGAGGGTATAGAAAAATTCGCCGCCGTTGAGCGCGACGACCGACAGCATCAATAGCACAACGGGCGCGAGAAACAGCAGGCAAATGATGCGTCGGTCCGACACGCTGGATGTTGCCGGCAGAGAGGCGAGGGTAGCGGTATCCATAGCGATGGCACTCGAGTGCGTCCATGACGGACGCACTATAGGCATAGCCTTGGGCGAACAGGTCATCGCAATTGTTGATACCCCGCCTGGAACACGATGGTGAAGCGGCGTCATAAAACCAGCATCGGGCGCGGTGGTTCATGCGCTGTCCGATGCGGTGAAGGTCAAGCGACCCTGTGTGCGCCGTCCATTTCTTGTAGATGACTCACAGCTGTCTTGCCCGCCTGCTGCACCGCCCATTTCATGAATTCGACGATCGCCCATTCTTCGCGCCGTTCCTTGGCGCAGTACACAAAATAATCGAATTTCAGTTCCCCGGTACTGTTCATAACCTGCACCAAACGTTTGGTGCGCAAGGCTTCGTAGGCAAAGATATTGCTGACCAGCGCAATGCCCTGGCCTGCGCAGGCAGCACTAATCAAAAGGGACTCGTCGCCATAGCTCGATCCCTGAATGATCTTGCGATGGCCCATGCCAAACGCGTTCATCCAGACCTTCCAATGATTGCATTCGGTGCTCTGCAACAGTGGATAAGTCAGGCAGTCCTGGGGGCTTTCGATATTGGACCGCTTAGCGAGCAGATCCGGGCTGCACACGGGTATCAGGTAGGAGGACCATAAGCGTGCGGCGTGGTTATCAGGATTGGCCGCCATTTCGCGCTGGATCGAGATATCCACATGACCATGCTTGAGGTCGGAAAGTCCGCTGCAAATCTGGATCGAGATTTCGATGGTCGGGCAGCGCTCGTTGAATTCACCAAGCGCAGGGATCAGCCAGGAACTGGCGATGGTCGATGTCGTGCTGATCACCAGGCGGGTCTGCCGCGGCTGTTTGAGCGCCGCGCCCGACCAGGCTTTTTCGATGACGTTAAAGGTGTCGGACAACTCATCCAACAGGCTTCGGCCGCTGGACGTCAGCTGAATGCCCTTGGCATCGCGCTCGAACAAGCGCTTGCCGAATTGATCCTCTAACCCTTTGATCTGTTGGCTGATCGCAGCAGGGGACACGCACAGGTGGTCGGCCGCACGTTTCATGCTACCGACCCTGCACACCTCGACGAAGGTGCGAAGGGCTATCAACGGGATCGCTCTGCTCATCGCGCGTGCTCCACCCCAGGAATCGGATCTGTACACCGAAGGGCCAATGCGTCATTTGTTGTCGCCATGTCGTTGCTTCCAAAAACCTGTTTTTGCCATGGCTGCGCACGTTTTTCGCAAACACCGGACGCAGCCGGTCTCTGTCCGGTAAGCGCTAACCAGCAATCGCTTCATGGTTTGCGGTGGATAAGCGGTCGAGAGTCAGGTGGTCGCGGAGGAGTCTGGCGTGTGTTTGACAGGTTTGGGTTTGCCCTTGCTGAGCACGAACCATACGGCCAGGCAGATCAGGCCGCCGCCATACAGATGCCCGGCTGACAGGTGTTCATCTAGAAACATCACGCCCCAGAGCACACCAAACGGAGGGATCAGGAAAGTCACTGTCAACGAGCGAACCGGGCCGATGTCAGCGATAAGTCGGAAGTACAGGATGTATGCGCACGCTGTGCACACGAAGCCTACTGCTGCCAGTGATAACCAAACGGTGGAGTCGCCCCAACTGGCAGGCGGATTGACGGTCGCCGAGACCGCAAAGAACGGCATCAAGAACAGAGTCGCCCCGATCTGGCTGCCGAAAGCAACGAGCTTGGCATCCAGCCCGCCTTTGTCGGCGATCCACTGACGCGTGAGAAACCCTGCCGCACCGTAGCAGCCGGTTGCGACCAGGCAGGCCAACGCACCCATCACCACTGTGCTGGTAAAGGTCACAGGGCCGGTGGTGGTGAGCAATGTTATCCCCAGTAGGCCGATCAATACGCCTGCGGCTTTTTTCGGAGTCAGAGCATCATTGAAGAACATCGAGCCAATCAACACACCCATCAATGGCGTGGTGGCATTGAGAATGGCGGAATAACCAGCGGGCAATAACAGCGCTGCCATGCTGTACATTAAAAAAGGTATGCCGGAGTTAATAACGCCTAATACCATCGAGGCTTTAAGTTTGCCGTTGAAGTCTTGGCGGGTTTTAAGGATCGCTAATATTACCCATAACCCGACGGCGCCCAATAACACGCGAAAGAAGGCAGTCGGGAGTGCGCCTAATACCGGAGCCGCGACGCGCATGAACAGAAAACTTGCACCCCAGATGGCGGCGAGTAGAAGTAGTCGAGCATAATCTGATACACGCATGGCACTTCCTTCCCTAATCAGTGCTTACATCGGATCAACTCGAAACGTGCAGATTGACGTTCGTCGAGTGACGGTGTGATGATTTGAGCAGTGTGTAAAGCCCTGCTCAAGCGAGTTTTTCTAACGCACATAAGATTTTCTTAACTGAGGAAAGGCATGAAATTCCCTCCCTTGTATGCCTTGCTCTGTTTTGAAGCGACGGGGCGTCACGCCAGCATGAAAGTCGCGGCGGGCGAACTTTTCGTGACCCCGGCGGCCATCAGCCAACAGATTGCCAAGCTGGAAAAGGCTGTTGGCGTCACCCTGTTCATTCGCAATACCAAACGCCTGGAGTTGACGCCCGAGGGCAAGATTTATTTGCGTGCCATTCGCCCGGCGCTGGGCCAGATAGCTGACGCCACCCAGCGTCTAATGAGCGACAACGGTCCCAATACCATTACTGTCAGTTGCACCAGTGGCTTTGCAATGCAATGGCTGTTGCCCAGGCTGCCGGACTTTCAGGCAATCTGTCCAGGCATCGAAGTGCTGATCAGCACCACCAACCGCTTGGTGGATTTGTTAGGCGATGGCGTGGACTTCGCGGTGCGCCATGGTCTAGGTCGCTATCCGGGGCTAGAAGTCGAGTTGCTCATCAACGACCGTTTGCAGCCGGTGTGCGTGCCCGGTTTGCTGCCGGATTCACGCTACCTTTCTTCGCCCATCGACCTTAAGAATTACCACCTGCTGCACGACGAGCACCGCGAGGATTGGGCGTTGTGGCTCCGGGCGGTAGGCATCGAGGATGCCGAAGCCGCCGTGCTCCGAGGTTCGGTATTCGTGGATTCCAATGGCGTGATCGAGGCGGCGCTGGCCGGCAGGGGCATCGCGCTGGTGCGGCGCTCGCTGATCCGCGAAGAACTTGCGTCGGGCCGGTTGGTGGTGCCGCTCCGTGCCACCATCGACACCCCGATCGCGTATTACCTGGTGTACGACGAAACAGCCATCCTGCCCAAGTCCAGCCGGCAATTTCGTGATTGGCTGGTGTCGCAGGCCGTCGCCAGCCAGCGGGAATTCACCATGCGTTGAAGGTCGCTGATGTATTCCCAGAGGCTCAATCTGCATCTTCCGCGCCTGTCTTCCAACGTGAATACCTTGAGGCCGCGCCGCCGGTCAATGGTTACTCGTCCCCGATCGCTATCGCCGGCATGCCGAAGTCCATCAGCGTTCTTCGCGCCTGTGCTCTGTAAGGTTTTTCGTGCGCATTAACCATCACAGTTAAGTCATGCTTCAGTATTGCCATCATCAAAAAACTTCGCTGAAAAACAACCTAAGTATTTGATAAAAATGACAATCATGTGAATCTTGGTTAAGTCAAACTTAACCCTTAATTGCGTATTTCTTGTTTGCTCCCTTTACCCGTTTTCTTCAGCTTATCCGTCTACTCAACGGCGTTGCAGGCACGGGCTTGCGTCGGTAATACAACGGGCAGGCTGCCCGGGCTGAAGGAGAGCTTCATGACAGACTTTAAAGTTTTTCGCCCCATGGCTTGGGACAAACTGGTACATGAATATGATCTGGACGGGGCCAGGCTGTTGCCTTGGGACGGTTATCCAACCCCCATCGGCGGCGGTTGGTGCGTAGTGCGACCGGGTACCCAGTCGCTGTCCCATACGCAGATCGACCAAGAGTTTTTCATCGGCATCAAAGGCGCCGCCAAGCTGGTGGTGGGCGATCAGACGTACCCCTTTACCATGGGCGACATCGCTGCCATCCCCAAGCACACCGATCATTACGTGCTCAATGACAGCGATGAGGACTTTCACTTCTATGTGGTGTGGTGGGACCGTGATTCGGCCAACCGTTTTCTGAATGAAGATACCCAGCAGGCCGTGGCGCACAATGAATTCGCTCTGCAAAAAGCCACTGTCCATGACGTGTCCGACCAGAGGGCCCCGTAATGAACAAGCTGCTGGTCACCATCACGCCCCCCACGCCCAATGGCGACCTGCACATCGGCCACATGGCAGGCCCCTTTCTGGCAGCAGACATCTATGCCCGGGCGCAACGTCAGCGCGGGCATGATTGCACCCTGGTGTCTTATTCCGACGACTATCAGTCGTACATGCTGCGTCGTGGCATCGAGCTGGACCGTGCCCCCCAGGAACTGGCGCTGGAGAATACCGACAAGATCAACGACACCCTGAAAAAGATGGGCATCGAAGTCGATTTCTGGATGCGCCCTTACCGCAACAACTACTTCAAGAAGGCCGTCGAGGAAACTTACGAGTGCGCGGTCAAGGCTGGGGCCATCTACAAGAAAGTCAGCCAGGAACCTTACTGCGAGCAGTGCGACAAGTGGGGCTATGAAGCCTTCGGGCGCGGCAATTGTGACCATTGCGGGTCAGACTCCGACGCCAGTCAGTGTGAAGAGTGTGCCCACACGCCGAACGCTTCGAAGATGACTAACTTTCGCTGCAAGTTATGCTCGGAGCCGATGATCTGGCGGCCGGTAGAGCGCGAGTTTCTGGCGCTTTCCAACTTCCGCAGTCACCTCAAAAGCACGTTCGAGCACGCGTCGCTGCGGCCTTTCATTCGTCGCTTCCTCGATGAGGAATTCAACATCGGCCCGGTGGACTGGGGGATTACACGTCCCCATGACGGCGGTCTGGACCTAAAGCCTGATGGCAGTCGGCGCATCCACACCTGGGTGATGGGCCTATCGGGCTATTTGGGCGCGTTTCGCGAATACCTCAACGAGCACAAGCACGCGCCTTGGGAATACGACGAGTACTGCCGATCTGGCAATGGGCGACTGGTGCATTTTCTCGGGTATGACTGCGCCTTCAGCCACATGATCGTTTACCCCGCGTTGCTGCAGACCATGCACGGCTATCGCATGCGCCAGACCTTTTACACCAATCAATTCCTGACGTTGAACGGCAAGAACCTGTCGACCAGCCGCAACTATGCGATCTGGGCCCGGGACCTGGTGGCTCAAGCCTGCACCGACAGCGCGCGGTTTTACCTGGCCTTGATCGCCCCTGAGCAGGATACCGATGACTTCGACGTCGAGAAATTCGCTGCCTGGCGCGAGGAAACCTTTCACGAAGTGCTGGTCAAGCTGGCTGCACAAGCCGAGCGCGAGCGGGTCGATGGCGACAGCCTCAAGGTCAACTCGGCCGACGCAGCAGCGATCAAGATTCTGGTCGCCCGCTGGTTTGAGGTGACCTCGGTGGATCACTTCACGATGAAGGGGTTGGCTGTCCTGCTCAGCGACATGATTAACGCAGCCCGTGATCGCCAGATGCTAGGCAAGCGCATCTTGCCCTACATGGCGCTGATCGGAGCCATGGGCGCGCCGGTATTCCCGGACCTGGCCAAGCATATCCTGCGTTACTGCCGCTTCACTGAGAACGAAGTGTTCCAGCAACTGGTGTACGTCAGCGCCGTTGAGTACGAGATCTGATCAGGAGACGCTGGTGAAAACGTCATTCGATGTGATCGTGGTCGGCGCCGGTGTCATGGGGGCGTCAATCGCTGCTGCTCTGGTTGAAAACGGCCTGGACGTGGCGCTTATGGAAAAGGGCATCGGTGGCGCTCAGGGCGCGACCCGTTATACCGGCGGCATTGTGCGCGGACTGGAGCTTGACCCGGCGCTGCGTTCGTTGACCCGTCGTGGCGCGCATCACGACAGCACCGGCATTGTGCATGAGGTATTCGAACAAGCGCTCAAACGCAGTGGTGTGGCATACATCGCCAGTTCAGAAGTGTGCGGTCGCTATTTGGATGCCCTGGGCAGCCAAGGTACGCAGAACGTCGAGCTGCATGCCTCGGTGAGTGCCTTGGATAACGGACGGTTTACGCCGTTCTGCAAGGATGAATGTTTGCTGATCGAGCGCAACGGTGGAACGGTGGATGCCCGCGCGGCGGTCGCGACTCTATGCCGATACGTTAGCGAGAAGGCAACGTTTCTCGACCATCTGGCCGTCGACCGTTGTGTCGAGCGTGAAGGCTACGTTCAGGTGCACGCGGGCAAGTTGTGTCTGGAGGCGACCTGGGTCGTCGACGCCTGTGGCGCTGACGGCCCACTGCTCAGGCCTCATGGTGCTGTGCACGCGCGGACCATCCCGTTTACCCGGATGGGCTGCGATAGCGCGCCAAGCATGCCGCTCATCGCTCATCATCTGGACACCTATTTGCTCCCTTTGGGTCGCAACCTGATGCAGGTTGGCGGCCAGCGTCGGCATCGCGCCGATCACGCCTCTGCACTCGATCTATCCGTGATGGACAACGAGCAAGACGTTGTCGACCGGGTTGCCAGGCTGGGGTTCGACGGGCCGCACAGCCTTCCGGTCGTCACGCAAGTAGCGTGGGATGCCTACACCGATGACGGCCGGCCTCTGATTGGACGCTCCGGCGCCGGCAGTCATATCTACTTGGCCACAGGATTCTGCGGTATCGGCTTCAAAATGGCACCCAGTGTGTCCGAGCTGCTGGCGTACGAGCTGGGCAGCCTGATGGCTGGGGTGCAGATAGACGCGGAGCATCGTTCGACCCTGGAAGCGTTCAACCCCTCCCGCTTCACCGAGGTGGCCTTGTCATGATGCGCCTGGGTATCTGTGCGGCCCTGGACGTGGGCACCACCTTGCACGCACGCAGCTTCCTGCGTGGCGTTTACCTCTCAAATCACCTTTTCAGCCATGTACGGCGTGCGCAGCATCTGTACTTCGACGATGGCGCCAGTGCCGAGGGTGGGCGTGCCGCCGCCGAGCGTTTTATCGAAGCCGGCGTGGATGCGGTCATTGGGCATTTCGCGTCTGACTCTGCGGCCGCCGTCGCAGAAAGTTATGCACAGGCTGGCATACCGTTGATCCTCCCGGCGTCAACCAGCGCAGCACTGACCGCAGCGGGCAGCACCACTTTCAGAATCTGTGCCTCGGATCGCTTGCTTGCCAAGCGTTTGCTCGACTTCGCTGAGCACGCGGGTCTGCACAGGCTGGCTCTGTTTGCCGACCCGAGCTTGCATGGGCAGCGGCAACTGCATGAACTTCGAAATGCTGTGGACTCGTCAGGCGACTTATCCACAGTAAAAATCGTAACCGATCCCGGCCAAGCCGACGCATTGGTGTTCTGCGGGCGTTTGAAGGCCAGTCACCGTTTCCTTGTGGAAAACCGTGCTGCAGGTTGTGAATTACCGCTGTTTTTTACCGACGACGCGGCATCCCCAGCGCTGATCAGTGGGCTGGACGCGCCCGGGACGGTGTATGTCGTCAGCTTTCCGGTGGCCGCCGATCTGCCGGAAGCGCAGTCAGTGGACCTCGCGTATCAGCAAATGTATGGCACCTCGGCGCCGGTGTACGTCATCGAGACGCTCGCCGCCTTTTCACTGGTAGAGCTTGCCGCGCGCCAACGTCGTGGCCTGCTCGATGCCTTGCGCTTCGATGAGTTTTCCACACCCGCAGGCCCCGTGCGTTTTAACGATGGGGAAAACAGTCACGCCCGGGTTTCGCTTTGGATCTACGCCGACAAGCGCGTCCATGAAAGACGGCTGCTGTATTGAATCGGGCCGCTTAAGGCTCGCCAAGTCTTAGAACTTTTCAGGGAGAATCACTATGAATCAGTTTGAAATCGAGGGTTTGCGTCAGGAGTTGGACCTTGTGTCGGTCGGCTTCGGCCCCGCCGGTATCGCACTGGCCTGTGCGCTTGAGGATGAAGCGGAAGACAACGGCGAAAAGCCGTTTCAGCGTGTGCGGTTTTTCGAAAAGGGACGCGACTCAAGCTGGCACGGCGCATTTTTGCTGGCAGGAACGGACATCAACCATCATGTGTTTCGTGACCTGGTGACGCCGCGCAACCCACGCAGCCGTTTCTCGTTCGCCATGTACCTGAAGTCCAAGGGGCGCCTGTATAAGTTCGGCCTGTTGGGCCGCCCTGCAAGCCGTGTGGAATGGTCAGATTACATCGGTTGGGTGGCGGCCCAGCTCAAGGACTATGTGGCCTATGACGAAGGTGTGCTCGACATACTGCCGGTCGTTGAAAAGGGTGTTCTACGTGCAGTAGATGTGGTCACGGCTAAAGGGACGTATCGCACCAAAAAACTGGTGCTTTCCCACGGCAGCCTGCCCAAAATTCCCGAGGCTTTCAGTCCACACTTGGGCGGTCGCGTATTTCACACCTCGCAATATCTGAAAAATATCCATCTGGGCGGCGGGCCTATCGCTCAGCGCTGGTTGGTGCTCGGTTCCGGACAGAGCGCGGGCGAAGCGGTAGCGCATCTGCTCGGCGCCGCGCCGACCACGCAGGTGCATTCGGTGCATCGGGGCGTCGGATTTCGCGTGGGTCAGTTGGGGCAGTTTCCCAACATGGCGTTTCTGCCGGAGCAGGTCGACTACTTCCATCAACTGGAGCCGGCGCATCGTAACAAGGTGTTCAACGAAATTCGCTCTACCAACTATGCAGGTATCGACGCCGATGAGAGTCAGGCACTGTATTCCTTCATGTACGAAGGCGAAGTGAGCGGGCATCAACGCCTGAACCTGCATCCCTGGTCCAATGTCCTCTCTGTGGAAAAGGTTGGCGATGCCTACTCGGTGTTGTTGCGCGACAGCAACACAGGGTTCGAAACCACGCTGTACGTCGATGGCATTGTGCTGGGTACCGGTTATGAACAGCTGGCAGTGCCTCCGTTGCTAACATTGTTGCAGCCTTGGTTACTGCGCGATGAGGACGGCAGTCTGGCGGTGGATCGGCATTACCGCGTCGGCTTGCAGAACAGTGAAGACCTGCAGATTCTCGCCAACGGCACCTCGGAGAAAACCCACGGCATTAGCGACGCGCAGTCGTTTTCCATGGTTGCACTGCGTGCCCAGCATTTGACTGATGCCTTGTTGGCCACACAACCGCGCCAACTGGCTCCTTTCGTGGCTCATCCAGAGCGAAACATGCTGGCAAGTGCCGAGGCACGGCCATGAATTTTATTTCTCATATCGTGGGCGATTCGAATTTCGTCCGGCTCAGGGGGTTAGGCTTCGAGAACCTGCACCTCAAGCTTGAGTCCTGCAACCCCGCCGGTTCGATCAAGATGAAAACCGCGATAGGCCTCATTGACTCCTACGCCGAGCGTCGACTTATCCACAAGGACACGGTGCTGATCGAGTCTTCATCGGGCAATCTGGGCGTGGCGTTGGCGATGATCTGTGCAGAGCGAGGTTACAAGTTTTGCTGTGTGGTCGATCCGAACACCAACCTGCACAACATCAAAATGATGGAAGCCTTCGGGGCGCAGATCGTGATCGTTACCGAACATGATGATAACGATGGCTATCTCGGCACCCGGATTCGATACATCCGTGACACTGTCGCGCGTGATCCGCGCTTTCTGTGGCTGAACCAATACAGTAACCCGGCCAACGCTCGTACTCACGAACAGACCACGGCGCGATCGATTCATATCGCCTTTCCTTCGCTGGATTACCTGGTGGTCGGCGCAGGGACGACTGGCACGCTGATGGGCTGTGTGCAGTATTTCCGTAAGCATTCGCCGCGCACCAGGATTATCGCGGTGGACAGCGCAGGGTCGGTCACTTTCGGTCAGACGCCTGGCAAGCGGTTCATTCCGGGTCTGGGATCGAGCCAGATGCCGCCGATCTTTCGCGCCAATCACCTGCACAGGCAGCAGGTGGTCGATGAGCGCGCCGCCGTTGCCATGTGCCGCTGGCTGGCCAAGTCCAACGGCGTACTGGCGGGGGGATCCACTGGCACTGTCGTGGCTGGCCTGGCCGCGCCGTCGCTTGGGATTCCCAAGGACGCAGTGGTGGTGGCGATCTCTCCCGACGCAGGGGAGCGTTATCTGGAAACCATCTACAACGACGAGTGGGTGGTGCAGAAATTCGGCCTGGCGGAATTGGCTGCATTGTCGTCGCAGCCCATCAGCCGCTACATCAAGGAGCATGTCCACACCTTTGAAGGGGAAACAGCGAATGTCTGAGTTTCATGTCGTACCAGGCGCTGTGATCAAGGACATCCTCGCTAGTCAGGCGCACAGCATGGTTGCGCGCATTGAACAGGCCTACCTGCAACATCACGCCGGTCAGACCGTTAACCCGGATAGCTATTTTTTGCGTTTTCCACAGCAGCCGGCCAATCGAATCATTGCCCTTCCCGCATCGCTGGAAGGCGAGGACGCAGTGGCCGGCATCAAGTGGATCTCAAGCTTTCCCGGTAACGTTGCCCAACACAAACCCCGGGCATCGGCGGTGGTGATCCTCAATGATCGCGAGACGGGCTACCCCTATGCTTGTCTGGAAGGCGCGCAGATCAGCGCTGTCAGGACCGCAGCCTCCGCAGTGTCAGGCGCTTACTGGCTCAACGGTCAATCACGTAGGGCCGGCTCTGTAGGGTTCATCGGTGCGGGTGTGATTGCCCGCAATATTGCCCGCATGCTCGCGGTTGAAGGCTGGGACATCGACCAAGCTGTCGTGCACGATTTCGACGAGGCCTCAACCCTCGCGCTGAAGGGCTACGTAGAGCAGATCGACTTATGCACAGCCCACGCTGGCTCGTTGCAACAAGCCTTGGCTGCTGACCTGGTGGTCTTCGCCACCACCGCTGGGGAACCCTACGTAAAGCCACCGATGGCGTTCCGTGCCGGTCAGGTCGTGCTGAACATTTCGTTACGCGACATCGCTCCGCAGTTGCTGCTGGAGGCCAACAACCTGTGCGACGACGTGGAGCACTGCATGAAGGCTAATACTTCACCGCATCTGGCCGAGCAGCTCACCGGTAATCGCGACTTCATGAACGGTACCCTCGCCGCATTGATCAGCAACGAGGTAAGCCTTGATCCGGCCAAGCCCTCGATTTTCTCGCCTTTCGGGCTAGGCGTACTGGATCTGGCGCTGAGCAAGTTCATCGTCGACGTTGCGCTGGCCGAATCCCGTGCGGTGGCCATCGATTCGTTCTTCGGAGAAACCTTGAGATGGAATTGAGTCCGACGCTGCGCCTGGGCAGATCCGCATCGCAAACGGCCTATCCGGAGAAAACCGCGCAGCCACCCGCCATCAGAATCGGCATCGTAGGCTGCGGGTCACGCGGATTGACGGTGCTGGAACGGTTGTGTGCACTGGGTGCCAGCAGCGAGCGGCGGATCGAGATCAGCGTATTCGATCCGCATCGCCCGGGGCCCGGGCTGCACTCGGTGGAGCAGCCGTCCTACCTGATGCTCAACACCGTGGCCTCGCAGATCTCCATGTTCCCTGATCAAGCCGCGCTTGGCGGTTTGACCGGCCGCCAAGGACCGGACTTTTACCAATGGTGTCTGCGCTTCAAAGCCGCTGAGCGGGTCGTGCGCCCCAATGAGTTTCTACCCCGGCCCTGGCTGGGCGAATACCTGGCCTGGACCTACGAGGAGATCATCCGCACGCTGCCAGGGCAGTTGCAAGTGACTCATTACGCCATGCCTGTGGATAACGTGGAGCAAACGGATCTGGGGGCATTTACCCTGTCCACAGGGGTAAAAAAGTATCGCGTGGACTGGCTACTTATCACGGTCGGTCATGCTGATACAGGGCCGCACATCAGCAACAGCGGCTTGGCAACCCGACGCCTGCAGGCTTATCCACAGCCCCATTCCTTGGGCGAGATTTCATCCACAGACTGCGTGGGCGTAGAAGGGCTTGGCTTGTCAGCGATGGATGCTGTGGCAGGCTTGACGGTGGGGCGCGGCGGTCGCTTCGTCGAAGATGATGATGGGCTGCGTTATCAGCCATCGGGCCTTGAACCAAAACTCTTTATGTATTCGCGCAGTGGTTTGCCATACCGCACCCGGCCCGATATTTCGCTGCACCACAAGGGCGGTTCGCCTCTGATCTTCACTTTGGCAGCGGTTGCCGACTTGCGGGCGCAGCATCCTCAAGGCCTTGATTTTAAAGGGCAGGTGCTGCCGTTACTCAAGGCAGAGATGGTCGCCGAATACTTCGGGTTGACCGCCGCCCTTCAAGGCGAATCGTCGAGTCAGATCAAGTCCGAGATCGCGGCGGCGTATTGGCAAGGCGAGTTCGAAGCCGTACAGCAAGCACTGGCGCAGCGCTTCGCCGTGGCGCCGCTGGATGAAAGCCTCTTCAAGCCCCAGCACCTGCAAGTGCCTGTGGATAATTATTCCCGTTGGGTGCGAGAGTTCATCCAGGCCGATTTGAAACAGAGCGAGACGGGTCTTGACCGCAGTCCCCTAAAAGCGGCGGTGGAGGTTTGGAGAAGTTGCCGTGAACAACTTAGGCGGGTTGTGGATAACCACGGGCTGACCCCGGAATCGAACCGAATCTTCTTCGATCAATACGCGCCGCTGGTCAACAGGCTGGTCGCAGGCCCGCAAAAAGAACGTCATCAGGAACTGTTGGCCTTGGCGGACGCGAATGTGCTGCGTTGGATTCATGGGGCAGAGGTTATGCACAGTGATTCGCAGGGCGAGGTCTCGATCAGACTGGAAAATGGCCAGATGATACCGCTCACCGCAGTGGTGTGCGCCCATGTCAGCGACAGCCGCGTGACCTCAGCGCATCCGAAGATTATCAGGCAGCTGTGTGACAGCGGCGTTATCCACAGCCGTGGTGCCGGCGCAGAGGGGTTGGATGTGGACAGCCATGGCAGGGCACAACCCAATCTGTGGATAACCGGCCCTATCATGGAAGGCGCCACCTATTACAACCACTACGTCCCTTCGTCAGGCAGCTACTCCCGTGCATTCGTGGACGCTGACCGGATTGCCCGGGACATGTTGGGGTTGACTGTCTTGCCGTGAAGTTATCCCCAGGCACCTGATGCGCAAGTCGGCTCGGTAGAAATAAAATCGCGGCAGGGATTTATTCGTCCAGCGCCGCGCTGCGACTTTTCAGTCGTAAACGTTCAGGCGCCGGGGCTCAAGCGAATGATTTTGGGAAACCCGGTCAGGCTGATGGGAGCGGTACATCGGTCGTCGGTGCAGTCCCAGCGCTGCTCGATGTTCTGCATCCCTTTGTCTGCTGCCTGAGTGTCCAGCACTCGCAGTGGGGCATTGTTCATCGCCTGACTGCTGACTTGATCTGCCCGTGGGCCAGTCGCTGACCAGGCAACCATGATCCGCTCATGACCATCGCTGAAGGCCAACTTGTAGATGCCGTCAGCCTGAAGGCTGGCGCCCGCATCGAAATCGAAATTGCGCAGGTACGGGCTGATTGCCTTGAGCACTGTGTAAGCGGGTTTTGGCGAGAGATCCACATTGAGCAGTCCGAAGTTGTGCTCTCGATCATCGCGCTGGGTGCCATCGTTAATCAGGTCGTACCACCACATGCCTTTGATATTCGCAACCGTGCGGGCTAGAAAAAAGGCGCGCGCCAGATACGCAGCCTGGCGAGCCGTATCAATGCCGCAAGGGCCTTCGTCGCTCGGCCAGCTCATTTCCGTCAGGTACAGCGGCACTGGGGTGCCGCCTTTGCTGAACCTGCTGTCCAGTTCGCGCATCCATTTGATCCAGCTTTCCGGCGTGTTGCGGTCGCGGCCTTCGCAGTGCACGTACGGATGCAGCGAGATACCGTCGGCGTACTTGAGTACGCCAGCGGCGAGGATGCGGTCGAGAAAACCGCCCTTGATGCCCGCGGAGGTTGCCGCGCCGGCAAGTACCTTGGCCCTCGGATTATTCTTGCGAATGATTGGCGCGGCATCCCTTACCACGGCCACGTAATCATCGCTCAGGCGCGCGTCGGTCGGCCCATCGATGTCCCATTCGTTCCACACCTCGTAGTACTTCACCGGGTTGCCCAACTGCCGGGTGAGGTAGTCGACGTATTTGAGGTAGGGAATCCTGACCTCGGGCTTGCGTGGCTTGGCGTTGCCATTGAAGGACGTGCCGTAACCAAGAATGACCATCGGCGCCTGATTCAGCGCACTGGCCGTAGCCAGCCAGGCGCGCCATTGGGGGATGATCTGCAACTGATTGGGCTCAGGCTCGGCCGTGGACCAGAACGCGTCGTCACGGACCGAGGTAACGCCCGCGGTGTTGGCCAGGTCCAGACTGCGCTGTAAAGGCTGATCAAGGTTATTCATCGAATGCGTCGCAACGCCAACGATGAAAGGCTCGGCCAAGGCCACATCGGCAACGATAAGGCAACACAGCAACATCAGGCCTTTGCAGCCCATCCTCCAGAAGCACATGCGTGCGTGTCCTTTCTTAGCTCAAGCCTGGCAAGCCATTCCATGAGGCGGCTTTAACGGGCTTCGGGGCGATGACCCTCACTTGCGCCCTTGCAGCCAGCGCATGCCCGATCGCCATGCCCAGGAAAAGGTTACCCAGCGTCACTTCCAGGGTGTCGGTGGTCCAACTGACGATGCAGATGCAGAAACCGGTAGCGAGCATCGCGCGGCCATAGCGGGTGGTGATGTCGGCAAGGGTGAAGAACAGCGGGATATGCAACGCGTATAGAAACAAGCCGACCAATCCAAAGGTGGCCCACAGGTACACCACCGTGCTGTCGGAGATCATGAAAATATCGGCACCGGCTACCGGGAACGCCGCCACCGCGCTGCCAACCAGGCCGAATCCAACGCCGCTATAGGCGCGATCTTCGCTGACCAACTCCCGGATCACGTTGGGCCAGGTGTTGATCAGGCGGTCATAGATCGATGACAGCGAGCTTGCCGTCGCGATTTTGTTAGGGTCGAAGTCATACAGCATGCCGATCAACGGCAGCCCCATCCCTAGCACAACGGCGGCGACGATGGCGCTGCGGGTGGTCCAGCGAAATCGGGTAATCAGCAGCAGCCCGACAGCGCCGGCGAAGGCCAGCACGGGCGCCTTGCTGGTGGTGAGCACGACGCCTGCCAGGCCAACGGCACAAATGGCAATCGCCAGCATTCTCGAACGAACCATCGTCATCAGGTACAAGCTGAAAATCGAAATGATGATGGCCAAGGCACTGGAAATCCGCGCGAACCCGGCAGGCCGGTCGGCATCTTCGGCTGCCCACGTGGTGTTGGCGCTCAGCTCGGTCCCGCCGATGCTGTAGCTGTAGCCCTTCCACGGCAGGTTGGTGTACTTGTCCAGCACGATGCCGCCCAGTGAAGCGACCAGCGCAAACGCGATCACCCACATGAACAGACGTTTGTGGCGGATGACCTGATCGCCGCATGCCAGCCCGAATAGAAGAGGGCTGATGCCATACAGCGCGAAAGCGAAGTTGCCGGCGCCAGCGCCATTGAGCACGGCCCACGCCGATGACAGCAGGAGCACCAAAAAGCTTAGCCAGACACCGGGCCCGGCCTTGAAGCTGCGCAACTCCAGCGCGAAAAACAACAAGCAGGCGACCTTTGGCGCATAAAGCAGCACCGAAATTCCGGCCTTGTCCAGGTAGAAACGCAGCGCGCCTGAAAAGGTCTCGACCAAAATCAGACTGATCGCGACCAGCACGATGGCCGTGGATTTGTCGAATGACATGATCGACGGCTTTTCAACGTAAGCGGGGGAAGGCGACATCATGGGAACAGCCCCTCGGGAGCGCTGGAAATAAAAATGATCAACAGCGACAGATAACAAACTCGCTTACCAGACCATCGCTCACCCGTATCGGCAACTGCTGTTAGCGAGAACGGCAAGTCGCTTGGCATTAGGTGGCCGTTATCCAGGACATTTGCTGGGTGGGATCGGTCTCGCAACGGCGTGGCAGGGGGATATATCAGCCGCAGATGGCAGGCCTGTCAATCAAATAGTCAAATTTTCGGACAGTCGCGAAGCGGGAGTAAAACCAGAGTTCGTAACTCATTGATTCATATAAAGGATATAAATTTGACGCTTGGAATTGGGGGGCCTGGATCGATTATTAACGCGGCCACTATGGCGCTGGCTTCGCCTAACCCGTCCCCGGTATAGGGCGAGGCGTTGTAGCAGTCCGGCTTGCCGGCGGTGAGTTTCGCAAAATCGCACCGCCGGTAAGCTGGGCTGCGATATCAGGTGTAGCGTCGCTTGTCAGGCGCAGGCGGGAAGTACTGATATAACCACGTCTCGCTCAGCGTGCGGTCTCCGGTCTTGATGAACATGCGCATCTCTACCGGGTCCACCGAATCACTGGTCGGGTACCAGTCGAACGTGACACGCAAGCCCTTGATATCGGGCAGCACCAGCACATTGAAATCCTGCACCTTGCCGCTGGAAACGGTGACCACAGGCTCGATACCCGACCCTTCCGGCAAACGATCAATACCGCCACCGTTGAAGTCCACGGCAAAACGACGCGCCCAGACCTCCGGGTAATGCTCCCCCGGCGCCCAACCTTCGATGAAACCACCCATGCCTGAACGGGTTGCGTGGACTTGTGCCAGCGGCGTGCTCACCGGGGGCAGCGGGCTCCAGTACAGCTTGTAGCCGTAGTTCATAGACATGCCGGCCTTGATCGGCACTTTCGGGTTCCAGAACGCAACGATGTTATCCAGCGTTTCGCCGGTAGTAGGCAGTTCCAACAGATCGATCGATCCCTCGCCCCACGCCGTGGTCGGCTCGACCCACAAGCTTGGCCGCCGGTGATACCAGTCGACCGTATCCTGATAGGTCTTGAAGTCGTGATCGGTCTGCACCAAACCAAAACCCTTCGGATCCTTGTCGGCGAAGGCGTTGAATTGAATCTTGGCCGGGTTGTTCAGCGGTCGGCAGATCCACTCACCATTGCCGCGCCACATGGCCAGGCGATCGGAGTCATGGATTTCCGGGTGCAGGGTGTCGCACATTCGACGCTCGTGGGTGCCACAGCTGAACATGCTGGTCATGGTCGCGATGCCCATCTGCTCGATATCGGCGCGGGCGTTGATATGGGCATCGATGTCCATCACCACGCGGTCGGACTGGCAATCGATGTCAAAGCGATAGGCGCCGGTCGCGCTCGGCGAGTCCAGTAGCGCGTAGACCACGAACCTAGTGGCGTCCTTGGTGGGCTTTTCGAACCAGAACTTGGTGAAGTCGGGGAATTCTTCGGGGCGATGGGAGTAAGTGTCGATCGCCAGACCGCGCGCTGAAAGACCGTACTGTTTGTTGCTGTCGATGGCGCGGAAGTAGCTGGCGCCGAGGAAGGAGAGGATGTCGTTGATTGCGATTTCCGGGGCCTTGAACAGCTTGAAGCCGGCGAAACCGAGGTCGCCCTTGAGCTGGCTCTGGTCGATGCGGCTGGCCTCATAGTTGAACAGTTCGGGGCGGAAATGCACTTCCCGCGCTTGCTGGGTGGCCGGGTCCACGCTGTACATCCGCACCGGGGTCTTGAAGCCTGCGCCAACGTGGAAGAAATGCACGTCAAGCTGACCTTTGACGTCGTTCCACAAGGAGTGGGCCGCGTCGTATTTGATCGCGTTGAACTGCTGAGGCGTCATGTTCGCCAGGGTGGGCGGCAGCGTCTGCTTGGTGCTGACGTAAGCCTTGCCTGCCATCTGTTTGGCCAGATCCTGCAGGGTCTTGAAATCGAAGTGTTCGATGTCGCCATCTGCCGCCGCCGCCAGGGCGCGTGCTGCATAAAGACCCGAGGCTGGCAGCGCGCTATAGGCTGCCAATGCCATGGAAGCTTTCAGGAGATTCCTGCGATTCATAGGGTGAAGCCTCTGAAGAAATGCTGTGCCTTCCTGCACGAAAATGTGCGCTTTTCCAATCCTTGCCGAACGCAAATTACCAACAAACAGATAACAATCCGGGCATCTTGTTCGCAGTTAGAAGGAAAAAAATCGTTTCGTCGGCGAATGGGGTTCCGGAAATCGCCTTGTCCGCGTTGCGCGTGGCAGCTGGAAAAACGCTACAAACAGCTCAAGCTGTCAGCTGGCTGTCGGAATGCAAAGTCGCAGCCCATTCCCACAGCAAGCAGACAAAAATTTCACGACTTCTGTTATATCGTAACGCTCACTTAGATCAGTGTTACGGGGCGTTTCCAAGTGGGGGACAGCTCATGCAGCGGGCGGGAAGGATGATGACTACGGCGTTCGGCAATTTCTGGAGCATCCATGCGGTTTGATCTGGATGGTGAAGGCGCAACTGCTGCACATCTGCCAAGGTTTCAGCGTGCGGGTATTCAGGCACGTCGTCTGTCGCGGTTGACCTACGTGCTGGGCGCCTTGGGCGTGATTGGCCTGGTCATCTCGCTGTTCGTCGACCTGTTCTCGCCAAACTCCCTGTGGACGGCAGTGCTCACCAACAGCTCAGCGAGTCTGCTGGTGCTGGTGTCGGCGTTGCAATCGGCCCAGGTGGTCGCCCTATGGCGGGCGCGGGTTATCGCACCCGATGAGACTGCGACCTCGCCAGAGGAGCCAATCGCCGCCGACACGCAGGGCTGGTATGACCGGCTGCTCACGCGCGTCGGCGGGGCAGGCACTTCGATGGTTGGCCAGATCGGCGCGCCGGTGTTCTGGCTGGCTGGTTGGGCGCTATTGGCACTGATCAGTATTTCGATGATCTGGAATCTCGCGCTGATCGGCACCAATGTCGGCCTCACGGGTAGCGTGGTGGGCGGTTTGCTGCTGCTGATCGGCTTTGGCCTGTTGGTGCTGGAGCGCCAGTTCAGCAACGAATCCGTAGCGAGCTGGCCCGAAGCCGAACAACTGGCGCAGATCGCACGCCTGACGATTGGCACGTTGCTGATTGCTGCGTTGTGCCTGTTCTTTTCCTCGGCCGATCGCGTATGGCCCGCCAGGCTGGCGGTGCTCATTGGCTTGCTGCCGGGCCTGGTGGCTGTAGAGCTGCTGATTCGGGCGCTGCTGTCGATCTTCAGCCCTCGCAACGAACGCCTTGAACCGCGTCTGGTGGCCAGCAGCTTCGGGGCTGGCCTGCTGCGGTGGCCACCACGTCCGCTGACGGCGCTGCAGAACGAATTGCACAATCGCTTCGGCATCGACCTACGACAGATCTGGGCGTTTACCTTCATGCGTCGCGCATTCCTGCCTGTGATGGTGGTGATCGTCGCCCTCGGCTGGGCGCTGAGTGGTGTGCACGAGATCCCGATGCAGGGCCGTGGGATCTATGAGCGCTTCGGCAAACCGGTCGAGGTCATGGGCCCTGGGCTGCACGCGGGCTTGCCCTGGCCGTTCGGCACCGTATTGCCGGTGGAGAATGGCGTGGTTCATGAGCTGGCGACCAGCGTGTCCGAAGGTGCTGGCGCCGAACAGACGCTCGATCCTGCCGAAGGGCCGCCGCCGCCCGTCGCTAACCGCCTGTGGGACGCCACTCACATCAATGACAAGTCGCAGGTGATCGCCAGTGGCTCGGGGGACAAGCAGAGCTTCCAGATCGTGAACATGGACGTGCGCTTCGTTTATCGCATTGGCCTGGACGATCAAGCTGCCATGGCCGCCACCTACAACAGCGCCGACATTCCAGGCCTGATTCGCAGCACCGCCAGTCGCGTACTGGTTCATGACTTCGCCTCGCGCACCCTCGATCAATTGCTCGGCGAACAGCGTAGCGACCTTGCCGCCGACATCGGCAGTGCCGTCGCCCGAGACCTGAAGAAGCTCGACAGCGGCGTGGAAATTCTTGCCACCGTGGTTGAGTCGATTCACCCACCCGCCGGGGCAGCCAATGCTTATCACGCCGTGCAGGCGGCGCAGATCAGCGCCCAGGCGCTGATCTCACGCGAACGCGGTGCGGCGGCCGACCAGGCCAACCTGGCGCAGTTGCACGCCAGTGTGGCTCACGATCAGGCAGCGGCCAATTCCCGTGAAACCCTGGCCACGGCGCAGAGCGCAGACCTGCGTTTCAATGCCGAACAACAGGGTTATGCCAAGGCCGGTCAGGCGTTTTTGCTCGAGCAGTACTTGAGCCAACTGACCCAAGGCATGACTCACGCCAAATTGCTGGTGCTGGATCACCGTTTGGGCGGCACCAGCGCGCCCACCATCGATCTGCGTTCTTTTACCCTCCCGGTCGACCCAGCGGCGTCGCCAAAGTCGGCTGAACAGCCAATGGCTGAATAAGGAGTCGTCACTTGAATCTGTTTCATAACCACGATCATCACGACCATGCAGGTCACGACCACGGTGGTCATCACCACCACCACGGCGAAGCATCAGGCCCGGTGGGTTTCCCGTGGCGACGCGCTGCACTGGCGGCTGTCCTCATCGCGTTTGCAGTGGCTGCGGCAAGCCTGGTGCAGGTGCGCTCCGGTGAGGCGACGGTCATTACCCGCTTTGGCAATCCTGCCCGCGTGTTGCTCGACCCCGGCCTGAGCTGGCGCTGGCCCGCGCCGTTCGAAGCGGCCATTCCGGTCGACCTGCGCCTGCGCACCACCTCCAGCGGCTTGCAGGACGTCGGTACGCGCGATGGTCTGCGCATTATCGTTCAGGCCTATGTGGCCTGGCAGGTGCAGGGCGATCCCGACAACGTGAAGCGCTTCATGCGTGCCGTGCAGAATCAGCCCGATGAAGCCGCGCGGCAGATTCGCACGTTCGTCGGTTCCGCGCTGGAAACCACGGCTGCCAGTTTCGACCTTTCGAGCCTGATCAACACCGACGCCAATCAAGTGCGCATTGCCGACTTCGAGAGCCAGCTGCGCCAGCAAATCGATAAGCAATTGCTGACCACTTATGGCGTACGCGTCCTGCAAGTGGGTGTAGAGCGTCTAACGTTGCCCTCGGTCACGCTCAACGCGACGGTCGACCGGATGCGTGCCGAGCGTGAAACCATCGCCACGGAACGAACGGCCATCGGCAAGCGCGAGGCGGCGCAGATTCGGTCTGCGGCCGAGCGCGACGCGCGCATCGTGGAGGCGGATGCCACGGTGAAAGCCGCCGACATCGAAGCGCAGTCCCGCGTAGAGGCCGCACTGATCTACGGCCGGGCCTACGCCAGCTCGCCACAGCTGTACAACCTGCTGCGCTCGCTGGATACGTTGGGCACTGTCGTCGGCCCGACCACCAAGCTGATTCTGCGCACCGACGCCGCCCCGTTCCGCGTGCTGGTTGACGGTCCGCCCCTGCTGGATGGCAGGCAGGACGGCAAGCCTGGAACGCAGCCATGAGCGAGCGAGACTCGACTTCCGTCGATCGCCCAGCGGTCAACAGCCCTTGGCTGCAGGCCAGCCGCCTGGCGTTCGTTGGACTGTACGTGGTGACGTTGCTGGCCGCGCTTGGCTGGGCGGTGTCCAACGTGCGGCAGATCGATCCGCAGAACCGCGCCGTGGTGTTTCGTTTCGGCGAACTGGATCGCGTACAGAATGCCGGATTGTTGCTGGCCTGGCCGCAACCCTTCGAACAGGTCGTGCTGCTGCCTTCGGCGGATCGCGTGATCGAACGTCACGTGGAAACGCTGCTGCGCTCGCCGACTGCACTTGCGGCTGACAAGGTCACCAGCTTCGCCACCCCGATGAGCGACGCTTTGGCGGGATCGGGTTTTCTGCTGACCGGCGACGCTGGCGTCGTACAACTGGATGTGACGGCGTATTACAAAGTAAGCGACCCTCGCGAATTTGTGTTGCAAGGCGAGCATGTGCTGCCGGCGCTGGATCGCCTGGTCAACCGCAGTGCAGTCAGCCTCACGGCGGCGCGGGACCTGGACACCATTCTCGTCGCACGCCCTGAGCTGGTTGGCTCCGACAGCCAATCGGCCGAGCGCCGCGAACGACTGCGTGGTGATCTGGTGCAGGGCATCAACCAGCGCCTCGACGACCTGACGGCCACGGGCGTGGGGCTCGGCGTCGAAGTGGTGCGGGTTGATGTGCAGTCGAGTCTGCCTGGCGCCGCAGTCAACGCCTTCAACGCGGTCCTGACCGCCAGCCAGCAGGCAGATCAGGCCGTGGCCAACGCGCGGACCGATGCCGAAAAGCAAAACCAGAGCGCCAATCAACAGGCCGATCGTACGCTGCAAGTCGCCCATGCGCAGGCCTCTGAGCGATTGGCCAAGGCGCAGACTGATACGGCTGCGGTGACCGGGCTGACGCAATCGATTCAGAACAGAAGCGATCCGGGTCTGCTGCTGCGCCTTTATCGCGAGCGCGTGCCAGGCATCCTCCAGCAGGCCGGATCCGTGACGACGGTCGATCCCCATGACGATTCACGCCTGATCATTCAGGGAGCCGATAAATGAGTGGCGACACCGCACACATCCATGACCACGGCGATGCTCCGGTGCCCGGCAGCATGCTGAGCAGCACCGAGCAACGCAGCGCTGCACGGCAGTTGACGCTAGCGATGCTGGCGTTGGGGCTGCTTGCGCTGGGGCTGGTCTGGCGTTTCCTTGCGCCTGAGCAGGTGGGCGTCAGCCAGCTACTGTTGGGTGCCGCGTCTTTGCTGGTGGCGATTCCGGTGGTCAGCGCCGGCTGGCACAGCTTGCGCTACCCAAGCCTGCACGGCATTACCGATCAACTGATCGCGCTGGCAATGCTCGGCGCCTGGGCCACGGGTGATCTGATGACCGCCGCCTTGCTGCCGATCATCATGATCTTTGGCCACGTGCTGGAAGAACGCAGCGTCATCGGCTCTCAGGAAGCGATTCAGGCCCTCGGCAAGCTCACCCGCAGCCACGCACGACTGATTGCCGCCGACGGCTCGATTCGGGAAGTGGATAACGGCGCTCTGGTGGCGGGGGATCTTGTCGAAGTCCGCGCTGGTGACCGAGTGCCTGCCGACGGTCTGGTGATCTCGGGTCAAGCCAGCCTCGACACCGCGCCGATCACTGGCGAGTCGGTGCCGCTGGAGGCCCGTGCAGGCATGGAAGTGTTTGGCGGTGCGATCAATCTCGACGGCTTGCTGCGCCTGGAAGTGACACGTATTGGCAACGAATCGACGCTGGGCAAGGTCATTGCGCTGATGCAAAGCGCCGAACGCTCCAAGCCGCCCATCACGCGGTTGCTCGAGCGCTACGCTGGCAGCTACATGGTGTTGGTGTTGCTGATCGCAGCGGTTACCTGGTTCATCACCAACAATGCGCAGGCGATGCTGGCGGTGCTGGTCGCAGCCTGCCCCTGTGCGCTGGTACTGTCGGCGCCTGCCACGGCGATTGCCGGGATCGCCGTGGCTGCGCGACACGGCATCCTGATTCGCAGTTCGGCGTTCCTCGAAGAACTGGCCGATCTGACTTCGCTGGTGGTGGACAAGACCGGCACTCTGACTTTCGGTAGCCTTCGCCTGCAGTCGATACAGGCAGTGGCTGCGAAGGACGATGAGATAATCGCGCTGGCCGCAAGTCTTGGTTCGGCCAGCAGCCACCCGGTCAGTCGCGCGCTGGCCGGGCTGGTAGAGAAGGATCATCTGCTGGCGCTCGAAGACATTCGCGAGCGTCAGGGCCTGGGTGTGGTCGCGCAGACGGCACGTGGCGAAGCGGCGTTGGGTCGCCCCGAGCTATTCACGCAACTGGGCATCGACACCTCGCCGGTGCCCAACCACGACGGCCCGATCGCCGGGCTGGCGGTGGACGGCGTGTTCCTCGCTTGGCTGCTGCTCGCTGACAGCCTCAAGCCAGAGGCGCGCCAAGCGCTGGACGAACTGCGAGACTTGGGCCTGGGCCGTCAACTGCTGTTGACCGGCGACCGTCAGAGCGTGGCCGACAGCTTGGGGCGGGAGGTCGGCATTAGTGACATTCATGCGCAAGCCTTGCCTGAAGACAAACTCAATCGGGTGATGGACGAGATCGATAAGGGCTTCCGACCCATGGTCGTGGGCGACGGCATCAACGACTCCCTCGCGCTGAAAGCAGGGGTAGTTGGCGTCGCCATGGGGGCGGGCGGGGCAGACATTGCACTGGCCTCTGCCGACATTGTGCTCATCGGCAGCGACCTGCGGCGCCTGGGCACTTGCGTGCGCTTGAGTCGTCAATGCCGCTCCACGCTGCAGGTCAACGTAATCATTGGCCTGGGCTGGACGCTGGCAATTGTGGCCCTTGCAGCATTCGGCGTGCTGGGCGTTGCGGGCGCCATGATCGCCGCCATCCTGCACAATCTCAGCACGCTCCTGGTGCTGGGTAATGCGGGGCGTTTGTTGCGATTCCATGAGCCGATCGGAAAATTTCACAATCCATCGTAAGCCTTTGAATCCGGCGCCTCCCGTGGAAGCACCGGATTAAAGGCTCGCGCTAAGTATAAAAATTCGCTTGAGCTTTGAAGCACTCTGTAACAAATTACAGTGAGTCATGAAGAGGGTGATCCATCACAGGCTTCACATTGGCTCGATCCTGGGCGCAAGGAAGTACCCGGTAGTAGGTTCGTCGTCGTCATTCACAAAAGCCGATAGCCTGACGGTTCCTTAGTGGAGCCGGTTTTGGACTACCCTTTTCCGTGTTTCTGGATCAGGGGGTTTTCTCAATGCTCGCGCAACTTCCACCGGCGTTACAGAAGCTTCACTTACCACTGCGGCTCAAGCTTTGGGATGGCAATGAAGTCGAGCTGGGGGCTGACCCCAGCGTCACGATTGTCGTCAAGGACCCCTCGCTGGTGTCCGATTTCACTCACCCAAGCCTCGACTTGCTGGGCAGCGCGTTCGTCGAAGGCCGCCTGGAGCTTGAAGGCTCGATCAGCGAAGTCATGCGCGTCTGCGACGAGCTGACGGCGGCCCTGGTGGATGAGGATGATGACGTGGTCCCGGTCCGCACCGAACATGACAAGGAAACCGACGCCAAATCGGTTTCCTACCACTACGACCTTTCAAACGACTTCTATCAGCTGTGGCTGGACAAGGAGATGGTCTATTCCTGCGCGTATTTCAAGACCGGCGAGGAGACGCTTGAGCAGGCGCAGCACGACAAGTTCGACCATCTGTGTCGCAAGCTGCGGCTCAAGCCCGGCGAGTACTTGCTCGATGTCGGATGTGGGTGGGGCGGTCTGGCCCGCTTTGCCGCGCGCGAGTATGGCGTAAAAGTGTTTGGTATTACCTTGAGCCGCGAGCAACTGGCGCTGGCGCGAGAACGGGTTAAAGCCGAAGGCCTGGAAGAGCGGGTGGAACTGCAGTTGCTCGATTATCGCGACTTGCCCCAGGACGGCCGCTTCGACAAGATCGTGAGCGTTGGCATGTTCGAGCATGTCGGTCACGCCAACCTTGAGCTTTACGGCAAATGCCTGTTTGGCGCGGTGAAGGAGGGCGGGCTGGTAATGAATCATGGCATCACGGCCAAGCACACCGACGGGCGTCCCGTGGGTCGGGGCGCTGGCGATTTCATCGACCGCTACGTCTTTCCCAATGGTGAGCTGCCGCATCTGGCGATGATTAGCGGATTCATCAGCGAGGCCGGCCTGGAAGTCGTCGACGTGGAAAGCCTGCGGTTGCATTACGCCAAGACCCTCGATCACTGGAGCGCGCGGCTGGAAGAAAAACTGGACGTGGCAGCGGCGATGGTCCCGGACCAGGCACTGCGCATTTTCCGCCTGTATTTGGCAGGCTGTGCTTACGCGTTTTCCAAGGGCTGGATCAACCTGCATCAGATTCTGGCGGTCAAGCCGTATGCCGACGGCGGCCATGATCTGCCGCTGACACGGGATGATGTGTACGCATAGTTGCGCACGCGATGGACTGTGAGAGCGAGTTCATCGGCGATTGAAACAGACAGCCGACCCATCACGGTCGGCTGTCTGCGCTTTCGCAGTCGTTGGAGTGATGTGCTTACAGATCACAAAATCGGTGAGATCAACCGTGCGACGCGCATGCCTAATTGCTGCAAATGAGGCGTCTCCTTGCTTTCATCGATGCTGATCTCATGCGCCTGCGCGAAATCATCGCTGAGCATCGCCTCGACCTGGCTTGCAAAATCTTCATCCACTGTCAGCAGCATTAATTCGAAATTCAACCGGAACGAGCGGTTATCCAGGTTGGCGCTGCCAATGGCTGAAATCTCGTTGTCCACTAACACCACCTTTTGGTGCAGGAAGCCTGGCGTGTAGCGAAAAATGCGTACACCGGCGCGCACCGCTTCGAAGGCGAACAGATTGGACGCTGCGTACACCGTGTAATGGTCCGGGCGTGAAGGCAGTAGCAACCGCACGTCGACCCCTCGCAACACCGCCAGGCGCAGCGCTGCAGACACCGGTTCATCGGGAATGAAGTACGGCGTGGTAATCCACACACGCTCCTTCGCTGCATGAATCGCTTCGACGAAGAACAGCGAGCACGTCTCTTGGGAGTCGGCTGGCCCGCTGGCCAGCAACTGACACAGCACGCCGTCCTCCGGGTAGCTCTCCGGCAAAATCAAGGGTGGCAGCTCGCGGGTTGCCCAGAACCAGTCCTCTGCAAACGATTCCTGCAAACAGGCAACCACCGGCCCGACAATCGCAACATGCGTATCCCGCCAAGGCGCCAAGGGCGGTTTGAGCCCCAGGTATTCGTCACCTACGTTATGCCCTCCCACAAAACCTGTGACGCCATCTACCACCACGATCTTGCGGTGGTTACGGAAGTTGACCTGAAAGCGGTTGAGCCAACTGCCGCGGGTGGCGAAGGCCTTTATCTGGACGCCGCCTGCGCGCAACTTTTCGATGTACCGGGCGGGCAGCGAGTGACTGCCAATCTGATCGTACAGCACAAAAACCTCGACGCCTTCGGCCGCTTTTTCCAACAACAGCGATTGCAACCGGCGTCCAAGGTCATCGTCATGAATGATGAAAAACTGGACGAACACCACCTTCTTCGCCGCACTGATGGCCTTGAAAATCGCCGTGAACGTGGCGTCGCCATTGATCAACAACTTCACTTCGTTATTGGCCAGGCATGGCATCCTTCCGAGCTTGGGCATGGCGCGCAGGGATTCATAGGCGTCCGAGCGACGTGCTGCTACCGCTTCTTCGATCCAGGGTTTCCAGTTGAAATCCGCGATGGCATTGCGCATTTCACTGTTGGCCTGGCGGCGCGCCTTCACGTAAGCGTCGAACGTACTGCGACCAAAAATCAGATAGGGAATGAGGGTGATGTACGGGATGAAAATCAGCGGCATCGCCCATGCGATTGAGCCCTGTGCAGTGCGCACGGTCAGCAACGCATGAATCGCTGCTACGATGCCGAGCAAGTGGGTGAAGCCAATCAAATAGCCGAAGAAATACGGGCTGTGGTAATCCATGCGCAACCTTGTGCTAGAGGCATATTGATGTCTAACAGACCACAGCGCGCGAGGATTGTCGCTATTTTCTTACAGCTGCAACTGGTGATGGGATTGATCGTCTAATCGTCATCGTCTGGCTGCCGGGGTTCAACGGTGAGCTAGCAGACCGCAATCAAACTGCTCAAGAGCAAAAGGAAATCAGATTCATGAAAAAGCGTGTATTGGCGTTGATGGTTTGTCTGGCCGCGCCGTTCGCGCAGGCCCAGGTGCTACAGCCGGGATTATGGGAGCTGACTTCAAACAACATGCAGGTCGACGGTCAGCAGATGCCGGACATGCAAGTCATGCTCGCACAGCTGCAAATGATGGCGCCGCAACAGCGCGCGGCCATGGAACAAATGTTGGCAAAACAAGGAATTACCTTGGGTGGGCAGGGGGTCCGGGTTTGTCTGACCCCCGAGCAAGTGAAGAATGAGCAGATCCCTCTCACTGATCCCAAGACCGGTTGCACTCAGCAAATCACGGAGCGCAACGGCGCGACCTGGAAGTTTAAGTTTAGCTGCCCTCGTGCACAGGGTACGGGCACCGCCCAGTTTCTCAGCGATCGCGCCTTTAATACTCATGTCATTGGCTCGTTCAACGCCACCGGCCAGCAGCAGAACGGGAGCATGGATACCAAAGCCGTGTGGCTAGGGCAGGAATGTGGAGCAGTCAAACCTCGTACTTGATCTCTACTACTCGTCATGATGCCTCGCGCGCCGGGGCGCTATCGATGTTCAGCCAAACTGAAAGATGATGTTCCACGTGGAACATCATCTTGTTTCACATCAATTTACTGCCCTTACTCGTTGTTTTAAGTCGGAAAAGCACGTCCTTTCCTATCAAAAGCTTCATCTTCGCGCTTCGATGTGCATGTTATATTGTTACTAACAATGTCATGTCTGTCTGAGCCAGGATGCTCACTTTTATTGGACCGTGTCATGCACCGACGTCAAATGCTGCTCAACATGCTTTTGGCCAGCGCCGCCTTCGCGCTTCCTTTCTCAGTCAATGCCACTCAAATTCGTAACGCACGGCTTTGGCGTTCCGAAAATAAGCTGCGTTTGGTGTTCGACCTAAGCGGGCCGGTGCAGTACAAGACCTTCACCCTGAGTGCGCCTGAACGCATCATTATCGATGTCAGCGGTGCGCGGCTGGAAGGTAATTTCACTCAGCTGGCGCTGGAAAACACACCGATCAAGACCATTCGCTCCGGGCACTTTGGGCAGGGCGATACGCGCATCGTTCTGGACCTCGCATCACCTGTGCAGCTCAACAGTTTCCTCCTCGGCCCGGAAGGTGCGCAGGGCAATCGTCTCGTGCTGGACCTAGGGCACGACGTGGCGCCTCACATGCCCGTGCAACTGGCTTCGGCACCTGGTGCTCCGGTGAAAGAGCCGCCCGCACCCGTGCTGGCGAAAACTCGCTTCAAGCGCGACATCATGGTCGTGGTGGATGCAGGCCATGGCGGCAAGGACCCCGGCGCGATTGGTTCCAAGGGCGAGCGCGAGAAAGACGTTGTGCTGTCCATTGCGCAATTGCTGGCCAAGCGGCTCAAGCGCGAGAAAGGCTTCGATGTGCGTCTGGTGCGTAACGACGACTTTTTCGTGCCGCTGCGCAAACGCGTCGATATCGCCCGCAAGTGCAACGCCGACATGTTTATTTCGGTTCATGCCGATGCTGCGCCAAGGCTGACGGCGTCTGGCGCTTCAGTGTTTGCATTGTCGGAAAACGGTGCGACGTCGGCGACGGCCCGTTTCATGGCCCAGCGTGAAAACGGCGCTGACCTGATCGGCGCGACCAGCTTGCTCAATCTCAAGGACAAGGATCCGATGCTGGCGGGGGTTATTCTCGACATGTCGATGAACGCAACGATCGCGGCGAGTCTGCAACTGGGCCACACCGTCCTCGGCAGTCTGGAGGGCATTACCACCTTGCATCAGAAGCGTGTAGAACAGGCTGGGTTCGCAGTGCTCAAATCGCCGGATGTGCCGTCGATCCTGGTCGAGACGGGTTTTATCTCCAACACCCGAGACAGCCAGCGTCTGGTTACAGCGCGGCATCAGCAAGCCGTGGCGGACGGGCTGTTCGACGGAATGAAGCAGTATTTTGAGCGTAATCCGCCAGCGGGATCGTTCATTGCCTGGCGGCAGGAGCAGAAGGCGGCAGAGCAGGAGCGGGTATAGCCGAACCTCTGGGAGACGCTATAGCGTTCGCGTGGGCATCGATGCACGCCAGCAGTGTTGCGCTTCGCACGCAACGTGCTTGATCCAGTCCGGGAGACGGCGGGGCAGCGATACCTGTGCACTGGGAGCACCAACAGCGTCCCTGCAAGTATTCACATCATCGAGCGAACCTTATAAAAGTGTTAGCAGGTATGCATTGTTATAATATAACGTACATAGCACCTGAATCTGCCGCTTGATGAGACCCCATGAATCGACTTCCCGTTACTGTGCTGTCCGGCTTTCTCGGCGCCGGTAAAAGCACGTTGCTCAACCATGTGTTGCGTAACCGCGAAAATCTGCGTGTCGCTGTCATCGTCAACGACATGAGTGAAATCAACATCGATGCAAGCCAAGTACAGCGCGACGTCAGCCTCAACCGTGCTGAAGAAAGGCTCATCGAAATGAGCAACGGCTGCATCTGCTGCACCCTGCGCGAAGATTTGCTCGAAGAGGTCAGTCGCCTGGCTAACGACGGCCGCTTCGATTACCTCTTGATCGAATCCACCGGTATTTCCGAACCATTGCCGATTGCCGAGACCTTCACCTTTCGCGACGAAGCAGGGCAGAGTCTGGCCGATATTGCGCGCCTGGACACCATGGTCACCGTGGTCGACGGGCTTAATTTTCTTCAGGACTATCAGGCTGCCGAGAGTCTGGACAGCCGTGGCCAAACGCTGGGGGAAGAGGACGAGCGCACCATCACCGACCTGTTGATCGAGCAGGTCGAGTTTGCCGACGTCATCCTCATCAGCAAGATCGATCTGATTGGCAGCAGCGAACGCCTGGAGTTGATGGCGATTCTCAAAAGGCTTAACAGCCAGGCCGAGATTCTGCCGATGGTGATGGGCACCGTGCCGCTGGGCAAGATTCTCGATACCGGCCGTTTCGACTTCGAGCGCGCGGCTCAAGCGCCCGGTTGGTTGAAGGAACTGCGCGGCGAACACACCCCGGAAACCGAGGAGTACGGCATTGCGTCGACGGCCTATCGCGCCCGCCGACCTTTCCATCCGCAACGCTTCTTCGACTTCATTAACCGGCCTTGGACCAATGGAAAGCTGCTGCGCTCCAAGGGCTTTTTCTGGCTGGCGAGCAAGCATCAGGACGCCGGCAGTTGGTCCCAGGCAGGAGGTCTGATTCGGCATGGGTTTGCCGGACGCTGGTGGCATTTCGTGCCCAAGGCGCAGTGGCCGCAGGATGAAGAAAGCACTCAGGCGATCATGCGCAGCTGGCTCGCACAGACCGGCGACTGCCGGCAGGAGTTGGTGTTCATCGGCCAGAACATCGACTTCGCGAGACTGACAGCCGATCTGGATGATTGCCTGCTGACGGATGGAGAGATGGCGCTTGGGGTCGAGGGGTGGAGCCAGATGCACGACCCGTTTGGCGACTGGCACGGTGAGGTGGCGTAGTACCAACGACGTTCTACCGTGGGGGCGAATTCATTGGCGAACCTTCAGGCAATGCAGGCCTGTTGCCTGTACATAATGAATTCGCTTGCACGAGTTTGGCGCTCAGGCAGCCGGAGTCACTGCGCCTTCCACACGCCTTTGCTCTGCTGTTCGCAGAAGGGTTTGAGAAACGCGGCGTCGCTGGCCACGCCGTAATAGTGAATGTTCTGCCGATAGGGCATATTGGCGACTTGTGCGTTGCCGCATTGGCCAAACGACCCTGCAGGGCATTGATCCATGTAGGTCACTTCGACCTTCTGGTCCTTGAGCTGAGGTTGGCAGAAGCCGTCGTGGAACAAGTCGGGCGGGATCGTGAGATTTTCCTGACAGACCTTCACGTCGAGGCGCTCAGCGTGGCTCTGGACGACGCAGGACTCAGCCCACGCCTGACCTGCCGTTGCGGCCAACAGCACCAACGCCAGCCGCGCGGGTACCCAGATTGCTCGCATTGTTACCTCCGTCTGCGCTCGTTTCGGGAGCGACGTTCAAGAATGGCCGGACATGCTGCAGAACATTCCCACCCATGTCATTGCTGGCCCTTTGGGTGCTGGCAAGACCAGCCTGATCAAACACCTGTTGACGCAGAAACCCGCGAGCGAACGTTGGGCGATTCTGATCAATGAATTCGGCCTGATCGGTCTGGACGCGGCGTTGCTCACCACAGCCGCCGATGGTATCGCACTTGGCGAAGTGGCCGGCGGCTGCCTGTGCTGCGTCAACGGCGCGCCATTCCAGATCGGACTGGGGCGTCTATTGCGCAAGGCCCGGCCCGATCGCCTGTTCATCGAACCCTCGGGTCTCGGCCACCCGGTGCAACTGTTGGCACAATTGCGAGAGGCGCCATGGATTGGCGTGCTTGCGGTTCAGCCCAGCGTTGTCGTGCTCGACGCCCGAGCGCTGGCGGCTGGCAAGGCGCTGTCAAAGACCCAGCAGGAAGCGACCGCTGAAGCGGGTTTGCTGGTGCTTAATAAATCCTCGGAGCTGGATCAGGCGCAGCGCCAGGCGCTCATTGAGAGGTTTGCTTCTCGAGTCCTGCACTGGACTGATGCAGGTGCATTGATGCTGGATCAGCTCCCCGGCATCGATACGCATGGCTCAGAGGCCGTGGATAACTTCGTCGCGCCGAAAACGTTGGCTGAACTGCCGCCGGTCTGGGTTGATCCGTCAAAGCCGCTCTGCCTGAGCCAGGGTCAACTTGAAGGCTGGAGCATCGGATGGCGCTGGCACCCGGATCAGGTATTTGATGTGCAGAAAATCCGCGATTGGCTGCAAGGTCTGGACTGGCGCCGGGCCAAGCTGGTTATCCACAGCCAAACAGGCTGGCTGTCGGGGAATGCGCTGGATAGCGGCGAAATCGTTTGGAAAGGTAGTGAATGGCGCAAGGATTCGCGTTTGGAGCTGATCTTCACCCAGCCTCAAGACCAGGCACGGCTGAACGCACAGCTTGCGATGTGCGTCGCTTAGAGCGGCTTAGCTACAGCCGGTCACTGCTTCCACTTGTTGTGCTCCTGGCGCCATTCGCTGAGCTGGATAATTTCCGCACTCGGCTTGGGATTCTTGATCTCGAACGGATAGGGCGCCAGTTCGATCTGCGCCGTGTGAGCGCCGAACATCGTGATGGTGCCGGGATGACGCTGTTCGCCCGTAACGGTAAATTCGAAGTTGTAGACACGCGCCAGTCGCTTGCGCCCTTGGCCGTCGCGTTTGAATGTGATCCGCCGCAAGGCGACATTGCCATCGAGCAATTCGATATCAAGTTTGGCGCAGTGCTGTTTGACGCGTTCCAGCGCCCTTTCGCGCAAACCATGGGAGTGCCACAGCCAGGCGGCGGCGGTCGCCAGCAGCATCAGGACGAATATATTGCCCAGGGTCAGCATCGAAAGAGAGCTCCAACAGAAGATGTCCAGCTTAACTGCGTGAGGTCGCCGACAGCCATAGCCCGGTCATTTAATTTCGCTTCACTTCGTCCGGCTTCGCCACTACTGTGCTTTCCCGGCTTCAGGAACCTGTCATGAAACGTTCGCCTCATTTACTCGCAATCCAGTCCCACGTGGTTTTCGGGCACGCTGGCAACAGTGCAGCCGTGTTCCCTATGCAGCGTATCGGCATCAATGTCTGGCCGCTGAATACCGTTCAGTTCTCAAATCACACTCAGTATGGCCACTGGTCGGGAGAAGTACTGGCGCCCCAGCAAATTCCGGCGCTGGTCGAGGGGATTGCGGCGATTGGTGAACTGGGCAATTGCGATGCAGTGCTGTCGGGTTATCTGGGCAGCGCGGCGCAGGGGCGGGCGATTTTAACGGCGGTTGCGCAGATCAAGCGCGCCAACCCACGCGCGCTGTATTTGTGCGACCCGGTGATGGGGCATCCGGAAAAGGGCTGCATCGTGCCGCAGGAGGTTAGCGATTTTCTGTTGGAAGAGGCGGCAGCCGTGGCGGACTTCCTGTGCCCCAATCAGCTGGAGCTGGACAGCTTCTCGGGACGCAAACCGAGCTCGCTGCTCGACTGTCTGGCGATGGCCCGCGCGCTGCTGGCTCGCGGGCCCAAGGCGATCATCGTCAAGCATCTGGACTACCCGGGAAAACCTGCCGAGGGCTTCGAAATGCTCCTGGTGACCGAGCATGAAAGCTGGCATCTGCGCCGACCGCTGTTGGTCTTTCCACGTCAGCCGGTAGGCGTAGGCGATCTGACGTCCGGATTGTTCCTGTCTAAGGTTTTGCTGGGCGAGGATCTGCGCAGCGCTTTCGAGTTTACGGCCTCGGCGGTGCATGAGGTGCTGCTCGAAACCCAGGCGCGCGGCAGTTACGAGCTTGAGCTGGTCAGGGCGCAGGACCGGATTGCCCACCCGCGGGTGAAGTTCGAGGCGGTGCGGCTGGACGTTTGAGGCGCCCGTGCCGCTTATAGCAGCTCGGTTGCCGGCAATAGCGGTGTGGAGATCGCTACCGCCGGCATGCCATGCTGCTAGGCTTGGATTCACTCACATTAGCCCAAAGCCTCTCGATCACGCGCCGTCTTCGCGAATTTCGCGATAGCGTTTTTCCAACTCCTGACGAATCTGGCGACGTTGCTGTGCCTGCACATACCTGCGCTTGCCTTCGCTGCTTTCCGGGCTCAATGGTGGCACGCTGGCCGGTTTGCGCTGATCGTCTACCGCCACCATGGTGAAGAAGCAGCTGTTGGTGTGGCGTACCGAGCGCTCGCGGATGTTCTCGGTCACCACCTTGATGCCGACCTCCATTGACGTGTTGCCGGTGTAATTCACCGACGCAAGGAAGGTCACCAGTTCGCCGACATGGATGGGCTCGCGGAAAATCACTTGGTCCACCGACAACGTCACCACATAGCGACCGGCATAACGGCTAGCACAGGCGTAAGCGACTTCATCAAGGTATTTAAGAAGCGTGCCGCCGTGCACGTTGCCAGAAAAGTTGGCCATGTCCGGGGTCATCAATACAGTCATCGACAGCTGGGCGTTTCCGGGTTCCATAGCGTGCTCACGGTCTGTTAAGTCAATGGGCACCTCGGGCGGGTGCTTGAAAAAATCGGGCATTCAAAACAACGATATCGGGACGCTTGCAGGAGGACTGCCGTCACGCCTGACCGCGATCTGTTTCCATATATTGCACCGGCTTTATCTGCATTTGTGCGGTGTTAACCTGCGAAAACCCTTGGATGGGGTATTTCCTGCGTTCCGCTAAGAATTTTCCGGCTCAGTTGGCGATTCTTCCCACGATATCCGGTTCTCTTCAGCATGAACGCGCATCGTCGAGTCGCCACAAGGAGCCGCGCCATGCATGCCATCGGTTTCATTCAGGATCTGGCAGTCATCATGCTGGTGGCCGGCGTGGTGACCGTACTGTTCCACCGCCTCAAGCAACCTGTGGTACTTGGCTACATCGCCGCCGGATTCATCATCGGACCGCACACTCCGCCCTTCGGCCTGATCCATGACGCAGACACCATCAAGATTCTCGCTGAGTTGGGCGTGATCTTCCTGATGTTTTGCCTGGGACTGGAGTTCAGCCTGCGCAAGCTGTTCAAGGTCGGCGCCACCGCCTTTATCGCGGCGTTTCTGGAAATCATGCTGATGACCTGGATCGGCTATGAAACCGGTCTGCTCTTCGGTTGGAGCACGATGGACTCGCTGTTCCTTGGCGCGATTCTGGCGATTTCTTCCACCACCATCATCGTCAAGGCACTCAACGACCTGAAGATGAAGAACCAGCGCTTCGCCCAGCTGATCTTCGGCGTGCTGATCGTCGAAGACATCCTCGGGATCGGCATTATTGCGCTGCTGTCCGGCATTGCGGTCAGCGGCACGGTGAGCTCCGGCGAGGTGTTTTCCACGGTGGGCAAGCTGTCACTGTTCATGATCGTTGCGTTGGTGATCGGTATTTTGCTGGTGCCTCGCCTGCTGGCCTACGTAGCGAAGTTCGAAAGCAACGAGATGCTGCTGATTACCGTACTTGGCCTGTGCTTCGGCTTCTGCCTCTTGGTGGTCAAGCTGGAGTACAGCATGGTGCTGGGCGCATTTTTGATTGGTGCAATCATGGCCGAGTCCAGGCAACTGGCAAAGATCGAGCAACTGATCGAGCCTGTTCGCGACATGTTCAGTGCGATTTTTTTCGTCGCCATCGGCTTGTTGATCGACCCGTGGATTCTGCTCGATTACGCATGGCCCATTGCTGTGATCACGGTGGCGGTAGTGCTGGGCAAGATGTTTTCCTGTGGCGTTGGGGCGTTTATCGCAGGCAACGATGGCAGGACTTCGCTGCGAGTGGGCATGGGGCTGTCCCAGATAGGGGAGTTTTCTTTCATCATCGCGGCGCTCGGAATGACGCTGCAGGTCACCAGCGACTTTCTCTATCCGGTCGCTGTCGCGGTGTCGGCAATCACTACGCTGCTGACGCCCTATTTGATTCGCGCGGCTGATCCGCTGTCCCACTCGCTTGCGAAGGTTGTGCCCGCGCGCATGGCTCATGTTTTCGGTTTGTATGGGGAGTGGCTGCGCAGCATTCAGCCCCAAGGGCAGGGCGCATTGCTGGCGTCTTTAATCCGCAGGATCCTGCTACAGGTTGGCGTCAATCTGGCATTGGTGGTGGCGATTTTCTTCTGCGGCGCTTATTTCGCCGAACGCATTGGCGAATATTTCAACGAGTGGATTACCGAGGTGAGTCAGCAGAAAGCATGGGTCTGGGGCGCGTCGCTGCTGCTGTCGCTGCCTTTTTTGATCGCTGCCTATCGCAAGCTCAAGGCGTTATCCATGCTGCTGGCGCAGATGAGCGTCAAGCCGGAAATGGCTGGCTGGCATACCGAACGCGTAAGACGAGTGATCGCCGAAGTGATCCCGTTATTGGCGCTGATGGTGATTTTCCTGCTCATCGCGCTGCTATCGGCCAGCATGTTGCCGGCCAGCGAATGGCTGCTGCTGATCTTGTTGCTCGCGGCGGGGGTGGCTGCAGTATTATGGCGTTGGTTCATCCGCGTACACACACGTATGCAGATCGCGCTGCTGGAGACGCTGGAGAACCATCAGGAGCCTTCGGAGCATTGATCGCGAAGGCTCGCTGACGCGCGGATGTCTCAGCTTTCCAGCCAGACGTCCCGCGCCCAGTGCCAGACCGATTCCCAGCTATCTTCGGTGACGAGTTCTTCTTCGCCGGACCACAGCACCACGGTGCCGTCTTCCTCGACGCAGTAGTAATCCTCGCCGTCCTGGCAGATCGGGATCAGCTCACGGGGCACGCCGATGTCCCATGCCGTCGCTGCCACTTCCGGCAGATAGGTATGCGATTGCGGGTCGGTAACGGTCACCGGCTCCAGGCTGCCGTAGACCACGTCGCTGACTGTCAGCAGAAATTCCTTGAAGACGAACGGAATGTTGATGAACAGCTGCTCTTCGATTTCGACAAGCTGGTCTTCGTCCGGCAGTTCAAGCGGGACGGGAACGGGCTCATTGGCTTCACGGAGTTGTTCGATGACTTCTTCCACGACGTGGATCCTCTAACGATTTGCGCGGTTTATACAGTAGTTCAAGAGATCACCAAAATTAACTACATGGCTCAAAAAACAAAACCCCGGAACGCGTCCGGGGTTTTGACTGAATAAGTGCCACAGAGTTTCAGCCGTTCTGGCGGATGCCTGCCACCAGCCAAGGCTGATTTGCGCCTGGGGCGCGTTCCATGTTCCAGCTTTCGCTAAACACTTCACCTTGGTCAAAGCGCGACGTTTTCGATACGCCGGCGAAGGTCAGGGTGGCAATGGTCTTGTCGGCGCGATCATCCAGGCCGTCCAGCTGCACGGTGAGATTATCGATGTAGGTTGACTGGAAGCCATCGCCCAGATCTGCACGTTCCTTTTTCAGGAATTGCAGCATTTGTGGGGTGACGAATTCGGCGATCTTATCCATCTCGTTCGCGTCCCAGTGCTGCTGCAACGACTGGAAATGCGTGCGCGCGGCCTCAAGGAAGCGCTCTTCATTGAACCATGCCGGAGCGTTGATGACCGGACGCGCAGCAGCTGGCGCTGAGCCACCGAAGATCGAGGTCTGGGCCGGTTGCTCGAAGGTTTCACGCTGATAAGGCGCGCCAGCTGGGGCTATGTGCGGTTGCTGCTTGCGTCGACGGGCCGCGATGAAACGGAAGATCACGAAGGCGATAACCGCCATGATCAGGATGTCGAAAAACTGCATGCCTTGGAAGCCGCCGCCCATGAACATAGAGGCCAGCAGGCCACCGGCAGCGATGCCGGCCAGTGGACCCAGCCATTTGGATGCACCGCCTGCAGCAGGCGCAGGACGACCAGCGGCATTAGGTGCAGCGGCAGGGGCGGAAGGAGCTGTCTGACGCGCCTGGTGGCTTGGGGCCGAGCCGAAGCTCTTGCCACCACCGAAACGCGCGGCGCTGGCGTCCAGGCTCATGGTGAGCCCGATGACCAGCGCCAAAGCGATGCTTAGAAAACGTTGCATAGTGGGAATTCCCGTTTGTGGATTGCACGCGCGCCATATTGAACAGGACAAATGTGTCTGACCAGCGGCCATATGTTTCCGGCTTTTGCGTGGATCTTCACAGGCCCTGTATTACTTGGGTTGTAGGCCGGTGAAGAAAGTTCTGTAGGAAAGATGGGGGGCAGAAGTAGGAATGCAAGGGGAGAGCGTATGAAGATACATTCCTGACGCCTTCTGGCTTGCCGGCGGTGGCGTCAGTGAAATCCGCTGCCGCCGAAGCCGAACCGCCGTTTGTGCGGCTAGGCTATGAGCTTAAACCGGCTCCAGCTTCGCGTACCCTAACATCAACCACTTGCTGCCTTCGGAAAAATTCACCTGAACGCGGGCTTGTGCACCCGAGCCCTCGAAGTTGAGGATCACGCCCTCGCCAAATACCGCATGTTGAACGCGCTGGCCCAGCGAAAACTGACTTTGCGGAATACTTTCGCCGTCGAACAGACGACTCGGCGCCATGGTTTTGGAACCACCGAAAGGTCGCGTAACGCTATTGGACAGACGTACCTCCTGAATTAGATTCGGAGGGACCTCACGTACGAAACGCGACACCTTGTTGTAGGTTTCGCTGCCATATAAGCGTCGTGTTTCAGCATAGGTCAGCACCAGATGCTGCATCGCACGAGTGATGCCGACGTATGCCAGCCGACGCTCTTCCTCGAGACGTCCCGGTTCTTCCAGGCTCATCTTGTGCGGGAACAGGCCTTCTTCCATGCCCACCAGGAACACGTATGGAAACTCCAGACCCTTGGCGCTGTGCAGCGTCATCAGCTGAATGCTGTCTTCGTGCTCGTCGGCCTGTGTATCGCCTGCTTCCAGTGAGGCATGACCGAGGAATGCCGCCAGTGGTGTCAGGTCTTCCTCTTCTTCGCTGTTTTCAAACGCGCGAGCTGCGCTGACCAGTTCCTCAAGGTTTTCTACGCGGGCCTGGCCTTTTTCGCCTTTCTCTTCCTTGTGGTAGGTGATCAGCCCGGATTGCTCAATGACAGTCTGGGTCATCAAATGCAGGGGCATCTCCATGACTTTGGCCGAGAGGTTTTCGATCAGCTCGATAAAGCCGCCCAGCGCACTGGCAGCGCGCCCGGTCACGCCTTTGTTGGCCACCAACAGACGCATGGATTCCCACATCGAAACATCGGAGTGCCGAGCATGTTCGCGAATCGCTTCGACGGTTTTCTCGCCAATGCCACGCGGCGGCACGTTGATTACGCGCTCCAGTGCAGAGTCATTGCCTCGTCCCTCCAGCACTCGCAGATACGCCATGGCGTTTTTGATTTCGGCCCGTTCGAAAAAGCGCTGGCCGCCGTAGATCCGATACGGAATACGTTCGCGCAGCAAGGCCTCTTCCAGCACCCGCGATTGGGCGTTGGAACGATAAAGAATGGCGATATCGCTGCGCGACATGCCGGTCTTGATCGCGCTTTCTATGGTTTCCACCACGTAGCGCGCTTCGTCGTGTTCGTTGAAGGCGGCGTATAGGCTGATCAGCTCACCGTCGCCGACGTCGGTCCACAACTCTTTGCCCAGCCGGCCGCTATTGTTGACGATCAGGCCGTTGGCGGCTTTGAGGATGCTCGCTGTGGAGCGGTAATTCTGCTCCAGGCGGATGGTCTCGGTGTCAGGAAAGTCATCGGAATACTGGTGAATATTCTCGATCTTTGCGCCACGCCAGCCGTAAATCGACTGATCGTCATCGCCGACCACCATCAGGCTGTCGCCACCCTTGGCCAGCAGGCGCAACCAGGCGTACTGCACGGCGTTGGTATCCTGAAACTCGTCGACCAGCACGTGACGGAAGCGACGCTGATAGTGTTTGAGCAGACCTTCGTTGTCGCGCCACAGGTCCAGCGCTCGAAGCAGCAGCTCGGAAAAGTCGATGACGCTGGCGCGCTGGCAGGCCGCTTCATAAGCCTCGTAAATCGACTTCATGGTGCTTAGGAACAGGTCGCCCGCGGCCTGGATATGCTTGGGCCGAAGCCCTTCATCCTTCTGGCCGTTGATGAACCACTGCGCCTGACGTGCTGGCCATTTCTGTTCATCCAGGCCCATCTCGCGGATTACCCGCTTGACCAGCCGCTGCTGATCATCGCTGTCGAGAATCTGAAAATTCTGGTTGAGTCCGGCCTCCTGCCAGTGCGCCCGCAGCAGGCGGTGCGCCAAGCCGTGGAAGGTGCCGACCCACATGCCCGCCGGGTTGATACCCATCAACTGCTCGATGCGATGGCGCATCTCGGCGGCGGCCTTGTTGGTGAACGTCACCGACAGAATCGAGTGCGGCGACGCGTTCTCGACCTGGATCAACCAGGCGATACGGTGTACGAGCACTCGGGTTTTGCCGGAACCTGCGCCGGCCAGAACCAACTGACGACCCACGGAAGCGGCTACCGCCTGGCGTTGGGCATCGTTGAGGGAATTAAGCAGAAGGGAGAGATCATCGCGCATCGGCGCATTCTAGGGTGCCGGGAGAGGACGGGCAAACCCTAACGCTGGTCGGTCGTGAATAGAGCACGCTCGGAAATGTCGCGAGACGAAAATCCTTGTCTTGAACGGGCAGCCTTGAAGCCACGGAGCCGTAGAGGGCATGCACTGCGCGTTGGCTTGATCGGGAATCTGCTCAGACTGCGCAATGAGAGGTGTCATTCACGATACGCAAGCAATTGCCTGGAGTACTGCGTAAAAACCCCTACACTTCATCTCGATCTGTCCCTCAAGGCTCAGCGGTTGCTATCTTCGAACTCGTTTAGCTGTGCGGTTTGCAGGTCATGTAGTATAACTACAAAAAAGCTACAGCCCGGCCCATCCTTCTATTGAGTCCTGTCCTTTGAATCTGTTGCAGCACATCGCCCAGTCTCGCCATCTCTTGCGCAAGTCGGAGCTTAAGGTAGCCGACCATGTGCTGCTCGATCCTGCGGCCGTGATGCACAGCTCCATGGCTGACCTCGCCCACAGCGTGGGCATCAGCGAGCCGACGATCGTGCGCTTCTGTCGCGCCATCGGGTGCACCGGTTTTCAGGATCTCAAGCTCAAGCTGGCGCAGAGCCTCGCTGCTGGTGCGAGTTTTGGACAGTTCGCGATTCATGAAGACGACTCAGTCGCCGATTACAGCCTGAAAATCTTCGACACCACGCTGCATACGCTCATGGAAGTGCGGGAGAAGTTGGACCCGCACGCCCTGCAAGCTGCCGTGACGGTGATGGCTGCGGCGCATCGTGTGGAGTTCTATGGCTTTGGCGCGTCTGGCGCTGTCGCGGCAGATGCGCAACACAAGTTTTTCCGTCTGCTGCTGACCGCCGCGTCCTACTCCGATCCACACATGCAGGCGATGTCGGCTGTGACGCTCAAGCCTACCGACGTCGCCGTGTGCATTTCGCAGTCCGGGCGTTCGAAGGACTTGCTGATCACCGCCAACTTGGTGCGTGAGAGTGGCGCCAACCTGATCACATTGTGCCCCAGCCAGACGCCATTGGCCGAGCTGTCTACAGTCAATCTGGCCATCGACGTGCACGAAGACACCGAGATCTACACGCCGCTGACCTCACGCATCGCGCATCTGGTGGTAATCGACGTGCTGGCGATGGGCGTGGCGATGGCCCGTGGACCGAGCCTGGTCAATCACCTAAAGAGCGTGAAGCGCAGTTTGCGCAGTCTGCGTCTGTCGCCCAAGTCAATTAAATCGGTCGAGGATTGACGCTCAACACCGCAGTCATCTTCTTCAAGAGCGGTCGCCTGTCGCTCGCACCCTTTTGCGCATGATCGCGACCGACGGCATGCCTTGCTGGGAGGGTGTGGTTTGCGAAGCTGACTGAGCACCTTCACCAACTTGTAACGCTTCCTACGCCTGATCGTCATCCCTTGACACCACCCTGTACTCCCGCACACGCAATGGGAGACAGGATATGCCTCGGCAATACGATGACTCGCAGCAACACAGCACTTCCAGCGCCAAGACGCGCCGCCAGCAAGAAGATCAACGCCGCATGGCATTCAGGCGTGCGATCGAAACCTACGCTGAAGATCGCCGCTTGAATCAGGAGCTTTCCAGCTACCTTGATGGCGCGCTGGTCAATGTCTTGCACAGCGCTAGCCTGTCAGAAGGCGCCCGTCAAAGCGCGTGACCAGTTCGGTGATCTGTGCGCGTTCGGTGCGGATGAATGCAACGAACGCGTGAGCCACTGGCGACAGGCGTTTGTCCCGCGCCTGTACCACGCACCAACTTCGGTACAGCGGCAATTCGGCCACCGGCAGCTCCTTCAGCGTGCCGGTGGCCAGTTCAAGGCTCAGCGCATGCCTGGTCAACAGCGCCACGCCCAGCCCCGCCACTACGCATTCGCGCTGGGCTTCGGCTGACGACACTTCCAGAGAGTGTTCGAAATGAATGCGCTTCTCCTTGAAATACTCTTCGCACGCCTTTCGCGTCCCTGAGCCTGGCTCGCGGACAACAAGCGTGTGCCCCTCAAGATCCTTCAGCGAAAGCTCGCGCATCGACGCCAACGGATGGTCCGGTCGCGCCACGGCGACGATGGGGTTGTTCAGAAACGGCAGAAACTCCAGCCCCATGTCCTGCGGCACCATCGACATCACCACCAGATCGTCGCGGTTGTCCGACAGCCGTTTTATTACCTGAGCACGATTGACCACCGTCAGGCTGAGCATGACTTCGGGATATTGGCGTTTAAATGCGGCGAACAGGTGAGGAACGAAGTATTTAGCACTGGACTCGATCGCCAGCTTCAACTGCCCTTGCAACGAGCCCTGCATGTCGGAAAGTTGCATATCGAGGTTTTCCAGGCGGCCGAAGATGTCTCGACTGGCAAGCTGCAGTGCTTCGGCGGCTTCCGTGAGGTACAGCTTTTTGCCGACATATTCGAACAGCGGCTGACCCACCCACTCCTCCAGTTGACGAATCTGCAGGCTGACAGCAGGTTGCGTGAGCGACATTTCCTCAGCGGCACGACTGTAAGACCGCAGGTCGCACACCTCGTTGAAAATCCTAAGTTGCCGTAACGTCATACGCATCAACGACTTACGCATTTTGCGACGCTCCCAAAATTGTCGAAGCGATAACTATAAGGTTTTACTTATGTTTAACCCAATTTTTACTCATTTTTGTTAATTGCTGATTCATCATAGGGTGGCCTCCAGCTGCGAGACACCACGCTGTAGCGGGTTGTCGCGCCGTACAGGCCGGGGTTTCCGGCCCGTCTGCTCATCGGTCGAGGGAATACCCGTGATAACAAAAATCCTGATCGCCAACCGTGGAGAAATTGCTGTCCGGATCGTGCGCGCTTGCGCCGAGATGGGCATCCGTTCGGTTGCGATCTATTCCGACGCAGACCGGCACGCGCTGCATGTAAAGCGTGCTGATGAGGCCCATGGCATCGGTTCCGAGCCGCTGGAGGGCTACCTGAACCCACGCAAGCTGGTGAACCTGGCCGTTGAAACCGGCTGTGATGCGCTTCACCCGGGCTATGGTTTTTTGTCTGAAAACGCCGAACTGGCTGAGATTTGCGCCGAACGAGGCGTTAAATTCATCGGCCCCTGCGCAGAAGTTATCCGCCGCATGGGCGATAAGACCGAAGCCCGTCGCAGCATGATCAAAGCCGGTGTCCCGGTTACCCCCGGTACCGAGGGCAACGTTGCTGACATTACCGAAGCATTGACCGAGGGCGACCGCATCGGATACCCGGTGATGCTCAAAGCCACCTCTGGCGGCGGGGGGCGCGGTATCCGCCGCTGCAACAGCCGTGAGGAACTGGAACAGGCATTCCCCAGGGTCATCTCGGAAGCCACCAAGGCATTCGGCAAGGCCGAGGTCTTCCTCGAAAAATGCATCGTCAATCCCAAGCACATCGAGGCGCAGATTCTCGGCGACAGCTTCGGCAACGTTGTGCACCTTTTCGAACGCGACTGCTCGATCCAGCGGCGTAACCAGAAGCTCATCGAAATTGCCCCAAGTCCTCAATTGACTCCCGAGCAGCGCGCCTACATCGGCGATCTTTCGGTGCGCGCGGCCAAGGCTGTGGGCTATGAGAACGCGGGCACCGTGGAGTTTCTGCTCGCCGAGGGCCAGGTGTATTTCATGGAGATGAACACCCGCGTGCAGGTGGAACACACCATCACCGAAGAGATCACCGGCATCGACATCGTTCGTGAGCAGATTCGTATTGCTTCGGGCCTGCCGCTCTCGGTCAAGCAGGAAGACATCATTCACCGCGGCTTCGCATTGCAGTTCCGCATCAACGCTGAAGACCCCAAGAACAACTTCCTGCCCAGCTTCGGCAAGATCACCCGCTACTACGCGCCTGGCGGGCCCGGCGTGCGGACCGACACGGCGATCTACACCGGCTACACCATCCCGCCGTTCTACGACTCGATGTGCCTGAAGCTGATCGTTTGGGCGCTGACCTGGGAAGAGGCGATGGACCGTGGCTTGCGCGCGCTGGACGACATGCGTCTGCAGGGGGTGAAAACCACCGCCGCGTATTACCAGGAAATTTTGCGCAACCCTGAGTTTCGCAGCGGCCAGTTCAACACCAGTTTTGTTGAGAGCCATCCCGAACTGACCCACTACTCGATCAAGCGCAAACCCGAGGAGCTGGCCCTGGCCATTGCCGCCGCCATCGCCGCACACGCAGGCCTTTGAACATGCAGCTGCGAGCTTCAAGCCGCAAGTTTCAAGCAAAAGCGAACCCGCTTTTTCTTGCCGCTTGTAGCGTGCGGCTTGTCGCTATGAGGAGATAAGAATGTCCAAGAAGATCTTTGTTACCGACACCATCCTGCGTGACGCCCATCAATCGTTACTGGCGACCCGCATGCGCACCGAAGACATGCTGCCGATTTGCGATAAGCTCGACAAAGTCGGCTATTGGTCGCTGGAGGTTTGGGGCGGCGCAACGTTTGACGCCTGTGTGCGCTTCCTGAAAGAAGACCCTTGGGAGCGCCTGCGGCAACTGCGCGCGGCGCTGCCCAACACCCGTTTGCAGATGTTGCTGCGTGGTCAGAACCTGTTGGGCTATCGGCACTACAGCGACGATGTGGTCAAAGCGTTCGTTGCCAAGGCCGCAGTCAATGGCATTGACGTATTCCGCATCTTCGACGCCATGAATGACGTGCGTAACCTGCGCGTAGCGATCGAGGCCGTCAAAGCGTCGGGCAAGCACGCCCAGGGCACGATCGCTTACACCACCAGCCCCGTGCACACCATCCAAGCCTTCGTTACACAAGCCAAGCAGATGGAGGCGATGGGTTGTGATTCGGTGGCGATCAAGGACATGGCCGGTCTGTTGACTCCCTATGCTACGGGCGAACTGGTCAAGGCGCTCAAGGCCGAGCAGTCGCTGCCGGTGTTCATTCACTCTCATGACACCGCAGGTTTGGCCGCGATGTGCCAGTTGAAGGCGGTTGAAAACGGCGCCGATCATATCGACACCGCTATCTCCAGCTTCGCATGGGGCACCAGCCATCCGGGCACCGAGTCCATGGTCGCGGCACTCAAGGGCAGCGAATTCGACACCGGTCTTGACCTGGAACTGCTGCAGGAGATCGGTCTGTACTTCTACGCAGTGCGTAAGAAGTATCACCAGTTCGAAAGCGAATTCACAGCAGTCGACACCCGGGTGCAAGTCAACCAGGTGCCGGGGGGCATGATTTCCAACCTCGCCAATCAGCTCAAAGAGCAGGGCGCCCTGAACCGCATGGCCGAAGTGCTGGCCGAGATCCCGCGCGTGCGCAAGGACTTGGGCTACCCGCCGTTGGTCACGCCCACCTCGCAGATTGTCGGTACGCAGGCGTTCTTCAACGTGCTGGCGGGCGAGCGCTACAAGACCATTACCAACGAAGTGAAGCTGTACCTGACCGGCGGCTACGGCAAGGCGCCTGGCCAGGTCGACGAGAGGCTGCGCCGTCAGGCGATCGGCAATGAAGAAGTGATCGAAGGGCGTCCGGCCGACCTGCTCAAGCCGGAAATGTCCAAACTGCGCGGCGAAATCGGCGGCTTGGCCAAATCCGAGGAAGACGTGCTGACTTACGCAATGTTTCCGGACATTGGCCGCAAGTTCCTGGAGGAGCGCGCGGCGGGCACGCTGACGCCCGAACCTCTGTTGCCGATTCCCGAGCCAGGCGCGGTGGCGAAGGCGGGCGGCGAGGGCGTACCCACCGAATTCGTTATCGACGTTCACGGCGAAAGCTACCGCGTCGACATCACCGGCGTGGGCGTGAAGGCCGAGGGCAAGCGCCACTTCTATCTCTCCATCGATGGCATGCCCGAAGAAGTGGTGTTCGAACCGCTCAACGAATTCGTCGGCGGCGGTATCGGCAAACGCGCACAGGCCAGCAAGCCGGGCCATGTCAGTACCACGATGCCGGGCAACATCGTTGATGTACTGGTCAAGGAAGGCGATACGGTCAAGGCCGGTCAAGCGGTGCTGATCACCGAGGCGATGAAGATGGAGACCGAGGTTCAGGCCGCAGTTGCCGGTAAGGTCGTGTCGATCCATGTTGCCAAGGGCGATCGCGTGAACCCCGGTGAAATTCTGGTCGAAATCGAGGGCTGATTTCGACGTTCAAAACATAAACAGCCCTTGCCACGACAGTCGCACAGGGCTGAACGGTTACCTCTGGGGGAGCTCTCGTGGCTCCTCTTTTTTTTGCCCGGATGGGGTCATTTGCTCGCGCGATCGTGGTCCCGACTCAAGCCTTACGCAATTGCCCGAGCGTCTGGATCTGCTGCCCATCCTTGAAGTTGTCCACAGCCAGCCAGGCCTCAAACGCCTGCTCCAAAGCAGCCCATTCGCTGTCCAGGATCGAGAACCACGCGGTATTACGATTCTTGCCTTTCACCACCATGTGCTGGCGGAAAGTGCCTTCGCAAGTGAATCCAAACCGTTCTGCGGCGCTGACGGAGCGCGCATTGTCGGCGTTGCACTTCCACTCCAGGCGGCGATTGCCCAGCGCGAACGATTCCTTGGCCAATAGATAAACCGCCTCGGTGCTCTTGGGTGTGCGCTGCATGGACGCGCCGAAGGTCACGTGGCCGATTTCGATGCGACCTGCGCTTGGCACGATCGACATCAAGGCGATAAATCCGTGGATAACACCTGTCTGCTGATCGATCACTGTGTAGAACCAAGGGTCGGACGAGGCTTGCAGGCCAGATAGATAATCATCGAAGGCGCTGCGCTCGGAAAACGGGCCGACCAGCAGGTAGTCCCACAACTTAGGGTCCGAGTCCGGGCCTTGCAGCGCAGCCCACAAGCCGTCGGCGTGGCGCGTTGTATCGAGTTTTTCCAGGTGGATGAAGCGTCCGTGCAGGGTGCGCGAGTCTGGCCGCTTTGCCGATTGCCAGTGTTCAAGGTTCGACATGATCAGGTTCCTGGGCTCAAAGCGCTTTGCGAAATTGGATGTAGCCGGGACGTTCAGCGATGCGCTCATACAGCGCAATGGCCGTGGCGTTGGTTTCGTGGGTCAACCAGTGCACTTTGTCAGCGCCGTCCTTTTTCGCCGCAGCGTACACATACTCGATCAGCTTGCGGCCGACGCCGGTACCCCGCTGCTCGGGCGCGACCAGCAAGTCCTGCAGGTAGCACGACCAGTGGACGCTCCAGTTGGAGCGGTGGTAGATGAAGTGCACCACGCCGATGGCTTTGCCATCCTGCCAGGCCAGCGCCGCGTTGGTCGGCTCATCGCTGTCGAGAAAGCGCTTCCATGTGCTTTGCGTCACGGCATCCGCCAGTTCGGTCTTATAAAAGGTCAGGTACGCCTTCCAAAGCGGCAGCCAGGCGTCATGGTCTTCAGCGGTGACGGGGCGGATATTCACGTCAGTCATGTGTTTCTCCTGGGCTCATCAAGCGAGCGATTTGCTGGTCGGTTTGATCCTGGCTGGTCGCCAGGCCCTTGCTTACCCCAGCGATGTCTTCTGCGCTGCGGTTCTGATTGAGTTTGCGTTTGCCTTCCAGGCGCTCGATAGGAATGGCGAAACCGACGATACCGTTGAGCATTTTCTCGACGTAATCGACTGGCGCATCGCTCACCGCCCAAGGCTCGGCGCGGGTGGCCTCGTGCTTATGAGTCAGGTCGCTGACAATCTGCAGCAGCCGCGCCGGATCAGTGAACACTTGGGCGCGCCCGTAGGCATGCACTGCCAGATAGTTCCAGGTCGGCACCACTTTGCCGTGTTCAGCTTTAGCGGCGTAAAACGACGGACTGATGTAGGCGTCAGGACCTTGAAAGATCACCAATGCCTCGCCGGATGCCAGCGTCTTCCACTGCGGATTAGCCCTTGCCAGGTGACCGAAGAGGGTGCCATTGGCGCCTTGCGCAGCGTCAAGCAGCAGCGGCACATGGCTTGCCTGCAGACCCATTTCGCCCAATGTAACCAGCGTCGCCAGACGGGTGCCTTCCATCTGCCGATGCAGCCGGGCGAGGTCCTCGTCTTTGGCGTAGCTGGGTATATACATAAGATTTTCCTTGGCGATTGGCGCAATCCTAGGCAGCCTATTGGCCTGTGGTAAGAGCCATTAATGATCAATTTCATAGGGCCAATTCATGTCGTCCCTCACGCCTTCGCTAAGCTTCGATTTTGCCGGTATCCATCTGGATCGCCACGGGGGGCTGAGTCGACAGCTGTATCAGGCGCTGCGTCAGCGAATCCTCGATGGGCGCCTTGGCAGCGGCACACGCCTGCCTGCAAGCCGTGATCTTGCACTGACCCTTGCCATTTCTCGCAACAGTGTCATGCGCGCGTACGACCAACTGTACGCCGAGGGTTACACCCAAGGACGGATTGGTGACGGTACTTACGTCGCCCAATTATCGGAAAAAGCCAATAGCGCCAAAAAATTATCCACAAAATTATCCACAGGGTTACCAACAGGCTTATTAACAGGTTTATCCACAATTTCATCCGTCGCCGCTGATGGTATGTCCAGTGAATTCCTCCATACAGCTTCGCTGACTCGTTTAGAGCAGCACCATCTGCATGGCCACAAAACCGGGTTGCCGAAGGCGTTTCGCGTGGGAATTCCGGCGTTCGATTTGTTCCCTTTCGCCGTGTGGGGCAAGCTGCACGCGGCTTTCTGGAAAAAGCCGGGCTTGCATCAGCTCGGTTATGGCGACCCTGCGGGTGAGTGGCGGCTACGCGAACTGATCGCAGTGTATTTAAGAACTTCCCGAGACTTGCAGTGTGTCCCTGAACAAATTGTGATCACCAGCGGCGCGCAGCAAGCGATTACCCTTTGTGCACAGTTGCTGTTGAATGATGGGGACGCGGTGGCGATCGAAAATCCCGGCTACCGCGCAGCAGGCCATGCCTTTGCGCTGGCTGGCGCGAAATTGCGCGGCATGCCGGTGGATGGCGAAGGCATGTGCTGCCCGGATCCCGACCCAAGCGAATGCAAGCTGGCTTACGTTACGCCGTCCCATCAATACCCTTTGGGTGTCACCATGAGCCTGGCGCGGCGGTTGGAACTGCTGGCATGGGCCGAACGAACTCAGGGCTGGATCGTCGAGGACGATTACGACGGCGAATACCGTTTCAGCGGCGCGCCCCTGGCGCCCTTGGCGGCGCTGGATCGGCACGGGCGGGTGCTGTATGTCGGTACGTTCGGCAAGGTGGCATTTCCTGCGCTGCGCTTGGGGTATCTGGTGCTGCCGCGCAGTCTGGTCACTGCATTCAGTCAGCGTCGTGCGGTGGACATGCGCCATTCGGAGATCGGCACCCAGGCGGTCATGGCGGAGTTTATTGCTGCCGGGCATTTCCAGCGGCATGTCCGGCGCATGAGGCGTGCGGCGTTGAGTCGGCGTGATGCGCTGCTCGCAGGCTGGCCCGACGATGTGCGCGGGTGCAGTCCGCTGCCCAGGCCCCTGGCGGGATTGCATGTGTCGGTTGCGGTCGAAAGCTTCGCGCGCGAAACCGAACTGATCGCGAAGGCCGAAAGCGTGGGCGTTGAGATAAACCCGTTGAGCGATCATTGGTTGCCTGACTCGAAGATGCCTGTGGATAAGCGGGCGGGGCTGGTGCTGGGCTTTGCTGCGGTGCCGGAGCCCGACATTGCCTCGGCGCTGCAGCGGTTGCGGGCTGCGTGGAAAGAGTGATGGTCGTGAGCGCAACGGCGTGGCGGTACTGCTTGCCGGCGGCGACGCACTCGATATCGCCGTCGCCGGCAAGGCGCTGCTGCAGCGGATGCGGTGGAACAAACTCCCTTTCTTTGTCCACCTGAGATCTTCGCCCACGCAAGATTCATGGAAGATGACCCAGGTATACTCGCGCCCATCGCAATTCATTCTTCCGAGATGCCTCCCATGAGTCTTCCCCTTTCCGCGACGCCCGAGCGCAGGTTCGGTACGCCCCTGGTTGCCTTCATTCTGCTGATCGTTGGCGGTCTGTTCCTTCAATCCGCTGTCGGCGGCAAACAGGTGCTGTTGCTGATCATCGGTGCCGCTCTGGGGATGACCCTTTATCACGCCGCGTTCGGCTTCACATCCGCCTGGCGGGTGTTCATCAACGAGCGTCGCGGCGCCGGGTTGCGCGCGCAGATGGTGATGCTGGCTATCGCCGTGGTCCTGTTCTTCCCGGCGCTGGGCGCGGGCACGCTGTTTGGCACGCCGGTGACCGGGCTGGTGGCGCCAGCAGGTGTTTGCGTAGTCTTCGGCGCATTCATCTTTGGCATTGGCATGCAAATGGGGGGCGGTTGTGCGTCGGGCACGTTATTCACCGTCGGTGGCGGCAACGCGCGCATGCTGGTGACGTTGCTGTTTTTCATCGTCGGCTCGGTCATCGCCACCCGCCACGCAGACTGGTGGTTCGCGCTGCCGTCGTTCCCGGCCACATCCATTGTCAAAACCTTGGGCGTTGTGCCCGCGCTGATCACTAGCCTTGCGCTGTTTGGCGCCATCGCGCTGATCACGGTCCAGCTGGAAAAACGCCGTCATGGCGAATTAGAAGCAGCCGTCGTAAGCGAGCACGTAGGTCTGCGCCGTTTCCTTCGGGGACCCTGGCCTCTGGTCTGGGGCGCGGTTGCCTTGGCCTTGCTCAACTATGCAACGCTAGCCCTGGCTGGCCGTCCGTGGGGTATTACGTCAGCATTCGCATTGTGGGGGGCCAAAGTTGCGAGTGAGTTGGGCGTGAATGTCGGCAGTTGGGTGTTTTGGCAACTGCCCGCGAATGCCAAGGCGCTTGCCGCCCCGGTGTGGGAAGACATCACCACCGTTATGGACATCGGCATCATGCTCGGCGCGGCGGTTGCAGCCGGTCTTGCAGGCCGTTTTTCGCCAACCCTGAAGATTCCAACCCGTTCGCTGATCGCAGCCGTGCTTGGCGGACTGTTGCTGGGTTACGGCTCGCGTCTGGCATATGGCTGCAATATCGGCGCCTACTTCAGCGGTATCGCTTCAGGAAGCCTGCATGGATGGTTGTGGTTAATCGCAGCGTTCGCAGGCAATGCGGTGGGGGTACGCATCCGTCCGTTCTTCTTCGCAGGAGAGCGGCGTCCGGTTGCGTTGAGCGGGTGTTGATCGCAGGTTAAAGCCAACCGTGCAGCAACCGCTTGCCGGTGGTGGCGATTCTCGAAACGCCACCTCCAGCAAGCCGTGCTGCTGTATCGGTTGAGTCTTGGCTAAGAGGACCGGTTATTTCTTAGCCTGTTCTTTGGCGACTTTGACGATGTTGTCAGCCGTAAACCCGAACTTGGCTTGTAGCTTCTCGATGGGAGCCGATGCGCCAAATGTTTTCATCACAATCTTCTCACCGGTCTGGCCGACGTAGCGATCCCAGCCGACTGGTCCTGCCTGTTCCACCACCAACCGCCCCTTGACGTCCGGCGGCAGCACGCTGTCGCGATAGGCCTTGTCCTGATCCTCGAACAGCTCCCAACTTGGCATCGACACGACGCGCGCAGCAACCCCTTCGGCCTTGAGCTTCTCGAAAGCCTCCACGGTCATGCCGACTTCGCTGCCGGTGGCAATCAAGATCACCTCCACTTTGCCTTCTACCGCGTCGGCCAGCACGTAAGCGCCTTTGGCGACGTTTTCGGCGCTGGCGTATTTCGAGCGGTCCAGCGTCGGCATCGGCTGGCGCGACAACACCAGGCAACTTGGCCGATCGGTCTGCGCCAGAGCCACTTTCCAGGCTTCAGCGGTTTCGTTGGCATCGCCCGGGCGCAGGGTCACAAGGCCCGGAGTGGCACGTAACTGAGTCAGCTGTTCGATGGGTTGGTGCGTCGGGCCGTCCTCACCTACGCCGATGGAGTCGTGGGTGAAGACGAAGATCACCGGCAACTCCATGATCGAGGCCAGGCGGATCGGCGGTTTCATGTAGTCGCTGAACACCAGGAACGTCGAGGTATACGGCCGGATGTAGGACAGCGCCAGACCGTTAGCAATCGATCCCATGGCATGTTCTCGAATCCCGAAATGCAGATTTCGACCGCTGTAGCTTCCGGCCTCGAAGCTGCCCGCACCTTCGAATGTCAGATTGGTTTTGGTGGAAGGCGAAAGGTCAGCCGAACCGCCGATCAGCCATGGAATCTGCTGAGCGAAACCGTTAAGTACTTTGCCACCCGAGGCTCGCGTAGCAACGCCTTTGGCGTCGGCATCGAAACTGATTGCTGTGTTGCGCCAGCCTTCTGGCATTTCGCCGGCACGCATGCGTTGCAGCTCATCGGCCAGCGCCGGCTGCTCTTTCTCGAAGCGCGCGAACGTCTCCTCCCAGGCTTTGTAATCAGCACCGTTACGTTCCAACAGGGCATCACGCAGGTAATGACGAGCATCTTCGGGCACCAGGAAGCTGCTGTTCTCGTCCCAGCCATAAGCTTTCTTGGTCAGCTTGATCTCGTCGTCGCCCAGCGGTTCGCCGTGGGCTGCCGCCGTGTTGTGCTTGTTTGGCGAACCGTAGCCGATCACGCTATCGACCACGATAAGCGTTGGCGCGTCGTCGGTTTGCTGGAAAGTCTGGATTGCCTTGGCCAGTGCGGCTGCATCGTTGGCGTCCTTCACATGCAGGGTTTTCCAGCCGTAGCCTTCGAAACGCTTCTGCGGATCGTCGCTGTAGGCCAATTCGGTATGGCCTTCGATGCTGATGGTGTTGTTATCGTAGATCCAGCACAGGTTCGACAGTTTTAGATGGCCGGCAAGCGAGGCTGCCTCGGCTGTGACACCTTCCATCATGTCGCCGTCGCCGCAGAGCACGTAGACGTTGTAATCGAACAACGTGGCGCCGGGCTTGTTGAAGCGCTCGCCCAGCCAGCGCTCGGCCATTGCCATGCCGACGCTGTTGGCGCAGCCCTGACCCAAGGGACCAGTGGTGGTCTCAACGCCTGTGGTCATACGGTATTCGGGATGGCCGGGTGTCTTGGAATCCATCTGCCGGAACTGCTTGATGTCATCAAGGCTGATGGCGGGCTTGCCGGAAGGTGTGCCGTGCTCGTCAATCTCGACCACGCCCGCAAGATGGAGGAGCGAGTAGAGCAGCATCGAGGCGTGACCGACAGACAGCACGAATCGGTCACGGCTGGGCCAGTCAGGATGTTCCGGGTGGTAGCGCAGGAAATCTTTCCAGACCGTGTAGCCCACCGGTGCAAGAGCCATGGGCGTGCCGGGGTGGCCGGAGTTGGCCTTCTGCACGGCATCCATGGCCAACGTGCGAATGGTGTTGATGGTCAGTTGGTCGCGATCCCCGTGCTCTTTGAAAGTGCTTGCGGCAGCAGGTCGTTCGGCAGAGTTGGCAGACGAGCTCATTAACATTCTCCTCGTGACGTGTGGCTGATGCTTCCAGATAGGTGTTGAGCACGCGCGTCAGGGGTTCGTTCCATGAAATCTCTGACACCCGACCAAGCCAGCGATTTATCGCTGAAATGTTTCAGCGGCGAACCAAGCGGGTCATCGGCATTCGAATGCCGGTGTAGACGGGCTCGTTGCCTGGCCGATGAACGACAGAGTGAGGTGGCCTTTGCAGGAAACGATCATCAAGAAATACCGCGCCATGATCAGGACTTTTACCTATATCGGTTGGTCGCTGTTTTGGCTATTGATCTGGGACGTGATCGTCACGGTCGATTTCATGCTGTATCTGGAGCGCAAGGTCACCTTGCCGTCGCTGCCGCTGACTTTGCTCGGATCGGCGCTGGTGGTACTGACCAGCTTTCGTAACACCAGTGCCTACAACCGCTGGTGGGAGGCGCGTACGCTATGGGGCGCGCTGGTTAACAATTCACGCAGCTTTGCCCGACAGGTGCTGACGTTGATAGACGACGAGGCTGAGCTTAATCCGGTAAAGGCCCTTTTGCTGCGTCGCCATGTGGCTTACGTGGAATGTCTGTCGGCGCACCTCAAGGGCGGCGATTGCGGTGAAGAGGTGACGGCGATGATTGCGCGAGAGGAATACGACCGGCGCAAGCGCAGCAATAATTTTCCCAATGACATTCTCAACGAATCTGCGGCAATCATTGCCACCGAGTACAAGGCCGGGCGCCTGGACAGCATCCGTCTGGCGAGACTTGAATCGACGATGGTGGAAATTTCCAATTGTCAGGGCGGCATGGAGCGCATCGCCAATACACCACTGCCTTATCCGTACGTGGCCTTTCCGCGACTGTTCATCACCTTGTTCTGCATCATCGTGCCAATAGGGCTGGTGGAGACGCTGGGTTGGTTTACGCCGCTGGCGTCGACCGTGGTGGGCTTCATGCTGCTGGCGATCGAACGAATCGGTACCGACCTGCAAAGTCCATTCAAGGCGTCCGAGCACGAGATTCAAATGAAGGCATTGTGCGCGAACATCTCGGGGAACCTGGATTCGATGTTGCGCGATGCAACCGAGAAGCAGCGGTGATAAACAGCCTGTAGGAGCACGTTGACTCGCGGTGGCGTGGTCTCAGGCGCAAAAGACTGTTCATGCCCACGCGGAGCACGGGCATGATCGGTCTGGCGAGTTATGAATGTGCAGGTCAGGTACCGGATTTGATCTTGGTCCAGACCCGCGTCCTTGCACGTTCTGCATCACGTGGCAAAGGCGTCAACGTGTACAGCGTCTTCATTGCTTCCTCGGTTGGATACAGGTTCGGATTGTGACGGATGGCCGGGTCGACCTTGTCGGTGGCGTCCTTGTTGGGGTTCGGATACCCGACAAAGTCGCTGATGGGCGCGATCACCTCGGGTTGCAGCAGATAGTTGATGAATGTATGGGCATCTTCCACATCCCTGGCGCCTTTAGGGATCGCCAGCATATCGAACCAGATCGGCGCGCCCTCTTTCGGCAGGCGCATGTCCACCACGCCGTTGTTTGCTTCCCTGGCCCGATTCGCAGCCTGCGAGAAGCTGCCCGAATAACCTACCGCCACGCAGATGTCGCCATTGGCGATGTCGGCCATGTACTTGGATGAATGGAAATAGGTGATGTAGGGGCGGATCTTCATCAGCAATGCTTCTGCCTTGTCGTAGTCCTTGGGATTTTTGCTGTTCGGATCCAGCCCCAGGTGCTGCAGGGCCAGCGGCAGAATCTCTGAAGGCGAGTCGAGCAGCGTCACGCCGCATTGCTTGAGTTTGCTGATGTTCTCTTGCTTGAAGATCAGGTCCCAGCTGTCCACCGGCGCATTGTCGCCCAGGACGGCCTTGACCTTGTCCGGGTTGAAGCCGATCAGAATCGTGCCGTACATATAAGGCACGGCGTATTTATTGCCCGGATCGTTGGCTTCCAGCAGTTTCATCAGCTTGGGGTCGAGGTGGGAATAGTGACTTAGCCTGGACTTGTCCAGCGGCTGGAACACCCCGGCCTCGATTTGCTTGGCCAGAAACACGTTGGACGGCACCACCACGTCGTAGCCGGAATTGCCGGTCAGCAGCTTGGCTTCGAGTGCTTCATTGGTGTCGAAGATGTCGTAGATCAGCGGGATTTTGGTGTCTTTCTTGAAGTTCTCAAGGGTCTGCGGCGTGATGTAGTCGAACCAGTTGTAGACGCGCAGGGTTTTCGGCTCGTCGGCGTGGGCCGTGCCTGCGAGCATGGCGGCGCACAAGGCGGGTGCGATAAAACGCTTGAATCTGCTCATCGATAGCTCTCTTCTTCGGGTTCGAAGGGGGTCAGGCGTGTTCAAAACCTTCCAGCACGTTCACGGCATTGATGCCGATTTTTTCGACGGCATACCCGCCTTCCATCACGAACAGCGTCGGCTTGCCCAAGCGCGCGATGCGTTCGCCCATGCGCAGGTAATCCGGGCTGTCGAGCTTGAACTGCGAGATCGGGTCGTCCTTGAAGGTGTCCACCCCCAACGACACCACCAAGACATCGGCCCCGTAACGCTCGATCTCTCCGCAGGCCTGCTCCAGCGCTGCGCTCCAGGTCACCCAATCACTGCCAGCAGCCAGTGGATAGTTGAAATTGAACCCTTCGCCGTCGCCTTCTCCCGGCTCATCTTCGTAGCCCAGAAAAAACGGGAACTCGGCCTGCGGGTGGCCATGGATCGAGGTGAACAACACATCGCTACGCGCATAGAAAATCGACTGCGTGCCGTTGCCGTGGTGATAGTCGACATCCAGGATTGCAACTTTCTTGTGCCCCTGATCCAGGAACGCCTGCGCGGCAATGGCGGCATTATTCAGGTAGCAATAGCCACCCATGACGTCACTGGCGGCGTGGTGGCCCGGCGGACGGCACAGGGCAAATGCGCTACGCGCACCTTGCTGGATGGTGGCTTGGGCTGTGAGGGCGACCTGGGCGGCGCTGTAGGCGGCTTGCCATGTACCGGCGGTGATCGGCGCGCCGGCATCAAAGGTGTAATAGCCCAACTGACCGTGCAGGCTGGTAGGCATGACCGACCGCAGCGTGCGCGCAGGCCAGGTGTAGGGCAGCAGATCGCCTTCCGGTTTGGTTTCGGCCCAGCGCGCCCAGGCTCCCTTGAAGAAATCCAGAAACGCTTCGGTGTGAATGCGTTTGATCGGCCCGATGCCAAAATCCTGCGGACCCTCCACTGCGCCGAGTTTGCGGTCCCTAACCCGTTGCAATACATGGTCGGCGCGGGACGGCATTTCGAAACAGGGCATCAACTTGCCGTCGATCAGCTCGCAACGGCCGTGATGCAAATGATGATCGTCTGAATAGATCGTTAGCATGTTTTTGTTCTCTTGTAGGCGGGTGTCCGACATTCTTGGGTCGGACGGCATTTCGGAGAGCGGCGCAAACGGCCAAAAGGGGATGTATCCGGCCATAAAAGCTGTCCGCAAATCGCCCCTGAATAAAGCGGCGCGCCCTGTTTGAATGCACCCTGCCAACCCTGTAGCGACCCGGCTGGCCGACGGGGTGACAGTGCAATCGATGCCGCAGCCACGCCGTGCTACGGGGCAGGGGGGCTTACAACCGAAACTGACTCGGTGCCACGCCGCTCCAGCGAATGAACGCATGACGAAAGCTTGCCGTTTCGCTAAAGCCCAGCACTTCGGCAATGTGATGGATGGCCAACTGATCGTCCTGTAGCAACTGCTTGGCCCGATCAAAGCGCAGTTCGTCGAGCAATTGCTGGTAGCTGCTGCCGGTGGCTTGCAAATGACGACGCAGGGTACGTTCGGAGCAGTTCATCTTCTGAGCGAGGGTGCGCAGGCTTGGCGTCTGGTCGAGTTGGTCGGCGAGCAGGTGACGAATCCGCCCCAGCCACGCCTGACGACCGGTGAATTCAATGTTCTGCCGGCGGCAGCGCTCGCGCATGTCGCGGTGGGTGACCGGATCGGCGAGGGGCAAGGGGTGGTCGAGCCAGCATCGGGAGAACGCAAAAGCATTGTCTTCGGCGTTGAAGTGCAGGGGGCAGTCGAAGCTCTCCTGATAGCTGGCCAGGTAATCGGGCGCCGCATGGGCGAAGTGTGCATCCAGCAACGGCAGCGGTTTGCCCAACAGGTCATCGCAGATCACCTTTAGCGACGCCATGCACAACTCGGCATTGAACACCCGCAGCCCTTCGTCATCGCGGTAATCGCTGGCACTGAACCCTATCCGCTCGCCGTCCTCAAGCAGTTGAAGCTCGAACAGCGTGCCCAGCAGCGCTGGATATTCCAGGGCCAGCCGCAGGGCGTCACCGAAAGTGGCACTGGTGAGCAGCGCGTAACCAAGAATCCCGTAAGACGACACATGCATCCGCCGTCCCAACGGCAAGCCTATCTCGCTGCGCAACGCCACGGCGTTCGCGCAAACCTGCATTTCCTGGAAGGTGGTGATGCGAATATCCGGCCGCCCCAAATCCGCCTTGCTGATCCCGCTCCCTGCCAGTAACGCCTCACTGCCCCAGCCCTCGGCCGAGAACGTTTCCAGCACCAGCGAAACGGCATTGAGGGTGGTGAGGTGAGAGTGCAGCATGAGGGGCTTCCGATTGTTTTTCTGATCGGAAGAGGGAGCAAGAGGTGTGCCGTCGCGAGCAGTTGCTGGAAATTGAGCCACCTGGCCCGCGATCGGCTGCGAAGCAGCGGTAAACGGAATCGATGCAAATATGCCTGTAACAAGCCGCCGTGGCTTACCGCAACTCCCCGCACATATCGAGCTCCAGCAACCGACGCACTTCATCGGCTGGCAAATCTGCCCCTAACAGCGCATGCAGTTTGCCGAATGCCGCTTCGCGCGTCATGCCGCCGCCCGAGAGGACGCCGACGGTGCGCAGGCGGCTACCGGCTTCGTAGACGTCCAGTTCGACGCCGCCTTCATGGCATTGGGTGATGGCTATCACGCAAATGCCCTGTTGATAGGCGCGTTGCAGACTGTTGAGGAACGCCGGATTATCGCTGGGGCCGGTGCCGCTGCCGAAGCATTCCAGGACCAAACCTTGAATGCCACTGTCGATCAAGCCGTCCAGTTGCGCGGCACTTATACCCGGAAAAAGGGGCAATACCGCCACGCTAGCCAGTTGCTTGGGCCGGCGATAATCCAGCGCCGCAGGCAGCGTGCCAATCGCGGTGCCACCGCGTGAGCGATTCAGTGCAGCAAAAGGGTTGCGACCAAAGCTGCGGATCTTTGCGCAACGAGTCGGCTGCATCAGCGCGCCGTGGAAGTACAGATGCACGCCCGCGGGCAAGCCCTTGTCCAAGGCCTGTAGCGCGCCGTTGACGTTTTCCCACGCATCGCTGTCCGGCACGCCGGCTGGCAGCATCGAGCCGGTAAACACGACCGGCGCATTCAGTCCCAGCAATTGAAAGCTCATGGCTGCGGCGCTGTAGGCCAAAGTGTCGGTCCCGTGCAGAATCAGCACGGCATCGCTGCCCTGAACGTCAATCGCATCGATCACCGCTTCACGCAAGCGTTGCCAGTAGGCGGGGGTCATGTTGGCGCTGTCGATCAGTGGAGACATCTGGCGAAACTGCCATGGCGGCACCACCAGCGCGGGCTGGCCAGCCAGTTGGTTGGCCATTCGCGCTTCAAAACCGGAGGCTGGCGCCAAGCCGTTTTCGCTGGCCTGCATGCCGATGGTGCCACCGGTGTACAGCACCATCACTTGCTTGGCCGGTGCCTGATTGTCGCGACTCATGAGTGTCTCCTTGAGCGAGCTGTCGGAGGTTAAGGCGTGTCGACGATTGTTTTGCCACCCGCTGTCGCAGGTTTGGCCGTCACGTCGCCATTGGGCTTGGGCCACGCTTTAAGGTCCAGATCCAGATCGGGGAACTGGCTGGAGTCGAAGACCGGCGTCTTGATCCCTGCCTTACGCTGAGCATCGTAGTCGCTGAGGATACGCAAACCGATATTGAACAGCATCGCCAGGGCAATCAGGTTCACGAAGGCCAGCAGGGTCATGGTGATGTCGGCAAAGGCGAACACGGTGCCCAGGTCTTCGACAGCGCCCCACAGGATCAAGGCCAGGACCAAGGCGCGGTAGCTGAGCAGCGCCTTGCGGCTCTCGCCCAGCAGGAAGCGCAGGCTGTTCTCGCCCAGGTAGTAGTTGTAGAGAATCGAGGTAAAGACGAACAACGCCAAGGCCACGCTGATGAACAGCTTGCCCCAATCGCCTACCACCGCCGCCAGCGAATTTTGCGTCAGCGCGATGCCATCGCCTTCGAAACCCGGGGTATAGAAGCCCGATAGCAGGATCAACAGCGCGGTGCAGGTGCAGATAACGAAGGTATCGAGGAAAACGCTGAACGCCTGGACCACGCCCTGCGCAACCGGGTGCTGCACCTCGGCAACAGCTGCGACGTTGGGCGCGCTGCCAAGACCGGCTTCGTTGGCGAACACGCCACGCTTGACGCCCATGACGATTGCGCTGCCGATCAGGCCGCCGAACACTTCATCCATGCCGAATGCGCTTTTGACGATGGTCATCAGCATGTGCGGGACGTGCTCGAATTGCACGCCGATCACGTAAAGGGTGACGCCGATGTAGACCAGGGTCTTGACCGGGACCAGCAGGTCGGCCACGGCGGCGATGCGTTTGATCCCGCCAACGAAGACCAGCCCCAGCAGTACCGCCAGCCCGATACCGGAATACAGGGGGGACACACCAAACGCGTCATTTAGCGAGTGGGTGACGGCGTGGGATTGCAGGCCGTTGAACGCAAAGCCGAAAGTCACCAGCAGCAAAAGCGCCATGATCATGCCCAGCCAGCGCTTGCCCAGACCGTGCTGAATATAGAAAGAAGGACCGCCCCGATACTGGCCTTCGGAGTCACAGCGTTTGTACAGCTGGCCGAGGGAACATTCGAAGAAGCTGCTGGCCATGCCGACCAGGGCCGTGACCCACATCCAGAACACAGCGCCCGGCCCGCCAAGGGTAACGGCAATCCCGACACCGGCAATGTTACCGGCGCCGACGCGGCCGGCGAGGCTCAGCATCAGGGCCTGGAACGAACTCAACTGGCCCGAGCTACTGCGCAAGCTGTCGCGAAAGACCGCGAACATATGAAAGAAGTGACGTAGTTGGACGAAACGCGAGCGAATCGTGAAATATCCACCGAGCCCGACAATCAGCACGATCAGCAGTTTTCCCGAGAGGAAGTCGTTGATGACTTCAAGCATTGATGTTTCCTCGCTTTTTTAGAGGGGCCGCACTATACCGGTGCGCGTTATTGGAGTCTGTAAACCGTTTCAGCTTTTATGCTCGTTTCGTCGGGTTGCTGAAGATCGCTGCCTGGGTCATCTGCCATCTGGCTGGGTAGTCCTATGGCCTTTCGGCTTGATTCCAAGGGCGACGCCGCCTGCACGCCGAACTGCTATAGACGGTGTCGTCTGTGATATTTGCCGGTAACAAGGCTTGTGATCAGCCCGGTCAGCAAAGATTCAGGGCAAAAAAAAGGGCCTGGAAGCGTGTGCTTCCGGCCCTCAAAAGGGTGAGGGGTGTCTAGGCCCTCAGCCTGGTGATCGTCTTGCGGGTATAGCGACAGCTCTTGGTCAGGCCTTCAGGGGCACCAATCGTGGAGCGATCATGTTTTCGGGGCGCAGGATGTCGGCGAGCATCGCGTCGTCGAGCAGGCCTTCCTCGCGCACCAGTTCCAGTACGCCACGGCCCGTCTCCAAGGCGACACGGGCAATACGGGTAGCGTTTTCGTAGCCGATGTAGGGGTTGAGCGCAGTGACCAGACCGATCGAATGCTCGACCAGCTCACGACAGCGCACCTCGTTGGCAGTAATGCCAACGATGCAATGCTCGCGCAGCATGTCCATGGCCCGTTGCAGCAGGCGAATCGAGTCGAAGATCTTGTAGGCGATCAGCGGCTCCATCACGTTCAACTGCAGTTGACCGCCTTCGGCAGCAACGGTCAGGGACAAGTCATTGCCCATGATTTCGAAGGCGCACATGTTCACCGCTTCCGGAATCACCGGGTTGACCTTGCCTGGCATGATCGAGCTGCCCGGCTGACGCGCTGGCAGGTTGATTTCGTTGATGCCGGTACGCGGGCCGCTGGAAAGCAAGCGCAGGTCATTGCAAATCTTCGACAGCTTGACCGCCGTGCGCTTGAGCATGCCGGAGAACAGCACGAACGCGCCCATGTCGGAGGTGGCTTCGATCAAGTCGGCGGCGGGCACCAGTGGCTGGCCGCTGATGATGGCCAGTCGCTCCACAGCCAAGTGCTGATAGCCCGGGTCGGCGTTGATCCCGGTACCGATGGCGGTGCCGCCCAGGTTTACTTCGGTCAACAGCTCGGGCGCCAGACTGCGCAGGCGGTTGAGGTCTTCAGTAAGGGTGGTGGCGAAGGCCCGGAATTCCTGACCGAGCGTCATCGGCACGGCGTCCTGCAGCTGGGTACGGCCCATCTTCAGCACGTGATTGAATTCCTGGCCCTTGGCCGCGAACGCCTGAATCAGACTGTCGAGGCTGGCGAGCAGAGCGTCGTGGCCCAACAGCAGGCCCAGGCGAATGGCCGTCGGGTAGGCGTCGTTGGTCGACTGCGCCATGTTGACGTCGTTGTTCGGGTGCAGGTGCTTGTATTCGCCTTTGGCATGGCCCATCGCTTCAAGGGCAATGTTGGCGATGACTTCGTTGGCATTCATATTGGTGGACGTACCGGCGCCACCCTGGATCATGTCGACCACGAACTGCTCGTGGAAATCACCGCGAATCAGACGTGCACAGGCTTCACTGATAGCGGCGTGCTTCGCGCTGCTCAAATGGCCCAACTGATGGTTCGCATCGGCGGCCGCTTGCTTGACCATGGCCAGTCCGACGACCAGTTTCGGATAGTGCGACAGCGGAACACCGGAGAGGTGAAAGTTATTCACCGCGCGCAGCGTCTGGATGCCGTAATACGCTTCTGCGGGTACTTCAAGGACGCCAAGCAGGTCTTTTTCGACGCGAAACGATGCAGCGCAGGACATGATAGAGACATTCTCAAGAGAGGCACGGGCTAAGCCGCAACGCCGCTAATACTAGGCCTGCGGGCGATTGCGAACCAATGCTGTTAAGCGCTAGCCTATGCACAAACGGCATAATGTGGATGTGACGTTCCGATTGAGTCGAGCGTGTGAATGACGCAAGCGACTCATCAAAATCACCGATTCCTGCAGCGCTCCCACCTATCCCAGAGAAAACCGATGAACCTGGAAAGCAAATGGCTGGAAGACTTCAGCGCGTTGGCCGCGACCCGCAGTTTCTCCCAGGCGGCCGAGCGGCGATTCGTCACGCAACCGGCGTTCAGTCGGCGAATTCGCAGCCTGGAAGCTGCGTTGGGGCTGCAACTTGTCAATCGCTCACGCACCCCCATCGAACTGACAGCGGCGGGGCAGCTGTTTCTGGTCACAGCGCGCACGGTGGTCGATCAGCTCGGCGAAGTCTTGCGCCATCTGCATCATCTTGAAAGCGGACAAGGCGAGGTCATGCAGATCGCTGCGGCGCACTCGTTGGCTTTGAGCTTCTTCCCACGCTGGATCGCGCAGTTGCGCAACGAAGGCTTGAACATCGCCACGCGACTGGTGGCCACCAACGTCGGCGACGCCGTGCATGCGCTTCGGGAGGGCGGCTGCGACCTGATGCTGGCGTTCTACGACCCTGACGCTGCGCTGCAGATGGACGCTGAGATATTCCCCTCGCTGCATTTGGGCATGACGGAAATGCTGCCCATTTGCTCAGCCGATGCCGAGGGCAAGCCGTTGTTCGATTTGGAGGGCGAGCACAGCGTGCCGTTGCTGGCGTATAGCGCCGGAGCGTTTCTGGGGCGCTCGGTGAATCTGCTGCTGCGTCAACGCAATCTGCGCTTTACGACCGTGTACGAGACCGCGATGGCCGATAGCCTCAAGGGCATGGCGCTGCAAGGGCTGGGCATCGCCTGGGTGCCCCGGCTGAGCATTGCTGCTGAGCTTGAGCGCGGTGAACTGGTGATTTGCGGCGGTGCTCAATGGCACGTGCCGCTGGAGATTCGCCTTTATCGCTGCGCCCTCGTGCGCAAGGCCAATGTGCGGCTGTTATGGCGCAAGCTGGAAGGCGGCGCGGCACAGGGCGGTTGATCGCCTGTGAATCGAGCTTTTGTTTTCGATCCTCTAGGCTGGAGGGCGAAACGTGCCAGTGTTCAAGGGAATGAGTGGATGTCGAAGTTTTACGAGTATTTCAAGGAAAACATGGACGCTCTCGGGCTGCCTGCCCCCGAGTCGCTGTTTGGCACTCTGTCTGCCGCCACCGCTACTTCCAGCACGTTGTTGACCCAGATCGACAAGTTCGGCAAGACCGTCACCGTGGGCGAAGCGATCGGTGCTGGCACTCGCCTGGAACAGCTGGGTGTTATTGCGGCTTGCTCCGCCGCGTTCTATGTGGGGGCGGTGATCGGCAGCATTGCGGTGGCCACAGGACGTTCACTCGCAAGTGGCACATCGATTTCCGAAGTGCTCTCCATGGCCCGCAGCCATGATCTTGACCGCCCGTGGCTCAGTGCCTGCCTGATCAAGTTTCCCGGTATTTATAAGCCGCAAGTGCCGGGCAAGCTTCACTACCGTCAGGGGATGGTGATCGTATGAAAGACGCCTTCTCGTTGTTGGTCGCTGGCGTGGTTGTCGCCGTAGTCGCCTGGGGCTTCTGGCACTCTCTGTGGGGCGACGGTTTCGCCGTGCTGAACCTCGTGGCGCTGGTGGTGCTGGTCGCCGATAACTTCAGGCTGCGCCGCCAATTGAAGCGCTCCTGATTCAACGTTCTCGCCACTGCCCTGCCGATGAGCGCGTCCGACGCTGGATAGCTCGCTGCCATGCCTGTTCCCAAAGTGCCTCCGACGTCCTGTTGTGCTTGACTCGAAAGTCAGCGAAGCCGCGGTTTCCAGCGCTGATAGAAGGTCTATTTATCGCCGATCTTTACGGTATACTGCGCGGCCTTTGGCCGGTTGCACCGGTCATAATTCGTACGACAAGCCACGCCGGTTTTCCCGCGTGGCTTGTTGTTTTTAGACGCGCCCGCGGGCGCCCGATGAAGAGGCACGACGATGAGCGCACTGGTTGGCGTGATCATGGGCTCCAAGTCCGATTGGTCCACCCTTAGCCACACCGCCGACATGCTGGAAAAGCTCGGCATTCCGTACGAAGTCAAAGTGGTGTCGGCCCATCGCACACCGGACCTGCTGTTCCAGTATGCCGAAGAGGCCGAAGGCCGCGGCATCGAGGTGATCATCGCTGGGGCGGGCGGTGCCGCTCACTTGCCGGGCATGTGCGCTGCCAAGACCCACCTGCCTGTATTGGGCGTGCCGGTGCAGTCCTCGATGCTGTCGGGTGTCGATTCGCTGCTCTCCATCGTGCAAATGCCTGCAGGCATTCCGGTCGCGACCCTGGCTATCGGCAAGGCGGGCGCGATCAACGCCGCACTGTTGTCGGCCAGCATTCTGGGTGCCAAACACCCGCAATTTCATGCAGTGCTGAAAAAATTCCGCACTGAGCAGACAGACAGCGTTCTGGACAATCCAGACCCACGCGAGGCCTGAGGTTTTCATGAAGATCGGCGTAATCGGTGGCGGCCAGTTGGGTCGCATGTTGGCACTGGCGGGCACCCCGCTGGGCATGAACTTCGCCTTCCTTGACCCCGCTCCGGACGCTTGCGCCGCCGCGCTGGGCGAGCATCTGCGTGCCGATTACGGCGATCAGGATCACTTGCGCCAGTTGGCTGACGAGGTGGATCTGGTGACGTTCGAGTTCGAAAGCGTGCCGGCGGAAACCGTGGCCTTTCTCTCGCAGTTCGTGCCGGTCTATCCAAGTGCCGAAGCCTTGCGCATCGCTCGTGACCGCTGGTTCGAAAAGAGCATGTTCAAGGACCTGGGTATTCCGACGCCTGCGTTCGCCGATATTCAGTCCCAGGTCGATCTGGACGCCGCCGTCGACAGCATCGGTCTGCCTGCCGTCCTCAAGACCCGCACCCTGGGCTATGACGGCAAAGGCCAGAAAGTCCTGCGCAAGCCTGAAGATGTGCTCGACACCTTCGCCGAACTGGGCAGCGTGCCGTGCTTGCTCGAAGGCTTCGTGCCGTTTACCGGTGAAGTTTCGCTGATCGCAGTGCGCGCCCGCGATGGCGAAACCCGCTTCTACCCGCTGGTGCACAACACCCACGACAGCGGCATTCTGCGTCTGTCCGTTGCCAGCACCGATCACCCGTTGCAGGCGCTGGCTGAAGACTACGCCGGGCGTGTGCTCAAGCAGCTCGATTACGTCGGCGTACTGGCTTTCGAGTTCTTTGAAGTCGATGGCGGGTTGAAAGCCAACGAAATCGCCCCGCGCGTTCATAATTCAGGTCACTGGACGACCGAAGGCGCCGAGTGCAGCCAGTTTGAAAATCATCTGCGCGCCGTCGCCGGCCTGCCGTTGGGTTCCACTGCCAAGGTGGGTGAGAGCGCGATGCTCAACTTCATCGGTGATGTGCCGGCTGTGGAGCAGGTCATCGCCATCGACGATTGCCATTTGCATCACTACGCAAAGGCATTCAAGGTCGGCCGCAAGGTGGGTCACGCGACCCTGCGCTGCAAGGATCGCGAGACGCTGGACCGTCAGGTCAAGCAGGTTGAGGCGTTGATCAAAAACTGATCAGGTCTGTTTAGTCGCTCGGGCCAATGCCCTGCAGCAGCCCGGCTCGCCGACGGTAGCGAGCCTGAATTGGCCCCCGATGGCCAGCCGGATTGCCATGGATGGCTGCGGGTCTTCAGATCCCTTTGCCCATATCACGTTGAACCATTCCAGCCCGCGCGCCCTCTCATAGCGTGTTGTCAATGGCCGCCTAGGCTTTGACATATCCATTCAAAACAGAGGGACATGGCATGGGAATCATTGGAACCATCTTTATCGGCCTGATCGTGGGTCTGTTGGCTCGCTTTCTGAAGCCGGGCGACGACAGCATGGGCTGGATCATGACCATTATCCTGGGTATCGCCGGCTCTCTGGTGGCGACCTACGGTGGCCAGGCACTGGGTATCTATCAGGCAGGCCAGGGTGCGGGATTCCTCGGCGCGCTGGTTGGCGCGATCGTTTTGCTGGTGCTCTACGGCTTGATCAAAAAGAAGTGAAAGTGAATCTGGCCCTCTGCGCTAATCCTGCGCAGAGGGCTAGAATGCGCGGCATTCAACTGCACATGCCGGGCACCTCAATGCGTCGTTTTCTTCTCCTCTCTCTGCTGCTGGTCTTTGGACTGGCACGCGCTGCCGATTTGCCTGAAACCGACTGGCTGGAACTCATGCCCAAGTCGGATCAGAAAGCCCTGGAAGCCATGCCCGAAATCGACCACGACTCTCCTGAAGCCCAGGGGACGTTCGACAGCAAGGGGGGGTTGAAGCAAAGCAAGGGCCTGCCTGCAGTCATGTATTCGACCAAGACCGTAGCCGCGATGAACGGCAGGAATATTCGTCTGGGAGGCTACCCGGTGCCGCTCGAAACCGATGCCAAGGGCCACAGCACGCTGTTTTTCCTGGTCCCTTACCCGGGTGCCTGCATTCACGTCCCACCACCGCCGCCAAACCAACTGGTGCTGGTGCGCTACCCCAAGGGCCTGAAAATCGATGACATCTATACCCCGTTGTGGGTCATCGGCACGTTGAAGGTCGAGAAGGTCAGCAACGATCTGGCCGATGCAGCCTACGCACTGGATGCTGCCAAGGTTCGTGTGGTGACCGAGGCGGACCTGTAAGGCGCGCACCGCGAGCCTTGATCGATTCGCAGTCCCTGTAGCAGCACGGCGAGCCGGCGGTTGCCTTCGGAAATCGCTTGCGCTGGCAGGCCGTGTGACGACAGGTTATCCATTACTCGTCGTTCAACGGCTCCGCCCAGATCCTGACACGCATCTCATGCATGTCGTTGGGTTTGAGCGTCACGATGTCTGTCATGACATTCGCGGTTTCGACGCACACCATGCCCTTCCAGCCATCGGCCTGCATGTCACTGAAGGTCTTGGTCTTTTCAATCCATGGATTCCAGACCACCGCTGATTTCGAACCACCGGTCTGGACCTGAATCCTGCGTTTCCATTCAGGGTCAATAATCGAAACCAACTCAGGGGTGTCCTGATAGATGCGATCCGTCTCACCTGTAAAGGTGATATCGCCGGCCTGCACGTTCGGTTTTTCCCAGCTTTCCAGGGTATTCAGGTAACTGACGCCATCGAGCCCTTCGATGCGGACCTGATGCACGTCGCTGACCGCGAAATAGCTGTGCAGCGCCTGGCTCAGACTGACGTCTTCAGGCCCGGCGTTGAAGCTGATCAGGCTGACGTTGAGGGCCGCATCCAGGCGAATCTGCAGCTTCAGGCCGACGGTGTGCGGCCAGCCGGGCAGTTGACCTTCGGCTTTGGGCTGAATGAACTCAACGATCAGCGCGTCCCCGTCTTCACCCATGCCCATCAGCTCCCAATCGATCGCCCGGACCTCGCCGTGAGCGTTCGCTGGCTCGCTGCTTTGACGCATGTTTTGGACGCTTTGCGGGTTGCGCTGGAAATTGCCGAACCACGGCCAGCAGACCGGCATACCGCCGCGAATCGCCTTGCCGTGCTTGAACACCGCGCCCGGGTTGGACCAGATCAGAGGTTGGTCGCCGTCGATTTGATAGCTGATGACATGTGCGCCCTGTTGGGCGACCACCAGTTCGGCCTGGCCGTGGCGAATACGCCAGCAATTGAGCTCACCGAGCTGGATGGATTCGACTTCTGGCGTAGGCATAGAGGTACTCACTCAAAGGACAGTGACTGAATCAGACTGTGCCAAGCTTGATGAGTTTACTGCGCGCTGCCAAGTGCATTTGACCGCTGCTCAGCGCCGGGCAGGAACCGAGCGGGTACGACCACTGCCGTCGATGGCGACAAAAACGAATACCGCTTCGGTCACCTTGCGCCATTCGCTGGACAGTGGATCATCGCTCCACACCTCAACCATCATCTGGATCGAGCTGCGGCCAATTTCCAGGGTCTGGGTGTAAAAGGACAGCTGCGCGCCAACGGCCACCGGAACCAGGAACGCCATGCGATCAATGGCAACTGTCGCCACGCGTCCGCCTGCTACCTTGCTGGCCATCGCTGTGCCGGCCAGGTCCATCTGCGCGACCAGCCAGCCACCGAAAATGTCGCCAAAGCCATTGGTTTCGCGAGGCAGTGCGGTAATTTGCAAGGCGAGATCGCCTTGCGGGATTGGATCTTCTTGCTCTAACTCATTCATCTAGGGGTCCCTCTGACCCATGACTCTCCCGGCTATGTCCGAAAAGTGGTTTGCGCTGGACGTGCCGCATAAAAACAGGCCTGGAATGCTCGTTTTATTACCCTAAACCGCACTTCCTCGCCTGTGTTCGCCTAGCCTAGCCTTCGCTTGCACACTTTCCCAAGCCTAAGTCTTCTTTAAGTAATTAGGGAAACTCTGCGAAAACGACTTAAGTAAATGGTTTCGCACAAATTCCCAGAAAACGGGTGAGTCGCGGCCGGGCAGTATATCGGTCGTCACGTCTCCCTACGACCGCCTTGCCTTGATTTAGCCATGCACGCGTTGCAATCCATGTGCATCCTCGCGCAATTTGCTATCGTGCCGGACCGATTTGGCACACTACGCCGATATTGGCACGCAATTTTGATGCCCGATCAACGCTTCGAGTCGATAAATCGCGTGCACAGCCGTTACCCATGGCCGCATCGCAACTGATTATTCGTCCCGAAAGAGCCTCAAAAGAGAAGCCATTGTCATGTCCTCTGTGTCTTCAAGTGTTGCGCAGCCTTCGCGTCCGCTGACCCGTAACGACTATAAAACCCTGTCGCTTTCCGCCTTGGGCGGTGCGTTGGAATTTTACGATTTCGTCATTTTTGTTTTTTTCGCGGCCGTGGTCGGCAAGCTGTTTTTCCCGGTGGATATGCCGCAATGGCTGCGTTTGATGCAGACCTTTGGTATTTTCGCCGCCGGGTATTTGGCGCGTCCGTTAGGCGGCATTGTCATGGCGCACTTTGGCGACCTGCTGGGCCGCAAGAAGATGTTCACGCTCAGTATCTTCCTGATGGCCGTCCCAACCTTGATCATGGGTCTGCTGCCAACGTATGCGCAGATTGGTATCTGGGCGCCGCTGCTATTGTTGCTGATGCGCGTTATCCAAGGCGCCGCGATCGGGGGCGAGGTGCCAGGTGCGTGGGTATTCGTTTCCGAGCACGTTCCCGCACGTAACGTCGGTTACGCCTGCGGTACGCTCACTTGCGGTCTGACTGCGGGCATCTTGCTCGGTTCGTTGGTCGCTACCTGGACCAACAGCCTTTACACCCCGACCGAGGTATCGGACTACGCCTGGCGGATTCCTTTCCTGCTCGGGGGTGTGTTTGGCCTGTTGTCGGTCTACCTGCGCCGTTGGCTGCACGAAACCCCGGTCTTCGCTGAGCTGGAACTGCGCAAGGAGCTGGCCGATGAAGTTCCGCTCAAGGCGGTCCTGCGGGATCATCGTGGCGCGGTTGTACTGTCAATGGCATTGACCTGGCTGCTCTCGGCTGGCGTGGTGGTGGTCATCCTCATGACCCCGACTCTGCTGCAGACCACCTATGGTTTTGCCCCGGCTATCACGCTCAAGGCCAACAGCCTTGCGATCGTTCTGCTGAGCCTGGGCTGCATCGGTGCCGGCGCGCTGGCAGATCGCTTCGGCGCTGGCCTGGTGTTCGTGTTCGGTTCGCTGGGTCTGTTGATCAGCTCCTGGACGTTCTACCACACCGTCGGTGACCACCCCGATCTGCTCTATCCGCTGTACGCCATCACTGGCTTGTTCGTTGGCACCATCGGTGCCGTGCCATTCGTGATGGTCAAAGCCTTTCCGCCGGTTGTGCGCTTTTCCGGGCTGTCGTTCTCTTACAACCTGGCATACGCCATTTTCGGTGGGCTGACGCCCATGGTCGTGACCCTGATGCTCAAAGCCAACCCCATGGGGCCTGCGTGGTATGTCGCTATTCTCTGTGCGATGGGGATGGTGATCGGCGTTTATCTGTTGAAGAAGAAAGTCGCCTGAGGCCAGCTCGGCGCTATGGATATTATCGGCTGACGTTAAGGCCGCCTTCCAAGCCGGAGGCGGCCTTTCATTTTTCTGTCATATCTTGGTCATAGAGTAGTCACGTGGCCATCGCCGACCCCGGCCACCTTCCTCACCTCGCCAGGAGCCAGGCATGCCCTTCAAGCGTTTGATGACGGCACTCACTTTTGTGGCCACCGGCATTGCAACTGCCAATGCAGCTGCTGCTGGTGCTGCAGTTGATCCTGCGATCAAACCTTACGTCAAAACCTCCGGTGTTTCGGGCAATCTGTCCAGTGTGGGCTCTGATACGTTGGCAAACCTCATGACGCTGTGGGCCGAGGCCTATAAGCGTGAATACCCCACCGTGAACATCCAGATTCAGGCGGCGGGCTCATCGACCGCGCCGCCAGCGTTGACCGAAGGCACGGCAACGCTGGGGCCGATGAGTCGCAAGATGAAGGACGGCGAAATCTCCGCATTCGAGCAAAAGTACGGCTACAAGCCGACCGCTGTTCCGGTGGCGGTGGATGCGCTGGCGGTGTTCGTGCACAAGGACAACCCGATCAGAGGCCTGACGCTGCAGCAAGTGGACGCGATTTTCTCCGCGACGCGTCTCTGTGGGGCCAAGGCGGATGCCAAACGCTGGAGCGACGTCGGCGTGACCGGCGACCTGGCCGACAAATCCATTCAGCTCTTCGGGCGTAATTCGGTGTCTGGCACCTACGGCTACTTCAAGGAAGTGTCGCTGTGCAAAGGCGATTTCAAGCCCAACGTCAACGAACAGCCTGGTTCAGCCTCGGTCGTCAGCTCGATCAGCAGCTCGCTCAATGGCATCGGTTATTCGGGCATTGGCTATAAAACCTCCAGCGTGCGTACCGTGCCGCTGGCGAAAAAGGACGGCGATGCCTTTATCGAAGACAACGAGGCCAATGCGCTGAATGGTACCTACCCACTGGCGCGCTTCCTGTATGTCTACGTCAACAAGGCTCCGAACACGCCGCTCAACCCGCTGGAGGCCGAGTTCGTCAAATTGGTCATGTCCAAACAAGGTCAGGAAGTTGTCATGAAAGACGGGTACATTCCTCTACCGGGCAAGGTTGTCAGCAAGACATTGGCTGATTTGGGGCTATAACAACGGATCGCGTGGCGAGCGGCCTGCTCTTATAGTCCAGAGCACCCGGATGCGGGGTGGCGGGTCGGGCCCGCTGCTCGATAAGAGCCTTATGGAACGAGGCTTGCGAAACATCAACAGTCCGTTGCCACGGCATCGCGGCGACGGGCTTTTTTGCGTCACCATGCTGTCATGTATCTGTCATACATAGCCGCTAGGGTGTGCGCATGAATGATTTGGCCAATTCATCGATGAGCGAAAAATCCCCGCCCCAGCGTATTGATTTCAATACCCCGGAGCTGCAGCGCAAGCGTCGCATCCGTGCGCTCAAAGATCGTCTCACGCGCTGGTACGTGCTGGTGGGTGGCCTCGCTGTTCTTGCTGCAATTACGCTGATCTTCTTTTACCTGGCCTATGTCGTCGCACCCCTCTTTCAGAGCGCGAAACTGACGCCCCTGACCGCGCAGGCTCCCACCTGGATGCACGACGCTGGCAAGCCCCTGATGCTGACTATCGAGGAGCAGAATCAGGTCGGCATGCGTGTGTCCGACGAGGGTCAAGCACTGTTCTTCAGTCTGGACGATGGTCGCGAGCTTTCCCGTGTACCGCTGCCTGTGCCAGCAGGTGCACATGTCACTTCTGTCGCCCAGGATCAGCCTGGCAAGCCGCTGGTGGCCGTGGGCCTGTCCAACGGCCGGGTCCTGGTGTTCAAGCACGCTTACCCGATCACCTACCTCGGAAGCCAAAAGACCATTACCCCGGCCATCAGTTGGCCCTATGGTCAGGCCCCGATGGCACTGGATGAAGAGGGGCGAGCGCTGGAACATGTCAGCCTCAACGCCAGCGATAACACGCTGATAGTGGCCGGCGCGACCGGCGCGCAGCTGCATGTTCTGTCTCTGAGCCAGACAGAAAACCTGATGACCGGCGAAATCACCCGCGAACAAAACCGTGTTGAACTGCCACAGCTCTCGGCGACCGTCAAAGCGATCTACGTCGATCCGCGCCAGCAGTGGCTGTACGTGATCAACGGTCGCGCCCAGGCGGATGTGTTCAACTTGCAAGACCGTACGCTGAACGGCCGCTACAAGCTGCTTGAAGACGCCAGCGCCCAGACCACCGCCAGCACGCAGCTGGTCGGTGGCATCTCTTTGTTGATTGGCAGTTCCAGGGGCAACATTGCCCAGTGGTTCATGGCCCGGGACGTCGATGGTGAGATGCGCCTGCAGCACATCCGCGACTTCAAGCTGGATAACGCTCCGATTTCGCAGATCACCGCCGAACAGCGCCGCAAAGGTTTCGTCGCCATGGACACCTCCGGCAAACTGGGTGTATTTCACAGCACCGCGCATCGCACGCTGTTGATCGATCCGGTCGCCAGCGGCCCTGCTGTAATGGGCCTGTCACCACGCGCCGATCGCCTTATCGTCGAAGACAACGGCAAGCTGCTGCCGCTGATGCTCAACAACCCGCATCCGGAGGTCTCGTGGAGCGCATTGTGGGATAAGGTTTGGTATGAGAATTACGACGAACCCAGGTACATCTGGCAGTCCACTGCCTCCAACAGTGATTTCGAGCCCAAGCTGAGCCTGGCGCCGCTCACCTACGGCACGCTCAAGGCTGCGTTCTATGCCATGTTGCTGGCTGCGCCGCTTGCCGTCGCCGCTGCTATCTATACCGCCTATTTCATGGCCCCCGGCATGCGACGCAAGGTCAAGCCGGTGATCGAATTGATGGAAGCGATGCCGACGGTGATCCTCGGTTTTTTTGCGGGTCTGTTTCTGGCACCGTACCTGGAGGGGCATCTGCCGGGGATTTTCAGCCTGCTGATCCTGACCCCGATCGGCATTCTGCTGGCGGGCTACCTGTGGACGCGCCTGCCTGATTCGATTCGCCTGCGGGTGCCTGATGGCTGGGAAAGCGCGATTCTGATCCCGGTCATTGTGCTGGTAGGGTGGGTGTCGCTGGGCATGAGTTCGCACATGGAGAGCTGGTTCTTCGGCGGCGACATGCGTTCCTGGATTACTAACGATCTGGGCATCACTTATGATCAGCGAAACGCGCTGGTGATCGGGCTCGCAATGGGCTTTGCGGTCATCCCTAATATTTATTCGATTGCCGAAGATGCCGTGTTCAGTGTGCCTCGCGGTTTGACCCTGGGCTCGCTGGCACTGGGCGCTACACCCTGGCAGACCTTGACCCGCGTAGTGATCCTGACCGCCAGCCCCGGTATCTTTTCGGCGCTGATGATCGGCATGGGCCGCGCTGTCGGCGAAACCATGATTGTGCTGATGGCCACCGGCAACACGCCCATCATGAACATGAACCTATTCGAAGGCATGCGCACCCTGGCAGCTAACGTCGCTGTGGAAATGCCGGAGTCCGAAGTGGGCGGCAGTCATTACCGCGTACTCTTCCTCGCGGCGCTGGTGCTGCTGATGTTTACGTTCGTCATGAATACCTTGGCAGAGCTGATCCGTCAGCGCCTGCGCAAGAAGTATTCGTCTCTCTAGGGCAGGTAGAAACGGATGAAAACAACCTCCCTGAAGCATTGGTTCAACAGCGGCGCCCCTGGCGTGTGGATGAGCGCGGGCGCAGTGTCGATAGCAGTGATCATGACCATCGGCCTGCTGGCGGTGATCGCGGTGCGCGGCTTGGGTCACTTCTGGCCTGCAGACGTGATTTCTGCCCACTACGAGGTGCCCGGTCAGCCAAGGCAGGTGCTGGTGGGTGAACGGGTGCAGTCAGAAGAGGTGCCACGTGCGCGACTAAGGGGCGCCGGATTGCCGGTTCCTGCTCAAGGGCCCCAGTTCATGACCCGCGACCTGTTCAAGGTGGGCAACCGCGATCTGAACCCCAGCGACTTCAACTGGGTCATCGGCCAATGGCTGACCGAACAGAGCAAGCCTGCCGAACTGATGACCATTGAGCGCCGTGAGTGGGGCAATTTCTACGGCTATCTGGTCAACGTCAAAGAAAACGGGCGGGTCATCGCCGAGGGCGAAGCCGCCTGGGCGCAATTGCGTGAACGTATTGCACGGGTGCAGAAGATTTCCAAAACGCTGGACGGCTTGGAAAAGACCGATATCGGCGCCATCAACCACGGTATCGAGCGTCTGCGGTTGCAAGCTCGCAAGCTGGAACTCAACGGTCGCCTGAGCGCTGAGACGCAGGCCGACATGGCTTCCGAGCGCGCAGAATACGAGGCACGTTATAAGGACGTCGAGTCCCGTCTGGGCGCGTTGCGCACCGAGTTCGGCCGTGACAGCCTGACCGCTCGCGACGCCAACGGCAAAGAAGTCGAGATCAGTCTGGGTAACGTGGTGCACGCCTATCAGCCCAACACGATGGGTGTCGCGAGCAAGCTGGGCTTTTATTTTCAGAAGCTTTGGGAATTCCTCAGTGACTCTCCCCGTGAAGCCAACACCGAAGGCGGGATTTTCCCGGCCATCTTCGGCACGGTGATGATGACTTTGATCATGGCCGTCATCGTGACGCCATTTGGCGTGCTGGCGGCGGTCTATCTGCGCGAATACGCGCGCCAGGGACCGCTGACGCGACTAATCCGTATCGCCGTAAACAACCTGGCGGGCGTTCCGGCGATCGTCTATGGCGTGTTCGGGCTGGGGTTCTTCGTTTACGTGCTGGGCGGCTCGCTGGATCGTCTTTTCTTTGCCGAAGCGCTGCCTGCGCCCACATTCGGCACGCCGGGTTTGCTCTGGGCCTCACTGACCCTCGCGCTGCTAGCGGTGCCGGTGGTGATTGTCGCGACGGAAGAGGGGCTTGCGCGCATCCCGCTGTCGCTGCGTGAGGGCTCGTTGGCCCTGGGCGCCACCAAGGCCGAGACGCTATGGAAGATCGTCCTGCCCATGGCCAGCCCGGCGATGATGACTGGCCTGATTCTGGCGGTGGCCCGCGCTGCCGGCGAAGTGGCGCCACTGATGCTGGTTGGTGTGGTGAAGATGGCGCCTTCGTTGCCGCTCGATGGCAACTACCCGTATCTGCACCTGGACCAAAAGATCATGCACCTGGGCTTCCATATCTATGACGTAGGCTTTCAAAGCCCCAACGTCGAGGCCGCGCGGCCGCTGGTGTACGCCACGGCGTTGTTGCTGGTCCTGGTGATCGCTCTGCTGAACCTCTGCGCGGTGTTCATCCGTAATCGTCTGCGCGAGAAGTACAAGGCGTTCGACGGGTAAAGCAGCTTCGAGCCTTGAACTGCAAGCAACACGCTCAATACCCTGCCGTTTCTATACCAGACTTGCCGCCTGCAGCTTAAAGCTCGCAGCTACGAACGAAGTGAGGCAGATATGCAAGATTCCCACACCCGCGCCATTAACATGTCGGCATTGGGCCGCAAGCGCCAAGGGCTGGACCTCGCCAGCGAAGAGGTGGCCCTGGAAGTGCCGGGCCTGAGTCTTTTCTACGGCCATAAGCAGGCGCTGTACGACATTCGCATGAATATCCCCAAGCGACGGGTGACCTCGTTCATCGGTCCGTCCGGCTGCGGTAAATCAACCCTGTTGCGCACCTTCAACCGCATGAACGATTTGGTGGACGGCTGCCGCGTGCAGGGCGAGATCAAGCTGTACGGTCACGACATCTACACCAAGGGTGAGGACGTTGCCGAATTGCGTCGTCGGGTCGGTATGGTGTTTCAGAAACCTAACCCGTTTCCCAAGACCGTTTATGAAAACGTGGTGTATGGCCTGCGGCTCCAGGGCATCAACAAAAAGCGCACGCTCGACGAGGCGGTCGAGTGGGCGTTGCGGGGCGCGGCGCTGTGGGATGAGGTCAAGGACCGCCTGCATGAATCGGCGCTCGGGCTCTCCGGGGGTCAGCAGCAACGTTTGGTGATCGCCCGCACTATCGCCGTCGAGCCCGAAGTATTGCTGCTCGATGAGCCGTGCTCGGCGCTCGACCCGATTTCGACGTTAAAAGTCGAAGAGCTGATCTACGAACTGAAATCCAAATACACCATTGTGATCGTTACCCACAACATGCAGCAGGCGGCGCGTGTATCGGATTACACCGCGTTTCTGCACATGGGCAAGGTGGTCGAATTCGGGGACACCGATACGCTGTTCACCAATCCGACCAAAAAGCAGACGGAAGACTACATAACCGGTCGTTACGGCTAGCGCGTGTTTCGTCAGCCCTGAACCACCGCGCAATCATCGGACGGACACTGAGCATGATCAAAGACAGCCATACACATCACATCTCCCAGCAGTTCAACGCTGAACTGGAAGAAGTTCGCAGCCACCTGCTGGAAATGGGGGGGCTGGTCGAGAAGCAGGTCAACGACGCGGTCACTGCGTTGATCGAAGCCGACTCCGGCCTTGCCCAGCGAGTGCGCGAAGTCGACGACCGCATCAACCAGATGGAGCGCAACATCGACGAGGAATGCCTGCGCATCCTGGCCCGGCGTCAGCCTGCGGCTTCGGACCTGCGGTTGATCATCAGCATCTCCAAGTCGGTGATAGACCTTGAGCGTATCGGAGACGAGTCGACCAAGATCGCTCGTCGCGCTATCCAGCTGTGCGAAGAAGGCGAATCGCCGCGTGGCTACGTGGAAGTACGGCACATCAGTGATCAGGTCAGCAAAATGGTGCGTGATGCGCTGGACTCGTTCGCCCGTTTCGACGCCGATCTGGCGCTGTCAGTTGCGCAATACGACAAAAACATCGACCGTGAATACAAAACCGCGCTGCGTGAACTGGTCACTTACATGATGGAGGATCCGCGTTCGATTTCCCGCGTGCTCAATGTGATCTGGGTGCTGCGTTCGCTGGAGCGTATCGGTGATCACGCACGCAACATCTCGGAGCTGGTGATTTATCTGGTGCGCGGCACCGACGTGCGCCACCTTGGGCTCAAGCGCATGCAGCAGGAAGTCAAAGGTCTGTCTGCCGAAATAGCTAATGTTCCGGACGTACCTGACGATAAGTAAGATTGCCTGAGAAAAAATGCCCGGCGACCGCCGGGCTTTTTTTTGAGTGAGCTGTTTTTCAGCGCTTGTTTTTTTTACCGCCCATTTATGTCACCCGCGAATAAATATCCCGGTGTCGTCAAACAATTTGGCAGTTGGCCACCAGCCAGCGATATGCTCGCCATTTGCGGTGAACACGCCATCAGGAGCGTCGATGAGTAAAGTCAGTGTATTGGTGGTGGATGATGCGCCGTTCATCCGCGACCTGGTTAAGAAAGGGCTGCGTAATGCCTTTCCCGGCATAGCGCTGGAAGACGCAGTCAATGGTCGTAAAGCCCAGCTCCTGCTGAGCAAAGAGGTCTTTGACCTGGTGTTGTGCGATTGGGAAATGCCCGAAATGTCCGGCCTCGAATTGCTGACCTGGTGTCGTCAGCAAGAAAGCCTGAAGGGTATGCCGTTTATCATGGTAACCAGTCGTGGCGACAAGGAAAACGTCATACAGGCGATCCAGGCTGGTGTATCTGACTTCATCGGTAAGCCGTTTACCAACGAGCAGTTGCTGACCAAGGTCAAGAAAGCGCTGCACAAGGTCGGCAAGCTGGAGGCGCTGATGTCCTCTGCGCCGGCCCGCGCGAATGCAGCCTTCGCCAACGACTCGCTGGGCGCGCTGACTGGCAACCGGCCCGAGGTCGTTTCCGCGACACCACCCGTATCGACGCCTGCGCAGCCGGCGATCAAGCCCGCTGCCCAATCGGCACCTTCGAAGGAGCCCACGGGTCGTGGTCAGGGTCAGTTGCGCTTGTCCAGCGGTACGCAGCAATGCGTGATCAAAGCGTTGACGCTCAAGGAAGCCTCGCTGGTGGTGCGTCGCGGCGAGACCCTGCCGCAGATCCTGGACAGTGCGGTGCTCGACCTGGAGCAGGGCGAGAACGCCGAGGTCGCCCGGTTGAACGGTTACCTGCACGCCATCGCAGCCTTCGAGCAGAAGCCGGACAGCGACTGGCTGCAACTGACCTTCCGTTTCGTTGATCAGGACACCCAAAAGCTCGACTACCTGTCGCGTCTGATCGCTCGGGGTACGGCACTCAAGCATTTCGTTCCTGGCGCGTAAGGCGTCTGATTCTGGCCCAGGCGTAAGCGTCAGGCTTGCCAGCGGTTCCGCGCGGATCGCGGCCCCGCTCCGGCGCCTTCGCCAGAAGCCGATTTTTCGTATGGAAATTGCTAAACCAGGTTTGCTTGACCCTGACGCGATTTCCTTGACGCTTCGTCTATTACCGATTGATACGGATAAGTCCTTTTACCTCGGCTTCGCTGTTAGGCTTGCCCCCAATTGTCCTTACGCCAGGCCTATCGGATGTTTGAGCGCTTGCTGGTCGTGTGTGCACTGCTTATGGCTGCTCAGGCGGCCGAAGCGGTGACCATTTATAGATTCACCGACGCCAACGGAGTGGTTTCGTTTACCGACCAACCCGTTCCCGGCGCGCAGGTGATGAAACTTCGCGAGCGCATGGTCGAGCACATCGACGCTCAGGTCCGGCTCAACGTCAAGAAAGCCAAAGGCACCGACAGCCTCTATGTGCGCAACGATCTGTATGCGCCGGTGGAAATCGAGCTGAAGCTCTCAGGCGTCAAGAACGTCGTGGGCGTGGCTGATCAAGTCATTCGCCGCACTGTTCCCGCGCGCAGCAACCAGCGCCTCATCGCACTCAGCCCAATCACGCCAGGCAAAGCCATGGCCTACAGGCCGAGCCTGCGATCCATCATCGGCGACCCACAGTCCGGCATGGCAGGCATTGGCTTGGGCTACCGTTATCCGCTGCCGTGGGTGGGTGGCCCGTTCCGTATCAGCCAAGGGCCCAATGGCGCATACAGCCATGTCGGCGCCAGGAGCCGTTATGCCATCGATATCGCCATGCCCGAAGGCACACAAATCATCGCAGCGCGTAGCGGGACGGTGATCAAGACCGAAAATACCCAGACGGGCCGGGGCGCGAACCCGTCGGGCAATTTCGTGCGCATCCTGCACGACGACGGCACGATGGGCGTTTATCTGCACCTTCAACAGGGGTCGGTCAGCGTGAAGGAAGGCGAACGGGTCGCCGTGGGCACGCCGCTGGGGCGTTCCGGCAATACCGGCAACAGCACCGGGCCGCACCTGCATTTCGTGGTGCAGCGCAACGTCGGGCTGGCGCTGGAGTCGATCCCCTACGAGTTCGCCCAGCCAGTGCAAAACCTGCCGAATTTTGCCGTTGGAGGGAATTGAAGCAGCTTGAGTGTGCGACACAAGCAGGTCTGAAACAGCCCTCCGTGGCCGCACGGCCTGCAGGCGGTAGCAATCAAAGACGCCACCGCCAGTAATAGTGGCTACAGAACGTAGTGCGGCTCGGTAACACTCAAAGCGCTTGCGGCCGCATGCGCTTTGATCAGTCCAGCTTTAACACCTTGGCCAGCACGATTTTCGGGCCTTTCATCTTTTTGATGATGATACGCAGGCCCTCGATCTCCATGACTTCCTCCTCCTCGGGCACGCGCTTGAGGCTGTCATAGATCAGGCCCGCCAGTGTCTCGGCTTCGACGTGGTCCAGATCGATACCCAGCAGGCGCTCGACCTTGAACAGCGGCGTGTCGCCACGCACCAGCAGCTTGCCCGGCTGATACGCCAGAATGCCGCGCTCAGCCTTACGGTGTTCATCCTGAATATCGCCGACCAGCACTTCCAGCACGTCTTCCATGGTCAGGTAACCAATCACCTTGCCATCCGCTTCTTCGACCAGCGCGAAGTGCGCGCCGCCCTGCCGGAATTGCTCCAGCAGGCGCGACAGTGGCATGTGCTTGGACACACGCTCCAGCGGGCGCGTGAGCTCGGCCAGGTTGAACGATTCGGGAATGTGATCCAGCGCGGCCAGTTCAAGCAGCAAATCCTTGATGTGCAACAGACCAACGAACTCGCCACGCTCGGCGTCGTACACCGGGTAGCGGCTGAATTTATGGCGGCGGAACAGCGCAAGAATCTCCTTGAGCGGCGCGTTAAAGTCCAGCGTCACCAGGTCTTCCCGGGAGTTGGCCCAATCCACCACTTCCAGTTCGCCCATCTCCACCGCAGAAGCCAGCACGCGCATGCCTTGGTCGCTGGGGTCCTGACCGCGGCTGGAGTGCAGTATCAGCTTGAGCTCTTCTCGACTGTAGTGGTGCTCGTGATGCGGACCGGGTTCGCCCTGACCCGCAATGCGCAAGATGCCGTTGGCGCTGGCGTTTAGCAGGTAAATGGCCGGGTACATGGTCCAATAAAAGAGATAAAGCGGGACCGCCGTCCACAGCGACAGCAGCTCTGGCTTGCGAATGGCCCAGGATTTGGGTGCCAGTTCGCCGACCACGATGTGCAGATAGGAAATGACGAAAAAGGCTGTGAAGAAAGAAACGCCTTTGACGACTTCCGGGGAATTGACTCCCAGCATTTCCAGCAGCGGCGCCAAAAGATGAGCGAAAGCGGGCTCACCAACCCAGCCCAGGCCGAGCGAGGCGAGTGTGATACCCAGCTGGCAGGCCGAGAGATAGGCGTCCAGCTGACTGTGAACCGTGCGCAGGATCCGGCCGCGCCAGCCGTTTTTTTCAGCGATCGATTCCACGCGAGTGGAGCGCAGCTTGACCATGGCGAACTCTGCGGCAACGAAAAAACCGTTGAGCAGCACCAGAATCATTGCGAAGAGAATCATGCCGAAGTCGGCGAAAATTGAAGCCAGGCTAATAGCAGGGGAAGGGTCCATGATGGAGTTTTGCAGGTTCCGTTTCGAAGAAAGGTGAAATAAGCCCTAACGAATTGAGGCCATAAGCGCAGCAATTTAGCGGCTATCCGCGAGCTTTGCTAGGGCTTGGTCATCTGGACGGGGGCGAAGTTGCAGATAAACACGCTGCCCTTGCCCAACACGCTGTTGATCTCTAGCGATCCGCGATGGCGCAACAGTACATGCTTGACGATTGCCAGACCCAATCCTGTGCCCCCGGTATTTGAGGCGCGGCTGGAGTCAACGCGATAGAAGCGCTCAGTCAGACGCGGTAAGTGCTTGGTGTCGATGCCTATGCCCGAGTCCTGCACACTCAGGTGTGCGCCGCGCCCGTCAGCCCACCAGCGAATACGGATCTTCCCCTGCGCCGGGGTGTATTTCACCGCATTGAAAATCAGATTGGAGAATGCACTGCGCAGCTCTGCCTCGCTGCCTTTGAGGCTCCAGTCGCTTTCCAGCTCCAGCGTGATCTCCTGGTTTTTGGCCCCAGACAAGGCCTGGGCATCGTTCTTGATGCTCTGCAACAGCGCTGACACGCCCACGGGCTGGTTGTCGGACGGGTAATCCGTGGCTTCGAGTTTGGCTAACAGCAACAGATCGCTGAGCAGCGTTTGCATGCGTCCGCCTTGCTGGTGCATTTGCTGCAGAGCGCGGACCCAGCGCGGGTTAACTTGCTCGACGTTATCGAGCAGCGTCTCAAGATAACCGCAGATCACTGTCAGTGGCGTGCGCAGTTCGTGGGACACATTGGCCACGAAGTCCTTACGCATCTGTTCGAGTTGATGAAGCCGGGTAACATCGCGCACCAGCATCAGATGCTCGTTGTTGCCGTAGCGGGTGATCAGCATCTGGATGCGCAGACGGTCATTGACCGGTGAAGGGATTTCCAGCGGCTCGGCGTAATTAGCGTGCGCAAAGTACTCCTTGAAGCGCGGATGCCGTACCAGGTTGGTCACCGGCTGGCCGCTGTCTTGAGGTGTTTTCAACCCGAGCAGGGTTTCGGCGGCGCGGTTCCACCATTCCAGGTTGCCTTCGCTGTCAAGCATGATCACCGCGTCCTGCAACGCAGCAGTGGACTCCTGGACCCGGTCGATGACTGCCTGCAGCCGCCCGCGAACGCGCTGGTCACGGCGTTGCAAGTGATAAATGCTATCGAACACATCGCCCCAGAGACCGTAGCCATCCGGCGGCGGCTCGTCGGGTTTGTGATTGCGAAGCCAGTCGTGCAGACGCAGCAACTGTTTGAGGGTCCAGGCCAGATACAGTCCCAGGCCGATGGCCAGGCACCCACCATAATGCCCGCTGAACAGGCCGGCCAGCAGCGAGGCCGAGACCAACAGCAGCAAGTGGCGGATCAGAGTGCCATGCCAGTTGTGATTCAATTAACGCGTCCTTGTCTTCAGCACAGGCTGAGTCCAAAAGCCTGCTCAGCTTTTGGTGGAGAACCGGTAGCCAGTACCGCGGACGGTTTGTACCAGATTTTCATAGGCATCGCCGAGGGCTTTGCGCAGGCGACGGATGTGGACATCGACGGTGCGCTCCTCAACATAGACATTACCGCCCCAGACCTGATCGAGCAGCTGCCCGCGGGTGTAGGCACGTTCCTGATGGGTCATGAAAAATTGCAGCAGGCGGTATTCGGTCGGCCCCATCTCGGCCGGTTTGCCGTCGATGGTCACGCGGTGGCTGATCGGGTCGAGCAGCAGGCCGCCCACTTCGATGGGCGACTCGCCATCGTTGGGGCCAGCGCGGCGCAGCACGGCCTTGAGGCGTGCTACCAGCTCGCGAGGAGAGAAAGGTTTGGTGATGTAATCATCGGCACCCACTTCAAGGCCCTGGATCTTGTTGTCCTCTTCGCCCTTGGCGGTGAGCATGATGATCGGGATGTCTCCGGTCAGCTCATCACGCTTCAACCGGCGCGCCAATTCGATGCCAGAGGTACCGGGCAGCATCCAGTCGAGCAGAATCAAATCGGGCTTGCGATCGACGATCACAGCGTGGGCTTGCTGAGAGTTCTCTGCCTCCATGCAGTCATAGCCGGCCATTTCCAGGGCGACGGCGATCATCTCGCGAATCGGCGCTTCGTCATCGACGATCAGAATGCTTCTGCCAGCCATGCCTCGAACCTCATGTCATTTAACTGTCTTGGGGCGCATTAGATAACGGAATTATTGCAGTCGTGTGACAGGTTAGTTGGGGCGGTGCGCAATGCCTGGTCTAGAGCTAAGCTATCGGTCCTGTCCTACAAAAACTGTCGCAACTTAGACGAACAAAAAGAGGATGTACCTATGGCTAAGATTTGTTCTGCTCTTGTGGGCCTGCTGACTGCCGCCGCACTGGCATCGTCAGGCCTGGCCTTTGGCGCCGACCCTGCAATGACCACCGACGGTATGCTGACCACTCACGAGGGCCAGACCCTTTACACCTTCGACAAAGACACGTCGGCCGGTAAATCGGTGTGTAACGATCAATGCGCGACCAACTGGCCACCCTTGACCGCCAGCGACAGTGACAAGGCCGAAGGCGACTGGACCATCATCAAGCGCGAAGACGGTACTTCGCAGTGGGTTTACAAAGGCAAACCGTTGTACACGTTCAAGAGTGACAAAGCCGCTGGCGACAGGACGGGCGACGGCAAGGGCGATGCCTGGCACGTTGCCAAACCCTGATTGAACGCCCCCTGCGCTGTCCCGCATCGGTTCAGCGCAGCGCGTAATCCACTACGATTCCGACAAAGATCGCCAGACCCGCCCAGTGGTTATGCAGAAAGGCCTTGAAGCAGGCCTGTGGGTCTTTATCCCGCGTCGACCAGAACTCCCAGGCGAAACAGCCGGCTGCGACCAGAAGGCCGAGGAAGAAATACAGACCCAATTCAAAGCGTGAGCCGGCCAGCATCAGGCAGAAAAGCGCCAGGCACTGCAGCGTCAGAATGATCACCCTGTCGGCGTCACCGAACAGCACGGCGGTGGATTTCACGCCAATCTTCAAGTCATCTTCGCGGTCGGTCATGGCGTAGTAGGTGTCATAACCGACGGTCCACAGCAGGTTAGCGATGTATAGCAGCCACGCCGCGGGGGGCAGATCGCCGGTCTGCGCCGTAAACGCCATCGGCATTCCCCACGAGAAGGCCGCTCCCAGGACCACTTGCGGGTAATAGGTGTAGCGCTTCATGAACGGGTACGTGGCCGCCAGTGCCAGACCGCCGAACGACAGCCAGATGGTGGTGGAATTGGTCATCAGCACCAGGCCGAAGCTCAATGCAACCAGCACTGCGAACAGAACCAACGCTTCTTTTGACGTCACCCTGCCGCTCACCAACGGACGCTGCTCGGTACGTTTGACGTGGCCGTCAACCTTACGGTCGGCGAAGTCATTGATCACGCAACCCGCAGCGCGCATCAGGAACACGCCGATTATAAAGATCAGCACGTTGCCCAACGAAGGCGAACCCTTGCCTGCAATCCAAAGCGCCCACAGTGTCGGCCACAGCAGCAAATAGATGCCGATAGGTTTTTCAATGCGCATCAGTTGGATGAAATCCCAGGCGCGCGGGTGCAGGCGATTGAGAGACTTGAGCAGCGACAGGTACATCAACGGCGCTCCTTGTTTGAGTCGGCGGCATGATCGATGGCGCGCCACACGGTCGGCAAAAACACTTCGGCCACCAGAATGCTCAACGGCCCACGGCGGAAACAGGAGCGACGGCCCCACAGACCTGCTGCAGTCTCGGCCTGCGGCAGCCACGACGCGGGGTATTGGCAAACCTGTAAAGGCCCGCGCGCGAAGGCTCGGTCACTGAACAGCAGCTCACCCAAGGAGCGCGTGCCGAGTTCGTCCATGTGCAGACCTTCCTCTTCAAGCGCCGCACGGCCCGCGACGCTGCGGGCAAACACCCAAGGCTGCCCAGCTCCGAGCAAATACACCTCGCGCACCCAGCCCTCGCTGCCGTCTGGCAGTTGCAACGCGGCGCACTCATCGGGACGCAGGCGCTGCCAGCCTTCAAGCAGTGGCCTGACGCTGAAGTGGTCATTGGAAAGCCGCGTCAGTCGGCGAGTCAGGGAGTCTTCATGGAACAGCCACTCGACGACTTTAGGCGCGGGTGCTTCGATCAGTTGATCGCGCAACAGCCAGTCTGGCGTCGGACATGCAGGATTTTGCTGGATCACAGTGAGCAGTTATTGGCAGTAATCGAGGCGGCGAGCTTAGCATGATTGGTGATTCTGGCCGACGACCGGACTGCCTGGTCAACGTCGATGAAACTTGCGTCATCGTCCCGCGATCAGTAAAACGCCCAGACCCATTCGAAAAAAGCGCGACGACCGTTGAACGTCTGGGCCCGTATAGCCTGTGAACCAAGAGACCCAACCGATGAAAAAGTGGCAATGCATTGTCTGTGGCCTGATTTATAACGAGGCCGATGGCTGGCCGGATGACGGCATTGCGCCGGGCACCTTGTGGGAAGACGTCCCTGAGGACTGGCTCTGTCCTGATTGCGGTGTCGGCAAGATGGATTTCGAAATGATCGAAATCGCCTGATCCCCATTAACTGACTGACCCTGGAGATATGAATGAACGTACCTGTGGTGATCATCGGCACTGGCCTTGCGGGGTATAACCTGGCCCGCGAATTTCGCAAGCTCGATGGCGAAACGCCGCTTCTGTTGATCACCGCCGATGACGGTCGCTCCTATTCCAAGCCCATGCTCTCCACCGGCTTTGGCAAGAACAAGGAGGCGGACGGGTTGAGCATGGCCGAGCCGGGCGCGATGGCCGAGCAATTGAAGGCCGAGGTTCGTACCCACACCCGCGTCAGCGGTATCGACGCAGGCCACAAGCGGCTCTGGATCGGCGAAGAGTCGGTCCACTATCGCGATCTGGTTCTGGCCTGGGGGGCGGAAACCGTAAGGGTGCCGATGGAAGGCGATGCCAGCGATGCGATCTTCCCGATCAACGATCTGGAAGACTATGCACGTTTTCGCGCAGCCGCGGCGGGCAGACGTCGAGTGCTGATCCTGGGTGTTGGCCTGATCGGATGCGAATTCGCCAATGACCTTATTCTTGGCGGCTATGAAGTCGATCTCGTCGCCCCCTGCGAGCAGGTCATGCCCACTTTGCTGCCACCTGCCGCCGCGACAGCGGTCCAGGCCGGGCTTGAGAGCCTGGGTGCGCGGTTCCATCTTGGCCCGGTGCTGACGCGACTCTCCAGAGTCGATGATGGCCTGCAAGCGCATCTGTCCGACGGTGAGGTGTTGCACTGTGATCTGGTGATATCTGCCATTGGGCTGCGTCCCCGAGTCGATTTAGCCGCTGCGGCTGGTCTTGAGATTGGCCGAGGTGTGGTAGTCGATCGTCAGTTGAAGACCTCACACGCCAATATCTACGCGTTGGGTGATTGCGCTGAAGTCGACGGGCTCAATCTGCTGTATGTCATGCCGTTGATGAGTTGCGCCCGTGCGCTGGCGCAAACCCTGACGGGGACACCGACCGTCGTTAAATACGGGCCAATGCCCGTTACCGTGAAAACCCCCGTTTGCCCATTGGTGGTATCGCCAGTGCCCAAGGGCCTGGAAGGCGTTTGGAGCGTCGAAGGGCAGGGCGCTGATATCAAAGCGCTTTGCCACGATGCACACGGCAATCTGCTCGGGTATGCGCTGACAGGTGCAGCGGTTATGGACAAACTGGCGCTCAACAAGGTCCTGCCGTCCCTGTTGGCATGAATACCTGTCGTTCTGTCGGATAAGCCGCGCTTTTGTTGCTACAAACGTAGGTCATGTACTGGCGCCGAATTCGGCAGCGTGCCATCCTCATTCCGGTCTGCCGCTACGTAGAGCCGTCGCGGCACCTGCTGGCTGCCCGCCAAGGGCTGCACGGGACATAAAAACAAAAACCGTCAAAGAGGCTTCATATGCGTAAACCAGACCTCGCAACCGCCATCGCGGAAAAAGCAGATCTCACCAAAGACCAAGCCAATCGCGTCCTCAATGCCGTTCTTGAGGAAATCACCAACGCGTTGAACAAAAAGGACAGCGTGACGCTCGTGGGTTTCGGCACCTTCCTGCAGCGCCATCGGGGTGCGCGTACGGGCAAGAACCCTCAGACGGGCGAACCGGTGCAAATAAAAGCCAGTAACACTGTCGCGTTTAAACCGGGCAAGTTCCTGAAGGACAGCGTCAATCCGGAGTCCGCATCCAAGCCGGCGCCAAAAACGGCACCAAAGCCTGCGCAAAAGGCTGCTTCGCAGCCCGCTCCGAAACCGAAAGCGGCTGCACCGAAGAAGAAATAAGCGCTGCGCGCCTTGCGCAAGGCGTGCACGACGATAATGGGCATGCCAACGCGTTGGGTGCCCATTTTTATTGGCTGTCGGACGCTGTCTGGCGCCTGAAATGTTTTGTGATCGAATTCGTTCCCGCAGATTCTCATGGCTTGCTGAAGGTGCTGCGATTCTATCGGGCCTTGGATGGCAAGCGCGCTCCCGTGGGCACGCGTATGGGCCCAAGCGCACCTGTCTACGCCGCCACTTTGCGACCAATGAGTTTTGCTTCCTCACGCGTCCTTCAAGCTCGATACACTGCGCGGCTTGCGCTATTCGCCCCTGATCGCCTGAGGCCTCACCCATGAAATTTCGTCTTCTTCTCTGGATGCTCGGTCTGTTGATGGCTCGTGCCAGCCGCAACAATCCTGCCTTCAAACACCAATTGGCCGGCAAAGACCTGACCTTTCAGCTGCAGACCACCGATGGTAAGGTCGCTCGCCATTTTGTGGTTCGCGATCAGCGGGTCAGCAGCCGGGGAGGCGCCACCGCCGAGCCGGCGTTCGCGATTTCATTCAAGGATGCGGCCTATGGCTTCGCTACGATGCAGGCGAAGAACAAGCAACTGGCGTTCATGCAAGGAATTCAAGACAAGAACATTCAAGTCACTGGCAACGCCGGGCTGGTTATGTGGTTTCAAGGCCTGACGAAATATTTGAAGCAAAGGAAGAAAAAGGCGTGATGACCCGCGCGAGGGCTTGTAGCAGCCCGGCCTGACAGGGGGTGACATCCTTGCAACATCACCGCCAGTGGGCCTAGCACCGCAGTACGGTGCTAGGGCAGGCGAGCAATCAATGAAACTGCGAAGCCAGCTCACGTAGCAATACTTCGGCTTCCAGCACCTTGCGCACCACATCCTCGGCTTTGTCGCGAGGCAGTTCCAGCCGCTGGAACAGCTCGTCGGGAATACTCTCCATCGGGTCCGAACCGATGCCTTCCTTACGCAATAGACGAACCGCCACGCACACCAGATTGGCGTACTCGTGATGTTCGCCCGTGTAATGAGGGTCATGCTGGAAGCGCAGAGCCGTGGCCAGTTCCTCCGGCATGTCCCAGTTGCGCATCAGCCAGGCGCCGATCTGCTCGCGTGTGATGCCCAGCAGGTGCTGTTCCACGAAACTGTGATGCAGGTGGGGGTTGACCTCGATTTGTCGGCAGATCAGCGAGAAGTGCGGCGGAAACACATGGGCCAGCAGCAGATAGCCAAAATTATGCAGCAGACCAGCCAGATAAGTCAGGCCGCTCTCAGGCCGCTTGGCCCGCGGCATGGCACGTGTCAGCCCCTCGATCACCGCAGCGGTGTAAATCGACTGCTGCCAATACGGCGTTGCTTGCTGCGGATGGTCCTTCGGCAGCGCCAGGGTTTTGCCCAGCGCCAGGCCGAGCGCCAGATTGATCACCAGGTCGAAACCCAGCACGCGAACGATGGCATCTTCGACCGAGCGAATCTTGCCAGCGGAGCCGTAATAGGGCGAGGCCGCCCAACTCACCACTTGCGCCGCCAGCGCAGGGTCGGTTTCGACGACGCCGGTGATGTCATCGATAGTGGCGTCCGGGTCGACCCGCAGTTTGATGATCTTTTGCGCAGTGTCGGCCAGCGGCGGGATCTCTACCGTCGCTTCCAGGCGTTGCTGTATGCGACGCGCAGTAAAGTTCTGCACGGCCTTGGTGATCTCTTCGCGGTCGTCGTCAGGGCGGGTCAGGTTAGGCTGCACGGACGCAATCGGCTCGCCGAAGGTGGCAGCGCTGGCTTTGCTCAGAAGGGTCTTGAAGTCATCGCTGCCGATCTCCAGCAGCAGGCCTGGCTCGCCGGAATCGATCAGGACGGTTGGCGCTTGCAGGATGCGTTCTTCGTACAGGCACGGCGAACTGGTTAGCGCGGGAAGGGCTGGCAAGGCACGCAGGTTATTCTTGCCCAGCATGCTATCCAGATGCTCCTTGGTCACCGCAGTAAGCTTGCGCCCGGTCAGTTCGGTGATGCGATTGAGGTCCAGCAACTGGCTTTGCGGAAACAGGACCAGCAGCGCACCTACGCTGTCATGGAGCAGGATGGCCTGGACCTTTCGGTCGAGCGGCAACGTCTCGTTGTCCGGGGTTTCGTGGTATCTGACGGCTGCTTTGGCAAGCAACTGCCGAATGACAGACGGGGCGTGTGGGGCGTCGTCGATATGAGCAACTTCGGTCATGGCCTGTATCCAGATTCCTACAATCGCTGAAGTATACCCAGCTTGGTCGTTGTATAGGTGAGAGGCGTTTTTCTTGCTGACTGCTTCACACTTGCCCGTATTGTTGACCATGGCGCAACCAGCGCTCCAACAACGGGCTCACATGTGTAGGCCAGCGTTCGAGCAATGCCTGAGCAGCATCTCTGACCGCGGGCAACAGGTCCGCGTCGCGCATCAGGTCGGCCACCTTGAATTGCAGAAGGCCCGTTTGGCGTGTGCCGAGCATTTCACCCGGACCGCGAAGCTCCAAATCCTTTTCAGCGATCACGAAGCCGTCGTTGGTCTCGCGCATGATCCCCAAACGTTGCCTGCCGATCTGCGACAAGGGTGGATGGTACAACAGCACACAATGACTCGCAGCGCTGCCGCGCCCTACTCGTCCGCGCAACTGATGGAGCTGCGCCAGGCCAAGTCTTTCCGGGTTTTCGATGATCATCAGGCTGGCATTGGGCACATCGACGCCGACCTCGATGACGGTCGTGGCAACGAGCAACTGCAGGTTGCCCTGTTTGAATTCGGCCATCACTGCGGCTTTTTCAGCGGGCTTCATGCGCCCGTGGATCAGCCCGACCTTAAGTTCGCCTAACGCGCTGGTCAGCTCCTCGAACGTGGTTTCGGCGGCCTGGCACGTCAGCTCTTCGGATTCTTCGATCAGGGTGCACACCCAATAGGCCTGACGACCTTCGGCGCAAGCGTTGCGTACGCGCTCGACCACCTCGATACGGCGGCTGTCGGCGACCAGTACGGTATTGACCGGCGTGCGGCCCGGAGGCAGCTCATCGAGGATCGAGGTGTCGAGGTCCGCATAGGCGCTCATCGCCAGCGTCCGTGGAATCGGCGTGGCGGTCATGATCAATTGGTGAGGGCACATCCGGCCACCCACGCCTTTCCTGCGCAAAGCCAATCGTTGCTGAACGCCGAAACGGTGCTGTTCGTCGATGATCACCAGCGCAAGATTCTTGAATTGCACTTCATCCTGAAACAGCGCGTGGGTGCCGACGACCATGGGCGCGCCGTTGGCGATCTGTTCCAGGGACGTCGCGCGAGCCTTGCCTTTGAGCTTGCCTGCTAGCCACGCGGTTTCGATGCCTAGCGGTTCGAGCCAGCGGGTGAAATTGATGAAATGCTGCTCGGCAAGAATCTCCGTCGGCGCCATTAGCGCAACCTGATAACCCGCTTCCAATGCCTGTAGCGCGGCGAGTGCGGCGACGACGGTCTTGCCCGCGCCAACATCGCCCTGAATCAGCCGCAACATGGGCTCCTGCTGACTGAGGTCGTAGGCAATTTCCTTACCGACGCGCTGCTGGGCGCCTGTAGGCGGGAAGCCCAGGTTGGCAAGAAACTGCGTCGGCAGGCGTTTGGCCAGCGCTAGCGCTGGCGCGCGTTGCGAGCGCAGGCTTTCGCGCAAGCGTTGCTGGGACAGCTGATGAGTCAGCAACTCCTCGAACGCAAGTCGGTGCTGGGCCCAATGATGACCGAGGGCCAGTTCGTCGACGTCGGCGTCCGCAGGCGGATTGTGCAGGTAGTGAATGGCCTCAGCCAGCGGGGCCAGTTGATAGTCTCGCGCCAGTTCGTCCGGCAGCCAGTCGGGCAGGCTTTTAGGGCCCAGCATACCCAGGCTTTGCTGGCACAGCTGGCGCAGACGCTGCTGCGTCAGGCCTTCGGTCGTCGGGTAAATCGGCGTGAGCGTCTGCTCCACTGCCACGTGTTCTTCGCCGGTAATGGCGCGATATTCGGGATGATAAATCTCAAGCCCCGATGCCCCAGGCCTGGCTTCGCCATAACAACGTACATGAGTGCCGCGTTTGAGGCCGTCCTTCTGCGCGTTGCTGAAGTGATAGAAGCGCAGGCTCAATACGCCGGTGCCGTCACCCAAGCGCACCAACAGGCTGCGACGTTTGCCCATCACCACGTCAGCGCCGCTGACGACGCCTTCGATGACTGCATCCTGGCCAGGCCGCAGCGCGCCGATGGGCACAACGCGCGTACGGTCCTGATAACGCAGCGGCAAGTGAAAAAGCACGTCCTGAATGTTCTCCAGGCCAACTTTCGCCAGCTTTTCGGCCATGGCCTCGCCAACGCCCTTGAGTGCCGTGACCGAGACGTGGGACAGCTCTGTCATACAACCACTTAACTCGCTTGAGCCTGGGCTTTAGGACGAGCGACGGAGCACAGACGTATCGAGTCGGCGAGGATTTCTATGGCCTTAGGCCGTGGGAAGCTTGCCCGCCAGGCAATGGCCACCGTGCGGAACGGTACGGGCGGGGAGAGCGGGCGAACCTCGATCACGCCGGGAGCGTAATGGTGGCTGTCGACTGCCGACATCGGCAGGATCGATACCCCAAGGCCCGAGGCTACCATGTGCCGGATGGTTTCCAGCGAGCTGGATTCGACCGTAGTGTGCTTGGCGCTATCGCCCCCTTTGACCAGCGTCGGACAGGCTTCGAGCACTTGATCGCGGAAGCAGTGACCTTCGCCCAACAGCAGCAGGCTCTTGTCGTTCAGCGCCGAGGCGTCGATGGTGTCTTTTTGCGTCCAAGGGTGATCGGCGGGCATCAGCACGTAAAACGGCTCGTCGTACAGGGACAGGGTCAGTACGTCGGCTTCGTTGAACGGCAGGGCGATGATGATTGCATCGAGCTCACCATTGCGCAGTTTGTCGCGCAGCACATGAGTAAAGTTCTCTTCGATGTACAACGGCATTTGCGGGGCGACCCGGTGCAGTTGTGGAATCAGGTGCGGGAACAGGTAAGGACCGACGGTGTAGATCGCGCCAACTTTCAGCGGAGCGGTCAACTGGTTCTTGCCCGTCTGGGCGAGTTCACGAATACCTTGAGCTTGCTCGAGCACCTTCTGCGCCTGAGCTACGATGCCCTCGCCGACAGGCGTAAGACGTACCGCACTCTTGCTGCGCTCGAAAATCAGCACACCGAGTTCATCTTCCAGCTTCTTTACACCCACCGATAATGTCGGCTGGCTGACATGGCAACGCTCGGCCGCATGGCCGAAATGTTGCTCTTGAGCGAGGGTAACGATATAGCGCAATTCTGTGAGGGTCATAGCGTGCGTCCATGAAGTTGCGGCCCCAGCATAGCGGGTGCAATCGATAGACGCACGTTATCAGGCGCTCTGTCTTTACAAAATCGTCGTTTCAGCGTTTATCCAACGAATAAACGAAGGGTGCGACCACTTCCAGCGTGCCGTTGTTGAGTAGTTCGGCCGGTGGTTTGGGCAACGGCTGGGCGCGACGGATCATTTCCAGCGTGGCCCGATCCAATGCAGCGCTGCCTGAACCCCCCGCGATTTCGTAGGACAGAACCCGGCCTTCGGCATCTACCACAAACCGCAGACGGTTAATGCCTTGCATGCCACGACGACGAGCGTCTTCCGGGTAACGCTTGAACTTGCTCAAATGACGCTGCAGATCGCCCTGCCAACTTGGCAGGGCATTACTCGGTGGCGTAGGTGGAGCTTGCTCAGGAGCTGCCGATTTTTCTGGCTTGGCGTTTGACGGCGGAGTGTCTACCGGCTTTTCATCGGCGGGCTTCTCTTCCTTCGGCGGCTCGACCTTCTTCACCGGTTTGGGTGGCTGAGGCTTGGGCTTTGGCTTGACCGGTTTTGGAATCGCAATTTCCGGTTTTGGCGCTTCTGCAATAGGCGGAATCAGCAGTTGCTCTTCCGGCGCAGGAGGCTGCGGCGGTTGAACCACTTTTGGTGGTGGCGGTGGGGCAGGCTCGGGAACGGGCGCCAGCTCGATCATCATCGCTGCCGGTGGAAGCTCGATGGCCTGCGAGGCGGGCCAGCGCAGTGCGACAAGGATCGCCACGGCGTGTACCGCCAGCACCAACAACAGACTACCGCTATAGCGCGTCAGTTTTTGGCGCGAATTGATCATTTCTTACCAACCGTCTCAAGACCCACCAGACCCACTTTCAGGTAACCGGCGCCGCGCAGCAGGTTCATGACCTCCATCAGGTCGCCGTAATCCACGCCTTTGTCGGCCTGGAAGAAGATGGTCGTGTCTTTCTTGCCCTTGGTCTTGGCGTCCAGCACCTGACCGATCTGCTCACGAGCGACCTTTTCGTCGCCCAGGTACAGGCTCTGGTCGGCTTTGACGCTCAGAAACACAGGCTTCTCGGGTCGAGGGGCCGGTTTGGCCGTAGAGGCGGGCAGGTCAACCTTGATATCCACCGTGGCCAGAGGCGCCGCCACCATGAAGATGATCAACAGCACCAACATGACATCGATGAATGGCGTCACGTTGATTTCGTGATTCTCGGCGAGATCATCGCCACCTTCGTTAAGATGCAGGCCCATGGCTTACCCCATTTTTACCATGTGCGGCGATTGGGTACGATCAGCGGCGGGCTGGTGATCCAGATCGCGGCTGACCAGCAACAGAACCTGAGCCGATGCGTCCGACACCTGCGCCTTATATCCAGCGATGGAACGGGCGAAGACGTTATAGATGACTACCGCAGGGATCGCAGCGACCAGGCCCAGTGCGGTTGCCAGCAGGGCTTCGGCGATGCCGGGTGCGACAACTGCAAGGTTGGTGGTCTGGGTTTTTGCGATACCGATGAAGCTGTTCATGATGCCCCACACGGTACCGAACAGGCCGACGAAGGGCGCCGTGGAACCGATAGTAGCCAGGACGCCGGTGCCCATGCTCATGTTGCGGCCGCAGGCGGCCACCAGACGTTCGAGGCGGAAGCTCACACGTTCCTTGATGCCCTCACGCTCGCGGCTGTTGACCGACAGGTGCATCTCTTCCAGCGCATCGTGAACCAGCAGATTGGCCAGCGTCCCTTGCTTCTTGGCAGTAGCGCTTGCTTCGTCCAGAGTACGGGCGCGCTTGAGGGCGGCAATCTCGCCCTTCAGGCGCCGCTTGGCACCCAGCAGCTCGAAGCCTTTGGCGATCCATATGGTCCAGGTGATGATCGAGGCGATGGCCAGGCCGATCATCACCACTTTGACGACGATGTCGGCGTTCTTGTACATGCCCCAGGGCGACAGGTCGTGAGACATACCCAGGCTGTTGTTTTCAGCGGCAGCTTCCAGCGTTTCGCTCGGTGCGGTCGTGTCCTGAACGGCTGGAGCCGCCGCGGTGTCCACTGGCGTAGCGGCGGGTGTGGTCGATTGCACCGCCGCCGCGGGCTGAGCAGGAGCATTGGAGTCGGCGAGGGCGGCGGGTGCCAGCATCAGGCTAAAGAGTATCGCTGCGATGGCGCGCCCTGCGCGTGGCAGGCCTGAAAACGTGAGTGACGAAGCAGGAGAGTGAGTAGATGTCATGCTGGCCCGACCTGATATGAAAAAAGGTGTTTCGTTCTAAATGCGTCACGCTGGCGCGAGGCGAGCGGAGGAGAACAAAGGGCCGACATTATTGCAAGTAATTCTTGTTAACAAAAGTAATAGAGTATCTTTTTTTAACGGGAATGCGTCCCGATGGTCGCATCCCAGCCCCGTTTTGCTGGTTCAAACCTACTTTTGATGTGGAGATTGTCATGGCAACGCCATCCGTTTTGATTGCTGGATGTGGTGACATCGGAGGGCGCCTGGCGAGCCAGTTGTTGCCCCAAGGGTGGACCGTGTACGGCTTGCGCAGAAGCGTGGCGATGTTGCCGGCAGGTGTTTGCGGCGTGAGTGGCGACCTGTTCGATGCGCGCATCCCTGCGCAGTGGCCGGAGGGCCGTGTTGATTATCTGGTGTATTGCGCCACGCCCTCCGAGCGTGACGAGGCCGGCTATCGGGCGGCCTACGTTCAAGGGCTGCGACACGTATTGGGCTGGGTCCAGAGGAGCGGGCAAAAGCCCCGACGTATTCTGTTCGTTTCGAGCAGCAGCGTGTACGGGCAGCAGCATGGCGAGTGGGTTGATGAAGCGTCGCTTGCCCAGGCCTCTGGCTTTTCGGGGCAGGTCATGCGCGAGGCCGAACAGGTTGCGCTCGATAGCGGGTTGCAGGCCACGATCGTCCGGCTTACCGGGATCTACGGGCCGGGCCGTAGCGATCTGATGAACCGGGTTCGTCAAGGTTACAGCGTTGCCGAGGATCCGCCTTTATATGGCAACCGGATACACGCCGACGATGCCGCGGGCCTGCTGGCATTTTTGCTGCAGGCCGATGCTCGCGGTGTGGCGCTCGATGACATCTATATCGGTGTCGACGATGCGCCCGCGCCCTTGGCCGAAGTGGTTAAGTGGATGCGAGAGCGGTTGGGTGTTACGCAATGGTCGGATGAAAATAGCGTCCGCCGGGCGGGCAGCAAGCGCTGCAGCAACGCCCGGGCCAAAGCGCTGGGCTGGATGCCGCGTTATGCAAGTTACAAGGAGGGGTATGAAGCCATGTTGGCGGGCAGCTGACTGAGGATTTCTACCTCTGGCAGTCCGGCGTGCGGCGGCAGCTTTTTCAACGACGCTGCCGCCAGCGGGCGGGGCTGTTATAGGCGTATCAGTTGCGGTAAACCGTTAATTTTTCTCCAGCACCCAGTGCCGCTCGCCTGGACGCAAGTCTGGCATTTCTGTGGCCTGGGCATTGTTTACGGCCTGGAAAATTTCCAGCTGCTTGCCTTGGCGTACAAAGACCCAAGGGCTACCACGCTCATTCTTTTCAAGCCACATGCTGTCATATTCGCCGCTCATGGCGGCGCAGTCACCTGCCAGGCACAGGGCGTAGCGGTCATTGCCCGGCAGGCCGGTGACACTGCCATCGGGAGCGAACTCGACGACACTGCCCTGGCCGTCACCGTTGACGATGGTCCATTTGCCCCCTAGATAAGCCGTGTACAGCGCACGCTCGAAACTTGTGCCCGGTTGAGCGCCAGCCTGTGCAGGCTCTTTGGGGGTGCGAAAATGCTGCTCAGGACCCGAATCGCTGGCGCTCTGCACTAACTCATCACCCTTGAGCTTAAGATCGTCCGAGGCACTGCCGTAGACGTTCACTTTCCACGTACCGTCGGAATCCTTGGCGATCTTGCCCTCGGTCAACTCGAAACCATTGTAGGACGTGGCCTGGCCGGCGGCTGTATTGATATTCCACTCCAGCGTCGGCCCATTCGCCAGCAGCGACTGACGCAGATTGCCACCCGAGGCTGCAGCGTCGATGGCGGCCTGGTTGATCCAAACGCCGTCAGGGGTCTTGTTGGAATGGCTGGCGCAACCGCTCAGCAGCGCGGTCAGCAGTGAGAGGGCGAACGCAACGCGCATACGCATGGCGGAGTCCTTCCTTTGCTCTGAGAGAAGGGCGGAACGTGGGTACGCTCCGCGAGGGGTTTACTCGATGACCAGCACAGCGTCCATTTCAACCTGGGCGCCACGTGGCAATGCCGCCACACCAATGGCCGCGCGGGCCGGGTAGGGCTGTTCGAAGTATTTACCCATGATCTCGTTGACCTTGGTGAAGTGGCTCAGGTCGGTCAGGAAGATATTCAGCTTGACGATGTCCTTGAACGAGCCGCCAGCAGCTTCAGCCACGGCCTTGAGGTTTTCGAAGACCTGGGTGGTCTGGGCTTCGAAGCCTTCGACCAGCTCCATGGTTTTAGGATCCAGAGGAATCTGGCCAGACATGTAGACGGTATTGCCAGCCTTGATCGCCTGAGAATACGTGCCGATAGCGGCAGGGGCCTTGTCGCTGGAGATAACGGTCTTGCTCATGAAAAACTCCTGTTAGCAGTTGGCTACGCGCGCATGCGGGTGATGCGTATTACGCCGGTCAAGGCGCGCAGTTTCTTGATCACGCGGGCCAGGTGCACGCGGTCGTGCACGCTGACCACCAGTTGGACCACGCTGATACGGCCATCGCGTTCGTCCATGCTGATTTTCTCAATGTTGCCGTCGGCTGCGTTGACGCTGCTGGCCAGCAAGGCAATGAGTCCCCGCTGGTGTTCCAGCTCGACCCGCAGCTCGACATTGAATTCGCCAGTGACGTCCTTGGCCCACGACAGCTGGATGCATTTTTCCGGATTGTGGCGGATCTCACTGATGTTGCGGCAGTTATCCAGATGCACAACCATGCCTTTGCCCGCGGACAAATGGCCGACGATTGGATCACCCGGAATCGGCGTGCAGCACTTAGCGTAACTGAGTACCAGGCCTTCGGTGCCGCGAATGGCCAGCGGCCCTTCAGCGTTCGGCAGCTCTTCACCTTCGCTGGCCAGCAGGCGTCTGGCGACGACATAGGCCATGCGGTTGCCCAAACCGATATCTTCTAGGAGGTCTTCGATGACCTCGACCCGGTATTCGGCGAGGATCAACTGCAAGCGTTCGTTCGGGATCTTTTCCAGCGTGCTGTCGAAACCGTTAAGCACTTTGTTCAGCAGCCGCTCGCCCAGATTGATCGATTCGGAACGGCGCTGCAGTTTGAGCGCATGGCGAATATGCGTGCGTGCCTTGCCTGTCACGACGAAATTGAGCCAGGCCGGGTTCGGTCGTGCCCCCGGCGCACTGACGATCTCCACCGTCGAGCCGCTCTGCAAGGGCTCGGACAGTGGTGCCAGACGACGATTGATCCGACAGGCGATGCAGCTGTTGCCGACGTCCGTATGCACCGCATAGGCAAAGTCGACTGCCGTGGAGCCCTTCGGCAACTCCATGATGCGGCCTTTAGGCGTGAAGACGTAAACCTCGTCCGGGAACAGGTCGATTTTCACGCTTTCGATGAATTCCAGCGAGTTACCGGCGCGTTGCTGCATCTCCAGAACGCCCTTGACCCACTGGCGGGCGCGGGCGTGGGTGCCTTTGGGCTGCTCGTCACCAGAAGATTTGTACAGCCAGTGCGCGGCAATGCCGTTGTTGGCCATCTCTTCCATTTCGCGGGTACGTATCTGGATTTCGATAGGTACGCCGTGCATGCCGAACAGCGTGGTATGCAGGGACTGATAGCCGTTGGCCTTGGGGATGGCGATGTAATCCTTGAAGCGGCCAGGCAACGGCTTGTACAAATTATGTACAGCGCCGAGCACGCGGTAGCAGGTATCGACCTTGTCGACGATTATCCGGAAGGCGTAGACGTCCATGATTTCGTTGAAGGCCCGGCGTTTGCCGCGCATCTTTTTATAGATGCCATACAGGTGTTTCTGCCGCCCGCTGACTTCGCCTTCGATGCCGTCCACCGCCAGGCAGTGGCTCAGTGACTCTTCGATCTTGTTGACCAGTTCCTTGCGATTGCCACGGGCACGTTTGACAGCCTGACCGATGCGCGACGAGCGCATGGGGTACATGGCTTTGAAACCCAGGTCTTCGAATTCGATGCGCACGCTGTGCATGCCAAGACGATTGGCGATGGGCGCATAGATTTCGAGGGTTTCTTTGGCAATGCGCCGACGTTTTTCGCCGGAAAGCACTTCCAGCGTGCGCATGTTGTGCAGGCGATCGGCGAGTTTGACCAGGATCACGCGGATGTCGCGCGCCATGGCCATGGCCATTTTCTGGAAGTTTTCAGCCTGGGCTTCGGCCTTGGTCTCGAAGTTCATCTGGGTCAGCTTGCTGACCCCGTCGACCAGTTCGGCTACGGTGTCGCCGAACTGCGCACAGAGCGCTTCCTTGGCGATGCCGGTGTCTTCGATCACGTCATGCAGCATCGCGGCCATCAGGCTCTGATGGTCCATGTGCATGTCGGCAAGGATATTAGCCACCGCCAGCGGATGCGTGACGTAGGCTTCACCGCTGCGACGGCGTTGGCCGTCGTGGGCTTGTTCGGCGTAGAAATACGCCCGGCGAACCAGATTGACCTGGTCTGCGCCGAGGTAGGTCGACAGGCGATCGGCGAGGGCGTCTATGCTCGGCAAGATAGAACTCCTTGCCAAAGACTTTGACCCTGCGCCTTGCTACGTCGACCAGGCATAGGCTTAGACGGCCTCGCTGGACTCGTCCTCGAACGCTGCGAACAGGGGTTCGTCTTCAACGATTTCAGCTTCTGCAATGACAGCGTAATCCATCAGGCCAGCTGCAATTTCGCGCAGGGCAACGACGGTAGGCTTGTCGTTTTCCCAGGCCAGTTTCGGCTCTTTGCCGCCGGTCGCCAGTTGACGCGAACGCTTGGTGGCGAGCATGACCAGTTCAAAACGGTTATCTACATGTTCCAGGCAGTCTTCAACGGTCACGCGGGCCATGGGTATTCCTCGTAGCAAATGCGATATGCGCGGTGCCCGGATGGGCGAGCGGACTCGGTAGTTTACAAGCGGACAGCCACAAGCTTCAAGCGGCAAGCCACAAGCGGTCGGTTTGCGCAGCCTGTAGGAGCGCGCTTGTCTGCGATCTGCCGCGGAGCGGCAGCCGAATCCGACAACCCGGTATTGCAGGAGAAACCGGGAAAATCGGTTCGCGGCTGCTGCACAGGCGACCGGGCGCAAGCGTGCTCCTACAAATATCACGCCAACAGCTGAGCCAGCAGCTCGCTGTGGCGCTGTTGCTGATGTTCCTGGCTGAGCAGGTTTGTGCGAAAGATCGCCTTGAGGTCTTCGAGCGCGCTGGCGAAATCGTCGTTGATGACGACGTAGTCGTACTCAACGTAATGACTCATCTCGCTGACGGCTTCACGCATGCGGCCTTCGATGATTTCGTCGCTGTCCTGCCCACGGTTGGTGAGGCGCTGGCGCAAGGCCTGCTGGGTCGGCGGCAGAATGAAGATCGAGCGTGCGTGGGGCAGCAGCTTGCGAACTTGCGCGGCGCCCTGCCAGTCGATTTCCAGGATCAGGTCATGACCTTCGTCCAGGGTCTGCTGCAGGCGGCTTTGCGAAGTGCCATACAGGTTGCCGAACACTTCGGCCTGTTCAAGAAAGTCGCCGTGCTCGATCATGCGCTCGAACTCCGCCCGGTCGACGAAGTGGTAGTTCACGCCATCCATTTCGCCCGGACGCATGGCCCGGGTGGTGTGGGAAACGGAAACGCGAATCTGCGGCTGGGCATCGATCAGGGCCTTGACCAGGCTGGTCTTGCCCGCGCCCGACGGGGCGGAGATGATGTAGAGAGTGCCGGTGCTGTGGGTCATGTCGTGGTTGGCCTTACTCAATGTTCTGCACTTGTTCGCGCATCTGCTCGATCAACACCTTCAGGTTGACCGCGGCTTGCGTGCTACGAGGGTCGAAGGCTTTGGAGCCCAGTGTGTTCGCTTCGCGGTTGAGTTCCTGCATCAGGAAGTCCAGCCGGCGTCCGGCCTGCCCGCCCGTCTTAAGCACCCGGCGTACTTCGGTGACGTGGGTGCTCAGGCGGTCGAGCTCTTCGGCGACGTCGCTCTTTTGTGCCAGAAGGACCATTTCCTGTTCCAGGCGCTGAGGATCGAGTTCAGCCCTCATGTCGGCGAAGCGATCCAGCACTTTCTGGCGCTGGGCTGCGAGCATCTGTGGCACGAGGGTGCGCAGGGTAGCGATTTCAGTCTTGATCGACGTGAGCCGTTCGTCGAGAAGTCTGGCCAGGTCGGCGCCTTCGCGCGCCCGCCCGGCTTTCAATTCGTTCAGCGCTTCATTGAACAGCGCCAGGGCGTCATTATTCAGCGCCTGCGGGTCGGTCGCGTCTGCCACCAGAACGCCAGGCCAGGCCAGCACTTCCAGCGGGTTCAATGCGGACGGTTGCTTGATCAGGCTGGCGACGGTCTCCGCCGCGGCCACCAGTTGGCTGGCCCGTTCGCGATTGACCTGCAGTGGTTTACCGGTCGTCTCTTCGGTGAAGCGCAGGGTGCATTCGACTTTGCCTCGGGACAGCCCCTGTCTTAATGCTTCACGCACGGAGCCTTCGAGGTCGCGGAAAGATTCCGGCAGGCGCAGGTGGGGCTCGAGGTAGCGGTGATTGACCGAGCGCAATTCCCAACTTAGGGTGCCCTGTGGGCCTGCTCGTTCGGCACGGGCGAAAGCCGTCATGCTATGCACCATGGGAGTTACCTCTATGAAATCAGGCGTGCGGGGCGGTGTGCTGCCCGATCAACGTCGTGAAGAATCGACAGGCTATAAAGGCGCAGGATTGTAGCTCAGAGCAGGGTGTGCGCCCAAATGTGGCGTTGTCGGAATCTCACATTTTCGCAATCCATGGCGCGTATTTGTAAGTTGGAACGTGCGTCATCGGTCATAGAGGGGTCACAAGATGTCCAACCGCGAGCGTGCGCCTCTATAATGCACGTCAGTTTCCGTCTCAGTACAGGTATCCCAGATGAAACGTCCAAGTGGTCGCGTTGCCGATCAGCTCCGCTCGATCCGCATCACCCGCAACTACACCAAGCACGCCGAGGGTTCTGTGCTGGTCGAGTTCGGCGACACCAAGGTGATCTGCACCGTCAGCGTCGAGAACGGCGTACCGCGTTTTCTCAAAGGTCAGGGCCAAGGTTGGTTGACCGCCGAATACGGCATGCTGCCGCGTGCCACCGGTGAGCGTAACCAGCGTGAAGCCAGCCGCGGCAAGCAGGGCGGGCGTACGCTAGAGATTCAGCGCCTGATCGGGCGCTCCTTGCGCGCTGCGCTGGATATGTCGAAGCTGGGCGATGTCACACTGTATGTCGATTGCGATGTAATCCAGGCCGATGGCGGAACGCGCACTGCGTCCATTACCGGCTCGATGGTGGCGCTGGTCGATGCACTCAAAAGCATCAAGAAGCGCGGTGGCCTGAAATCCGGTGACCCGCTCAAGCAGATGATCGCGGCGGTTTCCGTCGGCATGTATCAGGGCGAGCCGGTGCTGGACCTGGACTACCTGGAAGACTCCGCTGCCGAGACCGACTTGAACGTGGTCATGACCAGCACCGGCGGTTTCATCGAAGTTCAAGGCACTGCCGAAGGTGCGCCATTCCAGCCTGCAGAGCTGAATGCGATGCTGGCGCTGGCGCAGAAGGGCATGAACGAAATTTTCGAGTTGCAACAGGCGGCGCTGGCCGACTGATTAAGCCTTAAACATCCGTCAGAACAGGGAAAGCATGATGATCGATAGCCAAACGCCGTTGCCGGTGCCGAGCAAAGAAGCCCGTCAGTGGGCGATGTTGTGTCATTTCGCGGCGTTTTTCGGGCTGATCTTCCCGTTCGGAAATCTGCTGGGGCCATTGATTGTCTGGCAGTTGAAGAAAGAGACCGATCCATACATCGATGCCCAAGGCAAGGAAGCTCTAAACTTCCAGATTACCGTCACTATCGCGGCGATGATCTGTTTTCTCTTGATGGTGATTGTCATCGGCTTTGCGTTGCTGATGCTGGTAGGCGTCGGCGCACTGGTGCTGACGATCATTGCCGGGGTGAAGGTCAATGAGGGCGTTGCTTATCGGTATCCGTTTACCTGGCGGTTGATCAAGTAAATCGATGGCGTTCGCCAGAAAAACAAAAGCCGACTTCATGTCGGCTTTTTTTGAGCAGCTGAACGTCAGATGGTCAGCGTCCAGTCGTAGTCCACGATCAGCGGCGCGTGTTGAGAAAAGCGCGGCTGGCGTGGCAGGCGTGCGCTGCGCACGAAGCGGCGTAGACCCGGGGTCAGCAGCTGATAATCGAACCGCCAGCCGAGATTCAGCATTTCGGCCTGTTCGTTGTCTGGCCACCAGCTGTACTGATCGCCCTCGCGGCTGACTTCGCGCAAGGCGTCGACATAGCCCATGTTGCCGACGATCTCGTCCATCCATGCACGTTCCGGTGCCAGAAAGCCTGGAGATTGTTGGCTGTCGCGCCAGTTCTTGATGTCCAGCTTCTGTTGCGCAACGTAGAGCGAGCCACAATAGATATACTCACGACGTTTGCGTCGCTGCTTATCCAGGTACTTGCCGAAGTCGTCCATGAGCTTGAACTTCTGGTTCAAGTCTTCATCGCCGTTCATCCCGGACGGGAGCAGCAACGTTGCAATACTGACTTTATCGAAATCCGCTTGCAGGTAACGCCCGTAACGGTCGGCTGTTTCAAAGCCCAGACCGTAGATCACCGCCTTTGGTTGCAGTCGCGAGTAAAGTGCCACGCCACCCTGGGCAGGTACTTCGGCATCGCGGGCATACAGGAAGTAGCCATCCAGTTGGAAGGCTGGATCATCCATTTCAAAGGCGGAGGCGCGGGTGTCCTGAAGGCAGATGACGTCGGCATTCTGGGCTTGCAGCCAACTGAGCAAACCACGCTCGACTGCAGCCTGAATACCATTAACGTTCACACTGATGATCCGCATAAATGGCCCCAAAAATCACGTGCGTGTATGATACCCGAGCTCTACCTAATTAGCTAAATCCGTGGTATCCGGGGCTTTTTTCATGCAGGCGTATCAGCGCGAATTCATTCGTTTTGCCATCGATCGCGGAGTTTTGCGCTTCGGTGAGTTCACTTTGAAGTCGGGACGCACCAGTCCTTATTTCTTCAATGCCGGTCTTTTTAACAGCGGTTCGGCGCTTGCCCAATTGGGTAAGTTTTATGCCGCTGCCGTGGTGGAAAGCGGTATTTCCTTCGATGTCCTGTTTGGCCCGGCCTATAAAGGCATTCCCTTGGCAGCCGCGACAGCTGTGGCGTTAGCCGACCATCACAACCTTGATCTGCCTTGGTGTTTCAACCGCAAGGAAGCCAAGGCGCATGGCGAGGGCGGTACCCTGGTGGGCGCGCCGTTAACGGGTAATGTGCTGATCATCGACGACGTCATCACCGCCGGCACCGCGATTCGTGAAGTGATGCACATCATCCAGGCTCAAGGCGCAAAGGCGGCGGGCGTGCTGATTGCATTGAACCGTCAGGAGCGCGGAAACGGTGAGCTTTCGGCGATTCAGGAAGTCGAGCGTGATTTCGGTATTCCGGTGGTGAGTATCGTTTCGTTGAATCAGGTCCTTGAGTTCCTGGCCGACGATCCTCAGCTTAAGCAACACCTGCCAGCCGTAGAGGCGTATCGGGCTCAGTACGGCATCTGAGACGTTAGAGGGTCTCGTTATCATGCTCAAGATGGGCACAGTAGCGTTTTGTGTGTTGCTGGGTATCGGTGGGGTGGCCAGCGTCCAGGCTGACGACGGCGCCGATGTCGTGTTCTATCGCTATGTCGATAGTCGCGGTGTCACCGTGATCGATCGACAAGGCGTGCCTGCCGAGTACTCCGGCAAAGGGTACGAGGTGCTGAACCAGCGCGGACGCGTGATTCAGGTTGTCCCGCTGGCACCGACTGCCGATCAGACGCGTGAGGCTCAGGCCGCTGCGCAGGCGGCCAGGATCCAGTCGGAGGCCGATGCGCAGTTGACCCACCTGTACAGCAGTGTCATTGATGTCGATCGGGCACGAACTCGCAAATTGGCAGAGCTGGATGCGCTCATCTCCGTGGCTGAAGGTAACATTCAGAATCTCAAGGCCCAGCAGGCTTCGTTGCAGAGTCAGGCTGCCGATCAGGAGCGCGCCGGGCACCCGGTTCAGCAGAACCTGATTGATCAGATGGGCGATGTGCAGGATCAGCAACAGGATCTTAAGGTCGATATCTTGCGATATCAAACCGCTCGGCAGCAGGCCGATGCCGAGTTCACTCAGGACCGGGCACGATTGCAGCAGTTGCTTTCGCAATAACGAGATCAAATGAAAAGACCCCGCCGGTTATGCCTGCGGGGTCTTTTTTAACGCGCGATCAGTGACGCTTGCGGTTGCTGATCAGCGTGCCTACGCCGGTATCGGTAAAGATTTCCAGCAGCACCGCATTGGGCACCCGCCCGTCGATGATGTGTGACGTTGTCACGCCACCCTGAACAGCCTCAAGCGCGCAACGGATCTTCGGCAGCATGCCGCCGTAGATGGTGCCGTCGGCGATCAGGCTGTTGACCTGCTCCGTGGTCAGTCCGGTCAGGACCTTGCCTTCCTTATCCATCAAGCCGGCGATGTTGGTCAGCAGCATCAGTTTTTCGGCTTTCAGGGCTTCAGCCACCTTGCCCGCAACCAGGTCGGCATTGATGTTGTAGGACTCGCCGTCAGCGCCCACACCGATGGGCGCGATCACCGGAATGAAGTCGCCCTTGGCCAGCATGTTCAGCAGGTCGGTGTTGATCCCGACGACTTCACCCACCTGACCGATGTCGATAATTTCCGGCTTGGTCATTTCAGGTGTCTGGCGGGTAACGTTCATCTTTTTCGCACGGATCAACTGCGCATCCTTGCCGGTCAGGCCGATAGCGCTACCGCCGTGGCGGTTGATCAGGTTGACGATGTCCTTGTTGACCTGTCCACCCAAGACCATTTCCACGACGTCCATGGTTTGCGCATCGGTCACGCGCATGCCATCGATGAAGCGACTTTCGATGGAGAGGCGCTTAAGCAGATCGCCGATTTGCGGGCCGCCGCCGTGGACCACGACCGGGTTGATGCCCACTGCCTTCATCAGCACGATGTCGCGTGCAAAGCCGGTTTTCAGCTCGTCGCTTTCCATGGCGTTGCCGCCGTACTTGATCACCAGCGTCTTGCCGACAAAGCGTCGGATGTACGGCAACGCTTCGGAAAGAACTTTGGCGGCATTGGCTGCGGCATCGCGTTCGAGGGTCATTTGGGCTCCGCTCAAAAAAGGTTGATCAAAAAGGAAGTTCTAGATCCGGTGCTACGTTTTTCAACTGGGTGTGAAACACGTCCTTGATCCGTTGCAGCTCGGCCTCGGTCTCGGCTTCGAAGCGTAATACCAGTACAGGGGTGGTATTGGAAGCACGGACCAATCCCCAGCCTTTCGGATAATCGACACGCACTCCGTCGATGCTCGTCAAATTGGCATTGCCCCACTGCGCATCACGCTCCAGCGCCTGGACAATGCTGAACTTGCTGGTTTCGGTGACCTTGATGTTGATCTCCGGGGTCGACAAATCATTAGGGAACGTCTGGAACAGCTCTTCGGCGCTGAGCTTTTCCTGGCTAAGGATTTCCAGCAGCCGTGCAGCACTGTAAATGCCGTCGTCGAAACCGAACCAGCGTTCCTTGAAGAAGATGTGGCCACTCATTTCGCCAGCCAGCAGCGCGCCGCTTTCCTTCATCTTCTTTTTGATCAATGAATGACCTGTCTTCCACATGACCGGGCGCCCGCCATATTCCTGGATCAGTGGTATCAGCCGGCGTGTGCATTTGACGTCGAAGATGATATCCGCCCCGGGGTTACGCTTGACCACGTCGCGGGCGAACAGCATCAGCAGGCGATCAGGGTATACGACGCTGCCCGCGTTGGTGACGACACCGACACGATCACCGTCGCCATCGAACGCCAGGCCCAGGTCAGCGCCGCTTTCCCTAACCTTGGCAATCAGGTCCTGAAGGTTTTCCGGTTTTCCCGGATCAGGGTGATGGTTCGGGAAGTTGCCATCTACTTCGCAGAACAATGGAATGACGTCGCAATTCAGCGCTTCGATCAGTTGGGGGGCGATGACGCCCGCCGCGCCGTTGCCGCAATCGACCACGACTTTAAGCCGACGGGCCAGGACCACATCGTTGGTGATTCGCGAGGCGTAACGGTTGAGGATATCGACCCGGGTTACGCTGCCTTTGCCCGGTGGCAGGTTGTTCTGCTTGATGCGTTCGTGCAGCGCCAGGATCTGCTCGTTCGCCAGGGTATCGCCGGCAATGACGATCTTGAAGCCGTTGTAGTCCCTGGGGTTGTGGCTGCCGGTGAGCATCACGCCCGTTCGGCCTTCCAGCACGTGGGCGGCGTAATACAGCGCCGGAGTCGGTACCAGCCCGACATCGCTGACGTGGCAGCCACTGTCATACAGCCCCTTGATCAGGTGAGCGATCAGCTCCGGCCCCGAGAGGCGCCCGTCCCGACCTACGCAGACGTTTGGTTCCCCCTGCGACAGGCTTTGCGCACCGACGGCCCGGCCAATCCAGTAGGCGGTCTCCGTGCTCAGGGTTTGGCCAACGATGCCACGGATGTCATAGGCGCGGAAGATCGAGTCCGGGAACTCGGGAGCGATGGAAACGGTACTGCTCATTGCGTGGGAGCGCTCCGAAATCTGGAAGTCCTGATGATCATCGAGCAGGTCGACGTCGAGAATGTCCGTGTCCTGAAACAGCGGATCGGTCAAGTCAGCGTCATCCCGATCGACTGACGCAATGACCGGATGGCTACTGGTCCAGCCGGTGGCGTCAGCAGACGAAACGCTGTCGGTGACGACGGGTATCGGTGGTTGATTGCGCAACGAAAACCTCGCCAGGGCCTGCGCCACTGCATTCAAGGCCGGCATGCTCAGGCTAAAAGCTTTGACGACTTTGCCCCCCGAGAGTTCTTGCAGCAGTTGCTCAAGCTGTCGCGCGTCGGCGGCTACCCGGCGCTTGAGTGCGCTTTCATTCAGATACAGGCCCAGCAATAGGCTGCCGATCGCCACCAAAGCAGCCAGGAACAGCATCACAGAGGGTGCAGACGACTGCAGGGCGGGCCCAGGCGTGAACGACAGTTTCCAGTTCGGGTATCCCATCGGAAAGTCCACGGCGCGATCGTCATCGCCTTGCCCGCGAGTCAAAAAGCGTTGCGCCGGGGCATCGCCGAACTGCTGGCTAAGCACGGTCTGGCCGACCTCGGGGGGCGCATCCGGGAGAGCGTTGGTCAGCCGTTGGACTTTGAAGGCCAGCAGCAGCGTGCCCGTGATCGGTGCGTCGGGCGCGGTGCGCAACGGGGCAACGCTGTAAATCATCCAGTTGTCGCCGACTTTACGGGCTTCCGGTGCGGGCGATTCGCCTTTGCCAGCTTTGGCGAGCATGTCCAGGGTGGCGAAGCTGATCGGCAGCAAGCCTTGATTGTCGACGCTGTTGAAGCCCGGCGGATTCAAGCGCGCACCCGTCACGCTGTCTCGATAGAGCAAGCGATTCTGGGCGTTTTGAATCTGTGCCGGGTCATTGCTCTGCAGCGCCTGGGCCAGCGAGCTGTCACTGGCTGCCGCTTGCGTGTCCGCCGTGATCTGACGCAGCGCCTTGCCGACAGCGCCCGCCTGGGCAGTACCCCAGGCCTGGGTCAATTGGTCTTTCTGCTGCGGCTGACTGAGCATGCCGAGCCAGGCCAGAACTGCAGCTGCAATCAGGCCGATGAGCGACGGGAGAAGACCCGGACTTGCAAGGCTCAGATTTGAATCCTTGACCGTTGCATCAGTCGTTTCTGGGCGAGAAGCCGCTTTGGCTGTGCGTTTGGTGCCTTTCAAACTTGAGTCTCCCTGCTCTGACTGCCTGAGGCCTATCTTTTTTCTGCTTCGGACATGACCGACTCAAGTTTAGCGACATCCGTGCCAAGCGGTTTCATGCAGTCTCAGTGACTGCCCGAATGCCCGAAGCCACCTGCGCCGCGCTGGCTTACGTCGAACTCCTGAACCACTTCGAAGTGTGCCTGCACCACCGGAACCAGCACCAACTGAGCGATGCGCTCGCCGACGGAAATCTTGAAAGCGCTTTGGCCACGGTTCCAGCAGGACACCATCAGCTCGCCTTGATAATCGGAGTCGATCAAACCGACCAGATTACCCAGCACGATGCCGTGTTTATGCCCCAGGCCCGAGCGCGGCAGAATCAGTGCGGCAAGGTTTGTGTCTGCGATATAGATCGACAGGCCGGTGGGGATCAGCAAGGTCTGGCCGGGTTCGAGCACCGTTTCCTCTTTGAGCATGGCGCGCAGGTCCAGGCCGGCCGAACCGGTGGTGGCGTAAGCCGGTAGCGGGAATTGGTCACCAATACGAGGGTCGAGGATCTTGGCTTGTAAAGCGTGCATACGTGATTAAACCTGGTTCAAACGATCAGCGATAAAAGTCACCAGCTGGCGAGAAATCTTGGCCTTGCTGGTCTGGGCGAAGAGCGTTGTTTGCAACGCTCGGTCGATGACGCTGCACGCGTTCTCTTCGCTATTGAAGCCAATGCTTGGATTGGCGACGTCGTTGGCGATGATCAGGTCAAGGTTCTTGTCCTTGAGCTTGCGTGCGGCATAGTCGAGCAGGTGTTCGGTCTCGGCAGCGAAACCGACACTGAACGGACGATCCTGACGTTGGGCGATGGTGGCAAGAATGTCCGGGTTGCGGACCATCTGCAGCAGCAGGCCATCCCCATTCGTAGGGTCTTTCTTCAGCTTTTGCGGGGCGATGACTTCCGGGCGGTAATCCGCTACAGCGGCCGAGGCAATGAAAAGATCGCACGGCATCGTGGCTTCGCAGGCGGCGAGCATGTCGCGGGCGCTGACCACGTCAATGCGTGATACGCGATCCGGCGTCGGCAAATTGACCGGGCCGGTGATCAGGGTGACCCGTGCACCTGCTTCGACCGCCGCTTCGGCGAGGGCAAAGCCCATTTTTCCGGAGCTGTGATTGGTGATGTAACGCACCGGGTCGATGTTTTCCTGGGTCGGACCGGCGGTGATCAGCACGTGCTTGCCGGTCAGGTTCAGGCGTTGGAAGCAATCGGCAGCCAATTGTGCCAGCTCGTTGGGTTCGAGCATGCGGCCATACCCCACGTCGCCGCACGCCTGGCTGCCGCTGGCGGGGCCGAACAGGCGCAGGTCACGGGCTTCGAGGGTCTGCAGGTTCGCCTGTACCGAAGGATCGCGCCACATGGCCTGATTCATGGCCGGAGCCACAGCAACGATAGCGTCGGTAGCCAACACCACGGTGGTCAACAGGTCGTTGGCGATGCCTTGGGCCAGGCGTGCGATCAGGTCCGCGGTCGCTGGCGCGATCAATACCATATCCGCCCATTTGGCCAGTTCGATATGCCCCATGGCGGCTTCCGCAGCGGGGTCCAGCAGGTCCATGTGGACGGGGTGGCCGGACAGCGCTTGCATGGTCAGGGGCGTGATGAACTCGGCCCCGCCCTTGGTCATGACGACGCGCACTTCGGCCCCGTGATCGCGTAACCGGCGAACCAGTTCGGCGCTTTTATAGGCTGCAATGCCGCCGCCTACGCCAAGAACGATGCGTTTCCGATACAGCCGTTGCATAGGCCTGCCTTTTGGTCGAGTTACACGCGGCAATCAAGTGGCCTCCCAGGGCCGGATCGACGCGTAAAAAAGATGGCTAAGATAGCACAGCGACCGCACCGCAACAGCGGCGTCCACAGACAGGGAGGTGCTATGAGTATTCGCGATTGGCCTGCAGCGGAGCGGCCCCGGGAGAAGCTGCTCGAACGGGGCGCGGCGAGTCTTTCCGATGCCGAGTTGCTGGCGATTTTTCTGCGTATCGGCGTGTCGGGCAAGAGCGCGGTGGACCTTGCGCGTCATCTGTTGATGCGCTTTGGCAGCTTGCGCGCACTGCTCGAAGCCAATCTCTCGACCTTCAGCAGCGAGCTTGGGCTGGGGCCTGCCAAGTACGCGCAGTTGCAGGCAGTTATGGAAATCGCCCGGCGACATATGGATGAAGGACTGAAGCGCGGCAGCGTGCTGAAAAGCCCGGCGCAGGTGCGCAATTACCTCAAGGCGCTACTGCGGCATGAGCCCCACGAAGTGTTTGGCTGCCTGTTTCTGGACAGCAAGAATCGGGTTCAGGCGTTCGAGGCGCTGTTCCAGGGTTCGATCAACGTGGCGCATGTCCATGCCAGGCAAGTGGTGAAGCGGGCTCTTGCGCACAACGCGGCAGGGGTCATCCTTTGTCACAATCATCCTTCTGGCGTGTGCGATGCCAGTCAGGCCGATATCGAACTGACCCAGCACCTCAAAACTGCACTGGCCATTGTGGATGTGATGGTGCTCGATCACATCATCGTCGGCGATGGTGACCCGATGTCGATGGTCGAGCATGGGTTGATGTAGAAAGTGCCGAGTTTCGTGAGCGGTCCGGCGGATCACGATGCCCCCTGTAGCCGTTCGGTTCGCCGACTGCCACAGGGGTTAAATGCAGTGATTGGGTGAGCTTACTTCACCGACACCGTGGAAAAGTCCTGCCGGCCAAAGGGGCTTACCTCGTAGCCCTCTACGTTCTTGCGTGCAAGGGCGAACGCAGTAGGGTGAGCCAGCGGTAGCCAGAGGGCCTGCTTCTGTATCTGTTCCTGGGCCTGATGGTAAAGCTTGCTGCGTGCACCCTGATCTGTCACCGCCTTGCCTTGGCTGATGAGCTTGTCCAGACCTTCATCGCAGTAACGCGCGAAGTTAGTACCGGATTTTACCGCGGCGCAGGAAAACTGCGGCGTCAGAAAGTTATCCGGGTCGCCGTTATCGCCGGACCATCCCATGAATAGCAGATCGTGTTCGCCGGTCTTGGCGCGGCGGATCAACTCGCCCCATTCGATCACCTTGATTTCTGCCTTTATCCCGACTGCGGCAAGGTCATTTTGCAGCAGTTGCGCCCCCGCGTTCGGATTCGGATTGAGCAGGCTGCCGGACGGGCGAGTCCAGATGGTGGTTTTGAAGCCATCCTTGAGTCCAGCCTTGGCGAGCAGTTCCTTGGCTTTTGCGACGTCATGGGTGTAGCCCGGCAAATCGCTGGCATAGCCCCAGGTGTTAGGCGGGTATGGGCCATTGGCTGCGCGGGCCGAACCTTCGAATACGGCCTTCAGGTAGGTGTCCTTGTCGAATGCCAGATTGATTGCCTGACGTACTTCCGGTTTATCCAGAGGAGGGTGCTGGCTATTGATCGCCAGGAATGCGGTCATGAACGCGTCGGTTTTTTCGACTTTCAGGTTCGGATCCTTGCCCGTCTCGGCGACGTCCAGCGGTTTGGGGGACAGAGCGACCTGGCACTCGTTCGCGCGAATCCGCTGCAGGCGAACGTTGGCGTCCGGAGTAATGGCATACACCAGCGTGTCGACGGCTGGCTTGCCTTTGAAGTAATCCGGGTTGGCCGCGTAACGCACCACCGAGTCCTTCTGAAAGCGCTTGAAAACAAACGGCCCGGTGCCGATCGGCTGGCTGTTGAGCTTCTCCGGTGTACCGGCCTTGAGCAGTTGCGCAGTGTATTCGGCCGAATAAATAGAAGCGAAGCCCATGCTCAGCGTGGCAAGGAAGGTTGCGTCCGGGTGATTGAGCGTGATGCGCACAGTGTTCGCGTCAGGGGCTTCGATCTTCTTGATCAGTGACGGCCACTGCATCGACTGGGCATGCGGAAAGCCCTGCACGGCAACCTTGTTCCACGGGTTGGTCGGGTCGAGCATGCGCTGGAAACTGAAGACCACGTCGTCGGCATCGAAGTCGCGAGTCGGGGTGAAGTAGTCGGTGTGATGAAATTTCACTCCCGAGCGCAATTTGAACTCGTAGGTGGAACCGTCGGGCTTGACGCTCCAGCTTTCTGCCAGGCTGGGCACCAATTTACCGGTGTGGGCGTCGTAATCCACCAGCCGATTCATCAGCACGTCGGCCGAAGCATTGGTGGTGGTCAGCGAGTTGTACTGCACCACATCGAAACCTTCAGGGCTGGCTTCAGTGCAAACGCTCAAGCTGGTCGCGGCCTGGGCCAGGATTGGCGCGGACAGCGACACCAGCAAAAAGGGTAAAACAGCTAGGCGCATGGCAATTTTCCTTTCAGAGATAGCCCATCTGCCGGCGCAGTCTGGAGAGGGAGTTACCCTAGACCATAGCTGGACGCAGGACAATCTATCTGGCGCGACGAGTGGTATATTTCCCGTCCCGCCTGCTGCCGCTGGCCTTGTCCGCCGCAAGCCCTGAGTTTCTTGCCGGTAATTCGTCGTTTATGTTGTTGCGCTTTGGGCTTTCTGGTATAAAGCAGCGCTCTTTTCTAGGGGCCCGCTTCCTTCTTCGTAGGTGTGGCCGGTAAGACCCCTGAAGAAACGCGGCGCCTAGCGCCATGACTGAGAGATTAAGCGGCCAACCCATGCCGGGTTGGGCATGTGGTTTTAGAGGGCTGAGGCATGTCGAGAGTATGTCAAGTTACCGGTAAGGGTCCGGTAACCGGGAATAACATTTCCCACGCAAACAACAAAACCCGTCGTCGTTTCCTGCCGAACCTGCAGCATCACCGCTTCTGGGTTGAGAGCGAGAAACGCTTCGTACGTCTGCGCGTATCTGCCAAAGGCATGCGTATCATCGACAAGCGCGGCATTGATGTCGTTCTGGCCGAAATTCGCCGTGATGGCGCTAAGGTTTAAGGGAGAAAATCATGCGTGAATTGATCCGTTTGGTGTCGACCGCTAACACCGGCCACTTCTACACCACCGACAAGAACAAGCGCACCACGCCGGACAAAATCGAAATTAAAAAATTCGATCCGGTTGTTCGCAAGCACGTGATCTACAAAGAAGCCAAAATCAAGTAATTGATTTTTTGCCTCTTACGAAAAAGCCCGCAGTGATGCGGGCTTTTTCGTGGGCGAAAGGTTGGTATGGATTGACTCGAAGCAGCGACACTTCGGCTGCTGATCCACCACCGCTGCGCCGGCACCATCTGACGTCCTGGCGTTAAGCCTTGTGTTCGAACACCACATAAATCTTGCGGCAAGGTTCCAGCACTTCCCACGTTCCATTGAACCCTGCCGGGATAACGAATCGATCCCCGGCGCGCAGCGTTTTTGCGTTGTCCTGTTCATCACGCAGTACCGACACGCCCTGCACGATTTCGCAGTACTCATGCTCGGTGTAATTGACCTTCCACTGCCCGACTTCACCTTCCCAGACACCTGCGCTCATCTGGCCGCACGGACTGTTGTAATGGTTGTAGACGGTTTGCTCGGGGTCGCCCTTCAGAATCTTCTGCGCAACGGGCTTGTAGCGTTCTGCGGTGGTGGTGGCTTCGCTGAAGTCGACGATGGTTTTGATACTCATGTGTGCGTGGCTCCTGAATGGGCGGTGGCAGATGATGATTGGAGGAAGGTTTTTGGTCAGAGTGCCAAACCTTGATGGCCTCTGGAACAAAGGGCTGTTGAATAAAATGCACGATAAGTCGTCGTTTTGCCTATTTTTGTCCAATATATTGGAAATTCACACAGCGCTGGTTTAGGGTGACGAATGCCTTTAGCCGAGCCCGCCCCGTCAGGCGATGTCCTGCAACGCGGCTCATGAGCGTGAGGGCGCGCACATTTCATTAGAGGAGGACGTTCGATGACCACCCTGACTCATGCTGACTGGGAAAAACGCGCCAAGGATCTGAAGATCGAAGGCCGTGCCTTCATCAATGGCGAGTACACCGACGCTGCATCAGGCGCCACCTTCGACTGTCTTAGCCCGGTGGATGGTCGATTCCTCGCTAAAGTGGCCAGCAGTGATGTTGCTGACGCCCAACGTGCCGTCGAAAGCGCCCGTGCAACCTTCGATTCCGGCGTCTGGTCGCGTCTGGCCCCGGTCAAGCGCAAGGCTGCGATGCTGCGCTTCGCCGCCCTGATCAAGGAAAATACCGAAGAACTCGCCCTGCTCGAGACGCTCGACATGGGCAAACCGATCAGTGACTCCTACGGCATTGATATCCCGGGCGCTGCGCAAGCGCTGAGCTGGAGCGGCGAGGCCATCGACAAGCTGTACGATGAAGTTGCGGCCACCCCCCACGATCAACTGGGGCTGGTCACACGCGAGCCGATTGGCGTGGTCGCGGCCATCGTGCCGTGGAACTTCCCGCTGTTGATGGCGAGCTGGAAACTCGGCCCTGCACTGTCCAGCGGCAACTCTGTGATACTCAAACCGTCGGAAAAATCGCCGCTGACCGCTATCCGCGTCGCACAATTGGCGATCGAGGCGGGTATTCCGAAAGGTGTGCTTAACGTATTGCCGGGGCATGGCCACACAGTCGGCAAAGCGCTGGCGCTGCACATGGATGTCGACACGGTGGTCTTCACCGGCTCGACAAAAATTGCCAAGCAGTTACTGATCTATGCAGGCGAATCGAACATGAAACGCGTCTGGTTGGAGGCCGGTGGCAAGAGCCCGAACATCGTGTTCGCCGACGCCCCGGACCTGCAAGCAGCTGCCGAATCTGCTGCCAGTGCGATTGCTTTCAATCAGGGTGAGGTCTGTACTGCCGGCTCGCGTCTGTTGGTTGAGCGATCGATCAAAGATACGTTCCTGCCGAAGGTCATCGAGGCCCTGAAAGCCTGGAAACCGGGCAATCCACTTGACCCTGCCACCAACGTCGGTGCGCTGGTGGACACGCAGCAGATGAACACGGTGCTGTCCTACATCGAAGCCGGTCACACGGATGGCGCCAAGCTGGTTGCCGGTGGCAAGCGCATCCTGCAGGAGACTGGCGGCACATATGTCGAGCCGACAATCTTCGACGGTGTGACCAACGCAATGAAAATCGCGCAGGAAGAGATCTTTGGTCCGGTGCTGTCGGTGCTGACCTTTGATACCGCCGAAGAGGCGGTGCAGATCGCCAACGACACGCCTTATGGCCTGGCAGCGGCGGTGTGGACGGCTGACCTGTCCAAGGCTCATCTGACGGCCCGTGCGTTGCGCGCCGGCAGTGTCTGGGTGAACCAGTACGACGGCGGCGACATGACCGCGCCATTTGGCGGCTTCAAGCAGTCCGGCAACGGTCGCGACAAGTCGCTGCATGCGTTCGACAAGTACACCGAACTGAAAGCGACCTGGATCAAGCTGTAAGCCGGAAGAGGGCGAGATGCGCGGTCAAGGCCATCTCGCTCTACGGTTTTTTTTGGGGGCGCTGAACTGCTGACAGCCGAAGCGTAGGAGCAATGCTTGCGCGTAGCGGCAGTAAACCCTGCGCATGGGGTCTTTCTGACACCCCGAGGTGTCTGATTTTGCTGCCGGCTCCCGGCAGATCGTGACCAAGCTTTGCGCCTGCGCTTGCGGGCGAATCAAAGTCAGATTGCGATCAGCCCATATCGAGTCTCAGGCGACACTATTTTTGCGAGCAGCCGGGCTTCCCTAAAGGCCCGGCTGTTTCGTCTTATGCTTTTACAGCCACAGGAGCGTGGTGATGCGTTGGGGTACTTATTTCGCGGTGCTGTCGTCCGTGTTGAGCGTCGGTCTGGCATTGGGCGTGAGCATGCCGCTTGTGTCGTTGCGCCTCGAAGCCTGGGGCTACGGTGCCTTTGCCATTGGCGTCATGGCGGCAATGCCGGCCGTCGGGGTTCTCTTGGGTGCCAGTCTCGCCAGCCGTCTTGCCGCGATTCTGGGCACCGCTAAACTGATGCGCCTGTGTCTGTGGGGCGGGTCGCTTTCCGTCGGCTTGCTAGCGCTGTTACCAGACTACTGGGTGTGGCTGGTGCTGCGCCTGATGCTCGGGGTGATCCTGACCATGGTGTTCATCCTCGGCGAGAGCTGGATCAACCAGCTGGTCACCGAAAACCTGCGCGGCAAACTGGTGGCGCTGTACGGCAGTTGCTATGCCTTAAGCCAACTGGGCGGTCCGCTGCTTCTGGGCGTCATCGGTACCGCGCACGACTATGGATTCTGGATCGGCACCGCATTGCTCGCAGCTTCGCCCTTGCTGTTGCTGGGCCGCACGGGTGCGCCAAGCGCCGGGTCCAGTCACGTTTCGCTGCGTGATCTTGGCGGTTTTTGTCAAAAACTACCTGCCATCGCGTGGGCCATCGCGCTGTTCGCTGGGTTCGAAGCGATGATTCTGACTCTACTGCCGGTGTATTGCCTGCAACAGGGTTTCACCCCCGAAGTGGCATTGGCGATGGTCAGTACGGTGGTGGTGGGCGACGCCTTGCTGCAGCTGCCAATTGGTGCATTGGCGGACCGGATTTCCCGGCGGCGGCTGTTTTCGGGTTGTGCAGTTGCGCTGATGCTATCGAGCCTGGCAATTCCGTTATGGGTGGACACCCTGGCCATCTGGCCGCTATGGGTGCTGTTCGGTGCCAGCGCAGGTGGGCTGTTCACCCTGTCACTGATCCTTATTGGTGAGCGTTACCGGGATGATGCCTTGGTGCGCGCCAACGCCCATGTGGCGCAACTGTGGGGCATCGGCTGTTTGCTGGGGCCGTTGGCCGCAGGCGCTGGCAGTCAGTGGATCAGCGGTCAGGCGCTGCCATTATTGATGGCTGCGGGGGCGCTGGGGTTGGTAATCCTTTCGCAGCGGCCACGCGCTTTTGGCAGGCAACCGGTCGCGGCCTAGAGCATCCGTTCCAGGCCCACTGCGCTGCTGAACCAGGCGTTCAGCCGCCGCCACCAGTCGCCAGGTTCCTTGTACAGTGTGTGAAGCTTGCCGTTGTCTTCGGTTACCCAGACCACGCGATCGTTTTCCAGCTTCGCCTGGTAGCTGATCGCAGGCGCCATCCCTTGCAGGGCCAGGTCACGCAGGTACCCGGTGAGTTCGGGGCTATCGACCAATACGCCGACTTCGGTATTCCATAGCACCGAGCGAGGATCGAAATTGAAGGAACCGACGAAGATCTTCTGCTGATCGAAAATCATCGCCTTGCTATGCAGGCTGGACTCCGACCCGCCCTTGAGGGTCCTGGTGTGTAGAAACTTCGGCCCGCTGCCGTGCGCATTACTCGGGTCGCCAGGCTGGCGCCGCAGTTCGAACAGTTTCACGCCGTGAGCCAGCAGCGCCTTGCGATACGGCGCATAACCGCCGTGGACTGCCGGCACGTCTGTCGCCTCAAGCGAGTTGGTCAGCAGATCCACCGATACGCCTTTATCCGCCAGCCCTGTGAGGTATGTGAGGCCTTCCTGGCCCGGCACGAAGTACGCGGAAATCATCATCAGTTCCTGATGCACGTTCAGCAGGTCCGGGCTCAGCTGGGTGGTCAGCAGCAGATGTGGATCGGGTTCGCCACGGGACAGCACCTTGGTCGGGGCATCCCACAGTGCCTGGTTGTGCGCCCAGATCAGCTCGTTCAGCCAGGTCTTCATGCGGGGATGGGTCCTGTAGGCCATCAACCGCTCATAGAGTGCTTTCTTCTCGATATGCGCCTGTGCCAGGGAGGCGTCGAGCTGGTGGCGGGCCACGGCCAGATCCCTGGTGTCCGGCGGCCAGTAGACGAAATCATCGACTGATTTGCTCAGGGTACTGTTCCAGTATTGATCGAAACTGTGGCTCAGTTGCTCAGCCACAGGCCCGACGCTGAGCATGTCGATGTCCGTAAAGTTGAGGTTCGGCTCGGCGTCGAAGTACTCATCCCCCAGATTGCGTCCACCGACGATCGCCACCGCGCTATCTGCCAGCCACAGTTTGTTGTGCATGCGTCGGTGTTGCTGGGAGAGGTTGAACAGTCGGCCAAGCGAGCGCGTCGCGCCGGTGCTGCGTCCCAGATTAAGCGGATTGAACAGGCGAATCTGGATATTGGGATGCGCGGCGAGGGTAGCGATGACCTCATCCAGACCGTCGCTGGTGGTGTCATCCAGCAGAATGCGCACGCGCACGCCGCGGTCGGCTGCCTTGAGCAGTTCGTCAATCAGAGCGCGTGTGCTGAGGCCGTCGTGGACGATGTAATACTGCAAATCCAGACTGGTCTTGGCGTTGCGGATCAGCTCGGCGCGCGCCATGAAGGCTTCGGTGCTATTGGGCAGCAGACGAAAGCCCGAGCGGCCCTCATGGGGCGCCGCTTCGGCGAGAATCGACCGCCCGAAGGCGGACTGCGTAGCGGGCAGCGCCTGGCTCGGTGCATCTTGCTGTGCAGTGGTGTGCACACATCCGCTAACGCCGAGGGCAATGGCCAGGAGAAGGGGCAGTGCCCATGTTTTCGTCAACGCATTCATCCAGAAGTCACATCATGGCGATATGACCGCATTTTCCGCAAAAGGTTAAGTCATGTCGGAGCGGCCTGGCTCATCAGGCGCGCAACCATTGCGCCCACCTTGCGCACAGCCTCCTCGATCTGCGGCGTGGGCTTGGCAGCGAAATTCATGCGCAGGCAATTTCTGTACTTGCCTGAAGCTGAAAAGATATTACCCACTGCAATCTGTACACCTTGTCCTTGCAGTGCGCGATTGAGCCTCAGGCAGTCGAAATCCTTCGGCAGCTCGATCCACAGCATGAAGCCCCCCTGGGGGCGACTGGCCCGGGTGCCTTCCGGAAAGTAACGCGTCACCCAATCGGTCATCAGGTCGCGACTGCGCTGGTATTGGCCACGCATCCTGCGCAAGTGGGGTTCGTAATGGCCAGCCTGGAGAAACTCGGCAATCGCCAGTTGCGGCTGGGTCGCCGTCGAACCGGTGCTGATGTATTTCATGTGCAGCACCCGGTCAAGGTATCGGCCCGGCGCGATCCAGCCGACTCGCAGGCCGGGGGCCAGGGTTTTCGAGAATGAACTGCACAGCAGAACGCGTCCGTCCTCGTCGAAGGATTTGATCGTGCGCGGGCGCGGGTAGGTGTACGCCAGATCGCCATACACATCGTCTTCGATGATCGCCACGTCGAAACGCTGAGCGAGGGTCAGCAGTGCACGTTTGCGCTCCTCGGGCATGATGTAGCCCAGCGGGTTATTGCAACTGGGTGTCAGCTGTATGGCTTTGATGGGCCACTGTTCGAGCGCCAGCTCCAGTGCATCAAGGCTGATGCCGGTAATCGGGTCGGTAGGTATCTCCAGCGCTTTCATCCCTAGTCCTTTCAACGCCTGCATGGCGCCGTGAAAACTTGGCGAGTCGACGGCGACGATATCGCCGGGCTGACAAATCGAGCGGATGCTCACGGCCAATGCCTCTTGGGCGCCGGTGGTGATGACCAGGTCATTAGGATCGATACGCGTGCCCGAATCCAGCAACAAGCGCGCCACCTGATCGCGCAGGCATTGGGTGCCGTAGATGTTGTCGTAATACAGGCCGGGCATGTCCTGGCGGCGGCTGATCCTGCCCAGCGCCTGGGTCAACGGACGCAGGGTCGGGCTGGTGATGTCCGGCATCCCTCGCGCCAGTTGCACGATGTCGGGGCTGGGAATGGCGCGGGCCAGTTCCAGCACCTGATCCCATTGCGAAATATCCACAGGTCGCTGCGCCGGACGTCCTATGGCAGGCAGGGCAGGGGTCTTGCGTCCGGCGGGAACGAAATAGCCTGATTTGGGACGCGGCAGGGCCAAGCCATTGTCTTCCAGCAGGCGGTAAGCCTGCTGCACGGTGCTCAGGCTGACGCCGTGCTCCAGGCTCAGGGCTCGAACCGAGGGCAGGCGATCACCCGGGCGATAGAAACCGTTTTCGATGCGCGTGCCGAGCAATCCGGCAAGATTGACATAAAGGGTCATCGTGTTCTCCCCACAGCTGCGCAAGTTGGCCAATACAGATGCAACGAAAATACAGCATTCAGCTCGCTCTACCACGTTTCTGTATGCAAAAAATTAGAATTCTTTGCATCTGTAATGGTTTTTCATACAGACGCATCATGGAATTACTTGAACCCATGATGAGGTATCTGCAAATGAGCGCCATAGACGATGTCCGGTTAACGCTGCATGCGCCGGATTTGGTTGAGGAGCAGAGTGCGACCGTCCGTTTGGACGGCTTTGAGGGGTTGAGCCTGTGGGCGTTGTTTCAGCATCGTCGGCGTACCCGGTTGGCGCTGTTAGGGCTAACAGATGATCAACTGCGCGACGTCGGCTTAAGTTACGAGCAGGCGCGCCGCGAAGGTCTCAAGCCGTTTTGGCGGGAGTGATGAAGGTTGAGAGGGCGTGCATGACGTGTAGGCGCCAGGCATGTCCCGCGATCTGCCGGGACCGATGGTGAACCCGCCTCGTGCGCTGTGTCATGCACAACCTGCTTGTCTGCCATGGCTGCCGCTAGCGACAGAACGCGGGACAAGCCACGCTCCTGCACGTGAAGGCAGGAAGGTTTACATCAGCTCTTTGAGCCGATGCCAAAGCATCCCCAACGCCAGCAGCGGTGAACGCAAATGCTTGCCGCCGGGGAATGTCATGTGCGGCACCTTGGCAAACAGCTCGAAACCGCCGCTGTGCTGACCACTAATGGCCTCACCCAGCAACTTGCCCGCCAGATGCGTGGCGTTGAGCCCGTGCCCTGAGTACGCTTGCGCATAAAACACATTGGGGTGAGCTTTCAGACGCCCGATCTGCGGCAAGCGATTGGCACCGATACCGATCATGCCGCCCCATTGAAAATCGATCTTCACGTCCTTCAACTGCGGAAACACCTTGAGCATTTTCGGCTGCATGTAGGCGCCAATGTCCTGCGGGTCGCGCCCTGAATAGTGGCAGGCGCCGCCAAACAACAGGCGTCTGTCCGCCGAAAGCCGAAAGTAATCCACAGCCACGCGCTGGTCACACATGGCGGTATTGCGCGGCAGTAACTGGCGGGCAAGCTCTTCACCGAGCGGCTCGGTGGCGACGACGTAGCTGCCCGCCGGCAGGATCTTGCCGCTCAGTGTCGGGTCGAGACCATTGAGGTAGGCGTTGCAGCCCAGCACCAGGGTATTGGCGCGAATCAGCCCCTGTGCGGTATGCACCTTGACCTGGGGGCCATATTCCAGGCGATTTACGGCGCAGCGTTCGAACAGCTGTACGCCCAGGTCTTGAGCCACACGTGCTTCACCTAAGGCCAGATTAAGCGGGTGCAGATGACCTGAGCCCATATCCAGCAGGCCGCCTGCATAGTTACCGGAGTCGATGACGTTGCGCATGTCCTCAGGCTGTATGAGCTGCAGCTCGTGGCGGTAGCCCAGGCCGCGCAGTTGCTCGGCATCTTCGGCAAACCCGTCGAACTCCTTGGGTTTGTTGGCCAGGTCGCAGTAACCCCAGGTAAGGTCGCAATCGATCCGGTATTTCTCCACGCGCTGGCGGACAATTTCAACGGCCTCCAGGCCCATCAGCTTGAATTGACGCACGCCCTCATCACCCACGACATCGCGAAAGCGCTCAACGTGGTGGCCGACACCCCGGATCAACTGGCCGCCATTGCGCCCGCTGGCGCCCCAACCGATCTTGTGCGCTTCAAGCAGCGCCACGCTCAGGCCGCGTTCGGCCAACTCGATGGCCGTGTTGAGCCCCGAATACCCACCGCCGATCACACACACATCAACCGTGCGCTCGCCAGTGAGCGCAGGGTAGTCCGGTTGAGCATGGCTACTGGCCGCGTAGTAGGAAGCGGCGTGGCGGGAGGCAATCATGGGGTTGATCTCACGGAAGCGGTTTGAAAATTTTACGGAGGGTAGCGGCGAGCAGAAGCAGGGGCAAGAAATGACGAGTGAGCATGGGTGATGCACAATTACCGCCCCTCACAGGAAAAACCTATGCGATGAGCGCCAATAGCCAGAAAATCCGCGACCTGCGACGCCAGATCCCTTCCTTCGCTTGCGTACCGGGCTGCCACGATTGCTGTGGACCAGTGACGACGTCCTCCGAAGAAATGGCGCGCCTGCCACGTAAGACGGCAGCGCAACAGGACGCAGCGCTCAATGAGCTCAATTGCGTGCACCTGGGACCTGACGGATGCACGGTGTACGAGGAGCGCCCGCTGATCTGCCGTCTGTTCGGCACCACCGCGACCCTGCCGTGCCCCAACGGCCGCCGTCCTGAAACGCTGATCCATCCGCGCGTCGAGAAGCAGGTGCATGAGTTCATCGCGTCGACGCGGCAGGTGTTGGTGTAGAGGGGTTTATATGCGCCGGGCTTGCCCCGGGGCACAGCCCATGATGAGCGCGGTCACTCCGGAATCGGCAGATTCAGACTCTCCTTCACCTCTTCCATCACGATGTAGCTTTTGGATTCGCGCACGTGGGGCAGCTTGAGCAGGATGTCGCCCAGCAGCTTGCGGTACGACGCCATCTCGGAAATACGCGCCTTCACCAGATAATCGAAGTCTCCCGACACCAGATGACACTCCAGCACATGGGGCAATTTGAGGACTGCGCGGCGGAATTCCTCGAAGGTGTCACCTGACTTGTAATCCAGGCTGATTTCAACGAACACCAGCAGGCTAGCCTTGAGGTTCTGAGGGTTGAGACGCGCGTGGTAGCCCATGATGATGCCTTCGCGTTCAAGGCGGCGGACCCGCTCCGTGCAGGGCGTAGTAGACAGGCCCACGCGCTCTCCCAACTCCGTGAACGAGATTCTGCCGTCGCTTTGCAGGATGCGCAGGATATTGCGATCGATCTTGTCCAGCTCACGTTTCGACTGGTGTTGGGTACGCATTAAAACCCCTCTCTCTGCGAAAGTATTGGTTGCCGAGAATTAGCGCCGAATATAGGCGTTTATATAGTGAAAAGCACTGCTCCTCGCTTTTTATACTGCGCACATCCTTGCTTAAAACTTTGAAACGTCAGCGGATATCCGCGATGAGGGAATCAACATGCGCGTCCTGGTCCTTGGAAGTGGCGTAATCGGTGTCACCAGTGCTTACTACCTGGCCCGTGCAGGCTTCGAGGTAACGGTCGTAGACCGTCAGCCTGCCGCTGCCCTGGAAACCAGTTTTGCCAACGCCGGCCAAGTTTCGCCGGGCTATGCATCGCCATGGGCCGCGCCGGGCGTACCGCTCAAAGCCATCAAATGGCTGCTGCAGCGCCACGCGCCATTGGCAATAAAGGCAACTGCCGACATCGGTCAGTACTTGTGGATGGCGCAAATGCTGCGCAACTGCACGCAAAGCCGTTACGCGGTCAACAAGGAGCGCATGGTGCGTCTGTCCGAGTACAGCCGCGATTGCCTCGACGAGCTGCGCACCGAAACGGGGATCGCCTATGAAGGTCGCAGCCTGGGCACCACTCAGCTGTTCCGCACTCAGGAGCAGCTGGATAATGCCGCCAAGGACATCGCCGTGCTTGAACAGGCGGGCGTGCCCTATGAAGTGCTCGACCGCGCAGGCATCGCTCGGGTTGAGCCTGCGTTGGCCAGCGTCAGCAATATCCTCAGCGGTGCCCTGCGTCTGCCAAACGACCAGACCGGCGATTGCCAGCTGTTCACCACGCGTCTGGCGCAGATGTGCGTGAAGCTAGGCGTTGAATTCCGGTTCGGCCAGGCCGTCGAGTCGATTGATTTCGCCGGGGACCGAATCAATGGCGTGCGTGTCAACGGCAAGCTGCAAACCGCTGATCGTTATGTTCTCGCGCTGGGCAGCTACTCGCCGCAGTTGCTCAAGCCGTTGGGCATCAAGGCGCCGGTTTATCCGCTCAAGGGTTACTCGCTGACCGTGCCAATCACCAACCCCGACATGGCTCCGACCTCGACCATTCTCGACGAGACCTACAAGGTGGCGATCACTCGTTTCGACAACCGTATTCGCGTGGGTGGCATGGCCGAGATTGCCGGTTTCGACCTGTCGCTCAACCCGCGTCGACGGGAAACGCTGGAGATGATCGTCAACGATCTCTATCCTCAGGGCGGCGATCTGAGCGAGGCGAGTTTTTGGACCGGTCTGCGTCCGACCACGCCCGACGGCACACCCATCGTCGGTGCCACGCCTTATCGCAATCTGTTCCTTAATACCGGCCACGGCACGCTCGGCTGGACCATGGCCTGTGGTTCCGGTCGCCTGCTGGCCGATCTGATTGCCCGCAAGACGCCTCAGATCAGCGCCGAAGGCCTCGATATTTCCCGCTATGCAAGCTCCAAGGAGATCGCCAAACATGTCAGTACAGCGCCAGCTCACCAATGAGCGCATGAGTCAGATTGTTGCCCACAACGGCACCGTTTATCTCGCCGGACAAGTGGGCGACGACATGACAGCGGGTATCGAACAGCAAACCCGCGAGGTCCTGAGCAATATCGAGCGGCTGCTGGACCTGGCGGGCACCGACAAGAGCCGCATTCTGTCGGTGACGATCTATTTGAAGGACATCGACGCACATTTTGCCGCAATGAACAGCGTGTGGGACAAGTGGCTGCCCAAAGGCGTCGCACCGGCGCGCGCCACGGTCGAAGCCAAGCTTTGCGAGCCGGAAATTCTGATTGAGCTGTCGGTGATCGCGGCGCTTTCGTAATTCGTTGTCTTTTTTGCCATCCCTGGGGGAGCGAGCGTATTCGCGAAAGCGTGCTGACAGATGACAAAAAGTTGTCCGACTCAGCACGCTGCACGAGCCCAGCCGCTCCCACTGCTCTTTTATCCCTTTGCGTCAGAATCCACTCACCATGCGTCCAGCCCGCGCCCTTATTGATCTTTCAGCCCTGCGCCACAACTACCAACTGGCCCGTGAAACCAGCGGCGCGAGGGCACTTGCCGTGATCAAGGCCGATGCCTATGGGCATGGTGCCGTGCGCGTCGCCCAAGCGCTGGACACCGAGGCCGACGGGTTTGCCGTTGCCTGCATCGAAGAAGCGCTGGAGTTACGGCAGGCCGGTATTAGCGCACCGGTTTTGCTGCTGGAAGGTTTTTTCGAAGCTGACGAGCTGGCGCTGATCGTCGAGCATGACCTCTGGTGTGTGGTGCATTCGCACTGGCAACTTGAGGCCATCGAGAAATCCCATGTGGGCAAGCCGCTGAATATCTGGCTGAAAATGGATTCGGGCATGCACCGCGTCGGCATTCATCCCAGCGAATATCAGGCGACCTACCAGCGCCTGCTGGCCACCGGCAAAACGGCCAAGGTTGTGCTGATGACTCACTTTGCCCGTGCCGATGAGCTGGGCAGTGTTCGCACCGACGAGCAGGTGGCGATTTTCCAGTCGGCCCGCGAAGATCTCCCGGTAGAAGTCAGTCTGCGTAACTCTCCGGGGGTAATGGGGTGGCCGAACGTACCGAGCGATTGGGTTCGGCCGGGCATCATGCTCTACGGCACCACGCCTTTCGATCAGCCGCAATCGGTGGCTGACCGACTGCAACCGGTCATGACCCTGGAGTCAAAGGTCATCTGCGTGCGTGAATTGCCAGCGGGGGAGCCGGTGGGGTATGGCGGCGCCTTCGTCACTGACCGCCGCATGCGGATCGGCGTCGTCGCCATGGGCTATGCCGATGGCTATCCGCGCCAGGCACCGACCGGCACGCCCGTGATGATCGATGGCCAGCGCAGCCAGTTGCTCGGCCGCGTCTCGATGGACATGCTGTGCGTTGACCTGAGCACCGTGCCGGGCGCAGGTCTGGGCAGCCGCGTCGAATTGTGGGGCAAAAACGTATTGGCCAGCGACGTTGCTGCCAGCGCCGGAACCATTCCTTACCAGATATTCTGCAACCTCAAACGTGTGCCAAGGCTCTATTGCGCAGGCTGACGATTGCTCGTCCTGAATTACCTCGCGGCCGTTGGTGGCCGCGAGTTCCTTGGCTAATCGGCCAACGGTTCCAAGTGTTGTAAATACTGAACACTGTTGCCATCATGGCGACCACTTGACCGTGCTTGATTACCCGGAGGACCCCCGCATTGGACGTCGGTGAACGACTGCAATCCATTCGCAAACTCAAAGGTCTGTCGCAACGTGAACTCGCCAAAAGAGCGGGCGTGACCAACAGCACCATTTCCATGATCGAAAAGAACAGCGTCAGCCCCTCGATCAGCTCCCTGCGCAAGGTGCTGAGCGGAATTCCGATGTCCATGGTGGAATTCTTTTCTGAAGAGATCGAGCCAGAAAACCCGACCCAGGTGGTCTACAAGGCCAGCGAACTGATCGATATTTCGGACGGCGCTGTCACCATGAAGCTGGTTGGCAAATCCCATTCGGGGCGGGCTATAGCCTTTCTCACCGAGGTCTACCCGCCAGGCGCTGACACCGGTGAAGAAATGCTCGTTCACGAAGGCGAAGAAACCGGCATTCTGGTCGAAGGGCGCCTTGAATTGGTGGTCGGCCTCGATACCTACGTGCTCGAAGCAGGCGACAGCTACTATTTCGAAAGCACGCGACCCCATCGCTTTCGCAACCCCTTCGACGTCCCGGCACGGCTGATCAGCGCGGCCACGCCCGCGAATTTTTGATCGCTGCGGCGGCCCTGATCGCCGGGACGACGAATTGAAGGTCGCGATCAATGAAATGTCGGACTGACAGGAGCAGCGGGGCGAAAAGGTACATGTTCAAGAAAACACTGCTGATAGGGATATGGGCGCTTGCTGCCGTGATGTTCGCTGGTACGGCAGACGCCACGATGCGTTGCGGGACGTCATTGATCAGCCTGGGTGACACCATCAGCGTGGTCCGTGAGAAATGCGGCGCGCCCGATAGCAGTGTTGAACAGAATCCGGTGTCTAGAAACAACGGCGTCCCCCGTTTCAACGCAGTGAAAGTCACGTTGTGGGTATATGGCCCGCGCAATGGCGCTTATCAGCATCTGAAGTTCATCGAGGACAAGTTGGTAGCGATCGATACCCGCAGAAATTGAGCTTCGACTGAACACGGTCTTGATTCAGGCGCTAGGCGCTTGGCTTACCAGCGATCTGGCGTGCAGCGGCATTGAAAGACCGGATGCTTAGTGGTGTCAGACACCCTGCATAGCCTGCATTTGCTGCCGGTTCCCGGCAGACCGCGAGCAAGCTGTGCGCCTGCTCCTTCCAGGCAGCATCAGACGCAAACCGAGTTGCCTTGGCGTATTGCAGCAATTTCCTCTCATCCCCGGTCCAAGCTCAATCGAATAACAAACCAGGAGAGGCCGGATGCCGCATTCCTGCTCGATCGAGCAAGCTGTCGATCACGTGCTGGCCGAGCTGCCGGCGCACATCCGCATGGGGATGCCTTTGGGGCTGGGCAAGCCCAACCGGTTCGCCAATGCACTTTATGCCCGCATCAAATCCCTGCCTGACCGGCAGCTAACCATCTATACCGCGCTGTGCCTTGGGCGTCCAAAGGCGGGCGACGGTTTGCAGGGGCGTTTTCTCGAGCCCTTTCTTGAGCGCGTGTTTGGTGACTATCTGGAACTGGATTTCCTCGCCGATCTTCATAAAAGCAACCTGCCGCCCAACGTGCAGGTCGAGCAGTTCTTTATGCAGCCTGGCAGTCTTCTGGGCAGTGCCCAGGCGCAGCAGGATTACGTCAGCAGCAACTACAGCCATGTCGCGCGGGACATCAACGGCAGTGGCGTAAACCTGGTAGCGCAGTTGGTGGCTCACAATCCGCAACGTCCACAGTGCCTGAGCCTGAGCTGTAACCCGGACATCACCCTCGATCTGCTGCCAATGCTGCAAAAGCGTCGCGCGGCGGGCGAGCACATATTGATGCTCGGACACGTTCATGCCGATTTGCCTTACATGTCTGGCAATGCCGAGGTGAGCGCGGACACCTTCGACCTGTTGATCGAGTACGAAGAGCGCAGCACCCTGTTCTCTACGCCAAATATGCCGGTGGGCTGTCAGGATCACTTCATCGGCCTATACGCCAGCACGTTGGTGCGCGACGGCGGCACGTTACAGATCGGTATCGGCTCCATGGGCGATGCGTTGACGGCAGCGTTGCTGGCGCGGCAAGCGGACAACGAGACCTATCGCGCGTGCCTGGCCGAACTGGATGGGATTTCTACCTGGAAGCCGTTGATCGAAGCCGAGGGTGGAGTGATGCCTTTTGGGGCCGGTCTCTACGGTTGTAGCGAAATGCTGGTCAATGGCCTGTTGGTGTTACTCGACGCAGGCATTATTCGGCGTGGGGTATATGCGGATGCGGCGTTACAGCGGCTCGCTAACGCAGGTGCGCTGGACGAGACGATTCATGGAAATGGCGTGCTGATCCACGGCGGTTTTTTCCTGGGGCCACGCAGTTTCTATGAGCGTTTGCGCGAGTTTTCCTGCGCTCAAATCGAGCAGATCGACATGACGGCCATCAGCTACATCAACGAGCTGTATGGCGATGAAACCTTGAAGCGCCTGCAGCGGCGCGATGCGCGCTTCATCAACAGCGCCTTTACTGTAACGCTGCTGGGCGCGGCAGTGTCCGATCAACTGGAGGACGGGCGCGTGGTCAGCGGGGTGGGAGGGCAATACAACTTTGTCGCCCAGGCGCATGCCTTGGAAGGCGCGCGTTCGATCCTGATCCTGCGAAGTTGGCGCGAGTCGGGTGGCGAGGTCAGTTCCAATATCGTCTGGGAATATGGCCACACAACCATCCCCCGGCACCTGCGCGATATCGTTATCACCGAATACGGCATTGCTGATTTGCGTGGCAAAACGGATGCCGCAGTGATCGAAGCCTTGCTCAACATCACTGACTCACGGTTTCAACCGAGCCTGATCGAACAAGCGCAAAAAGCGGGCAAGCTGGGCAAGGGCTTCCGCCTTGATCCGTTGTTCACCCGAAACACTCCGCAGCGGCTGAATGAGATTCGCGATCAGTTCCCGTCGCTGTTCGTCGAATACCCGCTGGGCAGCGATTTCAGCGCCGAGGAGCGCGATTTACTGCGGGCGCTGAACTGGCTCAAGAGCAAGTTCAAGCTCACGGAGATCATCGAGTTGGGCAAGGCGACCCTGGAGGCACCAGAGCCGGGTGCGTATACAGAGCATTTACGACGCATGGGGCTGCAAGAGCCGCAGGGGCTGCGGGAGGAACTGTATCAGCGGCTGGTATTGGCGGGATTGCAGGCCACTCAAACCTGAAGGACCTTCATCGAGTCGGGTGATCTTCTGCATTCGTCCGGCTTGCGACGGCGGGCAGGACGCAACCACCGCCGGTAAACCGCGTTGCTACAGGGTTAACTGCTTTCTGGTTGTGTCAGCCAAGTGACTTAATGATCAACAACGCCGCTGCGAAGAATCCGGTCATGGCAAACAGCTGCTGCAATCTGGGCCCTGCCAGGAATCGTGACACCTGCCGCCCTGCCATCAGCCCCGCCACTGCACCCGCTGTGAAAGGAAGGCCCACCGCCCAGTGCATCACCCCACTGAGGCTGGCCGTGGCCACGCTGCCAGTGGACACCAGCGCGATCACCGCCAGAGAAGTCGCGACGATGCTTTTCAGGTTCAGGTCGGTATAACGTGTCAGCGCCGGAACGATCACGAATCCGCCACCGACCCCGAGCAGGCCGGACAGCAAGCCCGACATCATGCCGGTGACGGCCAGGAAACGGGCGCAGGGCAGGGTCCAGCGCAGGCGGCCTTCCAGTGGATTGAGCACGCACGGCAGGAACCCGGCGCGCTCGAGCGGCTTGCCATGCCGTAACTCAATTGCTGCCTTGCGATAGATTCGGCCGCAGACATACACCATTACCAGCGCAAACCCCAGTGCCAACGGCGTGTCGGGCACCTGATGAGCGAGCCACAGACCCAGCGGCGCGAAGCAGATGCCGATTGCAGCAATGAACAGCGCTGCACGATAGCGCACGATGCCCTGACGCAACCCCAGCAGTGCGCCCACTGCCGATGCCAGCCCAACCGCCAGCAGCCCTACAGGCGCTGCTTCGATCATCGTCAGTCCCAGGCCGAATACCAGCAACGGCACGGCGAGAATCCCACCGCCTGCGCCGGTCAGCGCCAATACCGCTCCAATGATCGTACCGAGGCCGGCTCCGATCAGTTCGTGTTCATTCATCGTTTGTTGCGTCCACCCTCGGTGCCGGTCATCAATGAGTCAAAGTGCGTTGATCGGGATTTTGAGATAGCGCACGCCATTGTCTTCCGGCTCCGGCATATGGCCGCCGCGCATGTTGATCTGCACCGAGGGCAGGATCAGCACCGGCATGTCCAGGGTTGCATCTCGCTTTTCGCGCATCTGGACGAAGGCTTCTTCATCGATGCCCTCGCGGATGTGGATGTTGCTCGCGCGCTGCTCGGCGACCGTGGTCATGTACATCAATTCACGGCCGTTGGGCAGGTAGTCATGGCACATGAACAGACGGGTCTGCGGCGCCAGGCTGAGGATCTTGCTGATCGAGCGATATAACATGCGCGCGTCAGCGCCGGGGAAGTCGCAGCGGGCGGTACCGTAGTCAGGCATGAACAGGGTGTCACCGACAAAGGCCACAGTCTGGCCATCGGCTTCGATCAGGTAGGTCATGCAGGCCGGGGTGTGGCCAGGAGTGTGCATCGCCCTGGCCTGCAGCGAACCGATCCTGAAATGCGCGTCGTCTTCCAGCAACTGATCGAACTGGCTGCCATCCCGGGCGAAGTCTCCGTGGGCATTGAACAATGCGCCAAAGACTTTCTGCACCCGGGTGATGTGACTGCCAATGGCCACTTTGCCCCCCAGCTGTTCCCTGAGATACGCGGCAGCCGACAGGTGATCGGCGTGAACGTGAGTTTCCAGAATCCACTCCACCGAGACACCCGATTCACGAACCCTGGCGATCAACTTGTCCGCAGAACCGGTGCCGGTGCGCCCGGATTTCGGGTCGTAGTCCAGCACACTGTCAATCAGCGCCGCCTTGAGGGTCGAGCGGTCCACCACCAGGTAGCTGATGGTCGAGGTCTGCGGATCAAAGAACGCTTCTACGCTCAGTGATTTGCCAATGTCCATGAGATATCTCCTGAGTTGCTCAACCGTTCGCAGCGACCTGCCAGCCTGCCTGGAAAGGCCCGGTGCGGCTGACTTGGGCCCGACCACCGTGCCTGCGGCAGCGGCACGGCTTGCTGCGCTGACTCACTTGAGATCGCTGCCCTCCGGCGGGGCGCTGCAGCAGGTGGGTCGATGTTTAGACGAACGTCACCACGCCACCGTTCAACGATTTCACTCGCGCCAGGGACTCTACACGATAGCCTTGCCCATCGAGCTCCGCACGGCCGCCCTGAAACGACTTCTCGATCACGATGCCCAGTCCAGCCACACTGGCGCCGGCCTGCTTGATGATCGAGATCAGCGCTTGGGACGCCTTACCGTTGGCCAGGAAGTCATCGATGATCAACACGCGGTCGCTGTCGCTCAGATGGCGCGTGGAAATCGCGATGGTGCTCTGGGTCTGCTTGGTGAACGAGTAAACGCTCGCCGAGAACAGGTTTTCCGTAAGGGTCAGCGACTGATGCTTGCGCGCGAAAATCACTGGCACGCCGAGTTTAAGGCCGGTCATCACCGCCGGCGCGATGCCGGAGGCTTCAATGGTGACGATCTTGGTGATGCCTGAGTCGGCAAACAACGTGGCGAATTCGTCACCAATCTGCTGCATCAGGACCGGATCGATCTGATGGTTGAGAAACGCGTCGACCTTCAATACCTGGTCGGAAAGTACGATGCCTTCCTCGCGAATTTTCTTGTGCAGTGCTTCCACGTTGCTGTTCCTCAGGGCGCATAAGGCGCGAAATGTAGGGTTTTATCTTTTCAGCATGGCGCGAATATCCGCCAATGCCGTATTGCCGCGAACGGCTTTCACTTCGGTAGGTGTGTCGTCGTTGCCTTCCCAGGCCAGATCGTCCGGGGGCAATTCATCGAGGAAACGACTTGGCAGGCAGTCGATGATTTCGCCGTACTGCTTGCGCTTGGCGGCGAAGGTGAAGGCCAGGGTCTGGCGCGCGCGGGTGATGCCCACGTAGGCCAGTCGGCGTTCTTCCTCGATGGTATCGGCCTCGATACTGGAGCGATGAGGGAGGATCTCTTCTTCCATGCCCATGATGAACACGTAGGGAAACTCCAGACCCTTGGAGGCGTGCAGGGTCATCATCTGCACGCCCTCAGCGCCGTCTTCTTCTTCCTGTTGGCGCTCAAGCATGTCGCGCAGGACCAATTTGCCAATGGCCTCTTCGATGGTCATGCCGCCTTCTTCGTCCTTCTCCAGCGTGTTCTTCAACGCCTCGATCAAAAACCACACGTTGCCCATGCGGTAATCGGCGGCCTTGTCGCTGGAGCTGTTCTGGCGAATCCAGTTTTCGTAGTCGATGTCCATGACCATGCTGCGCAGGGCGGCGATCGGCTCTTGGGTCGCGCACTGCTGGCGCACCCCGTCCATCCAGTGCTTGAAGCGCTTGAGGCGGTCGGTAAAACGGCTGTCCAGATGCTCGCCCAGTCCGATTTCATCGGTGGCTGCATACATAGAAACCTTGCGCTCGGTGGCGTAATTGCCGAGTTTCTCCAGCGTGGTCGAGCCGATCTCCCGACGCGGGACGTTGATCACGCGCAGGAAGGCGTTGTCGTCGTCCGGGTTCACCAGCAAGCGGAAGTAGGCCATCAGGTCTTTGACTTCCTGACGACCGAAAAAGCTGTTGCCGCCGGACAGACGATAGGGGATCTGGTGGTGCTGCAGTTTGAGCTCGATCAGCTTTGCCTGATAGTTGCCGCGGTAGAGGATCGCGAAATCGCTGTAGGGCCGGTCGGTGCGCAAGTGCAGACTGAGAATCTCGACCGCCACGCGTTCGGCTTCGGCGTCTTCGTTCTTGCAGCGGATCACGCGGATTTCATCGCCATGACCCATCTCGCTCCACAGCTGCTTCTCGAATGCGTGGGGGTTGTTGGCGATCAGCACGTTGGCACAGCGCAGGATGCGGCTGGTGGAGCGGTAGTTTTGTTCCAGCATCACGACCTTGAGTGACGGGTAATCATCCTTCAACAGCATCAGGTTTTCCGGCCGTGCGCCGCGCCAGGCGTAGATCGACTGGTCGTCGTCGCCCACTACCGTGAACTGGCAACGGGTGCCGATGAGCATCTTTACCAGCAGATATTGGCTGGCATTGGTGTCCTGGTATTCGTCCACCAACAGGTAGCGCACCTTGTGCTGCCACTTTTCCAGGATGTCGGCGTGTTCTTCGAACAGCTTTACCGGCAGCAGGATCAGGTCGTCGAAGTCCACGGCGTTGTAGGCCTTCAGCGTGCGCTGATAGTGGGTGTAGACAATGGCAGCCGTCTGCTCCTTGGGATTGCGCGAGTCGGCCAGCGCTTGGGCAGGGAGAATCAGGTCGTTTTTCCAGGCGCCGATCATGTTTTTGATCTCGTCTACGCCATCGTCGCCCGAGTATTCCTTCTGCATGATGTCGGTCATCAGGGCCTTGACGTCGGTCTCGTCGAAGATCGAGAAACCAGGCTTGTAGCCCAGGCGGGCGTGCTCCTTGCGGATGATGTTCAGGCCCAGGTTGTGGAACGTCGAAACCGTCAGGCCGCGTCCTTCGCCGCTGCGCAGCAGGGTGCCGACCCGCTCTTTCATCTCCCGCGCCGCCTTGTTGGTAAAGGTCATCGCAACGATGTACTGCGCACGAATGCCGCAATTCTGAATGAGGTGGGCAATCTTGCGCGTAATCACGCTGGTCTTGCCGGAGCCTGCACCGGCGAGCACCAAAAGAGGGCCGCCGACGTAGTTCACGGCTTCTTGTTGCCGGGGATTGAGTCGGGACATGAGAAAAAGGGGGGTCGCTTGCAAAATGGGCGGGCATTTTAACAGGGTCCGAGGATTGTGCAGCGACCGTCCGACACTGTGATGCGTCACGCTATCTATATTTCGCCGTTTTGTTACATTTGCGCAGCGCGCGGCGGATTACCGTGTTTGGCGACCCGCCGTTTGAGTGGGTTCCAATGTCTTTAGTTTGTGTGGGGAGCTAGCTTGTCTACGCCTGTCGAACCCTTGCGGTTGCTGCTTCTGGCCGACACGCCTGAATGGCCAGCAATGATACGCGAGTGCCTGGCGCCCCTGGGGGAAGCCGTCATTCTCGACTGCGCGTCGAGCTGGGACGCTATTGGCGATCCCGCCGACCCTTCGCATTCTTTTATTCTTTTCACCACGCTCGCCTTGCAGCCTGCGGCCGGGCAGTGCAATTGGCCGACGGTGCTGCTGCTTGATGTCGAACCCGATACCGACCCGCTGGGCGTCAGCGACTGGCTCGCGCGTGACGCGCTGTCGACCCAGGGCCTTCGTCGCTGTCTGCGGCATGTTCGCGAACGCGGCCTGTTGGAAACCACTCTGCAGCGCCTGGCCGAACAGGACCCGTTGACCGGCATCGCCAATCGACAAGGCTTCCAGACGCTACTTGCAGCACGCCTGGCAGAGTTCGATGGACGCGGGCTGGCATTGGGGCATCTGGATCTGGACAGCTTCCGCCGCGCCAATGATGCCCTTGGGCACCAGGCCGGGGACAGGCTGATTCTGCAGGTGGTGGCCCGATTGAAAAGCCGGCTCGAAGCCTGCGATCAAGTGGCGCGTCTGGGGAGCGACGAATTTGCCCTGCTGATCGATACCCGACGGGCACCGGAACGCGCCGAGTGGATGGCCGAGCGCATCACCGAGGCGTTGTCCGAGCCGTACTGGGTCGATGGCGAAAGCCTGCTGATCGGCTGCAGCCTGGGTATTGCCCACGCGCGCATCGACGCGGGCGCCGACCCGCTGATGTGGCACGCGCACATTGCCATGCAGCAGGCAAAGGGTACTCAAGGCTGTACCTTTCACGTCTTCAACGAGCGAATTAACCGCAACGCCCGTAGCTTGGCCGATCTGGAAAGCGAGCTGCGCCGGGCCTTGCGGCGCGACGAGCTGGAGCTGCATTACCAGCCGCGCCTATGCCTGAACACCGGCCACATCCTGGGGCTTGAGGCACTGGTGCGCTGGCGCCATGCCGAGCGAGGTTTGCTGCCGCCGAGCGAGTTCGTGCCGCTGGCCGAGCAAAGTGGGTTGATCGTGCCGCTGGGTTACTGGGTCATCTCCCGCGCCCTGCGAGACATGCAGACCCTGCGCGAGAAGGGCCAGCCGCCGCTGCACATGGCGATTAACCTGTCATTCCGTCAATTCCAGGACAACCAGCTGTTGCCCACCCTTAGTCGCTTGATCACCGACCGCGGTGTGGACGCGCAGTGGCTGGAGTTCGAACTTACCGAAACTGCCGTCATGCGCCGTAGCGATCTGGTCAAGCAGACCATGGACGCGCTGGGGCGACTGGGTGTGCGGTTTTCGCTGGATGATTTCGGCACCGGTTTTTCGTCGTTCGTGCACCTGAACAGCCTGCCGATCACGTTGCTCAAGATCGACAAGAGTTTCGTCGGCGAGATGGAGCAGCGCGAAGAAAATCGCAAGCTGGTGCACGCCATGATCAACCTGGCGCACAACCTCAGCCTGGAAGTGGTGGCCGAGGGCGTCGAAACGCCGGAGCAGTTGGGGTTGCTGCGCAGTTTCGGTTGCGATCAGGTGCAGGGTTACCTGATCAGCCACCCGCTGGCGTTGCCGGAGCTATTGGATTACCTGACGTTCGATCAGGATAAAGGGCGGATTCTGCAAGGGTTGTGATTCCAGAGACTTCAGGCGACATTGGCCCTGCAGCCGACGATTTGCGATCGCGAAGACGTCACCGCCAGCAAGCCGACGGCTACAGAGGGCCGCGCCGCGCATCCATCAGCCCATCATCACCACACCCGTGGCCTCTTTGCGCAACAGCTGGCCGCTCTTGCGTTCAAACGCGTAGGTCAGGGCGACCGCCGAGCACAGCAGGCCGATTGCCAGACCCCACCAGACACCGACCGCGCCTTGGTCCGCAATAAAGCCCAGGCCCCAGGCCAGCGGCGCGCCGACCACCCAGTAGCTCACCAGCCCGATGAGGAACGTCGTCTTGGCATCCCTGAATCCCCGGATTGCGCCCATCGCGATGGTCTGCGTGCCGTCGAGGAACTCGAACCACGCCGCAATCGCCAACAGTTTCACCGCCAGCGCGACCACGCCCTGATATTGCGGGTCATCGACATTCACGAACAGGCCGATCACCAGCTCGGGCGCGACCCAGAACAGAATGCCGAACGTCAGCATCAGCAACCCGCCAAACGCGATCCCCATGCGTCCGGCTGTGCGCGCCAGCAGCAGGTTACCGCCGCCGTAATGCAGACCGATGCGCATGGTGACCGCATAGGAAATCCCCACGGGAATCATGAATGCCATCGACACCGATTGCAGTGCGATCTGGTGGGCGGCCATCTGCGTGCTGCCCATCGCCCCCATGCAGAATGCGGCGAAGGTGAACAAACCGACCTCGACCGCATAGGTTCCGCCAATCGGCAGGCCCAGTCGCCACAGCTCTTTGAGGCAGCTGCCGGACAGATTCATCAGGCCTTTGTGGATCGGATACGCTGCGTAGGCCTTGTGGTAGCGGATGTACAGCGCCAACGCCAGCGCCATGCCATTGGTGACGATTGCGGTGACCAAACCGATTCCCATCAGCCCCCAGTGTGGTAGACCGAACAGCCCATGAATGAAGGCGTAATTGAGCCCGAAGTTCAGCGCCACTCCCACCAGACTGATGACCATTACCGGTGTGGCACGCCCCAGTGCACTGGTGAAGCCCCGTAGCGCCATGAAGCTCAGCAGCCCGGGCAGGGCCAGTGGCAGGGTGAGCAGGAACTGGCTGGCCATGTGCACGTTGGCTTCGTCCTGGCCGAAATTGAGCAGGATCGGCTCCAGATTCCATAGAATCAGCGCCGCAATCAGCGCCATGCCCCATGCCAGCCAGAGCCCGGCCTGAGTCAGGCGGGTTGCGCCTGCATGGTCATTGGCGCCTTTGCGAATGGCCACAAGTGTGCCGACCGCAGCCATCACCCCTACGCAGAAAAAAGAAACGAAGTTATAACTGGCGGCGCCCAGCCCCCCGCCAGCGAGGGACTGCGGGCCAAGCTTGCCCATCATCACCGTGTCGGTAAAGACCATCAACATGTGTGCCATCTGCGATGCGATCAGTGGCCCCGCCAGGCGCAGGATGATCCACAGTTCTTTGAAGGCGTGCTGTTGCATGGTCTTGGTGCTCGGAAAGGTGAGGCATTGGTAAGCGGCTCATTGTCGTGAATTGGCGCCTAATGCACAAAGGGATAAATACGATCGTTAACATGACTAAAACTCATCCTGCGTATATTCCGGTACAGTGCCCGCTCTCGCTGTCAGGCAAAGAGGAAAGCGCCAGATGCCTCGTAGTCTCCCTCCTTTGTATGCGCTGCGTGCATTTGAAGCCGCTGCCAGGCATACCTCGTTCACCCGGGCCGCCGAAGAACTTTCGATCACCCAGAGCGCCGTCAGCCGCCACATCCACACGCTTGAAGCGCACTTCGCCTGCCGACTGTTTCGTCGCAACGGGCGCAATGTGCAGCTCACAGAGGCAGCGCGGGAGTTGTTGCCCGGCGTGCGCGAGGGATTTTCAGCGCTGGAGCGAGCCTGCAGTGCCTTGATGGCTGAAGAAGGCATCTTGCGCATGAAGGCTCCGTCGACCCTGACCATGCGCTGGTTGTTGGCGCGACTTAGCCGGTTTCGTCATCTGCAGGTCGGCAACGAGGTACAACTGACCAGTGCCTGGATGGACATCGACAACGTCGACTTCACGCAAGAGCCTTTCGATTGCGCCGTTTTGCTCAGCCGTGGGCATTTCCCGCCGGACTGGGAGGCGACATACCTGTTTCCCGAACTGTTGATTCCGGTGGGTTCTCCCGGCCTGCTCGACGACGCGCCGTGGGATGTCGAAAGGCTGGGCAATGCTGAACTGCTGCACCCCACACCCGATCGCAGAGACTGGCGCAGCTGGCTGGAGCGCATGGGCTTATCGGACCAGATTTCGCTCAAAGGCGGGCAGGTGTTCGACACGCTGGAACTGGGGATGATCGCAGCAGCGCGAGGTTACGGGGTATCCATGGGGGACCTGCTGATGGTGGCCGAGGATGTGAGCCAGGGTCGCCTCAGCTTGCCGTGGCGCACCGCAGTGGTCAGCGGGGAGAACTATTACCTGGTGTGGCCCAAGACCCGGCCTGGCGGCGAGCGTTTGCGCAGGCTCAGTGATTTTTTGCAGAGCGAAGTGCGGGCGATGGAGTTGCCGGATGTGACGATTTTGAAGTGACCTGCGGACCTCTCCTGATACCTGAAGCGGGAGCAAGAGTACCCAACCCGGCTCCCGCGACAGCATGGCTTGCCGGTGCTGGCGTCAATGAGATCGCTACCGCCGACCGGCCTGATGCTACAGGACAACTGCAAGGCGCCGAATGATGCAAAGCTCACCCTCCTAAGACCGCGCATAGGACTCAAGTATTTATTAGGCCAGCCGATCTGTAACTGCGGAACCGATTTTCCTGTATCGGATCATCAACGCCCTCTATTAAATATCAGCCCGAATGCTTCGTCTGAGATTAGGATGATCCGGTCGTTCGGCAAGGAGATTTCATGCCTCAGCCCCGTGCCCGTATTGCCTCGCAGCTTGGCGTCGCGCTGGCCGTCATCCTCGCCGTCGTCATCAGCGGCAGTACCCTGTTTGCCCTGCGTTCGCTGGACTCGGCAAACCTGGCCATCCGTGAGGAACACATGGGCAGTGAGGCGCGATTGCTGGCTGACCAGTTAAATACCTTCCATACCACCCTGCGCGACAACACCCAGAGGCTGAGCGGGCTGTTCGAGAATCGCTTCAGCCATGGCCTGACATTGCAGCCCGATCAGCCAATTGCCGTGGCAGGCATGCAGACCCCTGCGTTGCTGCTCAACGGTAAGCTCCTGAATAACGACTTCGTCGAGGTCGACGATTTCAAAAACATGACCGCGGGCGTGGCGACGGTCTTTGTCCGCAGTGGCGAGGACTTCATCCGCGTCAGTACCTCCCTGAGCAAGCAGGACGGCTCCCGCGCCATTGGCACCGTGCTTGACCACAAGCACCCGGCCTACGAAAAACTGCTGGCAGGGCAGGGCTATGTCGGTCGTGCGCTGCTGTTCGATCGCCTGTACATGACGCAGTATTCCCCGGTGCACGACAGCAGCGGCAAGGTCATCGCCGTGCTGTTCGTGGGCTTCGACTACACCGACGCGCAAAAGGCGCAGTTCGACAACCTCAAGAGCTTTCGCATCGGCTCGACAGGCTCACTGGCCTTGCTCGACGAGCAGAATAAATGGCTGGTGCCGCCAGCGGGTGTGAAGGATCTGGAACACGCGAGCAAGACCCTGGCCGAATTCGTGAAGACCCCAGGCAAGGGCGGCTTCTGGCAGGATGCAGGGGATGAGTTCTACACCGTTGCCGAACCTTTTGCCGGCGGCCCGTGGTCGATCCTGGCGACCATGCCCAAGGATGAAATCAGCGCGGTGACCTGGAGCGTCGGCACGCAACTGGCGATTGGCAGCCTGTTGGCGATGCTGATTGCCGTGGGCTCGGCAATCTGGCTATTGCGCAGCAAGTTGCAGCCCCTGTCGGATTTGGTGAACCAGGCCCAAGCCCTTGGCGCGGGTGATCTTAGCGTGCGTTTGAATATTGCGAGCCACGACGAAATCGGTCAGTTAGCCTCCAGCTTCAACAAGATGGGCGAAGCGCTGGAAACGATGGTGTCGCACATCCGCAGCGCCGCTCAGGAGGTCAGTACGCGGGCCCAGGCATTGTCAGGCTTGTCGGGAGGCGCGTACGAAGGCATGGAGCAACAATCCGGTGAAATCACCAGCATGGCTGGCGCGGTCGAAGAGTTCAGCGCCACAGCCCTGACCATTGCCGACAACATGGGCAATACCGAGCGCCTGGCTCAAGGGAATGCGCAGCAAACGCGCATCGGACGCGCCTCGATGGAAGAAGCCTCGGCATCCCTGGAGCAGATTGCCGGTTCTCTGGGCAGCACCGCAGCGGTGATCGACACCTTGGGTCAGCGATCGCAGGAAATCGGCGGCATCGTCAGCGTCATTACCTCCATCGCTGAACAAACCAACCTGCTGGCGCTCAACGCTGCGATCGAAGCGGCACGGGCAGGCGAACAAGGCCGTGGATTTGCCGTGGTCGCCGACGAGGTCCGCAATCTGGCGTCGCGCACGCGTCAGGCGACGGACGAGATTTCCGGCATGATCGCCAGTATTCAGCAGGAAACCGGTAACGCCATCAGTACCATGGAACAAGGCAACACGCTGATGCAGGAAGGTCTGACGCGCAACGCCAAGGTCGCAGCGGCCCTGGCGCAGATCGACGAGCAAAGCCGCTCGGCCGGCGAGCAATTCGCGTCCATCACCACCGCCACCCAAGAGCAAAGCAACACCGCCACCTTGCTCAGCGCCAACCTGCAAAGCATTGCACTTGCGAACAGCGAACAGCGTGAAGTGGTGTCGAACCTGGCGGTCACGGCGCAGGAGTTGAATGCAGTCGCTGCGGATCTGCGCAAGGAAGTGGATCGGTTTCGGTGAGATTGGCGCGACCGTAGGCGTGAACGCGGATTTCTTTTGATTCTGGCGAAGGCGTAGGAGCGTCGCTTGCCCGTGATCTGGCGCGCAGCGGCAGCAAAACCAGATACCTCGGTGTATCAGGTGCACTGCATGCACAGCGTCAGATCGCGAGCAAGCTGCTCCTGCGGCCTGCGGCCAGAATCAAAAGCTTGAAACGCTCACCCCGACGATGGCCGGTACTGCAACGCCTCGGCAATATGGCTTCTGGATATCGCCTCCACCCGCTCCAGATCCGCCAGTGTGCGCGCCACTTTCAGCAATCGATGAGCGGCCCGCAGGGACAGGCTCAAGCGTTCGCACGCGGTTTCCAGCCAGGCCTCATCTTCGGGCGTTAATACGCAGTGCTGTCGCAGGGCGGGGAGGTCAAGAAAGGCGTTGGCGCAGCCTTGGCGTTTTTGCTGACGCTCGCGTGCCTCCGATACCAGAAGTGCTGCGCTGGCGCTGTTCTCGCCGGTTTGCGGCGTCGCGGCCAAGGACGTGGCCTCCCGAGCGACGGTCAGGTGCAGGTCGATGCGGTCCAGCAGCGGGCCGGACAGTTTGTTGCGATAGCGCTGGATCTGATCGGTGGAGCAACGGCAACGCCCGGTCGGTTCGCCGTGATAGCCGCAAGGGCAGGGGTTCATCGCTGCGACCAGTTGAAAGCGCGCCGGGAAACGCACGCGATCCCGTGCCCGCGAGATCACGATATGGCCTGATTCCAGTGGCTCTCTCAAGACCTCTAGCACCCGCCGATCGAACTCTGGCAGCTCATCCAGAAACAGCACGCCGTGATGAGCCAGCGTAATTTCCCCAGGTTGCGGACGACTGCCACCGCCGACCAACGCCGGCCCGGATGCCGAGTGATGGGGCTGGCGAAACGGGCGCTGCGGCCAGTTGGTCAGCGGCGCGTGGCTTGCGACCGATTGAATCGCCGCGACCTCCAGCGCTTCACGCTCATCCAGCGGTGGCAACAGGCCTGGCAGTCGACTGGCGAGCAAGGTTTTGCCGGTACCTGGAGGGCCGCTGAATAAGAGGTTATGTGCGCCCGCCGCGGCGACCAGCAAAGCACGTTTGGCCGCCGCTTGGCCCTGAACTTCGCTGAGGTCAGGGTAGGGCTGGGTTTGCAGAATCAGGCCATTGGATTTGTACGGTGCAATCGTGGTGTGGCCGTTGAGGTGAGACACCAGCTCTAGCAAATGACTGACCGCGATCACCTTGAGCCCCGACGCCAGGCAGGCTTCTTCAGCGTTTACTGCCGGGACAATCAAGGTATGCCCCGCTTCGCGCGCCGCCAATGCAGCAGGCAATACACCCTGCACCGGCCGAATCGCCCCGGACAGCGCCAGTTCGCCCAAACATTCCACCCCGTCGAGCGCCTGCGTCGGGACCTGTGCGCTTGCCGCCAGCAGCCCAAGCGCAATCGCCAGGTCGAATCGCCCGCCGTCCTTGGGTAAATCGGCAGGTGCTAGATTCAACGTGATGCGTCGCGCCGGAAACTCCAGCCGACAATTCAAAATCGCACTGCGCACCCGATCCTTGCTTTCCTTGACCGCCCCTTCAGGCAGACCCACCAGCGTCAGAGCGGGCAAGCCGTTGGCGAGGTGGGTTTCGACGGTGACGGCAGGCGCTTCGACGCCGACTTGGGCGCGGCTCAGGACAATGGCGAGGGACATGATCTTTCCTTGATGAGGCACCGCGTCCTGCGGCGTGATCAAGGATAGTCAGCGAAGACGTGGAGAGGGGCCCCGCAAGTTCTACGGCGTGTTTCCAGCAAGCCCGTCTAGGCACAGTGGGCCACTTCGCGAGCGGGCGTGTCCCGTGCGGTGCGATGCAGGTGAGCCCCTTATTCTTTAACTTGCCCCGCCAATTGCGCTTCCATCTGCGCCATCTTCGCTTCCAGTGCCTCAAGGCGGGCACGGGTGCGGGCGAGGACGATCATCTGGCTGTCGAATTCTTCCCGGCTGACCAGATCCAGTTTGCTAAAGCCACTTTGCAATAGTGTCTTGAACTGGGTTTCGAATTCATTGCGGGGCAGCGGGGTCTCGCCGTTGAGCAATCGTGAGGCGTGGCCGCTCAGGGCATCTAGAAAAGCTTTGGGCGCGAGCATGATCATCTTCCGGAATCAGATGCGCCGCAGTGTAGCACGCAGCCTGTACGGTCTTTTCGCCGGGCGAGCACTGCACGATTTTCGCGCATGACGGCGTGCGCGCACGCACTGTTGTTGTGCGGGTGGATTCCAGGATGATGAGCTAAGCCCGTAATAGCCCACGCCGTGCGCCGTAATTGCCGGGATTTCATGAAATGGCAAGCTTTCTGCTTAGTGGCATATGACCCATGCACTGATGCAGTCGCTGTGACGAATGCAGTGCGGCAGGCGGAGCGGGGAAGGTTTTCGTCAGAAGCGGTTTTCTGGGGCGGGTCTGGTCTGTTTCGGGCCATCGACGCGTTACAAAGCCAGACGCTGCGCTTAGACTTGAGACGGGTTTGTTTTCCTGGGGCAAGTCCACCAATTCGGGAGAAAGTTTCATGAAGCTAGTCACTGCCATCATCAAGCCGTTCAAGCTGGACGACGTACGCGAGTCGTTGTCGGAAATCGGCGTGCAGGGCATTACGGTTACTGAAGTCAAAGGCTTCGGACGTCAGAAAGGCCACACCGAGCTGTATCGCGGTGCGGAATATGTAGTCGACTTCCTTCCCAAGGTGAAGATCGACGTTGCGATCGACGACAAGGATCTGGACCGCGTTATCGAAGCGATAACCAAAGCGGCCAACACCGGCAAGATCGGTGACGGAAAGATCTTCGTGGTCAATCTGGAACAGGCTATTCGCATTCGTACCGGCGAAACCGATACCGACGCCATCTAAGCCGCCAACCCAACGCCCCAGGAGAAAACAATATGACTCTGCGTCAATTCGCAGGGCTAGGAGCCCTGTTGTCCCTCGTAACCCCTGGCTTGGCCATGGCGGCAGACGAAGTGGCAGCCCCCGTCCTCAACTCAGGTGACACCGCCTGGATGCTGACCTCGACCGCTCTGGTGCTATTCATGACCATCCCGGGGCTGGCATTGTTTTACGGCGGCATGGTCCGTTCGAAAAACATTCTGTCGGTCATGATGCAGTGCTTCGCCATTACCGGGCTGATCAGCATTTTGTGGTTCGTTTATGGCTACAGCATGGCGTTCGATACCACCGGGATGGAAGTTAACGTGGTCAACTTCAACTCCTTCGTCGGCGGTCTTTCGAAGGCGTTCCTGGCAGGCATCACCCCGGCGAGTATCACCGGTCCTGCAGCGCTTTTTCCTGAGGCTGTGTTCGTCACCTTCCAGATGACGTTTGCCATCATCACCCCGGCGCTGATCGTCGGTGCCTTCGCGGAACGTATGAAGTTCTCCGCCATGCTGATCTTCATGGCGGTCTGGTTCACCCTGATCTATGCGCCGATCGCGCACATGGTCTGGAGCGGTCCGGGTTCGCTGCTCGGCGATTGGGGCGTCCTCGACTTCGCTGGCGGCACCGTCGTGCACATCAACGCCGGTGTGGCTGGCCTGGTAGCGTGCCTGGTATTGGGCAAACGCAAAGGCTACCCGACCACCCCGATGGCCCCGCATAATCTGGGCTACACCCTGGTTGGCGCGGCGATGCTGTGGGTCGGCTGGTTCGGTTTCAACGCAGGTTCCGCAGCCGCCGCCAACGGTACTGCCGGGATGGCAATGCTGGTCACTCAGATCGCAACTGCTGCTGCGGCACTGGGCTGGATGTTCGCCGAATGGCTGACTCACGGTAAGCCAAGCGCACTGGGTATCGCCTCGGGCGTGGTTGCCGGTCTGGTGGCCATCACCCCGACGGCCGGTACTGTGGGCCCGATGGGCAGCCTGATCATCGGTCTGGCCGCTGGGGTGGTTTGCTTCTTCTGTGCTACCAGCCTCAAGCGCAAGCTAGGCTATGATGACTCGCTGGATGCCTTCGGCGTTCACGGTATCGGCGGTATCCTTGGCGCGATCCTGACCGGCGTTTTCGCAGCCCCTTCGCTGGGCGGTTTCGGCACGGTCACCGACATCGCTGCCCAAGTCTGGATTCAGTGCAAAGGCGTAGGCTTCACGATCATCTACACCGCGGTCGTGACCTTCATCATCCTCAAGGTGCTGGATGCTGTCATGGGTCTGCGTGTCACTGAGGAAGAGGAGGCCGTGGGCTTGGATCTTGCGCAACACAACGAGCGTGGCTACAACCTGTAATCACGATCGCGAAAAAAATGCCCGGTCTTCCGGGCATTTTTTTGTCTGGAGTTTGTCGATAGCCAAGGCAGCAACCAGATCACGGACACGCTGAGCGTCAACCTTGCGTTGTATGGGTTTCGCAGCAGTCCTGACCCGGATTGCGACGGCTTGGCGCTAGTGGTTTCAGGCTTACAGAAAACGTCACTCATTACGCGCTTTGCTTTTTTTTTTTGCGCGTTAGAATGCGCGCCGAAGGGCGGAGAACTGTATGTGGCAGCAGGCCAGAATCACCTTGCGGTCAAGGCCTCGCGGATTTCATCTGGTAACCGATGAGATTGTCGCAGGCGTCCCCGGACTGCGTGATTGTCGAGTCGGGCTGTTGCATTTGTGGCTGCAGCATACCTCGGCCTCGTTGACCATCAACGAGAATGCCGACCCGGCAGTGCGTCGTGACTTCGAGCGTTTCTTCAACCGCCTTATCCCGCAGGGAAGTGACGGTTATGAACATAACGACGAGGGGCCGGACGACCTGCCAGCGCACTTCAAAGCAAGCTTGCTGGGTTGTCAGTTGCTTTTACCGGTCACCGACGGACGGCTGGCGATGGGAACCTGGCAAGGTGTTTATTTAGGAGAGCATCGTGATGCAGGCGGTGCGCGTAAAGTCCTCGCTACCCTTCAGGGAGAGGGGCACGACCGCTGATTGTCAGCGGTAGTTGAATTTCTTCCGGTTGTCTTAGAAATTAAGCGCAGCTGGGCTATAACTAATCTGCTTTCGCAAGTCATGAGGTAGAACATGAGCGACGATGATAACGACGATCTGGTTGAAGACGGTCTCGAAGACGAGGATGACGGTGGGGAGCTTGCGGCTACTGCCGAAGATGATGGCGCCGACATAGAAGACAGCGCCGAGGCTGCGACGACTCCTGCGAAGGGCAAAGCCAAGGCCGCGGTCTCGGTTGATGAGCTTCCCAGTGTAGAAGCCAAGAATAAAGAACGCGATGCTTTAGCCCGCGCGATGGAAGAGTTCCTCGCCCGTGGCGGCAAAGTGCAGGAAGTGGAGGCCAATGTGGTCGCCGATCCGCCGAAGAAACCTGACAACAAGTACGGTAGCCGCCCTATCTAAGGGTGTCTGATGCCTGCTGAAGAAAAGCCCGCTGTCGCTGCGGGCTTTTTTTGGGCTTGAGATACTTGGCTTTGAGTTTTCGCCTTGCGTTGTTGGCTTTGGAATTTTGGCGTGGATTTTTTGTTTTGATGCCCGTCGGCGCGATCTGCCCGAAGGGCATCCACGTAGCAGCCCCAACCTGTTTACCCCCAACGTGCCAACACCTCAGGCAACTGGGTCAAGCTATTAATCTCCGCGTCCGGCAACTTATCGGCCTCCCACGGCTTGCCTGCGGGGTTGTACCAGATCGCGCGCAGGCCGGCCTGCTGGGCGCCTGCAATGTCATCGCCGGGGTGGTCGCCGACATGAACTGCATGGCGTGCGTCAGTATTGCCACGTTTCAGCGCTTCAAGGAACGGCGCAGGATCAGGCTTGCCGATCCCCAGGTCTTCGGCGCATAACGCAAAGGCGAAGTAATCGGCAAGACCCAGGCGACGCACGTCGGCGTTGCCATTGGTTATCACCCCCAAGGTATAAGACTTGGTCAGAATCTCCAGCGTCGGCACTGCTTCCGGAAAGATGTCCAACTGGTGGCGGCCTTGCAGAAATACCTCGAAACTCTGCTCAGCCAGATCCTGCGCCTCGGCTTCGGCATAGCCTGCATCTTCCAGCGCATGAAACAGCACCCGACGGCGCAATGCGCTGATGCGGTGCTTGAAACCTGGATCAGCCGCAACCAGTCGCGAACGAATTTCCCACAGGTGCTCCACGGGTACAGGGCCTAGCTTCGGTGCATTTCGCGCCAGCCAGTCCCGCAGCATGGCCTCCGCACTGACAATGGCCGGGGCGGTTTCCCACAGGGTGTCGTCCAGGTCAAAGGTGACCAGCTTAATGCTCATTCGGAAGAATCCTTGCGTTTGGCCCTAGGGTGGGCGCTGTCGTACACCGTTGCCAGATGCTGGAAGTCCAGGTGGGTATAGATCTGAGTCGTGGTGATGTCGGCGTGGCCAAGCAATTCCTGTACGCCCCGCAGGTCCTGGGACGACTCCAGCAGGTGACTGGCGAAGGAGTGACGCAGCATGTGCGGATGCAAATTCTGCCCCAGCTCACGCTCGCCGGCGGCCTTGACCCGAAGCTGGATCGAACGCGGCCCGAGACGTCGGCCCTGCTGGCTGATGAACACCGCATCATCCTGCGGATTGGCAAGCGCTCGTTGGTTGAGCCACTGCTCCAGCGCTTCTCGGGCCTTTCGCCCCACCGGTAGAACGCGGGTCTTGCTGCCCTTGCCGAGCACTTCAACCAGGCCGTCGGCCAAGTCCAGTTGCGCGCAGTTCAGCCCAGTGAGTTCGGAGAGCCGCAACCCGGAAGAGTAGAACAGTTCGAGAATTGCCTGATCGCGGCGCGCAAGAAACTCGTCTTCCACACCGCCTTCCAGCAGTTGCAGCGTGCGGTCGGCATCCAGCGTTTTGGGCAGGCGACGCTCGCCTTTGGGCGGCGAGAGGCCGTTGGCCGGGTCGTGATCACAGAGGCCTTCGCGGTTCAGATAATGATAGAAACCGCGCACTGCTGATAACAATCTGGCAATGCTGCGTGATGATTGGCCTTGCTGGTGCAAGCGGGCGACCAGGCTGCGCATGGACTGGATATCCAGCGTCTTCCAGCTTTCGATGTGCTGCTTTTCGCAGAACCCCAGCACCTTGCTCAGGTCGCGGCGGTAAGCCTCAAGCGTGTGGCTCGACACTTGATGCTCACTGCGCAGGTGCGTGCAGTAAGCATCCAGTTGCCGTTCCATGACTAGCGAACCGAGCGCAGAGCGTTGATGAAGCGTGGCAGCAAGCGGCTCAATACATCGGCGATGTAGGTCAGGAACAGCGTGCCCACCGAGCTTTTATAATGCTGCGGATCTCGGCTGCCAATGGCCAGAACGCCATGCAGGCCCTGATGGTTCAACGCGACGATGGCGGTGGAGCCCACTTCCTTGCTCTGTTCGGCACCGAACAGGAATTCCAGCTCGTGCTCGCGCAGAGCGCCGCAAACGGTCTTGTTACCGGAAATCAAACCGCCAATGGCCTTCTGCGCATCGGCACCGCTGACCCACCGCCCCACCGTCATCGGGTTATCGCTGAACAGGATCAGGCTGACGAATGGCACCTGAAACTCCTGGCGCAGGCTGTCCTCCACGGCGATGACGATCTCTTCCAGGCTGGTGGCGTCCATCAGCGCAAGGATCAAGCGGCGGGTTTTCTCGAACAGCCGGTCGTTGTCACGGGCCACGTCCATCAGCTGTGACAGGCGATGGCGCATCTCGATATTGCGTTCGCGCAACAGTTTGAGCTGACGCTCTACCAGCGAAACGGTGTCACCTCGCTGATGGGGGATGCGCATCGCTGTGAGCAGTTCGTCATGCTCAGCGAAGAAGTCCGGGTGTTGCTGCAGCCAGGCCGCGACTGCCTCGGCTTCAAGGGCAGGCACTGTTTGGTCGACGGATGATTCGCCGGGCGTGTCGGTTGAAGTCTGAGGCAGGTCGGTCATCGGATACTCTCACTCATAGACGTACTTGGCCTTCGTAAACCCTGACAGCCGGGCCGGTCATCAGCACCGGATGACCCGGACCCGCCCACTCGATGGAAAGACGTCCTCCGGGCAGATCGATCAGCAGCGGCGATTCCATCCAGCCCTGGCTAATGGCTGCAACGGCTGCTGCACAGGCGCCCGTACCACAGGCCTGGGTCTCTCCAGCGCCGCGCTCCCAGACACGCAGTTGCGCGCGCTGGCGATCAACGACGTGAAGGAAGCCTACGTTGACCCGGGCCGGGAAGCGTGGGTGGTTCTCGATTTTCGGGCCAAGGGTGTGCACGGGTGCATTATTGATGTCATACACGCGCAGCACGGCATGCGGGTTACCCATGGATACGGCAGCCAGCTCGACGGTTTCGCCGCCGACGTCCAGCGTGTAACTGGGCGCCTGCTGCTGTGCATCGAACGGAATGTCTGCAGGTATCAGGCGCGGCGCGCCCATATCGACGCTGATCTGTCCGTCGTTGCGAATATCCAGTTCGATAATGCCGCCCTTGGTCTCGACGCGGATCTGCTTCTTGGCCGTCAGGCGCTTGTCCAGCACGAATCGAGCAAAGCAGCGCGCGCCATTGCCGCACTGCTCGACCTCAGAGCCGTCGGAATTGAAGATCCGGTAGCGGAAGTCCACATCCGGGTTGCTCGGTGCTTCGACCAGCAGCAATTGATCGAAACCGATACCGGTGTGCCGGTCGCCCCATTGCTTGGCGTGCTTGGGCAGGATATGCGCGTGCTGGCTCACGAGGTCCAGCACCATGAAGTCGTTGCCCAGGCCATGCATCTTGGTAAAACGCAGCAGCATGGGATTACTCCGGCAGCAGGCTTTCGCCGGCGTACAGCTCAGTCACGGTTTCACGGCGACGCACTTCGAACGCCTGATCGCCATCGACCAACACCTCAGCGGCACGCCCGCGGGTGTTGTAGTTGGAACTCATGACGAAACCGTAGGCGCCAGCAGAATGCACGGTCAGCAGATCACCCTCGGCCAGCGCCAGTTCGCGCTCCTTGGCCAAAAAGTCGCCGGTCTCGCAAATCGGACCCACGATGTCATAGGCGCGTGTCGCGCCTTCGCGTGGTTGAACGGCTTTGACGTCCATCCAGGCTTGATACAGTGCTGGGCGGATCAGGTCGTTCATCGCAGCATCGACGATGGCGAAATCTTTATGCTCGGTGTGCTTGAGGTATTCGATGCGAGTCAGCAGCACGCCGGCGTTGGCGACGATGAAACGGCCCGGCTCGAACATCAGTGCCAGGTCGCGGCCTTCGAGGCGCTCGCGCACAGCCTTGATGTAGTCACCTGCCAGCGGGGGCTCTTCATCGCGGTAACGCACGCCCAGTCCGCCGCCCAGGTCCAGATGGCGCAGTTGAATGCCGCAGTCGCTCAGGCGATCGACCAGATCCAGCAGGCGATCCAGCGCATCGACGAAGGGCGAGAGGGTGGTCAGTTGCGAGCCGATGTGGCAATCGACGCCGACAACTTCCAGGTTAGGCAACTGCGCAGCGCGGATGTAGACGTCTTCGGCATCTGCAATGGCGATGCCGAACTTGTTCTCTTTAAGGCCCGTGGAAATGTAGGGGTGAGTACCCGCATCGACGTCCGGGTTCACCCGCAAGGACACCGGGGCGCGTTTGCCCATCTCGGCGGCCACGACCTGCAAGCGCTCCAGCTCGTCGGTGGACTCGACGTTGAAGCAATGCACACCGACTTCCAGCGCTCGACGCATGTCATCGCGGGTCTTGCCAACGCCGGAGAATACAATCCTCTCGGCCTGACCGCCTGCCGCCAGCACACGCTCCAGTTCGCCACGCGAAACGATGTCGAAACCGGCGCCCAGACGCGCCAGGACATTGAGGACGCCCAGGTTGGAGTTAGCTTTGACGGCGAAACAGACCAGATGCGGCATGCCGTTCAGCGCATCGGTGTAGGCGCGGTATTGGGCCTCGATGTGGGCTCGGGAGTAGACATAGGTCGGCGTGCCGAAACGCTCGGCGATGGCAGACAATGCAACTCCTTCCGCGAACAGCTCGCCGTCGCGGTAGTTGAAGGCGTCCATGGTCAATCCCTAGTTGGTCGAGGTCTGATGCTTGTGCGAGTGCGATTGAGTCTGGCCGTTGCTGGCGTCGGACGAATCGTCATCGGGCAGATACAGTGGGCCTTTCTGACCGCAGGCAGAGACCAGACACGCAACAGCGAGGAGCGCGGCCAGGGAGGAAATCAGGCGCTTCATGGCGAAATCCTTTGTATAAGCATTAATTGCGCCCGAGTATACCGACCACCCGACAGATTGCCTATGCGCCAAGGTTCCCGTCCGGCGGGCCTTTGACGCAGGTGGCGGATATATGAACGACAATCGCGTGTTTTTTGGCGCGGCAGACTGCTACTGGGCGGGTATGCTTTGCAATTGGCTAGAAGCGACCGTATCTTGCGTCGCTGCGCCATCAGTAGACACTTTCGAGGTTCCTGCAATGAGTTTGACCGAAGCCCGCTTTCACGACCTGGTAGATGCGACCCAAAATTTGATCGAGGATATCTTCGACGAGAGCGGTCTGGATCTGGACCTTGAGAGTTCGGCCGGTGTGCTGACCGTGAAATTCGAAAACGGCACTCAATTCATCCTCAGTCGCCAAGAGCCGCTGCGTCAGCTTTGGCTGGCGGCGCCTGCTGGTGGATTCCACTTCGATTACGACGAAGAGGAAAATCGCTGGGTCTGCGACAAAAGCGAAGAGTTGCTGGGCGAGATGCTTCATCGTCTGGCTTTGGCGCAGGCCAGTGTTGAAATTGAATTCGACGCTGTCGACGGTCATGAAGACGGAAACCGGCAGTGACCAACGCCGCCTCCGTCAAAGCGCCTAAGCCGTTGTTCAGCAATGTCAGCGCGGCGGTGCCATCGCCGTGCATCAGCATCTGTCGGCTTGATGAGCACAAAGTGTGTACGGGATGTCATCGACACGTCGAAGACATCCGCGAGTGGCGTGCGGCGACCGATCAGCGGCGGCGGGAGATTGTGCAGCAGGCAGATCAACGCCGCGCCAGCGCCTGATTCGCAGCGTAGATGTCCTGCAGGGTTGACTTGCCTCGGACCGCGAGCTGACGAATGTGCTGGAGTCAGGGATTACCGGTGACTGAGCCACCACATTCGCCACTGTCGCACAGCTCCAGAGGTTCCCACAGGTTGCAGCAGGGCACCTCATGGGGCACCAACTCATTCCCTGTAGGAGACGCCGGAGGGGCAGTTGCAGATGGGTCGCCGGATATAGCGTATTACGTCAGCCACCCGTCTCCTGCAGGGCTAGCCCGCGATAGCCGTCATCAAGCCTCATCTAACGCCTCGTTCAACGCCTTTTCAAGCTCAGCCTTGTAGCGCAGGAACAGGATGGTCTGGCCACGCCTGTCAGCCAGGATTCCCGACAGATCCAGGTCTGTGATGTAGCAGCGATAGCAGCGTGGCTCGCTGCGCTGGTCAAGGAGCTGCCGGGCAACGACGCTATACAGCTGTTCGCCCAATTCCAGCTCCGAAAACTCCCTGCCGTCGCAATACAACGTCACGCTAACCTGGCCTGGGGACGCTTCTTCGACGATCGCCTGCACGTCGTAAAACGGCTTGTCAGTGGGCATCACCGGGCCAAGTCGTTGCTCGATCCGCCGCGCGCGTGCAGCGCCATCGGGCGTGACGCGGTAATACAGGGTATCCAGCGCTTGCGGATCGAGAGGATTATCCAGTGGCAGCAAGGCGCCGCGCCGGTACATCAGCGATTGCAGAAAACGCTGCATCGGCATCAGCAGGCTTGATTCATCGTGGTACGGCAGGTGGTGATGCCACAGCGCGTTATGTTCGTCGAGTACGTACAGATCGGCATGCGGCTCGCTGATCCGGTAGAACACCTGAATGCATTCCGGCTGCCCATAGGGAATGATCAGCGACAGGTCACTGTCATCCAGTGCCTGCGGGTCCAGATGAATCGGGCTGTAGCCCGGCAGCTCTTCGCCAAGGTATCGGTACAGCTCGGGCAGGTTTTCGAGCGCTACGTGGGTGACGTGCCCCGGCGTCATTTCCAGCACGTGATAGTGCTGCTGTACCTGGATCAAATACCGATGGTTCATTCGGCGAGACAACAGCAGTTGCGCCGTATGAATAACCTCTTCCACCCGTTGGGCGATGGCCGGAGCCCGGTTGTGACAGAAGCAACGCACGTTGATCAGCGCTTTTGGCAGCGTCGCGGTGTTGAGCAACTCGGTCAAGCACTCTAGCAAGGCGTGAGTGCCGTCGAAGCGATCGACCAGCACCTCGTTCCAGGTGGTTAGGGTGATCTGGTCGAGGGTCAGTACCAGATTTTCGCGAACCCCGGCGTAACTCAGCGAGTCGGTGCGCTCGGTGGTCATCAGGATGTTCAGGTCTTTGTGATGCTTGAGCGGGTCGACCCCGACGTTCACCAGCAGCAGGATCTCGTTTGGCACGCTCGGACGCAGCAAAGCTTCTTCGGCCACCATCCCCAGTGGCATCGGGATGCTGGCTTGCAGCGCAACTTGCAGGTTGAATAGCTCGAACTCGGTCAGGTCGCTGCTGCCAGGGTGCAGCGCCAGGCGCGTACTGCTGTCGATGACATGGTTGCGATGGCACCAGGCAAGCAACTCCAGCAGTTCGCGGCTGCGCCTGATCGGCGCGAAGGACTCCCACTCATGCACACCGAGAGTGCCGTTGTACAGGCCCCACAGATACTGGCCGGGCTCGCGTTTATTAGGCGACTGCACCAGTGTCAGCGTGTCCTCTGCCAGATCCGGCGAGATCCCCGGATTGACGAACTCGACCTTGCCCGCTTTGCGCTCGAATGCGGCGTAAAGACGACGTCCGAGGATATTAAGGTCGCGTGCGTTGATCGAGCTGATCGCGTTCTGGGTGCGGGCAAACTGAGTCAGGAATCGATAGCTGCAATTGAGCTCACTCACCAGCGCCCGGCGTTCGCCGGAAACCTGTCGCACCTTCCACTGGCTGCGACTGTCGAGCAAAGCTAACTGTCGCTCATCCCAGTTCCATTCTTTGGCCAGTCGTTCCAGCAGTAGGCGTTGCCAACCGGTGGTTCGCTGGCGGGGCAGGCCGGTGAGTTTTTTATTCACCTTCAGGTACAGGCTGCGGCGCACCAGTTCCAGCCGCTCAGGTTCGCCGCGGGCTAGCAGGTATTCCTCGATCCGCCGATAAACCATCATGTACGGATCAAGTTCGTCGAGGTCCACGCGATTGGCGAACACCTCTTTTTTCAGGCTCATGCTCAAGCAGTGTACTTGCGGATGTTCGCTGGCATAGGCTTCGGTCAGAAGCAGTTTGAGCACGGATTTGTAAGGCGACTCGATACCCTTGAATAGTTGCCAGAGCGCGGCGCCGATGAATTCTCCGGGCGGGATGTGGGACATGTTGCCCAGATCCAGAACCTCGTCTTCGCGAATGAAGCGCTTGGACAGCAATGCGTGCGTGTATTCGGCGTAGCGTGCTTCCTCATACACCGGTACCAGCCACCAGATGGGGGTACGACCGGCCAGCCAGATCGCGGTGCGGTAGAACTCGTCCAGCAACAGGTAATGCTGAGTCGTTCCGCAGTCCTCGCTGCTCAGTTGTGCATCACGCTCGCCGGCGACGAAACGTATCGGGTCAATGAGAAAGAAATGCGCCTCGGTGCCCATCGTCGCGGCCCAGGTTTCCAGCGCCTGACATTTCTTGCGCAGCTCGAGCACTTCCTCAGGCAACAGGTTCGGGTCATGGCAGATCCAGACGTCCATGTCGCTTTGATCGGCCTGGGCCAGCGTGCCGAGGCTACCCATCAGAAAAATGCCGTGTATCGGCTGCGGCGTATCTCCCCTGCGCTGTTTGTAGCAAAAGGACCGGGTCAGGCGCTGCGCCTCGAGCAGCGCTTGGGTAGTGGGCTCGTAATTGGAAACCCCTGCAGGCGTTGCGCCTGAAATATAGCCGGGCATAAGCGGGTGATTAACATGGAACAACAGCGGCAGCAGTGCCAGGACTGACTGCTGGCGGGTGGACAGACCCTCGGTGGCACGGCCCAACCGTCCTTCATTCAGGCACAGGAAGCGGTTGCGCAGCTGGCTGAGGACCTTGCGGTCGATGCCCTCATCCAGATCGGGGCGGATCTCGAAACTACGGGTCATCGCGACTCAAAGCCGACAAACGGCATTACTTGGGGCTGAGCAAGGCGACAGGGAAGAAGATGCATCAGGCGTTGTAAGGCGGCTGTGTGTATTTTCTGGCGCCAGAATTTTATCGGCGCAGCATCTTATAAATGAAGGCAGCGCGAAACCTTTATTTGATGCTTCCTTGAAAAGGTTTCGCGGCTCGGTGGCTGTGGGCGGTTCAGGCCGCTTCCTGAGCGGTGGAGAGGATGATCAGCAGCGATTGCGCGTGTTCGGCGGCATCCAGTCCAAGACTGGTGAGATAGCCCCCGTCGACCTGAGTCGTCAATCCTTTTTCGAAGAGTCGCTTGGCAGCAGCAACAGCGGTGGGAGCAGCTACGTGGTGGACTTTAAGGCCCTCCTGGGTATTGCCCAGGTTGAACAGTGACAGGATTTCCAGTTCGGCGACCAATTCAGGGGTAAACGACATAGAGGCTCCAGACTTTTGTAATGGATGACGCGGCGACGAATCGCAGACATGACAGCCCCGTAGGTCAAGCGCCTGCGAGGCATCTGGAGTGTAGTAGCGTCTGGAGATTTTGCTGAAAGTCCGTGGCCGATCATCAGACGGAGCGTCCAGGCCTCTGGCCGTAAGCGTCTGTCTTGCCGACGAGCCCCCCAAACGCAATTCACTGCAAATGGGCAGGTACAACAGTGGTGTCCCGCTTGTTGCTGCGTCGTGGTAGATCGGGCAGCTGAGCGTCCTCGGCCAGATTCAGAAGCCAATCCAAGCCAGCCGGGCCGTGGTCGGTGCTTTTACTCGCCGTCTTCCAGCTTTACACCTGGTGGCAGCTCTGGCAGGGCGCGCAGGGCTTTTTCGTACCACTCGGTGTTGAACGGGCGGTCCTCTTCCAGAATGCCGTCAATCTCCACGGCCAGCACGTGCGCCATCATTTCCAGGATGTCATAACGCTCGTAACCGACCAGCGTCAGCTTGTTGAAAGTGGCTTTGGCAGCAGGGGGGTTATCGCTTTCGATCTGGTTTTCGATGGCCTGGATCAGGGTCGATTCAGCGAACTCTTCTTCGTCGTTGTCGATCTTGTCGCTCATGGTGTTCTCGGTTTGCAGAAGGGTGTTGGGGCCGCGACTGGGTGTAGCGGCCCGTTCGAATGGACTTAGCGGCTGGCCAGCAATTGCTTGCCTCGCCCCACCGCAGCCTTGACCTGCGCCGGTGCAGTGCCGCCAACGTGATTGCGGGCATTGACCGAGCCTTCCAGCGTCAGCACCGCGAATACATCCTGCTCGATCTGATCGCTGAACTGGCGCAACTCATCGAGTGTCATTTCAGCCAGGTCCTTGCCGGTCTGCAGGCCGTATTTCACTGCATGACCGACGATCTCGTGGCAATCGCGGAACGGCAGGCCACGGCGTACCAGATAGTCAGCCAGGTCAGTTGCCGTGGAGAAACCGCGCAAGGCTGCTTCGCGCATGATCGCATGCTTGGGTTTGATCGCCGGGATCATGTCGGCGAAGGCACGCAGCGAGTCGCGCAGGGTGTCGGCGGCGTCGAACAGCGGCTCCTTGTCTTCCTGATTGTCCTTGTTGTAGGCCAGCGGCTGGCCCTTCATCAAGGTAAGCAGGCCCATCAATGCGCCGAACACGCGGCCGCTCTTGCCGCGGACCAGCTCTGGCACGTCGGGATTTTTCTTTTGCGGCATGATCGAGCTGCCGGTGCAGAAACGATCCGGAAGATCGATGAACTGGAATTGCGCGCTGGTCCATAGCACCAACTCTTCGGAGAAGCGCGAGAGGTGCATCATCGCCACGCTGGCGGCGGAGCAGAATTCGATGGCGAAATCGCGATCGGACACGCTGTCCAGCGAGTTGCCACCTACGGCTGCGAAGCCCAGCAGTTGGCAGGTCAGCTCGCGGTCGATCGGGTAGGTGGTGCCTGCCAGTGCAGCGCTGCCCAACGGCATGCGATTCGTACGTTTGCGGCAGTCGACCAGCCGCTCGTGATCGCGGCTGAGCATTTCGAACCAGGCCAGCATGTGGTGCCCGAAGGTCACCGGCTGTGCGGTCTGCAGATGGGTAAAGCCCGGCATGATGGTCTCGGCTTCGCGCTCGGCCAGCTCCAGCAAGCCTTCTTGCAGTCGAGTGATCTCAGCCAGAATCAGATCGATTTCATCACGCAGCCACAGACGGATATCGGTCGCAACCTGGTCGTTACGGCTTCTACCGGTGTGCAGTTTCTTGCCGGTGATACCGATGCGGTCGGTCAGACGCGCTTCGATGTTCATGTGCACGTCTTCCAGGTCCACACGCCATTGGAACGTACCCGCTTCGATTTCGCCCTGAATAGTCTTCAGGCCGTCGATGATGGTGTCGCGTTCGGCGTCGGTCAGCACGCCGACCTTGGCCAGCATCGTGGCGTGGGCAACCGAGCCCATGATGTCGTGACGATAAAGGCGCTGATCGAAAGTGACGGAGGCGGTGAAGCGTGCGACGAAGGCGTCGACGGGCTCACTGAAGCGGCCGCCCCAGGACTGATTGGTCTTGTCGGTGCTCATGGATTCGCTCGCTGCTCTGCTGATTACGGTACTGATGAAATATTGGCGTGCCGATTTCAAACGGCGCGGGCGATGATAACAGCATTGCTGTTTTTTATACCCGCTTGCTTGCCCGCAAGGGTGCGAGCGCAGAGACTGGAACAATGCAGACTGAGCGCGATAAACCGGGCCTGAGCGCGCTGCCCGGTAAAGAGTTTTTCCTTCCGGAACTGTGCCTGCCTCAGGCGCTGCTGGTCCTGATCGTGCTCGCCGAGTTGCTGGTGCTTGTGCTGGTATTGGTCGAACCGATGCACTCGGGTTTCGACTGGGTGCGGCTGGCGCTGATCTCGCTGTTCGTGCAGTGGATCGTACTGCTCTCGGCCGCACTGCTGTGTGGCTTGCGGCCCTGGCTTGCGCGCCTGAAAACGGGGCTTGCGGGCGTCATGGGCTGTTTGCTGGTGGTGGCAGTCACGCTGTTGTGTACGGCGGTGACCGATTATTGTCAGCTGAACGGCTCAATGCCTGTCTACAGCGACATCGAACGCTACCTTCGCTATGCATTGATTGCGTTGATCATGTCGGCGCTGATGTTGCGCTACTTTTACCTGCAGAGTCAGTGGCGCAAACAGCAACAGGCCGAGATGCGAGCCAGGATCGAATCGCTGCAGGCACGTATCCGGCCGCACTTTCTATTCAATACCCTCAACAGTATTGCCAGCCTGGTTACCAGCGACCCGATCAAGGCCGAGCAGGCAGTGCTGGACCTTTCGGACCTGTTTCGCGCCAGTCTGGGCAGTCCCGGCAGCCTGAGCACATGGGGTGAAGAGCTGGAATTGGCCCGACGTTATTTATCGATTGAGCAATATCGACTTGGCGAGCGTCTACAGTTGGACTGGGACGTCAGTGCAATTCCCGACGACTTGCCGATTCCCCAGCTAACCTTGCAGCCATTACTTGAGAACGCGTTGATCTACGGTATCGCGCCCCGTGTCGAAGGCGGTGTGATCAGGGTCGAGGCGCACTACCAACGGGGAGTATTCATATTGCGCGTCAGTAATCCCTATGACGAAGATGCCCATCGGCAAGCTTCAAGCGGCACCCAGCAGGCCCTGGCAAATATCGGCGCCCGAATCACGGCACTTTTTGGCCCTCTCGCAAGTCTCAGCGTGGAGCGCCGTGACGGTCGTCACTTCACCTGTCTACGCTATCCTTGTGCGAGACTCACGCAGGAAGCCAGAGCAATATGAATGTCCTGATCGTTGATGATGAACCCCTAGCCCGCGAACGTCTGGGCCGAATGGTCGGTGATCTTGAGGGTTATCGGGTACTTGAACCCGGAGCCTCCAATGGCGAAGAAGCCCTGACGATGATCGATAGTCTGAAGCCCGATGTGGTTTTACTCGACATCCGCATGCCGGGCCTGGATGGGCTGCAGGTTGCAGCCAAGTTATGCGAACGCGACACACCGCCAGCCGTGGTTTTTTGTACAGCCCACGATGAGTTCGCCCTGGAGGCCTTTCAGGTCAGTGCCGTGGGCTACCTGGTTAAACCGGTCCGTCCTGAACACCTGCTCGAAGCGTTGAAAAAGGCCGAGCGGCCCAATCGCGTGCAGCTGGCGGCGATGACCCGCCCTGCGGCGGAAAGCGGCAATGGTCCACGCAGCCATATCAGTGCCCGCACCCGCAAGGGCATCGAGTTGATCCCGCTGGATCACGTGATTTACTTTATCGCCGATCACAAATACGTGACCCTGCGCCACGAAGACGGCGAAGTACTGCTCGATGAGCCGTTGAAAGCGCTCGAAGATGAGTTTGGTGACCGGTTCGTGCGTATTCACCGTAATGCACTGGTGGCTCGTAGTCGGATCGAACGGCTGCAACGCACGCCGTTGGGGCATTTTCAGTTGTTCCTCAAAGGCCTTAACGGCGATGCGCTGATCGTCAGTCGCAGGCATGTGGCCGGTGTGCGCAAGATGATGCAGCAGTTGTAAACGAGTGGCCCGCGCTGGGCAGCTCGGCCTTTCGGCAACTGACCCGGGCTTGAAAGCGCTGGCGTGCAGTGTGGTTAATGAGGGTGGAAATGCTGCATTAGACGCGTGCCGTTGGCCGGCGACATGCCGTCGCATGGATCCGCACATCGATTCAGAACATGATGCGAGCAGTTGATGACAGTCATTCGGCCCGTTTGGGCTGAGCTGTTATTATCCGCCGCATTCTTTCAGTATGGATTGATTCATGTCCACTCGCGAAATCCGCATCGCCACGCGCAAAAGCGCGCTCGCTCTCTGGCAGGCCGAATACGTCAAGGCGCGCCTGCAGACAGCTCACCCGGGTCTGGTCGTGACCCTTGTCCCGATGGTCAGCCGTGGCGATAAGCTGCTGGACTCACCCCTGTCAAAAATCGGCGGTAAGGGCCTTTTCGTCAAGGAGCTGGAAACAGCGCTGCTTGAGAATGAGGCCGACATCGCCGTGCACTCCATGAAAGACGTGCCAATGGACTTTCCCCAAGGGCTGGGCCTGTTCTGCATTTGCGAACGCGAAGACCCGCGCGACGCCTTTGTGTCCAATACCTTCTCCAGCCTGGATGATCTGCCTGCCGGGAGTATCGTTGGTACGTCCAGCCTGCGCCGCCAGGCGCAACTTCTGGCGCGCCGTCCCGATCTGAAAATCCATTTTCTTCGTGGCAACGTCAACACGCGCCTGGCCAAGCTCGACGCCGGTGAATACGACGCCATCATCCTCGCCGCAGCCGGTCTGATCCGTCTTGGGTTCGAAGAGCGGATCACTTCGCCAATCAGTATCGATCACAGTTTGCCTGCGGGCGGGCAGGGCGCGGTCGGTATCGAATGCCGCAGTGTCGACACCGAGCTTCACGCCCTGCTGACTCCACTGCATCACACCGACACCGCAGTACGCGTGACCGCCGAGCGGGCGTTGAACAAGCACCTTAATGGCGGCTGCCAAGTGCCTATCGCTTGCTACGCGGTGCTGGAAAACGACCAGCTATGGCTGCGCGGCCTGGTGGGGGATCCTGCCGGGAGCGTCTTGTTGCGCGCCGAAGCCCGGGCTCCGCACGCCGACGCGCAGGCCCTGGGCGTGCATGTCGCCGAAGCGCTGCTGACACAAGGTGCGGCGAAAATCCTCAAGGCTGTTTACGGCGAGGCGGACCAAGAGTGAAGGGATGGCGTCTGCTGCTGACGCGTCCTGCCCAGGACTCGCAGGCACTTGCGGCCCTGCTGGCCGCGCAGGGTGTGTTCAGCGCGAGCCTGCCATTGCTTGAAATCGCGCCGCTACCGGTCTGCGAAGAGAATCGCACGATCATTTATAACCTCGCCGCTTACTGCGCGGTTATCGTCATCAGCAAACCTGCCGCCCGGCTTGGTCTGGACATGGTCGACGAAGTGTGGCCGCAACCGCCGATGCAAACCTGGTTTGCTGTAGGGGCCGCCACGGCGCAGATACTTGATGATTATGGCCTGCGGGTATTTTTCCCTAAATATGGCGATGACAGCGAGACGTTGCTCGAGCTGCCGCAACTTCAAGAGGCCGTTAGCGGCTACGATCCCAAAGTGCTGATCATGCGTGGCGAAGGCGGTCGGGAGCTGTTGGCACAACGGTTGCGCGAGCGCGGTGTGAGCGTCGATTATTTAGATTTGTACCGTCGCAACCTCCCCCAATACGCGGCGTTCACGCTGCCACAGCGGGTTGCCGCGGAACGCTTGAACGGGCTGGTGGTCAGCAGTGGACAGGGTTTTCAACATCTGCGCGAGCTGGCAGGCGATGCCTGGCCGGAACTTGCGCGAATGCCTTTATTCGTACCGAGCCCCCGGGTTGCTGAACTGGCGCGTGAAGCCGGGGCTCTGACCGTAGTGGACTGCCGTGGCGCCAGCGCTTCGGCCTTGCTGGCAGCGTTGCGGGAACAGCCCGAACCTGCCTCTCAGGCGTAATGATCGACGATTCGGATTACGCGATTACGCCAAAATGCAAAGGATGGATACGTGAGCGAAACAGTCTTGCCAAAAGATGACGTTGAACCGGTACTGGCCACACCTGAGCCATTTCCGGATCCAGCGCGAAAAGAGCCGTCGAATCGTCGTACCGGTAACGGTTTGGCAATCCTCGCCTTGTTGCTGGGCGCTGCGGGCGTGGCCGTCGGCGGCTGGAGCGTATGGCAGCTTCGCGCCGTTCAAGCCGGTCACCAACAGCAGTCCAGCCAACTGCAGGACATTGGCTCACAGACCCAGGCGCTCAAGCAGAGCGAACAGCAGCTGTCGACCCGTTTAGCCCAACTGCCGCCTGCGCAGGAGCTTGAAGACCGCCGTCGACTGGTGACCCAGTTGCAGGGCGATCAGCAACGCTTGAGTCAACGTTTGGAAACCGTACTCGGGGCGAGCCGCAAGGACTGGCGTCTGGCCGAGGCCGAACATCTCTTGCGTCTGGCAACCCTCAGGTTATCTGCGCTGCAGGACGTCAACAGCGCCCAGGCACTGGTGCAGGGCGCCGATGAAATCCTGCGCGAACAGGACGATCCGGGTGCGTTCGCCGCCCGGGAGCAGCTGGCCAAAAGTCTGGCCGCATTACGCAGCGTCGACCAGCCGGATCGAACCGGCCTGTTTCTGCAGCTGGCCGCCTTGCGTGATCAAACCACGCAACTGAACGCGCTGGCGCCTGAATACAAGGACAGGGGCGAATCCCTGCTGGGGCTTACCGACGGCAAAGAAGACAGTTACTGGGCCAAGTGGTGGGACAAGATTTCTCAGTACATCCGCATCGACTTCCATGCCGATAAAAACATCCGTCCGCTGCTGGCGGGGCAAAGCCTGACCGAAGTGCGCCTGGCGTTGAACCTGGCGCTGGAGCAGGCGCAATGGGCAGCCCTCAATGGCCAGGCGCAGGTATACAGCAAGGCCGTAGCGCAAGCGCACAGCGTGCTGGATGCCAACTTCAATCAGGACAATCCACAGAGCAAAGTGCTGGGCGAGCGTTTGGACGAATTGGCCAAACAGCCGGTTTCAGTGGTTACCCCTGATTTGACGCAAAGCCTGAATGCGCTGCAGGCGTATCTGGAGCAGCGGCACAGCCCGGTAGGCGGCGCGCTGGAACAACCTGCTAATGGGGACAGGGCGCAGCCAGGGAGCAAGCCATGAAGCGCGGCTATGCAATCGTCTTCGTCCTGATCATCGTTGCAGCACTGGCGGGGTTGGTGATCTCCCGGCATGCAGGTTACGTGTTAATTGCCTACGATACGTTTCGCTACGAGTCCAGCCTTTGGGCGACCTTGGCATTGATGGTGGTCGTGGTATTGCTGGTTTGGCTGGTGCGCGGTTTGATTAGGCTGCTGACTGCCTCTGGCGGTGTGGTTAATCCCTGGTCGCGACGTAACCGCAGTCGTCGCGTTCAGGTGGCAATCGAAGAGGGGCAATTGGATCTTGCCGAGGGTCGCTGGGCCAATGCTCAGCGCCATTTGCAGCGAGCTGCCGAGGCTGAGCGGCATCCGCTGCTTTACTACCTCGGCGCGGCGCGTGCAGCGAACGAACAAGGCCGCTATGAAGAAAGCGACAATTTGCTGGAGCGTGCGCTTGAACGTCAGCCACACGCGGAACTGGCAATTGCCCTGAATCACGCGCAACTGCAGTTGGACCGTGGCGACTCCGATGGTGCGCGAGTGACGCTGCAGACCATGCACGAGCGCCACCCGCACAATCCGCAGGTGCTGCGTCAGCTGCAGCGCTTGTACCGTCAGCGCGGCGAATGGCCGGAACTGATTCGGTTGATGCCGGAACTGCGCAAGGACAAAGTTCTGCCAGCGCTTGAGCTGGCGGAGTTGGAGAAGCGCGCCTGGGGAGAGAATCTGTCGCTGGCCGCCTATCAAGGCGCGGAAGGTGATGCAGGCCCTGCCGGTTTGCCAGCATTGGAAACAGCCTGGCAACAACTCACCTCGGCCCAACGTCAGGAACCGACGCTGATTCTTGCTTACGCCGAGCAACTGCGTCGGCACGGTGCCGAGGTGCAGGCCGAAGAGGTGCTGCGCAATGCCATCAAGCGCGATTACCGCAGCCCCCTTGCGCGGCTCTATGGGCTGGTGCGCGGCAGTGACCCGGGCAAGCAACTGCAGACTGCAGAGGGCTGGCTCAAGCAGCACCCGGATGATCCCGGCCTGCTGCTGACTTTGGGTCGCCTGTGCCTGCAGAGCAGTCTATGGGGCAAAGCGCGTGATTACCTCGAAGGGAGTCTCAGGCTGCAGCGCAATCCCGAAGCGTGTGCGGAGCTTGCGCGCCTATTGGCGCGGTTGGGTGAAACAGATCGCAGCAATCAGCTGTTCCAGGAAGGCTTGGGACTGTTGGACGAGCGTCTTTTGGCGCGTCCGCTGCCTACCTTGGCGCGAGCGTAAACCTGTCCATTTGATCAACATAGGCCTCCGGTCAAGGGGGCTTTTGATCGATGAATCTTTAGTTCGTGTAGGGGATTTCCCAAAATCTTGGGCGTTTTAGGTCCAATCCACGCTAGGTTGGTGCAATTTCCTATTCTCGCGGTTGGGAAATCCCTAATTACACTAAGAAATATCCTCCTCTGGTTGCCTTGAAAGCGACTCTCGCTTTCCTCTACCGTAACCGCCTTCGTCTTTTGTTACGGATTTTCCATGCATCTGGCTCGCACACGTTCCCTGTTTTGTCTGGTGTTTTTCGCCTGTGCGTTGATTGTGGGAGCGGTAATCTATCTGGAGCGGGTGGTGGGTTCTGCGCCGTGCCCACTCTGCTTTGCACAGCGGATGTTAATGCTGGCCTGTTCCGCTGTGTGCCTGATTGCGGCGCTGCATGTGCCCGCCGCCGTTGGCTGGCGTGTGTATTCTTCGATTCTGTTATTCGTTTCGCTGATCGGAACGGCGCTCGCGGGCCGGCAAGTGTGGCTACAGGCGACTCCGCCGGAAAATCCGGCTGCCTGCCTGGTTAACCTGCAGTACTTGCTCGATACACAGCCTTGGCTGAAAGTCCTGGCGTTGATCTTCGCGGGGCGCGCGGGGTGTTCCGAAATCACCTGGTCGTTCTTCGGCATCAGTCTTCCGGAATGGAGCCTGCTGGCTTTTGCGGGCGTCAGCCTGTTCGCCCTGTATTACCTATTCATTGAATTTCGCCTATTCAGATCAACGGAAGCGGGCTCAGCGGATTAAACGCTTGTATGAACTTTATCTCCTGCGTACCTTGAAGCCCAAGTCGTGCGGGCATAATCTGGCCCGCACGCGTTATCGAATCAATGCTGCTGTCGACGTTTTTCAGAGCCAGCCCACAAGGATCGGGCCGGATCGCTAAGCGACCATGCAGCATGCGCCCGAAGGGAAGAGAGAACATCATGCTGGAAAGTTGTCAGAATGCTCAGGAACGCTGGGGTGGGGTTCATAACCTGATTGATCGTTGGTTGCAGGAGCGCCACGAACTGGTCGAGGCTTACGATGTGCTTGGCGCCGAGCCTCAAGCGTTGTCTGGAACCACTCAGCAGCTGCAGGAGTTCTGCAGCAGTCTCGTTGATTATGTATCAGCAGGTCATTTCGGCGTCTATGAGCAGCTGAATGGCGAAGCCGAAGCTTTCAACGATGAACGCGGGCTTGAACTCGCCCAAACGCTTTATCCTCGTATCAACGTGATCACAGAGAAGCTGCTGGCTTTTAATGATCTGTGTGATAAAGGGAAGTGTGTGGCGGAAAAATTCAAGGAGCTGGGAGGCTTGTTGCACGAGCGCTTCGAGCTGGAAGACTGCCTGATTGAAGTGCTGCATAACGCGCATAAGCAACAGGATGCAGTCCAGACCTGACCGAGCTTGCGATTAAAAAGGGCGCTACTACAGCGCCCTTTTTAATACTTGCGCGTTGCCGTTGCGCCACAATTGGCGTCGGCAGTTCAATCTGCGTAGGCTCAGAATCCGAAGACCGGCACGGTCGCTGCAGAGGATGTCGGGGGTTACGACGGCAGCCAACGCGATGTGTCAGTTGACCTGCCCATAACTGACCCACCCAATTCGCCGGTAAAACGGATAATGGCTGGTAGTTATTGCGACACCGCCAGCAGCTCGATCTCAAACACCAGCGGTGTATACGGGTCGATCAAGTCGCCAGCGCCTTCTGCGCCGTACGCTTGAGCCGAGGGAATCACCAACCGCCATTTCGCTCCTACAGGCATGTCGGCCAGCGCCGTCGTCCAGCCCGCAATCACGCTGTCCAGACGAAACCACTGCGGCTGTTGGCTCTGATCGAAGATCGTGCCATCCGGCAGACGTCCCACATATTTCACCTGAACGCGGCCGTTGATGTCGGGCTTGGGGCCGGTGCCTGGCGTTAGCTCGGTCATCAGAATGCCGTCGGCCAACTGGCGAACACCCGGCTTGGCTTTTTCGGTATCCATGAAGTGGCGTTCTTCCTTAAGTGCAGCTTCGGTCTGGGGCTCGGACTGACCGGAGTTCTCTGCCTGGGCCAGCGCCGCGTCGTGGTCGCTCAGAATCTGCTCCATGCGGTCTTGCTTGATTGCCAGTGGTTTGCCTTGGTACGCCTGCTGCAAACCTTCGATCAATGCTGGCAGCTGCAGGTCCGGCGCTTCCTGGCGCAGACGTTCACCCAAGCTCGCACCCAGGCTATATGCCAGATCATGGGCGTTATCGGAGGGGGGAGCATCGGTCGCGTGGGCAATGGATACCAAGAGGAACAACGACATTAACAAGTAGCGCGACATGAATGCTCTCCGGCCTGGGAAGTGGCGATTATGCCAGCGCATGGGCGGTAATGTGATGGCGATGTGCAGGGTTTTCGGCCAATGTGCAACAGCGCTCGATTTGCAGTGTCAAGATGCCCTAGCGGCGGTGCGGGCAGAGGTCTAGTATGAGCCGCATTAAAATCAGCCAGGAGGTAAGTCATGTCGGCCACCAAGAAGCCAGTAAACACTCCGTTGCATTTGCTCCAACAGCTGTCGAGCAGCTTGCTCGAACACCTTGAAGATGCCTGCTCTCAAGCGCTGGCTGATGCCGAGAAATTGCTCGCCAAGCTTGAAAAACAACGCGGCAAAGCGCAGGAAAAACTGCACAAGTCCCGCACTAAGTTGCAGGATGCCGCGAGTGCCGGTAAAGCCAAGGCACAAGCCAAATCCAAAGACGCAGTCGCTGAGCTCGAGTCGCTGCTCGACGCGTTGAAAGATCGTCAGACCGAGACCCGCACCTACATCCTTAACCTTAAGCGCGATGCTCAGGAAAGCCTGAAGCTGGCGCAGGGTATTGGCCGTGTGAAGGAAGCCGTGGGCAAGGCACTGAGCGACCGTGAAGCCAGAACGCCTGCCAAGGTGGCAACCAAGTCTGCTGCAAAGGATGCGGCGAAGACTTCGGCAAAGGCTTCTGCCAAAGCCGCCGCCAAGTCCGCTGCTAAGGCTGCTACCGTCAAGCCTGCTGAAAAAGCTCCCGTTAAGGCCGCCACCAAGCCGGCTGGCAAAACTGCGGCCGCCAAACCTGCTGCTGCCAAGGCGCCTGTCGCTGCGAAATCCCCTGCCAAAGCAAGCAATACATCTGCTGCCAAGCCTGCTGTGAAAGCAACGACCGCTGCCAAGACTCCCGCTAAAACCACAGCAGCAAATTCGGCGACCAAACCTGCCGTTGCTGCGAAACCGGCCGCCAAGCCTGCTGCAAAAACGCCAGCGACCAAGGCAGCTACCAGCGCTGCGAAACCGACAGCCGCGAAAGCTGCGGTCAAGCCAGTCGCTGCCAAGCCCGCTACCGCTGCTGCCAAAGCCGCCGCAAAACCCGCTGTGAATAAGCCTGCAGCGGCCAAACCTGCTGCCAAGCCAGGCTCTGAGCCGGCAGCCAAACCTGCCGCCGCCAAATCCACCGCTAAGCCGACAGCCAAACCTGCCGCTGCAAGATCCGCCGCTAAGCCGGCAACCAAGCCAGCCGCTCCAGCGCCTGCTGCCAAGGCTGCGACCCCTGCTCCAGCTGCATCCACTTCGACTTCCGCTCCAGACGCTTCGGTGACGCCGACCACTTCGGCAGCCACTCCCGCGACTGGTTCGAGTTCGAACAGCGCATCTTAAGCGAGCTCTTCCCCGACGCGCCGCAGGATCTGCAGCGCGTCGGGTGCTTGCTTCGCGGCGTCACCCGCAAGCGCTTGCAGCCAAGTCCCGCTGTCTGTCGCGCCGTGCTCCGGCCAGTCCCTGACCAACCGTTGCAACCTCACCAGCAGCTCGCGCTCGGCATCCAGTTCCAGCCCTTTCAAACGTTCACGTAGCGCGCTGAGTTCTTCGTCTGTCGCAGCTGCGGCCTTCCACCGTGCGCGTACCGCTCGCAGCGGCCCGACCACCTCGTGGTGCCAAGGAGTGGCCAATTGTCTGATTTGCTCCGCCCGCTTCGGGTCGAACATAACAGCGCGCTGGTCCAGCCAGACACCACACAGCAGTGCGCAGACGTTACCGCCGCACGTCTGTAACGTGAGGCAGGCCTGCTCGACGCCGGGTCGGGCGTAAAAATCCAGGGTGAAACTCCAAAGGTCGGAAGGCATAGTCATCTACCTGTTTTGGACGAAGCTGGTAGACTCCGCCGCCATTATGATCAGACTTCAAAGCCTCACCTTACAGCGTGGTCCGCAACGTCTGCTAGAAGACGCCGAGCTGACCCTGCACGCCGGCCAAAAAGCCGGCCTTATCGGCGCGAATGGCGCCGGCAAATCTAGCCTGTTCGCTTTGCTGCGTGGTGAACTGTCCCCGGACAACGGCGATTGCTCGCTGCCTGCCGATTGGCGTATTGCCCACATGCGTCAGGAGGTCGATACCCTCGAGCGCCTGGCAGTGGACTACGTCCTGGACGGCGATCTGCGCCTGCGGCATGTGCAGCAGGATCTGGCCGCCGCCGAAGCCGCTCAAGACGGCACCGCTCAAGCGCGTCTGCACTCGGAGCTGGACAGCGCCGATGGATATACCGCGGATGCACGCGCGCGCAAGCTGTTGGCGGGGCTAGGCTTCACCAACGAGCAGATGGAACGCCAGGTCGCAAGTTTCTCTGGTGGCTGGCGGATGCGTCTGAACCTTGCGCAGGCATTGATGTGTCCGTCAGACCTGTTGCTCCTCGATGAGCCGACCAACCACTTGGACCTCGACGCCATCCTCTGGCTCGAAGACTGGCTCAAGGGTTACCCGGGCACGTTGTTGCTGATCTCTCACGACCGGGATTTTCTCGACTCGGTGGTCGATCACATTGCCCACGTCGAACAGAAAAAGATCACCCTGTATCGCGGTGGCTACAGCGCTTTTGAACGTGCCCGCGCCGAACGGCTGGCCCAGCAGCAACAGGCCTACGAGAAGCAGCAGGCGCAACGCGCGCACATGGAAAAATACATCGCTCGCTTCAAGGCCCAGGCCACCAAGGCTCGTCAAGCGCAGAGCCGGATCAAGGCGCTGGAGCGGATGGAGGAACTGTCGGCCGCGCACGTCGATTCGCCGTTCGATTTCACCTTCCGCGAGTCCGACAAGATTTCCAGCCCATTGCTGGACCTGTCGGATGCGCGTCTGGGCTACGGCGACAAGGCCGTGCTGCAGAAAGTCAAACTGCAACTGACGCCGGGCGCGCGTATTGGTTTGCTGGGGCCAAATGGCGCCGGTAAATCTACCCTGATCAAAAACCTCGCCGGCGAGCTCGAACCGCTGAGCGGGCGACTGGTGCGTGGCGAGAACACGGTTGTCGGATACTTCGCCCAGCACCAATTGGATTCCCTCGACGCCAAGGCCAGCCCGCTGCTGCATTTGCAGCGCATTGCGCCATCCGAACGTGAGCAAACGCTGCGCGACTTTCTCGGCGGCTTCGACTTCCGCGGAGCGCGGCTGGAAGAGCCGGTGCTGAATTTCTCCGGCGGCGAGAAAGCGCGTCTGGCCCTGGCGCTGATCGCTTGGGACAAACCTAACCTGCTGCTGCTCGACGAACCGACCAACCACCTGGATCTTGAAATGCGCCTGGCCCTGACCATGGCATTGCAGGAATTCAGCGGTGCAGTGCTGGTGGTTTCCCACGATCGTCATCTGCTCAAGAGCACCACCGACAACTTCCTGTTGGTGGCGGATGGGGTGGTCGAGGAATTTGACGGCGATCTGGACGACTACACTCGCTGGCTGGCCGATTATCGTCAGCGCAATGCGCCTGTCAGCAACACGCCGGTCAATGCCGACAAGACCGACAAGAAAGCCCAGCGTCAGCAAGCTGCGGCCTTGCGCCAGCAACTGGCGCCGCACAAACGCGAAGCCGAGAAGCTGGAAAAGGAGCTTGGCGCCCTGCACGAGAAACTGACGAAAATCGAAGCGGCTCTGGGCGACAGCGCTGTTTACGAGGCTGCCAACAAGGACAAGCTGCGCGACCTGCTGGCTGATCAAGCCAAACTGAAGGTGCGTGAGTCGGAGTTGGAAGAGCAGTGGATGGAAGCGCTGGAGCTACTTGAGTCGATGCAGGCGGAACTGGAAGCGCTGTCCTGATGGAATCGTTGGCCCTTCCCGTACCCGCTTACTGGATCGAACCGATTGTGGTCGGTCTGCAGATTCTTTTGATTCTTCTGATCGGATACACCTTGCAACGGTTGGTCGGCCGCTTTTTGACCCGCCTGGGCGAGCGCTACCCACTGCTGCCGCCTGAGTTGCTGGTGATGCTGCGCGGCGGATTGCGCTGGCTGATCATGGGCACTGCAGTGGTTGCGGTGCTCGGGCGGCTGGGTGTTTCCGCCGCCGTGTTGTGGGCGGCCCTGTCCGGGTTCGTAGCGGTTGCGGCGGTGGCGTTCTTCGCCATGTGGAGCGTGCTTTCCAACCTGCTGTGTGCAGTCTTGATCTTCACCATCGGGCCCTTTCGGATCGGCGATGTGGTGGAGCTGGTGGACACCACGGACAAACCCGGGATCAAGGGCCGCGTCACGGCCATCAACCTGATGTTCACCACACTGATCGAGCCTGCCGAAATGGGCGGGACGATGGTGCAAGTGCCTAACAGCCAGTTCTTTCAGAAGTCGGTGCGTCGCTGGAGGGGGCACGATGGCTTGGCGATCATCTCGGGCGAAAAGCGCGTGGGCTAAGTTTCGGCGCCGAAATAACCTCACAGCTGTGTTCGAAGTCGGCGTAACAGTTGCAAAAAAATAGCCTTTCGCCCCCGTAGACATTAGCTTAGAGGCGATCTGATTCTGCCTGAGGTGTGCAATGTCGCTTGAAACGTGGCTGGCTTTTTTTGCCGCCTGCTGGGTTATCAGCCTTTCTCCGGGTGCTGGCGCCATCGCGTCGATGTCCAGCGGTCTGCAATACGGATTCTGGCGTGGGTATTGGAATGCGCTGGGCCTGCAGTTAGGGCTTGTCGTCCAGATCGCAATCATCGCTGCAGGTTTGGGCGCTGTGCTGGCCACCTCGGCACTGGCGTTCACGCTGGTCAAATGGTTTGGTGTCGCCTACCTAGTGTATCTGGGCGTGAAACAGTGGCGAGCCTTGCCCGGCGATTTGTCCGAAAGCCCCACCATACGCCCCATCGGCAAACCGACAACGTTGGTCACACGGGGCTTTCTGGTCAACATTAGTAACCCTAAGGCGCTGGTGTTCATGCTGGCGATCCTGCCGCAATTCATCGACATCCAGCTTGCGCTGTTGCCTCAGTATCTGACTATCGGCGCGACGATGGTCTGCGTCGACCTGATTGTCATGGCGGGGTATACGGGATTGGCTTCGAAGGTGCTGCGGTTGCTCCGAACGCCCAGGCAGCAACGCCGGATGAATCGCACCTTTGCCGGTTTGTTCGTCAGCGCTGCGGCGTTTTTGGCGACGTTGCATCGCGCTTGATTGCGTGTCGATCCCTGTAGCAGTCCGGCTTGCCAGTGGTAGCGGGCCCAGGAATGCTCCGCTCTGCTACCGGACGATGTTTAAAGCTCAGCGCAAAATCCTTGGTGCCTCATCACGCGGCATTTGATTGCGTGGCGGGGGCGGTTCCTGTGAGTATTCCACTTCACCCCGTAATTGCTCACGCAACTGGCGCGCCACGTCCATTCCAATCGACTTCGACACTTGCTTCACCACACGACCGCGATTTGGCGTGACTCGCACGTCATTGCCGTTGACCAGCTTGGCGTCCTGACCCTCACCCATGGCGGTGAAGGCCGAGGTGATTTCAAAGGTACGGGTGTTGATCAGGCTGAAGTCGCCCACCAGCGTAAGACCCAACACCGCGGAGTGGGTATTGGTGTCAGCGATCTCATTGACATCCTGACGAAAGTCGATGTCCGAGACCGTGCCGAACAGCACATAATCCGCGCCCTTGAAGTTGCCGTTCTTGATGCGCTTGATGACGTCATACACGTCTTCCTTGGCGTTTGCGGTGTAGGGCGTACCCTGCACCAGCTGGAACATCCCCGACTTAAGAATCTCGCCCTTGATGTCGCCGCTGAATTTGCGCAGCTCGCCCTGCTCGATGTAAGTGTTGCGCGCCTCGTACTCGTTGTAGCTAGCCGCACCGCTGGCACTGTAGGCGTTGGCCTGGAAGCTGGTCTGCGCCGACACAGTGTGGATGTACTGTTCCACTTGCTGTTCGAACGCCATGTCGGTGACGGCGACCCTGGTTGCAGCCTGAGCGCCGAACGCGCACATCAGGCCGATAATGCCGATCCATCCACGCATCGGTTAGCGCTCCGTGGTCTTGCGGATTTCTTTCTCATCCATCCATTCAGCCAAGCCGCTTTCAACATCGATCAACTGCAGGCTGAATTTGTAGAAGACGTCCTTGTAATCGCTGCTGCGCTTGACGATGGAACTGATCGAGCCTTCCAGACGGTATTTGGCGGCGACCATGTTGCCGGTCTTGCTGACAGTCGACTGCTTGTACAGGCCACTCTGGTTCTGCAACTTGAGTTGGTCGACCTGACGCTGCATGTCGGTGTTGTCACTGGCAAAACGCGCCGTGCCGGACTTCATCAATTGAGTCTTGATCGACGTGGTGATCTCACGAGTGTCGATGTATTCGCTGGTCTTGTTCTTCACGTCATAGACCTGCACCACCGGGCGGCCCTGCAAGGTGCCGGATTGTGCCAGGGAGCGTGTCATGCTTTCGGCAATCATCTGCAGGTCGGTAGAGCCAAACTCGTTGGTAACGGTTTCAACAGCCTTGGTGTCGCCGTAGTTGATGTTTTTGCTGCCCAGTACGGGCGAGTTGTTGGCGCAACCAGTGGCCAATAGAGCGAGGGTGGCGATGAGTGAAAATCGAATGAACGGCATGTGCAGGTCTCTTTGGCTAAGCGATCAGGGAGTTTTGACTTCGAGGCGCAAGTCAGTGGCCTTTGGTACCGGGGCATTGGCGGGCAGGAAGCTGCTCTGGGAACCGTACAGCGTCAGGCTTTTCCAGCTCTCCGGCTCTGCGACGGGGAAGCCGTCGTTGTCCAGCCAGGCGAAGCGGTAATACATCGTCTTGTTGTATCGGCTGGTGTTGTTCAGCGAGATGTTGACGGTCATGAAGCCGTTTTCACGGGCGACGCGCATCGGTCCGATCTCGATGTCCTTCAGGCTACCCATGATGACCACTTTGCTGGCCGCGCTGTCGGGGGCTGGCGTCGGCGGTGTGGCGCAACCTGCGAGCAGCGCCAACGCCATCGTGCCGAAAAGCTTGCGAAGCATGGAAATACCTCCGTTCAGGGAATGTTGACGGCTACGGCTTGTGGCGGGTTGGACGGGGTCACCTGCGCCGCAGGGCCGCTGGCGTAAACCTGACTGCCGATGGCGCGCAGGGTGACCACCTGATAAGGCCGGTCGATCTTGAGCTGCACGTGAGTGCCGCCCAAGGAGGAGGGCAAGACAACCTGATGCTCGCCGGGCTTGAGGCGAAGACGCGCCACCAGCGTGTTGTCAGGAAGCGTGCGCCAGGTGCGGGTATCTGCGCCTTCGGTCACGGCCGAAGCGATGCCCAGTGCGAGGCCGGCCAGCGGGTTGACCTCGTTGAGTTTTTTCTGGGCAACCCCACGGCTGATGGCGCGGACGGTGGTGCGCACCAGAATGCCGGGCATGTCGTCACGCAGGGCGCGACGCGACATGGCGGTGGTGCTGTTGAGCACAGTCAGGTTGACCGGCTGACCGTCGAGGCTTACCTGATCAAAGAACGGCGTCGATGCGTCGGCCTTGATCACGGGAAACGACAGCGCGGTGATCACCAGATTGTTGTCGATTGGCAAGGGCAGCGGGATACGAATCGAGTCACGCGCTGGCGCAAAGCCGCTCTGCACCACGAGCAGCACCTCGCTGCCTTCGGTTTCGGTGTTCTTGCTGCCCGCAGCGTCCAGGTCAATCAGCGCCTGCTCCAGCAGCGGAGTATTAGGCCGAAGTTCGGCGGCCTGACGATAGCCCGGCGCGGCCAGGTCCTTTTCGCCCAGCGCTTCGTAGACGAAGCCTGCAAGGTAATGGCTGAATGCACTCTGGTAGCTGTTCTTCAGGCCGACCACTTGCGGATCGTCAAGGGTCTCTACCGGATAGCCCTTTAAATCCCTGTACTGCAGCATCATGCCCTGGTTCTTAGCCTGTTCCTCACTCTTGAGGTACTGCTTGTCACGCAATTCGGCGATCACGGCTTCACGCTCGTGGGTTTTCTTGATCTCGGTGCGGGCCCCGTCGAAGTCGTTCTGCTCCAACAGGTTCAACGCCATCTGTGTCGTCAGCAGGACTTTTTCGTAGTCATAACCTTCGTAGCGGCGGACCTTATCATTGACCAGATAACTGCCGAACTGGGCCAGGTACCTGTCGCTGTCCAACTTGACCGCATCTTCCCAGGCAATGACGCTTTGGTCGGCATGGCGCCAAGCCGCCTGGCTGCCGGCCAGATCGCCCTTGGAGCGCAGCAGTTCGCCCTTCTCGAAGTAATAGAGCAGGTCCTTGTCATCGTCGATGTTGTGCTTTTCGAGCAGCGTCAGCGCGCCGTCGACGTTGCCGCTGGTGAGCTGCAGGTTGGTCTGTTGCAACTCGGTGTCGTAACTGCGGAACGCGGCACAGCCGGTCAGTTGCGCAGCAACGATCAGCATGAGCATGCCGAGGGTGCGGGAGGTCATTAAGATCGGTCCTTGAAGTAGCGGCCAGAGCGTCATGACACCTGGCTATGGCATTCCATTAAGGGAAGTGGCGCTTCCTGTGTGTGCAGCCATGGGATGATGGCTGACTGCCACAATGTGGCGGCGGGGATTATAAGGAGCAGGGCGGTGAATACAATGGCTTTTTGATGTCGCACAACGTTTTCAGAGGTGTCTGACGAAAGGGTTGGAGGCTTGAAACGCAGCGCGCAGATATCGGCTGACAATTTTGATTGAGTGGTGATCGTGGTGCTGTATGGTCGCCATCAAGAGTCGGGAGGTGCGGGCCCCCGATGACAAAACCTTGATACGGAGTTGAATCATGCGCGTCTGGATCGATGCCGACGCCTGCCCCAAGGCAGCCAAGGACCTGGTCATCAAATTCGCCCTCAAGCGTCAGTTCGAGGTGGTGATGGTGGCGGGTCAGAGTCTGAGCAAGCCGAGCTTTGTGCGGGTGAAGCTCATCGTCGTGCCCAGCGGGCCGGATGCCGCCGATGACTATCTGGTCGAGCATGCTGGTCCGGGAGAGCTGGTGATTTGCAGCGATGTGCCGCTGGCCGATCGCCTGGTAAAAAAAGGCGTCGCCGCGTTGGACCCTCGCGGCAAGGAGTTCGACCCGCAGAACATGGGTGAGCGACTGGCGGTGCGCAATCTGTTCACTGAGTTGCGCGAACAGGGCCAGGCCGGCGGCGGGCAGGGTCCTTATGGTGATCGTGAGAAGCAGGCGTTCGCCAACTCGCTGGACCGGATTTTGACGCGTTTGGCGCGGACATATCCGGCTTGGCAGGGTAGCTAACTGTAGGAAGCGATTTACTGGCGAAAGCGGTGGGCCGCACAGCGATGTGTTGACGAAGACACCGGTTTTTACTCCGCCGTATTCCCATTCAGGGCAATTCAGGTGGGACTGTTAGGCGAAAGCGTATGGTATGGCGCTTGGGGACTGTTACTCGTCCGGGCGGTTCTTGACCTCGACCGTGGCGGGCACGGCGAGCTTGGCTTGCCTGGCGATGCGGGCGCTCTTGATCCGACGCCAGATCCAAAGCAGCGCACCAATCACTACCAGCGCACCGAGCACCCACAGCTCGTATTTCTTAACGTTACCGAGCAACCCCTCGAGTACCGAGCCGAATTTGTAGGCCGCCGCGCCCAACGCCGCTGACCAGACCGCCGCGCCGATACCGTTGAGCAATAGATAGCGTCCCGGCGGGTAGCCGGAAAGACCGATGGCAACCGGCATGACCGTGCGTAAACCATAGACGAAGCGAAAACTCAGTACCCAGATGTCGGGGTGCCGACGAATGTGTTCCAGTGCGCGATCGCCGAGCAGTTGCCAGCGCGGTTTGCGTGCCAAAAGCTTGCGGCCGTGCTTACGCCCCATGAAATACCAGAGCTGATCGCCTGCGTAACTGCCGAAGAAGGCAACCACTACAACCAGATTGATGTCCATGTATCCACGAAACGCCAGAAATCCAGCGAGCACCAGAATGGTCTCACCTTCAAAAAAGGTTCCGAGGAAAAGGGCGAAATAGCCAAATTCTTGTAAAAAATGCTGGAGCATCATGTGGGTGCTGGCGAAATGAACGCGCAGCCTAACGCGCCCAAGACATTCAGGAAAGTGTGGAAATGTGTCACCGCGTTAAACTTTCTTACGGCTGCCGCGGATTTGTCCTCTAGGAAGCACGTTTGCGTCCTGCAAGGTATGGTGGACACACAGGTGTCACGCAGCAGTCACAATGCTGGCTTATAACTGCCACGTTTGCCCGTACGTCCGGGCACGCAGGTGCCCGGTGTGACCGGTCTGCGCTGCTGATCGTCACTTTTTTCGTGAAGGGATCGACAGATCGATTTCTTCGGCCGCCCTGCGGCCCAACTGTTACAGGGCAATAGCCTTACAGGATTATTCATGAGCACCGAAGGAACCACCGCAGCCGCAGTCGAACTTGAACCCCAGACCCTGTCCCAGGAGGTCACCTCCGTGGTCGAACCGACCATCGAGGTGGTACCGGCTGTCGAGCCGCATCAGCCGCCTACACCGGCGATCGTCATCCCCAATCTGGACGACAGCAGCCTCTATATCCATCGCGAGCTGTCGCAGCTGCAGTTCAACATTCGCGTACTGGAACAGGCGCTGGACGAATCCTACCCCTTGCTCGAGCGGCTCAAGTTCCTGCTGATCTTCTCCAGCAATCTGGACGAATTCTTCGAAATCCGCGTGGCGGGGCTCAAAAAGCAGATTACGTTTGCCCGTGAGCAGGCCGGCGCCGACGGACTGCAGCCGCATCAGGCGCTGGCGCGCATCAGTGAACTGGTCCATGGCCATGTCGATCGCCAATACGCAATCCTCAACGACATCCTGCTGCCTGAGCTAGAAAAGCATCAGGTACGTTTCATTCGTCGTCGCAACTGGAACACCAAACTGAAAACCTGGGTACGGCGATATTTCCGCGACGAGATCGCGCCGATTATCACCCCGATTGGCCTGGACCCGACCCACCCGTTCCCGCTGCTGGTCAACAAGTCGCTGAACTTCATCGTCGAGCTAGAAGGCGTCGATGCCTTCGGTCGTGATTCGGGCCTGGCGATCATTCCAGCGCCGCGACTTTTGCCACGCATCATCAAGGTGCCGGAGGACGTCGGCGGCCATGGCGACAACTATGTCTTTCTGTCGTCAATGATTCACGCCCACGCGGATGACTTGTTCCAGGGCATGAAGGTTAAAGGCTGCTATCAGTTCCGCCTGACCCGTAACGCCGACCTGGCGCTGGATTCCGAAGATGTCGAAGACTTGGCGCGCGCCCTGCGGGGCGAGCTGTTTTCCCGTCGTTACGGCGATGCAGTGCGGCTGGAGGTAGCCGACACTTGCCCTAAACATCTGTCTGATTACCTGCTCAAGCAGTTCAACCTGAGCGAGACCGAGGTGTATCAGGTCAACGGCCCGGTGAACCTGACGCGTCTGTTCAGCATTACCGGTCTGGACAGCCATCCTGAGCTGCAATATCTGCCGTTTACCCCCGCGATTCCGAAGCTGCTGCAAAACAGCGAAAACATTTTCAACGTCATCAGCAAGCAAGACATTTTGCTGCTGCATCCTTTCGAATCCTTCACTCCTGTGGTGGATTTGCTGCGTCAGGCGGCAAAAGACCCTCACGTGTTGGCCGTGCGCCAGACGCTATACCGCAGCGGCGCCAATTCGGAGATCGTCGATGCACTGGTGGATGCCGCGCGCAACGGCAAGGAAGTGACCGCAGTCATTGAGCTGCGTGCTCGATTTGACGAAGAGTCCAACCTGCAGCTGGCGAGCCGTCTGCAAGCGGCGGGTGCAGTGGTGATCTACGGCGTGGTTGGCTTCAAGACGCACGCCAAGATGATGCTGATTCTGCGTAGCGAAGCGGGCGAGATTGTGCGATACGCGCATCTGGGTACTGGCAACTACCACGCCGGTAACGCCCGCCTGTACACCGACTACAGTCTGCTGACCTCCGATGACGCCCTGTGCGAAGACGTCGGCAAACTGTTCAGCCAGTTGATCGGCATGGGCAAGACGCTGCGCATGAAGAAGCTGTTGCATGCGCCGTTCACTCTGAAGAAAGGCATGCTTGACATGATCGCCCGCGAGACTCAGTTCGCGACGGACGGCAAACCGGCGCACATCATCGCCAAGTTCAACTCGCTGACCGATCCGAAAATCATCCGCGCGCTGTACAAGGCCAGTCAGATGGGCGTGAAGATTGATTTGGTGGTGCGTGGCATGTGCTGCCTGCGACCAGGCGTGCCGGGCGTGTCGCACAATATTCAGGTGCGCTCGATCGTCGGCCGCTTCCTGGAGCACACTCGCGTGTTTTATTTCCTCAATGGCGGCGACGAGCAGATGTACCTGTCCAGTGCAGACTGGATGGAGCGCAACCTGGATAAGCGTGTTGAAACCTGCTTCCCGGTGGAGGGCAAGAAGCTGATTTTGCGAGTCAAGAAGGAGCTTGAGGGGTATCTGACCGACAACACCCACGCCTGGCTGCTGCAGCCGGACGGACGCTACATCCGCAGCACGCCGACCGGCAACCAGAACGCCCGCAATGTGCAGGCGATGCTCCTGGAAAAGTTGAGCAATCCAGTCCTCAGCGTACGTTGAGGACAATTCCGACGCGGGTCAGCCAGTCGGCTTCAAGGCCAAAGTCGGCCTGAGTCAGCTGGTTGTTTTGCAGCCAGCCATCCGGAAACAGGATGTCCAATTGGTTGCCATTGGCGGTCAACACAGGTTGCGGCATCTCTTGGGTGCCGCGAATGTGGTGGAACAGGATCGCGAAGCGAAGCAGCACGCACAGCCTGATCAGCTTCACGCCTTCATCGCCAAAGTCGGCGAACTTGTCCTTGGGAATATTGCGTCGATGACCGCGCACCAGTAGCGCAAGCATTTGTTGGTCTACCCGCGAGAACCCGGCCAGGTCCGAGTGCTCGATCAGGTAAGCACCATGCTTGTGGTAGTGATAGTGGGCGATGTCCAGGCCCACTTCATGCACCTTGGCTGCCCAGCTCAGCAACTCACGATACAGATCGTCTTCCAGTTCCCACGCCTTGGCCACCTGATCCAGCGCCGAAACCGCTTTACGCTCCACGCGCGCGGCCTGTTCCAGGTCAACGTGATAACGCTCCATCAGGGAGCTCAGCGTGCGCTCACGAACGTCTTCGTGGTGATGACGGCCCAGCAGGTCATACAGCACGCCTTCACGCAGTGCGCCTTCGCAGTGATCCATGCGCTGCAAGTCGAGCGCGTCGAAAATCGCTTCCAGAATGGCCAGGCCGGCGGGGAAGATCGCGCGACGGTCGGGTTTGAGACCCTCGAAGTCAATCTTTTCGATGTCACCGAGCTTCATCAGCTTGCGTTTAAGCCATGCCAGACCCTCGGCGTTGACCTCGCCACTGCCATGCCCGCCAGCCTTGAGCGCCAGGCCGATGGCGCGGATGGTGCCGGACGAGCCAATGGCCTCATCCCAGCTCAGGCGATGCAGAGCATGTTCGATGCTCATGATCTCCAGTCGCGCCGCCGTGTAGGCCTGGGCGTAACGCGCCGGGGTGATCTTGCCGTCTTTGAAATAGCGCTGGGTGAAGCTCACGCAGCCCATTTGCAGGCTTTCGCGCAGCAAGGGTTCGAAGCGCTGACCAATGATGAATTCGGTACTGCCGCCGCCGATGTCCGCCACCAGACGTTTGCCCGGCGTGTCGGCCAGGGTGTGGGAGACGCCAAGATAAATAAGCCGCGCTTCTTCTCGGCCGGAAATGACTTCGACCGGGTGCCCGAGGATTTCCTCGGCGCGGTGAATGAACTCGTTGCGGTTGCGCGCTTCGCGCAGGGCGTTGGTGCCGACGATGCGCACGGAGCCCGGGGGCATACCGTTGATCAGTTGGGCAAAACGCTTGAGGCAATCGAGCCCGCGCTGCATGGATTCTTCGTTGAGCTTGCGCTCCTCGTCGATTCCGGCGGCCAACTGTACTTTCTCACCGAGCCGCTCAAGGATGCGGATTTCACCCTGATTCGCTTTGGCAACAACCATGTGAAAGCTGTTGGAGCCCAGGTCGATCGCGGCGATCAGCGAGAGGTTTTTGGCTGTGGATAGCGGCATGGTCAAAAGGTCTCGGTCGATAACTGCGACATCGTGCCACGAACCATCACTGCCGCCAAACCGGTTGTTGTGCGCCTCCACTTCTGCCGGGAGCCAGTGGCAGCACCTTACACCCTGGTCTGTCTGTCACGCCGGGTTTGCCGTTTTGGCGACGACTGCGCAGCCGATCGTCTTCAAACGGGGCGTTTTACCCATCGGGGCAGGATCGAAAGCGCCGAGCGTCAACCCTGCTCAACCGAACCGATGAAGTTGGCCAGTTCCGGCGTTTTCGGGTTGGCCATCAACTCTCGCGGGTCGCCCACTTCATGCACCTTGCCCTGATGCATGAACACCAATTTGTCCCCTACTTCACGGGCGAAGCGCATTTCGTGGGTCACCATGATCAGGGTCATGCCGTCTTTAGCCAGACCACGCACCACGCTGAGGACTTCATTAACCAGTTCCGGGTCCAGCGCGGAGGTGATTTCATCGCACAACAGCACCTTCGGCGACATGGCCAGCGCCCGGGCGATCGCCACGCGTTGCTGCTGTCCACCCGACAGGCGATCAGGAAACGCGTCGAATTTCTCCCCAAGCCCCACGCGGTCGAGCATTTCCTTGGCCAGCGTGCCCGCCTCGGTCTTGGAGACCTTCTTCACCACCTGCGGCGCGAGCATGACGTTTTCGCCGACCGTCAGGTGTGGGAACAGATTGAACTGCTGGAACACCATGCCGACTTTCTGCCGCAGGCTGCGCAGGTCGGCGCGTGCTGCATCCAGATATTCGCCATCGACCTCGATCACCCCGTCATTGATTGACTCAAGGCCGTTGAGCGTACGCAACAGCGTGCTTTTGCCCGAACCGCTGCGGCCGATGATGGCCACGACCTGACCTTCCTCGACACTGAGATCGATGCCTTTAAGCACATGGTGGTCGCCGTAATACTTGTGCAGGGCGGAAATTCTAAGCAGAGGCATGAAGTCTCCTTTCCAGGTAGCGCGCGCTGAGCGACAACGGATAGCAAAGCAGGAAGTAGCCCAGGGCAACGAAGCCGTAGACCATGAAAGGCTGGAACGTGACGTTGGCAAGCATGCCACCGGTCTTGGTCAGTTCGGTAAAGCCGATGATCGAGGTCACGGCCGTGCCTTTGACCACTTGCACCGAAAAGCCCACGGTCGGCGCCACCGCGATACGCAGGGCCTGCGGCAGGATCACGTAACGCAATTGCTCGAATGGGGTAAGCGCCAGACTTGCCGAAGCTTCCCACTGGCCGTTGGAAATCGACTCCACACAGCCGCGCCAGATTTCGGCCAGGTACGCGCTGGTGAACAGCGTCAAGGCCAACGCCGCCGCGACCCAAGGCGAGATGTCCACACCCATCAGCGCCACGCCGAAGAACACTAGGAACAGTTGCATCAGCAGCGGCGTGCCCTGAAACAGCTCGATGTAGCAGCGAGCGAGCCTGCGCACCGCAGCGGTTTGCGAGATGCGCATCGTCATCACCAGCAGGCCTATGACACCGCCGCCAATGAACGCCACCAGCAACAAGGCCAGCGTCCATTGCAGTCCGGTCAGCAGGTTACGCACAATGTCCCACAGGGTGAAATCCATCAGCTGCTCCTCGCGATATAGCGACGACCGATCCAGGCCAGTAATTGGCGAATCATCAGGGCCATGAACAGGTAAATCAGCGTGGTAATGATGTACGTCTCAAAGGCGCGGAAATTGCGCGACTGAATGAAATTTGCCGCGAAGCTCAACTCCTCGGTGGCAATCTGCGAACAGACCGCCGAGCCAAGCATGACGATGATGATCTGGCTGCTCAGTGCCGGCCAGACCTTGCCCAGCGCCGGTACCAGCACCACGTAGCGGAAGGTTTCGAAGCGCGTCATTGCCAGCGCCGCCGAAGCCTCCAGTTGCCCACGGGGAATCGCTTGCACACCTGCGCGGATAATTTCGGTCGAGTACGCCCCCAAGTTGATCACCATCGCCAGTACCGCTGCCTGCCATTCTGAAATCTGCAGCCCCAGCGACGGCAGGCCGAAGAAAATGAAGAACAGCTGCACCAGAAACGGCGTGTTGCGTATCAGCTCTACATAGATGCCGAACAGGGCGCAAAACGGCTGGATCTTCCAGGCTCTGACGATCGCGCCGACGATGCCGACGCTGACGCCCAGCAAGGTGCCGATGGCCGTCAGCTCCAGGGTGAACAAGGCGCCACGCAGCAGCAGGTCAGCGTTTTGCAGGACCGCAATGAAGTCGAACTGATAAGCCATCTAAAAGCCCCGGATCAGATGCATTGACTAGCGCGCAGCTGATCAGAGATCGGCAGGTAAAGGCTGTTTCAGCCAGGTCTGCGAGTTCTTTTCCAACGCGCCGTCCTGCTTCGCTGCTTCGAGGATTTCGTTGACCTTGGCCAGCAGCTCCGGCTGGCCTTTGTTCACGCCGACATACACCGGTGAGTCCTTAAGCTTCACTTTCAGCGCCGGAATGCGCTTGGGGTTTTTCTCGCTGATGGCGACCATTACCACGTTGCCGCTGGCGATCAGGTCGGTTTGATTGGCCAGGTAGGCGGCGATGGTGGAGTTATTGTCTTCGAATCGCTTGATGGTGGCCTCCTTCGGTGCGACGGCGGTCAGCTCGATGTCTTCGATGGCGCCACGGGTGACGCTGATGGTTTTGCCTTTCAAGTCGTCGATGCCGTTGATCGTAGCGTTAGGCGGACCGAACACAGCGAGGTAGAAGGGGGCATAGGCGCGCGAGAAGTCGATGACTTTTTCGCGATCCGGGTTTTTGCCCAGGCTGGAAATCACCAGATCCACCTTGCCTGTGGTCAGGAACGGGATGCGGTTGGTGCTATTGACCGGGGTAAGTTCCAGCTTGACCTTAAGCCTGTCGGCGATCAGTTGCGCTGTATCGATGTCCAGACCACGCGGCTTCATGTCCGGGCCGACCGAACCGAACGGCGGGAAGTCCTGCGGCACGGCAACTTTCAGCGTGCCGCGCGCGGTCACATCATCCAGGCCATTGGCTTGGGCTGGGGCCTGACCGAGCATCAGGCTGGCAAACAGGGCGGCAAGCAGAGCGCTGTAACGCTTGGTCATGTGACGTCTCCGGATCGAACAAAATGTTTAGGCGAAACGTGGGTACTGGCTTACTCCCATTGCACAGCCCATGCCAGCGGAGAACGCGCGACCCAGTAACGCGGGTTTCAGCGAGCATGCGGTCTAACTGGTCTGAACAGTTGCCAATCACACCGCCCTGCTTTGGCGCGCCTGAAAGGCCCGACGCCCCTTGCTTGGGCGTGACTTGCCGAATCGGTGTGATGGCTATAAAAGAAGCATTTCCACGGTAAGCGCGCCCGACATCCCATGCACCCGAGCCCGATTGCGGTACCCGAAGCTGCCTTCCAAGCGATCCGGAAATTGATTGCCGAGCAGGGCTATAGCCCCGGCGACAGCCTTCCTTCACAGCGGGATCTGGCGATACGGCTGGGGGTCAGCCGGGCATCATTGCGTGAAGCGCTGTCGTCGCTGAGTGCGCTGGGTGTGGTCAGCGTGCAACCCGGTAAGGGCGTTTTCGTTCAGGGGATTTCTGAACCAGAACGGCGCACGAGTGGTTTTTCCTGGCCTTACGCAGCGCAAGCGTCGCCTTCGGAAACCTTTCAGCTGCGTTATGCGCTGGAAGGCTTTGCCGCAGGTCTGGCGGCGGTGACCCTGACTGCGGATGAGCGGGATGTGCTGGAGGACAATGTCGAATCCATGCGCCTTGAATTAAAGGCCGGGGACTTTGACTGCGCCGCCAAGCTCGATTTCGACTTCCATCGGCGGATTCTCGTGGCCAGCGGCAATCAGGCAATCCTCAGGATCATCACGGCCAGCGCCGATATTTTTCTGGAAAGTCAGAAGCTGCCTTTCATCAGGGCGGGCAGGGCGATGGAAACCTGGCAGGAGCACCGCAAGATTCTCCGAGCCCTTGCGCGCAACGCCCCTGGGCCGGCGCAGAAGGCGATGCAGGAGCATATAAGAGGCGCCGCCCTGAGGACCGGCATCGTTTTCTTCGCGCCCTCGATCTGAAGCGCTTCGCAAGATCAATACACCTTCAGTTGCACGACTTCTCGGCAGTGAAGACCGCGAACTGCTTGCGTCGACTGGCTGCTCTGCTGCAGACGAGGCGCTGCGCAATACGACCGGCGTCATGTCGATAAACATAGCCATCACTGTCCATAGCAATAGACAATCGCTCCCGCCTTCCTGTCGCGCCATGACACAGTTATGATGGTGCACGTTTTTTTGCCTATGACCTCGGAGAAATCTCATGAGTAGCGACCTTATCAAACACGTCAGCGACGCGAGCTTCGAAGCCGATGTCCTCAAGGCCTCCGGTCCTGTGCTGGTTGATTACTGGGCTGAGTGGTGTGGCCCATGCAAAATGATTGCCCCGGTTCTGGACGATATCGCTGGTACCTACGAAGGCAAGCTGGCCATTGCCAAGCTGAACATCGACGAAAACCAGGAAACCCCGGCCAAGTTCGGCGTTCGCGGCATTCCTACCTTGATGCTGTTCAAAGACGGTGAAGTGGCGGCGACCAAGGTCGGCGCTCTGTCGAAGTCTCAGCTGCAGGCTTTTCTCGACGCCAACATCTGATGGCGCAAAAGCCCCGCAAATCGCGGGGTTTTTTCGGGCATCGCACTAGACGCTTGGAAACTCAAGTGGTACATTCGGCTCCGCAACGGCTTCTCCGTTGCCCCCTGCTAGCCGTCGCCGACGCTCTCCTTTCGATTTGTACGCGATCCTGTCGCCTTCTTTGCGGCGCGGCCTCATTAAGCCAAAAGCTTAATTTCCCCCTCCATACATGATTACGTCATTCCTATATGAACCTGACTGAACTCAAGCAAAAGCCTATTACCGATCTGCTCGAAATGGCCGAACAGATGGGCATAGAAAATATGGCCCGTTCGCGCAAGCAGGATGTGATCTTCTCCCTGCTCAAGAAGCACGCTAAAAGCGGCGAGGAAATCTCGGGTGACGGCGTGCTGGAGATCCTCCAGGATGGCTTCGGCTTCCTCCGCTCTGCAGACGCCTCTTACCTCGCGGGTCCCGACGACATCTACGTTTCGCCAAGCCAGATCCGCCGCTTCAACCTTCGCACTGGCGACACCATTGTTGGCAAGATTCGCCCACCGAAGGAAGGCGAGCGGTACTTCGCACTGCTCAAGGTCGATACCATCAACTTCGACCGTCCTGAAAACGCGAAGAACAAGATTCTGTTCGAAAACCTGACGCCGCTGTTCCCCACCATTCGCATGAAGATGGAAGCCGGTAACGGTTCCACCGAAGACCTCACCGGCCGCGTGATCGACCTGTGTGCCCCGATCGGCAAAGGTCAACGTGGTCTGATCGTTGCGCCGCCAAAGGCGGGCAAGACCATCATGCTGCAGAACATCGCGTCGAACATCACCCGTAACAACCCTGAAGTTCACTTGATCGTATTGCTGATCGATGAGCGTCCGGAAGAAGTGACCGAAATGCAGCGCACCGTGCGCGGCGAAGTGGTTGCCTCCACCTTCGATGAACCACCTACCCGCCACGTGCAAGTCGCCGAGATGGTGATCGAGAAGGCCAAGCGCCTGGTCGAGCACAAGAAAGACGTGGTCATCCTGCTTGACTCCATCACCCGTCTGGCTCGCGCCTACAACACCGTGATTCCGAGCTCCGGCAAGGTCTTGACCGGTGGTGTCGATGCCCACGCGCTGGAAAAACCAAAACGCTTTTTCGGTGCGGCTCGTAACATTGAAGAAGGCGGCTCGCTGACCATCATCGCCACCGCGCTGGTTGAAACCGGTTCGAAGATGGATGAAGTGATCTACGAAGAATTCAAAGGCACCGGCAACATGGAATTGCCTCTGGATCGCAAGATCGCCGAGAAGCGCGTCTTCCCGGCCATCAACATCAACCGATCCGGTACTCGCCGCGAAGAGTTGCTGACTGCCGACGACGAACTGCAGCGCATGTGGATTCTGCGCAAGCTGCTGCATCCCATGGATGAAGTCGCGGCTATCGAGTTCTTGGTCGACAAGCTTAAACAGACCAAGACCAACGATGAGTTCTTCCTGTCGATGAAGCGCAAGTAACGCAAGCGCGCTGAACGGCTGTAGAAAGGTGGTGTCCCTTTGGGGCACCATTTTTTTTGATTTTTTCTGCATGGAAAGCGGACGAGGAGCGGCATGCACACCTTTGGTAATCGTCGTGATATCGACGGGCTGCGGGCTCTGGCCGTCATTGCGGTGGTGCTTTACCACTTCGGGTTCAGCGCTTTCAGCGGCGGTTTCGTGGGCGTGGACGTTTTTTTCGTCATCTCCGGCTTTTTGATCACCTCAATCATATGTCGAGAAATCAACGCAGGACGCTTCAGTTTTATTGATTTCTGGGCCCGTCGTGCCCGCCGTATCATCCCCGCCTTGAGCGTGGTGATGTTCGCTGTGTTGCTGGTGGGCTGGTTGATGATGCCGGCCAACGACTACTCGCAACTGGGGCGCGCGGTGCGTTATCAGGCGACGTTCGTCTCCAACATCCTGTTCATGCGTCAGGACGGCTATTTCAATCCCGCCTCGGATTTCAAACCGCTGCTGCATACCTGGTCGCTCTCGGTCGAAGAACAGTACTACATCCTTTTTCCGCTGCTGATGGTGCTGCTGACGCGGTACCTGCGGCATTGGCGCTGGATGTTATTCGGCCTGCTGGCGTTGTCGTTCGTGCTCAATGTGTGGGTGATCAAGCGCAACCCCGATGAGGCGTTTTTCCTGCTGCCGATGCGAGCGTGGGAGTTGTTGTGCGGAGCAATGCTGGCGGTATTGCCGGCGTCTGATCGCAAGCTGCCTGCTTGGGTTTATCAAGCCGTCAGCCTGTTAGGGTTACTGGCGGTGCTCTACGCAATTTTCGGTTTCGACAAATACACGCCGTTCCCTGGCTGGGCTGCGCTGCTGCCAGTGCTGGGCGCGACGGCGATGATCTGGGCCAACGGTCAAGCACCGACCCTGGTAGGGCGGCTGTTGAGCTTGCGGGCCATGGTCGCGGTCGGCCTGATTTCCTATTCCTGGTATTTATGGCACTGGCCCGTTTTCGTCTACGCCAATGCCGTGTCTGTGGACGGCATGCAGGCGTGGGAGGCTGGCGGCTGGGTCGTTCTCACCCTCGCGCTGGCGTGGTTGAGCTGGCGCCTGGTGGAATTGCCATTTCGCGATAAACGTTTGCTGTCCGGTCGCAAGCCCGTGTTGTTCGCGGGGCTGGCAACGCTGCTGGTTATAGGTCTGGCCGGCCAGTGGGTGCGATCAAGCGATGGCGTGCCCCATCGGTTATCGGGACAGGCGCTGCAGTATGCGCAGGCTCGCGATTGGAGGCTTGGGCAGATGGATTGCCTGCTGCAACCGGGCAGTAATGACATGAGCAAAGTCTGTCGCTTCGGTGGCGATGAGCAAATCGCGCCGGTGCAACTGGTATGGGGCGACAGTCATGCTGCGGCGTTGATGCCCGCTATCGACGCAGACGCCAAGCGGTACGGGACCGCGGTCTGGCTGGCAAGCCTGTCCGGTTGCCTGCCGATTACGGGGCACGAACCCCGTCAGCAATGTCAGGACTTCAACCAGGCTACCTTGCAATCCATTCGCGAACACAAGGTGCGCGATGTGGTGCTGGCTGCGCGCTGGAGCCTGTATCTGTACGGTGAAGAAGACGGTGACATGCAGCATGTGCTGTATAGAGGCGACAGTCGTTCGGTCGCCGAGCAGAAAGTGGCCAGGGACCTGACGGCGATGGTGCGCAGTTTGCGTGATGCAGGCGCGCAGGTTTGGATTTTCAAAGAGGTGCCACTGCAACGGCAGGGTACGGTGGCGCGTCTGGCGAGCCTGGCAATGGTCGGGCGCTCCGCTGAGCGACTAGGCCGGCCACTTGCCGAACACCTGGCGCGCCAGCAGTTTCTGAATTCGCTGTTCACACAGTTGAGCGAGCAAGACCCTCACGTGCATATCCTCGATCCGACGCCGTTGATGTGCCTTGGGGGCATCTGTCGAGCCGAATTCGACGGCTACTCACAGTACATGGATGAAAATCATCTTTCAGATAAAGGCGGGGAGCGCATGAAGTCGCTGCTAACGCCGATTTTCCTCAGCGAAAATGCCGTTCAAAGCCGCTGATTGCGTGTTCGACAGCTGCTGTCGGCCGTCATAGCAGGTAGGATGTGCATCTATTTGTTAAGTGGCCGGGTTAATGAAATTCAAGGATCTACGGGATTTCGTGCAGCAGCTTGAGCAGCGCGGAGAGTTGAAACGCATTCAGGTGCCCATCTCCCCGGTGCTGGAGATGACCGAAGTGTGCGACCGGACCCTGCGCAACAAGGGTCCCGCCTTGCTGTTCGAAAACCCGACGGGCTTTGATATCCCGGTCTTGGGCAACCTGTTCGGCACGCCGGAACGCGTGGCTATGGGCATGGGCGCCGAGTCAACCGAAGAGCTGCGCGAGATTGGCAAGTTGCTGGCCTTTCTCAAAGAGCCCGAGCCACCAAAAGGCCTGAAAGACGCTTGGTCCAAGCTGCCGATCTTCAAGAAAGTCATCGCCATGGCCCCGAAAGTGGTGAGGGACGCACCGTGCCAGGAAGTTGTAATAGAAGGCGATGACGTCGATCTGGGCATGCTGCCTGTGCAGACCTGCTGGCCGGGCGATGTCGGCCCGCTGATCACATGGGGCCTGACCGTCACCAAAGGCCCGAACAAGGAACGCCAGAACCTGGGCATCTATCGCCAACAGGTCATCGGTCGCAATAAAGTCATCATGCGTTGGCTAAGCCACCGCGGCGGCGCACTGGATTACAAGGAATGGTGCGACAAACATCCTGGCCAGCCATTCCCGGTTTCCGTGGCGCTGGGTGCTGACCCTGCGACGATTCTTGGCGCGGTCACGCCGGTCCCCGACAGCCTTTCCGAGTACGCCTTCGCTGGTCTGCTGCGGGGCAACCGCACCGAGCTGATCAAGTGCCGTGGTAACGACCTGCAAGTGCCGTCGAGTGCGGAAATTGTTCTGGAAGGTGTCATTCATCCGGGCGAAATGGCCGATGAAGGGCCATATGGCGATCACACCGGCTATTACAACGAAGTCGATAGCTTCCCGGTCTTCACCGTCCAGCGCATTACGCACCGCATCAAGCCGATCTATCACAGCACCTATACCGGGCGTCCGCCGGATGAGCCTGCGATCCTGGGCGTGGCGCTGAACGAGGTGTTTGTACCCATCCTGCAGAAGCAGTTTCCGGAGATCACCGACTTCTACCTGCCGCCGGAGGGCTGCTCGTACCGCATGGCGGTGGTGACCATGAAGAAGCAGTACCCGGGCCACGCGAAGCGCGTGATGCTGGGTGTCTGGTCGTTCTTGCGACAATTCATGTACACCAAGTTCGTTATCGTCACCGACGACGACATCAATGCCCGGGACTGGAACGACGTCATCTGGGCGATCACCACGCGCATGGACCCCAAGCGCGATACGGTAATGATCGACAATACGCCAATCGATTACCTCGACTTCGCCTCGCCGGTCTCAGGGCTGGGCTCGAAGATGGGGCTTGATGCCACACATAAATGGCCGGGCGAGACCACCCGTGAATGGGGTCGCGCCATCGTCAAGGACGAAGCCGTCACTCGCCGGATCGACGATATCTGGCATCAGTTGGGAATAGATTGATGCGCGTAACCTTGCAGCCATCAGGCGCAGTACTTCAAACCTTGCCAGGCGAGCGGATTCTCGATGCCGCCCAGCGCCTGGGCTACGAATGCCCGCAAAGCTGTCGCAACGGCAATTGCCATATCTGCTCAGCGCTGCTGGTTGAAGGCAGTGTCGAGCAGGCGGGCGAGGTCAAGGGCCATGGGGAAATCTACACCTGCCTGGCCGTGCCGCAGGAGGACTGCGTGGTGCTGTGGGACAGCGTCTTGCCTCTGGGAGATCTGCCGGTGCGCACGTTCGCTTGTCAGGTTCTCGAGTGTGCCGAAGTCGGCGGCGACGTCTGGCGCGTGACATTGCGTGCCCCGGCCGGCAAGCCGCCGCGCTACCACGCCGGTCAGTACCTGATGATCAATCGCGATGACGGCGAGAAATCCGCCTTCTCGATGGCCTCCGCCCCGGAAAGCGGCCGCGATCTGGAATTCCACGTGCTGGCCCGCGAAGCCAGTGCGCAAAACCTGATCAAACAGCTGCAGCGCGAGGGCATGGCACGTGTCGAATTGCCGTTTGGCGACACGCACCTGGGTGAGCTGCCTGACGGTCCGCTGGTATTGATCGCGGCGGGCACTGGCATGGGCCAGATGCACAGCCTGATCGAGCATTGCCGCTCCAAAGGCTTCCCGTACCCGGTGCACGTGTACTGGGGCGTTCGCCGCCCCGAGGATTTCTACGAACTCAAGCACTGGGACGAGTGGAAGACCCTGCCCAACCTGTACCTGCACAAAATCGTCAGCGATCTGTGCGGCTGGGAAGGTCGCTGCGGAATGTTGCATGAAGCGGTGTGTGAAGACTTTGCGGATCTGAAATCGATTCATGTTTACGCCAGCGGATCCCCCGCGATGGTCTATTCCACATTGGACGCCTTGGTCGTCGCTGGTATGGATGCCCACCAGATGCGCGCCGACGTTTTCGCCTACGCACCGCGTGGCTGACCGTTCGCCCGATGACGAGAGTGGTGGAGAGCTAATTGCATCAGAATACGTGCAGGGTCTGTTTTAAGGCGCTTCGATCCGCACGTTGCTCGTATTGGTGACAAAGTGTTGATCCACTGTTGCCCGAGCCGCTTTGAAAGTATTCAGCACTGCGCTGGCATCCTATCTGCCAGTGAGGGAGCCAGATGGAGAGTCAAATCAATAGCTTGGTGGAAGCCGTACACGACGGTCTAGGCCTGTCTTACCCACCCGTTATCGACCTTGGGCCGAAGCTGACCCGTGAACAACTCCTCGCTTCGATGCACGCCACCATGAGCCGGCACAATGGCGGCCCTGTCTGGCTGTTCGCCTATGGTTCGCTTATATGGCGCCCCGAATGCTCCGCCGTAGAGCGTCAGCGCGGTCGAGTGCACGGCTATCACAGGGGCCTTTATCTGTGGTCCCACGAACACCGCGGCACGCCCGAGCAGCCAGGCTTGGTCTTTGGCCTGGATCGCGGCGGCTCCTGCAGCGGTTTCGCCTATCGTCTTCCAGAAGAAAACATCCAAGCGTCCTTGCTGGCGTTGTGGGAACGAGAAATGCCGTTCCCTTCCTATCGCCCACACTGGCTCAGCTGCCGACTCGAAGATGGCAGCAAAGTCCAGGCCTTAGGCTTCGTGCTAGAGCGGCACCTACCCAGCTACGCCGGAAATCTGCCTGACAGTGTCCTGACCCAAGTGCTGGCCAGTGCCAGCGGTCGCTACGGCACCACTCGCGAATACGTCGAACAGACAATTCATGCACTGCGTAACCATGCAATGCCGGATGTAAGTCTGGAGGAGCGGTTCAAGCGCTGTAAGCCAATCTTATTGGCGGTTTGACGCCACCATGAGACCGTAGCACCGGAGAGTGTCGATCACAGGTTTTGATGACGAGACTCTTGTAGAAGACGCCGGAGGTTACGGCGGCAGCGAAAGCGGTGGGTCAAGCGCACTGATTCACCTGAATCACCGTTTCGCCAATAAGTCGGCCCCTACAGACATCGGAGTCTAGTCCTGCAGGAGCCGGCATGTTGCGCTCGCGCGCTGCTAGGTGCTACCGAGACTGACTCGCCACGCGCGTATGCCGCAGCGTCGGCGCCAGGAACACGATCGACAGCACGCACGCTGCGACCAGAATCACAAAGCCGCCATCCCAGCCGAAATGATCGACGGTGTAGCCCATCAGCGCGCTCGCTGCGACCGAGCCACCCAGATAGCCGAACAGCCCCGTGAAACCCGCAGCCGTACCCGCTGCCTTCTTGGGCGCCAGCTCAAGCGCTTGCAAACCGACCAGCATCACCGGGCCATAAATCAGGAAGCCAATTGAGATCAGCGCGATCATGTCGATCGTCGGGTTACCCGGTGGATTGAGCCAGTACACCAGCGTCGCCACGGTCACCAGCAGCATGAACACAATGCCGGTCAGACCACGGTTGCCGCGGAAAATCTTGTCCGACATCCAGCCGCACAGCAACGTGCCTGGAATGCCTGCCCACTCATAGAAGAAATAGGCCCACGACGTGGTATCAACATTGAAGTGCTTGGCTTCCTTCAAATAGGTCGGTGCCCAATCCAGCACGCCATAACGCAGCAGGTAAACGAAGACGTTCGCCAGCGCGATGTACCAGAGCATCTTGTTGCGCAGCACATATTTGACGAAGATTTCCTTAGCGCTGAATTCTTCTTCATGGCTCGCATCGTAGCCTTCCGGATAATCGTTCTTGTACTCCTCCACCGGCGGCAGCCCCACCGATTGCGGGGTATCGCGCATGGTGATGAACGCAAACAGGGCGACGAACAGCGCGACCGCCGCAGGCACGTAAAACGCGGCGTGCCAGTCGTTGGTCCAGCCCAGGCCCAACAGGAACAGCGGGCCTATCAGGCCACCGCCGACGTTATGCGCCACGTTCCACACCGACACCACGCCGCCACGCTCCTTCTGCGACCACCAATGCACCATCGTCCGCCCGCTCGGCGGCCAACCCATGCCCTGAGCCCAGCCGTTGATGAACAGCAGGATAAACATGATGGTCACGCTCGACGTCGCCCAAGGCGCGAAACCGAACACGAACATCGTCGCGGCCGAGACCAACAGACCGAACGGTAGGAAATAACGTGGATTGGAGCGATCCGACACCAGCCCCATCAGAAATTTCGAGAGACCGTACGCAATGGCAATCGCCGAAATCGCCACGCCCAACTCACCCCGTGTATAGCCCTGATCAATCAGGTACGGCATGGCCAGCGAGAAGTTCTTGCGCAGCAGGTAGTAGCCGGCATAACCGAAGAAAATACCGGCGAAAATCTGCCAGCGCAGGCGGCGGTAAGTGCTATCGACACGCTCGGCAGGCAACGGTGCCTGATGCGCGGCAGGTTTGAAAAAGGCAAACATCGAGACACTCCAGATTTTTATATTGTTATGCGAATCCGAATATTACATTTTCGTTACAGAAAATAGGAAGGGTTCTCGTCGCTCAAAATGCCAGATTCAGGCGATTTTGCGTGTTGGATTACGAACATGGCGTGAATGTGTATTTGCTAGTTGCTCGATTCAGAAGCGTCCTATATGAGAGTAAGAATTGATCACGTTACCGCTGCGTGATCCAGGCCATACCATCGCCGCCATCGATACGTCGGCTTAGGGGGTTCAGGTTGGAAATCTTCGCGTTCATCTGGTCGCTGCTTTTTCCTTCCCAAATGCAGCCTGAAGGTTGGCCGGTGCCTGTCACTTCGCCTGCTCCTGCTTACCCCGGACACCTACTGCGTGCTGAGTACCCGGGCAAGGTGCGCGTTTACCTTACAGTTGACAGCTACGGCGCCATTCTCGGCATCCGGCCTGTGGAACGCTCTCATCCCGACCTTGCGCGGTCTGTCAGGCAGGTCAATGAGCGATGGCGATTCAAGCCTTGGGAGCCCTCCGAGACGCAGCCCCCGAAAACCGAAGTGATGCTGCTTGTGCGGTTTGGCAGCCAGGGCCGCGAGGCGTTTTCCCCTGACATCGCCGTGGGGCTGGAGAACGCCCCCTGTGCCTATCTCAATCAGGAAGTGGCCTTCAGTCGGCAGGATTATCCGAAAGCGCCCCTCAGGGACGTCGATCTGTTCGCTTACACCTTCGAATCTCTGAACAGCCATTTTGTGAGGGTTTAGGTACCGACTCCTGCCACTCGCAAAGACTTGTTTCGGCAAATGAATGACGCGATCCCAGCAGTTGTTGCGCAATGCCAGATTTATCCACAGCAGTGATTTGCCGAGTTTCTGCCCAGGGATGTTCGAAGCGCGCTGAGCTGGACCCAAGTCAGCCCGCCTTAAAGGACTGCTCAAGAAATGAACGGAGTGATTTGGTGAAGACGTTTTTATTAAGCCTTCTATTGCTGTTGATAGGCCCTTCAGAGGCTGTATCGAACGAACTGGACTACGAGCTGCAATCAGCCCCTCGCTATCCGCGCTCGCTGTATGAAAACGGGGTCTCGGGCGTGGCAATCATTGAGTTCAGTGCCCACAGCGATGGCCCAATCACTAACGTCAAAGTCGTCGACAGCTCGCACCTTAAATTCGCCCAGTCAGCCGTGCGAGCGGTTACGCACTGGCGTGTGAAACCCTGGCAGCTGGCGCCGGGCATGCCTGATGTCGGGGGAGTTAGGCAAGAACTCTATTTCACTCACACCGAAGAAGGAAATGAACCCCATCGCTGGATTCGCCAGCGGGTGCGATGGGTTTCCTGTTCAATGTTCAACAACGCGCTGGCCGACTTCCAGGCTCATTCACCTGATCGGGTGTGGGTCGACATGCATTACTTCGCCTACACCTTCAAGGTGCTGGCGAGATCGGCGACCCGGCTGAAGATGACTGACGAGCAAAGAGAGGAGACGGGGCATGCGTTGGTCGCCGCTGTCCCGGAGATTGTCGCGGCGTGCAGGGCGCAGCCGGATAGGCGTTATCGGGATGTGCTGTCGGAAAGGCTTCGAGGGATGCTCTGATCTGGCGATCAGGGGGTTGAAGTACTGAGATTTGCGAACGTATTTATTGAGATGGGTGAAGAAGTTCATGCAAGACAGTTTTCCGATATTCCGCTATCACCGTGATCCAATTTTAACAGGCGCCATTCAGGCAAGTGACGAGGTCTGCGACTGCTGTAAGCGCGCCAGGGGATACGTTTATCGAGGTGGTGTTTATGCTGAACATGACGACGAGATTCTTCTATGTCCATGGTGCATCGCAGATGGTAATGCCGCCGCAAAATTTCATGGTTCGTTTAATCAGGTGGATTCATTGATCGAACATGGCGTGCCTGCGTCAGTGGTGAGGGAGTTGAGTGAGCGAACGCCAGGTTACAGCTCTTGGCAAGAAGTGGTATGGCTGCATCACTGCTCCGACGCATGCGAGTTTCATGGCGATGCGACTGCTGAGGACGTTCGGAATGCGAGTGCTGATACGTTCGAAGCATTTATGAAGGGCCAGGAAGAATACCGAGCGCATTGGATTTCGGTATTTCGTGACTATGAGCCGAATGAGGATCTTGTCTTCTACCGCTATGTCTGCAGGCATTGCCAAGCGGTCCGACTAATGTACGAGTACAGCTGACGCTTTGCCTGGAACCGCCAACAGCAATAACCGATTACGTATGGAAGGCAGATCGTTGATCTGCCTTTTTGGAATGGATTTCCTGCCAGCGTAGCGTTAGCGGGCCGTCGTGGCAGATGTCTCGGTTGTGTTCAAATACGGAGCGATCGTCGAGGCGTAGAGAGTTACTGCCGAATCGATGCTTTGTTTGAGAACCAATGTCGCACGGTCGATTTCTCCCGTCGCTGCGGGGCCGGGAATGAACACAACTTTACGTGCTGGCCCGGTTTCCGAGAGAGTGTCACTCAGCGAGTGTTCGGTGCTGAGTGCCGTTTCAAGCGGTCGAGGCGTCACTACAGGAGCCAACTCCAGCGCGAGTCGCGCTGCCTGGATTGCAGCTGCTTGTGCCTTTTGTTCCGCCAAGGCTTGCGCCGCTGCATAAGCCTGTTGCTCGGCAAGCTGACGGGCTGCTAACTGCGCTGCCTCTTCGGCTTGACGTTGTGCCAGTTGGCGAGCAGCTTCTTCTGCTTGGCGTTGGGCCTGCTGGTGCGCGGCCTCTATCGCGAGCTGATGCGCCTCTTGCTCAAGTCTGGTTTGAACGGAGACAAGGTTTCTTATAAATACCTGCAAATGGTTGACTATCTCGTGGGTGACCCAACGTGGAAATGGTTGGTGAGTCGGTCCGCTGACAAAGCTAAGATCACTGCCCTGTAGCATGTCGAGAATCAGGCTGGCCATCTCACCGTGCGGCGCAAGAGGTTCATACCGAGAGCGCTTCTGGACGATTAGATTTTGAGCAACCGCCCGGTGATGGGCAACCAGCTGGAGAGGCCCCATCCCGGCGGTATGTCCAACTTGGGCAATCAATTCGGAGCGAATAGCATTGGGTAGTTGATTGAGCTGATGAATGACTTCGAGCATGAGTGAGACTTCCTTGTTTATGAGCGTAAGCAGGATGCGTTCAGGTTAATTATCTTCAGGCTTGAACCCAGATTTGCCGTTTGCTGCACGCCATTCTTTGATTGTTTTGACGATACCTTCTGGTGAATTGTCTGAAGAAGGTTTCGGGTAATAAATAAGATCTGACCCATCAGGATGCTCGCTCAGCCTCTCGAATTCTAAAATCGCTCTGGTATGTTGCCGCTCAGTCATATGCTCGGCGGAGCAAATTTCTTTCACCAGTTCCAGAAAACTTTCCTCTGTCATTTGTTGGATAACTGAGTCATTCATTGGTTATCTCCCATTTGACGTAGATCTTTGTGGGTATTGTCATGATTTGCTGGCGTGCTGAACACCATATTATCTATTCCGTAGACCGCACCTCCTTTGGAGATCGGGGCTTTGTGATGAATTTCATACCTAATACGATTACCTTTGCGCTCCTTTTTTGGAACGATCGGAGATTTGCCGCTCTGGATAAGGGCAATGTTTTTTTCATTCATATGTTGAGTAATCTCCGGAAGCTTTGACATTTCTCTCCAGACCGCTTTTCTCAAGCTTTGGAATTGAGAATAATTTTTACCTCGAAGCGCATCTGCCACCGCCGACGGTATCGGCGAACCTAGGCCCTTAGACGCAGCGTTTTCCCAGTTTGAGTCGATAGGACCACCGAAACCACTCACTACCCCAGGCAAATATCTGGGGCTTTTGAACATTACATAAACTGGATCAAGCCCCGATTCATCCGGGAATACCAGCACGTAATCTTCAACTTCCTCAATGTCGTAAGTTGGATAATTCCCCAGAGTTTCCAACGCAGGCGTTAACGGGGTTCCGGAAAATTGATTTACGCCCGGATTTTCGCTCGGAAGAGAGGTAGAGCTATTCCCTGGCGTGACGCTTGGCGTCCAGATCAGAGTCGGTTTCGTATCGCCGTCACGAGTGAACTCATACCCGCTCGTGCCGGGGTTATATACAAACGACCGAACAGGAACTTTCGCTCCTACAGAAACGCCATCAGTTAAGGCCCAAGCAGTGGTTAGCGCTCCCTCCTTTTCCTCAACGCTCATGCGATGCGTGACGTCGATGGTCCCATTGCGGCTCGCGATAAAACCGAGATCTACATTCTTCGCCACGCCCAGCCCAGATGCCGCTGTCGCGAGGATCGAAGGCCCCATCTCGCCGTCAGCTACCTCAGTCGGATACAGCAAAGCCAAATGAGGCAACGCTCGACCCAATAACTTGGAGGCTTGCTGGGTGAATAGCTTTTCTGCGAGAGCTTTCGCTTTTTGCCCAATAGAAGGCAGTTCGTGACCAGGTGCAGTAGGTCCGGCAACGACCGACCAAAACGATTGGCTTCAGCTAGATGCTTGAGTGCCGCGCGCTCAGACTCACGGTCTAACGAGTTGGACTGCTCTGCATATCGATTTGTGAGCGTGTCTGACAAGTGACCAAGATGTTCCGAGGCACGGATGTGCAGATTTGCCTCAAGGGCATCTTTGTAGGCCTGTGTCCAGGCTCGATGTACTTGATGCGCTTGTTCTGCGTTTACACTCCGCGACCCCAAGATCGCTTTATATTGTTCGCCAGTGATCTCTAGTGGATCTTGATTTGCAAAGGCGTACGCTGTTTGACGTTTTTGATTTGAAAGGTCTGAGCGTTGGGAAATCAGGTAATTGATATGAGCTTTTTCATGAATAATCGCGTCTAGCAGCGGCTTGCCCGATAACCCATTCAAGTCTGTCGCAAATTGTGCGTCCGTCGCCAATGCCGTAGGTAGCGTTGCCACCGCATCAATATGTTTCTGATCCAGTTCTGCCTTCGTTGCGGTCTGTGAATGAGAAAGCGTTTCTAATGCATGCTGGTGAGCCGCGATCATACGCTCCCGTTCTGCTTTGGCTTGAGCTTGAGCTTGAGCTTCAACTGCAGCGGCCTGGGCCCGCGCATGCGCCTCCGCTTGGACGCGTGCGTTTGCTTCGGCTTGAAGTTGCGCTTGAGCTCTTGCTTGGGCTTCCGCTGCCGCCTGAGCTTCCGCTCGCGCTTGTGCCTCCTCCTCACGTCGACGCCTTTCAGCTTCCTCTCTGCGTCGGCGCCGCTTTTTGCTGGATTTGCTACTAGTGGTATTGGTAAATCCACTGCCAAAAAAGCCATTGTTACTTGGGCGGTGAGGGCTGCCGTGGGTGATGTTAACGGTGCCCGTAGTACTGTCGGGGTAGTAATTAATTTGTCGTCTGTTACGTGTGGCCAGACAGTTTCTCCTTGTTAGCTGTATGGCATTCAATCAATAGGAGTTTTGTGCAAACACCAGATATATAAATATTATTTTTTTTATGGTTGCTGTGCTATACGCGGGTACTGAATGAGTAAGGGGAATAGCGGGGAATCACATGTGTGCGATAAAAAAGCCCGCCATTGCGACGGGCGTCATGTAAAATAATGGAGTTAAATTATTTAATGCCCACCACCACTTTCCCAACCGCCTTCCTCTGTTCCAGCGATTCAATCGCTTCACCCGCCTGTTCCAGCGGATAAACCTTCGACACCAGTGGCTTCAACTTCCCTTCGGCAAACCATGTAAACAGCTGCTGAAAGTTCGCCGCATTGTCCTGCGGCTGACGCTGTGCAAACGACCCCCAGAAAACGCCAATCACCGATGCGCCTTTCAATAGCGCAAGGTTTACCGGCAGTTCGGGAATACGGCCGCTGGCGAAGCCGACGACGAGGAGGCGGCCGTTCCAGCCAATAGAGCGAATGGCCTGGTCGAAGAGATCACCGCCGACGGGGTCGTAGATGACGTCGACGCCGATGCCGTTGGTCAGGCGTTTGATTTCGTCCTTGAGGTGCGTTTCGCTGTAGTTGATGAGCTCGTCGGCGCCGGCGTTCCTGGCAACTTCCAGCTTATCGGCGCTGCTGGCAGCGGCGATGACGCGGGCGCCCATTGCTTTGCCGATTTCAACGGCTGCCAGGCCAACGCCGCCGGAGGCGCCAAGCACCAGCAGCGTTTCGCCGGGCTGCAGGTTGGCGCGTTGTTTGAGGGCGTGCATGGACGTGCCATAAGTCATGCTGAAAGCGGCCGCGGTGGTGAAGTCCATCGCCTCGGGAATTGGCAGCACGTTGTAGCCGGCGACGGCGACTTGCTCGGCGAAGCTGCCCCAGCCGGTGAGGGCGATCACCCGGTCGCCTACTTTAAGATGGCTGACTTTCTCGCCCACTGCCGCGACGACGCCTGAGGCTTCGCCGCCTGGAGAAAACGGGAAGGGCGGTTTGAACTGGTATTTGCCTTCGATGATGAGGGTGTCGGGAAAATTAACCCCTGCGGCGTGCACGTTCAGCAGTATTTCGTTTTTCTTCGGTTCTGGCGCGGGGATGTCTTCCAGCACCAGGTTTTCGGCGGGGCCGAAGGCTTTGCAGAGCACGGCTTTCATCGGACTATTCCTTTTCCTGTGATGGCCGATAAGTGTAGGTAGAGAGGGTGTGGGGTCAATAAGCATGCCCCGCACTGATAGGTATGCATTAGCTGAAGTAAGCTGTGCCGTGAAGCGGATTGAGGAGTGGATTGTGAAAGCGTGGATTGTGATGTTGTTGGCGTTGTCGATGCCTGTCGTGGCAATGGCCGAGGAGGGCGGCGAGAAGGAGGACCCGAATCAGGTGTCCTATGTGGCGCTGACGCCGCCGTTCGTGGGTAATTATGCGCTGGATGGCGGCCCCAAGCTGCATGTCTACAAGGCGGATGTGGCCTTGCGTGTCACCGGTGCCGAAGCGCAGAAGCTGGTCAAGGCGAACGAGCCGCTGATCCGTAATCAGTTGGTGGCGCTGTTCACCCAGCAGACGATCGACAGCATGGGCAATGTCGACGCCAAGGAGAAGCTGCGCCAGGAAGCGTTGAAACAAACCCAGCAAGTGTTGAATCAGGAGACTGGCAAGCCTGTGGTTGAGGATTTACTGTTCAACAACTTTATTGCGCAGTGATTCTGCGCTGACTTGTGCGGCGGTGGCACACCTTTCGTCGCACGGTTTACCGGTGTTGGCAGTCTTGATGGCGCCACTGCAGCCGCAAAGCCGTACTGCTACAGATAAGCGTTGGATTCAACGCAATCTCAGCACTGCTGCCCATTGCTCGGCCGTTACCGGCATGACGGAAAGACGGCTGCCTTTTTGTACCAGTGGCAGTTGCTCCAGCGCGGCTTGTTGCTTCAGATAGCCCAAGCTTAGGACTTTGGCGAATGTTTCGACGAAAGCCACGTCGATGGCACTCCAGGGGTTCTTTTCCGTGCTCGCTTTGGCGTCGAAGTAGGGGTTCTTTTTGTCCACTGCGGTGGGATCGGGGTACGCGGCTTCGATGATTTTGCCGATGCCTGCGATGCCGGGCTCCGGGCAACTGGAGTGGTAGAAAAAGAATTGGTCACCTACGGCCATTGCACGCAGGAAATTGCGCGCCTGGTAGTTGCGAACGCCGTCCCAGCGAGCTTGGCCAAGTGTCTGCAGGTCGGTGATGGACAGCTCATCGGGTTCGGATTTCATTAGCCAATAGGCCATGTGCAGGGCTCCTGAAGGCGCTTTGGACAAGTTGTCCTACGCTTTTATGACAAACCGACAGTCGGTTGACGCCAGCATTTGCGTGTTGGTTCGCGTTATCGCAGAATGCGCGGATTTTAAGGGGTACACCGTTACGCGGCCTACAGAAACAAGCCGCGGACGTCAGCTTTTTGTTTGCCAAAAGGGGTAATCAATGCAACGCAAGCCGGATTTATTATGGATTTTGGTTATTTTGTTCGGCTTGGGCATTGTCACCACCGGGTACGCACAAAGTCTGTGGGCCGCCAAGCCGGATGCACCGGTTGAGATTACCCAGCAACAGCCCCAACAAGGGCGTCGTTGATTGTGTCGTGCCGGTGGTAGCGATTCGACCACCGGCACGCGAGACTGCTGCACAAATCCTCTGGCTACGCCATGTACCAACGCTTATCCGACACCGTTCCCTGCAACGGCACATCCCAACTGGCCACGGCCAGCTTTGCGACCTTCTGACATTCGTGAGCCAACCCCAGTAAAACCGGTTTCTGCCAGGCTTTGCGACGTGCTCGATACGCAAGGCTGCGGTCGTAGAAGCCACCGCCCATGCCCAAGCGACCGCCCTGGTCGTCGAATCCCACCAACGGCATCAGAATCAGGTCCAGCGCCCAAATCTTGCGCTGTTGCCTGGGGTTGATGTGAGGCTCCTGAATACGAAAACGATTGGGCTTAAATGTGTCCCGTGGCCGTACCCGCTGAAACACCATCTTTGTCCTCGGCCATGCGCTCAGCACTGGCAAATAGGTGGCTTTTCCTCGGCGCTGCGCTTCGCACAGCAGCAGGCGCGGATCGATTTCACCGTCCATCGGAAGGTACAGAGAAACATGCCGGGCGCGACGAAACAGGGGATTTTGCGCCAGCTGTCGGTACAGACCCTGTGCCGCCCGTCGCTGTTCTGCGCGACTGAGCGAGCGACGAGCCTTGCGCAGCAGACGGCGTAACTGAGGGCGAGAGGGCGAAGAAGGATCGTTCAGGGAAGCAGCGCCAGAAGAAGTCATGCAGGCGGTCCATGAGGTTTGGAATGTGATCGTGCGATCAGGTGTGATTCACGATCCCCATCGCCAGACAGGACGCCTGGCAATGGGTTGAAGATTCGAGACTCCCCGACGAACCGCTGTCGGTGTAGCCCTTGAACCCGAAAGTTCAAGGTGGAGATTGCAGGAGGTTTTAAGGCTTTCCGTCGAGCGGACATGCACACCAACCCCAACGTGCAACCCCCGTGGTTGTGCGTATCGGCTCAGGGACATGACCGACTGGCAAGCACTCCAGGGAGCGGAGCCCAGTATACCGAAACATGTTCGAACAATCAGCCTTGTGCTTTAGGCTCATCCATGGCAAGGGCCAGGTCGACGCGGTCGAGAAGATCGCGCACCTGCTCGCGCGTTGACCCGTTGCCCGGGGCTTCAGGCAATTCCTGTTTATGCAAAAGATCATGGGTAATGTTCAGCGCTGCCATCACCGCGATTCGATCGGCGCCGATGACTTTGCCGCTGCTGCGGATCTCGCGCATCTTGCCGTCCAGGTAACGCGCGGCACTGACCAGATTGGTGCGTTCCTCCTGCGGACAGATGATGGAATACTCTTTGTCGAGGATTTGCACGGTGATGCTGTTGCCATTACTCATGAGTCTTGCTCCAGGGCCTTGAGGCGCGAAATCATGGACTCGACCTTTTGCCGGGCGATTTCGTTTTTTTCAATGAGGTGAGCGCGTTCCTCGCGCCAGGTTTTTTCCTGAGCTAATAGGAGTCCATTTTGAGTTTTTAGTTGCTCGACACGATTGATCAATAACTCCAGTCGAGCCATCAGCGCTTGCAGATCGTTGTCTTCCATCGTTTCCCACTGACTTGTTTTCTGATGAGTGGTGCAGGTGCTGGCCTCAGGAACTGCCTCTGATATCGCCTGGATAGCTTGGGCGCGTCTGCCGGTGCTACGATACAAGGCCTTCATTCTAGACATTGCGCCGCTTGGCGCCTAGTTACCCATGCCCAATCAGAACTCCCCGTACAACGCATTCGCCACCCTGCTCAGCAGCAGCGGCCATCCTGTCTCACCTGCCGAACTGCAGGGCCTGTTGCTGGGCCGCAGTTGCGCAGGCGCGGGCTTCTCCGCCGATGACTGGATTGCCGATGCTCTCCTGCTGCTGGAAACAGAGCCCGAGGCCAACGTCCGTCAGGCCCTGATCGGCTTGCAGGAGATGGTGAAAAACGAACTCACCGGCGACGACATGACCGTCGTGTTGCTGTTGCCCAGTGACGATGAACCGCTGGTGGCCCGTACGGCCGCAATGGGTCAGTGGTGCCAGGGTTTCCTCAACGGGTTTGCTCGGGTCGGTGGCCAGTCGCTAAGCGAAGACGCCAGGGACGTGCTGCAGGACCTCGCCGCCATCGCGCAGATTCAAGACACCCTGGAAGAATCCGAAGACGGCGAGAGCGATTACATGGAAGTCATGGAATACCTGCGCGTCGCACCGCTGTTGCTGTTCACCGAGTTCAACAAGAAAGCGGCACCTGAAGCGAAACCGTCGTTGCACTGATCACCATCGTTGGCGTCCGGTCATCGCTGCCTGCGTGCGTTGATGACCGGCGCCGACCCGGAGGAGGACTGCACTTGCCCATGATCCATATCCCGAAAGCCGAATACGCCCGCCGTCGCAAAGCCTTGATGGAGCAGATGGAACCCAACAGCATCGCCATCCTGCCGGCAGCCGCTGTGGCCATTCGAAATCGTGATGTCGAGCATGTGTACCGTCAGGACAGCGATTTTCAGTACCTGAGCGGCTTTCCCGAGCCTGAGGCCGTGATCGTACTGATTCCTGGCCGTGAATATGGCGAGTACGTGCTGTTCTGCCGCGAGCGCAATGCAGAGCGCGAGCTTTGGGATGGCCTGCGCGCCGGGCAGGATGGTGCAATCCGTCATTTCGGCGCTGACGATGCGTTCCCTATCACCGATATCGACGACATCCTTCCGGGCCTGATCGAAGGCCGCGATCGGGTGTACTCGTCGATGGGCAGCAACCCCGAGTTCGACCGGCACGTCATGGACTGGATCAATGTGATTCGTTCCAAGGCGCATCTGGGCGCGCAGCCGCCCAAAGAGTTCGTTGCGCTGGATCATCTGCTGCATGACATGCGCCTGTATAAATCAGCGGCAGAAGTGAAGGTGATGCGCGAAGCAGCGCAGATTTCAGCGCGCGCTCACGTGCGGGCAATGCAGGCCAGTCGGGCCGGATTGTACGAATTCAGTCTGGAAGCGGAGCTTGATTATGAGTTCCGCAAGGGCGGGGCGAAGATGCCTGCCTACGGCTCTATCGTCGCCTCGGGACGCAACACGTGCATCCTTCATTATCAGCAAAACGACGCGCCGTTGAAGGACGGTGATCTGGTGTTGATCGATGCCGGTTGCGAGATCGACTGCTATGCCAGCGACATCACGCGTACGTTTCCGGTCAGCGGCACGTTCTCGACGGAGCAAAAGGCGATCTACGAGTTGGTGCTCAAGTCCCAGGAAGCGGCATTCGCTGCGATCAAGCCGGGCAATCACTGGAATCAGGCCCATGAGGCCACGGTGCAGGTGATCACAGCGGGTCTGGTGGAACTGGGCCTGTTGCAGGGCAATGTCGCTGAACTGATTGCCACCGAGGCTTACAAAGCTTTTTACATGCACCGTGCCGGACATTGGCTGGGCATGGATGTCCACGACGTCGGCGAGTACAAGGTTGGCGGAGAGTGGCGAGTGCTCGAGGTCGGCATGGTGCTGACCGTCGAGCCCGGGATTTATGTATCGCCGGACAATCAGAACGTCGCCAGGAAATGGCGCGGAATCGGTGTGCGAATCGAGGACGATGTCGTGGTGACCAAAAAAGGCTGTGAAATTCTTACGAGTGACGTGCCCAAATCCGTCGCCGAAATCGAGGGCCTGATGGCTGCCGCACGAACTCAAGCCGCATGAGCCGCTTCAATCTGGCAATCGTGGGCGGCGGGCTGGTCGGGGCGAGTCTGGCGTTGGCGTTGCAGGCCGGGGCTAAGGCGCGTGGCTGGAAGATCGTCCTGATCGAACCCTTTGCGCCAGGCGATACCTGGCAGCCGAGTTACGACGCGCGTTCCTCTGCACTTTCCTTTGGGGCGCGGCAGATCTACGAACGTCTGGGGCTGTGGGAGCAGATCAGTCGTCGTGCCGAGCCGATTCAGGAAATTCATGTATCAGACAAGGGCCGCTTCGGTGCCGTGCGGTTATCGGCGACACAGGAAGGCGTGCCGGCCTTGGGCTATGTGGCGGAGAACGCATGGCTTGGCCAATGCCTGTGGCAAGGATTGGATAAGGATGTGATCAACTGGCGCGTGCCAGCGCAAGTGAAGCAGATGCAGGCGCTGCCTGATGGATATCGCCTGACCTTGAACGACGAAACCCAGCTGGACTGCGATCTGGCGGTGCTCGCCGACGGTGGGCGCTCGAGTTTGCGCGAACAATTGGGCATTGGCGTGCGTACCACGCCGTACGATCAAAGTGCATTAATCGCCAACATTACCCCAAGTGATGCCCACGGCGGCCAAGCTTTCGAACGCTTCACCGAACACGGTCCGATGGCGCTGTTGCCGCTGCCGGAAAACCGTTGTGCGCTGGTGTGGACCCGCAAGGCTGACGAGGTCAACCGCCTGCAGGCATTGGATGAGCGCAGCTTTCTCAACGAATTGCAGGGTGTCTTCGGTTACCGCCTTGGCACCTTGAAACAGGTCGGTGCGCGACATGTCTACCCGTTGTCGCTGATCCAGGCTGAGGAGCAGGTGCGCTCGCATCTGGTTGTGCTGGGTAATGCGGCGCACAGCCTGCACCCGATTGCCGGCCAGGGTTTCAATCTCTCATTGCGTGATGCGGTGGCGTTGGCTGAAGCCTTGCTCGCCAGTGAAGCGTTGGCGGGGGATCTGGCGACCTTGCAGGTTTACCGCGATCGCCAGTATCTGGACCAGAAACTGACCGTGGGCTTTTCCGATCAGGTCACGCGCCTGTTTGGCAGCCAGCAACCGGTGATCGCTGCGGGCCGCAATCTCGGTTTGCTGGGCCTTGATCTGCTGCCAACGGCCAAGAGTTGGTTCGCCCGTCAGGCCATGGGGCTGGGAACGCGAGCAGATGTCTAACCCCTTCCTTCATCTGTGGCCGATGCCACACGCGAGAACGATTTAAAGCATGGAAACGCGCGCAGATCTGCTGATTGTCGGGGCTGGAATGGTCGGTAGCGCACTCGCGCTGGCGCTGCAAAACAGCGGGCTGGATATTCTTGTAGTCGACGGCAGCCCGCTAAGCGTCAAACCGTTCGATCGAACCGCAGCGTTCGAGCCACGTGTCAGTGCCCTCTCGACTGCCAGTCAGCGCATTCTCGAGCGCTTGAATGTGTGGGAAGGCATCGTTGCGCGACGCGTCTGCCCCTATGGCGACATGCATGTGTGGGATGGCAGCGGCACGGGCAAGGTGCATTTTTCTGCTTCCAGCGTGCATGCCGAGGTGCTAGGCCACATCGTCGAAAATCGCGTGGTTCAGGATGCCTTGATCGAGCGTTTGCACGACACGGATATTGGCCTGCTGGCCAATGCCCGGCTTGAGCAGATGCGCCATTCCGGCGATGACTGGCTGCTGACGCTGTCCGATGGCCGCACATTGCGCGCGCCATTGGTGGTCGCCGCTGACGGCGCCAATTCCACGGTTCGACGCATGACCGGCACGGCTACCCGCGAGTGGGATTACATGCACAACGCCATCGTTGCCAGCGTGCGCACGACCCAATCTCACGGCAAGACGGCGTGGCAGCGTTTTACCGACGTAGGTCCGCTGGCGTTTTTGCCTCTCCAGCGGGACGGGGAACATTGGTGTTCGATCGTCTGGTCGGTGACGCCTGCCGAGTCCGAGCGTCTGATGAAGCTGGAGGATGAGGCGTTTTGCCGCGAGCTTGAGAAAGCCTTCGAAGGGCGCCTGGGCCAGGTAATGTGCGCCGACCCTCGTGTGTGTGTGCCGCTGCGTCAGCGTCACGCCAAGCGCTATGTTGCCGACGGCCTGGCGCTGATCGGCGATGCGGCGCACACCATTCACCCGTTAGCGGGGCAGGGGGTGAACTTAGGCTTTCTGGACGCGGCGGTTTTGGCCGAAGTACTGCTTGGCGCAATCGAGCGCGGCGAGCGTCTCGCCGACCCGAGAGTCCTAAGCCGCTATGAACGGCGCCGCATGCCGCACAACCTGACATTGATGGCGGCAATGGAAGGCTTCGAACGCCTGTTCCAGGCCGATCCATTGCCACTGCGCTGGTTACGCAATACCGGATTGAAAATGGTCGATCAATCGGCCGAGGCCAAGGCACTGTTCGTGCGTCAGGCACTCGGGCTGACCGGCGATCTGCCGGCGTTGGCGCGGCGTTGATGACCTGTCGGCCGTTGGCAGCATAGGAACACCTGTAGCACACGGCTTGCCAGCAAGGCCTCTAAGACCTCCATCGCCAAACAAGCCCTGCTGCTACACGCTTATGCATCCATGCCTGGACTTCGTGTCCGGCCGCACTACTGCAACATCTGGTAACGGCTCAATCCAGGCTTCGGTTGAGATGCCAGATGCGATTCACTACCATTTCGCCTCTTTTTCCTAGACGAGATATCAGCATGCAGGCGAGCAAGCGTCTTCTGGCTGCCCTGACATTGACCCTGCTCGGCGGCACCGCCCAGGCCGCTGATGAAGTGGTGGTGTATTCCTCCCGGATCGACGAGCTGATCAAACCGGTGTTCGATGCCTACACCGCCCAGACCGGCGTCAAGGTAAAGTTCATCACCGACAAGGAAGCGCCGCTGATGCAGCGCATCAAGGCCGAAGGGCAGAACGCTACCGCTGACCTGCTGCTTACCGTTGACGCCGGCAACCTTTGGCAAGCGGAAAGGATGGGCATCCTTCAGCCGTTCATCTCGCCGGTGATCGACCAGAACATCCCTGCGCAATACCGCTCCTCGACCCACAGCTGGACCGGGCTGAGCCTGCGCGCGCGGACCGTCGCGTATTCGACCGACCGGGTCAAACCCGAAGAGCTGACGACCTACGAGGCATTGGCTGATAAACAGTGGGAAGGGCGCCTGTGTCTGCGCACGGCGAAGAAGGTCTACAACCAGTCACTGACCGCCACGCTGATCGAAACCCATGGTGCCGAGGCGTCGGAGAAGATCCTCAAAGGCTGGGTCAACAACCTGTCCACCGACGTGTTCTCCGATGACATCGCAGTGCTTGAAGCGATCAATGCCGGACAATGCGACGTGGGTATCGTCAACACCTATTACTACGGACGTTTACACAAGCAAAACCCTGCACTTGCCGTGCGCCTGTTCTGGCCGAACCAGTCGGATCGCGGCGTCCACGTGAATCTGTCGGGGATCGGCCTGACCCAATACGCGCCCCACGCTGAGGCTGCCAAGGCGCTGGTGGAGTGGATGACGGGGCCGCAAGCGCAGGCGATCTTCTCCGGCACCAATCAGGAATTTCCGGCCAACCCAAGCGTCGCGCCGTCCGAGGAAGTCGCCAGTTGGGGTGAGTTCAAGGCCGACACCCTTCCCGTTGAAGTTGCCGGACGCCGTCAAGCCGAGGCGATTCGCATGATGGATCGCGTCGGCTGGAATTAATTAGCAGAGACATCGGCGGCGATATGGCTTGCTGGCGGCGGCGTCTTCGAAATCGACGCCGCCAGCCCGCCGAACTGCTGCAGGGAATGAGCGCCGGCGCTGTCCTGATAAGGCAAACGACACCTGAGATCGAGTAACCCCTTGGCCCATCAAACCCAGCGCCGCTGGTATCCCCTGGTTTTCGCCATCGCCGCATTGGTGCTCTTGCCGCTGAGCGTCCTGCTGCTTTCCTGGCAGACTATCGACCATGAAATCTGGTCCCACCTCTGGGAAACGCAGATGCCTCGCCTGCTGGGTAACACCTTCACACTGGTGATTGGCGTGGGTGCCGGCGTGACGCTGCTAGGCGTGAGTCTGGCGTGGCTCACGGCGTTATGTGAGTTCCCCGGTCGGCGCTGGCTGGACTGGGCGCTGATGCTGCCATTCGCGATCCCGGCCTATGTGCTGGCATTCGTCTTCGTCGGCCTGCTCGATTTTGCGGGGCCCGTGCAAACGCTGATGCGCGAGTGGTTTGGTTCAGGCATCCGTTTTCCCCGCGTACGCTCGACGGGCGGAGTCATCATCGTTCTGGTGCTGGTGTTTTATCCCTACGTTTACCTGCTCGCACGCACGGCCTTTCTCGCGCAGGGCAAGGGCCTGATGGAAGCCGCTCGGATTCTCGGGCAGACGCCCTGGCAAGCGTTCTGGCGTGTCGCGTTACCGATGGCCAGGCCGGCAATTGGTGCGGGCGTCGCACTGGCCTTGATGGAAACCCTGGCCGACTTCGGCGCTGTCGCCGTTTTCAACTTCGATACCTTCACCATGGCGATCTACAAGACCTGGTATGGCTTTTTCAGTCTGTCGAGCGCGGCCCAATTGGCGAGCCTGCTGCTGTTGGCCGTGATGCTTGTGCTGTACGGCGAGCACCGTGCCAGGGGCGCCGCTTGCGCGAGCAACGAGCGTCCCCGGGCAAAGGCCCTCTACCACCTGCGGGGGTTCAAAGCGTTTGCGGCCAGTTGCTGGTGCGCGTTGGTATTTGCATCGGCATTCGTGGTCCCACTGCTGCAACTGATCGTCTGGGTTTGGCAGCGCGGGCGGTTCGATCTGGATGAGCGCTACACCGGGCTTATTCTGCACACTTTATATTTGGGCGGCATCGCGGCGTTGGCCACGGTCAGCGTGGCGATGATGCTGGTGTTTGCCCGTCGTCTGGTGCCTACTCGCGCCATCCGTTCGGGAGTCAGCCTGGCCAATATCGGCTATGCGCTGCCCGGTTCGGTGCTGGCGGTGTCGATCATGCTGGCGTTCAGTTACCTGGATCGTGAACTGGTGGTGCCGCTTTCCGGCTGGCTTGGCGGCGCAGGCAAACCACTATTGCTGGGGAGCCTTGCCGCGCTGGTGCTGGCTTATCTCATACGCTTCATCGCCGTGGCGTATGGACCGTTGGAGAACAGCCTGTCGCGAATTCGTCCGTCTTTGCCCGAAGCCGCCCGTAGCCTGGGTGTCAGCGGACCGCGTTTGTTTTTCAGGATTTATCTGCCATTGCTGATCCCCGGAACCCTGAGCGCGGCGTTGCTGGTGTTCGTCGATGTGCTAAAGGAGATGCCCGCCACCCTGCTGATGCGGCCATTTGGCTGGGATACGCTGGCTGTGCGCATCTTCGAAATGACCAGCGAAGGCGAGTGGGCGCGAGCTGCCCTACCGGCATTAACGCTGGTGATGGTCGGTTTACTACCGGTAATTGGCCTGATCAGACGCTCGGCTAGACCCATTGGCTAGGTGCGGGGTCACAACCTTGCGGCTACAATGCGCCGCAATCGACACGGTCCGTCAGACAATTCTGCAAATTACCAAAGGTTTCAGACCCCAAATGACGGGGGATTTGGGGTTGTTTTGATTGATCGCGTCTTCGCCACGCCCGGAAGGAGACACCCATGGGACAGCGCACGCCCCTCTTTGACCTGCACATCGCGCTCGGCGCGAAGCTGGTCGATTTTGGTGGTTGGGATATGCCGTTACACTACGGATCACAAGTGGAAGAACACCATCAGGTGCGCCGCGATTGTGGGATTTTCGACGTGTCGCACATGCATGTGCTCGACATTTCAGGCAACCAGGCCAAACCTTGGTTGCAATATCTGCTGGCGAACGATGTCGGCAGGCTGCAGCAAACCGGGCGTGCGCTGTACAGCGCGATGCTCGACACCCGCGGCGGGATTGTCGACGACATGATCGTCTATCTCACCGACGAGGGTTATCGACTGGTGGTCAACGCGTCCACCGGTGCCAAGGACCTGACTTGGATGAATGCCCATGTCGCTGACTTCGATGTGCAGGTGACCCACCGCGCCGAGCTGGCTATGCTAGCCATTCAAGGGCCCCACGCCCGACAGAAAATCGCCGAACTTGTTACCCAGCCCCGCGCCGAACTTATTCACACCCTGCGCCCCTTCGAAGGCCAGCAGGAAGGCGAATGGTTCATTGCACGAACCGGCTATACCGGGGAAGACGGGCTGGAAATCATCCTGCCGAGCGATCAGGCCTGTAGCTTTTTCAACGACATGGTAGGCGCAGGTATCTCGCCGATTGGTCTGGGTGCACGCGATACGCTGCGCCTGGAAGCGGGTATGAACCTGTTCGGACAGGAAATCGACGAGCAGGTCTCGCCGCTGGTCTCCAACATGGGCTGGACCATTGCATGGGCACCGCCAGAGCGCGACTTTATCGGTCGTGCTGCGCTGGAGGCCGAGCGCGCGCAAGGCCTTGCTTCCAAGCTCGTAGGGCTTGTCCTTGAAGAGCGCGGTGTTTTGCGTGCGCATCAGGTCGTCCGAATAGCGGAAGTTGGCGAAGGAGAGATCACCAGTGGTAGTTTCTCTCCTACGCTGAGCAAGTCGATTGCGCTGGCACGCGTTCCTATGGCGACTGCCGACCGCGCTGAAGTTGAAATCCGCGGCAAGTGGTATCCGGTCCGAGTGGTCCAGCCGACGTTCGTTCGTCACGGCAAAGCCCTGATTTAACCCTTGTTATCAAAGACAATCCCTGGCGGGTTTTCCGCTGACCTGATGATGTAGAGAGGATAAAAATTATGAGCGCCATTCCCGCCGAGCTGCGTTTTGCCGAAAGTCACGAGTGGGCGAAACAAGAGGGTGATCTGATCGTTGTCGGTATTTCCAATCACGCGCAGGAAGCGCTGGGTGATGTGGTTTTCGTCGAGCTGCCGGAGATCGGCAAGGTGTTCGCGGCCGGTGATGCAGCGGGCGTGGTCGAGTCGGTAAAGGCCGCTTCTGACATCTACTCCCCGGTTTCCGGTGAAGTGGTCGAAGTCAACGAAGCGCTGAGCGGGGAACCCGAAGCACTGAACAATGCGCCTTACAGCGCGTGGATCTTCAAGATCAAGGCAAGTAACGCTGAGGGCGATCTGGCGAAGCTGCTGGATGCTGCAGGCTACAAAGCTGCGATTGGCGAGTGATAGGCTGACACGCCGCTTGTAGCGGCGCGCTTATCCGCGATGGCGATTGTCCTGTCACCCACGCGGTGTCAGGCCCAACGCCATTGCAGGTAAGCGCTTTTACAGTCTTACTGCTCGGCAACCAGGTTTTTTGCCAGAATCGCGTTGGCCAGATCCATATCCGAGGCATTCAAACCTGGGTTGTCCTGGCGAACCTGATTCATTGCCGCTTCCAGGTACGGGCCACGAATGGCGCCATTGCTGGCGACGAAGCTACCTGCATCATCCTGAGCGGCGACGATCAGCTTGTGATGGCGGAAGGTGAGATAGGTCGAGCCCGTGGTTGCACCGGACGAAAGCACGTCGTGCAGGAAGCCGTCAGCCATTGCTGAACCGACCGGCAGGGAAAGCAGGGCTAACGTGGCTACAGCAAGTTTTAGACGCATGGCGGGGTACTCCGACGTTGGTTGTTCTGAAACGATTTGATACGCCCGCTGTTGATGTAGTTCCGTATCCCTGTCAAACCCATGAGCATCGCTGCTGGCCCGCTGCACTGCTACAGCGTCCGCTACGCCTAAAAGCACTTACATAGGGCTAATCGACCGCCTCAACCCTCAAGATCGCTCCATCCTGCGCGATCACTCGCACCTGGTCGCCTGCGGGAGTATCGGGCCCAACGACCATCCACACCCCATCACCTACCTTGATCTTGCCACGACCGCTGACAATGGCGTCTTGCACGACAAACGTCTTGCCGATCAACTCCGAGCCGCGCATGTTAAGCCCCGGCTGGTCTGACTTGCGCAGCACGGCGCGCTGGCGTCGCCACCAATACAACGCCGTCAGCACCGACAGCACGGCAAATAGCAGAAACTGCAGTTCCCAGCTCATCGTCGGAAGGATATACGTGAGAATACCGACGCCCGCCGCCGCCACGCCGATCCACAGCAGATAACCGCCTGCGCCGAAAACTTCAAGGATCAACAGCACGGTACCGAGCCCCAGCCAGTCCCAGAACGATAGGTCTTGCAGGTAATGCCACATGGTTTAGATTCGCCTGCCGGTTTCGGATCTGCTCTTGTCGGCTGTCCCCTTGTCGAACGTCGCCTTGACGATCTCGCCGATGCCGCCGATGGCACCAATCATCTGGCTGGCTTCCAGTGGCATGAGGATGACCTTGCTGTTATTGGCCGCGGACAACTTGCCGAGCGCGTCGATATACTTTTGCGCGACGAAATAGTTGATGGCATGCACATCACCGGCAGCGATGGCTTCGGACACTACCTGCGTCGCGCGAGCCTCGGCTTCAGCCTGACGCTCACGAGCTTCGGATTCCAGAAACGCGGCTTGCCGCTCGCCTTCGGCTTCAAGAATCTGCGCTTGCTTCTTGCCTTCGGCCGTGAGAATGGCCGAGGCACGCAGGCCTTCGGCTTCAAGGATCTGGGCGCGTTTGATCCGCTCGGCTTTCATCTGTCCCGACATGGCGGCCATCAGGTCGGCGGGCGGGCTGATGTCCTTGATCTCGATGCGCGTGATCTTGATGCCCCAAGGCGCCGTAGCCTCATCGACGATGCGCAGCAGGCGTTCGTTGATGCCATCGCGTTGGCTGAGCATGGCGTCCAGCTCCATGGAGCCGAGCACCGTGCGGATGTTGGTCTGCAGCAGATTGCGAATCGCGTGCTGCAGGTTGTTCACCTCATACGCCGCCTGGGCGCAGTTAACTACCTGATAGAAGCAGACCGCATCGATCTGCACAGTAGCGTTATCGGAGGTGATGACTTCCTGGGGCGGGATATCCAGCACCGTTTCCATCATGTTGATCTTGTGCCCAATGCGGTCTACCACGGGGACGATGATGTTCAGCCCTGGCTTGAGGGTGTTGGTGTAGCGCCCGAAGCGTTCAACTGTCCATTGATAACCCTGAGGCACGACCTTGAAGCCCATGAACACGATGGCGATAGCCAACGCGACGAACAATAAAACCACACTGCCGATCTGCATAACCTGTCCCTGTTGTTAGCGATTAATGAGCACGTAAGTCGGGAAGAGTACGGTCACGCAATCCCTTCTGCGAATATTTCTTGTATCGAAAGCATGCCGCGCACCCGCGCCTGCGTCGGTCGGTGTGTCACCGCTGGCAAGCTGTGCTGCTACACGGCATCGATATTGGCTGGGTCATCGTTAAAGAATAGCTCGCGCATGAGATTGAAGACGGTGGTCTTCACTGCCGTATCCAGCGAGGTCCAGGCCAGACCCGTGAGGGCGCGATAATCACCCAGATATAACGGGCGCGACACTACGTCTGGCGGCAGCGCGCGGCCCGCGTGGTCAGGCAGCAGGCCGATGCCCAGACCCGCCGAAACCAACGCCAGCATGGTGGTGAACTCGCCCAGCTCATCGGCCACTTCAAGCTTGCCACCCTGATCGGCAATAGCCCTTAGCAAGCCGTCATGAAACCCCGCAGCGTAACGTCGGGCAAGCATCAGCACGGGCAGATGCGCCAAGGCCTTCACCTCGATGAATGTTTGCACGGTCAAGGGGTGATCAACGGGCAGCGCGACAATGATCGATTCTTGCAGCACGACCTGCGTCTGAACCCCGGAGTGGGGCGCTGGCAGCCGCATCAGGCCAAAGTCCAGTTGGCCGCTTTTAAGGGCATGCACCTGATCCGGCCCCGGCATGTCCTTGAGCACTAGCGCGATACCGGGATAGCGTTGGTGCGCCTGTCGAATCAAAGACGGCAGCACATCCGGCAGCACCGATGACACAAACCCCAGTCGTATCCGGCCGCTTTCACCGCGGCCCAATCCACGCGCGACATCAGCCGAGTGCTGAGCTTGATGCAACGTCGCCCGAGCTTCATCGAGAAACAACCGACCCACTTCTGTGAGCGTTACTGAGTGACGATTGCGATCAAGCAGGCGAACCCCCAGCCACGCTTCGAGCGCCTTGATCTGCATGCTAAGGGCGGGCTGCACGATAGCAAGGCGCTGCGCCGCGCGGCCAAAGTGCAACTCTTCAGCCAACGTTACAAAAGCCCTCAAGTGTTTGAGCTCCATCTACGCTCCGCTGGTTATCAGATTTTGTGATCAGCACATCAGCAATCACCATTGGACTCGTGCCATGTCAGCGATGAGCATTGGTTATACGAGTGACGAGCCTTCGAGCCGTTCATCACCAAGAATGATGCAGCACAGAACGAGCACGAGGAATACCACATGGCTGTCCTGGAAAGCTTCCGTCTCGACGGAAGAATCGCGCTGATTACGGGCTCAAGCGCTGGTATCGGCTTGGCTATCGCACGTGGGCTGGCCGAGGCGGGCGCCCGGGTCATACTTAACGGACGCAACGTCGACACGTTGCAGTTGGCGGCTGCGGCGTTGGTCGGGGAGGGGCATGACGTCCATACCCAAGCCTTTGACGTGACAGACAGCACGGCGGTGAGCGGGGCGGTCCAGGACATCGAAAACCGCGTCGGCCCGCTGGACATTCTGGTCAACAATGCGGGGATTCAGCGCCGCGGACCGCTGGCCGAGTTCACTGAGGCGAACTGGCACGAGCTGATGCGCACCAATCTGGACAGCGCATTCTTCGTCGGTCAGGCCGTAGCACGTTGCATGATCCCTCGAGGTCGTGGACGCATCATCAATATTTGTTCGGTACAGAGCGAATTGGGCCGACCCAACATTGCCCCCTACGCCGCAAGCAAGGGCGCGCTCAAGATGCTGACCAAAGGCATGGCGATCGACTGGGGACCGCATGGCCTGAACGTTAACGGCATCGGGCCGGGCTACTTCAAGACCGAGCTGAATGCGGCGTTGGTCGCCAATCCTGAATTCAGCGACTGGCTGGTGCATCGCACACCGAGTCGTCGCTGGGGTGAAGTCTCTGAGCTGGCCGGGGCCGCTGTGTTCCTGGCGTCCGATGCCGCAAGTTTCGTTAACGGCCACATCCTTTACGTCGACGGCGCCATCACGGCATCTTTGTAATTCGGAGGACCTCATGCAAGCCATTGTCTGCCATGCCGCGAAAGACCTGCGTGTAGAAGCCCTGGAGCAGGCGCCAGGGTTGGCGCGCGACCAGTTGCGCGTGCGGGTTGCCCGCGGCGGGATCTGCGGTTCGGATCTGCATTACTACCAGCACGGAGGTTTCGGTGCTGTGCGCCTAAAAGAGCCGATGGTACTCGGTCACGAAATCTCGGCGGTGATCGACGAGGTGGGCGATCCACAAGGCGGTTTCAGCGTCGGCCAGCGTATTTCGGTTTCTCCCTCCCGGCCATGCAGCGATTGCAGATACTGCCAGGAGGGCCTGCCCAATCATTGCCTGAACATGCGCTTCTACGGCAGCGCGATGCCGTTTCCGCACATTCAGGGCGCCTTCCGCGAAACCCTGGTGATCGACAGCCGCCAGGCGCATTTATTGGCATCCGGCACGACGTTGGCTGAAGGGGCGCTGGCTGAGCCGCTCTCGGTGGGCTTGCATGCGATTCAGCGCGCCGGTGGGGTGTTCGGCAAGCGCGTGCTGGTCACCGGATGCGGCCCGATTGGCAATCTGCTGATCGGCAGCCTGCGGGCAGCGGGAGCGTTGCAGATCGTTGCGGCGGACTTAAGCGACAGCGCCTTGGCGTGTGCGCGCCGCATGGGTGCCAGCCAAACGCATAATCTCAAGGACGAACCTGAAGCACTGGCCCGCTACACCGCTGACAAAGGCCACTTCGATGTGATGTTCGAAGCGTCCGGCAGCGCTCAGGCACTGCGCGACGGGCTGAGCTGCGTTCGGCCTCGGGCCGTGGTGGTGACGGTGGGGCTGGGCGGCGATGTCTCGATTCCGTTGAACGTGGTGGTCGGCAAGGAAATCGATTTGCGCGGCACCTTCCGCTTTCATCCTGAATTCGCCCAGGCGGTGGATCTGCTCAATCGCAAGGCCATCGACGTGACGCCGGTGATTTCCCACACCCTCCCGTTCAATGAAGCAGTGCAGGCGTTTGAGTTAGCGGGGGACAAGCAGCAGGCAATGAAAGTAGTGTTGGACTTTGGGGTTCGCGAGTAGCCATTCCGGCGATCATCGCAACCTGTGGCGGCACGGCTTGCTGGTGGCAGCGATTTCAAGAAAGCCACCGCCGCTCAGCCGTGCTGTCACAGCACTTATATTGGCTGATCTAACGCTGCTCACTCTGTGGCGTCACCCGCAGCACTTCCTCGATGGTCGTTAAACCTGCCGCGACTTTCTGCGCGCCGGACAGGCGCAGGCTGCGCATGCCATCCTTGAAGCCCTGGCGCCGTAATGCCGTGAGATCCAGGTCCGCAGCGATCAGGGTTTTCACCGCATCGGACATCAGCATGATTTCGTAGACGCCCGCCCGCCCGCGATAACCGGTGTCGCGGCACTCTGCGCAACCCACTGCCCGCTGCGCACCGCTGGGCACAGGCGCCTGCCAAGGTCGGGTCAGGGTTTGCCAGTCGACTTCGTCGATCTCCACCGCAGCTTTGCAATGCGGGCACAACGTACGCACCAGGCGCTGAGCCATCACGCCCAGAATCGTCGCCTTAAGCAGGTAATGCGGTACGCCCAGCTCCAGCAGTCGGCTGATCGCGCTGGGTGCGTCGTTGGTGTGCAGCGTTGAAAGTACGAGGTGACCGGTGAGGGCCGCCTGAATCGCCATCTCGGCGGTCTCCAGATCACGGATCTCGCCGATCATGATGATGTCAGGGTCTTGCCGCATCAGGGCGCGAACACCGCTGGCGAAGGTCAGGTCGATGTTGTGCTGAACCTGCATCTGGTTGAACGCAGGCTCGACCATTTCGATGGGGTCCTCGATGGTGCACAGGTTTACCTCCGGCGTCGCCAGCTTCTTCAGCGTGGTGTACAGCGTGGTGGTCTTGCCGGAACCGGTCGGTCCGGTCACCAAAATGATGCCGTTGGGTTGGCGAGTCATCCCTTCCCAGCGCCGCAAGTCATCACCCGAGAAACCCAGTTGGTCGAAATCCTTGAGCAGCACCTCGGGGTCGAATATCCGCATTACCATCTTTTCGCCGAATGCTGTAGGCAAGGTCGACAGACGCAATTCGACTTCTCCGCCATCAGGTGTCTTGGTTTTGACCCGGCCATCCTGCGGCTTGCGCTTCTCGGCCACGTTCATTCGGCCCAGACTTTTCAGGCGGCTGGTCACCGCCATCGTCACCTGCGGCGGGAACTGGTAGACGTTGTGCAGCACGCCGTCGATGCGAAAACGCACGGTGCCGGCTTCTCGGCGAGGCTCGATGTGAATATCGCTGGCCCGCTGCTGGTAGGCGTACTGGAACAGCCAGTCGACGATATTGACGATGTGCGCGTCGTTCGCATCGGGCTCCTGATCGCTGGCGCCGAGCTTGAGCAACTGTTCGAAGTTGCCCAGGTTGCTCACTTTCTGATCGGACGCACTGGCGCCACTGACCGATTTGGCCAGCCGATAGAACTCGACGGCCAGTTTCTGCACATCGACCGGATTGGCAACGACACGCTTGATCGGCATTTTCAGCACGTGCATCAAGTCCGCTTCCCATGCCTTCACGTAAGGCTGGGCGCTGGCGATGGTCACACATTCGCGATCTGCGGCGACGGCGAGGATCTTGTGGCGCTGCGCGAAGGCATAGGACATCAAGGGCGTGACGGCGGCTACGTTGATTTTCAACGGGTCAATGCGCATGTAGGGCTGGCCCGCCTGTTCGGCGAGCCACGCGGTGAGGCTTTCAAGGTCAAGCTTCTTGCCCGCCCGCTTCAGGTTGGCAAACTGTTGGGCAGCGATGAACTCCAGCGGGTGGGTCTGCTGGTTCTGTGCACTTCTACGCAAGGTCAGTGCGTACTCGGCATTGTCTTGATCGAGGTATCCCTGCGCGACCAGATCGCGCAGCACTTCATTCAGATCTAGCCAGCGGTCCTGGGAAGAGGGGGCGAGGACGGACATGCGGGCTCCTTTGGACGAGACGGCTTACTTCGTAGATGAGCAAGACTAGTCCCAAGCGTGCCAGTTGTTGCGTCCTGCAGGTAGTGAAGCGTTGCCAATATTTTCGGCAGCTCAACCGACAGCGAGTGAGACGGGCTCGGATAGGACGTGCAAATCGCCGATCGGTTCCAGAGTGACTGTACAGACATTGACCAGATTGCGCATTTTTTCACCAATGACCTGTGCCCGGTGCCAGGTCAAGCCATCTACTTCAATCTCAATCATCAACATGCCCTCTTGTTGCAGAACGCTGACCTGCTGCGGGACCAGGTACTGCATGGCGAACAGATTCAGCACCTTGCAGATCAGATCCGGCTCGGCCTCGGCGAGGATCTGATAACGCGAGCGGCAGTGAGCATTGCCAGCAGACCAGGCATCGTGGCGTAGCGGGGCAGCGTTGACGGCTTCGAGGTGCGGCATCCTGAACTCTCCTGTTTTCACCCCGCTGCGCAATGGCGCATCGACGGCTGTTTGATTGAAGAAAGTCTTACATGCCGAAAAAGAAATTTCTGGTCCATCTTTAACTGGATTACGCTTGTTGAGACTTGTTAATGCGCGGCGGAAAGTTTTAGGGAATTGATTATGCAAATCGAGATGGACACGTATGATCGCAAGATCCTGGCGCTGCTGCAGGAGGACGCCTCGTTGTCCAGCGCACAAATCGCGGAACAGGTCGGACTGTCTCAGTCGCCGTGCTGGCGCAGGATTCAGCGATTGAAGGATGAGGGTGTGATACGAAGGCAGGTGACGTTGCTGGATCGCAAGAAAATAGGGCTGAATACCCAGATATTTGCCGAGGTCAAACTCAATGCCCACGGCCGCTCGAACTTCACCGAATTCACTGAGGCGATTCGCGGGTTTCCAGAGGTGTTGGAGTGTTATGTACTGATGGGGTCGGTGGACTTTCTGCTGCGTATCGTAACGCCGGATATTGAAGCGTATGAGCGGTTTTTCTTCGAGAAACTATCGCTGGTGCCGGGCATTCAGGAGGTGAACTCAACCGTGGCGCTTTCTGAAATCAAGTCGACGACGAGTTTGCCGATCGGTCGTTAATCGGCATTCACGTGTAGGCGCATGCTTTGGGTGAGGCTAGTATCGAGCAAATCGCACCTGCTCACCCGTAGCGGTCCGGCTTGCCGGCGGATGCGTCTGGCGCTACCGCTGGCAAGCCGTACTGCTGCAGGTCTGGCGCTGACGATCAGACCTTCAACAACGTCTTCCACGCCCTGCTTTGCAGCACAGTGATGGCCTGTTGCACGCGGGCGTCAAGGATTTCGTCGCTGATGTCCAGGTGCGCCAGCTGCTCTAGCTTGTTCAGCTCGCCATACAAGCGATCCAGTTCCGGCAACTCCAACGTCTGGCGCGCATGGTGCAGCCATACTTGGATACGCTCGATGCGCGGCAGTTGCTCAGCCAGATCTTCCGGCTGCTGCTGATAGCGCGCCAGATTCAACGCTGTCGCCTCATCTCCCAGCAAGCGCGGCATCCAGCTGCTGAGCATCGCGTGGCCCTGGCGATTGCCACGGTTGTTGCGCTCGACGGTCCAGCTTTGCGTCATCAACCAGCGCGAAGTGGTCAGCGAGAACAGGCCCCAGCGCGGATCTTCAAGCTCTTCGATGAATTGCTCATGGGCCGCGGCGCGCACGTCGGCATCTTCCTGGCCAGCCTGAACCAGCGTGCGCCAATCTTCCAGCAGGGCGTCCAGTGCAGCGCGCAGGTCATGAGTGGTGGCACGTGGTGCGGCCTGGCCCAGGCTACCGGTCAGCGCGCGTAACTCGGCAAGCACGTCGACCCAGTCCTGCAACAGGCTCCAGTGCCCGTTGAAGCGGTATTGCTCTGCCAGGCGCTGACTGCTGCCCAACAAGTACCAGGCAAGTGCGCGGTAGGCGTCGTCCACGGAGGTCTCGGCATGCAGTTGCGGTGCAGGCAGTTTGATCGAGTAGCTATTGGCATCGAACAGGCGATAGCCCCGTTCTGCCTTGCTGATGTCACACGGCATAAGCGCCAGGTTCTCGGCCAGCTCGGCGGCCAGTTCCAGCAATGCGCCAGGCTCTCCCTCACGCAGTTCCAGTTCCAGCTCGCAGATTTCTTCCTGCTGTTTGCCTGCGATGACCTTGCCCAGATCCAGCGCAGCCTCGATCACCACCTTGGACTTGCCACGGCCCCAGGCAATTTCTGCCTTCTCGCGCACGAAATCAGTGGTGAACACCGGCTTGATGGTTTTCTTGTCCAGATCCGCCAGTTGCTCGGGCCAGCACTCGCCGTCGAGCTTCTTCACGTCCAGTTTGGCCTTGGGCAAGTCCCAATTGTATTCGTTGCGCTCGGACAGACCGGCAACGCTTTGGCCGCGGGTCTTGAGGGTCTGGATGATTGCGTCGCCATCACGGCGCAGGCGCAACGCAACCTTGGCGTGGGCAAGTTCGCGTTCAGGGGTGTCGAAGTATTGATTGAACAGCTCCAGACGCTCCCAGCCACTTTTGTTGCGTTTCTTCAGCAACGGATGGTCGCGCAGGGCAATGAGGGTTTCGCGGCTGACGCGGAGTTTGATTTCGGTTTCTTTCTGCATGGCCGGAGAATCCAAGCGCTCTATTGCGGGTAACAGGAGACGCAACCGGAATCGACACAGCTGCATGGGTCGTGCAGTGTACAGGACATCAACCGTGACCGTTTATTACTGCTGTCTAATCAACCTATGATCAAAGGTCAGCCTCAAAAGGAGCCGCCTATGCCGTTGCCCTCCATGAAAGACCAGTTCGCGGCCCTGATTGCCGCGCCTTCGGTGAGTTGTACGCAGCCCGCACTGGACCAATCCAACCGCGCCGTCATCGACCTGTTGGCCACCTGGCTCGGCGATCTGGGGTTTGCCTGCGACATCCGGCAGGTCAGTCCCGGCAAGTTTAACCTGCTGGCGACCTACGGCTCTGGCCCCGGGGGCCTTGTGCTTTCCGGACACAGCGACACCGTTCCCTACGACGATGCGCTTTGGAACACCGATCCGCTGAAGCTGACGGAAGTCGACGGCAGCTGGGTGGGGCTGGGCAGTTGCGACATGAAGGGTTTTTTCGCGCTGGCCATCGAAGCGCTGCAACCCTTGCTGGACAAACCGTTCAAGCAGCCGCTGATCATTCTGGCGACCTGCGATGAAGAAAGCTCGATGGCCGGCGCCAAGGCGCTTGCGGCGGCAGGGGGCGTTTTGGGACGTGCGGCTGTGATCGGCGAACCGACGGGCCTGAAGCCGATTCGCCTGCACAAGGGTGTGATGATGGAGCGCATCGAGATTCTGGGGCGCAGTGGCCACTCGTCGGACCCGAGCCTGGGCCGCAGCGCCCTGGAAGCGATGTACGACGCGATCGGCGCGCTCAAGGGCCTGCGTCAGCAATGGCAAACGCAGTTCTGCAACCCGCAGTTCAGCGTCCCTCAGCCGACCCTAAACTTCGGCTGCATTCACGGAGGCGATAACCCCAACCGCATCTGCGGCCAGTGCTCGTTGGAGTTCGATCTGCGCCCGTTGCCCGGCATGGACCCGGAAATGCTGCGCGCGGCGATCCGGCAGAAGCTGCAACCCTTGGCTGAACAGCACCAGGTAAAGATTAATTATGCGCCGTTGTTTTCGGAGGTCGCGCCGTTCGAGCAAAGCCCCGATGCGGAACTGGTGCGGGTTGCCGAGCGTCTGACCGGTCACACGGCTGAAGCAGTGGCGTTCGGCACCGAAGCGCCTTATCTTCAGCGCCTTGGTTGCGAGACGATCGTGCTAGGACCCGGAGACATTGCGTGTGCGCACCAGCCTGGCGAATATCTGGAAATGTCACGTTTGCAGCCAACCGTGCGTCTACTGCGTCAGTTGATCGAACATTACTGCCTGACTCCGGCGTGAGTCAGGCCCAAGAATCCGTCAAAAGGAGAGTACGCGTGCTGCGATGCCTGTTCCGACGATAAAGCTCATGCCGCTGTGAGTGTTTTTACCCTTCGTCCCTCTTTATTACAGGCTCATTTGGATATGCCCGATTACGTCAATTGGCTCCGCCACGCGTCCCCCTACATCAATGCCCACCGGGATTGCACCTTCGTCGTCATGCTTCCGGGCGACGGCATCGACCACCCTAATTTCGGCAACATCGTGCACGACCTCGTCCTGCTGCACAGTCTGGGCGTGCGTTTGGTGCTGGTTCATGGTTCGCGTCCACAGATCGAAAGCCGCCTGGAAGCCCGTGGCCTGACGCCGCATTTTCATCGCGATATGCGCGTCACCGACTTTGCGACACTTGAGTGCGTGATCGACGCGGTGGGGGCGTTGCGTGTCGCCATCGAGGCTCGCTTGTCGATGGACATGGCCGCTTCGCCGATGCAGGGCTCGCGCCTGCGGGTAACCAGCGGCAATTTCGTGACGGCGCGGCCAATTGGCGTGCTTGAGGGCGTTGACTACCAACACACTGGCGAAGTGCGCCGGATCGACCGCAAGGGTATCAATCGTCTGCTCGACGAGCGCTCGATCGTGCTGCTGTCACCGCTGGGCTACTCGCCGACCGGTGAGATTTTCAACCTCGCCTGCGAGGACGTCGCGACCCGTGCCGCCATTGATCTGGGCGCCGAAAAGCTGCTGTTGTTCGGTGCTGAGTCCGGCCTGATGGACGAGCAAGGCCGCCTGGTACGCGAACTGCGTCCGCAGCAGGTTCCGGCGCATCTCCAGCGTCTGGGCAGCAACTATCAGGCGGAACTGCTGGACGCAGCCGCTCAGGCCTGTCGCGGCGGAGTGGCGCGCAGCCATATCGTCAGCTACGCCGAAGATGGGGCGCTGCTGTCCGAGCTGTTCACGCGAGCGGGGGGCGGTACGCTGGTGGCACAGGAGCAGTTCGAACTGGTGCGTGAAGCATCGATTGGCGATGTGGGCGGTTTGATCGATCTGATCACGCCGCTGGAAGAACAGGGCATTCTGGTGCGCCGTTCCCGCGAGGTGCTGGAGCGCGAGATTGACCAGTTCAGCGTGGTCGAGCGCGAAGGGTTGATCATCGCCTGCGCAGCGTTGTATCCGATTGCCGAATCCGAGGCGGGGGAGCTGGCCTGTCTGGCGGTTAATCCCGAATACCGCCACGGTGGGCGCGGTGATGAGCTGCTCGAACGCATCGAAGAACGGGCGCGGGCTCAGGGTTTGAAGACTTTGTTCGTTCTCACCACCCGCACGGCACACTGGTTCCGCGAGCGTGGGTTCGAGCCCAGCAGCGTCGATCGCCTGCCCAGCGCGCGGGCATCACTGTACAACTACCAGCGTAACTCCAAGATTTTCGAGAAGGCGATCTAATACAGTCAGCGACACAGCGGCAGGTCATCCACCTATAGCCATCCTAATTGCTGGCGCCAGCGGATTCGCTGACCTCACCGCCAGCACAGCGTACTGCTCCGGAGAAACGGTCTTTCAGAACCAAAAACGGCGCGCCAGGGGCACGCCGTTTTTGCTCACGCTTGAATCAGTTACTGATCGCCAGAATGCTCGCCTGGTACGCCCCGACGAAGATATCGAAGTCCACTGGCTCCTCGGTCCGTTCCAGCTCCGATTGCTCGGTGAGCGATTCGCGGACGCGAGTTTCGAAGTCAGTCTGGTCCTCGGCACTTAGCGGGCGGCCGCGGAAGTATTCAGCATGCGCCTGTGACTGACGCAGTGAGAACGCCGTGAAGCCTTCCTTGTGCTCGGTCATGCTCGCCAGTACCTGCGCCGAAGGCGTCAGCGACGCGTCTGCCACTTTGGCGCGTTGCGTTGCCAGGGATTGAGCGTGCTCGTCGATGCCTTGACTCTTGTCCAGCAGCGCCACGATCGGTTCGATTTTGTCCAGCAGTTCGTTGGCCCAGACTTTCAGGTCAATGGTCGACGTGTTTCGGCTAAGTTGCAGTCCCGGACGGCGACCCTCCTTGACCACGGTCAGGAAGTTGCCGCTGGCGTTGCCGCATTCGCAGTCAGCCAGCTGCGGGCTGTCCTGCAGCGCGCAGAACAGGATGAAGGCGTCAATGAAGCGCGACTGCTGAAGGTCGATGCCAACGGGCAGGAACGGGTTAATGTCCAGGCAGCGCACCTCGACGTACTGCACACCGCGGGCTACCAGCGCCTGAATCGGACGTTCGCCGGAATAGGTCACACGCTTGGGCCGGATCGTCGAGTAATACTCGTTTTCGATCTGCAACACGTTGGTGTTGAGCTGAATCCACTCGCCGTCCTTGTGCGTGCCGATCTCGACATAAGGCGCGTAGGGCGTTGCCACCGCTTTGCGCAGGCTGTCGGTGTAGGTCAGCAAGTCGTTGTAGCAGGGCGTCAGATCAGCCTGGGCGTTGCTCTGGTAACCCAAATCGCTCATGCGCAGACTGGTAGCGTAAGGCAGGTACAGCGTGTCGGCGTCAAACTGCTCCAACTGATGCGAGCGTCCGCGCAGGAACCCCGCATCCAGCGCCGGAGAGGCGCCGAACAGGTACATCAACAGCCAGCTATAGCGACGGAAATTGCGGATCAGACCGATGTAGCTCTCGGACTGGAAATCGCGATCGGTGCCCTCGAAGTCCACGGTCTGCTTAAGCACCGACCAGATGTCTTCGGGTAGCGAGAAGTTGTAATGAATCCCTGCAATGCACTGCATGGTTTTGCCGTAGCGCAGCGCCAGGCCCTGGCGATATACGTACTTGAGCTTGCCGATATTCGAGGTGCCGTAATAGGCGATCGGGATGTCTTCTTCGGCCGGCAGCGGACACGGCATCGAAGGGCTCCAGATGTACTCGCTGCCCAGTTTGCTGTACGCGAAGCGATGGATCTTGTCCAAGCTGTCCAGCGTGTCGGCAGGGTTGGTCAACGCCGGGGTGATGAACTCCAGCAGTGACTCGGAATAATCGGTGGTGATCTGCTCATTGGTCAGCGCAGAACCCAGGGATTCGGGGTGAGGTGTCTGGGCCAGCCGGCCTTCGCCTGTAACGCGCAGGCACTCGCGCTCGATGCCGTGCAAGCACTTCTCCAGCAGGGAGAGGTGAGAGTGCTCGCCGAGCAGAGCCAGGCGGCGATTGAGAAGTTCGCTCAAGTTGGATTCCTTCACGCGTCAGTCGGCCCTATATGGGGGCGATATGGCGGTCTACAAGGGTGAAGAAAGGAACTGGCGTTTTCGCCTCGTTTTCGGTTCGAACGCCGATGCCCGTCGCGGATCGCCCCAACAGGGGTGTCATGTAGGGGCCGCCAGAAAATTTCGACACTGAAATATAGTGCCGAAATTAACTCATATCGCCATCGGACAGCTAGACGATCGCGAACGTGCCTTGTGCTTTGGCGATGAGCTTATCGGCCTGATGCACGGCGGCTTCGACCACCAGCGTACGACGGCCGGCATGCAGCACCGTTGCGACGCAGGTGACTTCGCCATCCTGCACGCCGCGCATGTAGTTGATTTTGCACTCCACCGTCACGCTTTGCTTGTCGAAGCCGTGGGCGCTGGAACAGGCCAGCCCCATGGCAATATCCACAAGGCTGAACAGGGCACCGCCGTGCATCACATTACCGCGGTTGCGCAGATGCGGCTCCAGTGGCAGGGCCACTTCGGCGACGCCTTCTTCGCTCAACCGCACGATGCGGCAACCCAGGGTTTTGAAGTAAGCACTTTGCTTGAGGTCGTCCGGGATATCCATCAGCGTTTCTTCAGTTGCTTGGCGTTGGCGAACAGGGAAGCCATGGCGTTATTGGCCGGCGCGGCTGTCGCGGTTTCTTTGCGTGGCGAGCTGTTTTGCTGCTGGCGCGGGGCCGAGCCAGGACGGGCACCGCGCGCGCCGTCGATCTTTTCGCCCGGCGTGTCGCTCATGCGCATCGACAGGCCAACGCGTTTGCGCGGGATGTCGACTTCCATGACCTTGACCTTGACCACGTCTCCGGCCTTCACCGCTTCTCTTGGGTCCTTGATGAATTTCTCCGAGAGTGCAGAGATATGCACCAAACCGTCCTGATGTACGCCGATATCGACGAAAGCGCCGAAGTTGGTCACGTTGGTCACCACGCCCTCGAGGATCATGCCCAGTTGCAGGTCCTTGAGGTCTTCGACACCGTCCTGGAACTCGGCGGTCTTGAATTCGGGACGTGGATCGCGGCCCGGTTTCTCGAGCTCTTGAAGGATGTCGGTTACAGTCGGCAGGCCAAACGTCTCATCGGTGAATTTCTTCGGGTCAAGGCGCTTGAGGAAGCTGGCATCGCCGATCAGCGAGCGGATATCACGGTCGGTCTCAGCGGCGATCCGCTTCACCAGCGGATAGGCCTCCGGGTGCACGGCGGAGGCGTCCAACGGGTTGTCGCCGTTCATTACGCGAAGGAAGCCTGCGGCCTGTTCGAAGGTTTTTTCGCCAAGACGCGCGACTTTTTTCAGTGAGGCACGGGTCTTGAACGCTCCGTTCTCGTCGCGGTGGCTGACGATGTTTTGCGCAAGCGTGGTATTCAGACCCGAAATACGCGCCAGCAAAGCGACCGAAGCGGTATTCACATCTACCCCCACGGCGTTCACGCAGTCCTCGACAACGGCATCCAGGCCGCGTGCCAGCTTGAGCTGCGACACGTCGTGCTGGTACTGGCCGACGCCGATGGACTTCGGATCGATCTTTACCAACTCTGCCAATGGGTCCTGCAAGCGGCGGGCGATGGACACCGCGCCACGAATCGATACGTCCAGATCCGGGAATTCCCTGGCAGCCAGTTCCGACGCCGAATAAACGGAGGCTCCGGCTTCGGAAACCATCACCTTGGTCATTTTAAGACCTGGATATTTTTTGATCAGTTCGGCTGCCAGCTTGTCGGTTTCGCGGCTGGCAGTACCGTTGCCGATGGCGATCAGGTCCACCGAATGCTTTGCGCACAGCGCGGCCAGCACGGCGATGGTTTGGTCCCATTGGTTCTTCGGCACGTGCGGATAGACCGTAGCGTAATCGAGCAGTTTGCCGGTCGCATCGACCACGGCCACCTTGCAGCCGGTGCGCAGGCCCGGGTCCAGACCCAATGTAGCGCGCGGGCCCGCCGGCGCTGCCAGCAACAGGTCGTGCAGGTTGTGTGCGAAAACATTGATCGCTTCGGTCTCCGCGCCATCGCGCAGTTCGCCCAGCAGGTCGGTTTCAAGATGAGAGTAAAGCTTGACCTTCCAGGTCCAGCGCACCACTTCGGCCAGCCACTTGTCCGCCGCCCGATTCTGATTTTGCAGGCCGAAACGCTCGCTGATCATCATCTCGCACGGGTGCAACGTGCCGGGCAGTTCTTCACCGACTTTCAGTGCAGAGCTAAGAATGCCCTCGTTACGCCCGCGGAATATCGCCAGGGCGCGGTGCGAAGGCATGCTTTTCAGCGGCTCGTCGTGTTCGAAATAGTCGCGGAACTTGGCGCCCTCTTCTTCCTTGCCGGCCACCACGCGTGCGCTGATCACCGCTTCTTGCTTGAGGAAGTTGCGCAGTTTTTCCAGCAGGGTCGCGTCTTCGGCGAAGCGCTCCATCAGGATGTACTTGGCACCTTCGAGCACCGTCTTGATATCGCCGTAACCCTTTTCGGCATCCACGAAGCGCGCAGCTTCAGCTTCAGGCGCAAGGCCGGGGTTGTTGAACAGCGCGTCCGCCAGCTCGCCAAGACCCGCTTCCAGAGCGATCTGGCCCTTGGTGCGGCGTTTCTGTTTATAGGGCAGGTACAAGTCTTCGAGGCGAGTCTTGGTGTCTGCGAGCTTGATATCGCGTGCCAGGTCCGGGGTCAGCTTGCCTTGCTCTTCGATGCTGGCGAGGATGCTGATGCGGCGCTCATCAAGCTCGCGCAGGTAGCGCAGGCGCTCTTCCAGATGACGCAGTTGTGTGTCATCCAGGCTGCCAGTCACTTCTTTACGGTAGCGAGCGATGAACGGCACGGTTGAGCCTTCATCCAGTAGCGCGACGGCCGCTTCGACCTGTTGCGGGCGGACACCGAGTTCCTCGGCGATGCGGCTGTTGATGCTGTCCATAAAACCACCTGGCAAATGTATGTGCAAAAAATCCGGCTGTTGGCGAACCGCCTGGAGCGCGTGGTGCCTGATCTTGAGGGCGGCGCATTATACCCAGTGAACCCGGATTAGGGGATCGCCCCGTCAGATGCTGCAAACCGGCGCGCAGGCTGCAGCTGAGGACACTCGCAATCGCTGACGCAGAGCATCAGTGTCGGCTCAGGAAAAATCTGCTAACAATGCACACGGTGCACATCACAGCAGCTACGCCATAATGCGCGCCGAGATCAAAGGAGCATCCAATGAGCAGCACTGCACAAATGGCTGAAGGCGAAAAAATCCTCATCGTTGATGATGATCCGGGCCTGAGCAGCCTGTTAGAACGCTTTTTCACCAGCAAGGGTTATCGCGCCCGTGCCGTGGCCAATGTGGAGCAGATGGACCGACTGCTGGCTCGCGAAGTCTTTCACCTGGTGGTACTGGATTATATGCTGCCGGGCGAAGACGGCCTTTCTGCCTGCCGTCGGCTGCGCGCCGCGAACAATCAGGTGCCTATCATCATGCTCACCGCCAAGGGCGATGAGCTGAGCCGCATCAAAGGGCTGGAACTGGGCGCCGACGATTACCTGGCCAAACCCTTCAACCCTGATGAGTTGATGGCTCGTGTGAGGGCCGTCCTGCGTCGTCAGTCCGCGCCTGTACCCGGCGCCCCCGCCAGCGAAGACGAAACCGTCACTTTCGGTGAATACGAACTGTCCCTGGGCACGCGTGAGCTTAAAAAGGGCGATGAGATTCACATGCTCACCACCGGCGAGTTCGCGGTACTCAAGGCGCTGGTGATGCACGCACGCGAGCCGCTGACCCGCGACAAGCTGATGAACCTCGCCCGCGGCCGTGAATGGGATGCTCTGGAGCGCTCCATCGACGTGCAGATTTCGCGCTTGCGTCGGTTGATCGAAGTTGACGCTGCCAAGCCGCGCTACATCCAGACGGTCTGGGGTGTGGGTTATGTATTCGTACCCGATGGTGCCAACAAGCAGTAAACAAGTCGACAGGTTGCCTGCCGGGCGCGTTGCACGCCCGCTTACGCTGACCAGTCACCCAGGGCTTCCTGAAAATGGAGGGCGTCGGGGTGACTGGTTTTGCTGTCTCTTGCCTTCCGCGAAATCTTGCGAGCCTGGCTCGCTCCTGCAAAGTGTGTAGCTGCTGTTATGAAGACACCGCTCTGGTTCCCGCAAAGTTTTTTCTCCCGCACCCTGTGGCTGGTGCTCATCGTCGTGCTGTTTTCCAAGGCATTGACCCTGGTTTACCTGCTGATGAACGAAGACGTGCTGGTCGACCGCCAGTACAGCCACGGTGTCGCGTTGACGTTGCGGGCGTATTGGGCGGCGGATGAGAGCGACAGGCAAACCATCGCCGATGCAGCGGGTCTTATCCGCGTGGTGGGAGGGGGAGTTCCGGAAGGTGAGCAGCATTGGCCCTATTCGGAAATTTATCAGCGGCAGATGCAGGCCGAACTCGGCGCCGATACCGAGGTTCGACTGCGCGTCCATGCGCCGCCTGCCTTATGGGTGCGTGCGCCAAGCCTGGGTGACGGCTGGCTGAAGGTTCCGCTGTATCCGCATCCTTTGCGCGGTCAGAAAATCTGGAGCGTGCTCGGCTGGTTCCTGGCGATTGGCTTGCTGTCCACTGCATCGGCCTGGATCTTCGTCAGCCAGCTCAATCGCCCGCTCAAACGTCTGGTCTTCGCTGCTCGCCAATTGGGGCAGGGGCGCAGCGTGCGTTTGCCCGTCAGCGATACACCCAGCGAGATGACCGAGGTTTACCGCGCCTTCAACCAGATGGCCGAAGACGTCGAACAGGCGGGGCAGGAGCGCGAGTTAATGCTTGCCGGAGTCTCCCATGACCTGCGCACACCGTTGACGCGATTACGCCTGTCACTGGAATTGATGCCCGCCAACAACGAATTCATGGAAGGTATGGTGCGCGATATCGAGGACATGGATGCCATTCTCGACCAGTTTCTGGCATTCATTCGCGATGGGCGGGACGAGGAGGTCGAGGAAGTCGATCTGGTCGAACTGGTTCACGAGGTGGTGGCGCCCTACAACAGCCCCACCGAACAGGTGCGCCTGTGCCTGGAATCGATTCCGCCGTTTGCGCTGCGACGTGTCTCGATGAAACGCCTGCTCAACAATTTGATCGGCAACGCGATGCACCATGCAGGGGATGGCGTCGAGGTCGCCTCTTACGTCTCCGGCGACAGCGGCGCCCCTTATGTGGTGCTTAGCGTATTGGACCGGGGCATGGGTATCGACCCTTCTGAACTGCAAGGCATCTTCAATCCCTTCATCCGCGGCGACCGCGCCCGCAGTGGCAAAGGTACCGGACTTGGCCTTGCCATCGTTAAACGCATTGCCGCCATGCACGGCGGCAACGTGGAATTGCGTAACCGCTCGGGCGGCGGGCTGGAAGCGCGCGTTCGGCTGCCATTGGGTTTGATGTTGCCCAGGGACGCGGATTGATCCTGGCACCGCGTTCGATACCCGGATCGGCAGGGAAATGACAGCCGGTTGGAAATATCCAGAACCCTATAGCAGTCCGGCTTGCCAGCGGTAGCGACCTTTACGAGGTTACCGTTGCAAGCCGGACTGCTACAGGTTATTCACTGCTCAGGTGATGGCGCATCCGTGCAGGCCAGGGCGAATCAGCCCTTACCCTTGGTCCGCGTCATGTGTGGCCCGCCGTTTTTCTCGATGTACTGGATGATCATTCCCGCCACGTCCTTGCCTGTGGTGGCTTCGATGCCTTCCAGGCCCGGCGATGAGTTCACCTCCATGACCAGAGGCCCGTGGTTGGAGCGCAGAATGTCTACCCCTGCGACGCTCAAGCCCATGACTTTGGCTGCACGAATGGCGGTCATGCGTTCTTCCGGGGTGATTTTGATCAGGCTGGCGGTACCGCCCCTGTGCAGATTGGAGCGGAATTCACCGGGTTTTGCCTGACGCATCATTGAGGCGATGACCTTGTCGCCCACCACAAAGCAGCGAATATCGGCGCCGCCTGCTTCCTTGATGTATTCCTGCACCATGATGTCCTGCTTGAGGCCCATGAAGGCTTCGATCACCGATTCCGCCGCGGTCGCGGTTTCGCACAGCACCACGCCGATGCCTTGGGTGCCTTCCAGCACCTTGATGACCAGCGGAGCGCCGTTGACCATCTGGATCAGATCGGGAATGTCATCGGGGGAGTGGGCGAAGCCGGTGACCGGCAGGCCGATTCCGCGCCGCGACAACAACTGCAGTGAACGCAGTTTGTCCCGCGAACGCGCGATGGCAACGGATTCGTTGAGCGGGAACACGCCCATCATTTCGAACTGACGCAACACGGCGCAGCCATAGAACGTCACGGAAGCGCCGATACGCGGGATCACCGCGTCGAAGCCTTCCAGCGGTTTTCCTCGATAGTGAATCTGCGGCTTATGACTGGCGATGTTCATATAGGCGCGCAGGGTATCGATCACTACGACCTCATGGCCACGCTGAATGCCAGCTTCGACCAGACGACGAGTTGAATACAGACGCGGGTTTCGCGAAAGCACAGCGATCTTCATGCAACACCTGTGGCAGAGGAATTTGAAGCCGGATAGACCGGCTTGTCCTGAACGTAAGTAATGCCCGGGTTGACCACCAGTTGGCCATCAATCAAGGCTTTGGAACCCAATAGCAATCGGTAACGCATGGCCTTGCGACAAGCGAGGGTGAATTCCACCGGCCAGACCCGATCGCCCAGTGCGAGCGAGGTGCGAATCACATAGCGCACTTGCGCTTGGCCATTGGAGCTTTTGATGGTCTTCATCGCGACCAGCAGTGCCTCGCATCGACGGTGCCGCAGCTGCACGACCGTGCCCAGATGCGCGTTGAAACGCACCCATTTTTCACCGTCACGCTCAAAAGGTTCGATTTCGGTGGCATGCAGGCTCGAGGTGCTAGCGCCGGTATCGATCTTCGCGCGCAAGCCTGCAACCCCCAAATTGGGAAGCGCTACCCATTCGCGAAGGCCGATGACTGTCAGATGGTCGAATGTTTTCAAAGCCATACCGTACGTTTACGCGTTCTGCCAGACGCCAGGATCGACCTGCGCCAATGACTTGAATGCAGGCTTGGCGAACCAGTAACCCTGCATCAGAAATATTCCGCAGTCAGCGAGGAAGTCGCGTTCCTCGGCGTGCTCGATGCCCTCGGCAATCACGGTAACGCCCAACTCCGTACACATTGTGACAATCCCGCGAACGAGGACCTGGCGAGCCCGATCACGATGCACGTCTCGCACCAGCGCCATGTCCAGCTTGATCAGGTCCGGCTGAAAATCCGCGAGTAGGGTCAGTCCTGAATACCCCGCTCCAAAATCGTCGATTGCGGTCTTGAAACCAAACTGGCGATATTCACGCAGGATATTCGTCAGATGCTGATTGTTATCCAGATGTTCGCTCTCAACGGTCTCGAAAATCAGCCGCTCCAGCGGGAAGTGGTGCGCGCGCGCGGCTTCAAGGGTACTGCGTATGCACAGTTCCGGGCGGTAGACCGCATTGGGCAGGAAATTGATCGACAAGTGTTCGGCCATATTCAGACCGGCAGCCGTTGAAATCGCCCGGGTTCGGCACAATTGATCGAAACGGTAACGGGTCTGGTCGTTCACCCGGCTCAGTACCGATTGTGCGCCTTCGCCGTTTTCCCCCCGAACCAGCGCTTCATGGGCGAATACAGCGCGCGTGCGCAGGTCGACGATGGGCTGGAAGGCAAAATCGAAATTGAAATCCAGCTCGGGGCTGTCTTTGCAGCCCTTGCATCCGCCAGTCAATGAAGTTGGAAAGTCTGTCACGAGGTACTCCAGAGTGCGCGTTATCTGTCTTGGCGGGGAGTGTAAACGAGGGTTGGCATATCTGCGTCCCCGGTATCTCGTAGTACAGTTCTGACTCTCACCCGATTAAGGAATTCAGATGGCACAAAAGTCAGACGAAGATGACAAGGTTCGCTTGGATAAATGGTTGTGGGCAGCGCGATTTTTCAAGACCCGCGCGCTGGCAAAAGCGGCGATCGAAAGCGGCAAGGTGCATTGCCGGGGTGAGCGTTGTAAACCGGGCAAGGAACCGCGTATTGGCGACGAATTTCAGATTCGCGCGGGCTTCGATGAGCGCACTGTGGTGGTCCAGGCGTTGTCCAGCGTACGGCGCGGCGCTCCTGAGGCACAGTTGCTCTATAGCGAAACCCCGGAAAGCCTGGCCAAGCGCGAGCAGGCCGCCCAAATGCGCAAGGCGGGGAGCCTGGGTGTAACAACGGACGGCAAGCCGACCAAAAAACAGCGCCGTCAATTGTTTCATTTTCACTCGGGGGACGATTGAGTCCGCGCAGATTTTCCCTGTAGCGGTCCGGCGGCCTCGGTTTCAAGGATTTCCATCCGCGGCAAGCCGTACTGCTACAGAAAAAGAGGAATCAGGGGCGTGCGCCCGGCTTGATGATGCTCAGGCAGTTGAGCAGCGGCACTTTGGCGAACAGATTGAAAATCGGCGCAGTCACCCGCAGCAGCACACGCGTGACCACTGCCACAAACGGCGTGTAGCAACTCCAGGCCAGTGCAAGCAGGGCGATCATCACACCGCCAATGTAATCATCCTGGCCCCAGTGAGCGCCTGCCACCAGGCGCGGCATCATGAACAGCAATGCCAACGCCCAGATGATCACGCGCTGGCCGGTGGTCCGGCTGAAAACAGTCATGAACATTGCCCAAATCAGCAAGACCGATGCGTGGTCACCGGGAAAGCTCTGGCTTGACCGATCCTTGAGCTGCCACTTGTCTTCCAGCGTCGGGAAAATCTCGCTGAGCTTGATGGCGTCAGGTATCACCATCGAGGCGCTGTCATGTTGCAGCGAGGTGTGATCGATGATCTTGGAGAATACGGTACGGATGACCAGCAGCAGGATCAGCGTCAGCACGAAGCCGATCAGGGCCGCGCGGGTTTGTACCGCCTTGAACACCCAGTCACCCTTGATCAACAGGACCAGCAGGATCAGCCCGACGACGACATCGAAGGGGCGCATACTGGCAACTGTCCAGATCCACAGCCACGCTTTGTTCTGTTCCAGGGGCCGGTTCAGGAGGTGGAACAACCACTCATCGAAGTGTGTAAAGGCGGCGTGGCCCGCAGGCCAGATCCACACCAACAGCAACGCGAGCGCTATCAGATTACACAGCAGGAATTTTTTGACGTTCCACTTGGGTTGGAACAATGCGGGATAGTCCATAAGATGCCCCCATCGGCATGGCAGTGCACCTATTGGTGCTAAACCGCGCTTTATAAGCGCTTGTCATCACTTTGTCATTACCTCAGATACTTTCCTATGCATGATTTTCCGGATATCGATTACACCCAGCGTTTCATCTTCGACGAGAGCGACGTCAGGGGTGAGCTTGTAGCACTTGAACGCAGTTACGCCGAGGTGCTGGCCAAGCACCCATACCCTGAGCCGGTTGCGCAACTGCTGGGCGAAATGCTCGCCGCCGCAGCGCTTCTGGTGGGCACGTTAAAGTTCGACGGCCTGCTGGTCCTGCAGGCGCGCTCCCTGGGGCCGGTCTCGTTGCTCATGGTCGAATGCTCCAGCGAGCGGGAACTGCGCGGCATCGCGCGCTATGACGAGAGCCTCATCACGCCGAGCGCCACGTTGCAGGAATTGATGCCCGATGGCGACCTGACCATGACCATCGACCCGCGTCAGGGCAAACGCTATCAGGGCATTGTCGGGTTGGACGGCGTTGACCTCTCGGCGTGCCTGTCGAGCTACTTTGTCATGTCCGAGCAATTGCCTACACGCTTCTGGATCAAGGCTGACGGCAAGCGCGCTCGCGGCCTGCTGCTGCAACAGTTGCCTCCCGCACGTCTGTCCGATGCAGAAGAGCGCGAAGCCAGCTGGCAGCACGTCAATACGCTGGTCAATACCCTGACCGCCGAAGAACTGCTGAGCCTGAACAACGAAACCGTGCTGCACCGTCTGTTCCACGAAGACCCTGTGCGCATGTTCGATATTCAGCCCTTGGTATTCCGTTGCAGCTGCTCGCGCGAGCGTTCTGCCAACGCGTTGATCAGCCTTGGTCTGGAAGATGCCCAGCAATTGGTGATCGAACACAACGGCACCGTTGAGATCGATTGCCAGTTCTGCAATCAGCGCTACCTTTTCGACGCCGCCGACGTAGTGCAGCTCTTTGCAGGCGGTGGGATCGACACCCCTTCCGACACCCGCCACTGATGTAGTGCGCGGGCCTGGCTGAATGATTCCTGCCCGGCCCGCCTGGCTCTTCATTATGTAGTTCTGACAGTTGGCCCCTACCTTTTTTGGGCTTTTCTGGCATAATCCGGCCCACTTTTCAGCTGTAGTAGTTTGGGTTTTTCTACTACAAAACGTTTGGAGCACTCGGCCAGCGGGCCGACGGGGAATCTCATGACGCAAGCCAACAATGCCGTTTACACCGATCTCAGTGTCGACGAACTGGTTAAAGAAGCCCTCAAACGCGAAGAAGGCGTACTGTCCGACACCGGCGCACTCGTCGTCGAAACCGGCCACCGTACGGGTCGTTCGCCGGCAGATCGTTTCATCGTTGATGAGCCGAGCACCACGGCTGCAATCGCCTGGGGCCCGATCAACCGCAAATTCCCTGCCGACAAATTCGACGCCCTGTGGGCCCGCGTCGAGGCGTTCAATAACGCTCAGGAACACTTCGTTTCCCACGTCCACGTAGGCTCTGCTGAAGATCACTACCTGGCTGTGAAGATGACCACCCAGACTGCCTGGCAAAATCTGTTCGGCCGCTGTCTGTTCATCAACCCGGCCCAGTACAACCCGGCCGGCCGCGATGAATGGCAGGTCCTGAACGTTGCCAACTTCGTCTGCGAACCTGAGCGTGATGGCACCAACTCCGACGGCTGCGTCATCATCAACTTCGCACAGAAGAAAGTGCTGATCGCGGGTATGCGTTACGCCGGCGAGATGAAGAAGGCCATGTTCTCGGTACAGAACTTCCTGCTGCCAGCTGCTGACGTGCTGCCGATGCACTGCGCTGCCAACATCGGTGAAGCGGGCGATGTGACCCTGTTCTTCGGTCTGTCCGGCACCGGCAAGACCACACTGTCGGCAGACGAAAGCCGCTATCTGATCGGTGACGACGAGCACGGCTGGGGCAAAGGCGTAGTGTTCAATATTGAAGGCGGTTGCTATGCCAAGTGCATCGACTTGTCCGAGAAGAACGAGCCTGTCATCTGGAAGGCCATCAAGCACGGCGCCGTACTGGAAAACGTGGTTCTGGATTCGGCTAGCCATGCCGACTACGCCGACAGCAGCCTGACCCAGAACAGCCGCGCAGCCTATCCGCTGGAGCACGTTGAAAAGCGTTCGGAAAAGAACTTCGGTGGCGAGCCGAACGCGGTGATCTTCCTGACTTGCGACTTGACTGGCGTCCTGCCGCCGGTGTCGATACTCAGTGAGGAACAAGCGGCCTATCACTTCCTGTCGGGCTACACCGCGCTGGTTGGCTCCACTGAAATGGGGTCGGGCAGCGGCATCAAATCGACCTTTTCCACCTGCTTCGGCGCACCGTTCTTCCCGCGTCCTGCTGGCGAATACGCAGAGTTGCTGATCAAGCGCATTCGCGGTTTCGGTTCCAAGGTGTATCTGGTCAACACCGGCTGGACCGGCGGCGGCTACGGCGTTGGCAAGCGCTTCAACATCCCGACCACCCGAGGCGTCATCGCTGCCATCCAGAGTGGCGCTTTGATCGGTGCAGAAACCGAGCACCTCGACACTATCAACCTGGACGTGCCCAAGTCGGTCCCGGGCGTCGACACCGCACTGCTCAACCCACGCAATACATGGGCTGACAAAGCAGCGTACGACGAAGCTGCAAAAGCACTGGCCGGCCTGTTCACCGAGAACTTCAAGAAGTTCGAAGTGAGCGATGCAATCAAGGCAGCGGGTCCGACGTTGTAATCGGATTTGCTGAACAAAAAAACCGCTCCCCGGAGCGGTTTTTTTATTCCTGCTATTAGCCTGCCTTGTTCATCGCCGGAAAGTCCTGGGTGATGTCAAAGCGACCCTTGGCCACTACGCTCTTGGCATCGCACAGCTTTGCGTCGAACCCCGGATGGCGTTCTCCGTGTTCCGCGGCGTATTTGGCCGCTTCTCTGGTGCAGTCGTCGGAGGGCTGTTCAGGGGAAAGGGCGGCGTTGAACTGGAAGGTACCGACAAGCCGGTATCGGTCCAGCAGTTTGTTGGTGGACTCCAGTTTTTCGATTTTGCTGAAGTCGAGTTTAACGTCGCTGTTGGCGCCGTTCTTGTCAGTGTCGAAATATTGGTAGTAAGAGCCGGTGTCATACGAGGCGCTGTTCTCGTCGTGGGCGACCTCCACGCGACCGCCCTGGAACATAATGGCCTGCTTCTGTTGATCTGGATTGTCGAATGAAAAGCCGAGAATAGGGCCGATGCTGACCTCGTTGCGATCGCCCTCGGCCTCTTGGTCGGCGCTGAGCGTCAGCCAGTTCGACCCCGGCATTTTGCCGGGAAGAAAGCCCACGCCGACCGCATCGCCCTTGGCTTCATAGTGCAGGTTCAGCGCTCCGCTCACATCCACTGTCATGGATTTCATCAGGCCACTAGAGTCTGCAGAGGCGCTGTCGGGTTTTTCAGGATTCTTGTCGCCGCAACCGGCGAGGGTGGCGATCAGTGCGGTGAGCAATAGCGGGACGCAGCGGATAGGAGTCATGGTGGTTTCCTGAAGTGATCGGCGTGGAGCCTCTGCTTGGCGGAAGGTATGACCGCAAAGATCCGGATTTGTCAGGGTAGGTGCAAGGAAACCAGATCATCGTTGCAATGTCCGTACACTGCAGAGCAGTGCAGTTCACCCGGCCAAAGCATTGATGACTTTCACAGGATCATCGGCAAGTACCTGCAAGGGCGAGGACATGACCCCAGTGTCGTATGCCTGACCCGGGTTCTCTGCGGGATCAGCGTGCCCTTGTTCACCAGGCTCAAGGCCCGGACCATGGCGGATTTGCTGCATTGGAGGGTTGCCCCTACGCGGCGGTGCGCGATTGGCTACAGCGCGTGTGAAGACTTGAACTCATCTGGCTGCACGAGCTTGCTCGTGGCGGCGACTATGAGATTACTGCCGGCAAGCCGTGCTGCAGGACATTACAGACACGTACACACAACCCATTGGTCAGGTCAGGATCATTTCCATTAAGGATCAACAATGAGCGAAACCCCGCAACGTGCTGATTACCGGCATTTCCAACCCATCACTACGCGTTGGCACGACAACGATATTTATGGTCATGTGAATAACGTCACCTACTACAGCTTTTTCGACAGTGCCGTGAACACTTATCTGATCGAGCAGGGCGGGCTTGATATTCATGACGGGGAGGTGGTGGGGTTTGTGGTCAGTTCGTCCTGCGATTACTTCGCATCGATCGCTTACCCGGACCTGATCGAGATTGGGATGCGCATCGGCAAACTGGGCAATAGCTCTGTGCAATACGAGCTGGCGGTGTTCAGGGCGGGGGAAACGGAGGCCTGTGCGGCGGGACGTTTCGTGCATGTATTCGTCGATCGAACGTCAAACCAGCCAGTGCCGATTCCAGCACAACTGCGTCAGGCGATGGAGCGATTGCTTGTTTGAGATGACAAACGGCCGCTTGGGCGGCGGCCGGTCCGTCGAGGTGATGCGATGCGCCGACGATCAGCGATGGCGCCAATTGCGTTGACGGCCATGATCGTAATGACGATTGTCGCGGCCGTGGTGGTAATCACGACGATCGCCACGGTACGCACGGCGGTTGTCATCACGGCGGCTTTCTTCGCCCATGTAGTTACCCAGCGCGCCACCGGCACCGCCGCCCGCCGCTGCGCCGATCAGGCTGCCGGTGCTTCCGCCGACACTGCGACCAATCACGTTACCGCCCGCTGCGCCAAGACCGCCGCCGATCGCGGCTTCAGTACGGTTACGACGGTTGGCACCCACTGCGCCACCGGCCGCGCCGCCCAGGCCGGCGCCGACGGCAGAACCGGTGCTGCCACCGATTTGCTGGCCGACAACCGAACCCAGTACTCCACCCAATGCGCCGCCCACACCAGCCGTCACGTTATCGCCTGCAGAGGCAAAACCGGCGGCCAGGGAGAGGGTCAACAACAGAATCGAGGAATACTTCATGTATGGATGCTCGTAGGGATGACGCCGCGATCCTGCAAGGATGAAGAAAATGTCACAATCTAAATCCGACGAATAACACGACAGGTATACAAAAGACTAAGTTGTTGTTTTGGCTGGGGAACTTAAGGCTCTGTTGGCGAGTCACAGATTACTTCACACAGGCTTGAATCATACGATTCAGGCCTTTTTTGTGTGCGGCATTTACGCCTATACCCGGAGGCCCCGTTCCTACGGCCTTCGGCCAGAATCAAAAGCCTGCGTTTGCATACTTGGCGCTTGCCCTGGGGCGCCAATCCTATGGTCTTCGGCCAGAATCCAACACCCAGTCTGCGCAATTCCGCT
>NZ_DIHC01000043.1:391551-391734 GCF_002419965.1 Pseudomonas sp. UBA5706
CGCAGCAGATCGCGAGCAAGCTGCGCTCCTACGGCCTTTGGCCAGAAGCAAAAGCCTGCGCCTTCGTATTTTGCGCTTGCCCGGAGGGCGCCGTTCGTATGGGTTTCGGCCAGAATCCAACACCCCAGTCTGCGCAATTCCGCTTCTGCCCGGAGGGCGTAGGAGCAGCTTGCTCGCGATCTG
>NZ_DIHC01000038.1 GCF_002419965.1 Pseudomonas sp. UBA5706
CTCGGGCGGCGGTGGCGGGGTTTCGACCACCGGCGGCGCGGGCTGGGCGAACTCGATGGTCATCGGCGGGATTTCCGGCGGCACCACGGGCAGGGCTGGGGTGGGCGAGCTATTGACCCAGTAGATCACCGCACCGTGCAGCACCAGGGCGAAGACGCCGAGCAGCACCGCTTCGCGGCGGCTGAGGATGCGCCGCGGTGTGGTCTGCAAGCGCGACAGCGCCAAAGGGCCGCGATAGACCCGGCCCAGTTCAAGCAGCTCGCCGCCCGGCGCCTGACGCCAGAGCACGTCCCGTGCATTGGCGGTTTGGGCATTGGCCATTCATTAGTCCTCGCGATTAAACAACACGGAATCAAGACAACAGGTGAATTGGACTTCCGTGATCATTGCTCATGGGATTGACCTTACAAGGACATCCATGAAGCTGCTGTCGGTTGAGCAAGAGCCATACCAATTACTGATTGCACGCGAAATAAGCCCCCTCTGGCCGAGACGACGGCAACGCGTTGTAGTCTGTGCATTTTTTTGTTAATTCGCTGTTGCAGTACAAACAACGACCGTTATGAATAAGTGTGATTTAGCTATATAGATTTCTGATGTCGGACTCCTTAGTAATATTCCAACTGTGTTCAGTGAGGAGGGCAGCGGAGCGATCACCTTGGCTTCTTGATTAGGGGCTATGTGAGAGTGCGAAATAACTTATGAGCTGCGTTGTTAAATTTCGGATCTGGAAAAGTTATCGTTATCAACTGTTGGCAAATGGACAGACCGAAAACAAAGTGTCGTTTGGTGAAGTCTTGATCCTGGTCATTTTTACCAAAAAACCAGTTGAAAGTTTGTGGCACGAACCCTGCTAAGTGGGTCTGGAGCGCGACTGTACGAATAGAAGCTCTAACTAACACTCAACTTTCGGGAGCAGGGATTTGATACGGCAATGGTTTGATATGTGCGCTCGGCGCCTTGATTCGTTGGCCACGGTTTCGAGCCTGGGCCTGTTGTTGATGGTGGTCCACGGCGCTTCCTTTGCCGCACAGGAGCCCACCGAGCAAAGCGCTCAAGACCCGAAACTGGCGACAGTTACCGTAACTGGCACGGCGGCCAGCGAAGCGCAAAAAGCCGAAAGGCAACTGGCCAAAGTGCCCGGAAACACGGCGGTCATCGATAACCACGAAGTCGAAAAAGGCCGTGCCTCCAATGCCGAGGACGTGCTGGCATTACAGCCGGGTGTGTTCGCCCAGGCCACCAGCGGTTCATCGGCCAACAAGATCTCGATCCGTGGTTCGGGCCTGAACACGTTCTATCAAGGTTACGTCCTGGGCATCAAGTTTCTGTTCGACGGCCTGCCGCTGACAGGCCCTGGCGGCACTCAGGAAGATATGCTGGACATGGCCGGTGTCGACCACACGGAAGTGCTGTACGGCGCCAACGCACTCAATTATTCGGCCTTATCGTTGGGAGGGGCGATCAACTTCGTCAGCAAAACCGGCCGGACCGATCCGGGGAATTACGCGCGCTTCGAAACGGGCAGCTACGGTTATCGCAAACAGGTATTGAGTACCGGTGGCGTTGAGGGCAACGCCGACTACTATGTCAGCCTGCAACACAATGAACGCGATGGTTATCAGGACAATACCCCTAATAACGGTCAGGGGATCGTTGCCAACTTCGGTTATGTGTTCAACCCGAAACTGGAGACGCGTTTCTTTCTGCGTTATCGCGAAGAAACCCTCAGCCAGGGCAACACGCTGACCAAATACCAGATCAAGCATGACCCGACCAGCAATCTTGTGCCCTTCGGGCGCAAGAAAGACGGTACAACGCTGCTGGGCAGTAAAACCACCTACACCTTCGATGACAACGCCAAACTGGAAGTCGGTCTGGGCTACAACGATTACCCGCTGTACAACGGCTGGCGTTACTCGGCCACGCCCCAGGACTGGCGCTCCAAGGACATCAACCTGACCCTGCGTTATCTGCGCACCGGCGATACCTTTCTCGGTTTCAATAGCGACAGTACCGCGACCTTCAGCACTACCCGCGCTTATCTGGCCGACGTGAAGTCCCATAGCAAGGCGACCAAGGCCAAGCAACAGGAAGCCAGCTTCACCGGCTCCCGGGACACCGTGTTCTCCTTGGGCAATGAGCTGCAACTGACCGACAACCTGTGGCTGTCCACCGGCCTTTCATTCATCGACATCAAGCGCAAGGCTGATATCGAATACACCACCGGCGTCAACACCACAGCGTTTCCCAACGGCGTGGAGTATGAGGAGCACGACACGGCACCGCGCATTGGTCTGCGCTACCAGCTCACGCCGGAATTCGAACTGTTCGGCAATGTCAGTCGCTCCATTGACCCGCCTGTCACCTGGCAACTGGGCAGCACCGGTACGCCTTATATCCGCGACGTTCGTCCGCAAAAGGCCAATACGGTGGAGTTCGGCATCCGTGGTGGCCACGGCATCTTCGATGGCAGCCTGACGGTGTATCGTTCATGGGTTCAGAAGGAGCTGCTGTCGGTGGTCGTGCGTCAGGCGACGGCCACCCAGGATCAACTGGTCGCGACGTCCAATGGCAGCCCGACCATCCACCAGGGCATCGAGGCAGGTCTGAACGCGCAGTTGTGGCAAGGGCAGGGCGGCGATACGGTCACCTTGCGTCAGGCCTACACCTACAACGACTTTCATTATCGCCATGACGCCACCTTCGGTGACAACGAGTTGCCGGGGCTGCCGCGCCAGGTCTATCAGGCCGAGCTTGAGTATCGTCAGCCGAGCGGCTTCTACGCCCAGTTGAATGCCCGGGCTGCGTCCAGCTATTACGTGGACTTCGCCAACTCCCTCGGTGCGCCGTCCTACACACTGTGGGGGGCGAAAGTCGGTTATGAAGCGCCGAACAGGAAGTGGGAAGTGTTCGTCGATGCGCGCAATCTGACCAACGAACGCTACGCCACCGCATCCACTACTGCCTACGATGCCAAAGGGCAGGACTCGGCAAACTTCTACCCGGGCGATCCGGTCAATGTCACCACCGGCGTTTCATACCGGTTCTGATTCGATTTAGCAGGGCTGCGATGACAGCGGACTTGCAGGAAAGAACACCTTGTCAGGAGACGCCTCATGCGTTTGTACGTCGTACGTCACGGCCAGACTCAGGCCAACGCCGAGCATCGTTATCTAGGGGCGCTTGACCCCGAGTTGACAGAAACAGGACGCGAGCAAGCTGCCGCCCTGCGCCTGGAGCTGCCCGACTCGATCGACAGCATCGTCGTCTCGCCCTTGCTGCGCGCCAGGCAGACGGCCGAGATCCTGAACTACCGGTTGAATATGCCCGTTCAGTTGCTCGACGCCTTTCGGGAACGCAACGTCGGTGTCTTCGAAGGGCTGACCCAGGATGAGGCGCATCAGTTTTACCCTCAGCTGTGGCGCCAAAACATAACGCGTCAGTGGGACATTGGCCCGCCACAAGGGGAGTCGATTTCACAAGTGGTGACACGGATACACCAGGGCTTGACGACGTTGGTCGCGGCTTCTGCCGCGCACAACCTGTTGCTGGTCGGGCACGGCTTCGTCGCCAAGACCATCCGGGCACTGGCCCGACAGGATTTCTCGGACTTCTTCGACTGGCAACTGGGCAATGGACACTGGCTGGTGCTGGACAATATCGAGCGGATTCTGCAGCACCCTGCACCAGGGCAGAACCCGCTGCAAAAAGGTTGAAAAAAGGGTCATGACATTGCACACGCACATTCTGCAACTCAAGGAACGGCTCTTTGAGCATGCCGTGCGTCTCGACGAATCGCTCCTCGACCTGCTGCTCGCCGACGACTTCGTCGAGTTCGGTAGGAGCCTCGAGGATTCGGGGACGGCGCTTATAGCTGCAAAAACGAGACCGATGCTTGGTCTGGATTTATATACGCTCTGTCATCTGCTGCCGATTTGTTGACTTGAGGCTCGGCTAGTAAAGACTGTGGCGGCTGTCCGCACAGAATATCCCGCAGCTGTTGAGAATGGTGTATGTCCATCGTTCGAGAGGCAGCCGACGTCGTGGTCGGGTTGCCGGCGCAGGAGGCGGGTGAGGATCTTGCGCGTGTTGTAATGAAGCAGCAGTCAGAGTTGTAGATTGATGCGCGACGATGCCGTATATCCGAGCCTGGGATGCAGCGCAGGCGAGTCTGAAGATCGATTCGTTGTTTGGGATAATTGGGTTGGTGCCGGGTCTGGCGGGTACTAAGTGTTTGGCGTAATTCAATGAGGTTTGCATGCAGCGGGTCATGATTATTGGTCAACCTGGTTCAGGCAAAAGTACGCTGGCTCGGGAGATGGGCAAGCTCACCGGGCTACCGGTCATTCACATCGATACGATTCATTGGCAACCTGGATGGATCGAGCGAAGCATCGACGAGAAGACGCGTCTTTGTCGGGAGGTTGAGGCTGGCGATCGGTGGATTTTTGAAGGCGGTCATGCGGCGACTTGGGACAGTCGTATTGCTCGAGCCGATCTCCTGGTATGGATCGATCGCGCGTCGGCGCTCCGGTTCTGGCGTGTGCTTCTCAGAACGCTGGCCCTGCGAGGTCGGCCTCGACCCGATCTTCCAGAGGATTGCCCGGAGCAGCTGGGGAATCTCCCGGAGTTTTTCCGTTTCATGTGGACGACCCGTAAATCATCGCGAGCGAGGATGAGGCAACTGGTGGCCGCCGCGCATTCGGGGTGCAGGGTGGTTTGCCTGCGTTCCAATCGGCAGACCCGTTTGTTTCTGTCGAGCATCGAGGAAGCGGCTGGCGCCGGGTTTCCGCCAAAGGAACGGTCAGCGGCCAGCGTGGAATATAGAACCAGTCAGTCTGAGAAGTGATGTGTGCTTGAGAGGGCGATTCTCGCGGCATCCACGCTGCCGGCCCGCGGAGCGCTACGTGTGTTCAGCTTAGAAGTCGGAGGTTACAGAGGCTGTGGCGCGTATTGTTGCCTGCACCGATCCCGTTTGAACTGTTGAATCGGCAGCAGTGTGCAAACAGTTGTCGGCTTTAGGCGCCTGGCATGCTATTGCTCGATAGCAAGACTGATCAATCAAATCAGGCGTGCAATCCCTCGGCATGGAGTGTGCATTGTGGCTGGCGACCATCCTTCATCCATTACGCTCGACACATGATGCGCGCCACGCAAGGACATCAACTTCCATGACGGAAACTCCCCATATTCCCACGCTTGCGTTCAGGCCGGTCGATCTGGATGCCCATTACGATGTTTGCCAGCGCTTCAGAATCGACGCCCTGATGTGCACCTTCGGCTCGGCAGAGCTTTTTTATCAAAGCGACGGTGGGCCAGAGGGTTACGTTATCTGGCTGCGCGAGCGTGCAGCGAAATTACCGGGCTGTCTGGTCCATGTCTGGCGGGATGAAGAAATCATCGGCCAGATCGAGATGGACCGCTTGAAGAGCGATATTTCGATCGGCTACGTTAATCTGTTTTATCTGGTTTCCGAACAGCGAGGGCAGGGCTTGGGCGCATTGCTGGAGGCCTACGCCTGGCGTTTTCTCAGTGGCCTGGGATGTCAATCCCTGAGATTAAGTGCCGCCCCGAACAACCGGCCTGCCTGGGTGTTTTATAAAAACAACGGCTGGCAGGATCTGGGGCCACGCGAGCCTGGAAGGGGCACCCATACGCTGCACAAGGAGGCTGGCGAGTATGCCTCAGGCTCTCCACGGGTGATCAACCCGGACGACTACCTGGAAACCGAGTTTGGCAGGGAGTTCACCCCTGAGCGCGATCGTCAGGCGTGGGAGTTGGCTTACGCTTGCCTGAATGAAGCGCTTTCCAAGGCCAGACGAGGGACGCATGTGTATCTGGTGATGGGCGTGCAGGGCGCGGGTAAATCGCGTTGGGTGGCTGAAAACCTTGGCAGGCTCGGTCATCGCGCGGTTGTGTTCGATGCCGCGTTGCCTGCGCGACGTCATAGGGAGAGGTTACTGGCCATCGCGCGCAGACATGGGATGCCGGTCATTGCCCTTTTCCTAAAGGCGCCCCTCGGGCTTGCGCTCTTGCGCAATGCCCGGCGCAGCGCAGACAAGCGTGTGCCCGAGCAAGCATTGAAAAACGTCTATGGCTTGATCGAACCCCCAACACAAGAAGAAGGATTTATCTGGGTGCAAACGATAGAACAACCGGCAGATTTGCCGAAAACGCTAGAAACGCCGCGCCTGAACCTGATCGCGCCCGATGTCGGCCTCGCACACAAGCTGGCGGACGCGCTGAACGGCAGTTATGAACTGCACCGGGATTTCCTGATCTGGAGCAAGCCGCACTGGACGCTGGAAGAGACTCAGGAAAGCCTCGACCGTGCTTGCGCCGATTTCTCCACGCCCGCAGGCGAGAAGCGCTACTTCCTGATCGGGCGCGAGGGTGATCAGCCGTTGGTGGGCTGTATCGGAGCCACCCCAGAGGCCGAGCCAAATCAGGGATTCGAAATCGGCTACTGGGTGAACGAGGCCTATGCCAACCGTGGATTGGTGAAAGAGGCGCTACTTGCATTAGTGGCGGCGCTGTCGGGGCAAACCCTGCGGCTGACAGCATCTTCGGCCAACATCGCCAGCCAGAAACTCGCCGAAGCGGCTGGGTTCGAGCCCGTGCAGACGCTTGTGGATGCGCGGGTTTCAGGGCGGCATGGTGTGTGCGATACCGTGGTTTATCAGCGGGAGGCCAGATGACGCTTGCCCTTCAATTCAAAGCAGTTGCCGGGCGCATTGCCCTGGACTTGTCTACCCCGGCCAGTGCTCAAGGCCGGCTCCGTTCACATGACTTCAGGCGCTGACGTCATGCCGGTCATCGACAGCCGTCTGCACATTCCCGGTGGATTCATCATTCATGAGACCGAGCACTGGGTCATCAATCACCACTTAGCCAGTGCGCTACCCGGGTATTTGATTCTGGGTTCCAGGGCACCTGTGGACTCCCTTGCCGATTTGCCCGCTGCTGCACTCCACGAGTTCGGCGAACTGCTGGCCCGTGCGCAGTCGATCCTGCAAGCCACCTTGACCCCCGAGCGCCTTTACGTGAGTCGCTACGGTCACTCCCCGGGCTACCCGATTCACTTCCATTTGATCCCGGTCTACGCCTGGGTCGAGAAACTGTTCTGGGAAAACCCTCGCTACCGTCTGCTGGAAACATTCGCCAATCCGGAGATAGCCGAAGCGGGCACCGATGGGGCGGAGCTGACGCTGTTCATCTGGCGCGAGTTCGGAGAAAGCGCCCGGCCACCAGCGGTGCAAGGCCCGTCAATTGCCGAGGTCATCGAAAAACTTCGCGCGGCGTTTGCGAGCGCTGCATACCCTTGAACGGCAGCGGTCTCACGTAGGAACGCGAGTCTGCCATCCCTTTTAAACGATCAATAAATGCGGCGCTAAATGTCGGGTATCGCCGCGCCTGGCATTCAGGTTTTACGCAGATATTGTCCAACAATCTTTATATCTTTTAGGCAGTTACTGCTGTTTTTTTATTCCTTCCAAGTTTTGTAACAGTTGAGGCACAGTTCCGATACGAAGAAGGAGGAGCGTCAGCGTTTCTCGATAACAAGGCCCGAAAGCCGCCACTACACGGAGCATGGGATGAGCGTGAATCAGCACCTGCAATTTGGTCTGATCGGTCAGATATTCAAAAGTGACTATGGCTGGCTGTGCACGCGCGTGAGCCGGGCAATGGGATGTCCGCACGGCGCGCAGGACATTGCGTCGGAGACGTTTTTGCGGGTGCTCGCATTGCCCGATCCTGCGTCGATCCGCGAACCCCGGGCATTGCTGACGACCATCGCCCGCCGCCTGATGTATGAAGGCTGGCGGCGTCAGGATCTTGAGCGCGCCTACCTTGAAACGTTGGCCCAGGCGCCGCAGTCGGCTCACCCTTCACCGGAGGACCGATTGTTGCTGCTCGAAACCCTGGCTGAGGTGGACCGGCTGCTCGATGGCCTGTCGGCCAAGGCCAAAGCTGCATTTCTTTACCATCAGCTCGACGGTCTGACGTATATGCAGATCGCTGAGCTGTTGCAGGTGTCGGTCAGCCGGGTGCAGCAATACATGGCCGATGCGTTCAAGCGCTGTTACCTGGCAATGGTGCAGCCATGAACGGGGTCACGGCCGATGAGGCGATCATCGATGAAGCAGCGCAGTGGATGGCGCTGCTGCAGTCCGGGCATGCCAGCCCGGAGGAGCACCAGGCATTTCGTCAGTGGAGCAATTCCGACCCGCGCCGCGCCGAAATCTTCAGGGCCATGGGTGCCGGGCTCGGCGTGCTGGAGAATGACAAGCTGCGGCGCATGCCCAGGGAGAGCCTTCTGCACACCCTCAATGCGCCGTCCGGGCGTCGACGCTTCGTGCGTAATGCGTTGTCACTGGTAGGCGCCGTGTCCACGTTAGGGCTCATTGCCCGGCTGACGGATGTCTGGCCACAACCGGGTTTATTGAGTACCCGCACCGGTGAGCGCCTGAGCCTGACCCTCGCCGACGGCAGCGCCCTGATGCTGGACGCGCGGACCAACGTGCTCGAGCGGTTCGATCAGGACCGGCGCCTTCTGCAATTGCTCGACGGCAAGCTGCTCGTCGATGTTGCCAAGGACAGCCAGCGGCCCTTTATCGTCCAGACCGCTCAAGGCCAGATGCGTGCATTGGGGACCCGATTCCTGGTGGACCAGCGCGACGGGCAGACCGGTATTTCGATGCTGCACTCACAGGTTGAAATTCGTACCCGCAGTGGCGTGGTGCAAGTCATCCGCGCAGGGGAGCGCGCAGTGTTCGATGCCGACCGGGTGCTTGAACTCCAGGCATCAACCGGCGCTGAATCGGCATGGACCCAAGGGCTGCTCGAGGTGCGCGACCAGTCGCTGGGCGCGCTGATCGCATCGTTGCGCAGTTATCGCAGGGGCATTATTCGGGTCAGCCCCGCAGCCGAAAACCTGCGCTTGAGCGGGATCTTCCCGCTGGACGATACCGATCGTGCCCTGCAATTGCTGGCCGGGTCATTGCCGGTGAAGATCGATTACCACAGTCCTTACTGGGTCAACATCGACGTGCGATAAGGGCGATGCGTGCGCCGGACACGATCGAAAAAAAATGTTCCCATCGCTCTATAAATCTCCGGCCTTCGTTGCACAGATACCTTGATGGGCAATGGCCGGGGTGTCGGCGAACCCCTTGAAGACGCTTGAGCCCGCGACATCCGAAGTTATAACCCCATGCCTAAACGGCCTAACACCTGCCTATAAAAAGACTTGGCCAGTTGCTCAATCCCATCAACTGACAACGACGATGGGAACACCGCAATGCAACTCAAACGCTCTTGTCGCCCTTCGCTGGCGACCCTCTCCCTGGCCGTTGGCGTGGGCGCCTTCGCAATCAGCGCATGGGCACAACCTGTAACCTCGGCTGCGGCGCCGGCCGTGGGCGAGCGCACACTGACCTTCGACATTGCCCAAGGCTCGCTGGACCAGGTGCTGCTGAGTATTTCGCGCAACAGCGGCTCGACCATTTCCTTCCAGCAGACCCTGGTACAGGGCTTGGTCAGCGGGCCGATTCGAGGGCAACTGACAGCAGGCCAGGCGCTGCTGTTGGCACTGCGTGGAACGGGGCTGCAAGCAGCGCCAAATGCCGCTGGCGGCTGGATCCTGCAACCGGCAGCCGTTGCGCCTGCGGCCACTGTCAGACCGGCTGTTCACGCTCAAGTATCAGCCGCTAAGGTCCCCGGCGATGTCGCGCTGGAGAAAGTTACCGTCACCGGCTCACGCATTCCTCGCGCACAGGTCGAAGGGCCGTCGCCGGTAAACGTGATCACCGGGCAGGAAATCGAAGCTCGCGGGTATCGCAATGTCTACGACGCCATCGCCTCGCAGACCCAGAACACCGGCATGACCCAGGGCGAGGACTACGGCAACACGTTTCAGCCAGCCGCCAGTGCGCTCAACCTACGGGGCCTGGGGCCCAATCACACGCTGGTGCTGATCAACGGCCGCCGTGTCGCCGACTACCCGACGGCCTACGATGGCAGCGTCAACTTCACCAACCTGGCGAACATTCCGTCGATGATGATCGACCGGATCGAGATCCTCAGCAGCGGCGCGTCGGCGATCTATGGCTCCGATGCCATTGCCGGGGTGGTGAACATCATCCTCAAGGACAAGACCAGTGGCGTGGACGTCAACCTGCGGGGCGGCTACACCGAGCGCGGTGGTGGCGACAACCAGCGGTTGCAGATTACCGGTGGCGACAGCTGGGGCGACTTCGACGGGATTTTCGGGCTGGAGCTGACCAAGCGGCAGCCGATCTGGGCAGACCAGCGTGGGTTCATGAACGATGGCGCGGCCAAGGACGTCGGCTATCGCCGCAACCTGGACACCGGCGGGTATTTGGGACCGGGTTGCGGCGCCTATGGCGGTATCTACAACGGCAAACTCGGTGGCAGTGGTAATCGCTGCATGACCAATCAGTCCTACAACGGCTATTGGACGCTGCAGGCACAAAAGGAAAACGACGACGGCTACACCCGGGGCACCTGGCATTTCAGTGACACGGGCAAGGTGTTCGCCGACCTGATGTTCGGTTTCGATCACACCCAGAACAACACCCGCGGCCCGAGCTTCACCTCGCCCGATTTCATCAATCAGAACAGCGGCAATCTGGAGCGCTGGTATAGAGGGTTCGCCAGTGAGGAAATCGGCGGCAAGACCAGCAACAACAGCAAATGGCGTGAGGTGTCCTGGACCGGCACCCTCGGCCTGGAGAACAAGTTTGCCAACAGCGACTGGGGTTACCAGCTGTCGGCCAACCGCTCGGAATACACCAGCACACGGACCACACGCTATACCCCGCTGAGCAGTATTCGAGATTACTTCCTCGGGCCTCAACTGGGCACTCAGGATGGCTACCCGGTGTTTGCCCCGGATGAGTCGCGCCTTGACCAGCCGCTGACCGAAGACCAGTGGCGGCAGTTTCGCGGCAACCTGACCCAGCGCAGCAAGTCGGTGTCGCAAACCTTCAGCGCCGGGGTCAATGGCGACCTGTTCGAGCTGCCGGCGGGGCCGGTAGGTTTCGCTGGAATCGCCGAAGTGGGCAGGCAGTCGTATCACATCGATGTCGACGACCAGCTCAATGACGGCTCGTTCTACAACACCACGCCGGCCTCAAACTCCGGTGGCTCGCGGGATCGTTATGCGGCGGGCGGCGAATTCAGCATTCCGGTAACCGACACCCTGCTGGCCTCTGCGGCAGGCCGTTGGGATCAGTACAAGTTCAGTGGCAGGACCGAACAGCAGAATACCTACAACCTTGGCCTGGAATGGCGCCCGGTCAACAGCCTGTTGGTGCGTGGCAGTTACGGCACCAGCTTCCGCGCCCCCGACCTCAACTACCTGTATCAGGCGGACACCAATGGCTATGACCCGGCCCAGGTCGACTACTACGGGTGCAGCAAGGGCATCGATGGCGCCTGTGATCGTGGCCGGGTCGATTACACCCAGAGCGGCACCCCTGATCTGAAATCCGAACGCGGCAAGTCCTGGACCTATGGTTTCGTCTGGTCGCCATCGCATCAGTTCGATTTCTCCGCCGACTTCTGGCGAGTCGAGATCAGTGATCTGCTGACCACCGTCGATCTCAATCGCCTGTTGCAACAGGAGAACGAGTGCCGCAACGGTCAGCTCGATGCGAGCACCTGCCAGGACGTTCTGGCGCGTATCCAGCGTAATGCCAGCACCGCTGCGGTCGATCCGAACAAGCTGCAACGGGTGCAGGTCAATGCGATCAACGCCGCCAGTGAACGTGTCAGCGGCCTGGACCTCAAGAGCAACATTCGCTGGGGCGCCGGGCAGTACGGCGCCTTTAGTTCGCAGATCGGCTACAGCACGGTGCTGTCCCATTACTACAAGGAATCCGATGACGCCCAGACGCAAAACCTGCGCAGCAGCAACAGCAATTACGATTGGCGCAGCAAGGTCAACGCCAGCCTTACCTGGGACTACCAGCGTCTGAGCACAACCCTGGCCGGTATTCGCTACGGCAGCGTGACCAATGCCGCCGGTGACGGGCGCCTCTCGCCCTGGACCACCTTCAACGCCAGCGCGCGATACAAGGTCAACGACAAGGCCAGTGTCGGGCTGACCGTCAATAACGTGCTCAATCAGGTGAAGAAGGATGACTCCGCAGGTTGGCCTTACTATCCCACTGGCAATTACGACCCCTATGGGCGGCAGGTCTGGCTGGACGTGAGCTACCACTTCGGTGGCTGACCGTTGCTGCCTCGGCAGGCGATGCGCGGGATGCAGGCCGCGCATCGGGTAGGCATAACCTCATGCGTTAACGATCTAATCGCGCTCTATAAAAATCCCGCGTCCGGCGCACAACCCTGCATACACCAGCCCATCAGCAGGACAGGGAGCCCGCGACGCGATGCGAACATCCAGAACGTTATCCAGCCATTTTGCGCTGAGCCCATTTGCACTGACTTTTGCCGCCACGGTGGCCACCAGCGCCAGTGCCAGCAGCTTCGATATTCCTGCAGGCCCGCTGGACCAGACCTTGCTGAGCATCTCGCAGCAGAGTGGCAAGGCCATCTCCTTCGAGCAATCACTGATCCGTGGCCACACTGCGCCGGCGATCAAGGGCGAACTCAGCTCTAACCAGGCATTGCAACTCGCCCTGCAAGGCACTGGGGTGCAGGAAACCGAGCAGGGCAACGACATTGTTCTGAGCGCCGCTCCTTCAACGACAGCCGAAACCGTGCAAGCCGGGGTCGAAAGCCCGTCCATCACGCCCCAGCTACAGCGCATTGAAGTCACCGGCAGTGCTATCCGCCGTGTCGATGCGGAGACCGCCGTTCCGGTGACGATCCTGCGAACCGAGGAGCTGAGAAAACAGGGTGTCACGTCTACCGAGCAGTTGATCAACCGCATTTCGGCGAACCAGTCTTCGGTTGGCGGCGGTCGTTCTGTCGGTTCAACCAGCGGCGGTGCTTCATTTGCGGACCTGCGCGGCATCGGCGCCAACAAGACTTTGGTACTGCTTAACGGCCGTCGCCTGAGCAACAACGCCACGAGCACCAGCGCCGGCTCGGGCGTGGACCTGAACACCATTCCGTTCGCGGCGATCGATCGCGTGGAAGTGCTGCGTGATGGCGCGTCGGCGCTGTACGGCACCGACGCCATCGGCGGCGTTATCAACTTCATCACCAAAAAGAGTGTCACTGAAGGGCAGCTGTCCGCAGGCGGCAGCACGCCGACCCATGCCGGTGGTGGTGATACCAGCAACTTCAGCGGGAGCTGGGGATTCGGCGATCTGGACAACGACCGTTTCAACGTCTTCGGCGTGATCAGCCACGACAAACAGCAAAGCCTAAAAGCCAGGGACCGCGACTACACCTACAACTATCAGCCGGGCAGGGGGCTGGATTACTCATCCGGTACTGCTTCACCGGCTAACTGGAGCCAGGGCGGGAACGCCACCAACCCGCTGGCCGCGTCCGGCTGTAACAGCCCGGGTCTGATTCTGCGCAACGGCATCTGTCGCCAGTCGGTCTGGAGCTACCTGGACCTGGTGCCCGAAACCGAGAAGACTTCTTTCTTCGGCAAGGCCACCGGCAAGCTGGCGGAGGATCACAACCTCAGTCTGGAATACTTCTGGGCGCGTAACGAAAACCGCACGCAGATCGGCCCGGGCTTGCTGACCGGGTTACAGGTCAATCCCGGCACGGCGTTCTATCCCGGCAACGGCATTACGCCGGGGCCTGCCAACTTTGCCCTCGATCCCGGCCAGCCGGTGGACGTGAACTGGCGAGAAAGCGAAGTCGGTGCCCGCAGGCATGAGGACGACAACGTCAACCAAAGGATCCTGCTGACCTTCGATGGCGTGGTCGCCGGTTGGGATTACAACATCGGCGCCGGCTATAACCAGAGCAAGGTGACCAACACCATCCTCAGCGGTTATGTGGACGACCGCGCCGTAGCAGACGGCATCGCCAATGGCGTGATCAATCCGTTTGGCGCTCAATCGGCTGCAGGCGCTGCATTGCTGGCGGCAAACAATATCGACGGCGATTATGGCGTCGCCGTTGGCCGTGTGAAGAGTATCGACGGGCGAGCCAGCCGCGACATCGGCGACTGGTTCGGTGCCGGTCCCGCAGCCCTCGCTTTGGGCGGCGAATACCGTAAGGAAGAATTCCACCAGGACTTTTCCGCTTGGGATGCCAACATCCAGAGCCTGGGCGTCGATCCGGCGGCTGCGGTATCTGGCGACCGCTCGGTGCAGGCCGAGTACGCCGAACTCAACGTGCCAGTGCTCGACAGCCTCGAACTGTCCGCTGCCGTGCGCCACGACAAATACAGCGATTTCGGCAGCACCACCAACCCGAAATACTCGTTCCGCTTCCAGCCATTCAAGCAGTTGGTGGTTCGCGGCGCCTACAGCGAAGGCTTCCGCGCGCCGTCGCTTTACGAGTTGTACAACCCGGTCTCGACCGGCTTCACCGTTGCCAACTACAACGACCCGCGCCTGTGCAGCGGTGGCTCGCCAGCCAACGGCGGGATCGCCAACCGCGACTGTTCGCAGCAGTTTTTCAACCAGACCGGCGGCAACACCGACCTCAAGCCTGAGACCGCGCGCAACGTTACCCTTGGTTTTGTCTATCAGCCGGTCAACAACCTGTCCCTGGGGCTGGACTTCTGGTGGATCAAGATCGCCAACCAGATCTCCGAATTTCCCGAAAACGCTGTGTTCGAACAGCCGGACCTGTACCCGGATCGCATCGTGCGCAAGCCCGATGGCTCGATCGATCACATCATCACGGGGCTGGCCAACCTGGGCAAGGTCAAGACCAGCGGCGTGGATGTAAGCTTCGACTACCGCTTCCCCGAAACCGCGCTGGGCCAGTTCGGCACCAATCTGCAAGGCACCTACGTCACCCGCTACGACTATCAGCAAGACCTGGGCGGCGCGTACATCGACAAGCTGGGCGACTACCGCGGCGGCACCTTTTCCTCAGCCGGTGCGGTCACGCGCTGGCGCCACAACCTCAATGGCACCTGGGCCAAGGGCCCATTGGGCGCGACGCTGACCAACCGTTTCCTCAGTGGCTACAACGACGACGATCGCTCCACCCACGGCAAGGTCGGCTCATGGAACGTCTGGGACCTGGCCGGCACGTACACCTGGCGCCAGACCGCGCAGGTCACTGTGGGCGTGCAGAACCTGTTCGACCGTGAGCCACCGTTCAGCAACCAGACCTCGACCTTCCAGAGCGGCTACGACCCACGCTATTCGGACCCCTTCGGACGCACGCTGTACACCCGTCTTTCCTACAACTTCTGATGACCTGCGTCAGCGCTTGCGAGGGCGCTGACACTTCGCGCGTTGCGTGCTGCCGCAGAGGAGTCTTGTTTCAATGCTGTATCGATTGATGCTGTTCGCCGTTCTGTCGGCCTGCTGGTCGTCTTCGCCAATGGCGCGGCCTGTTCACGCCTTGACGGTCTACGGTGAGGCGCCGAAATACCCTGAGAACTTCAGGCACTTTGATTACGTGAATCCCGACGCGCCGAAGGGTGGGAGCTTTCGCCGTTCTTCGATGGAAGACGGCCAGTTCGATCATTTGATCCCCTATGTCGACAAAGGCACCGGGGTGACCCAGATTCAAGGCTGGCTTTACAGCCCGCTTGCCTATCGCTCGCAGGATGAACCCTACACGGTGTATGGCCTGGTGGCGCAGGCCATGGAGCTGGCACCGGACCGCAGCTGGCTGCGTTTTTATCTCAACCCGAACGCGCGTTTCGCGGATGGCAAATTCATCACCGCGCAAGATGTGCGCTTCACCTTCGAGCTGCTGAGAACCCAGGGCAGCCTCAGCTATCGTCAGCGTTTCGCCGATGTCGATCAGGTGCTGGTGGAGTCTGCGAGTCAGGTTCGGTTCACCTTCAAAACCGCCGATAACCGTACCTTGCCGCTGGACATCGCCTCGCTGCCGGTGCTGCCGGAACATTGGTGGCGCGAGCGTCACTTTGCCAACGGCGGCGGTTTCGAGGCGCCGCTGGGCAGCGGTCCTTACCGGATCAGCGCGGTGGACAACGGGCGCAGCGTGACCTTCGAGCGGGTCAAGGACTGGTGGGGCCGCGACCTTGCCGTGAGCCGCGGCCTGTATAACTTCGACACCCTGCGCCTGGAGTTCTTTGGCGACACCGACGTGTCCAGGCAGCTGCTGCGTGCGCAGGGCTATGACTTCAATCGGGAGTTTTCGGCGACCAGTTTCATGATCGGCTATGGCGGGGACGCGTTGAGCGATGGTCGCCTGCAACGTGAGCACCTGGCACCCCACGCGGTGCAGGGTACTCAGGGGTTCGTCTTCAACCTGAAAAAGCCGCTGTTTCAGGACCGCCGCGTGCGAGAGGCGCTGAGCCTGCTCTGGGATTTCAACTGGAGCAACCGGCAGATGATGCATGGCATGTACCTGCGTCAGCGCAGTTTCTTTTCCCGCAGCGAGCTGGCGGCCACTGCGCTGCCTGATGCACAGGAGCGGGCGATTCTGGAGCCGCTGCGCGGCAGCATCCCCGACGCGGTGTTCGACCAGGTTTACCAAGCGCCGGAGACCGACGGCAGCGGTCACGTTCGCCCCCAGCAGTTGCAGGCATTGAAACTGCTTGAACAGGCTGGCTGGAAGCCTCAGGGCGACCGGTTGGTCAATGCCCGGGGTGAGCCGCTGCGCTTCACCTTCCTCAGCAATCAGAAGGGCTTCGAGCGCCTGCTGTTGCCGTACAAGCGCAATCTGGCACAGATCGGTATCGGCTTCGAGATTCGCATGATCGACTCGGCGCAATACGCTAACCGCGTACGCGCCCGGGACTACGACATGATCGTCAACGGCTATCCGGTCAGCCCGTCGCCGGGGCGTGAACTGACCAACTTCTTTGGCTCAGAAGGAGCGGACGATCCGGGCTCCAACAATTACATGTCACTGAAAAACCCGGCGGTGGACAGGTTGATCGACGGTCTGGTACGGGCCAACGACCGCCCGACGATGATGCGCTACGCCCACGCCCTGGATCGCGTCCTGCAGTGGGGCTACTACTGGATCCCCAATTACTACCCGCCCGGGTCGTCATCGGTCTGGTGGAACCGCTTCGCACGTCCGCCCGTCGCGCCCCTGAACGATGTCGGCATCGACACCTGGTGGGAAATCAGCAAGACACCATTGACCACCGTGCAGATGCGCGAAAAGACCGAGGTAAACACCCATGCTGGCCTATAGCGTGCGGCGCTTGCTGCTGATTCTGCCGACCTTGCTGTGTATTTTGCTGGTCAACTTTTTCATCGTGCAGGCAGCGCCCGGTGGCCCGGTCGAACAGGCCATCGCGCGCCTCCAGGGCATCGGCAATCAGGCGTCGCTGTCCGGAACGAGCGCTGAGACGGTCGGGCAGGGCTCCCGAACGGTGCGCGGGCTGGACCCGGTGCTGCTCGCCGATATCGAGCGTCAGTACGGTTTCGACAAACCCATTGGCGAACGCCTGTGGCTGATGCTCAACAACTATGCGCGGCTGGATTTCGGCGACAGTTTTTTCCGCGGGGCCAAGGTCACTGACCTGATCCTCGACAAAATGCCGGTCACGCTGTCGCTCGGCTTCTGGGCCACGCTGATCAGCTACCTGGTGTCGATTCCGCTGGGGATACGCAAAGCGGTGCGCCATGGCAGTCGTTTCGATGTCTGGAGCAGTGCCGCGATCATCGTCGGCCATGCCTTGCCCGCCTTTCTGTTCGCGCTGCTGCTGATCGTGGTGTTTGGCGGGGGCAGTCTGCTCGACTGGTTTCCGGTGCGCGGGCTGGTGTCCGAGAATTTTGCCGAGCTGAGCTGGGCCGGCAAGGTCGTCGACTACTTCTGGCACTTGGTTCTGCCCGTGCTGGCGCTGGTGATCGGCAGCTTTGCGACGCTGACCATCCTCACCAAGAACAGCTTTCTTGACGAAATCAGCCGCCAATACGTCATCACCGCCAGGGCCAAGGGCTTCAACGAAAAGCAGGTGCTGCGTCGCCACGTGTTCCGCAACGCCATGCTGCTGATCGTGGCAGGTTTGCCCCAGGCGCTGATCGCCATGCTGTTCGGGGGTTCATTGCTGATCGAGGTGATCTTCTCCCTCGACGGGTTGGGGCGGCTGAGTTACGAGGCTGCCGTGTCGCGGGATTATCCGGTGGTGTTCGGCACGCTGTTCATCTTCACGCTGTTCGGGCTGGTGATCAAATTGCTGGGTGATCTCTGCTATCAGCTGCTCGATCCGCGGCTGGATTTTTCGGCGAGGACAAACTGATGTTCGTACTTTCTGCGCCCACCCGCCGTCGCTGGCTGCACTTTCGGCGTAATCGGCGAGGGTGGTGGTCTTTGTGCCTTTTTCTTGGCCTGTTCATCCTGTGCCTGGGCGGCGAGCTGATCGCCAACGACAAACCTTTGGTCATCGGCTACAAGGGCTCGTTGTATTTCCCGGCCGTGGAGCGTTACACCGAGCAGAATTTCGGCGGTGCACTGCCGTTCCAGCCCGACTACCGCGACAGCTACGTGCGAGAGCTGATCGAAGGGCAGGGTGGCTGGCTGCTGTTTGCGCCGATACCGTTCAGTTACGACACCGTCAACTACGACCTGAGCACGCCCTCACCGACGCCGCCCTCCGCGCAGGACTGGCTGGGCACGGACGATCAGGCCCGCGATGTGCTGGCCCGGGTAATTTTCGGCACACGGGTCTCATTGCTTTTCGCCCTGGCGTTGACGCTGGTCAGCACCTTGATCGGGATCCTCGCCGGTGCCTTGCAGGGGTACTACGCCGGCTGGGTCGACCTGCTGGGGCAGCGTGTGCTGGAGGTTTGGGCTGGCCTGCCAGTGCTGTACCTGCTGATCATCCTCTCGGGCTTTGTCGAGCCCAGCTTCTGGTGGTTGCTGGGCATCATGGCGCTGTTTTCCTGGTTGACGCTGGTGGACGTGGTGCGCGCCGAGTTTCTGCGCGGGCGCAACCTGGAATACGTCAAGGCCGCCAAGGCGCTGGGCGTGGGTGACTTTCATGTGATGCTGCGGCACATCCTGCCCAATGCGATGACTGCAACGCTGAGCTATCTGCCGTTCATTCTGACCGGGGCAATTTCTACGCTCACTGCACTGGATTTCCTTGGTTTCGGCATGCCACTGGGTACGGCCTCCCTCGGTGAACTGATCAGCCAGGGCAAGAACAACCTTCAGGCGCCCTGGCTGGCGCTGACTGCATTTTTTTCGTTGGCGCTGATTCTGTCGTTGCTGGTGTTCATCGGCGAAGCCTGCCGTGATGCCTTTGACCCTCGATTGTGACGCCGCCCATGATCCGCACAGGAAAACCGAAGTGAGTGAAGCATTGATTGAAATCCGCGACCTCAAGGTCGCGTTCGGCGGGCACAAGGCTGTTCGCGGCATCGACCTGGATATTCGCGCCGGTGAGTGCCTGGCGCTGGTGGGGGAGTCGGGCTCGGGCAAGTCGGTGACGGCGCATTCGATTCTGCAATTGCTGCCAGCCCATGTAACGAACAGCGCAGGCAGCATCCGCTTTCAGGGTGAAGAACTGCTCGGCGCCACCCCGCTGCGCTTGCAGCAGATTCGCGGTGACCGTATCGCCATGATCTTCCAGGAGCCCATGACCTCGCTCAATCCGCTGTATACGGTGGAGCGACAGCTGGCAGAGACCCTGGCCCTGCACAAGGGTTTGGCTCGTGCAGCGGCACGCAGGCGCGTTCTTGAGTTGCTGGAGCTGGTCGGTATCCAGCAGCCGGAGCAACGTCTCAACGCTTATCCGCATCAGCTGTCCGGGGGCCAGCGGCAACGGGTGATGATCGCCATGGCGCTGGCCTGCGAGCCCGTGTTGCTGATCGCCGACGAACCCACCACCGCGCTCGACGTGACCGTGCAGCGACGCATCCTGACCCTGCTCAAAAACCTGCAGAAGCGTTTGGGGATGGCACTGTTGCTGATCAGCCATGATCTGAACGTAGTGCGCAGCATCGCGCAGCGCGTGGCGGTGATGCGCGGCGGTGTCATCGTCGAGACGGCCGAATGCTCAGCGCTTTTTGCCGCACCTGGGCATGCCTACACGCGTGAGCTTCTGCAGGCCGAGCCGGACGGGCATGCACTGCCACGGACTAGGAGCGAAAACCTGCTGGAGGTGGATGACTTGCGAGTCTGGTTCTCGCAGGGCGGTTTGTTGCGACGCAAACCGCCGATCAAGGCGGTCGATGGCATCGCGCTGCGCCTGCAACGCGGCAAGACGCTGGGCATCGTTGGTGAGTCCGGCTCTGGCAAATCGACGCTGGGGCAGGCAATTGTGCGTCTGATCGATGCACAGGGCAGCATTCGCTACGACGGGCAATCACTGGATCGGCTCAATGGCAGCGCCCTGCGCCCCTGGCGCCGCAAGATGCAGGTGGTGTTCCAGGACCCTTATGGCAGCCTGAGTCCGCGCATGAGCGTGCAGCAGGTTCTGGAAGAAGGCTTGCGCGTGCACACCGATCTCGACACCGGGCAACGCGAGGCCGAAGTCATCACGGCGCTGCACGAAGTGGGCCTGGACCCGCAAACCCGGCACCGTTACCCGCACGAGTTCTCGGGCGGTCAGCGGCAACGGATCGCCATCGCCAGGGCGTTGGTGCTCAAGCCCGAACTGATTCTGCTCGATGAACCGACGTCAGCGCTGGACAGGACTGTGCAAAAACAGGTGGTCAGCCTGTTGCGACGTTTGCAGGACGAGCATGGCTTCACCTACCTGTTCATCAGCCACGATCTGGCAGTGGTCCGCGCACTGGCCCACGACCTGATGGTGATCAAGGACGGCGTCGTCGTGGAAACGGGCGCTACCGAGCAACTGTTCGCATCGGCGCAGCATCCATATACCCAGGATCTGCTGGTGGCGTCGTTCGTTGAGTCCCCTGCGCCCAAGGCAGGCAGCATAGGCTGATGAGGTAAGTTGGCCGGCGGCGCATACGCTGCATACGCATGGCCCGCTGTCTGCAGTGCAGCGATCGCTATATAGTCCTCATCACAGCGCGAGGCGAATGAAACGCTCGTCGCTGGCTTACAGATCACTTTCAGGACAGACGATGAATCAATCTCCAACATCTGCGGTGCTGCTGTTTTCCTATGGCACCTTGCAGGACAAGGCCGTGCAGCTGGCTCAATTTGGCAGGGAACTGGCCGGCGACGCTGACCGGATGACAGGCTATAAACAATCCTGGGTGGAGATTACCGACCCCGATGTACTCAGCGTCAGCGGCAAGACGCATCACCCGATTGTCAGTCCCGGTTCCGATGCTGCGGACAGTGTTGCAGGCACGGTCTTTCAGATCACCGAGCAGGAATTGGCGGCAGCGGATGCCTATGAAGTGTCGGACTACCAGCGGGTACGCGTGACGCTGTCTTCTGGCCGCAGCGCGTGGGTGTACGTGAAGGCCTAGCCGCGCTGGGCTGCGGTGGCCGACCCGCCACCGTTGCGAGTGGCCGCACCTTTGACCGGGTGCGGCCTCGGCCATCAGATGCGGAAGCTGCCCACCAGTTGTTTCAAACGCGATGACTGCTGCTCCAGGTCAGTACAGGCGCGCAGGGTCGCGTTGAGGTTTTCCACACCTTCCTGGTTCAAAGTATTGATCTCGGTGATGTCCACGTTGATGGCCTCCACGACTGCGGTTTGCTCTTCGGTCGCCGTCGCGACCGACTGGTTCATGCCGTCGATTTCGCCGATGCGCGCCGTCACGCTCTCCAGGCTGCCGCCGGCGCGATTAGCGATGCTCACGCTTTCACCGCTCTCACGCTGACTCTCGTTCATGATCGCCACCGCTTCGCGTGCACCGAGCTGCAGCTCCTCGATCATCTTCTGTACCTGGCTTGACGACTCCTGAGTGCGGTGGGCCAGGCTGCGCACTTCGTCAGCGACCACGGCAAACCCGCGACCTGCTTCACCGGCACGGGCGGCTTCGATGGCGGCATTAAGGGCCAGCAGGTTGGTTTGCTGGGAAATGCCGGTGATGACTTCGAGAATCTGACCGATGTTGGCGGTCTTGGTATTGAGCAGTTCGATCTGCCCGCTGGCGCTGCTGATCCTTGTGGAGAGGCGGTTCATCGCCTGAATGTTCTGGCTGACCACCTCCTGCCCATCGGCGGCAAGGCTGCGGGCGTCGCTGGAATGGCCCGAAGCACGGGCGGCATTCTGGGCGATCTCCTGCGCCGCAGCTCCCAGTTGGTTGATGGCCGCCGCCACGCTGTTGGTACGGTTGGCCTGTTGATCGGAGTTGAGCATCGAGGAGTTGGAGGCGCTGACGACGCGGAGCGCGACTTCGTTGAGCTGCACGGTGGAAGAGGCAACTTCACGCATTGACTGGTGAATCCGCTCGACGAACAGATTGAAGCCATTACCCAGGTAGCCGAATTCATCCTGGCTTTGGATCGTCAGGCGCTTGGTCAGGTCCCCTTCGCCTGCGGCAATGTCGTGCATGGCTTTGCCCATCAGGTTCAGGGGGCGCAGCAGTACGCTCAGCAACATGCCCATCAGGATGATGATCGACACCACGGCGATCACTGTCGCCACGACCGCCGAGGTACGGAAGTCGCTCAGCAGGGCGTACGCCTGGGTCTTGTCCACGGCAACGCCGACGTACCAGTTGACCGAGGGCAGGCCGTTGACCCGAGCAAAGGTCAGGATCTGGGTCTTGCCGGCCAGCGTGCTTTCACTGATTTCGGTCGACAGTCTGGGTGTGTCGGTGGGGTACACCTGTGCCAGGGTTTTCATCACCAGGGACGTGTCCGGGTGCACCAGAATCCGCCCGCTGTCATCGACCAAAAAGGCGTAGCCGTTGCCCTGTACGCGTAGCGAGCTGATCATTTTCACCAGCGTGTCCAGGCTCAGGTCGCCACCGACCACACCCTGCTGGCCGGTGATGTCCTTGGCGGGTGTGGCGATGGTGACGATCAGCCCCTTGGTCACGGCATCCAGATACGGCTCGGTCAGGGTGGTCTTGCCGGCCGTCACGGCATCCTTGTACCAGGGCCGCGTGCGTGGGTCGTAGCCGGCAGGCATGTCTTCCGGTGGCTGCATGGTGAATGCGCCGTCACCCTGGCCCAGGTAGACGCTCATGAAGGTGCCCAGCAGGGTCTTTTGTTTCAGCGCCTGGGCGCGCGCCTCTTAATCGGGCGCGGTTGCGAGCGTCTCGGCGATGCTCTCGACCAGTAGAATCCTTCCTGACAACCAGCTCTGGATGTTGCCCGCAGTGCCTTCACTGGTCTCGCCCAGCCCTTGCTTGAGCTGGCTTGCCGTTGCGTGCCGCTGCAAGTAGTCGTTGTAAAGCGTGAACAGGGTGAAGGCTGCGATGACGACGAGGGAAGCTGCCAAAAGGATTTTGTGGCTGAATTTCAATGATCTGGTCATGGCCTGAAGATCCGCGTGGCTGATTCGGGTAAGCGCGTTTTATGCATACGCTTGAGCGTGATATCGGCTCAAGTCGCGGCCGGTCCAGTGGATGTGTCGTGAAATCAGGCACATCCCGTGCGCTTCCCGACCGTCGGTCATTGCTTGCGCATGATTGGCCTGGGTGGTGTCGGCATCGCTGCGCTTGCCATCAGAGCGTGCGGGAAAGCAACACGTTCAAGGCACGGTGCTGAATGCCTGGGGCAGGCTGCTGTCACAGCCTGTACTGCCATTTTTGAAGAGGTGCGACATGAATTTGCCCGACCACATGAACTACATCCAGATCACCGAACCCGGCGGCCCCCACGTGTTAAAGCTGGCCGAGACCGATGTGCCAAGGCCTGATGACCATCAGTTGCTGATCAAGGTTCACGCGGCGGGCATCAACCGTCCTGACGTGATCCAGCGCACGGGTAAATATCCGATGAAGCCCGGGATGAGTCCGGTGCCGGGCCTGGAGGTGGCCGGTGAGATCGTCGCACTCGGTTCAGCGGTCACTGGCTTTCAGCTCGGCGAGAAGGTCTGTGCGCTGACCAATGGCGGAGGGTATGCCGAGTATTGCGTGGTACCGGCGTCCCAAGCGTTGCCGGTTCCTGCCGGCGTGGACATGCTGCAGGCAGCTGCGATACCGGAAACCTTCTTTACCGTCTGGGCCAATCTGTTCGAGCTGGGCCGGGCCAGCAAGGGCGAAACCGTGCTGATCCACGGTGGCACCAGTGGTATCGGCACCACGGCCTTGATGCTGTGCAAGGCGCTGGGGATCAACGCTTTCGCGACCGCGGGCAGCGAGCAAAAATGCGCGCAGATTCGTGCGCTGGGTGCGCAAGCGATCAACTATCGCGACGCTGATTTTTCCCAGGTCATTGCCCAGCGAACCGAGGACAAGGGCGTCGATGTGATTCTCGACATCATGGGCGGCAGCTATTTCCAGGGCAACGTGGCCTCCCTCGCACGCCGTGGTCGATTGGTGATCATCGGTTTTCTCGGCGGCAGCTCGGTCAAGGACTTCAGCTTGCCGGCGCTGATAGACAAACAGGCCTCGGTGACAGGCTCGATGATGCGTTCGCGCAGCGCAGCCGAGAAGGCCGAAATCGCCCGGGCGGTGAAAGCCAATGTCTGGCCGTTGCTCGCCCAGGGGCAATGCCTGCCCATTATTGACCGGGTGTTCCCGCTAGCCGAAGCGAGCAGCGCGCATCAACGAATGGAGGAGGGCGAGCACATCGGCAAAATCGTGCTGAATGTCGTGTGAAGGTGCGCAGATAAGCGAACGCACCCTGAGCCGGGCCTTCGCGCTGCCTCAGGCGCGCATTGATGACGCGAGGCAATCATCCGGCCCGTGTCTGCTGCAGCGCCTCATAATCAGGCAGGGTGATGGCGTCAGCGTTGGGGGAAAGGAACGTGCCGAGCAAGCGCTTGAACCCCGGCGCGGTGGCCAGCCTTAGCACGGCATGGCCGAGCCCGATACCGAAGCGCGAGTGCGGCGACGCCAGTCTAGGTGCGAATTTGGGTACTTTCTGTGCCTGAGTCACGTAAGGTCGCATCAGTTGTTCATAAGCAGCGAAGGCGCGGGCATGGTCGTCGTGACGGAGCAGTTCTCCGGCCAGCACGTAGGCTCCGCTCAGCCCCAGGCTGGTACCCATGCCACTGATGGGAGAGGCGCAATAGGCGGCGTCGCCCACCAACGCGATACGCCCCTTCGACCAGCGCGGCAGCTTGACCTGTCCGACTGCTTCCAGGTAGAGGTCGGTGGTGTGATCCAGCGCGGCGAGGACGCGGGCGGTTTCCCAGCCAGCATCGGCAAAGATGCGCTTAAGCAGTGCTTTCTGTTGGTCCTGCGCCAGTTTTTCGTAGCCGCTGGGGGGCTGTTGAAAAGACAGCAGCGCGCGGGTGCTGCCCAGGTTGTCCGGGCGCAAGCAGACACAGCGCCCGCCTGGGATGTTGTACCAGCGCATGCAGTCCCCGTCGCTGGGCTGCCGCGGGAGGGTGAAGTAAGCGGTGTAGAGATCCAGGGAGCGGCGCTGGACTTCGTTGCCAAAGACCTTGTTGCGGGTTGACGAACCGATCCCCTCGGCCACGATCACCAGATCGTAATCCTGCGTATCACCGCATTCGAATCGCACATGAACCTGCTGACCATCGTCCACGATGGCTTCAATGCTGTCCCCGAAGCGGTAGGTCACTCGCTCTTGGCTGTGTTGGATCAGCAGCTTGGCGAGTTCACCGCGCAGGATCTCCAGTTCGGCAATCGGTCCTTCGCCGTCGAAGGCCTGCACCCCGATGAACGCCTTGGTCCGGTTGCTCCGATCAACGAAGGCGATGCCCCGTTCATCGGTGGTGTTTGCCCGCACGCGGTCTTCCAGCCCCATGCGCTGGATGACGGTACGCCCGGCGCCGCGAACGTCGATGGTCTGCCCACCGTCGCGAAAAGCCGGTGCTTTTTCCACCACCGTGACAGTGCTGCCTGACCGGGACAACCAATAGGCTATCGCCGGGCCTGCGATGCTGGCGCCGGTGACAAGAATGTTTTGCGCTTTCATCACACGTCCTGGTTTGCGAGGGTAGGGTTGGTGTCGCACGGCAAAGTGGCGCGATACACGTCGATCACCTGACCGAGAAACCGCTGCACCACCGCGCGGTCTTCGCCATCGAGCGCATTCAGCACGGCGCCCAGGGCCTCCAGCATCGGCGCCATATGCCGATAGGCCCGAGCCACGGAAGCCTGCACTGGGCAGACCAGCACCCGACGTTTGTCGTTCATCTGGCGCTCGCGAATCACATGCCCGGCGCGTTCCAGGCGGTCGACCACCTGGGTGATGCCAGCGGTGGTGATGGACAGGCGTGCTGCCAGCTCGGTGGGTGGCAAAGGGCCGTCGGTGATCAGGTGTTCCAATGCCGCCATGTCGGTCTGGTTGATGCCCAGCACTGTGCACAAGACGCCAGCAGCCTTGCGCGTCAGGATGGATATCTGTTGCAACTGTTGACCGACGGCATCGCTGGCGATCTGTAGCCGGCGGGGGTCTTCGGCTGAAAAGGGTGCAGAGGAGGGCGTCTTCATCAAGGTTTCTGCGCATGATCCAGTGGCTGGGTGCTGAGCGCGCACAGTAACAAATAGCTAACTCGCTTAGCTAGTTTTATCGTTTCGCTGTGAAATCGTCAGCGCATGCGGTGTGATGCAGGTGTACAGCAATTGCCAATAGACCCGGGCGGCTGGTCCTTTCCCCATGGATTGCAGCCCGGTTTGAACCTGAGTCCGTGTGCGGTGAGGGCGAACAAGTGATTTTTTCTTACCGGTTTGCGACCGCTGTCAGCCCCGCGATGCGTGCGTCAAGGCCATGACAACCGGGCACGTTGTCGCAGGGCAGCGTCTCGCCGGGGTTGTGCTGAAGCGTTTCAGCTGGCATAAAAGAAAAGGCTTTCAACGCGTAAATCCAGGCAAACATGGATGACGCGCAGATGGCAGCCATCCCATGAATCAACCTGCTACACCCTGACCGTGCTCGCCGCTACCGCCTCCAAGGCGACTGTTCGCGCGATCTACCTGCCCTTGAACCTCATAGAGGCCATTCATTCGGCGCGCCCAAGCGCCGTGCTGCAAAAAAGGACCGGACCATTGAGCGATCAATCCACTCCGAACACTTCACTCGCCCGTCTGTGCGACAAAATCGGCATCCCTTACCCGCTGTTCTGGGGCTTCGTTGGCTTGCTGATCTTTATGATCGGCGACGGCGTCGAGCTTGGATACCTTTCCCCCTTCCTCAGCCAACGTGGCATGCCCGGCGATGAAATCGCCATGGTGTTCACCCTGTACGGTGTCACTGTCGGGATATCGTCCTGGCTGGCCGGTGCGCTCTCCAACCTTTGGGGCCCCAAACGGGTGATGTTGCTGGGGCTGATCATCTGGAGCGTGTTCGAGGTGCTGTTTCTCGTCTACGGTCTGCAAAAACTCAGCTACCCGATGATTCTGCTGACCTACGGTCTACGCGGATTCGGTTATCCACTTTTCGCCTACGGTTTCCTGGTATGGATTGCCGCCGCCACGCCGCCCCGCAAGATGGGCATGGCCGTCGGCTGGTTCTGGGTCGCTTACGCGGCAGGCTTGCCCACCCTGGGCTCGTTGGTGGCAAGCGTGAGCATTCCCCTCATTGGCGCGCTGCAAACGTTCTGGCTGTCCTTTGCGCTGGTGTTGGTCGGCGGCGCTGTCGGTCTGCTCGGCATGCGTGATGCAGCGGGCATGCGTCGCCTGGCACCCGAGGGCGAAAAACCGATGGTGTCGATGGCCAAGAACATCACCATCATGTGGTCGCGTCCGAAGGTGTCGCTGGCAGGCCTGGTGCGGGTGATCAACACCTCGTCCATGTTCGGCTTTCTGGTCGTCATGCCTGGATTCTTTATGCACACCGTGGGGTTCACCCTGGAACAGTGGCTGCGTCTACTGACGATCGTCTTCGTGTTCAACATCATTGGCAACCTCACGTCCAGCGTGATCAGCACCCGGATCGGTTACCGCAATACCATTCTCTGGCTGGGCGCCGTGGGCAGTATGATCAGCACGCCGCTGTTCTTTTTCATGCCGCAGATGTACCCGGACAACTTCCTGATCGCCTCGGTGTTTGGCGCGTTTTACGGCCTTACGCTGGCGTGCTTCGTGCCGCTCTCGGCGCTGGCGCCGGCCTTGGCACCGCAAAACAAGGCGGCCGCGCTGTCGGTGCTAAGCCTGGGCGCTGGCGCATCGACCTGGGTCGGGCCGGCCGTGGTGGCGATCTTCCATGACCGTTTCGGGTTGGAAGGGGTGGTCTGGGCGTTCTGTGGCCTGTATGCGTTGAGTGCGGTGATGACCGCGTTCCTGCGCGATCCCGAGCCAGTGCATGAGCCGATACTGATCAAGATCAAGCGCCGGGTCAAAATCCGTGCGCCGCGTCTGGATTACCGCTGGGCACACGCAGAAGAACCGAAATAATAATTAGGGCGACGGCAGTCACGGCGGGCGACTCGCGCCCCTCGGGATGGGTGTACTGGGCAGGCATGTGCCGTCAGCCAGCGTCTTCAAGGCCTGCAGTGAGCGAATGCCGGCGGCGGCTGCAGGGCTGGCCCCTGCAGCAGGGCCGTATTCTCGACCCGACTTGCTCACTGAGAAAATCGACCGCCCCCACGCCTGAGCAAATATCGGCAGAAAGCAAGCATTGATTGAAACGCCGAACTGTATCGTGACGCGAAGAGTCCACAGGATTGCGTTTCAGAAGATGCTACCGACAGCGGGTTTACGCCTTTGGGCGTTGGGGGAGACATGAAAGTATTCAATCGAGCCACACCGGTGGCTTCCGGCGTGTTAGTGGCCTTGGCCGGGTTGATCTTGCTGGGCGGAGGAATCAGGCTGGCCATTCTTCATGGCAGTGCGTACTACGCGATCGCCGGCGCCGGGCTGGTGCTGGTCGGGCTGGGCCTGATCAAAGGGCAACGCTGGTCATTGTGGCTGTATGGCGCGCTATGGCTGGGCACGTTGATATGGGCAATCAGCGAAGGTGGGCTGAACGTCTGGGCGCTGGAGCCACGCCTTATGCTGCCGACGCTGCTGGGCCTGTATCTGCTGATGCCGCGGGTGCGGCGCAGGTTGGGGGAGGGTGCGCACATTTCCTCGGTGGGCAATGTCGTCATGCCGCTGGTGGGCTTTGCATTGGTAGGCGGCCTGTTCTTTGCCCATGCCTACCCCAAGCCGCAGGCAGAGGCAGCAATGCTGGGGGCCTCGACCGATCAATCGGTCAGCGACAACGACTGGAACTATTACGGTCGCACCGCCCGTGGCGAGCGTTGGTCGCCGCTGAGCCAGATCGATCGGCAGAACGTCTCTGGGTTGCAGCCCGCTTGGGAGTACCGTACAGGTGACGTGGCGCGCTCCGGCGAAAACAAGAATGGCTACGAATTTAACTTTGAAGTCACCCCAATCAAAATCGGCGAGACGCTCTATATCTGCACGCCCCACAGCCAGGTGATTGCGCTGGATGCGGTCTCCGGCCAGGAGCGCTGGCGCTTCGACCCCAAGCCTGAAACGTCCAATAACGCGTACCTGGCCTGTCGCGGTGTGGCGTTCTATCAGATGCCAAGCGATCAGGGCGCAGGAGGGGAGTGCAGCCAGCGCATCATTGCCCCGGTGGCTGACGCGCGTCTGGTGGCGCTCGATGCGAGCACGGGCAAGCCTTGCGCGGATTTCGGCGATCAGGGGTTTGTCTCGCTGCGCCAATATCTGGGTAATGTGCCCAAGGGGTTTCACTTCGTGACCTCACCTCCGCTGGTGGCTGGCAACCGGGTCATTCTGGGCGGCTGGATCTACGACGGGCAGAAAACCAACGAACCTTCCGGCGCCGTGCGCGCATTCGATCCTGTGACCGGCAAAATCGTCTGGGCCTGGGATGTCGGTCGCCCGGGCGACCCGGTGGCGCACCCCGGCCCGGACGAGACTTTCACTGCGGGTACGCCTAACGCATGGGGCGTGTACACCGCCGATGTCGAGCGCGGGTTGGTCTACCTGCCAACCGGCAATGCGGTGCCGGATTACTACGGCGCTCATCGTCGGCCATTCGATGAACAATACTCAAGCTCTGTGGTAGCGCTTAGCATCGAAACCGGCGAACTGCGCTGGACCTTCCAGACCCTGCACCATGACTTATGGGACATGGACGTGCCTATTGGCCCGACCTTGGTAGACCTGCAAGACAGCAATGGCGCGCCGGTGCCTGCCCTGGTACAAACCACCAAGCGTGGCGAGCTGTTCCTGCTCAACCGGGAGACCGGCAAGCCGATCGCCCAGGTGCAAGAAAAGCCGGCACCGCAAGGCGGGCTGGAGGACGATCATCCTTCAGCGACGCAGCCTTATTCGGTGGGCATGCCGTCGTTCGCGCCGCCGCAGATCGAAGAAAAGGACACCTGGGGCGTGACGCCGATCGACCAGATGCTGTGCCGGATCGAGTTTCGCCAGCTGGATTACAAGGGCGCGTTCACGCCGTTTTCCCTGAGCCAGAAAACCCTGGTCTACCCGGCGTTCGATGGCGTCATCGACTGGCACGGCGCATCGGTCGATCCGCAAAGGCGGCGTTTATACGCCAACCTGAGCTACATCCCGTTCATTGCGCAGACATTCAAACGTGCCGATGCCGAGGCCAAAGGGCTGGTCGAACCCTGGGACGGAACCGGGCAACCACCACGGCCCAAAGAGTTTGCGATCAATCCGCAGTACGGTACGCCCTACGTGGTCAAGGTCGATCCGTGGCTGGGCATTCTCGGTGCGCCCTGCAAAGCGCCGCCGTGGGGCCAGTTGGCGGCTGTCGACCTGGGTACTCGCTCGCTGGTCTGGAAACATGACGTGGGCACCACGCGTGACATGGGGCCGCTGGGCCTGCACGCTAACCTGCCGTTTTCCACGGGGATCTTCAACATTGGCGGCAACATCACCACCCGTTCAGGGCTGATTTTCATGGGCGCCACAGCTGATAACTACCTGCGTGCCTTCGATGCCCAGGACGGCAGCGAAATCTGGCGTGCCCGGCTGCCGGCAGGCGGGCAGGCGACGCCCATGACGTACATGGGCAAGGATGGCCGCCAGTATGTGGTGATCGCGGCCGGCGGCCATGGCGGGCTGCAGACCCAGTCGGGCGACTATGTCGAAGCCTTTGCGTTGCCGGCGGCAAGCCACTGACGTTCTTTGCCTCTCGTTGAAGGGGTCGGCGATCGCTGGTTACAGCGACCACTTCAGCGAGAACATCACGTTGCGCGGATCGCCGTATACACCGCTGCCGGTAGCCGTCGGAATGCCCTGCCAGTACTTCTCGTCAAGCAGGTTGTTCAGGTTGACTCGCGCATCCCAATGCTCGTCGAAGCGGTATCCGGCCATCAGCCCGACGACCGCGTATGAATCTTGTAGCGAGTGACCTTTGCCCACCCGATTGTAGGTCTCGCTCTGGGCCATGACGTCGGCACCCACGCGCATTTTGTTCAAGCTGCCCGGCAGGTGGTACGTAGTTGCGGCCTTGAACAGGTGCTTGGGCTGGTTGGGGGCGAACAGGTTGCCCTTCTCGAAGGTGCGGTCCTTGACGTATTGACTGAGCAGCAAGGTATAGGCCGCGGAAAACTGCCAGTCCGGCGTCAGGGCGCCTGTCAGTTCGGCATCGATACCGCGGCTGCGCACCTCACCGGCAGCCTCGTAACAGGTGCGGTTTTGCTGCTGGCAGGTGGCGGGCGGATTGGGAATCGCGTAGGCGCGGTTTTCCTGGGTCATGTCAAACACCGCCAGCGAGGCGTTCAGGCCGCCGTCGAAGTACTCGCCCTTGACACCCACCTCGTAGCTCTCGCCCGTCATTGGATCAAGAATCGCGCCGCCGATATCCTGCTGGTTTTGCGGTTTGAAAATCTCCGTATAGCTGGCGTAGACCGAGTAGGTGTCGTTCAGGTCAAAAATGACGCCAGCGTACGGCGTCACTTCTTGCGTGACTTTGTAATCGCCGGTGCTGGCCGAACGGTTCTTGTAGTCGTACCAACTGATCCGGCCGCCGACGATGATGTGCAGCGGATCGATGGGGTTAAAGCGTGCCGCTGCGTATATCCCGTCTTCGGTGGCGGTGTTCTTATTCATGTAGCCGGTGCGGGTGGTGAGGTCCGGCTTGGGAATGATGTGCGGGTCAAAGCGGTAGATGTTGACGGGCGTGGAGCCGTAAAAGCCGCCGGTCTGGTCGAACTTCTCTTCGCGGCGGCTCACGCCGAGCATCAAGTCATGCTCCCGGCCAAACAGCTGGAACGGGCCGGAAAGCGAACCGTCCAGGTTGGTCTGCACGTCGGTGGTGTCGTATTGGCCGGAGGCCTGGCCATACCCGGTACCTGCCGCCGTCAGGTAGCTGGAGAACATGTCCGACTCGGCCCAGATTCGCGCCGCGGCCAGCTTGCCGCTCCAGCCGTTGTCGAAGTGGTGGGTCAGGTCGGTGAAGACGCTGACGTTGTCCCGATCCCAGTACGCCCAGTCGTTGCTGAGGAAGGTGGAGCGGGGCAGGTGCAGGTTTTCGCCGTTCGGCCCGGCGGGCAGGCTGCCCCAGTCGGAGGTCGCGTCATCGCGCTGCTTCGAGGCGCCGACGGTCCAGGTGGTGGCGTCGCTCAGGTCGGCTTCGAACACGCCGTAAAATGTCTGGCGTTGCTTGTCGCGTTCATCGACGAAGCTGTTGCCTTGTTCGTAGGCCGCCACTACCCGGCCACGCAGGGTGCCGGATTCGTTGAGCTTGTTGGACGCATCGACTTCGGTGCGGTAACGGTCCCAACTGCCAGCGCTGGTGGTCACACTGACCTGTGGCGTGGCCGTCGGGCGCTTGCGCACCAGGTTCAGTGTCGCCGAAGGACTGCCTGCGCCGGTCATCAAGCCCGTTGCGCCGCGCACTACTTCTACCCGATCGTAAAGCGCCAGGTCTGCGCCGGAAATGGTATCCAGCGTGAAGCTGCTGACAATGGTCGGCAGCCCGTCATACATCAGGTTGTCGATGGGAAAGCCGCGTGCGAGAAACTGCTGGCGGTCCGAACCGAACTTGCGCAGCGTGATGCCGGGCGCGTATTTGACTACATCGTTGAGATCGTTCATGCCCTGATCATCGATGCGCTGACGGGTGATGACGCTCACCGATTGTGGCGTTTGGCGGATCGACAGCGGCAGCTTGGTGGCGGTGCTCATCGAGCCGGTGGTGTAGGACGCGCTGCCCTCCGTGGTGGCGAGCCCCGCGATGCCACTGCTTTGCGAATCGATGTTGATCTCGCCAAGCGTCATGGCGCCGTCGCCAATGCTGCCGCCAGCCTGAAACACCCGCGCGCCATTGCCCTGCAGCTGGGTGCTCAAGCCGCTGCCCGCAAGCAACCGCTCAAGCGCCTGGACCGGTTCCAGATATCCCTTGACGGCCGGCGCCTGCTTGCCAGCCACCTGTGACGCGTCGAAAGCGACCTGCATCCCGCTGGCCTGACCCAGTTGCATCAAGGAGGTGGCCAGCGCTTGCGCAGGCAGATTCAGTTGAACAGGTGCAGCCAGCACTACAACCGGCAGACCGATTGCCATGAGGCCGATCAACGAAGGCGAAAACGGACGAAACATCATGCAATTCCTAAGCGGGACGCGCGACAGCGATGACCAGACGGTTACCCCAACGGCAAGGGGTCTATCGCGGGGCCTGTGCCGGGGGACGGCGATCGTAACAATTTTCTTACAATTTAGTAAACGCAAACCATTATCAAACGATATTTGTTTGCGATCGCTATATGTTTCTGATTGCTACGGAGGTGGGCGTCGGACGAATTGGCGTCTTTGCTTGGGCGTACCGGCGCAGGCAAGGCGTGCGCCGGGTTGAGTCGATACCCGAGGGGGGAGAGTAAGCGCGCAGAGCGCCACCGGGATATGTGCCCATGGCATCCGCTCTCGGTTGGCGGATGTGGGGTTGGCTGAAGCCGCGTCAGCCTGTCATGGGCGTCACTTTTCCCCTGTCGCCATGACCATGGGCTGGCCCGGCTCTACCCCCGGCCAGCCTCCACCCAGGGCCTGGTACAGCGAAATGACGTTGTTGAGCTGACTTTCCCTGACCTGAATGGCGGCCAACTCGGTGTTGAACAGATTGCGCTGGGCGTCGAGCACTTCCAGATAGGAAGAGTAACCGCCCTGATAACGGTCCTGGGCGATGTCCAATGAACGGCTCAGCGTGTTTATCCGCGTGCGTATCCGTTCGATCTGCTCTTCAAAACGCTTGACTGCCGACAGCGAATTTTCGACCTCGCCGAATGCCTTGAGCGCGACGGCGCGATAGTTGTAAGCGGCCTGGTCACGCTGCGCCGTTGCTACGCCAACCTGCGCTTCAAGGCGTCCGCCACTGTAAATCGGCGCCAGCACGCTGACGCCCAGATCCCACACCTTGACCGGGTCGAAGTCCAGCGCGTTGACATAGAGGCGCCCGAAGCCTGCCGACAGTTGCACTTGCGGCAGGTACTCATCGCGACGTGCCTCCAGGCTAAGATCCGACGCTGCCACCATCAGCTCCGCTTGTTGAATGTCCGGGCGGCGTCGCAACAGCTCTGACGGCAGCATCCCTGGCACTGTTGGAGGCGCGATGTTCTGAAACAGGCGGCCTCGGGATACGTAGCCGGGCAGTGTGCCTGTCAGCAAGCGGATGGCGTTTTCCTGCTGGCGTATCGATTGCTCAAGTTGCGGAATCATCTGCTGGGCCGATTCGTACTCCGACTGCGCCTGGGTCAGCTCCAGCTGTGAGGTATAGCCTTCGTTGGACCGGTCCTGGGCGACCATCAGTGCATCACGTCGCGACGCAGCCGTATCGCGCGTGACCTTTAGCTGGGTGTCCAGCGACAGCAGGGTAATGTAAGCGCGCGCCACGGTACTGGCGACGGACAAATGAACGTTGTCCAGGTCTGTCCGGGTGGCCTGGTATTGCAACCGAGCCGCCTTGTCCAGGTTGCGCAGGCGGCCCCAAAGGTCCAGCTCATAGGCCACCTGGATTTCCGGTTGTATCGATCGGGAGTGAGTAATGCCGGTCACGCCCAAATTGCGCGTCGTCTGCGCGCCCAACGACCCATCAAGGGTGGGCAATAGCGCAGAATGGGTCAGGCCGATTTGCTGGCGCGCCTCTTCGACCAGGGCCACTGATGTCAGGACGTCGGTGTTGTGCAGCAGCGCCTCATCGACCAGCTGGCTGAGGGCCGGGTCGTTGAATGCTCGCCACCACTGTGCAGAGATCGGCGCCTGCGCCTGCGCCTGGCCTCGCCATTGCGAAGGGGCGAAGACCTTGGCCTGCGTAGGTATCGGCGCCTTGGTAGGCGCGCAACCCGCCAACGCCACCAGTGTTGCGAGCATCAGAGGTTGCCATGGGCAGCAAGTTGACGAGCTCATGGCGCGCTGCCTTCGTCGCCCGCACTGGCTGTATCGACATGGGCGACGACCGACATGCCGGGCCTGAGCCGTCGGGCCATCGGTTGATTGGCATCGAGTGCGATCCTGACGGGGATGCGCTGTGCGACCTTGGTGAAGTTGCCGGTGGCGTTGTCGGGCCGCAGAACGCTGAATTCGGAACCGGTGGCTGGCGCGAATCGCTCCACGCGCCCGGTCAGGCGGGCGCCATCCAGCGCGTCCACGTCCAGGGTGACGGTTTGTCCCGCCAGCATGCCGTTAACCTGGGTTTCCTTGTAATTGGCCACCACCCAAAGCTGCTCGGGCACCAGATACAGCAACTGCGAACCCGCGCTGACGTATTGCCCCAGCCGCACCGATACTTCACTGAGTACACCGTCACGCGGGGCGCGGATACGGGTGTTTTCCAGATCGATCTGCGCCAGGTGCAGGGCCGCTTGCGCGCTTCTGACGGCAGCCTGCAACACGCCTCGCGAAACCTGGGTGGATTTCACCGTTTCCCTGGCGATGTCGATTGCCGCTCGGGCTTTCTTTACATTGGCGCCAGCACTGCGAGCGGTCGCCCGGATCTGGTCACGTTCGCGGATAGACACCGAACCTCTGGAGGCGAGTTCGTTGACCCGCGCTTCGTCGGCTTTTGCACGATCGGACTCGGCCTCGACTGAAAACAGCTCAGCTTGCCTTGAGGCCAGCGTCGCCTGATCCGAGGCCTGGGTTTGCAGCGAGTTATCCAGGTCCGCTTTGCGCGCATCAAGATCGGCGGCCGCTTGCTCGACCCGCTGCTGATAAATGCGATCGTCGATCTGTATCAGCACCTGCCCCTGCTTGACCACCTCGAAGTCCCGCACAAGAACCTGGGCGACGTAACCATTGACCTGCGGCGCCATGACGGTGATCTGTCCCCGGACATAGGCGTTTTCCGTGGTCATGACCGCGCTGTTGAACGGCCAGAACTGCCAGGCATACAAGACCAGCACGATGCCGACGGCCGCCACGCCTGCCATCAGCCAGAGCGTCGCACGGCTGGATTTGATGATTTTCGGCGGACCTGCCGCGGCGCCACCTGCATCGGCTGCAACGCTGGGAGAGGCTGGGGTGTTGATGTTTTTTTCTGGATCGGTCTGGCTCATTAAAGTCACACAACTGCAGAGGAGGGAGTGGCGGGGGGCGGCGGTGTCGCTTTGCGCGCAGCGCGAACGGTGTGCACCAAGGACCAATACAGGAAACTGACGGTCAGCACGCCCAATACGCGGAAGACGTCATTGAATGCCAGTACGTTGGCTTCCCGGGTGGCGGCCTGGCTTAGCTGGGCAATGCCTTGGGCGTTGCGCAGAGCAGGATCGGTCTGAGTGGCGGCATAAATCTGTCCCTGAATCTGCAGGCGCTGCGCGATGACCGAGTTGGTGGGGTCGATGTGCCCGTTGATCTGGCTGGAGTGAAACTTTTCCCGAAGCACCTGAAACGAGCCTAAGGCTGCTGGCCCTGCCAACCCCCCGATGCTTTGCGTGAGCGAGAACAACACAGCGAAACTGACCATGTAATGGGGCCCGTTCTTCAGCGCACTCATGACGCCGATCAGCAACAGTGGCCCCATGAACATCCCGGCCGCCACCGACAACAGGAATTGACTGAGAAACATGGTGTGTGGACGTGTCAGGTTGGTGGCATCGGCGTCCATGAAACTGCCGACTGCGACCAGCACGATAGAGGCGAGAATCTGCGGTATGGCAGCTTTTTCGCTAAACGTAAGGGCACTGACGAGTATCCCCGCCACCAGCCCGGCGAGCATCACTGCATACAAGGGCTGCAATTGGTCCGCCGCCATGCCCAGGTTCTGCAACAAGCCAACCGCGCCATAGGTTTGTTCGGACAGGATAAAGCGCAACATCAGCGCACCCATGGCGAAGCGTATCGTGTCCAGCGACGCCAGCCAGCGGGTTTGCAGCAACGGATTCTTGCGTCGGTGCTCGATCATAACGGCCACGGTCAGCAAGACAATGGCGGCGATCAGCGCGTAGCCAATCCAGGTTTGCGTGTTCCACCACTGCACGCGTCCCTGGGTCAGCACCGCGGCAAACAGGCCCAGCGCCGGGGCGAGCAGAAAGAAGGTCAGAAAATCCAGCGGCTCGAAGGCCTTGATCTGCACACCGGGCGGCAGTTTGAGCGACACGACGGCGGCCAGGCAGCACAGCGCCAAGCCCGCCTCGAAGACATACAGGCGATGCCACTCGCCCATGTCTAGCAACGCGGGGGAAATCAACCACGCCAGTGGAGTGGCCAACTGAGAGATGCCGATGCCCAAGACCAGCGCTCTGCCCATCTCAGCCTTTTTAAAAGCCTGCAGCATGTACATCACCGCCAACGTGCTGACGGTTGCCCCGGCAAATCCGCTGGCGGCCCGGACAAATATTGCCATCGTGAAGCCATCGATGAATACATGGGCAACCGTGAGCACGACATACGAGAGCAGGCCAATTTCGGCGAAGCGGCGCAGACCATATTGCTGGCGGAACTTAACCAGCAGCAGCGCCGTTGAGATGTTGACCATCAAGTAAGCGGCTGGCAGCCAGGCGGCCTCGGAAGGTGTCAAACCCAGGTGCCCCTGGATATTGGCGAGGTTAGCGCTGATCAGCGCGTTGCCCAGCCCGCCGGTGATGCCCAGCAATACCGCAACGAGGGCGTAAGCCAGCCGCACGCGCGGTGTGTGATCGGGGGTAGAAGGAGAGCCGGGCATCGAAGGCCGTTCATGCGCTTCCCAGTTGGGCGTCGGTGCAAGGTACTCAGCCAATCGCAGTCATCTCGATAAACCGTTAAGGCGAAAGTGCCGTTCAGTTTGCGCGATACTAGACGGGTGAGTCGAGTATTAGTTCATTTACGGGAATACCCAATCGGTCATAATGTGCGGCCGAATCCTGATCCCTTCTCATGACAGACAAGAAACCCTCTTCATCACGTTCCCCTCAGCAAGCCCGTGGCCGTGAACGGGTGTCAGCGATATTGGACGCGTGCGCGCGCCTGATCGTGCTCGAAGGCGCCGCTCAGGTGACGATGCACGGCATTGCCCGAGAAGCCGGCACCTCGATCGGCTCGCTTTACCATTTCTTCTCGGACAAACAGCGGGTTCTGGAAGCATTGGGCGAGCGCCACATCCAGTCGCTCGCGCTCATTGCGAACGAGTTGATGGACATTGAGGACAGTGTCTGGGTCGCGCAGAGCGCAGAAGGCGTGATTGCCCGGCTCATTCTTCCAGTGCTGCAATACACCGAGCAGCATCGGGACCTGGTGTCACTGATTTATCCGCTCGATGGTGCGGATCGTTTGAGCAACCCCGATCTGCGCCTGCGCATCGAAGGCATTTACGCAAGAGTGCTGCAACTGCGGTTGCCTGTAGCCAGCGATGAGGCACGCCAGACGTATGTGCTGGCATTGATTGGGCTGCCCATTGGCGCCTTTCAGATCGCGCAGGAAAACAGCGCAGTGTCCAGGCGGATCCTGATCGAGGAGCTACCCCGGGCGTTGACCGCTTACCTGCGAGCGCTGGAGGGAATGCACGGGGTCGCAGAGGCTGTCTGCGCGACCGCGCCGTGAGGGGTGGATGGGTTGCCTTGGCGGCCTGTGTTCCCGGTTCACTGCGCAAGCAGTGATCGCCACAGCGCCTTCATGCCGCGCAGGAAGTGCTCAGAGCTGAGTGCATCACCGTCGAACTCCCCGAGCAGCGAGCGCATCGATACGGTCAGCGCCACCGCACCCGAGACATTGTAGAAAAACAACTCGGGATCAACGTCTTTAAGATAACCCTCGGCGATGGCGCACTCGACCGTAGGCAACAGGACTTGCTGCGCGGGCCTGATCAGACGCTCGTAAACATACTGGAATCGCTCATCGCGCTGAGCGATTTCCTTTATCACGAACATGGCCATTTCCGGCGATTGGGCCGAGAAATCGATCATCTGGTCGATCGCCAGTTGAAGTCGGTCCATAGACGATGCGCCAGCTAACTCGGCGGGACTGCGAGATCGACTGAGTTTCAGCACAAACTTGCTGGCGATGTCATCGACCACCGCCTTCCAAAGCTCCAGCTTTGCGCCATGGCGATGCGCGATCAACGCCACATCGACATTTGACGCGGTAGCGATACGGCGCAGGCTGGCGCCTTCGAACCCGTGCATAGCGAAGCACTTCAGGGCTGCCTGGAGGATGACGTCGGGTTTGACCTCTTCGGCTTTTGGCGGCCTGCCGCGGCGTTTGGTGGGCTCATTGGGCATGGGTGGGATTGACCTGGTCCAGACGATTGGTTGACATGGTTGGCTAAGCGACGCTTTAATCAACGCTCGATGAATTAATGTTCATGTTGGGCTAATCCTAGCATTCGCCCTCGTGGGCGTCTCACTTTCGGGCGGCCCGCCGGTAAGGTTCAGGCGCTGTCGTTTCAGGAAAAGCCAGCCACTGCGACCCGGATTCGTCACTGCACATCGGTGTCTCGATAGGCCCCGGACGTGTTGTCATGCTCCACAGCCCGGTGGCATTGACCGTGATTGGCGGACGCCTGAGCTGATCGTAAAGCCCACTGACCAAGGTCATTTTCATGAAAGTAACCGGTAGTAAGCTGTTTGTGCCTTTGGCTGTCGTCATTGCGTTGGTTGCAGGCTGGTTTATCTGGAAAGCCTTGAATCCCGCCGGATTCGGCGATGGGTTCGTCAGCGGGAATGGGCGTATCGAAGCCACCGAGGTGGATGTCTCGACCAAACTTGCCGGGCGGATAGATGACATCCTGGTTCAGGAGGGCGACTTCGTCGAGCGCGGGCAGAAGCTGGCGAACATGCAAATCCAGACGCTGACGGCCCAGCGCGATGAAGCCGCGGCGCAGCACCAGCAGGCCATCAACACAGAGTTGGGCGTCAAAGCGCAGGTGATGGTGCGTCGCAGTGACAAACTGGCCGCCGAAGCGCTGGTCGCTCAACGGGAAAGTGAGCTCGATGCGATGAAGCGCCGATTGAGGCGCTCCGAAATGCTCTCCCGCGAAGGTGCCCTGTCGACCCAGCAATATGATGACGATCGCGCCAACGTACGCAGCGCGGAAGCGACGCTCAAGGCCGCTCAAGCTCAGGTCGCGGCTGCCCAGGCGTATATTGAAGCGACACAGGCCCAGGTCGTCGGTGCGCAATCGGCAGTGACCGCAAGCCTGGCCACGATTGCTCGCGTGGAGGCCGACATCAATGACAGTCAGTTGGTCGCGCCACGCGCCGGCCGCGTCCAATACCGAGTTGCCCAGCCTGGCGAAGTGCTGGCGGCGGGCGGCAAGGTGCTCAATCTGGTGGATCTTTCCGATGTGTACCTGACGTTTTTTCTCCCGGAAAGTGTGGCCGGACGCGTCGCGCTGGGCAGCGATATCCGTATCATTCTCGATGCGGCACCGCAGTACGTGATACCGGCCCAGGTTTCGTTCGTGGCCAGCGTTGCGCAATTCACGCCAAAGACCGTTGAGACCGCCAGCGAACGTCAGAAGCTGATGTTCCGGGTCAAGGCGCAGATAGACCGCGACCTTTTGCTGCGCAACCTCACACAGATCAAGACCGGGCTGCCCGGCGTGGCCTGGGTCAAGCTTGACCCGCAAACGGAGTGGCCGGCTGAGCTGGCGGTGAAAGTCTCCAAATGACCGACCAAGCCCGAAGCCAATCGTTGCCTGGCGTTGCCAGCGTCACGGACGTGGTGCTGGCCTATGGAAAAACCGAGGCACTGGCCGGCGTCACGCTGGAGATCCCCGCGGGCAGGATGGTCGGGCTGATCGGCCCGGACGGTGTGGGCAAATCCAGCCTGTTGTCGCTGCTGGCCGGCGCCAGAGCGATACAGCAAGGGCAGGTGAGCGTGCTGGGCGGCGATATGCGTCAGGTCAGCCACCGCAATCGGGTCTGCCCGCGGATTGCCTACATGCCACAGGGCTTGGGCAAGAATCTCTACCCGACCCTGTCGGTCGAAGAAAACCTGCAGTTCTTCGCCCGCCTGTTTGGCCATGACGCTGCCGAGCGCCGCCGTCGTATCGATGATCTGACCCGCAGCACCGGGCTGTTCTCGTTTCTGACCCGGCCCGCCGGCAAATTGTCCGGCGGCATGAAACAGAAACTGGGCCTGTGCTGCGCATTGATTCACGACCCTGACCTGCTGATTCTGGACGAGCCCACCACTGGCGTGGACCCTCTGGCGCGGGCTCAGTTTTGGGACCTGATCGGCAGCATAAGGCAGCAACGGGCGGGCATGAGTGTCATCGTTGCCACCGCCTACATGGATGAAGCGCAGCGTTTCGACTGGCTGGTGGCGATGGACGCTGGCAAGGTCCTGGCCACAGGGTCGCCTGCGCAGCTGCTGACCAGCACCGGGTCCCACGATCTGGAGGCAGCCTTCATCGCCTTGCTGCCGGAGGAAAAGCGCCGTGGTCACCAACCGGTGCATATCGACCCGCTGGAGGATGTCGCTGAACCGCAGATCGCCATCGAAGCCCGGGACCTGACCATCCGCTTCGGTGATTTCGTGGCAGTGGATCACGTCAGTTTCCGCATTCGTCGTGGGGAAATCTTCGGCTTTCTTGGTTCCAACGGCTGCGGCAAATCCACCACCATGAAGCTGCTGACCGGCCTTTTGCCGGCCAGTGAGGGCACCGCCAGCCTGTTTGGGCGCGAAGTCGACCCCGACGACATCGGGACCCGGCGCAGGGTGGGTTACATGTCCCAGGCGTTTTCCCTTTACAGCGAGCTGACCGTTAGGCAAAACCTGGTGTTGCATGCGCAGCTGTTTCAGATGCCGGAACAACAGATCAGCCCGCGGATCAACGAACTTGCCGAGCGCTTCAATCTTGCCGATGTGCTGGAGAGTCTCCCGGAAAGCCTGCCGCTGGGGATTCGTCAGCGTCTGTCCCTGGCGGTGGCGACGGTACACCGGCCCGAGCTGCTGATCCTCGATGAACCGACCTCTGGCGTCGATCCCATCGCCCGCGATGGCTTCTGGAACTTGCTGATCGAGCTGTCGCGACGTGATCGCGTGACCATCTTTATCTCCACCCACTTCATGAATGAGGCTGAGCGCTGCGACCGCATTTCGCTTATGCACGCAGGCAGGGTTCTGGTCAGCGACACCCCTGCACATATCGTTGAGCAGCGGGGCGCAAGTTCGCTGGAACAGGCCTTCATCGCTTACCTGCAAGAGGCTGCCGGCAAGCCCGACGAAGCGCCGAGCGAGACGCCTTCACCCGCAATCGAGCTCAAGCCTTCCGGTTCAGCGGGCGAACCCAGGTTCAGCTTCAATCGCATGTTCAGTTACCTGTGGCGCGAAGCCCTGGAGCTGCAACGTGACCCCGTGCGCGCCACGCTGGCGCTGATCGGGTCACTGGTGTTGATGCTGGTGATGGGTTTTGGTCTTAGCATGGACGTGGAAAACCTCAGTTACGCGGTGCTGGACCACGACCAGACAGAGCTGAGCCGCAACTACGCGCTTAACCTTTCCGGCTCGCGGTATTTCAAGGAGATGCCGCCATTGGCCGGTTACGAGGATCTGGACCAGCGCATGCGCAGTTCGAAGATCACCCTGGCCATCGAGATACCGCCGGGTTTTGCTCGCGACCTGCAAAGGGGCGCGCCGGTGCAGATAGCGGCGTGGATCGACGGCGCCATGCCGTCCAGGGCCGAAACCATACTCGGCTACGTCCAGGGCATGCACCAGACCTGGTTGCAGGATCAGGCGTTGCATCGCCTGGGGGCTGCCAGCACCGACAGTTCATTCAGCATCCAGACCCGCTTTCGCTACAACCCGGATGTAAAGAGCTTGCCTGCCATGGTTCCGGCGATCATCCCCTTGCTGCTGCTCATGCTGCCCGCCATGCTCACCGCGCTGTCGGTGGTGCGGGAAAAGGAGTTGGGCTCGATCATCAATCTATACGTCACGCCGGTGACGCGGACCGAGTTCCTGTTGGGTAAACAGCTGCCGTACGTGGCATTGGCAATGATCAACTTTTTGCTGATGACCTTGATGGCGGTGACGCTGTTCGATGTACCGGTCAAAGGCAGTTTCATGACCTTGCTGCTGGCTGCGTTGATTTATAACGTCATCGCCACCGGCATCGGCCTGCTGGCATCGACCCTGACCAGCAGCCAGATCGCGGCGATGTTTTTTACCATGATCGGCACCATGATCCCTGCGATCCAGTTCGCCGGGCTGCTCAACCCGGTGTCCTCGCTGGAAGGCGCAGCCCGATTCGTCGGTGAGCTGTATCCGGCGACGCACATGCTCAATATCAGCCGCGGCGTGTTCGGTAAATCCCTGGGGTTCGACGACCTGCGTAACGAGTTCTGGCCGCTGTTGGCCGCCGTGCCGTTGATTCTGATGCTGACGGTTGCGCTGCTCAAGAAACAGGATCGCTGACATGCAATCGCTCAAGAATATCTACCGGCTGGGCATCAAGGAACTGTGGAGCCTGGCCCGCGATCCGACGATGCTGGTGCTGATCATCTATACCTTCACCTTTTCGGTCTACACCGCCGCAACGGCCCAGCCGGACGTGCTGCACATGGCACCCATCGCTATTGTCGACGAAGACCAGTCGCCGCTATCCGGGCGCATCGCTTCGGCGTTCTTCCCACCGCAATTCACCACGCCGATGATGATCTCTCTGGAGCAGGTGGATGCGGGTCTGGACGCGGGTGACTACACCTTCACGCTGACCATTCCGCCGAATTTCCAACGCGATGTGCTGGCGAACCGGGTAACGGAAATCCAGCTCAACGTCGATGCGACGCGCATGTCCCAGGCGTTTACCGGCAGCGGCTATATCCAGCAGATGGTCAATGACGAAATCACTGAATTTGTGCAGCGATACCGCGGCGCCCAAGCCCTGCCTGTCGAGCTGGTGACCCGCATGCGTTTCAATCCCTCCCTTGAGCACGCCTGGTTTGGCGCGTTGATGCAGATCATCGACAACGTGACCATGCTGTCCATCGTGCTGACTGGCGCGGCGCTGATTCGCGAGCGTGAACACGGGACTATCGAACACCTGTTGGTGATGCCGGTGACCCCTCGGGAAATCATGCTGGTCAAGGTCTGGTCCATGGGGCTGGTGGTGCTGACGGCGGCCGCGCTGTCGCTGGTCTTCATTGTCCAGGGCTTGCTGCATGTGCCGATCGAGGGCTCTATCCTGCTGTTTCTGGCCGGCGCTGCGCTGCATCTGTTCGCGACCACGTCCATGGGGATATTTCTCGCGACGCTGGCACGCAGCATGCCGCAGTTCGGCATGTTGATGATCCTGGTGCTGCTGCCGCTGCAGATGCTCTCCGGCGGCAGCACGCCGCGCGAAAGCATGCCCGAACTGGTGCAGAACATTATGCTGGTCGCGCCGACCACCCACTTCGTGGAGCTCAGTCAGGCGATTCTTTATCGCGGGGCAGGGGTGATGGTGGTGTGGCCGACGTTCCTGACGCTGCTCGTCATCGGCTCGGCCCTGTTTGTGATTTCGCTGTCGCGCTTTCGTAAAACGATCAGTCAGATGGCGTGATAACGCTGTCCACTCAGGCGGGCAGGTTGTGAAGTTGTGAAGTTGTCATTTTTCATCGGTCAGGGGTTTTTGTGTCGTTGCATCAGTTGAAGGGGACCTCTTGCGCTTGCCAAGGCGCCATATTGATCATGCTGGTGGCGGGTGTCGCAGGTTGTGCCGGGGTTAAGGTCAACACCATTGATAATCGCGATTATCTCGCGCTTCGGCGCGGCGACGTGTTGACGTCTGGGCAACTCAGCGCAGCCGCGCGCACCGCGTTGCAGGTTGCGGGTGTCGAAGAAACACACTGCGAAGAGGCGCCACAGGACTGTCGTGAACAGGTGCGTAATAACACCGGGTTGGGCGAGGAACAGCGGCTTGCCACGCTGTCTGAATTGTGGCTGCAAGAGGCTCAGCATGCCCACGGTCCATTGACTGCCGAACAGCGTACCGACGCATTTCTGGAAAGCGCGCGTTATGCCTACGCCTACCTGTTCATGACCGCAAGAACACCGAGTCAGCGAGCATTGGAAGATCGCCAGTCCCAAGTCCGCGATTACTACAATTTCTCCGTTCAGCAAGCGCTCGGCGAGTTGTTCGAACGGTATCGGGGGCACCCGCCGAAGGCCGAGGACGGCCACGCAAACTTCCGACTGCGAACAGGTCGCTGGACAGTGTTCGGGCGCATGGAGAATGTGCGTCTGGCCAACGCGCGTTCGTTGCCTCAGGCACTCATTCCGGCCTCATCCCTGTCCTTTGCTGGCCTGCGCAACCAGTATCGCCGTGACGGAATCGGTGCCGAGCTGGTTGCGGTGACGGCGAAAAAGGTGGTTGACAGCGATAGCGATGAACAGCCCTGGAGCGAGACGCCTTTTCCGGCCCTGACTGCCGTTGCGCGCTTTCCCGGCCAAACCCTTGAGCAAGTACTCGCCACCGACGAAGTCGAAGTGCTGGCCTATGACCCCTATCGTCAGGACGCTGTCACGCTTGCCGGCAACGAAACACCGTTGGCGGCAAACTTTACCTCGGGCTATGGTCTGTGGCTTGCGCGCTCCGGATTTGCCCGCCAGTCGTTGTTGACGCTGGTAGGCAGGGGTGAAGTCCTGAAAAAGCCTCATCTGTATCTGTTGCAGCCCTATGATCCCAACCGTCATGTGGTGATCATGTTGCACGGTCTGGCGAGCAGTCCCGAGGCCTGGATCAACGTTGCCAATGAGGTGCTCGGTGACGAAAACCTCAGGCGCAACTACCAGGTCTGGCAGCTGTACTATCCGACCAACCTGCCGCTGGCCTTGAACAACGCCACGATCCGAAAGGTCATCGAACAGACGCTGCAGCACTTCGATCCCGATCAAACCGCACGGGCCAGTCACGATGTGGTCCTGGTGGGGCATAGCATGGGCGGTGTGCTGTCCCGTCTAATGGTGTCGACTTCCGGGGCCGGGATACGCGACACCTTGCTCGCCAGGTACAAGATGAATAATCAACAGTTGGCGGCCGCGCGAAACCACCTTGACCCGTATTTGCAATTCAATCCTTTGCCGCAGGTCAGCCGCGCGGTTTTCGTCGCCGCGCCGCACCGGGGAACGCCCTTTGCCGAGAACCGTGTTTCGCGCTGGGCTGCCGGGTTGGTGCGTTGCCGGTGTCGGTGCTCGACCGGTTCAAGCAGCTCGCGCAGTTGCTGGTAGTGCCAGGCAGCGCGTCCTCTGCGGCCGTGGCCCGGCCATTAAACAGCATCGACAACTTGAGCAACCGCGATCCGTTCGTCATGGCAGTCGCAGACCTGCCCATCTCACCTCAGGTCCGCTATCACAGCATTATCGGTAATCACACGCCGTCCCTTGCACTGACCCTGTCCGATGATGGGGTAGTGCCCTACGGCAGTAGTCATCTGGCGGGTGCCGAATCGGAAAAAATAGTGCCCTCCGGGCACAGTGTTCAGGACACACCGCAGGCGATTATCGAGATCCGGCGAATTCTCCAGCAGCATCTTCACGATCTGCAAGCGCCGACAGGGAGTCAACCATGAGCCTCGCCAGCAAGGTTATCGGCACACTTCTGCGCGGCCTGGGAACCGTGACAGGTGGCGTGTTGCTCGCCTGGGGCGCATTGGCACTGAGTTATCGCCTTGCGCTGCCGCCGTGGGCCAATCATGCAGCTGTCTTTGTCTGGTGCTTATGCGGCGTGGGTCTGGTCCTTCTGACGTGGAGCGCACGGCCCTTGCGCGCCATTCTCGGTTACGCCGTACTCCTGGCCGGTATCGGCGTATGGTGGAGCACGCTCACACCGTCGAACGCGCGCATCTGGGCCGATGACGTTGCGCAAATGACCTCAGGGGAAATCAACGGCAACCAGCTCACCCTTCGCAATGTGCGCAATTTCGAGTGGCACACGGATGACGATTACCAGATACGGTGGGAGACACGTGAGTACGACCTGGATCACCTGGCTTCGGTGGACCTGATCACGTCGTACTGGGGCATGCCCGCTATCGCTCACGTCATGGTGTCGTTCGGTTTCGATGACGGTCGGTTTCTTTTATTCAGCGTCGAAACGCGCAAAGAAAAAGGCGAGAGTTATTCTGCGATCGCCGGTTTTTTCAAACAGTATGAAGTCAGCATCCTGGCGACTGATGAGCGTGATGCGCTGCGGGTTAGAACCAATGTGCGCGACGAGGACGATTATCTCTATCGCGTGGCATTATCGGCCTCTGCTCGCAAGGCTTTGTTGTTGTCCTATGTTGAACAGACCAATGATTTGTTGAATCACCCGCGCTTTTACAACACCGTCACCGCCAACTGCACCAGCATTGTCTTCGACATGATGAACGCCATCGTCACAGGCCTGCCGATGGACTACCGTTTGCTTCTGACCGGTTACCTGCCGGGCTACGTTTATGATGCCGGGGGCTTGCAGCCAGGTTATTCGCTTCAGGCGTTGCGTGATGCAGGTCGAATTACCGAGCGTGCCCAGTCGCAATCCGGCAAGGCTTTTTCTGCGCGCATTCGCGAGGGCGTACCGGGTTGGTCAGGCTTTGATTTATTCAACGGTCGATGATTTAATCGGTCCAGCCTTCACTCTGCGGGTCAGGGAATAATCAGCGCCTCGAAGAAGGCCACCGGTCCAGCACGTGCATCCCATACTGATGTCCCATCGGATAAAGGAAGAGAATGTGAAAGCCCTCGTCTATCAAGGCCCAGGCGTTAAAGTCTGGACCGACAAGCCCGTCCCGCTCATCGACAAACCCACTGATGCCGTCATTCGCCTGTTGCACACGACGATATGCGGCACTGACCTGCACATTCTCAAGGGCGATGTCCCTGCCGTGACGCCGGGCCGGACACTGGGTCATGAGGGGGTTGGTATCGTCGAAACGGTAGGATCGGCTGTACGCAATTTCAAGCCTGGCGATCACGTGCTGATCTCCTGCGTCACGTCCTGCGGCAGCTGTCCCAATTGCCGCCGACAGATGTATTCCCACTGCGCTGACGGCGGCTGGATCCTGGGCCATCTGATCGACGGCACTCAGGCAGAATACGTACGCATCCCGCATGCCGACAATAGCCTTTATCCGGTTCCAGCCGGGGCGGACGAGCAAGCGCTGGTGATGCTCAGCGATATCCTGCCGACCGGCTTCGAAATCGGCGTGCTTGCCGGCAAGGTCAAGCCTGGCGACAGCGTGGTCATCGTCGGCGCCGGGCCGGTAGGCATGGCTGCGTTGCTGACCGCCCAGTTCTATTCACCGGCTACGCTGATCGTGGTCGACGGTGACAGCAATCGACTTGAGGTGGCCAAGCGCTTTGGCGCCACTGACGTGATCGACATCAAGACCGAGAATGCCATTGAGCGTATCTTTGAATTGACCGATGGCGTAGGTGTGGACGTTGCCATCGAGGCGGTGGGTATTCCGGCGTCGTTCGATACCTGCCAGGCGGTGATCGCGCCCGGTGGCAACATTGCCAACGTCGGGGTGCATGGCAAGAGTGTCGAGCTGCATCTGGAGAAGCTGTGGATTCAAAACATCAACATCTCCACCGGGCTGGTCAACACCAATACCACTCCAATGCTGATCAAGACCGTGCAGGCCGGCAAGATCGATGCACGTCAGTTGATCACTCATCGCTTTGCCCTTGATGACATCCTTCAGGCGTACGAGATTTTCGGCAATGCGGCTCAGGAGAAAGCAATGAAGGTGATCCTCAGCCAGTAAGACGTGAGCCAACAAGCGTGCCCACCCCGGATACCAGGAGCTGTGAATGGCAACCCCGACTTCACCCGCCCAGATCAACGGTTCGTTATTGGTGCTCAACGCTGGTTCCTCCAGCCTGAAATTCTCGCTGTATCACGCTATCGCCATTGAACGGGGTGAGCCAGTGGCGCTGGGGCAGGGTAGTGTGGAATGGCGGGCAGGGCAGTCGGTCCTGGCGTTTACCGACGCACAGGGCCAGGTTATCGAGGAGCACTGGCCACTCCCGGCGGAAGACAGCGACCCCCTTGAGCATTTGCTGCCTTGGATCGAGGCGCACACCGGGGGGCCGCTGATCGCAGCCGGACACCGTGTGGTGCATGGGGGCTCGCGTCGAGACGTTGCCGCTCTGGTCGATGGGACCCTGCTGGCCGAACTGCAAGCGCTGACGCCTATCGCGCCGCTGCATCAGCCGCTGTGCATGGCGCCGATTCGCTTTCTGGCCTCCAGGCACCCCGGATTACCCCAGGTGGCCTGTTTCGACACCGCTTTTCATCACACGCTCGACCCCCTTGAAACCCTGTATGGCCTGCCTCGCCAAATGACCGAGGACGGCGTGCGTCGTTACGGTTTTCATGGGCTTTCCTACGAGTACATCGCTGGCGTGCTGGGCCAATACGACCCTGCCGCTGCAGCGGGACGAACCATCGTCGCGCATCTGGGTAATGGCGCCAGCCTGTGCGCCTTGCACACCGGGCGCAGTCGCGCCACCAGCATGGGCTTCACGACGCTGGACGGGTTGCTGATGGGCAGCCGCCCCGGCCATCTTGATCCTGGCATCCTGCTGTACCTGATGCGCGAGCGCGGGATGTCCGCGCAAGCGCTCGAACACTTGCTGTATCACGAGTGTGGTCTGCTGGGTGTGTCAGGCGGCATTTCCAGCGACATGCGCACCTTGCTGGCCAGCGATCACGCAGCGGCCCATGAAGCGGTGTCGCTGTATGTTCACAACGTGGTGCGGGAGATAGGCAGCTTCGCCGCCGTACTGGGTGGCCTGGACGCCTTGGTGTTCACTGGCGGCACTGGTGAACACGCAGCCCCGGTGCGCGCCGCGATCATGCGCGGTTGCGCCTGGCTGGGGCTGGAATTTGACGAAGCGGCTAACCAGTCATCCGCTTCGCGTCTTTCGTCAGCGCGCAGCCCAGTCAGGGCCTGGATGATCCCCACCGATGAAGATCGGGTCATTGCGCGACACACCTTAAAGCTTCTACCAAGACCGTGCTCGCCAGTCACCCCGATTGACCATGAATTCCCGGCCTGAGCCGGGTCCTTTCCATCGTCACCTTTTCGTGGAGTCGCTATGTACACTTTCAATCCCGCATTTTCCAGCGCCGATAACGCAAGCCCAGTCAGCCCGCAAACGCCCGTGGCAGACGGCCCGTTGTCGACCGACTTGCTCGACCGGATGCACCGATATTGGCAAGCCGCCAACTATCTGTGTGTCGGGCAGATCTACCTCAAGGCCAATCCGCTGTTGCGTGAGCCTCTGCAAGCCGAGCACATCAAGCCACGGCTGCTGGGGCACTGGGGCACATCGGCAGGGCAGAACTTTATCTATGTGCACCTGAACCGGCTGATCAGCGAACAGCGGGTATCGATGGTTTACATCTCGGGGCCGGGCCACGGCGGGCCGACGCTCAACGCGTGTGCGTGGCTGGAAGGGACCTACAGCGACGTGCATCCGGACATCACCCCGGACGAGCCCGGCATGCTGCGCTTCTTCCGCAGTTTCTCGACGCCCGGTGGGGTGCCCAGCCATTGTGGCCCGCATACGCCCAACTCGTTGCATGAGGGGGGCGAACTGGGCTACTCCCTGGTGCACGCGTTCGGTGCGGTCTTCGATAACCCCGACCTGTGGGTGGCATGCGTGATTGGTGACGGCGAGGCCGAAACCTGTCCGCTGGAAGGCAGCTGGAAGAGCGTGCGCTTCCTGGACCCGCGTCGCGACGGAGCGGTCCTGCCGATCCTGCACCTCAATGGCTACAAGATATCCGGCCCCACGGTTGAGGCGCGGACCACCGATGCCGACCTGATTGATCTCTACCGTGGGCGCGGGTACGAGCCGCTGATTGTCGCCGGGGATGACGTGCCTGGCATGCATCAGCGCTTTGCCGCAGCCCTGGACGCGGCGTATGCAAAGGGCCGGCAGATCCAACAGCAGGCCCGGGAGCAGGGCGATACCTCTGCCCAGCGTTGGCCGATGATCATCCTGCGCAGCCCCAAAGGCTGGACCGGCCCTAAGGTGGTCGATGGCCTGCCGGTGGAAGGCACCTTCCGCGCGCATCAGGTGCCCTTGGCTAACGTCGTGCAGAACCCCGATCATCTGGCGCAGCTGGAAGCATGGATGCGCAGCTACCAGCCGGATAAGCTGTTTGACGACAAAGGCAGCCTGGTCGCTGAACTGCAGGCCTTGACGCCTCCTGCGCAGCTACGTCTCGGTGCGGTTCCTTACGTCAATGGCGGTCGACTGCTCACGGCGCTGGACCTGCCCAATTTCGCCGACTATGGCCTGCACGTTCCGGGCCCTGGCGAAGTGATCGCCGAAGCGCCGCGCAAGCTGGGTGAATATTTACGCGATGTCATTCGCGCCAACCCGCATAATTTCCGACTCTTCGGCCCCGACGAAACCAATTCCAACCGCCTGAATGCAGTGTTCGAAGCCACCCAGCGAACCGCCGCAGGCCCATTGCTGGACATCGACGACCATCTGGCCCGCGACGGTCGGGTCATGGAAGTGCTCAGCGAGCACCTGTGCGAAGGCTGGCTAGAAGGCTATTTGCTGACGGGCCGCCACGGCATGTGGTCGACGTACGAAGCCTTTGCGCAAGTGGTCGACTCCATGGTTACGCAGCACGCCAAATGGCTGCAACAATGCCGCGATTTCGCCTGGCGGCGGCCGTTGGCCTCGCTCAACATCCTCTTGACCAGTCATGCATGGCGCAATGACCACAACGGTTTCAGCCACCAATCGACCGGTTTCGTCGACAATGTGCTGCAACGCCGCTCTGACGTGGTGCGCGTGTATTACCCGCCGGATTCCAACTGCCTGGTTAACGTTTTCGACCACTGTTTGCGCAGTCGCAATTACGTGAACGTGGTCACCTGTGGCAAGCAACCGGATTTCCAGTGGCTGAATTTCGATCAGGCCCTCAAGCATTGCTCGCAGGGCGCATCGGTCTGGGATTTCGCCACCAACGATGGCGGGGCAGAGCCGGATATCGTGCTCGCCTGCGCCGGAGATGTGCCAACCACCGAAGCGGTCGCGGCCTCCTGGTTGCTACAGAAACACGTACCCGGTATTCGTGTTCGCCTGGTGAACGTGGTCGATTTGAGTATCCTGGCCAGCCCCGACGACCGTCCTCACGGCATGGACCACGTTTCGTTCGAAGCGCTGTTCACCCGCGAGGTGCCGGTGATGTTTGCCTTCCATGGTTCCACCTGGGTAATTCACTCCATGGTGCATGGGCGCGCGAACGAAGCGCGTTTTCACGTACGCGGGTTCTCTGATCGTGGGACCACGACCACGCCGTTCGACATGGTCGTGCTGAACAACATGAGCCGTTATCAGCTTGCCATCGATGCGTTGTCACACGTGCCGCGATTACGTTCCAGCAGCCTGGACGCGATGAGCTACTTCGAAGACCAGCTGCGCCGGCACCACACGTATATCCGCGAACATTTCGAAGACATGCCAGAGATTCGCAATTGGCACTGGACCGCCGACTTCACGCAACCGCAGTCCCCGCCGCCGTTGGCCAAGGGCCAGGCGCGCGGGCAGACGTTCACGGATGCCTAACGGCGAACCGGCCGGCATAAGTGGTCGCTAGGAGGAGGGCGCGGCCACTGGTCTTCGATTTGCGCGGCACGTGTATCCCATAAATGCGAGCCCTCTGTGTCCATCGCCTCACATCGTCGCTCGGAGACGGTTTGCATTTATCGGGTTTCGGGAGAACGACCGTGGATCTTGCTGCAATCCCATTCGGTACCCTCGATTGGGCGACGATAGAGCCGGTGGCGCAGGCGGACAGGCACAGCTCAGCGGCGTAACTGCCCACTCGCTTCAACCCGTGCGCGGCTGGTCGGTACAGCCTTGGGTATTTTGCCAATCATCGGTTTTGGAGGGGGCACATCCTGGTTTGCCTTGAGGGGCAGTTGCATACCGAAATGGAAGATGGTCGTCAGTTCATGTTATCGCCGGGCATGCGTTATCAGGTCGGGAATAACGCCGAGGGACATCGGTCATTCACCAGCTCTGGGGCGAAGTTGTTCATTGTGGACTAATCCTGGCCGCGCACCCGCATAACATGTCCCACCATTCGTTTGTGGTTAGCAGCCTCAAGCAAGCGGCCTCATATGCGAGCGGGCAATCGCGGTTTTGCGGCTAGCGACAACAAGCGTCAACCCGTTCCAGCGTCATATGCTTCCCGCGTGAAACGAAGGCTTACGCGCAGGTTATCTGATCGATGGCATGCCAAGAATGGTACGGGCGAGGATGTCCCGCTGGACCTCATTGGCCCCCGCGTAGATCGTCACCGGTAGGCTCATCATCCGCATCCAGTGCAAATCGGTGGCGATCCCGCAGATGTTGGTATCGCCGACGACTGCCCCCGCCTCATCGGCAATCTCGATGCAGAACTCGGTCACCCTTTGCAGTAACTCACCTACGTAAACCTTGAGCATCGACACGCTTGGCCCAGGGTCCCGCCCGTTCTGGCTGACCTGATCACAAATGCTGTTATATAACCGCAGGTAGTCGTGCATATCGACTTGCAGGATCGCGAGCCGGTCGGTGATCCCGGCATCATTTTGCAAGGCCAGCGCGGCGACCAGTCGCTCGCTCAGGTCCAGTGCTCGCAGAGCCATTGCAGGGCTACCAAGCCAGATTCGTTCATGACCCAGTAGCGATTTGGCGATGGACCACCCCTCATCCAAAGGTCCGACCAGTTGGGTGACGGGAACACGAACACTGTCGAAAAAAACTTCGCAAAACTCGTCTTCTCCCGCGATATTGGCTATGGGACGAATCGTCACGCCGGGACTGTTGAGGTCGATCAGCAAAAAACTGATGCCTTGCTGCTTGCGTTCGAAGGTGCCAGTGCGCACGAGAGCATAAATATGGCTGCAGTCTTTGGCGTGAGTGCTCCAGATTTTCTGGCCATCGACGACGAATTCGTCTCCCGCCCGGCGCGCGCGAGTCCCCAGGCTGGCGAGGTCCGAGCCCGCGCCCGGCTCTGAATATCCCTGGCACCACATGTCGTCGCAGGAGAGGATACGCGGCAGGTACCAGTCTTTCTGCGCTTGAGTACCGTATTTGATGATCGTTGGGCCAAGCTGGGTTTCGCCATTATCGATGATGCGTGCCACACCGGCTCGCTCCATTTCCTGCTGATAGATCATTTGCTTGGCGAAAGAAATACCCATGCCGCCATATTCTCTGGGCCAAGCCGGGGCACGCCAACCGTGCTGTAGCAGGCACCGGAGCCAGTTCACCTGGTCTTCGCCGCGCAGACGCAGGAACGGGCGTCGGTCATCCTGACGTAAGGAGGCGGGGTAGTGATCCACCAGCCAGGCTCGCAGGCGTGCGCGAAAATAGGTGTCGCTCCAGTCTCTCGGGTCTTCGGTGGCGAATGGTTCAGCGGCCGGAATGGGCGTGACAAGGTGTTCGCGCCGCGAGACGAATCTCCGACGATGGGCCCAGACGGACCCCAGCCAGGCACTGTCGCTGATTGCAGCGCGCAGATACAGGCCGATGTTCGACTCTTCCGCAAAGCCCATCGCGCCATGGAGCTGCACCGCTAACCGGGCCGTGTCGAGAGCTACCTGAGCATTACGCGCTTTGGCCGCGCTGATCGCTGATTCGGTCATGGCTGTGAGCGGTGATTGAACATGCTGTTGCGCCGCGTGGCGCCAACCGGCGTCCCCCAGGTGCTGCCCTATGCTCATGTCCACACAGCGATGCTGGACGCTCTGAAAAGCGCCGATGGGCCGGGAGAACTGCTTGCGCTCAGACACATAATCGAGGGTTTTCTGCAGGCAGCCAGTGGTTTGTCCATTCGAGTACGCTGCTTGTGTAATCCGGCCGACGGCGAGGCATTCCTGCCATGCCGTCAAAGCGGCATCCCCTTTGAGCAGCGGCGTCGCGCAGAGCATCGGAGCGCCGCTGAATGTAATGTCAGTCTGTTTGCCGTTGCCCACGGCGTAGTGCCGGACAGACACGCCAGGGGCGTTGGCTTCTAACGTTACCCACACGGGTTGGCCATTCTCCGTTGCCGATACCAGCAGGATCGACGACGCTTCATACCCGACGACAAAGACTTTCCGGCCATACAGACGTCCATTCTTCAACTCAGCGCCGCAAGGCAAGGTATCGACCTGTCCAGGCATTTCCTGCCAGGCCAGGGCGATCAAACGTTCACCTGACCTCAGAACCTCGGACAGTAGGCACGCATCCTCTTGCGGCAGATATCCGATAACGACTGAGGGCATCACGCTGCACGCGATAAACGGCTCACACAGCAGATGCTGGCCCATGATCTCGCAGAGTTCGCAGGCGTAGCGCACGTCCAGCCCACTGCCGCCGAGGGCCTCGGGCAGCATCAGACCGGTCCAGCCCATGTCGCTTATTGCCTTCCACACGGACATATCGACCGGACGAGGCTTTGCAATCCAGCCGCGCAACCTAGACAAAGAATGATGTTGCAGCACGTCTTGTGCGGAATCGCGCAGCATCGTAATCAGAGATCCATCCAATTCGGTCGCCATCATATCCCTCGAAAGAAAACGTATTTAGCTGACAGTATGTCAGCTATAGTGTTCTTGCAATTGTTTTTAATCGGGCTACCAGCGTCCATCATGGACGCCTGACGAGGGGAAAAATATATGGTGAGGGGGTTCGATCAGGAGAGGCGACCGGCGTTGCTGATCAGTGAATGCCAGCGGGGTGTGATCGACCCGGAACTGAGCGCTTTTCCGGGGCTTGTCGAGCAGGTTCAGCAACGAGACATCCTGGGTCGCATCAGTCGACTGGCACAATCGTTCAGGGCTGCCGGGCTGCCTGTCATCCATCTGCATGTGGTTCACAAGGCGGGCTATATCGACGTGCCTGAAACCAGCGCGATCATCGTCCGATCCATGCGCCAGGCGCGAATGCTGGAAGGCTCGGCGGACGTCGAGCCTGCCGGCCAGATGCGACCTCATCCGGGGGACGTCGTGCACGCTCGAAGCTTTAGCCTTGTGGGATTTCACGGAACGGAGCTGGATGCGATGCTGCGTCACATGGGTGTGAAAACGCTGGTGCCGGTGGGTGTATCCACCAACGTGGCGATTTCCGGCACGGCGCTATGCGGGTCTGATCTGGGTTATCAGGTTGTGATTCCGGTGGATTGTATAGCCGGCGCGAGCGCGGAAACTCACGACTTCATCGTGAAAAACCAACTGCCGCTCTACAGCACTTTGACGGACAGCCAGACGCTAATCGCTACCCTGGAAGCGCGATCCGGCACCACTTCATAACCTATGACTGTTTATGCACGCCCTCGCCAGTGCCTGATTGATCTGCAGGTTCAGACAGGTTGTCAAGCAAACGGCGGGCGCGCGCAGGGCCGATCAAGTTGCAAGCCGAGACGCCGTTGATCACAGCGAATAAAAAGTGGCGTGCATGTGCTTCGCTTTGCGGGTTGCCGTGGATGTGCCGCTCGAAGAGTTCGAGCAGTGTCGGTTCTTCAAACGCTGGAGGATTTTCCAGAAGTCGAATCAGTTGTTGCGCTTGTTCGGGCGTCAAGGGAGTCGGTGGTGTCTTTTTTGATTTGCATTGCGCCAGATGACGCTGATAGTCGTAAAGCATGTCAGCCTCCAACAGCGAAAAATCGAAGGAGCCGCGTTTGATTGCGGCTCCTTTAGCGAGCAGCCTCAGACGTTTTCCGCGGTGAGCTTGCCATCGTCCTGAGAGACCTTGGTGAACATCGCGATGATGTCCCCGGAGGTTACGCTGCGACGGGTCTCGCCCTCTGCCAGCGGTGCCGGGCCGCCATAGGATTTTTCGCGGGTGTCGACGTGTGTCGCCTGTTTGCGCAGTGCGCTGACGGTGCAATTCTCGCGTCCACCCATCATGCCGAAGGCGTCGAAGTTATAAAGGCGCAGGGCATTGGCATGGGTAATTTTGTCGATGGCGCTTTCAGACAGGCCCTGCAGCGATTTGACCAGCATGTCTGCCGACTCCGGCCAGATCGTGTCCGAGTGCGGATAGTCACACTCATAGGCAACGTTGTCTTCGCCGATTTCTTCCAGGTTCTTGATGCCGAATCGATCATCGATGAAGCAGGTCAGGAAGTGCTCGCGGAACACTTCACTTGGCTTTTTCTTGCCAAAATCGGCATAGGTCCAGGCCTTGTGATGCTCATGCACGAAATCGGCGCGTTCGAGGAAGTAAGGAATCCAGCCAATCCCGCCTTCGGACAACGCGATCTTCAGGTCAGGGTAGCGTTGTAACGCCTTGAGGTGCAGCCAGTCTGCAGCTGAATTGACTATCGAGATCGGCATGGTAATGATCCACGCGTCAATCGGCGAATGCTGCGAGGCATGGGGGGCCTGGGCTCCGGAACCGATGTGGATGTTGATCATCACTTTGTTTTCGGCACACACCTTCCACAACGGCTCCCAGTGCGAATCGTGGATGCTGGGCTGACCCTTGAGGGAAGGGTTGTCCGAGAAGGAAATGGCATGGCAGCCCTTGGCGACCACTCGCTTGATCTCCGCGACAGAAGCATTGATGTCCCAGTAGGGAATGATGGCGTTGGGAATGTTGCGTCCTGGATAGCTGCCACACCACTCATCGATGTGCCAGTCGTTATAGGCGCGCAACAGGGTCAGCGCATTTTTCTTGTTGTCGAATTGGTGGAACAGGCTGCCGTCGAACGTCACGACGCTCGGAAAGTTGATGGACGCGAGCAGACCATTGGCATTCATGTCCTCGATTCGCGCATCGATGTCCCACGCACCCTTGCGCATCTGCTCGAAGGAAATCGGTTCGCAGCCATATTCCTCACGCAGCCTGCCGACCACTGCGTTGAGCCCGATGTTACCTGCACGGCGGCCCTCGAAGAGCCAGAAGTCCGCACCGTTCTTGTCCTTAAGCACCTTGGGCGCAAAGGCCTTTTGCTCGACCGTCAAATGCTGCTCGAACATGGTAGGGGGTTCAACGATGTGGTCGTCGACACTCACCAGGATCAGGTCATCAACTTTCATGCGTTGTCTCCATCGCTCTAGCCGTCTCTGCCCGTTCAACGACGGGCTGTTCTGGACGGCTACGGTTTTTGTTGTATTCGCAGCCTAACGTTACTCTTGCTGGAAGGCAGGATCAACAAAAACAGACATATTGTCAGTTAATGCATGCTTCTAGGCGACCAGACTCAAGGCGCGTTCTTTCAGATTCATCCGTTCATCGTGCAGACATTCCGCCGAGACGCTTGCGGCAGACCGGGAAGCGTCAGTGTCGGGGCGGGGCGCCGGTACGCTAGTACCCATTGATCGTATGCAACGGATTGGCCGTTGCTCAGTTTTAGCAGCTAGCGTTGCGGGTCCGGCGCAGTCACTGTCTTGCCCGGCCATGACTCGATGCCGGCTTTTTCGTAAGCCGCGTCCGGTCTTGTACCGCCACGGAGGAGTCGATGAGCAAAGCCTTGGACAATGGAGGGCGATGATAGGGCGCGTGCGGTTCGTCACCGATTAGAACAATGCGGCCGGTATAACCTTGCTGCCGCAGCGCAACGGCGGAGTCGCCACCTGCATGTCCGATGCCCACAATGGCGGTTGATGGACGCACGCCCTTGTGTTCCTTGTTGTCGCGCGGCGTGCTCATGCCATCTCTACCATGGCGAAATCTTCTTTCGCCGCGCCACATTCAGGGCACAGCCAGTCTTCAGGCACGTCCTGCCATGCAGTTCCGGCAGGGATACCGTCGTCCGGTAGGCCCAAGGCTTCGTCATAGATAAAACTGCAGAAAAAACATTGCCACTTTTTCATGTCACACACCTTGGAGATGCTTGTTGTGATGTCGGCTTCGGTGATGGTGCGACCGTAAATTCGAAAGCGTCGGCCCACCGGCAGCTATTCCCACGGAAAGCCGGTACCGATGATCTCGGTTTCCGAGGCGTCCATATGCATAGTCATCACAGTGGGTCCCAAGTCGTCAGTTGTGGCGAAGGGACGTTATCGTAGAAGAACGTCTGCATGGCAGGAATGGCGTGTTCAGCAATGCCCTCAGGGGTCCAGCCCTCGCTTCGATGTACGGAACGGATCACCCTCGATTGTGAGAACAGATAGATTTCGTTGGCACGCACGCCAAAGATCTGCCCGGAAACTCCAGCACCTGCATCGCTGGCCAGATACACCGCGAGCGGGGCGATCTTGCGCGGTTCCATCGTTTTCAGTTTTTCCATGCGCGCGGCGGCTTCTGGTGTGTCGGTGGGCACCGAGGCGGTCATCGCCGTCCAGGCCCATGGCGCTATGCAGTTGGACCGCACGTTGTAACGCGCCATGTCCAAGGCGATGCTTTTGGACAGACCGACGACCGCCATCTTGGCCGCCGAATAGTTCGCCTGCCCTGGATTGCCGATCAGCCCGCTGGTGGAGGTCATGTGTATATAAGATCCGCTGGCCTGCTCCTTGAAATAAGGCGCGGCGGCGCGAGCGACGAAGAACGAGCCGTTGAGGTGCACATCGACGACCGCCTGCCATTCTTCCAGGCTCATCTTGAAGAAGAAACGGTCACGCACGATGCCAGCGTTATTGACGACGCAGTCAATGCGCCCGAAGCTGTCCAGCGCGGCCTGCACGATGTGCTTGGCGCTGTCCCATTGCGAGACATTGTCTGTACTGGCCACGGCCTCGCCGCCCAGTTCCCGAATGCGGGTGACCACGCTCTCGGCAGCGCTGTTGCCGTGTGCGTCGCGTCCTAGATCATTGACCACGACCTTTGCGCCGTGAGCGGCGAAAGCCAGCGCAAATTCCATTCCTATCCCGCTGCCAGCGCCGGTGATGACCACTACCTTATCCGCGACCATGTCTGACATAAGACCTCCTGTGCGATAGCGCCCGGACCGCAGCGCCAGGGTTTAGATGAAATGGAATTCTAGCACTATAACTGTCGAGTAGTCAGTTATGCTCGGGGCTTATCTGATAATTTTGCGGAAGGGCCCGTTTTTAGCTGAATGAAATCTCGCTGGCCTAGTCTGTATTTGGTATAACTGTTGCTTCATCCTTTTGTCGGAATGAGTAATGACGATCGATGGGGGGCGAGATCAGGTGCGCACCCTGGTGTGCGAAGCGTCCAGGACGGGTAAGGTAAAGCGATGGCATATGAAGTGACGATGAACAAACAGGGGCAGATTCTTGGGCGTAAAGGTCAGGAAACCCGACACAAGTTGATGATGGCCACCCGCAGGCTCTTGTTTACTCATCCGCTGGTGGACATTACCGCCGTGGCGATTGCAAAAGCGGCAGGGACATCATCGGCCAGCTTTTATATGTATTTTGACGACGTGCAGGATGTTCTCTATGCACTGGGGCTGATGGCGAACGAGGAAATGGCCGAGGTCGCCAAGCTGCTCGAAACTCCTTGGGCTGCAGGAACGTTCGAGAAAGAGGCGCTGGTGCTGATCGAGACGTTGAATGCCGTCTGGAGCCGTCATCGTGAGATATTGCGTTATCGCAATCTGGAAGCCGACCGGGGCGACCCACGCTTCGACGAATTGCGCATGAACACCTACATTCCTTTTATCGAACGGTTTGCCAAGCTGATCCTGGCGGTCAACCCGGCGGTCGGTGGTCGTAAACGCAGCGACGCCTATGCAGAGGCCACAGCCTTGCACGCGTCGATGGAACGTATGGCAGCAACCGACCCGATGTTGATGGAGCGCGGTCTGGGTGCCAAGCGCGTCAATGCGGCGATCGCCCGTATCATCGCGCAAACCTTGCGCGGCTCGAACGAAGAGCCGAGCGAAGCGGTCGCAAGCTCCGCGCCGACAGCCAAGGCCAAGCGGACCAAGGCCGTCAGTGAACCCGCAGAGCAAGCGTTGACTGCGCATTCGGGAGATGCCGCGGCTGCCAAGTAACGGCTAATCCGCAACGTCCGGATCAAACTCGGCAACGCCGCTGCTGATCACCGGTTGTTGGCGTTCGACTGCCTGCAACCGAAACACCGCTTGGTTCGGTGCGGTGTGCCAGAGCTCCAGCCGCATCGTTTCGGCGGTGAACATGGGGCCGGCGTAGCGAACGGCGATCATTCGCAGACGCTCCGGGCGATTGGCGCACGTCAGCCACAGCACGCCACGACCGGCCAATCCAAAACTGCCCAGCCCGCGGATCATGATGCCGTTGGTTTCGCGCGTCAGTGCGATGTCTGCCTTGAGCCTGAACGGGGTGTCAGGATCTACCGGTGTGCGAATGTCCTGGGTCGCATCGGGTTCGCGATCCGGAATGGCCGGCAATCGGGGGCGGTTGCTCGGCTGACCACCAAAGCCTCCATTGCCACGCAGCACGGTGGTCACCTCGACGCGAGCCAATAGCTCGCCTTGCAGGTCGCTCAATTCCAAAGTTTGCAGCATTTCGGCACCTTTTTCGGCGCCCTTGTCGAAGATGTCCGCGACTCGCTGGCTGACGGTGACGCCTCCCATGCGGGGTAAGGGACGATGAATGTAGAGGCTCTCCTGCGCATGCACCATTTGCCGCCAGTCGATCCCCGTCGCACCATCCTGCTCCCAGAAGGGGCCGTCGGTTAGCGCCACGGCGGCCATCGGTAAGGCCTGGAACAACGGTCCGGGTTTGAGATAGCAATTATCGGCCTCTATCCAGTTCTCATCGATCCCCGCCCCGAAGCCTTGGGCAAACTCGATGAGGTTCTGTTCATCGTAATGACGAGTGAACGGCTGAAACGGCCACTTGATAAGGTTTTCATAGTCCAGCGGCATGCAGTCTCCCGGTCGGATCTTCGCAAGCGGTTAAGTGAGGTGGCCGCCCGGAGCGAGGGTGACCCATGTGTCGAACGGTCAGGACTGGGCCTTTTTTGCAGCCTCCATCGAGGCGCGCATTCCGGCGGCAGCAAGGTCCAGATGCTCGCGGGTCGATGTGCTCAGGATGTGGGTGTCGAAGTGCGCCATCAACGAGTTGCGGAAACCCATGATGTCGGCTGAGCGGTTGATCGAGCGCTTGAGCATCCGGATGCCAATCGGCGGAGCGAGCGCGATGCGATTGGCCAGGTCCAGGGTGAATTGTTCCAGCTCGGCGCGGGCCACCACATGATTCACCATACCCAGCTCCTTGGCATCGACGGCAGACAGGCGCTGCCCGGTGAACAGGAATTCCTTGGACTTGCGGATGCCCATCACCCACGGGTGCATCAACGCCTCCACCGACGCGGCGGCGAGGCTGTGCGCCACCGGATCGCTGAAGAAAGCGTCATCGGCGGCAACGACCATGTCGCACATGTTGGCGACCATGAAGCCGCCGGCGATGCACGCGCCTTGTACCTGTGCAATGGTCGGTTTAGGGAAGTCCCAGATACGCAGCGCGTTGCCCAGGTAGTGCTCGCTTTCCCAGAGCCAGTGCTGCTCGGGCGAGAAATCACCTCTTTTTTCCATGCCGTCCATCAGGTCGTGGCCAGCGGAGAAATGCTTGCCCCGACCGCCGATGATCACTACGCGAACGGCGTCGTCCTGGCGTGCGACTTCCAGTGCATGGTCAAGCTCGGCCAGCAGGTTTTCGGATTCGGCGTTTGCCTGCGCCGGACGGTTATGACAGATCCGTGCCACTGCACCGATCACTTCGTAGCTGATGTCTTGGTAGTTCATGGTGGTCGTCCGTTCAAGCGTCGAATTCGACGTAGCCGTTGTTGAGGATGATCTGATCGCGTTCAACCGAGCGGGCGCGAAAACACGCTTTGCCCGGACCTATGTTCCATAGTTCGATACGCAAGGTTTCTCCGGGATACATTGGGGATGCGAAGCGCAGGTTAAGCACGCGCAAGCGATGAGGATCGTTCTCACACATCAGCTTGATCATGGCGCGCCCAGCCATTCCATAACTGCTCATGCCATGCAGGATTGGCCTGTCAAAACCGGCGCGACGGGCAAAGTCAGGGTCGATATGCAGCGGGTTGAGATCGCCGGAAAGCCGATAGATGACGGCCTGCTCGGGACGGCTGGAGAGCTCCAGGACCCGGTCTGGCGCGCGGTCGTCGGGCAGGGGATAGGGCTTGGGCGGGTTCGAGGCGGTGCCGCCGAATCCGCCATTGCCGCGCATGAAGGTTGACCAGGAGGAGGTGGCCAGCAGCTCGCGCGTCTGTGCGTCATAGAGCTTGCGCGTCATGTAGAGGACCGCGCCTTTGTCGGCGCCCTTGTCGTAGATTTCATCGACGTTGTCCTGGCCGATCAGCTGGCATCCTGCTGGCAAAGGACGATGAATCGTCAGGTATTGCTCCCCGTGCAATACCTTGGTCAGGTCGATCCCGGCACGGGGGTCGCCCATCCAGAAAGGTCCGCTGGCGAGAATGCTGGCCATGGTCGGCAATGCCTTGAGGCCGTCTTCGTAGACGAACTGCAAATCCTCCGGGGGCAGCGGGTTTTGGGTTGCCGCGCCGACGCCGAGTGCATAAAGAATCACTTCGCGTGCGTCATAGGCATGCCGGGTTTCGGGGAGTCGCCAGTTCTTGATCCGTTGGTAGTCCAGTGGCACCGCCGTGTACTCCTTATCTTTGTTGTGCCGACAGCATCGCTCCGATCTTGATAACTGTCAAACAGTCAGCTAATTGTAGTAGCATCCGTCAAGGCTTGAAGGTCAAGGGTGTCGTGCCTGCCTAAAACAGGGCTATCCGATCATTTTTTACCCGGGGGTCATGAAAATGAATAACAAGATGACAGTTATCGGAGGTGTTGGATGGGGCTGCTGACAGGCAAGGTTGCGATCGTTACGGGGGCGGGTCGAGGTTTGGGCGCGGCCCATGCCAGACGTCTGGCAGAGGAGGGCGCGCTGGTCGTCGTTAATGATCTGGGCCGTGATGAGAACGGCGCGTTCACCGCCGGGCACGTTGCTGCGAGTATCTGCGAAGCGGGCGGTCAGGCGATTGCGCACACTGAGGATATTTCCAGCATGCAGGGGGCAGAGTCACTGCTGCACAGCGCGCTCGATGCGTTCGGGCGTGTCGATATTCTGATCAATAATGCGGGCATTTTGCGTGACAAGTCGTTTGTAAAGCTGGAGGAGAACGACTGGGACGCGGTGCTGAAGGTCAATCTCAAGAGTATGTACGCGGTTACCCGGCCGGTTTTCGCCTGGATGAAGGAAAACGGGGGCGGCGTGATTGTCAATACGTCTTCGCCATCCGGCCTGGTGGGTAACTTCGGGCAAAGCAACTACGCCGCTTCCAAAGCGGGCGCCTGGGGGCTCTCCAATGTCCTTGCAATCGAGGGAGTCAGGTTCGGCATTCGTGTCTGGACGCTGGTGCCAACGGCAGTTTCGGCACTGACGGCGCCGCTGATGGACGCTGAGATGCAGACTCAACTGGCGCCCGAGCATGTCGCTGAGGTGCTTTTGTACATGGTCAGCGAACTCTCGGGTACGCGAACCGGTCACTGCCTGTTCGCGTCCGGGCACAGTGTCCGCGAGCTCAAACTGGTGTCGGCCGAGGGGGTTCCCGGCGCGGGCTTGGATCCTGACTTCAGCGCACAGCGATTGGCGCAGGCCGAGGACAGGCTCTTCCGTGCCGAACCTGCGTTGACCGTCATGGATTTCGCCAAATAAGCACCGGTAAGGTGACTGGAGGTTGCAATGGTTAACAAGACCTTGATCGCGGGTGTAGGCATGGTGAAGTTCACCAAGCCGGGCAAAAGCGAAATGTATGACCGGATGGGCAGTGATGCGGCAGTGCGGGCTCTGCAAGATGCTGGCATTGAGTATTCGCAGGTGCAGCAGGCATTCGCAGCTTTCGTCTCCGGTGATACGTGCTCCGGGCAAACGGCGTTGTACCGCGTCGGCCTGACGTCGATCCCTGTCATCAACGTTAATAACGCCTGCGCCAGCGGCTCCACCGCGCTGTTCCTCGCCCGTCAGGCGGTGGCCAGCGGAGCGGTGGACGTCGCGCTGGCCCTGGGGTTCGAGCAGATGAACCCTGGCCCGTTGGCGGCCAGCGATGCGGCCTTGCGGACCCCGATTACCGTGCGTCTGGACGCGGCCACCGCGAAAATCCGCGGATGGGATGAAAACGCACCGGCGGGTCCTCAGTACTTTGGCGGTGCCGGCGCGCAATACCTGGAGAAGTACAACGTCACTGCGGAGCTTTTTGGCCGTGTTTCGGTGAAGGCGCGCAGCCATGCGCAACGCAACCCGTTTGCGCTGTTCACGGATCCGCTGACCCTGGAGCAAGTGATGCAGTCGCCACAGATCTTTGGTCCCGTCACCCGACTGATGTGCTGTCCGCCGACCTGCGGTGCTGCGGCGGCCGTTGTCGTCTCGGAGGCCTTCGCACGTCAACACGGGCTCAAGAACACGGTGGAAATCGCCGGCATGGCGATGACGACCGACGGTCCGGAAAGTTTCGAGTCCGGCAGCATGATGGACGTGGTCGGGTCGAGCATGACGCGCAAGGCCGCGCAGCAGGCCTATGAGCAGGCCGGAATCGGCCCCGAAGACGTGCAACTGGTGGAACTGCACGACTGTTTCTCGCCCAATGAGGTTCTCAGTTACGAGTCGCTCGGACTGTGCGCCGAAGGGGATGCGCAGCGCTTCGTCATGGACGGCGATAACACCTACGGCGGACGCATCGTCACCAACCCCTCCGGTGGCCTGCTGTCCAAGGGGCATCCGCTGGGGGCGACGGGGCTGGCGCAAATTGCCGAGGTCAGCTGGCACCTGCGGGGGACGGCCGGCGACCGTCAGGTGGAGAATGCGCGTGTGGGCGTGCAGCACAACATCGGGTTGGGCGGGGCCTGTGTCGTGACCGTTCTCAAACGTACCTGACCCGCGCGCCCGAGGGTTTCTGACCGTCGGGCCGCTCACCTACAAGATCGGCAAGGGCTCATCATGCTTGAACACGAATCACTGGCCCGGCGTTACCGGGAAATACTGATCGAGGTCGGCGAAGACCCGTTGCGCGAAGGGCTGCAAGACACGCCGGTGCGAGCGGCCAAGGCGATGCAATACCTGTGCAACGGCTACGGCAAGACCATTGGGGAGGTCGTCAACGGCGCGTTGTTTGCCTCGGACACCGACGAGATGATCATCGTCAAGGACATCGAGCTTTATTCGTTGTGCGAGCATCACCTTCTGCCGTTCATTGGCAAGGCCCATGTCGCTTATATGCCGACCGGCAAAGTGCTGGGACTCTCGAAGGTGGCCCGCATCGTCGATATGTTCGCTCGCCGCCTGCAGATACAGGAAAATCTGACCCGGCAGATCGCCGAAACCCTGCGCGATGTCACTGACGCTGCAGGCGTTGCCACCGTCATTGAAGCCAGGCACATGTGCATGATGATGCGCGGGGTGGAGAAGCAGAACTCGGTGATGACGACGTCCGTGATGCTCGGCACCTTTCGGGAGTCGAGCAGCACACGGCAGGAATTCCTGCAGTTGATCGGGGGTGCTCGATGAGTCCACCTGCTGCTGGCCACGCACGTATTCAAGTGAAAAATCTGCGGCTCAGAACCTGCGTCGGCATCAATGAACAGGAGTTCAACAACCGCCAGGATGTCGTGATCAATTTCACGCTGGATTACGTTGCGCAGGAGGCCATTGAAAATGAGCGCATCGACCAGGCGCTCAATTACCGTTTGTTGACCAAATCGCTCATCCGCCATGTGGAGCGCAATCGTTTCGGCCTGCTGGAACGAATGGCTCAGGAACTCCTGGATTTGCTGATGCACGCCCCGCAAGTGCTAAGTGCAGTGATCGAAGTCGACAAACCTCATGCACTGCGATTCGCCGACTCGGTGTCCGTGACCCTGGCCGCCAGCCGTCCAGCCCGCTAAACCCACAGGCCGAACGCAGCCAGCCAGACCGCAGCTACAGGGCGCTTATCCGTTATCGCCGATGCCATCTGTGCGTCGAGCAGCGGTACGTCAATGTGCTGACCCTCACCCCTGGCATTGCGATGAGCGCCCCGAGCATGCCGATTACCGCATAAAGACCGTCGAAAACGTCCGCCACAGGGACGCCGACACGCGTTCGGGCCGCCGCCGGACTCGCCCTTGCGCTGACCGTTGACCGTTGACCGACCTGACTCAGCCCTCGCCTGAATCAGGTAGTAAGCGGTCGACATAGCGCCCGGTCTGGCCATCACCCTGTGATGGAGCAGTAGATCAGGCGCGGGTTGAACTTGCGCAGGTTCTCCTATCCCAGGCCGTAGCGCGCCAGCGTGGCGGTGCGATAATTTCCAGGGCGACGACGCAGCTCCGCGCCTGTTGCCAGATCAATTCCTGGTCGGGCCGGTCGGTTGAGCGAGGTCGATCGTCACAGAACGCTTAGTGCGATTGGCCGCCTGGCTGTTGGTGGATCCTGATGCGGTTCGCCCCCGGTGCCGCGTCAGTACGCGAACGCCGCGAGCGCTTGCGGTAGGCTGCCGTGCATATTTATTCCTCAGACTGCAATGGTGTAGCCGCCGTTGACGGACAGCACTTGACCGGTGATGTAGGACGCCCCCTCGCTAAGCAGGAAGCAGATCGGCACCGACACCTCTTCAGGCGTGGCGAAGCGACCTAGCGCTATCTGTTGCAGATAGGTTTCGAGGAATTTAGGGTCGTTGCGTACTTTTTCGGTCATCGAGGTCTCCACCATGCCGAAGCACACCGCGTTGGACCTGATTCCATAGCGCGCCCATTCTCTTGCCGCAGTCATCGCCATGCCGAACATTCCCGATTTGGCGGTGGCGTAGTTGATCTGTCCGAGGCTGCCGCGCCGGCCGGCATCCGAAGAAATGAAAACAATCGACCCCGCAGCTCTGTCTCCATTTTTCGCGCGCTGGATCAGGTGCTTGCCGATTGCCTGGGTAAACAGAAATGAGCCTGTGAGGTGGACGTCCATCACTTGTTGCCACTGCTCCAGGGTCATTTTTTCGATCATGGCCGGACGACCGATACCCGCGTTATTGACCAATCCGTGAACAGCTCCGTAACGCGACTCGGCCTGTTCTACGACCTGCTGAGCGAATGCCGGATCGGTCACGCTGCCGGCCAGTGGCAGATAACGCTCTCCCAGCGTGTCGGCGGCGCTTTGCAGCGCGTCGATGTTTAAATCCACAGCTGCAACGTTAGCGCCTTGTTCGATGGCCAGGGTCGCGATGGCGAGGCCGATGCCCTGGCCGGCGCCTGTGACGATAATCGTGCGGCCCTCAAGGGACATTGGGTTGTTCATCAGGATGGCTGCCTCTCGTTGTTGTCAGGGTCGAAAACCACGAAGCGTTGATCGCCCTCGGTAGCGATGCGGGCGCGTACCCGTTGACCGATCTGCACGCTATCGGCGGGCGAAATCTCGACGCGGCTCATCATTCTCGGGCCTTCTGCAAGGTCGATGAGCACTACGTTGTAGGGTTCGGCTGGCGGTTTGGGGCGGATGACGGTGACGGCATAGACAGTGCCGATACCACTGGCAGGGACCCATTCAAGGTCGGTCGCGCCGGTTCCCGGTTCAAGAGTTCGCGGATAAAAGAAGCAGCGCTGGCTGGAGTGGCTGCGTTGCAGCATGAACCGGCCTTGAGCCAGATAGTGCTGAAATTCTGCATCGGGTTGTAGAGACATGCGGCAAGTCCTGACCTGTCATCGATCATATCCTGCCTTCTAGAAAACTGTCGCTATGTTGGCAGTTGTAGTTTTCTTGCACTGAAGTCAGGGGCTTATATAGTGCGTTCTTGTATAATAACTGTTAAACAGTCAGCTTTTAATATGGCGGCAATCGTGCGGTCAGTCAAGAGAGCGCTGCATACAGGAGCTTGCCGATGACTTCTTCTCGTTTCGCCGATTCCCTCTGGGCACCGTTTCGTTTTGCTGCGTTTCGCTGGTTATGGATGGGCGCACTGGCGATGAATCTGTCTATCTGGATGCAAAGCGTGGGTGCGGCGTGGGTGATGGTTTCGCTGACGCCTTCGCCGCTTCCGGTGGCATTGGTTCAGACTGCGATCAGTCTTCCGTCGTTTATTTTTGGCCTGCCGGGCGGGGTGTTTGCCGATATCTTCGATCGTCGGCGATACCTATTGTTGACGCACGCGGGCATGCTCGTCAGCGCCGTGTTGCTGGTGGTGTGGTGTGCCTGCGGCTGGCTCGGGCCGATCTCGCTGCTGGCATTGACGTTCGCCTTCGGCATTGGCTTCGCGATGCAAGGCCCGGCCTGGTACACCAGTCAGGCAGAGGCCGTGCCAGTGGGGTTGGTGACATCGGCCATGGCACTGTCTTCGGTGTCTTATAGCTGCGCCCGTGCCGTTGGCCCGGCGATTGCGGGTGCGCTAGTGAGTTTCTCCGGTGTCATCACCGTGTTTGCAATCTGTGCACTTCTGCTGGCGGGATCGCTGGCAGCGGCCATGACGTTGCGCAGCAAGCCCAAGGATGCGCTCGCTCCTGCGGTAACGCTGCGCGAAGGGCTGATCACCGCGATTCGATACGCACGATCCTCATCGGTCATCCGCGCCCAGACGGCCAGAACGCTGGCGTTCGTGGGGGCCGGCAGCGCACTGTGGGCGCTGCTGCCACTGGTCGCCAGTGAATCGGCCGGCGCCGGCGGCTATGGTGTGTTGCTTGGAAGTATCGGCGTTGGCACCTTGTTCGGCGCGCTGATCATCACGTGGCTGAGAGCGCGCGTGGGCATCAATGGCATGCTGTCTGGCGCTTGCCTGGCTTACGCAGTGGGAACGGTGGTACTTGCCCTGCTCAGTAACACGGTTGCCCAGAGCCTGGCGTTGTTTGTGGCGGGCATTGGCTGGATGCTGATCGGCACCAGCAACCTGGCCGCCATTCAGCTGTCGGTTCCGGCCTGGATCCGGGCACGCTCGGTCGCCATCTACATGCTGGTATTTCAAGGGTCGATGGCTGTTGGCGGGGCTCTATGGGGACTGGTCGCTATCCATGTCGGCGCGCGCAATTCACTTTTGTTGGCCGCTGCCATGACCCTGCTGGCGTTGTGGTTGATGCATTGCCTGGCGATCAAGCCGGTGACGCAGGTGCAGGAGGGTTCGCTGGGAAGTGACAATGAAGTAGCCGAACATTAAAAAGCCCGCGTCAGAAAGCGGGCTCTGTGTCTGCCGATCAATTGATCAATCGCGGTGACCTTCAAGCAGGTTCTTGAGGTTGGTGCTCATGATCAGTTGCGAGTCGACGTCGTTGATATCGGCAATGTCCTTGTAGAAATCAAGTGGATGGCTCAGGCCTTCGGGGTGTGGCCAGTCACTGCCGAACAGAATCCTGTTGGCGCCGATCAAGTCGATGACCTTGGCCACCGGATCCTCGTAGAACGGCGAGACGAATACGTGTTTGCGCAAGGTTTGCACCGGATCCTGTTTGAACGACTTGGGCATCTTCTTGTAGTTATGCGCCAGACGTCCCAGCAGCGGCTCAAGCCAGGATGAGCCGTTTTCCAGCGACGCGACGCGCACATCGGGGAAGCGATCGAATACGCCATGGCAGATCAGCGCCGCGAGGGTGTCGGAAATCGCGCGACCCATCCAGTCCAGCACTTCGCCGAACACATCCTTTTCAAAGGGCCTGAATTCGCCTTTGCCGCCAGCCGTCCACCAGCGGTAGATCTTGTCGTATCCGGAGTCGGATACATGCAGCATGACGAACACCTTCGCTTCGTTGATTCGTGCCCAGAAAGGGTCGAACTCGGCAAAGCCCATGGAGCGGCCACCTTTGTCTCCGGTGACGGGCGCAGGGCGAATCCCCACCGCGCGGGCGCCGGATTTGAGCACGAATTCCAGTTCTTCGACCGCTTTGTCAACGTCGTACAGATTGATCATTGGTACGGGAAACAGTCGATTGTCTCGGGCGAATCCGCAGTCTTCCGAGAGCCAGCGATTAGCTGAATGAAACAGCGCACTGATCGCCTCGGGCTTGTGCTGCAAGCGCTCTTCGATCACCGAGCCAAGGGTTGGAATAAACAGGCCGGCGTGGATCCCTTGCTGGTCCATGACCTTCAGATGCGCTTCACCGCTATAGAACGCTGGATCGGAGGGAATGGGTTCGCCGCCGATTTCGCGCAGCGAAAGCCCTTCGGGATTGTCGCCGCGATACCACTTTTCGTGCGAGCCGGGTGCCGCCACCACATCGAACGTGGGGTTGGGAATGTAGTCGCTGATGATTCCACCGACCGCCAGTTTGGTGCGCCCGTTGATCTGGACGTATTGGAAATCGTTTCGGAAATCCTTCGGCAGATGGCGCAGGAAAGCCTCGGGCGGCTCGTAGAAATGGCGGTCGACATCGTAAATCGGGTAATTGACTGCACTCATGGGAATGCACCTCGTTGGTTTTGTTTTGTATAGCTGACAATATGTCAGCTAATATCATGCGTCAATACACAACTGGTCTTGATCTTACGTTAGATCATGTCCATTTCATGAGTGGCAGAAAAGGAGTAACTGACAGTGAATAATATTTTCCAAGGTCAGCAGGCATTGGTGGTGGGCGGTAGCAGCGGTATTGGGCGTGCGACTGCCATCGCTTTGCGCCACGCTGGATGTGCGGTATTGGCAACCGGCGTGAGCGAAGCCGAGGTCGTCGCCTGTATTGCGGATTCGCGGATGCAAGGCATACAAACGGTGTGCCTGGATCTGGGGGAGGGCTCAGCGGTCGACGCGTTGCTCGGATCGCTGCCGCGGCTGGACATACTGGTCAACGCAGCAGGGGTCGGACGCGGTGCCAGCGAGTTCACGCCAGAAGGCTTTGTGCGCACGTTGGAGATCAACCTCAGCGGGACGATGCGCACGTGTTATGCCGCACGTGAACTGCTCAAGGCCAGTGCCGGGTGCATCGTCAACCTGGCGTCAATGATGAGCTTCTTCGGTAGCCCGACCGCACCGGCCTACGCCGCGAGCAAGGGTGGTGTGGCGCAGTTGTCCAAGAGCCTGGCGGTGGCGTGGGCGGCCGAGGGCATCAGAGTCAACGCCGTAGCACCCGGATGGATCGATACCCCAATGACCCAGGGCCTGCAGGCGGACGAGGGTCGCAACGCCCGAGTGATAGCGCGCTCACCCATGCAGCGCTGGGGCAGGCCCGAGGAGATCGCCGCGGGCATCGTTTTCCTGTGTTCGCCCGCCGCGTCATTCGTCAATGGCGTCGTTCTACCGATCGACGGTGGGTATCTGGCGTGCGGCATTTGAATAAATAAATGACAATAAGTTGTCATTGTGTAGTTCTGATGTCATATTTTCCCGACGCCCTGGCCGGGCGGTGTTGTCCTCACCTTCTGCATAACAACAAAAAGGAAGAACGGCGATGGCTGGCGAACCGCAAACCATGCACCGCTCCACTCATGAGCGGCTACCTGATTTCGACGGGTTGCTCGATTGGTCGCGGCTCGAACCCTGGGTCGAGCTGGCGGGCCTGCCCGGAACAGGGCCCCTCTGCAGCGTCAAGGCGCTGGTCGGTGGTTCACAGAATCACCTGTTTCTCATGGAGCGTCGGGACGCTCGGTTCGTCCTGCGCCGACCGCCGCGCCATTTGCGCGCCAACAGCAATAACACCATGCAGCGTGAAGCCCGTGTACTGGCCGCATTGGCCGGCAGCGCGGTGCCTCATCCCGCATTGCTTGCAGCGTGCTCCGATGAATCGGTGATCGGTGTGAACTTCTTCGTCATGGAGGCGTTGGAAGGTTTTTCTCCGGCAGGGGATCTCCAGGGCCGGTACGCAACGGAGTCGTCGTGGCGTCGACAGATGGGTGAGGCATTTGTTCAGGCGGCGGCAGCGCTGGGCCAGCTGGATTATCAAGCGCTCGGGTTGAGCGATTTTGGCAAGCCGGACAACTGGCATGGACGCCAGGTGGAGCGCTGGCGGTCGCAGCTGGACGGCTATCGCGAAACCCCAGGTTATGACATTGGAGGTCTGGCTCAGGTTGACAATGTCGGGCGCTGGCTCAGCGATAACGTACCCAGCGATGGGCGAATCGGCATCATTCATGGCGATTTCCAGTGGCCGAACGTGATGTTTTCGCTTGAGCAGCCAACGATTTCGGGGCTGATCGACTGGGAGCTGTCCACCCTCGGTGATCCGCTGCTGGATCTGGCCTGGGTGCTGACCTCCTGGCGCGAAGCCGGTGATCCCCAAGGTGGTAAAGGCGCCAATCCTGTCGTGCAGCCGTGGGATGGCTTTATGAGCCGCGCCGAGCTGATTTCGTTGTATGGGCAACTGAGCGGTCGTGACATGACGTCTATGCCGTGGTTCTTCGTTCTGGCCTGCTACAAGCTCGCCTGCCTGCTGGAAGGTACCTATGCCCGATCGCTGGTCGGCAAGGCGCCGGCGCAGATGGGCGAGTACCTCCACGACTATGCCGCGTGGCTCATCCGCAAGTCACATCAGCTGATCAATGCCGCCTGATCGCGGTTACGCAACCTGCTCGGGAGAATAAACACGATGTGGGATTTTTCGACTGACGCCGAGTTTCAGGCGAAGCTGGACTGGATCGATCGTTTCCTGGTCGAGGAAGTAGAAGCACTCGATGTGCTCTATCCGTCCGTCAGCGTGGTGTACGACACCGGGCATGCCAAGTCGAGGGCGATTCTGGCTCCGCTCCAGGAAAAGGTACGTCAGCAACGGTTGTGGGCCTGCCACCTCGATCCTCATCTGGGTGGTCAAGGGTATGGGCAGTTGAAGCTGGCGTTGATGAATGAGCGGCTCGGACGCTCGCTGTGGGCACCCACGGTATTCGGAACGGCTGCCCCGGATACCGGCAACGCAGAGATTCTGGCAATGTTCGGCACCCAGGCTCAAAAATCGCGCTACCTGCAGCCCTTGCTCGACGGCAAGATTGTGTCGAGTTTCTCCATGACCGAACCGCAGGGTGGTGCCGATCCCCGTGTGTTCGCTACGTCAGCCGTCCAAGAGGGCGATCACTGGGTGATCAGCGGCGAGAAATGGTATTCCTCCAATGCGCGTTATGCCGCGTTCGTGCTGGTTCTGGCGGTCACCAATCCCGAAGCTCCGATTCAGCAACGGATGTCGATGTTCATTGTGCCCGCTGAAACGCCGGGGCTTGAGATCGTCCGCAACGTGCCTCACATGGGCGAGCGTATCGAGCAGGACGAAGCCACCGAGGGCTACCTGCGTTACAACCAGGTCCGAGTGCCCCTGGACCACATGCTTGGTGAGCCGGGCGGTGGATTTGCGGTGGCGCAGGCTCGATTGGGCGGAGGCCGGATTCACCACGCCATGCGTACCGTCGGGCAATGCCAGCGAGCACTGGACATGATGTGCGAGCGAGCACTCAGCCGCAGGACTCAGGGCACATTGCTCGCCGAGAAGTCAACGGTGCAGGCGATGCTTGCCGACAGCCAGATCGAACTGGAGCAGTTTCGCCTGCTGGTCATGAAAACCGCCTGGCTGATCGACAACAGCCACGGGGATCCACGCCAGGCACGCGCGCATATCGCCATGGTCAAGGTGGCCATGGCGAAGATTTACCTGGATATCGTACGACGGGGCATTCATCTGCATGGATCGTTGGGCGCGACGTTTGAAACGCCGCTGGCCTACATGTGGCTCAACGTCCCGACCATGGCCTTGGCCGACGGCCCGACCGAAGTGCATCAGATCACGGTCGCGCGCGAGCTGCTGCGCAAGCACAAAGCGACCGAATCGATGTTCACATCCGAGCACCTGCCGCCGAAAATCGCCGCGGCACGGGATCGATATGCCCACATCCTGGAGGACTGAGCATGAGCACCACGGATAGTTTGTTCGACCTGAGCGGCAAAGTGATTCTGGTGACGGGCGGCAGCCGGGGACTGGGTTATCAGATGGTCCGCGCCTTTGCCGAGCATGGCGCCGATGTAATCATCGCCAGTCGCAAGCTGGAGGCGTGTGAAGCGGTTGCCGCGCAGGTGCGACAACTCGGCCGGCGAGCGCTGGCCGTGGCGTGCCATGTCGGCAGGTGGGGCGAAGTCGAACAGCTGGTAAACACGGCCTACGAAACGTTCGACCGAGTCGACGTATTGGTCAATAACGCAGGCATGTCGCCAGCGGTGCCCACCCACGAAGTGACCGAGGAACTGTTCGACAAGGTCATCGGCCTCAACTTCAAGGGGCCTTTCCGGCTCAGTGCGCTGGTGGCCCGGCGCATGGCCGAGGGCGAGGGCGGATCGATCATCAATATCAGCAGCACGGGCGGCCTCAGGCCTGCGCCTCAGATCATTCCCTACGCCGGCGCCAAGGCAGCGTTGAACGCTATGAGTGTGGGGCTGGCCCAGGAATATGGCCCCAAGGTGCGAGTCAACACGATTTCTGCAGGGCCTTTTTTGACCGACATCGCCAAAGCATGGCCAGCGGAGCTGCGCGACCGCTGTGACAATGCGCTGGGCCGGCCCGGGCTTCCGGAGGAAATCGTCACCACCGCGCTCTACCTCGCCAGCCCTCACTCGAGCTACACCACGGCGTCGCTGATCAAGGTCGATGGCGGCCTTGCGTAACGTGTCGTGGGCGCAGTAATCGCATAACAATAAAAAAGAGGAATATGCCATGCAGCTTGCAGGCAGAAACATCATCGTGACAGGAGGCGCTCGGGGAATCGGCGCGGCCGTCGTGAGCGCTTATCTTCGCGAGGGCGCCAGGGTGGCGTCGCTGGATGTACTCGATGAAAACGGTCAGCAGCTTGTCGACGAACTGACGTGCCGATACCCGGGTCAAGCCCGGTATCACCATTGCGATATTGCCGATGCGGATCAGGTCGCCGAAGTCTTCGCCGATGCCACTGGCTGGATGGGTGGGCTGGATGTCATGGCCAACATCGCAGGCGTCGAACGTACTGCACCGGCACAAGATATTGGGCGTGAGCACTGGGACCTGATCTTCGACGTTAACGTGCGCGGAACGTTGCACACCAATCAGGCTGCCTTTGCCCATCTGCGAGCGCGCGGTGGACGAATCATCAATTTTGGATCCGCCGCAGGCATCAGCGGAATGCCGGGCGCCGCGCACTATGCGGCCTCCAAGGGCGCGGTTCTGGCCTGGACCCGCACGGTCGCGCAAGAGTGGGCGGCGCAGCGCATCACCGTAAACGCCGTGGCCCCCATGATCTGGACCCCTATGTACGACGCGCACCGGGCGAAGATGAGCACCGAACAATTGGCGGAGCATGATCGACACCTCGCTTCGATCATTCCGTTAGGGGGCAGGCTGGGCGATGCCGAACGTGACTTGGCGCCGGTCATGGTTTTCCTCGCCAGTGAAGGATCGGGGTTCATCACAGGTCAGACCTTGTGCGTCGATGGCGGCACGGTTGCGGTTCGCTGAACGAATCTTCGAGGCATCGGAAAATGAATGAATGGAGTTTTGTAGCGCCGTTGTCACCGGTGGGGCGAGCGAGGTTGGCCTGGCGATCGCCCGCGCATTCGCTTGGCTGGGGACGCAAGTGGTGCTGGCGGACTTGCCAGGTGATGCATTGCGCGCAATGTCGCACGCCACGATGACTTCCGAGGATGTCGCCGCGTGTGTGGTGGCAGGCATCCAACAAAAAGACTTTCACATTCTGACTCATCCTGAGTCGTTGAGCCTGGCGCGGCAGCGCTGGCAACGCCTGCTGGATGACATACGTGTACAAGGAGCGCAACAGCGATGAATGCCATGACACAGAATCACCAGGCATTACCGGGGTGGGCATGCGGCGAAACCGATACGGTCAACGCGGTCCTGCGCCGTGCTGCAGCTGAGTTTGGGGACGCCCCGTTTCTCGACTTTCTGGGACAGATACACAGTTTCGCCGACCTGCAGCGTGAGAGTTGTCGTATCGCCAATGGTCTTGCCGAACAGGGGGTCGGCAAAGGTGACACGGTCGTGACTATCCTGAATAACAACATCGATGCGGTCTTGCTGTGGTTCGCTATCAACAAGCTGGGCGCAATCAGCGTGCCGGTCAATACCGCGCTCAAGGGGGAGTTCCTGCGCCATCAGGTGGCGGATGCGACGGCGGCGCTGGTGGTGGCTGAAGCCGAATATGCCGAACGCTTGAGCCTGGTTATCGACCAACTGCCTGCCGTGAAGCAGATCGTCTACCGCACTGAGCGTCCGGTGGTGGAACTCGGTGACAAGCAGTTGCTGGCGCTCGATGCGTTGCGCAGCCTGGACGAAAGTGACCCCGACGTGGACGTGCGTCCAGGTGATCTTTCGATGTTGATTTACACCGGTGGTACCACCGGGCCCTCCAAGGGTTGCATGATCAGCCACAACAATGCTTGCAACGAAGCGCGGCAGATCCTTCGGTGTCATGGCCGCACGAAAGACTCGATCACCTGGACGCCGCTGCCGTTGTTCCACCTCAACGCGACAGTGACCACGGTTCTGTGCAACCTGATGATTGGCGCGCGATCGGTCATTTATCCAAGGTTTTCGGTTTCAGGGTTCTGGCAAGACATTGAGCGCAGCGGTGCCAACGAGGCCAACCTTCTCGCATCTATGGCGCCCCTGCTCGCCGATGCGCCTGACAGCGAGGCCATGCAGCGCTGTTTCGGTCAGTTGAACAAGGTCTACAGTGCGCCATTCACCTCCGACGTCCAGCAGGTCTGGCGCGAGCGTTTCGGCGTTCGGCACACGGTCGGCGGTGCGGGGTTTGGTCTGACCGAGTGCGCGATTGTCACGTTGCTGCCGTTCGGTGCAGCCGAGAAGCCGAACTGTGCAGGTCGACGCTGCGATGATTTCGACATCCGCATCGTCGACGATCACGACATCGAAGTGCCTTACGGGACGCCGGGCGAACTGATCGTGCGCCCGCTCAAACCCCATGTCATGTTCGAAGGGTACTGGAATCGCCCCGCCGACACCCTCAAGGTCATGCGCAACATGTGGTTCCACACGGGCGATATCGGCAAGATCGATGAGGACGGTTTCTTCTTTTTCCTGGACCGCAAGAAGGACTATATGCGCCGCGCAGGAGAGAACATTTCCGGGTTCGAAATGGAGCGCAGTTTCAGTGCCCATCCGGATATCGAAGAAGTGGCCGTACATGCCGTGTTCTCCGAACTGTCCGAAGACGAAGTCAAGGTCACCGCGGTGCTTCGAGCCAACAGCACGCTGGACGCAGAAACCCTTTGCCGCTGGGCGATTGATCGTGTGCCTTACTATGCCGTGCCACGCTTCATCGAGTTTCGCCAGGCGTTACCGCGCAGCCCGGTGGGCCGCATCCTCAAGTATCAACTTCGGGATGAAGGCGTCACTGCGCAGACCTGGGACCGGATCAAGGCCAATGTGATCTTTTCCAAACGTTAGACGGGGAGCGACTCATGACAACCGATCACACTTTGAGTCCGGGCAGCCCGGACCAGAGCGCCTACACCCAGAGAGGACTGGACGACTACTTGACTCATCTGCAGATCTACGGACGTCCCGACCTGCGTGACGACGGTGCAAGCATTGCGTTGCGCTTGAAAAGTTTTCACATCAATGGGGGCGGTTGCGCCCATGGCGGTCTGGTGATGTCATTGATGGATGCGGTGATGGCCTGTGCGACCGCGCACAAGGGAGGAGGGCGACACTGCGTGACCGTGGAAATGAAAACGCAGTTTATTCGTCCTGGCGGGCAGGCAGGGGACTTGATCATTGCGCGAGCAGATTGGCGCGGAGGCGGAAACACGCTGGCCTTCTGCGACGCGCAGATCACCGATGAGCAAGGGACGCTATTGGCAATCGCGTCAGGGACATTCCGCTTCATTGGCGCGGCGCGGCACAGCATGTAAGGTTGTTATCAGCTTTTCTGCGGGCGTTTTGATTGTCAGGTCTGTGCCGGTGCCAAAAAAAATGACAACATCTGGTCAATTCCACCGCTAATAGGATTGCCGGGTGAGCAATATTGATGGCAATGGCAGTAACCTGACGTTCGACCGTTCCGTACACAGCGAGCAAGGCGCCCGCGTTGCGGAACTGGTCGATGAAATTCTGCGCCTGCACGGGCGCATCATGAGCGCAAACAAACCTTCCGCGCTGGGCAGTTCGGCGCAAGCCATCGTACTGGCATCGATCGTGGTCGCGCCCGTACCGCCCACCGTCGCACGTATTGCCCGCAGCCTGGGGTTCGCCAGGCAGGGCATCCAGCGCATCGCCGATGGCCTGGTCGACCAGGGCTTTGCGCGGTATGCCGACAACCCTCATCACAAGACGTCAAAGTTGCTGGTCGCTACTGACAAAGGAAAAGAAACCTACGACCTCGCGAACCGGGAAAGCGCCGCGTGGACTGATCGCGTCGCTGAGGGGCTCGTCGCACACGAGCTTGACCAGGCGCTGAACGTACTGCGGCGGGTGCGACACAATCTGCAGCAGGATGCCGAAACCTGAGACGGCCTGCCAGAACGAAACAGCGATGGAGAAGTGGTGATAACTGATGACAGGTTAGTTACTCTATTTCCTTTCCCTGCCGGCGACGCCAGAAAGCTGGGCTGTTTCGGGCGAGTGCCGCATAACCTGCCGAGAACCGAACCATGTCTGTGCTGCTCAGAACCCGCGAAAACACTATCGAGATCCTGACATTGAACCGTCCAGAGCAACGTAATGCGCTGGACAGCGCATTGATGGCTGCCCTGGGCCAGGCGCTTGACGATATCGCGCAAGACGATTCGATTCGCGTCGTCGTGCTGGCCGCCTCCGGGGACCGGGCGTTTTGCTCGGGCATGGACCTTAAGGACTTCTCAGATGCGCAACCTGACGGGCGACCTCGCTCGTCGCACTCACTGGACGCACTGCTGGACGGTCGCTACCCAAAGCCTGTGATCGCTGCCGTAAACGGAGCCGCAGTTGCCGGAGGCTTCGAGTTGGTGCTCGGCTGTGACCTGGTGGTGGCGGCCACACACGCCAGATTCGGCATCCCCGAAGTTCGACATGGGCTTTTCGCGCCGGGAGGTGGCGTTCTGCTACCAGTAAGAGTCCCGCTGGCCATCGCACTGGAAATGGGGCTCACCGGCAAGCTGATCGACGCATCGCGAGCCCGTGAACTGGGGCTGGTCAATCATGTTGTCGAGCCTGAAGACGTCCTGGGCAAGGCCTTGGCGCTGGGGCTGCTCATTGGCACCAATGCACCGCTTGCGGTTGCCGCCACCAAAATGCTGATGTGGACCTGCGCCCGAGACGGTGCTCGGGAGGTGCGTGCCCGCGCAGAGAGCGCCATGATTCAGGTCTTTGACAGCGAGGATGCTCAGGAGGGGGCTCGCGCGTTCATTGAAAAACGCCTCCCTGAGTGGAAGGGGCGTTGAGAACCGCGATCATCGAGCCGGGGACACCAGTGCATGGCGATCGAGAAATGCGAGAATGGCAGCGTTGAACACATCGTTTCGGTCGCCCGCCACCATGTGACCTGCGCCTTCGACATCGACGAATTCCAGCTGAGGTATGAGGGCCTGCAAATGTCGCACGCCCTGCGGACTGACCACATCGCTCTGCGTGCCACGGACCAGCAGCACGGGCATCGGGATTTTCCCGGCGGCCTGCTCCATGCGAGCGCTGATAGAAGCAATTCTCTGCTCGTGATCGTCCGCCAGGAGCCGTGGGTCCCAGTGCCAATACCAGCGGCCGTCATCTCGCAGTCGCAGGTTTTTCTCCAGCCCTCGGCTCTGGGTTTTTCGGGCCCTGTGCGGGTTGTAGGCGTCCACTGCCGCGGCAGCGCTTGCCAAGCTGCTGAAGCCGTCGCGGTGTCGGGTCATGAAGTCGATGATGTGCGCCACGCCACCGGCTTCGAGTCTGGGCGTCACGTCCACCAGAATCAGCGCGCGGGCCAGGCTGGGATGGTCCGCACAAGCGATCATCGAATGCACGCCCCCCATGGAGGCGCCGATCAGCACCGGCGGGGCGGGAAGCACCTTGATGACGGCCAGCAGATCGTCCACCTGGCTTTGCAGGCTGTAATCGCCGTCTTCGACCCACTGCGATTCACCATGCCCGCGGGCATCCAGAGAGATTACCCGGTAACCCTGCGCTGCCAACGCGTCATGGGCTTGCGACCACGAATGTCGGGTTTGCCCGCCCCCATGCAGCAGCACCACCGGCGTGCCATTGATCGGCCCACCGACGTCCGCCGCCAGCCTGTTGCCCTTGCCACCGCTAAACCAATGAGTTGTTACGTTCATGCCTGGCTCTTGATTGCTGTTCGTCGCCATAGTGGTACGGATGTCGCGTGGAAATCAATAAATAAAAGAGTGTCATTTATATAAGTGTCATGTTTACAATCCCGAAAGCCCGAAAATTACAATAATGGAGGTTTTGCCCATGTCGAATATCTCACCCAGAGGCGGTTCGAGCCTGTCGATTGACCTCACTGAATTTCGCCGAGGTTGGCGAATACTGATCCTGGCGCTGATCGGCATCGGCACATCCGTCAGCGTCGCGCCGCTGTATTCGTTCGGCACGCTGATCGTGCCGCTGCAACAGGCTTTTGGTTGGACCCGTGAGCAGATCCAGCCCGGCATCGCGTTTCTGTTCGGCTTCTCGGTGATTTCCGTACAGCTGGGGGGCTGGTTGATCCGCCGCCATGGCGTGCGGCCGGTTGCGCTGATCTCTCTGGTGACGTTGGCGGCAGGGTATCTGCTAATGACACTAAACAAGGGCTCGATCATTCAGTTCTATGCGGGCTACAGCCTGCTTGCCTTCGCTGGACTCGGCACGACCATGGTGACCTGGACGCAGCTGGTCAACCTTTGGTTCGACCGCAACCGAGGTCTGGCGCTGGCTATCATCCTATGCGGCACCGGGCTCTGTGCGCTGGTGATGCCCAATGTCATAAGCTGGGCGATCGCGCAGTGGGATTGGCGCGCCGGCTACTGGATTCTCGCCGCTATTCCGCTTGTGGTCACGCTGCCGCTCACACGCCTCTGGCTGACTCAGGAAGTGCCGGTGGCAAACACCGTTCCCCAGCCCCAGCAAGAAAAGGCGTTGCTCCCGGGCATGCCGTTGCGTCTGGTGGTGCGCAGCAAACGTTTCTGGTTGTGCAACGTCGCCTTGACGCTGGCAACAGTCTCGATGATCGGGATGGTGACCAATACCGTGCCCATGTTGCGAGATCGCGGCATGTCCGCCGCAGACGCTGCTACCGCGTTCAGCGTGTACGGTATTTCCCTGATTCTCGGCCGTGTGCTGGTCGGCTATCTGGTTGATCGTTTATGGGCGCCCGGTGTGGCGTTGGTTGTCATGCTGATGCCCGCCATGGGCTGTTTTCTGTTCTACAGTGGCGACAACCACATGGGTATGCTGATGCTGGCCTCGTTGCTGGTCGGGTTTGGCGCGGGCGCGGAACTGGACATCGCCGCGTTCCTCATGGCGCGTTATTTCGGTATGCGCGACTACAGCCGCGTCTTTGCGATGCATATGGGCGTGATTGGTCTGATCAGCACGCTGGCACCGTTCTTCTTCGGTTATCTCTACGCCAGGAGCGGTGCCTATACCTCGTTGATGGTCTTCTGCATGATCAGCTTCGTGTCGGCCGCGGTGTTGCTGCCACTGCTGGGGCGCTACCCGACTTTCGCTGATCCAACGGTTGAAAGTCGCGCCGGGGCAGTGCCAGTGGAGCCGGTTGCCAACGCTCCGTTGAGAGCCGGCAGTTGATGACAGTGACGGACGAGTCGGGGATGAACGCACCTGATCGTGACTTGAACCGGCTTTTCGCCCTTGAGCCTCTGGGCGACTCACGGTTCAGCGCCAGCGGCCATGACGCCAATCTCAATGGCCGCGTGTTTGGGGGGCAGTTGTTGGCACAGACGCTACTGGCGGCGCAACACGTGTGCCCCGATGTGGCCGCGACGCTGCATGTTCTTTTTTTGCGCGGAGCGCTGCCCGATGAACCGCTGCGTTATGAGGTCCAGGTGTTGCAGTCCGGACGACGGTTCAGCAGCTGCCGGGTTCGTGGCAGCCAGCGAGGGCGTGCGGTGGTCGAGGCTCAGGTCACGTTGCAGCAGCTCATAGAGGGTTACAGACACGCGGCACCCGCGCCCGAAGTTGCCAATCCGGAACAGTTGCCCGCGCTTTCACAAATGCGTGATGCGACGGGGGCCAGTCTCGATTACATGTGTAAGCCCGGAATCGAATTGCGATTGATCGCCACCCGCGAATCGATGTTCCATCCGACCACCGAGGCGCGGCTGTGCTATTGGGCGAAATTACAGAAGCCGCTGGGCGGTGATCTCGCCAGGCAGCAGGCGGCGTTGGCCTACTTGAGTGACTACTGGATCAATGGCGCGGCGATCGGTCATCACGTGCCGCTGGTGGGCGCTCGGGACTCTCTGTACGTGGCCAGTCTGAATCACTCGTTGTGGTTTCATGCAGCGTCCCGCGCCGATGACTGGTTACTGTTTGTCTGTGAAAGCCCGGTGATGCAAAGGGGCAGGGGACTGACCTGGGTGCGCATCTACGACCGCGACAGGCAACTGGTCGCATCGGCGTCACAGGAGTCGGTGATAGGGTTGCGGCAAAACGAGGAATAAGCGGCCCGCCAGCGCGGGCCGCAGGTGTGCGCTAGCGCTTATGTAGAATGAACCCGGCCCTCTCGCGATCCCAGGTAGTGGCGGTCACGCCTTCGTCTCGTAACTGAAACTTGTAGATCCGTCCCAGTGGGCTCTTGGGCAACTGTGCGCGAAACTCGATGTATCGAGGCACAGCGTAGTAAGGCATCTCTTCGCTGGCCCAGCGGCACAATGACTCGCCATCGAGTGTGCTTTGCGCCTTGAGGGTCAGCGTGACCTTCAGTTCATCTTCCCCAAGGTCCGAAAGCACTGCGTGTGCAGCGACTTCGTCGACGAGCGGGTGGCGAAGAAAGGCGCGCTCGACTTCGAAACTGGAAATATTCTCGCCTCGGCGGCGCAAATAGTCTTTCTTGCGATCCACGAAGTAAAAGTAATCGTCGTCGTCGAACATGCCGATATCGCCGGTGTGGAACCACATATTGCGCATGACCTTGAGCGTGTCCTCGGGCCGGCGCCAGTAACCCTCGAACATGATGTGCGGCTTGCGCGGACGCACAAGGATCTCACCAGGGGTGTTGGCTGGCAGTTCGTTATCGTGATCGTCGACGATGCGCACGTCGAAGTCTTCGCGGTTGCGTTTACCGGAGCTGTTGGGCTTCATCGGCGTGCCAAACGGCAGCAGGGAGGGCAGTGAGCACTCGCTCAGCCCGAATCCGCCACAGATGGTATGCGTGACGCCGAAACGTTGTTTCCAGGTGTCCTGCACCGGCACGGGGAACGGCGCGCCGTTGACCATCCAGACCTGGCCTTTGCAACGCAGCATGGCGTCGTTGTCTGGCGCACCGGCAAGCATCGGCAGCATCGAAGCCAGCAGCTGTACGTCATTGGCCCCCGTGCGCTCGATTTCCGGCCAGAAGTTCGACACCGAGAAGCGCGGATAGATCGCCACCTGCGCGCCGACCATCATGTTCGCCAGCACTGTGCTGGCCACAGCGTTGAAATGAAACAGCGGCAGAGGCGTCCAGGTGATGGTTTCAGCGCCGCGGCTGGCGATCTTCAGCATCTGCCGCGCCATGCTGCAGGCGTAGTTGTGGCTGATCATGCAGCCCTTAGAGGGGCCGGTGGTGCCGCCGGTATAAATCAACATCGCCAAGTCACCGGGCAACACTTGTTCTTCGGGCTGGCTGGCATCATCGCTGAGCAACTGGGTCCAGGCCATCAGTTGGCCGTCGAACGACAACGCCGGACGTTCGCCGCGATGAATCAGGGTTTCGAGCTTTGGCAGACGGTCCGCGACCTGCACCACCCGCTGGGCGTAGTCACTTTCGGCAATGATGATCGATGCGTTTGCATCGGACACCTGATGCACCAGAAACTCGCCCTTCAGCGCGGTATTAACCGGGACGCTGACCGCGCCCAGTTTGTTGATCGCGAACCAGATGAAAACCGCGTCGGCAGAGTTATCCAGCAGCGTCACCACGGTCTGCCCCTTGCGTACGCCCAGCTGCTTGAGGCCGTTGGCTAACCTGCACGCGAAATGATCGATATCGCTGAAGCTATGGGTGTCACCCAGGAAATCAAGGAATTGTCGGTCGCCGTAAGCGCCAACGGCCCGTTGCAGAACCGCATTGATCGTGTCCAGATGATCGCTGCTCCAGCCGGGTTCAGGTGTTGACATGAATCTTGACCTCACTGTTGTTTTTGTTGGGAGTGCCTGTCATGCACGAGGGGCTCACGCCCCAAGCCTTCATGCAATCCGTCACCTTATCGCTGATAACTGACTGATTGACATTTTTCGGAGTCTGCATCAGTGTGGGTCAGGGGTCAATACACGCTGTGAAAACGAGAACTGCGCCGTTCAGAGCGCCGGCGTGAACGCTCAAATTAATGACATTAAGGATCGCACATGGCGACGGTAGGTGAACGCAACGCAGTCATTTCCGGTATCGGGCAATCACAAGTCGGGCGGCGGCTGGGGCGCAGCGGTCTGGACCTGACTCTGGAGGCGGTCGCGCAGGCGTTGGCGGATGCCGGTCTGACGCGCGAGGACATCGACGGCGTATCCAGTTGGCCTGGCTACAGTGCTGAAATGCCGGGCTTTTCGCCTGTGTCGATCAACGCCCTCAGGGACAGCTTGAAGCTTGAACTTAACTGGTATAACGCCGGCAACGAAGCCACCCAGATGAGCGCGTTGATCAACGCCTGCATGGCGGTGGCCTGTGGACAGGCGCGCCACGTGCTCTGCTTTCGTACGGTGCTTGAATCCAGTGCCGCTGCGCAACGCGCCCATGCCGCCCATGCCGCCCAGGGCCCCGCGCCTCGCGTCTCGGGATACAACGAATTTCTGGCCCCATTCGACGCGCTGTCACCCGCCAATTGGGTTGGCTTGGTTGCCAGCCGCTATTTTCACGAGTTCGGCGCCAGCCGCGAGCAGCTGGGAGCGATTGCCCTGAATGCGCGCAAGAACGCGATGCTCAACCCCAACGCGGTCTACCGCGATCCGCTGACCATGGAGCAGTATCTGGGGTCACGGATGATCTCCACGCCGCTTTGTCTTTATGACTGCGACGTACCGGTCGATGGCGCCACGGTGCTGATCGTGTCCCACCGTGATGCGGCCAAAGACCTGCGCTCGTTACCGGTACAGGTCGAATCGATCTGTGGCCCGTTCAAGGGCCACGACAGCTGGGATCAGATGCCTGACTTGACGCGCTACTACGCCGAGGAAGCGGGCAAGCGCCTCTGGAGCCGCACCGATTTCAAACCCAAGGACGTCAAGTTGGCTGAACTGTATGACGGTTTCAGCATGCTGACGTTGCTATGGCTCGAGGCGCTGGGATTCTGTGGCCGGGGCGAAGCCGCTGCATTCGTCGAGGGCGGGCAGCGCATTGCCCTTGATGGAGAGCTGCCACTGGCGACTCATGGCGGACAATTGTCCGCTGGACGTCTGCACGGCATGGGTTATATCCACGAAGCGGTGGTTCAGCTGCGCGGCGAAGGGGGCGCGCGTCAAGTACCGAACGGCCCGCAATTGGCCGTTGCCACCAACGGCGGCGGACCGTTCGCAGGCGCGGTACTGCTCTCCACTCATTGATCGCGCCGCCCTTGAGCGGCGCGATTTTCAGCCGTGGTAAAGGTTCCACTCGCCATCATGGGGTGAACGTGTCCAGCCGCTGGAGGCGATGGCCCCGCCGTCTACCGGAATGGTCAGGCCAGTGGTGTAGCTGGACATCGTCGAGCACAGGAATACCACCACGTTGGCCAACTCTTCGGGGGTGCCGGTTCGTCCCATGGGAATGTAACGGTCGCGCGCTGCATTGGCCGCGTCGCCTGCTGCGTCGAACCAACGTCTGAGCCCCTTGGTTTCGATCATGTCTGGTGCCAGTGCGTGAACCCTTATCTGGTGCTCGGAGAGCTCAAGCGCCATTGAGCGGGTAAAGCTGATCATTCCGGCTTTGCAGGCAGCGTACACCGCATATCCTGGCGCAGCCCGCAGGCCTTCGCTGCTGGCGATGTTGATCACAGTCCCGCCGCGTTGACCGGCAATCATGGCCTGCGCGGCCGCCTGCGTGGCGGTGAGCATGCTGATGAAGTTCAGCTCGATATGTTTGCGCCAACTGTCTTCGCTCTGCTCAAGAAAGGCGCGCTGGCGAACGCCGCCAGCGTTGTTGACGAGAATGTCGAGTCGACCGAAGTGGTCCGTGCCCCGGGCGATGGCTTCGCGCAGTGCGCTGCTGTCGGTGACGTCGACCGCAACGAACTGCGCGTCGTAACCTTCGTTGGTCAGCTCGCACGCCAGTGCCTGACCCTGTTCCCGGTCCACGTCGGCGATCGTCACCGCTGCGCCGAAAAGGCACAGGGCACGAGCGATTCCCGCACCAAGACCGTTGGCGCCTGCGGTGATGAATGCGACTTTGCCATCGAGGCGAATAGCGCCCTGCGTCATATCATTGCCCTCCAGAAAATCCCTGACCTCAGCCACGCAATGTGACAAGCCCGTTATTGATCACCACAACGTTTCGCTCCAGTGAGCGCACCCGGAACGCCACCTTCTCACCGTCGATCCAGAGCTCGTTGCGAAAGGTTTCTCCAGGATAGGCGGGCGCGGTAAAGCGCCCGAACAGGGAGGCGATGCGGCTACCGTCGTAATCACAGACCCCCTGCAGGACCGCTCTGCCGGCAATCCCCCACGTGGCGAGGCCGTGCAGGATAGGGCGGTCGAATCCGGCTTTACGCGCCACTTCGGGATCGGCGTGCAAGGGATTCCAATCTCCATTGAGCCGGTAAAGCAGGGCCGCGTTGTGGGCAGTGGGCAGGTCGATCACCAGGTCAGCGGCGCGTTCGGGCACCGACGGCGGCGGCGCGCTGCTGCGCACAGGCCCACCGAAACCTCCGTCCCCGCGAGCCAGCATGGTCTGGGTGATAGTGCACAACAGGTCCTGGCTGTCACGCTCGAAAATACGCCGTTCGTAGGTAATCAGTGCGCCCTTGTCCAGACCTTTATCAATAATGTCGACCACGCGGGATTTGCCGATCACATGGGCTTCGGGCGGCAGTGGTTTATGCAGGGTCAGTCCCTGCTCGGCGTGAACGATGCGCACCCAGTCCAGGCCGGTATTGAGTGTGCGTGGCCAGTAACCAGGGTGAGCGAGCACCACCCCCATTGTCGGAACAGCTCGTAATCCGGCCTCATACACCAGCGGCAGCTGGGCGGTGTCCATCGGATCGGCCGCATAGCCCAAGCTCAACGCATAAAGGATGGCGTCTTTGTGGGTGTAATGCTGGCGGGTGTCCGGAATCTGCAAATTGAGCAGTGCGTCGAAATCCAGGGGCATGCGGGCGACTCCTGTGCGGTCTTGTTGTTGGGTCTTGCAGCACATGATGAGCTACGTTAACGTGCATAGCTGATACTATGTCAGTTGCTGGGGTGTCGTCCATCTCTCGCACCTCAGATCAGACGCAACCTCATAACAAGAAAATGGAGCGTGCGATGGAGCATTTCCCGCGAGGGCGAACCGCGATTGTCGGTGCAGCTGTTTATGGCATGGGCGAGTCCCCCGGCCAACGATCACTGGACCTGGCCGCGCATGCGGCATTGCGCGCGCTGGCCGATGCTGGCCTGCAGCTGAGCGAGGTCGATGCGCTGTTCGTCTGCACACCCGATGATGCCTTGTCTGGTCTGAGCGCCGCCGAATACCTGGGCATCCAGCCGCGCTTCACGGAAAACAACCGCACTGGCGGGTCGGCCTTCCATTCTCATGTGATCACTGCGGCGCTGATGCTCGATGCCGGTTATTGCGATACAGCGCTGATCATGTACGGCAGCAACCAGCGCACCGCCAGCGGCGGCCTGGTTTCGATGCGCGTGCCCTCGCCCTATGAAAAGCCGTACCGGCCCCTGACGCCCTTGTCGTCGTATGCGCTGGCGGCCTCCCGGCACATGCATCAGTTCGGCACCACCCGCGAGCATCTGGCTGAAGTGGCGGTGGCGGCGCGCAACTGGGCCAAGCTGAACCCCGACGCATTCATGCGCGAGGACTTGAGCATCGAAGACTGTTTGCGGGCACGCCTGGTGTCAGACCCTTTGAGTGTGCGCGATTGCTGCCTGGTCACCGACGGTGCCGCCGCCATTGTCATGACCCGAGTTGACCGGGCCCGGGACTTAAAGTCAGAACCCGTCTACGTCCTGGGAGGCGCGGCAGCGACGTGGTACTCCGGCGTTGATCAGGCGACTGACCTCACGGTGACCGCCGCACGAGAATCCGGAAAACGGGCCTATGCCATTGCCGGGGTCAGCCCGCAAGACATTGATGTAGTTCAGGTCTACGACGCATTCACTATCAACACCTTGCTGTTTCTCGAGGATCTTGGATTCTGTCCCAAGGGCGAGGGCGGCCGGTTCGTGTCCGGCGGCCATATCGGACCGGGTGGCGGGTTGGCGGTCAATACCAACGGTGGCGGTCTGTCGTGTTGCCATCCGGGCATGTATGGCCTGTTCACGCTCGTCGAGTCATGCCAGCAATTGCGTGGCGAAGCGGGGCAGCGCCAGGTCCGGGATGCCAACCTGGCCTTGGCACATGCCAACGGCGGAACACTGTCCAGCCAGGCGACGATGATTCTTGGGACCGCACAAACCCTCTGATCGAACACTAAATCCGACACGCCAGTTGTGGAGTGAACCTCATGACCGATTGCCTTCCCGTCACCCGCTTCGTGCACACGCAGATCGTCGATCGCGTTGCCGTCGTCACTCTAAATCGCCCCCCCGTCAACGCACTGGATTCGGTGACCATTCGCGAACTGACCGCGACTTTTAATGCCCTGGCGCGCAGCCGCGATGCCAGCGTGATCGTGTTCACTGCGCCAGGCGACAACATCTTCTGCGCAGGCATTGACCTCAAGGACTCGTCGCGGCGTCATGCCCGCGAGTTGGTCGAGGACGACTCAGCCATCGACCTGCTTGATCCCGGCGCGGTGGTACGTGAATGCTTCTGGGCCATCCTGGAGTGCCCGCTGCCGGTGATCGCCGCCGTCAACGGCAAAGCCATCGGGGCGGGGTTGGTGCTGGTCGCCAGTTGTGACCTGGTCGTGGCGGCGGAGCATGCCACCTTTTCCGTGCCTGAAATCAAGGCCGGGGTGCTGGGCGGCGCGCGACACCTGCAGCGGCTGGTCGGCCCTTTCAAGACCCGCAAAATGTTCTTCACCGGTGAGCCGGTGCCTGCGCAGGAGTTCTATCGCCTGGGTGCGTTCGAAGCCGTGGTGGCGTCGGACAAGTTGATGGAGACGGCGATGCAGCTGGCTTCGCAGATCGCCCGCCACAGCCCGATAGGCCTGCGTCTGGGCAAAGAGTCGTTGAGCCGGGTGGAGGATTTGTCGCTCAAGGACGGCTACCGTATCGAGCAAGATTACACAGGGCGTGTCACCCGTTATGCCGATTCGGCCGAGGCCAGACAAGCCTATCTGAACAAGCGCGAGCCGGATTGGTCATGGTCCTGACCGGGCACATCGATGGAGGATGCCATGCAAGCATTTGAAGTTCAGTGGACAGAAGAAAGCGTTAATCGATTACTGCACAGGATTGCCGACACCCCGTTGCCGGAAGCCCCGATCAGTGACGGCTGGAAACACGGTTGCGACGCCAATTTCCTCGCAGGTTTTCGAGACTATTGGGTGAACGACTTCGATTGGCGCGCGTGTGTTGCGGCCTTGAATCGTCACCCGCAATTTATAGCCCGCGTCGAGGGGCTGGACGTGCATTTTGTCCATGTGCAAGGCGAGAACCAGGGACGCCGCCCGCTGTTGTTGACCCACGGTTGGCCGGGCTCATATATCGAGTTCTGGAACGTCATCGAGCCTCTGGCGTTCCCGTCCCGCCATGGTGGCCGGCCCGAAGATGCGTTCGATCTGGTGATTCCCAGCCTGCCGGGTTTCGGCTTCAGCGGTAAACCCGGGCAGGTCGTGGGTCAGCGTCAGACGGCGCGCATGTGGAACACTCTGATGACCGAGGTACTCGGTTACCCATGTTACTGCGCCCAAGGCGGTGATTGGGGTGCGATCGTCACGTCATGGCTGGGACTGGATTTTCCTGATTCGGTACAGGCCATTCACCTGAACATGCTGGGACTGCGCTCGCTGGCGCCGCCGGGCACTGATGAGGAGCGGGATTGGCAGCGGCGCGTCGAGGGCGCGCAGCGGGTCTATAGCGGCTATTCGGCGGTGCAGATGTTCAAACCGCAGTCGCTGGTCTGGGCAACTGCCGGGAATCCGCTGGGGCAGGCCGCCTGGATCCTGGAACGCTTTCATGATTGGGCGGATCTGCGGCAGCGCCCGTTCGAGCAGGTGTTCGACCGGGACACGCTGCTGGCGAACCTGATGATCTATCTGATGACCGACAGTTTTGCCAGTTCGATCTGGTACTACCCGGGCGTGGTCAATGACGGTTTCGGCATCTTGCCCGATGGCGTGCGATGTGAGACGCCCACCTGGTTCGCCCGTTACCACGGCGATTCGCTAGCGCCTGCGGCCCCGCGCAGTCGAGTTGAGCGGGTCTACAACCTGAGCCAGGTCAGCGATATCGATGAAGGCGGACACTTTGCGGCGCTCGAAGTCCCACAGCGCTTCGTGGCCGACCTGCACCGCTGGTCAGAACACATGCGCAATGGCCTCCCGGCGGGGCTGTCCGGCAATTGACGGAGGCGATGCTCACGCCTATAACTGAATAAAGGTCATTTATCTAGTTCGGCGATCTCGGACCACGGGTTGAGCGCTGCGAAATGCCCAAGAATAACGACAAGAGGTCATTGGTAATGAAAGTCCGCCAGCCTGGATTCGATTTCTCCAGCATCAATCCGCACTGGGCCCCCGTCAGAGAGTTCGCCCAGAGCTATAACGCTTTTTCCACGGTGCCTGCGCATATCGAACCGTTTCTGGTCAAGGTCATGATGCGCGTCAAGGAAGTACTCGGGCCTGAGCATCAGGCGTTGCGCAACGACATCGAGATCTTCAACAAGCAGGAAGTGCAGCACTGCAAACAGCACGTAGCGTTCAATAAAATGCTCTACAAGTCCGGTTATCCGGGCATGCAGGCGATTGAAAAAAGCTACCGCGACGACTACGCACGATTTCTCGAGCAAAAATCCCTCAGATTCAACGTCGCCTACTGTGAGGGTTTCGAAGCCATGGGGTCGGCGGCTGGCCAGGTGTTCTTCGAGGAACTGAAGGAGTATCTGGACGGCGCCGACGAATTGGCAGTCAATCTCTGGAAATGGCACCTGGCCGAAGAGTTCGAACATCGCGAAGTGTGCTTTCAAGCCTACAAGGCACTGTATGGCAAGGGGCTGTTCGCCTACCTGTATCGCGTTTGGGGGTTCATGTTTGCCGCCAAGCACATTGGCACTCATACGGCGAGGGTAGCGGCCTATCTTAATGCCGTGGATCGCGAGGCGTTGTCCGAACCCGAACGCCAGGCGTCGTTGGCCAGAGAAAAGACGCTCAAGGGCAAGATCCGCAAAGCGAGCCGACAACGGCTGTTCAAAGTGCTATCGCCTTCTTATGACCCAGGCAAGATGGTCCCGTCGCCGGGCATGGTCGAGTTGTTGGCTCGCTATTCGTCCTGAAACAGCCGGCTGCCGGAAAACGCCGATCGCCGGCGTTTTTGCAGGCAGCAATCCTGCGTTTCTGGCGGCAGTCGGATTGACCCTCAGTCAATCCGGCGGGTGTCATTGCTTTTTCGTCTGAACCCTTCGATCGCCCTGGTCATTTCCCCGGTCGTACCGCACAACAGCTGGGTGCGGTTTTCCAATGCCATGGCGCTGCGTAAATCCGGAGCGCCAAGGTTCGAGTAGATCACCTCTTTGCTCATGCGCATGCCGAAGGGCGGATTGGCGGCGATGGCGTGCGATTTTCAGGCATGTGTTCATTACACTCATCGTCGACTGCGCGGTATGAGAGCAAACCCATCTGCTGGGCTTTATTGCTATCGAAGCGGCGTCCTGTCAACTGCACTTCCATACACCGGAAAAGCCCCACGAGCTTGGGAGCAGCCCGCTGATGCTGGCTCGCCCGCACTCAGTTCGATGCATGCGTTGGCCACTGCAAGGGTGGTGTTCAGGCACCCCAGGCGAACGTCGGCACCCAACGGCACCGCGAAGCCATCGCCGGCGACCGGGCCGTTGAGTGTGGCAATCAGGGTTGGCACATGCGAGTGAGCCGGTTTGTACCGTCACTGAGTCCATGACATCACTCCTGCCGGGCGTTTTTATCGGCAGAGGTATTGCTGCGAATTTTCTCGCGGGCTTGTGTCCATTGATCGTCGCTCCACTCGGTCAAGGCGGCGAAGTTGGCGCCGTTGCCCTGATAGCCGGCACCGTCGATGGCGATCGTCTGGGCGCTGATGAACTCTGACCCGGGGGCGAGCAGAAACGTGAGCAGATTGCACAGTTCTTCGGGGCGGCCATGTCGGCGCATCGGGTTACTGGCGGCCTCGTTGAAGCCCTGTTCGTCTGTCAGCAGCTGCGAAGACATACCGGGCGTTGGAAATGCACCGGGGCAGACTGCGTTCAGACGAATCCCGTGGCGGCCCCATTCCACAGCCAATGATTGGGTCATCGACAATAATCCACTCTTGGACATGGCCGCCGGTGCGGCAAAGGGACCGCCGTTCCACACCCACGTCGTGAGGATCGATACCACCGAGGCGGCCTGGCCCGCCGCAATCCACCGCCTTGCGCAGCCTGTCGTGACAAGGAAGGTGCCGCGCATCGTGGTTTCAGCGATGGCGTTGAAGCCATTTACCGAAATGGTTTCGGCTCTGGCAATAAAGTTGGCCGCAGCGTTGTTGACCAGCCCCGTCAGCGCACCTCCGTCCTCCCAGATTGCCTCCAGCAGGCTGTCTATGCTCGAAGGGTTTCGCAGGTCACAGACCATCGCCTTGACCTGTTCGGTGCCGACGCTTTCGTTGATGGCCCGAGCCGTATCTTGCACAACCGCCTGGCGACGGCTGCAGATGTAAACGGTTGCACCGCAATCAGCGAAGGAGGCGGCCAGAATACGACCCAGCCCGGTGCCGCCACCGGTGACGAGAATACGCTGCCCGGCAAGAATGTCGGGCTTGAACATGGTCTTTGTCATGGGGAGGGCTCCGGGTCAACGGCCAATAAAGTGAGGGGGACGTTTCTGCAGAAACGCATTGAAACCATCCTGGCCGCACAGCCCCTCCGCGGCAACAGGCAACTGACCGCCATGTCCGGCGACATCATCTATATGTTAGTGGTGAGCCGTTCCACCTGATGAATCGCGGCTTCCAATTGGTCAGCGTCGACCGGCGGAGCAAAGCGCAACGCGCTCGGACTGACCATGGACATTCGCGCCAGCTCTTGCACTTCGGCCTCGGTCGGCGAGTGCAGACCGAAATCCGCCAGGCGGGTTGGCAGGCCCGTCTGGCGGTAGAAATCGCAGAGCTCATGGACGAAGGCCAGCTCACGTTTTTCCATGATCAACTGTACGAGTAGCCCATAGGCCACGTGATCGCCGTGGAGGGTGCCGCGTGCCCGCCCCAGATAGGAGAAGCCACGAGCCAGGGCATGGGCCAGGGACAGGCCTGCATTCTCGAAGCTAACCGTGCTCAGCAGTACGGTCGCTTCAACCAGTGCTTCCAGATGAGCATCGACGCGCTTTTCCTCGACTGCTTTGATCGCCGCCACTGCGTGGGTTCTGATGGCCTGATAACAGGCTTCGGCCGCCATCAGGCCGGTCAGTGAAGGCGGTGTCCCAAGCAGGGTTGTTGCTCCGGCCGCATGGCAGGCGTGGGCTTCGAATTTTTTCGAAATCGCATCGCCGATTCCTGCCCTGAGGAAGCGAACCGGGGCATCGGCGATGACTTGGGTATCGACAAGGACCAATTGCGGGTTGCGTGGCAGATGCAGGATCTCTTGCATGATGTGGTGCTCGTCATACACCGCGATGGCTGCACTGGCGGGGCCGTCGTTGGAGGCTATGGTGGGTACGCTGATCATTGGCCGTTCAAGCGCTAACGCAACGCCTTTGGCGGTGTCCAGCGCTTTCCCGCCACCGACGCCGACTATCATGTCCGCACCGTAGGCCTGCGCCTGATGCGCCAGCGCGTCGATGGCGGCGCGGGTGATTTCTCCGGGGAACACCTCAAGCCTGATGTCCAGTGCAGCGTCCCGAAAGCTGTCAGTAATTCGCTTTCCCAGCAAACGTGCTATGTCTGCATCGGTGATGACGAACGCGTGCTTGCCCAGTACCGAACAGTGTTGCCCCAGGTCATTCAGTGCACCCGCGCCCTGAATGTAGCGAGAAGTAGTGGCAAAGATCCGCATATGGTGCTCCTGAATGATCCAGTGAGTTGGTGACTGATTAGCTTGTCAGCGTTCCTGACCTGCTATACATTCTACACATAACTGATTGAATGTCAGCTTTGGTCTGTCACAACAAAAACAACACCCATGGAAAATGCTGGAGAGCGACGATGAATTTCGATGATTACAAGACGATGGCCTTTGAGCGACGTGGCCGAGTTCTGACCGTTACGTTCAATCAGCCGGAAAAGCTCAACAGCTTCGCCGGCCAATCCCACACCGAGCTATCGTGGCTGTTCTATGACCTGGTGGAAGATAAGGAAAGCGACATCATCGTGATAACCGGTGCGGGCCGTGCATTCAGCGCGGGGGGCGACATCGAGTACATGCAGTGGCTGCATGACAACCCGGCCGAGTTCTACCGTTGCGTTCGCGAAGCCAAGCGCATCGTCAACGGCATGCTCGAATGCGACAAGCCGATCATTGCCAAGGTCAATGGCGACGCTATCGGCCTGGGCTCGACCGTTGCGGTTTTCTGTGATGTGTGTTTTGCCGCCGAAGATGCGCGTTTCGGCGATCCACACAATAACGTCGGTCTGGTCAGCGGCGATGGTGGACAAATCATGTGGCCGTATCTGATCGGCTATGCGAGGGCCAAGCACTATTTGTTCACCGGCGAAAAACTGACTGCGCAAAAGGCCGAGCAAATAGGCCTGATCAACGCCGCGATGCCCGCTGCCGAGCTCGACGCTTATGTCGATGCCTACGCCGACAAACTGGCGGCGATGCCGGTGCAGTCGCTGCGCTGGAGCAAATCCACTATTAACGTGCCGCTTCGCCAGATGGCCGCCAGCATGATGGACGTCGGCATGGCTTACGAGAACGTGTCGTCGGCTGCCAGGGATCACGTGGAGGCCATCGCGGCATTCCGTGAAAAGCGCAAGCCAGTGTTCAATCAGCGCTGAGCCATGACGCCCGATATCGAGGCCACTGCGGGGATCAAGGCCCTGCCGTGGCTGGCATCGATCTTTCAAGCTGCCGGCCAGTCGCACTTCGTGGAAGTTGAAGGGCGACGCCTGCATTACCTTGAGTGGGGCGCTCAGCACACGACTGGACCGGTGCTGTTATTGGTCCATGGTCTGCGCGCGCATGCCCGCTGGTGGGATTGTATTGCGCCATTGCTGGCGGAGCGTTTCAGGGTGCTTGCGCTGGACCTGTCAGGGATGGGTGACAGCGACCACCGTGATGTGTACCCGGCGCAGTTCGCCTCAATGGATATCGTCGACCTGATCGAACGTCGCGTCGGCTCGCCGGTGATCGGCATCGGCCACAGCTTCGGCGGCTCGCGGCTGCTGCGCGCGTGTGTCAACCGCCCGGATTTGTTCCAGCGGCTGATCATTTGCGATTCGTTCATTCTGTTCAAAGGGGTCGACATCCCGCCTGACACTGCCAGTACGGCGAGTAGACGGTATTACCCGGATCAGCGGAGTGCGATCAGTCGCTATCGGTTGATGCCGGAGCAGCCGGGCGTGAACGCTGACATTCTCCAGCATATCGCCTGCCATTCGGTGCGTGAAACCTCAGAAGGATGGTGCTGGAAGTTCGACATCGGGCTGCCTCGTGGTGTCCGTCACGAGGAGTGGGGCGAAAACCTGTTGCCTCAGGTGCGCCGGCCCGTTGACGTGGTGTTTGGCGAATGCAGCGTGATCGTCGATCAGGCGCTGGCATCGCGGGCGGTTGAATTGCTTCCGTTCGGCAGAGGGCCGTACAGGGTCGCCGATGCGCATCATCACATGATGATCGATCAACCCGAGGCCATGCTCGCAACGCTTCGCACACTGCTGAGTATTGGAGAAAGTCATGAGTGAGCTTGTACTGCTGCAGCGCCATGGCGCGGTAGCCGAAGTGACCCTTAACAATCCCAGGACGCGCAACGCGCTGTCTCGGGACGTGCTCCACGCGCTGGCGGACATCCTCGAGTCCCTCGAGGAAGATACGCAATGCCGGGTGATCATATTGACCGGCGCGAACGGCCATTTCTGTTCGGGAGGGGACATTTCGGGGATGACCGCGGAGCGTCCCTTGCCCATCGGTCGAAGCCGCATGCTGTTAGGGCACCGCGTCGTGCGCGCCATGCTCAGAGGCAGCAAGCCGGTGATCGCCGCCGTTGAAGGGTACGCGGCCGGCGCAGGGCTTTCATTGGTTGCCGCCGCCGACTACGTGATCGCCGCGCCGGGCGCCAGATTCGTATCTTCCTTTGCCAAAGTCGGGCTGGTGCCTGACCTGGGGCTACTTTGGACGCTGCCGCAACGCATCGGTATCGCGCAGGCCCGCCGCATGTTCTACAGCGCCCGCGTGGTCGACGATCAGGAAGCCTTGAAGATTGGCATCGTCGACAGCCTGGCCGACAGCGTCGAGTCCATGCACCGAGAGGCGTTGGACCTTGCCGAAGCGTTCAAGGCCAATGCGCCATTGTCAGTCGCTTTGACGCGCATGGCCATGGCGCGCGGAATCAATTGCCTCGAAGACGCGCTGGCGTATGAGGTCGACAATCAGTCAGCGCTCTATCTGACCCAGGATCACCGCGAAGCGGTGGATGCGTTCGTCAATAAACGCCCCGCCGAGTTCAAGGGGCTTTAACGGGGCGCGGCCCGATCATGGCCCGATCAGGGCCCGATAGTGCGCGAAGGATCGCGACCCAAGCACGCTTAACCAGAGGCAATGCCATGTATGACGTGATGCAAGGAATACGGGTGGTCGAAGTCGCGGAACACACGTTCGTGCCCGCGGCCGGGATGGTGCTGGCCGATTGGGGCGCCGAGGTGATCAAGGTCGAACGAATGGGGGGAGGGGATGCGTCCCGGCATTTGAAGCTGCCAGGCACCGATGGCCGGATAAATCCGTTCTTCGAGGCGGCGAATCGCGGCAAGCGTGGCATCACGCTGGATCTGACCCAGGAGGCTGGTCGCGAGGAGCTGTACCGCTTGCTCGAAACGGCGGATGTATTCATCACTAACCTGCGGGACGAGGCGCGAAGCCGATTGGGCATCCAGCCGGCGGATTTGATGTCCCGGCATCCACGATTGATTTATGGTCTGGGCACCGGTTACGGCCGTCATGGCGAGATGGCCAACGATGGAGGTTATGACTACCCGTCATCCTGGTGCCGTTCGGGCGCGGCCTGGTTGCAGACCACGGAGAACAGCGACATGCCCCCAAAGCAGCCGGGCTCGATCGGCGATCTGGGAGGTGGGCTTGCCCTGGCGGGAGCAATTGCCGCCGCCCTGTTCAGGCGTGAGCGCACAGGGCGGGGGGCCGTGGTCGAGAATTCGCTCTATCTGACAGGCACCTACCTGGCCTCGCAATCCTTGCTGGCCGCCTCGATCGGTGCGCCGCTGATTACCAACCATGCGCAGGGGCAGGCGCCTCTGGCACTGGCCAACAATTACCAGACTCGCGACGGTCGCTGGATCAGCCTCTGTTTACTGGTGGACAAGTGGTGGCCTGATTTTCTGCATCATGTCAATGACCCCGCGTTGGCGCAGGATCCTCGCTTCATCGATGCCACAGCCAGGCATGTGAACCGCCAGGCACTGGTCGAGGTGCTCAACAAGGTATTTGCCCAGCGCGACTACGCCGACTGGTGCCAACGCCTGACCAGTCTCGAAGGCGTCTGGGCGCCAGTACAGAGCCCGGCTGAGGTGCTGACCGATCCCCAGGCGCTCGTCAACGGTTTTGTCAGCGCGGTGGATCTCCCGGGCGATGCCCGCTACCTGACCGGCGTCTCTGCTGCCCAGTTCGACGAGCGCCCGATCGGGGCGTTGCAGGCAGCGCCAGGTTATTGCCAGCACACCGATCAGGTGCTGTCAGAGCTGGGTGTGTCCGCACAAGCGTTGGTCGAGCTGAGGCGCAAAGGTGCCATCGGTTGAGCCCCGAGACGATGCCGCCTGTGCGGCGGCCGCATCGTCGCTGGATGTAATGATTGTTTCAGCTTCGCGATCGGGGCATCCCCAACCCTTGCTCGGCGATCAGGCTGCGGTGAATCTCGCTGGTGCCACCGTAGATCGTCATGCCGATCGATTGCCGATACCCCAACTCCACCAAGCCGGCACCCTCATGCGCACGCAGCAGCGAATGGGGTGCACAGAGTTCCATCAGGTCGTTCGCATCGCGCTGATACTGTTCGGTGGAGAACAGCTTGGACATCGGACCGAACGCTGCGCGATTCGGTGCCTGAGCCATCACCGACCAGGTGGCCCGATAGCACAGATCCTCGGCGATAGACGTATGAATGGCGACCTTCGCCAGGCGCCGTCTGACCTGGGTATCTTCAAGCCGCGACCCGTAGCTGCCCACGGTTTGCCGAGCCCATTGCACGGCATGGGCAAGCATATTCGCGTAGCTGAGCCGATATTGATCCCCACTGTGCTCAAGTTCCAAAGTCGCGGCCATCACGCTGGTGCCGGCGTCCACGGCTCCCACGCGATATTGGTCAGGTACGCGTACATCGGCGAAGTAGGTAATGTTGGTGCGCTCATCCTGCAGCGTATGGACAGCCTGCACCTCGATGCCTGGAAGATTCATGGGCACCAGAAACAGCGTCAGGCCGGCATGCTTGGCGGCGTCAGGATTAGTGCGCGCCAGGAGAAAGACGTAATCGGCCAGGTTGGCGGCGGTGGTGAAGATCTTCTGCCCGTCGACCCGCCACGCTCCATCAGGCAGGCGCGTGGCGCGGGTTTTGGCGGAGAAGACGTCCGAGCCGCTCGACGGTTCGCTGAATCCAAGACAGGCCAGCGCCTCACCGCTGGCGAAGCGCGGCAGCGCCTCACTTTTCACCGAGTCGCTGGCAAAGCGCATGACGATTTGCGCCACCTGGTTAGTGATGGGCGCCGTGATGCGTTGCCAGCCGAACGCTTCGAACACCGATTGCAGGGCATGCATATCGAACGCAGACTTGCCACGCCCGCCATACTCGCGGGGCCAATGTGGAAATAGAAAGCCGGCCTGGGCCAGGCTTCGATTGAAATCGGGGTGATAACCGTCCACCGAATGATGGGCGTGGGCCTTGAGCTCGTCGGTCAGGTGCTCGCGAAAGAACCCGCGCGCTTGTTCGGCAAACGCCTCGGCAGCGGCTCCGTAACCAAACTCCAGCGGCATCTCGCCCGCCGAGGGCAGGGGTACTGTGCAGTCCTCGCTCCACAGTCGGTTAGCCAGAGCGTCCAGCTCCAGTTGCGGATCGCCGGCATGCAGTGACCAGGCACGGGCGCGACGGTAGTACAGCTGGATGTCGTACTCCAGCGATACGCCATAGCCGCCAAAGCTGTGCAGCGCCCGGGCCGTGGCGCGGCAGGCCGCCTGGCCCGCCCACCAACTGGCCATGGAAACCTGTGCGGCGGCGTCCGGGCGTTCACGGGCGATGGCCCAGGCGGCATGCCAGATCAGTAGCAAACCGCCGTCGATTTCCGTCAGGGCATCGGCCAAGGGGTGAGCGATTCCCTGAAAACTGCCGATGGCTTTTCCGAATTGCTGGCGCTCGCAGCAGTAATCTGCGGCCATTCGAATGGCCTGCTGTGAAAGACCATTGAGCAGCGCCGCCTTGAGCAACTTCCATTCCTCCACAGCCGCCTGGAATGCATGTCGCGCAGCACTCCCTTCAGCCACCAGGCTCCAGGGCAGGGCGCCCCGCTCGGAGGCGTCGAAGACGATGCTTGCATCGGTGCCCAGGTTTTTCTGCCCACGTTCAAGTTCGCGGTCATCAAGCATCAACACCTGATCGCCGCGCAGGGCCAGTACCGCCGTTGCACCTTCGGCCCCGGGCGCCAGAATCGCGCCGGGTTGGTCGAGTGGCGTGGGCAAAAGCGTCACCCGCGCCCCGGCCATCACCTGACGCAGCAGGTGCGCGGCACGCTCACTCGCCAACGTCGCCAACAGAGGTGCGGTAACGATGGCTTCGGCCAAGGGCACCGAGGCCAGGTGTCGACCGGCCTCTTGGGCGACCAACAACGCATCGAGCAGGCTCATGGCGCTGCCGCCGGCCGCTTCCGGCAGACGCATGCACAGGATGCCGAGTGCTGAGAGTTGCTGCCATAACCCGTCATCGAACCCGAGGGGCTCTGCGGCCCGGACGCGGGCCGCTGTGGATTGATCGCGAAACAGCCGCGCCATGCTTTCCCGAAGCTGTATCTGCTGTGCCGTGAGTTGCAGGTTCATCAGTGGCCTCGTTTCGCCTGTCCATAGTGGGCACGCAGTTCGAGCTTGTTGATCTTGCCCGTGACCAGCTTGGGCAACTCGGCAACGGTGATCACGCTTTTTGGCTTCTTGTAGCTCGCGATCAGGGTTCGGCAATGCTCGATGATTTCCGACTCGCTGACGCTACGGCCTGTCTTAAAGGTCACAACCGCGCAGACGCTTTCCCCCCATTTCTCGTCTGGAATCCCGATCACGGCGCATTCGGAAATGGCCGGGTGGGCGAGCAGTGCCTCTTCCACCTCACGGGAATATACGTTCTCGCCACCGGTGATGATCATGTCCTTCTTGCGGTCGACCAGATAAAGGTATCCGTCCTCGTCGAAGCGGCCCATGTCACCTGTGTGGCACCAGCCTCCGCGCAAGGTCTGCAGCGTTGCGGCGTGGTTGTTCCAGTAGCCTCGGAACATTGCGCTGCTGCGCGCAAGAATTTCTCCCGCCTGGCCGGTGAGGCACTCATTGCCGGCGTCATCGACAACTTTGGCAAGTAGATTGGGGTAGGGCTTGCCTACTGAACCCAGTCGCTTGCGGTCACGCTCGTCTCCGTCGGGTCGATGGTTTTCGGGAGACAGCGAAAACATGCAGATTTCACTTTGGCCGAACAGGTTGACGAATCCACAGCCCTTGAACACCTTGATCGCGCGGCGCAGCACGGAAACCGGCATGGGGGCTGCCGAGTAGATGATGGTCCTGACGCTGGACAGATCCGCCTGCGCCACATAGGGATGGTCGAGCACCATCTGCACCATGGTGGGGGCCAGCAGCAAGATGGTCAGCTTATGGGTTTCGATGGCTTTGAGCACATCGAGGGGATCAAACTGGCGCTGAAGGCAGGCGCAACCACCGCGAACGTGCTGCGACAGGCTGATGACCATACCGCCAAGATGAAACATCGGCATCACGATCAGCGTACTGTCCGGTTCCTGCATGTCGCACAGCCAAGTGTCGACCTGAACCAGTTGTCGGTATTCGCGGTGCCCCCATATCACGCCTTTGGGTTTGCCGGTCGTACCGCTGGTATAGATCAGGCAGCAGATGTCTTCTTCCCGCGCTCGTGTCGAAGGCCCCTGGGGGTCGCCGGCTATACGAAAGTTCGCAAGGCTCGACGCCCATGAGGTTTCCCCGTCGATGCAGACGAATTGCTCCACCGATGGCAACCGGTCGCGAAGGGACTCGATGAGCGACGCGTACTGATGCTCGAAGAAGAACAGCCGAGGTCCGCCGTCCTGAATGATGCTCGCCACCTCCGCCGCCGCCAGCCGGAAATTGACCGGGGCAAGGATGTAGCCGGCCCACTGTGTGGCGGCCATGATTTCGCCGAACTCGATAGAGTTCATCGCGAGGATGCCGACGCGATCCTGATGACGCAGGCCGGCGTGGTACAGCGCCGAGGCGATTTGTCGGGCGCTGGCGAGCAATTCGCCGTGAGAGATTGAGCGTTGGTCTTGCGTGTAGGCCGGCTGCTTGCCGTAGAAGCGCGCTCGCTGTTCGAGGTCGTCGGCAAATGAAAGGGGCAGATAATCAAGCATGCAAAGCGCCTCCCATGGGCTGTTCGACCTGGTTCTGGTCGGTGCTGCTGCGCTGGAGATGGAAATCGCTGTCGCCCCATCGCTGATCGAAGACGACGGCGGCTTTGTAATGGTGGCCGACGGCGTATTCTTCGGTGGTTCCTATGCCGCCGTGTAGCTGGATACCTTGCGCGGTAACGAACAGGTAGGCCTTGGCCAATACCACCTTCATCCCCGACACCGAAAAGCGTCGACGTTCGACGTCACCGGACTCAAGCGCGGCAAGCGCGCCAAACAGGATCGAGCGCGCCAGGTCGGTTTCCACGAACATTTCGGCCATGCGGTGTTGCAACGCCTGGAACTGCGCGAGCGGCTTGCCATATTGCACACGGGTCTTAAGGTAATCGGCGGTCATCGCCATCACGCCTTCCATTGAGCCAAGGCACATGGCGCCATTGGCCACCAAGGCACGGTCGAGGGCATATTCCAGTGCATCGGCGCCCTTGTCCGGGGCGATCAGCATCGAGCACTCACGCACGATCACTCGATCCAGATGCAGGTCTGCACCGTGACTGCCACTGATCAGCTCGTAGCTGTCGAGGGTGGCACCGGGCGAGCCGGCTTCCACCAGGAAAATCGCCAGCCCGGGTTTGCCTTCCAGTGTCGCGCTGACTAGCCAGGCGTCGGCGTTAACGCCGAAGAACACCCGTTGCTTGACCCCCGACAGCTCCCACCCATCAGCCACGCGGCGTGCGGTGGTGTGTATCTGCCGATCATATTCGTGTCGTGTGGTTTGCTCCTGATGGGCGAGGGCGATCAGCATCTCGCCGCTGGCAATGCGCATCAGCAGTGACTCGCGTAACGGGCCTTTGGCGCCCGCGCCAATCAGGCTTGCACACAAGACCGCGCATTCGGCCACGGGCTCTAGCAGCAACCCCTCGCCCAGGATCTCCATGAGCAGAGCGACGTCGACATCACTTCCGTTCAGGCCCCCGTCTTCTTCTGCGATAGCCAACGCCAGCCACCCCAGGTTGGCGTAATCATGCCAATGCTGTGTCGAGAAGCCTTTCTCGCGTTTGATGATGCCGCGCCGGGTTTCGAAGTCGTAGCGCTCGCGCACATAGCGCTGCGCACCATCGACCAGCATTCTTTGTTCATCGGTCATGTCGAAGTTCATGGCTTAGAATCCAAACGCCAGCTTGGCGATGATGTTTTTCTGGACTTCCATTGCGCCACCGAAAATCGTGCAGGCGCGTAGGTACATCAGATCAGCAGTGACGCCCGGCGTGTACGCGGGCCAGGACGGATCATCGCCCGGTGGGGCATAGGCCTCGTCGCGGCGATAGACACGCAGGCTACGCTGCCCGAGGGCTTGGACCATCAGCTCGGTCAGGCGCTGTTGCAGCCCGGAGCCCCGGACCTTGAGCACCGAAGCACAGGCGGCGATGGGATGCCGGCTGGGGGCCTCGTGTGCAACCTTGAGCACCGACCATTCCAGCGCTTCGACCTCGAGGCGCAAGGTAGCCAGCTTGCGAGAAAAAACCGGGTCTTCCAGCAAAGGACGATCGCCGCGTCGCTCGGCGCGTGCAATGACCCGTATCCGTTCTAGATCGGCCCTTGCCTTGTGGATGTCGGCACTGGAGGTGCGTTCATTGGCGAGCAGAAACTTCGCCTGATTCCATGCGTTCCCCGGCTCGCCGAGGATGTTTTCGACCGGCACCCGCACATTGTCGAGGAACACCTCGCAGGTCGAACCCTCCCCGTTGATCATGTCGATCTGGCGAACGGTAATGCCGGGCGCGCGCATGTCGATGATCATCATCGAAATCCCGCGCTGGGGCCGATCGGCCGCCTCCGTGCGCACCAGAAAAAAACCTTGTTCACAGTATTGCCCTTCAGTGGTCCAGAGCTTCTGGCCGTTGACGATGTAATGATCGCCGTCGCGCACGGCACTGGTTTTCAGTGCCGCCAGATCTGAACCTGCACCCGGCTCGGAAAACCCTTGCGCCCACATTTCCTCGCCCTTGAGGATCGGCGGCAGGTAGCGCGCCTTTTGTTCGGGCGAGCCATAGGTATAAAGGACCGGACCGAGCAGCCGCAGGCCCTGCCAGCGCAATTCAGGCGCGCCGGCAAGTTTGCATTCGTACTCGAAAATATGATTCTGCACGTGCGACCAGCCGGTGCCTCCATACTCGACAGGCCAATGCGGGGCCGCCCAGCCTTGTTCAAACAAGACCCTGTTCCACCAGCGGCGGTCCTCCTCGTTGGGGGGGTGCATGCCGGTGCGGCTTCGGCGTACCACGTCCGCATTCAGCGAGCGCTGTAGAAAAGCCCTTACCTGGTCGCGGAAGGCCAGTTCGTCCGGGGTCAGATTCAGTTCCATGATCGCTCCTGTCGTTGCCTGTTCTCAGCAGGCCAGAGATTTTCCAGGTGCTGTATTGGCGCAAAGACCCATAACAGCCTGATAGGCGTCTTGTACGGCGTCACCGATTCGGCCTCCTTGCCGCGCATCACCGATAGCGGCGAAGGGCAGCTCCGCCTTGAGCAACTGTTTCAGCAAGGTGTCGTCGGGGACGCGCCCCTGGGCAATCAACACCTCAGTGACTCGAATCGTGCGCGTCTGGCCCTGGGCATCGACCAGATGAACCTGCCCGGATGCTTCGATGCGCTGGACATGGCTGTGCTCGACAACCTCGATGCGCGGGTTTTCCAGCAGTCGCTTGAGCAGTACCGAGCGATAGATGGCCTCTGCGGCACGTGCCAACTGGCGGGTTGCCGAACGACTGACGAGCACCACCCGATACCCTTGTTCGGCGAGCAGTTCTGCGGTTTCACAACCCGTTTCGCCGCCGCCATAGACCATCACCTGCACGCTTTCATCGGCGTCTGCCAGAGGCGCGCCGTCGCCCATTAGCACTTCATAGGCATCCCGCACGCAGGGGTGGTCGATGCCTTCGATGGCCAGGCGTCTGGGGCGGGCGCCATTGGCCAGCAGCACCAGGGCGGGGGACGCCGCGTTGACGGTGTCGATATCGGCCGGACTGTTGACGTGAACCGCCACATCGCTGTGCTGCAACTGATGACGCAAATAGCTTCGATACCACTCCAGCTTCTCTTTAAAGGGCGGAGCGGCGGAGGCGATCAAGCCGCCGCCCAGACTGGCACGCGACTCATAAAGCTCGGTGGCGAATCCGGCCTGCTGCAGCATAAGGGCTGCCGCCATGCCGCCGGGACCGCCGCCGATCACCACCGCGCGTTCGCCACGTCGGTTTCCGGCGTCAGGCAACGCATCCAGCTCACGGCCGGTCCGGGGGTTTTCGGCGCAGCCTATCCGGCCATCGGCGCCGCTGCTCATGGACACGCAGTAATTGCAGGAGGTGCATGGGCGAATGACGCTCGCATCGCCGTAGCGGGCTTTGTTAGCCCATTCGGGATCGGCCAGTAGCGGTCGCCCCAGGGCGATCATGTCGGTGTCGCCATCGACGATGGCTCGTTCGGCGGTGGCAGGCCAGCGTATCTGACCGACACTGATTACTGGAACCGATACCGCCTGGCGGATGCGTCGGGTATAAGGCAAGCGCCAGCCTTCAGGGGCAGACATAGGCTCCACGACTTTGTCGAAACTGGTCCAGCCCAGACCGATCGAAACATGCAGGGCGTCCAGTCCAGCGTCTACCAGCTTGGGCGCAATCCTGACCATGTCATCAATATTCAATCCCTGAGGGGTGAATTCGTCTGCCGAGAGGCGATAGATCAGCGGCCGGTCGCCGATGGCCTCGCGCACCCGGGCAATCACGCGACGGGCAAACGTCAGGCGCCGCTCTTCATCACCGCCCCAGCGATCATCACGGTGGTTGCTGAAAGGGGACAGGAACGAGGTCAGCAGATAACCGTGGGCACCGTGCAGCTCAATGGCTTGATAACCCGCCAGAACGCCCAGTTCGGCGCAGCGACCAAATGACTCGATAACGTGCTCGATTTCGTCGTCGGTCATGCTTCGCGCCATCAAGCGCGAGGGATCACGCCGCGAAGGAATATCACTCGGCGCCAGTGCGACGCCATTGGCGATCAGCTCAGGCTTGGCGCCCTGACCGCCGTGCTGCAATTGCAGGCATGCCACGGCACCTGCCGAACGGATCGCTTCCACCAGACGCTGGTGGCCAGCGACCTGGCTCAGGGATGCAAGCGTCAACTGGCGGTGCTCGGATCGACCCGTGTCACCGTCCACGCAACAGAACTCGACGATGATCATGCCGGTGCCACCTTCGGCGCGGGCTTGATAAAACGCAATCTGCTGCGCCGTGACGTTACCGTCGCGGCTCGCCAGATTAGTGGACATCGGCGCCATGACAATCCGGTTGGGAATAGTGAGCGAGCGCAGCTTCAGCGGCTCGAACAGACGGGGATAGTTGAGGGGATACATGGCCAATCCTCTGTTGCGCTCAGGTAGTGCGATGGCGTTCTCGGGCATCGGACACATGAGTCGTTATGCTTGTATAGCTGACGATATATTAGTTATTAGACGTTGGCTAGCCTTCTGCATGAATGACGCTTTTACGGTTTCCAGCAGATCTGGTAGCGCTAGTACGCTTGTAGTGCAGGGTATTGTGAAGGTCTTCTAAAAAATATTTGTGAATAGCTGACGATGTGTTAGCTTAATTTCAGGTGCCGCATCCGGGTTGCCGTAGCAGGCCGCAGGTGTGATGCATTTCCTGAAACGCTGGTTAGTCCCGGCGGGGCGAAGCCAAAAAAATAAAAACCGATCAGAGTCGGAGAAGCAGCCAAGTGAAAAAAACACAGAAAAATGCATGCGCTTCAAAGGGAATCGGCAGTCATGCCTGTGCTCCACGTTCCATTGCTCTGTTGCTCGGCGCGGCCTGCTGCCCCGTGCTTCACGCCATGCCGATCGATGTCGGGAATCCCGACTTCGATGTTCGTTGGGATAACACGGTTCGCTATAACGCAGGCTGGAGGATGGAAGGCCAGAAATCGGGTTTCGATAACTCGCCTTACTTCGACGACACTGAGCACAAATTCGATCGCGGTGACATGGTCACCAACCGTCTGGACCTGATCTCCGAACTGGACGTGATCTGGCGTCAGGCCCACGGTTTTCGTATCAGTGCTGCCGGCTGGTATGACGCTGCCTATCAGGACAGCGCCGAGCCCAATAGTGCGCTAGGCGCCAGTGGCAACTATAAGAACAATCACTACAACGGCTACACGAATCGCTACATCGCCGGCCCATCGGGTGAAATCCTCGATGCATTCGTGTTCACCAACTTTGCGATCGGCAGCGCCAACGTCAACCTCAAGGCCGGTCAGCACAACGTTTACTGGGGCGAGTCGCTGTATTCGATAGGTAACAGCATTGCCTACTCTCAAGGGCCGATCGACACGATCAAATCCGCCACCAGTCCTGGTGCCGAGGCCAAGGAGTTGTTCCTGCCGCTTAAGCAGGTTTCCAGCGAAATCCAGTTGACCGATGAGTTGTCGGTCGGAGCGCAATATCTTCTGGATTGGAAGCCGTTTCGCCTAGTTCCCGGTGGCACTTACTTTGGTCCGTCCGATGGATCGCGCTCCGATTACGGCAACACCACCGCAGCGGGTTTTCAGATTCCTAACGGCAGCGATTTCGAGCCAGCGCATCAATCCGGCAACTTCGGCCTGAACATGCATTGGTCTCCTTACTGGCTGGGCGGTACTGCCGGGATCTACTACCGAAAGTTCGATGAAAAGCTTCCCTGGAGCTTCACCCAGATCGGGCTCGTCGGGGGGCGCCCCGTGCCGCAAGCGATTCGTCTTGGGTATGCACGTGACACCGAGTTGTACGGTGTGAGCCTTTCAAAAAACATCGGAGTGATCAGCGTCGGCAGCGAGATTTCCTATCGCAAGAACACGGCGCTTAATTCGGTCGCCGGTTACAGCGTGATTACTGCTACGGGCGATCCTTCCTACAGCGATATCGAGGGTGCCCGTGGTGACAGTTGGCATGCGTTGATCAACGGCATCTACCTGTTGCCCAAAACCTTCCTCTGGGATGGCGGCACGCTGCAGGGCGAACTGACCTACAACAAGCTGCAAAAGATCACCGAGAATGAAAACCGCTTCAACGCTCGTGGCTATGGCTGTACTACGGCGTATTCGAAGAACTGCGCAGACAAGCATTCGGTCGGGATGCAGATTGGTTTCACGCCTGAGTGGCCGCAGCTCTTTCCGTCCTGGGACATCTCGATGCCGGTCAGCCTGGCCTATGGCCTGGACGGTAACAGTCCGACATTGGGTGGCACGAACGAGGGCGCCTATAACTATTCCATCGGTGTGTCTGGGAAATGGAAAAACCTGCACACAGTGACGTTGCGCTGGGTGGATTCTCACGCTGACTATGCGAAAAATCCGGCGACCGACTACGTCACCAGCGCCTATACCAACGGATCCTCCAACCAGAACAATCACGGCTGGCTGTCACTCTCCTACAAGACAACTTTCTGATTTCGTTTCGCTGATAGGCCGATGAAGGAGTAACCAATGAATAACAAGAACAAGATCATGCTCGGCGCGGTTGGACTGCTGATGATAGGGCAGGTCCTGGGTGCGCCCTCCGAGGATGAAATTGCTCAGTTGGGCAAGACGCTGACCCCAATGGGCGCGATCAAGGCAGCGAGTGCCGACGGTACGATTCCGGCCTGGGATGGCGGCGTCTGCAAACCGCCGTCTGACTACAAGCCGATCATGGGTGACAAGGGTGGCTCGCCCTACGCAGATCTGTTCAACAACGAAAAACCGTTGTACGTCATTACTGCGGCCAACATGGCCAAGTACGACAAGCAATTGGATGAGGGCAACAAAGAATTGCTCAAACGTTACCCCGACAGCTACAAGCTTGAGGTATACCCGACCCACCGGACGGCATGTTATCCACAGTTCGTCTACGACAACACCATTAAGAACGTCAGGAAGCCCAAGCTGGTCGGGTCGGCACCCGGCGTCGCGGACGCTCACGCCCAGGTCCCGTTTCCGATTCCCAAATCAGGTTACGAGGTGATGTGGAACGCGTTACTGCGTTACGAAGTGCCTTATATGGAAGGCAGCCAGGATGCTTACCTGATCGATACGTCTGGCGGCAAAACGCTAACGAGTACCCAGACCATTGCCAACCGCAATCTGTACTGGGACAACTCGCTGGATAGCGTCCCTGCCAACCAACCATACTGGGCCTTGATCGCGACCACCACAGCGCCTTCTTCGCAAGTCGGAACTAAACAGCTGCGGCAAGCCTTTCTTGATCCGGATCAGCGTGACTCCATGGCCTGGTCCTACATTCCAGGGCAACGTCGCGTTCGCCTGGCGCCTGAATTCAAATACGACACGGTAAGTACTACCAGCGGCGGGGTCCTGCTCTTCGATGAAATCCAGGGTTTCGATGGCAAAATGGACAAGTTCGATTTCAAACTGCTTGGCCGTCGGGAAATGCTGGTGCCTTACAACGACTATAAGGCATGGGCCGCGAGCAGTGACCAGATCAACGCCCCCAAACACGTCAATCCGGACCTGATGCGCTGGGAGTTGCATCGTGTATGGGTTGTCGAGGGCACCCTCAAACCAGGTGAGCGCCATGTCCAGAAGGTCAAACGTTTCTATATTGATGAAGACAGCTGGACCTTCCTGGCCTACAACTCCGAGGATCAGTCGGGAAAAATCCAGCATGTCATACACTTTCCTGCCATCCAGCAGTACGAAAAACCTGCATTTCGCAGCAGCCAATATCTGCTTTACGACCTGAGCAAAGGCGTCTACGCCAACGGTTCGATGATGGGCGCGCCAGGCAAGACCGGCTTCGCCGTTGTCCAGCCATGGTCAAGCAACTTCTTCACCCCAAGTTCGCTGGCGGGCACCGGCGTTCGCTGATTGAGTGAACAGGACGGGGAGCCTTGCTCCCCCTTTGGGGCAGGAGGGGAAAATGAGCGCATATCGTGCGATCGGGTGGTGCTTGCTGAGCGCATGCCTCATCGGAAACCAGGCCCTGGGGGCCAACGTCTTCAAAGACCCGCTCGATGTACCGGCCATGCAGGTACACGACGTTGAACGTGGTCATTTCAGTGCCGTGACACAGGCCGGAAAGAAGCTCGTTGCCGTGGGCTCAGGAGCAATGATCGCCGTTTCCAGCGATAAGGGTGCAAGTTGGACACAGGTGCAGGCGCCGGCCTCGTCCGATTTGCTGGCGTTGCACTTTCCGACCCCTGATCAGGGCTGGGCGGTCGGCCACGACGGCCTGGTGCTGCACACGTGCGATGGTGGCCTCAACTGGGTCAAGCAGTTCGACGGTAGACAGGCAGCGCGGCAACTGATCGAGCGCTACAGCGCTCAGGTCGAGGCGGGAAACCCCGAGGCCCAGGCCTTGCTCGACGGCGTCAAACTCAATTATCAGGACGGACCCGAGCAGGCATTGATGGACGTCTGGTTCGCTGATGCACAGAACGGCTTCATCGTCGGCACCTTCGGCACTCTGTTCGCGACCCATGATGGCGGCCAGACCTGGGAGTCGTGGATGGAGCGTGTCGACAATCCGGAATTTCTTCATTTCCTGGCCATCAGCGGCGATGCGGATAACGTCTACATCGCGTCGGAACGCGGCATCGTGTTCAAGCTGGATCGTCAGCAACAACGCTTCACCGCACTGCAGACAGGTTATGCCGGCTCGTTTTTCGCCATTAATGCAGCCCAGGGCCGGGTCGTGGCCGCGGGTTTGCGCGGCAGTGTCTACAGCTCGGACGATCAAGGGCGAAGCTGGCGTGTGGTTCCCAGTGGGATCAATACCGCATTCACTGCGATGCACCTCATGAGCGACGGCCGCTACCTGCTGTCCAGCGTCGATGGAAGGCTCATGATGGGGGACGCTGCAATGACAGGTTTCACACCGGTAAAAACAGCGCGGGGAGGGCGTTTCTCCAGCCTGACGCAGAGTGATGAACGCTCAGTGGTGACAGCGGGCTATTCGGGTATACGCGTCGTTGAACTGAACTGATCCGGTCAACTAGTAAGAGGCAAACATGGCTGGAAGCAATGTGATTGACATGAAGGTAATTTCCGACCCGGCGCAGTTCGACCGGCAAAGCGGTAATTGGCTGGAGCGCGCGGTATTCAATCATCGGGCGCTGGTGATAGTGCTCTGCGCGTGTCTGACAGTGTTCCTCGGCTGGAACGCGTTGAAGCTTCCGGTCAACGCCAGTTTCGAAAAGATGATTCCTCAGTCTCATGCCTATATCCGCAATTACTTCGATAACCGTAACTCGTTGCGCGCCATGGGTAACTCGGTGCGGATCGCGGTGGAGAATACCCAAGGCGACATTTTCGACAAGGACTACCTGCTGACCCTGCAGAAAATCAACGACGTAGTTTACCTGCTGCCGGGTATCGATCAGGGCTGGATGCGTGGTTTGTGGACCAGCAGCTTGCGCTGGACGGAAGTGACTGAGCAGGGCTATCGAGGGGGTCCGATCATTCCGGATCGGTGGGATGGCACACCTGCCTCGATGGATGGTCTGCGTGAAAACATCTACCGCGCTGGCATCATCGGCAGCTATGTCGCCAACGACATGAAGTCCTCGATGATTTTCGTCCCCTTGCTCAGCCTCGATCCCACGACAGGCAAACCGCTGGACTACAACGTGCTTTCCCGGCAACTGGAGGAGCAGGTACGAGGGCTGGAAACGCCGACAATAAAAATACACATCGTTGGCTTTGCCAAGCTGGTAGGTGACCTGATCGACGGCCTTTACCAGGTCATGGCCTATTTCGCGATCTCGGTGCTGATTGCCAGCCTGCTGGTGTTTTTCTATACACGATGCTGGCGCAGTACCGCGTTGCTGGTGTCCTGCGCATTGCTGGGCGTTGTATGGCTGCTCGGCCTGCTCAGCGTGCTGGGTTTCGTTCTGGACCCTTATTCGATCCTGGTGCCGTTTCTTATTTTCGCGATCGGGTTATCCCACGGTGCGCAGAAGATGAACGGCATCATGCAGGATGTCGGCCGCGGTACACACAAATACGTCGCTGCACGTTATACCTTCCGCCGTCTGTTCATGGCGGGGTTGACCGCCTTGCTGGTGAACATCGTCGGCTTCGCGGTACTGATGATCATCGACATACCCGTCATCCGGGACATGGCGCTGACCACCAGCCTGGGTGTGACGGTGCTGATTTTCACCAAGCTGTTCCTCATTCCGGTGCTGTTGTCGTATTTCGGCGTCAGCCAGAAAGCCGCCGAGCGCAGCGTGCGGTCGATGGAGGAGGTCGGCGAAGGACGCAGCCCGCTGCAGTCGATCCGCTACTGGCTGATTCGCCTGACCGAGCGGCGGCGAGCCATCGTGGCCATAGCTCTGGCCACGATGCTCACGTTCGTCGGGCTTTGGGCGGGGCATGGCGTTCAGTTCGGCGACTTGAACGCGGGGGCGCCGGAGTTGCGCCCCGAGTCGCGCTACAACCAGGACGTTGCATTCGTCACGCGCAATTACGGGCTGTCCATGGATCAGTTCGCGATCATGCTCAAAACAGGGCCAGGCCAGTGCACGCAATACGCATCGGTCGTGGAGGCCAACCGCCTCAGTGAGCAGTTGCGCCAGATCCCCGGGGTGCAAACTACCTTCTCGTCGGCGGACGGCATCATGCTGGCGACTTCCGGAATGTTCGAAGGCAATCCCAAATGGCTTACGATTCCACGCAACACCAGCAATCGCAGCCAGGCATTCCAGAATTTCTCCACCGACCGACCTGAGCTGGCGGACCGCAGTTGCACGGTCACACCGATCGTTGCCTACCTCGCTGACCATCGGGCACAGACGCTGGACAGGGTGGTGAAAGCCGTCGAGACGTTTGCCGCCGCGCACAACGGCGACGATCGTCAGTTTTTGCTGGCTGCCGGCAACGCCGGTATCGAGGCGACCACCAATATCGTGGTCAAGCAAAGCTTCTGGACACTGCATCTGGTGCTATATGGCGCCGTTGCGTTGCTGTGCTTGCTGACGTTCAGAAGCTGGCGAGCCACGCTCGTTGCGCTCATCCCATTGATCATCACCTCGATTCTGTGCGAGGCCTTGATGGCGCTGTTGGGCATTGGCATCAAGGTTGCGACCCTGCCGGTGATAGCCGTCGGGGTGGGTGTCGGCGTCGATTACGCACTGTACCTGCTGAGTGTGCAGCTAAGACTGCAACGCGATGGCGCCAGCCTTGCCGAGGCCTATCGGGGCTCACTCGACTTCGTCGGCAGGATCGTCGCCCTGGTGGGTTTGACCATGGCTGCCGGGGTGTTGCCATGGATCTGGTCACCCATCAAGTTCCAGGCCGACATGGGCATTCTTCTGGCTTTTATGTTTCTCTGGAACATGATTGGGGCACTGGTGCTGGTCCCGGCGCTGTCTCACTTTCTCTTGCAAAGCTCCAGGGATGGTCGCGCCTCGGCCGTCCAGATAAGTGTGCCGCAATCGCGCTCGGAGGCGGCGGACGTTGGGCAACGGCAATCGGTTGAAAGGATCAGGGCATGAAGGCCCGCGACCCGACGCTACGGCCCCAGGCGCGACTCCAGGTGCAGTCCCGGGGCCGCTTGCTGCGCGCACCAACATTCTGGCAGCTGTTGCAATCTCGGGCGGCCTGCACCCCACATGCAACGATGCTGATCGACGGCGAGCGCGGCCTGCGCATCACATTCGCCCAGGTCCATGACATCGCCCAGCGATTGGCCGCAGGGCTGCACGCGCTCGGGATCAGGTCTGGCTCGACAGTCACGTGGCAGTTGCCGACAGGCAGTGTCGCGGTGGTGACGGCGCTGGCCCTGGCAAGGCTGGGTGCGGTGCAGAATCCGGTGATCTGGCTGTATGGCGCTCGGGAGCTTGCCACGGTACTGGCGCGTAGCCAAAGCCAGTTTCTGCTCATCGATGGCAGCGATGAAGCGCGACAGCGGGCAGTCGATGCGATGAGCACGCTATGCCTGGCGCCTGCATTGATTCCAATGTCTGACGAGCTTCCGCAAGGCGAGCCATCTTCGCTTGAGCCCTTTGCGGGCGATTCTGACGGCGCGCGCTGGGTCTATTACACCTCTGGCACCACGTCGCAACCCAAGGGCGCGATGCACAGTGACAACACCTTGATGCTCGGCGGACTCAACCTGGCACGGGCGATGCAGGTGGGAAGCCATGATGTCGGCAGCATCGCCTTTCCCTACGCGCACATTGGGGGGGCGATGTACACCGCCATGTTGCTTGCAAGCGGCATGAGCGCGGTGCTGGTCGAGCGCTTTCAAGCCGCCAAGGCGGTGCGTCTGTTTGCCCACCATAGGGTGACGACCACGGGCGGCAGCACCGCGCATTATCAGGCGCTGCTGGCCGAGCAGCGCGGCCAACCGGAACGCCCGCTTTTGCCTGCGATGCGTTTGCTGTGCGGAGGCGGCGCATTTTGTCCTGCCCCATTGCATGAGCAGGTGCGAGCCGAGTTGGGCTGCACGCTGACGCACAACTACGGCATGACAGAAATTCCCTTGATCTGCGCCGGTACACCATCGGACAGCGCCGAGGCGCTGGCTGGCAGCTGTGGCTTGCCCGTCGAGGGCGTTGAGATGCGCGTCGTCGGAAAAACAGGAGTGTTGCCCTCAGGTGCGGAAGGAGAGATTCGCGTGCGGGGCCCGGCAGTGTTTCTGGGTTACACCGACCAGTCGCTGATGACTGAGGCGTTCGACGAGGACGGCTTCTTTCGTACCGGCGATCTGGGTCGGGTACGTCCGGACGGGCGTGTGGTTCTCACCGGCAGGCTCAAAGACGTGATTATTCGCAAGGGCGAAAATATCTCGGCCCTGGAGCTTGAAGAAATTCTTCAGCGTCACGACAAAGTTGCGGCGGCGGCCGTGATCGGCCTGCCGGATGCGCAGCGTGGCGAGCGGGTGTGCGCGGTGATTGAGCCCGCGCCCGGCCAGCCGCCACTGACTTATGAAGAAATGGTCGGGCTGTTCCTGTCGGCCAGGGTCATGGTGCAGAAAATTCCCGAACAGCTGGAAATCGTTGATCCGCTGCCGCGTAACGACACCATGAACAAGATCCTCAAGCATGAACTGCGGGCCCGGTTTTCATCCAGCGAACAGCCACCCCTGTCGCAGCCTTCCGGCTGACAGTGCAAGCATTGCGTGATCCTCAGAAACTCACCCCAGGAGCATTCTTCCCATGAGAGAAGCCGTTATCGTGTCCACGGCCCGAACCCCGATCGGCAAAGCCCATCGGGGGGCGTTGAACAACATTAAATCACCGACCCTCACCGCGCATGCCCTGTGGCATGCGGTTCAACGGGCCGCAATCGACCCCGGCGAAGTCGAGGATGTGATTGTCGGCGCGGCGATGGGGGCCGGAACGGCCGGGCGAAATCTTGCGCGTGCCGCTGCATTGCGTGCAGGGCTGGGCGTTCATGTGGCCGGCTCAACGGTGGATCGGCAATGTGCTTCTGGCCTGATGGCCATCTCTATCGCCGCCAAGCAGATCATCGTCGACGGCATGGACATTGTGCTGGGTGCGGGTTCGGAAAATGTCAGCGCGCTCACTCCGGCCTATCTCGAATGGGCCGTTCGTGACAAGGATCAAGCGTTGATCGACTGCGTGCCGGCCGCCTACATGCCGATGATCGATACGGCAGAGTACGTGGCCAATAAATATGGCATAAGCCGCCAGGCGCAGGACGCGTTTGCCTTGCAGGCTCATCAGAGGGCAGCGGCAGCGAGGTTGGCGGGACGCTTCGAAGAGGAAATCGCGCCCATAGCAATCATCCAGAAACTGGTCGACAAGCACACTCAGGAAGTCAGCTATCGCGAGCAGGTATTCAGCCGCGATGAATGCCTTCGTCCGGAAACCACCGCTGAAGGTCTGGCGGCATTGAAGCCGGTGCTCGAAGGTGGATCGGTGACTGCCGGCAACGCCAGCCAGCTTTCAGACGGCGCCAGTGCCTGCCTGTTGATGGAGGCCTCTGTGGCCGAGCGCAAGGGGCTGCAACCGCTAGGGGCCTATCGTGGGTTCATCGCCACTGGGTGCGCGCCCGAGGAAATGGGCATCGGTCCGGTAAGCGCCGTTTTGGCCTTGCTGAAAAAACACGGGTTGACCGTCGACGATGTCGGACTCTGGGAGCTCAATGAAGCCTTTGCCTGTCAGGCACTGTACTGCCGCGAGCAACTGGGCATCGATCCACAAATCTTCAATGTCAACGGCGGCGGCATCGCCCTGGGGCACCCCTTCGGTATGACGGGATCGAGACTGGTCGGCAGCGCATTGCTGGAAGGACGGCGCAGAGGTGTGCGGTTTGTGGTCGTGACGATGTGCGTTGGCGGCGGCATGGGCGCCGCCGGCCTGTTTGAAGTCTACGATTGAAAGCACAACGGCGCCGATCACGGGATCGGCGCAGCGCCTCAACTCAGCCCGACCACCGGGATGACAGCGCCGTGAATGGCGTTGGCCGCTGGCGAGGCAAGGAAAGTGATCACATCAGCCAGTTGCCCGGTGGACACCCAGGCCTGCGGATTCGCGTCTGGCATCGCTGCGCGGTTGGCAGGAGTGTCGAGGATGCTCGGTGCGACCGCATTGACGTTGATCCCTTTATCGCGCAGTTCCATTCCCATGGATTCGGTCAGCCTGGCGACCACGCTTTTCGCTGCGCAGTAGGCACCCATCTGCGCTTTTCCGCTGATCGCCGACACAGCTGAGATATTGATGATCTTGCCGCTGCCGGCATCGAGCATTCCCGGTACGACGGCCCGGCAAGTATTGAGTGTCGTGGCAACGTTGAGATCGTGCATGCGTTGCCAGTCTTCGGTATTCGCAGCATGCACGGGGTTGCCCATGGTGAAGCCTCCTGCGATGTTGCACAGGACGGTTGCCGGGCCCAGCTTGCCGAGTATCTGCGCCATGGCAGTCTGGGTGGCGGTGTTGTCGGTCAGGTCGACGACCAGAAATTGCTTGTCGCCGGCGACCTGGGCGTAGGCGCTGTGCAGCATGTCTTCGTTGCAGTCAATCAGCAACGTCGAGGCGCCTTTGTCGAGGAATGCCTGTGCAACCGCCCGACCCAGTGCGCCCGCCGCGCCTGTAATTACCACCAGTGAAGCCACCATTGTGTTCTCCTTTTTTATATAGCTGACGTTATGTCAGTTTATACACCTGCTTGACGAGCTGCAAGGCGATCATTGCGGCGCCGTTACGTGTTAAAGAACTCCAAGCGGTGGATTTTTTAAGAAGGACTTGCGTCTATCTGCAAAATGCCATAGAAATGACACTGTGTTAGTTATAAGCGCTTTTAACGGTTTCCGTGTTCTTCACATGAGAGGGCGGGGACAATCACCCGGTTTGTTTGAGAGGTACACCTATGAATAGCACCGCAAGAGTGTTACCGGCGTTGACCGAGTTGAACCGTTTCTTCTGGACCGGCGGGCAGGATGGGCAACTACGCTTTCTTCACTGTTCGAGCTGCAGCACGTACATCCATCCTCCTCTTCCGGTTTGCCCGCATTGCCAAGGCGGGGAACTCACACCGCGCGTTGTATCCGGCCAAGGTCGTATTGAGGCGCTGACGGAGAACCACCAGGCATGGCGTGAGGAACAGCAGGTGCCTTACGCGATCGCTATTGTCAGTCTCGATGATCAGCCAGGTTTGCAGATGACCAGCAATATCGTTGGGTGCGACCCGCAATCTGCTTACATCGGCCAGCAGGTCAGGGTGGTCTTTGAAGCGATCGAAGATATCTACCTGCCGTTGTTCACCCCTGCTTGAGAGCCGCCATGCCGAACAGTCACGCTGAAGAACTGCAGACCATCGCCGATCAGGCGCGGCGGCTGCTGGAAGACCTGGCAACGCCCGAGCAACTCAAGTTGCTTCTGGAGCGTCCTGGTAATTTTGATCACTCCCTCTGGGCACATGCCGTCGAGCAAGGTTGGCCATGCGTCGCCATTGATGAACCGGCAGGAGGCCTGGGGCTGGGATGGGTCGGACTAGGTGTCCTCTGTCAGGAAGTCGGTCGTGTCAGCGCCTCCTTGCCGCTGATCGCCAACACGGTGGTTGCACATGCGCTGTCCTTGCACCAACAGTCCGGCGAGGGCTCGCCCGAGGGTTTGCTTCAATTTCTGATATCTGGAGAGCGTGTCGCCTGTCTTGGCCTGGGCGATCCCGACGACAGCGGCGTGGTCGGTCTTCGCAGCGCTCGCGTCGTTGCCGGCAATATCGATGGCGAGACCGCACTGTGCGCATTTGCGGCCATTGCCGACGTCGCCATGGTCTGGGCCCTTGACGAGGAGGGGGGTGGGCTGTTCCTGGTGGAGCTTGGCCATCCGGGCGTTCATCGATCGTTAGAGCCAGGCTTTGATAACGCCCGTGCCATCGCCCGGTTGGCATTCGAGAAGGTTCCGGTTCTCAAGATCGGTGCAGAGCACGAGGTGCGTGAGGTGTCCAGCCTGACGGCCTTACTGACCTGTTTTGAGCAGCTGGGCGGGGCGCAGCGTTGTCTGGACATGGCTTGTCAATACTCCCTTGAACGTCGGGCATTCGGCCAGGCGATCGGGGGATTTCAAGGCGTCAAACACAAGCTTGCCGAAATCTATTGCCTGCTGCAGATCGCTCAAGGGTGTCTGAGCGATGCAGTGGCGGCATGGGAACAGAAACTCCCAACCCGCTATTGGTTGAGTTCCGTCGCTCGTATCGCCGCAATCCAGGCCTACAGCGCCGCTGCCGAGCAGAACCTGCACGTGCATGGCGGCATGGGGGTGACCTGGGAGGCCATGCCTCATCATTTTTATCGTCGGTCCCGAGCGCTCACGCTAGAACTGGGCGGGGTGTCCTATTGGCGGGAGCGGCTGTTGAGCGAACTTGGCTTCGATTCCATCCAGACGCTTGCGGGAGCCACCCTATGAACGACCCTCTGTCCTTGTATCGTGAACGTGCGCGCCAATGGCTCGCCAATACTGCCCCCAAATACAGTGGCCAAGCCCGGCATGGTCTGAGTTTCGAACAAGACCTGCGGCTAGCCCGCGCGTGGCAAATGCTAAAAGCGCAGGCAGGATTCGCCTGCATCACGCTTCCCGCACGATATGGCGGCGCAGGCGGAACCGAGCTGGAAAAGGTGGTCTTCAGTGAAGAAGAGATGCGCTATGACTTGCCGTTGAACTACTTCAGCATCAGCCTGAACAACCCGCTGCCGATTTTCCTGCGTTATGCCCCCGAGCACTGGAAGCAGCGGCTGGCCCCGGCCACCGTGCGCGGCGAACTGCTGTGGTGCCAGTTGTTTTCGGAGCCGGCGGCAGGGTCGGATCTGGCTTCACTGCGGCTCAAGGCAGAGCCGGTGGAGGGCGGCTGGCAGCTAAACGGGCAGAAAGTCTGGACCAGTTGGGCGCAGATCGCCGACTGGGGCGTTGTGGTTGCCCGCAGCGACTCAAGCCTGCCCAAGCATGCTGGCCTCACCTATTTCTTTCTCGACATGAAGTCTCCCGGGATCACCGTGCAGCCCATCCGGCGGCTGGGCGATGAAAAAGACCTAAACGAAGTTTTCTTCAACGACGTTTTCATCCCGGACGAACAGCGGCTTGGCGAAATCAATGGCGGTTTTCGCGTCGCCGTCGAGACGCTGATGATCGAGCGTTACGCGGTCACTGACGAATCGGGTTACGGGCCCACGCTGGAGCGCTTCATAGAGCTGGCGGCCAATTCCCGCCTTAACGGTATGCCAGCCCTGGCGGACGGGGAGGTGCGGGCGCGCATTGCGCAAGTGTTTGTTGAACGGCAGGGGCTTCGCGCCATTCATCGCAGCGCGCTTGAAGCGTTCGCTCAGGGCAAGGCGCCGGGACCGGAGGGCGCTATTCGCAAGCTGTTATTGGGGCGCACGCGCCAACAGCTGGGGGCGGCGGCGATGGATCTCATGGGCAGTCAGGGGTTGCGGCTGGACCCAGAAAGTCATGCGGTCAACGATTTCGTCCGAGCCTGGCTGGACCCGAGTCTGAGAATCGCCGGGGGCACCGATGAACTCTTGCTCAACACCTTGGCCGAGAGGGTGCTGGGGATGCCTCAGGATCACAGGCCGGACAAGGGCTTGCCGTTCAACTCGCCTGCGAGCTGAGCTCGCCAAGCTGGCATTCGCAACTGAGTCACCACTGCAGAACTCACAGGACTACCTATGGACTTTACCTTCGACTCGGCGGACGAAGCCTTCCGTTCGCAGATTCGTGCGTTTCTGAACGCGCACCTGCCTGCGGATCTGGCGCACCGCAACCGTCGCGGTTATCACCCGTTACGCGAAGACACGCGGCGCTGGACAGGGATTCTTCACGCCAATGGCTATGCTGGGGCGAACTGGCCCGCTCACTGGGGAGGAACGGGCTGGTCGCCGCTTCACCAATTTATTTTTGATGAGCAATGCCTGCTGGCGGGGGCGCCGGCGGTTGATACCGCCGGGTTCAAGATGATCGGTCCGGTCATCATGAACTTTGGCAGCGACGCGATGAAGGCCGAATACGGCCCCAGGATTCTGCGTGGAGAGGTGTTCTGGGGACAGGGTTTTTCCGAACCCAACGCAGGATCCGATCTTGCCTCGTTGACCACACGGGCCGATGTCGACGGCGATTATTACGTGATTAACGGACGCAAGATCTGGACATCGTTCGTTGAAAGTGCAGACATGATCTTCGTCCTTGTAAAAACCGACCTGCAGGCCCGTCAGCGTGGTATTTCGATGATTCTCGTGCCACGCGAGGCGCCGGGGGTGACCATTCGGCCCATCCATGACATCGGCGAGAGTCACAGTCTCAACGAGGTCTTTTTCGATGATGTACGGGTACCCCTTAGTAATCTGGTCGGCGAAGAAGGCAAAGGTTGGACCTATGCCAAATTCTTGTTGGAGAACGAACGCGCCACCAGCGCGGAGTGGCCGCGAAACAACGCTAACCTGCAGCGGCTGCGCGGCTACATGAATCAGGACCGTGGCGACGGTCGGCGCCTGATCGATCGTCCGGGTTATGCGCGTCGTCTTGCATCGCTGGACGTCGACCTCGCCGCATTAAAATGGCTGACATTACGCGCCCTGCATGAAAAAACCGGCGGACAGAATCATCTGCCCATGGGTTCGCTGTTAAAAGTCCGAGGCTCGGAACTGCTGCAAAAGATCGGCGATTTACAGGTGGAAGCGCTCGGCGCTCACGGGCTCTATGTTTACCCTGATACGTTGGGGGACGACACAGCGGAGCATGCCTGGCCACCTGCGCCGGAGTACGCCCCCGGAATCATGGCCGATTACCTGTACCGCCGCGCAACAACCATCTACGGCGGAGCGAACGAAGTACAAAGAACCATCATCGCGCGTTCGTTTCTGGAGCTTTAGTCGTGAATTTTGAACTCAACGAAGAGCAAAACATGCTCAAGGATAGCGTCACCCGTTTCATTGAGGATCGATGCCGGTTCGAAGTACGACCAGGCATTGTCGATAACGGCGCGTTCGCGCCTGCGAACTGGGCGACGTTCGCCGAGTTAGGGTTGCTGGGCTTGGCACTGCCGGACGTCGTCGGCGGCCTGGGTTTCAGCGCCATCGAAACGGCCCTGGTCATGGAGCAGATGGGCCGTGTATTGGCAGTCGATCCCTACTGGTCCATTGCCGTCCTGGCCGCGCAAACGTTGTTGGCCACCGCTGACGGCAAATCACACGCGTTGCTCGAGTCGTTGATAGCGGGTAAGTCCAAGCCGGTGCTCGCCCACGACGAGCCGCTGTCGCAGGGTGATTTGTCGTGGGTAGCAACCCGTGCACAGCAAGCCGGACACCGGAAGTGGCGACTATCAGGCGAGAAAATCGCTGTTGTCGCGGGTAACGTAGCCGATCACTTCATCGTGTCCGCACGCACGGCAGGCGCCAACGCTGATGAAGAAGGCATCAGTCTGTTCCTTCTGGCAAGAGACACGCCGGGGCTGCAGCGCACTGACTGGCGTCTGGTCGACAACCGCTGGGCCAGTCACTTGGTTCTGGCTGACGTCGAGGTCGATGAACGTCACCTGTTGGGGCAGGCCGGGGAAGGGTTTTACGCCATCGAACAGGGCGCGGCGCATGCGCTGGTTGGCCTTTGCGCCGAGGCGGTAGGGGTGATGGAACGCGCACTTTGGCTTACCCGTGACTATCTGAAGATCCGCAAACAGTTCGGTCAGACCCTGAGTACATTTCAAAGCCTGCAACATCGTATGAGCGAAATGCTCATTGAACTGGAGCTTTCCAGAGCGATGCTGCACAGCGCGCTTTGCAGTCTCGATGGGCCACTGCCCGAGCGTCGCCAGGCGCTCTCGATGGCCAAGGCGCACATTGGTCAGAGCGGCCACTTCGTCTGTGCGCAGGCAATTCAACTGCATGGCGGGATCGGTGTAACCGAGGAGTATGTTGTCGGTCATCACTTCAAGCGGATGACCATGATCAATTCGACGCTGGGAAGCCCGACTTTCCATTTCGAGCGCATTGCTGCCTCGTACGTGGTTGTTGAGTGAGTGGCAGACGCGGTCAGGGCGACCATCGGTCGTGACGGATTGAAAGGAAGAGGGTGATTGCCAATGTCCAGGTTGATGGAAATAAAAAGAAATGCGGTCACGCTAATAGCCCGAAATGGATTTGGTGCCATGTCATTGCGAGATCTGGCACGCGCCTCGGGGCTCCAGGCCGGATCCCTGTACGCACATTACAAAAGCAAGGATTCGCTGCTGCTCGAGGTGATGATCGACCATCTGGAGGAACTCATCAGCCACTGGCAGGAAAGCGACCAGCGACGCAAGGGACCCAAGGTCCGGCTCTCGGCGTTTGTCAGCGCCTATATCGAATTCCATTCAGCGCACATCGATCAGTGCTTGATACTGGAGTCCGATATCCGCAGTCTCGACGAGCAAGGCCGCGCGGCAGTCAATGAGCTCAAGCGACAGTACGAAGGCGAGCTTGCTGGCGTGTTGCTTCAGGGGCAGCGAAGCGGCGAATTTCGCATCGACGATATCCCGTTCGCCGTGGTGACACTGACGTCGGTGCTTCAAGGGATATGCAGCCGTTACTGCCGTGACAACGATGTTGCCGTCAGGCATGCCATTTCGCGTGCAACCGTCATGGCGTTTTCGATGGTAGGCGCCGATCGGACGACCGGGGGCGTCAACCATGTCTGACGTACTGATACAACAGGAAAACCGTACGCTGATTCTGCGTCTTGATAGACCCGAAAAATATAACGCGTTCACCGCGGCCATGTACGCCTCGCTTGCCGATGCGCTGCGTGAGGCGAACACCGACGACAGCATTCGTGCGGTCGTCATCACGGGCGGTGAGTCATGTTTTTGCAGCGGTAACGACCTGAAAGACTTCCTCGACGCACCGCCACAAACGCTGAACGCTCCGGTGTTTCGTTTCATGGACGCTGTGCTGGGACTGCACAAACCGTTGATCGCGGCGGTTTGTGGGGTAGCAATCGGAATTGGTACGACTTTGCTTCTGCATTGCGACCAGGTGTGCATCACACATGGCAGCAAACTGGCGCTGCCATTCGTGAAGCTTGGACTGTGCCCCGAGTTCGGTTCGACGCTGAAATTGCCCGCGTTGTTGGGGCCTGTTCTGGCCTCCCGTCTGTTGTTGTGTGGCGACGCCTTTTCAGGTCAGGACGCAGTCGCCTGGAAGATTGCCAGTCACGGATTTGAGCGCCCGGATGAGTGCATCGCCCATGCCCTGGCTCTAGCAGCGCGGTTTGCTGACAGCGACCAGGAGGCGATGAGAGAAACCAGGAAGTTGCTCAAGGCAACGACGCCCGTTTTATCCAACGTCATTCGCGCTGAAAATCAGGCATTCATCGCGCTGCTTAGTAGAGTAGAAACCCGCGAGGCCATAGGCGCGCTGATCAAGGCCTAGCCGTAGTTTGGGCGATACCGATTGCTTGATCCGAACCGCTAACTGGAGCGACATACCTCGACAAGGGTGGCCGTGTGATCGCCAAGACCAAGCCTATGTCATTAGGCGCTGGGCCCTCGCAGGATAACGAGGAGCGCATTTGGGCAGAAATGGTCAAAAACCACGCTCTTAAACGCAACCTCACCGTGCAGGGCGGCGTGATTCCGGCACTGGGCGTTATGCATCGGGAACACTGCTACAAAGAGCAGGATCTGGTTGAACTTGCTAAAGCGTCGGCCTTGGTACCGCCTGATCGGGCGCTCATGGTCGGCAAGGGGCTGTATTGGGGAATGGCGGGTGATTTCGGCATGGCAGTGCACTTCCTGATCCCGCAATTAGAGAATATCGTTCGTTTCCACATGAGAGGAGCGGAGCTGAAAACCTCCAACACTGACTGGAAGGTATCGAGAACGAGAATGGCCTGAGCACGCATGACAACATGCGCAGGTCCTACCAATCCAATGCATGATTTAACATAATATACATTATACGTAGCCAAGGATTTCGTTGACCCCAAGCAGAGGGCTGCTTAAAAATCTCACAGCGCTCTTTTCAAAGCTTCGTGGCACCCCCATCTCTCATTTTGGATTTTCCATACCCAATCCCGCCCACACTCACGCTGTCGTTAAACGAAATCCCCGAGTGTCAGCGCGCCGGACAAATCCGTAAACTCCACCAGCATTCCGACTACGGCTCATCGAATAATTTAGGCACTCGGGCTGGCTACATCTCAAGGACGAATAAGGGCAAATGATAAAACACGCTGTCGCTATGCTGTTGGCTGCCACCAGCCTGAGCACACGGGCCGCAGATTCTGTGACGCTGCCGTTAATCATTCAGATGCAGAATCTTGCCAATGCCTCGATGTGTGAGTCATTCAAAGGCGACGCATCACCGCTTGGCAAGGCCATGAATCAGCAATGTCGACACAGAGAAAGAGCTGAATTTGAGGCCATGCAGGATGCGAAAACTTTGAAGGATTGCATCAAGCCTGGAAATATCATCGATGATGGTGTCAGGAAGTGCAGGAAAGGCATCTGACCTCGCCTTTTTGCAGGGTTTCCGATGAGACAGGTCGGCATACAGATCTGAATATCTGGTTAAGGGTATGGCTAAGACATGCGGTTTAAAGCGCTGGAGGCTTGAAACGCAGATTTGCAATATCCGATAACTGTCAGACCCGGATATTGCATGTCAGCGCTCTGCATAGGATCATACACGGCATTTTTCTTCGTCCTGCCCAGTGATTACTATGTCAGCGCCTTCCACGCCGCATCCACTCTTTGAAACCTATGCACGCTTTGGCGAGCTCAATTTCAGTTCGCTTAAAGAGGAACTGCCCGCTATTACTCAATATTTGATGGCCTTTCCCGCTGAGATTCAGGCGCTGGAGGGATATCGCGCGGTCCGCAGCTTTTTGAAGTCTTACGCGGGCAATGAATCCACCTTCAATTCCTATCGAACTCACGTTGAACGGCTGCTGCTGTGGACGCTGACCAAAGCCAGCGTTCCCCTGCTGGACATGCGCCGCACCCACGCCGAGGCGTTTCTGGAGTTTTGTCTCGCTCCGGACCCTTTCTGGGTCGGCCCCGTGGTCAAATCCCGCTTCACGCGGGTCGGCGGGCGCAAGAAAACCGCGTCCGACACCTACGTTCTGAATGAGGACTGGAAACCGTTCAGCCAGTCAGCGTCCAAAGAAGAGCGCAAGCGTGCAAAAGAAGATAACCGCCCTCTCCTTCAGGAACACTACAAGCCCGCACAAGGCTCGATTGCGCAGATTTTCGCGGTGTGTGGGAGTTTTTTTCAGCATGCGATCGACGAAGGGTTCTGCGAGCACAATCCATTTCGGGCGGTTAAACAGAAGAGTAAATACAAGCAGCGCAGCGTTGGCGATCAGGACACTCGAATCCTGACTTCATTGCAGTGGGACTTCGTGCTTGAAACCGCGGAACAGATGGCTGCACAAGAGGATAAATACGAGCGCACGCTGTTTATCGTCGCGACCCTGTTCGCTATGTACCTGCGCGTTTCAGACCTGGTGGGCCGAGAAAACTGGACGCCGAGCATGGGCGACATGCGGCAGGACGGCGCTGGAAACTGGTGGTATCACGTGGTCGGTAAAGGCAACAAAGCCGGCAAGATCAGCGTGCGCGATGACTACGTCGAACACTACCTCAAGCGCTGGCGCCTGCATCAGGGGTTGTCGCCACTGCCTGGTTTTCGCGAAACCACGCCTTTGATTGCGACGCGCCGAGGTCGCGCCGGGTTGTCGGACCGGCACATCCGAGTATTGCTTCAGGAGGTTTTCGACCGCGCGCTGGAGCGTATGCAGGCCGAAGGCTGGTCGGATGAAGATGTCGCCCGGTTGCGCGCAGCGTCGCTGCATTGGTTGCGCCATACCTCGGCAACCTTTGATGCTCCTCACCGGGATATGAAAGACCTGCAGGTCGATTTGCGACATAACAGCCTCAACACGACGCAGAACGTGTATTACAACTCCGAGGACGAGAAACGAGCTTATTCGATCAAGCGTCTGCCCATGAAGGAGCGCGGATGATCGGCGGTCATGCTCACGACCTCACTCCAGCACACAGCGAAAGCCCATGTGACCGGTACTGCTGACGGGCGTATTGTGACTGCGCGAGGACAGCCGATAACGATTGCAATAACTGGCGTGGCACAGGTATGAGCCACCTCGAATCACTTTGGCGTCGCCGTGCGCAGGTCCTCGCGGGCGATAACGGGTCCGGGCTGAAGCGACGATATGCCAGTCCACGCTCCACCAATCTGCACACCACTCCCAGACGTTGCCAAGCATGTTGAACAGCCCATAGCCGTTCGGTTCGAAGCTACGTGCCGGCGCAGTCCCCATGAAACCATTCTCCGCGCTGTTCACGCTTGGGAACACGCCTTGCCAGACATTGCATCGGTGTTGCCCGTCAACCTCCAACACAGCGCCCCACGGGAATATCTGGTCGACAGTCCCTCCTCGTGCCGCGGCTTCCCACTGCGCTTCGGTGGGCAGTGTTTTACCCGCCCATTGCGCATAGGCGTGAGCATCGTTCCAGGAAACGTGCACCACCGGATGGTCACGGCAATCGTCGTAGCTCGATGCCGGCCCCAGCGGTCGACGCCATGACGCACCAGGCACGGCGCGCCACCAGGGTGTAGCGCCGGGACCCTGCTCCAGGCATGCTGTGCCTGGGGGCAATAACCCGGCGAAGACGAATGACCAGCCAAAAACTTCGGCATCGGTGACGTAGCCCGTATGCTCGACAAATCGCGCGAATTGCTCAGCGGTGACCGCCGTGGCGTCCATCAGGAAACCCTCGATGTAAACGTCTCGAAGTGGCCCCTCGCCGTCGGCAGTGATGCACTCACGTCCCTCCCCGCCTAATCGATACACACCCGCGGGAACCGCACGCATATCAGCGCCGGGCAAACCAGCTAATGGGACCAGCGACACGTTCGCACGGGTGGTCTGATCACGAACAGGGCCGCAGCAACTGCTCATGGATACTCCACGGAAGGTTCACGTGCCTGGGCCAGATACGCTTCGAACTGGGCGATGACACTCGGGTTTTGGGCGGCGATGTTCCGCGTCTCCTTTGGATCGGCCTTGAGGTCGTAAAGCTCCAGCGCCTGGCCTTTACTCATGCGGATCGCCTTCCAGTTTTTCCAGCGCACCGCCTGGCGGAACTCCGGTTCGAAGGTTTCCCAGTAAAAATAACGTGGTTTGAGTCGACGCCCCTCGTCCTGCAACAGCGGACTGAGGTCGACGCCGTCACCTTGTGCCTCAGCCGCTCCGGCCAACGCCAGTGCCGTTGGCAGAAAATCCGGAAAGTAGATCGGTTCATCGCTCAGGCTGCCGGCCTTGATGGTGCCGGGCCAGCGTACGATGAACGGCTCGTGAATGCCGCCTTCATAGAGATCACGTTTGTAGCCGCGATAGATGCCGCTGGAGTCGAAGAACTCGACCACGGCTGTTTGCGCGGCGGTCGGCTCCGAGCGGGCGCCGTTGTCTGACGCGAAAAACACCACGGTGTCGCGGTCCAGTCCCTGCTCTGCCAAGGTTCGCAGGACGCTCCCCACCCCTTGGTCCATCAGCTCGATCATCGCGGCGTAGGACTTCTGATCCTGACTCCAGGGCTCGCCCGCAAACGATCCATAACTCGGCGCGATATACGGACTGTGTGGCGCGCTGTAACCGAGGAACAGAAAGAACGGCTGGTCGGTGTTGCGACGGATGAAATCGCAGGCATCGTCGGTACACAGATCGGTTTCGTAATGCGCGGCGGTATGCCCCAGCGCTTGGGGAATGTCGACCAGTTGCCGGTCACGGTAGCGTTGGGTCGGAAAATACCCTTGAGTGCTCGGCGTCTGGATCAGCCAGCCACGAAACTCATCGAAGCCGTGGTCCATGGGGGTCGCTTGAGGGTCATAGCCGTCCAAATGCCACTTGCCCATCAGCCCGGTGCGATAACCCAGCGTTTGCAATCGCTGAGCAACCGTCACGTCCTGCGCGCCGAGGCTGGCGCGGCGAATGGTCTTGTCGCCTGATTGTCCGAGGGTGCCACCCGCCAGCGCGAAGTTAGCGCGGATGCGGCTGTGCCCGGTGTTGAGACCCGTCAACAGGGTGCAGCGCGAGGGCGAGCAGATGGGCGCTCCCGCATACGCCTGGGTGAAACGCTTGCCTTCACGGGCCAGGCTGTCGATGTAAGGTGTTCGAAGACGACGCTGTCCATAGCAGCCGACATCCCCAATCCCCAAGTCGTCGGCAAGAATGAAAATGATGTTCGGCTTGCGCGCACCTGCCTGGGCCAGGCTGGGGAGCGCGGCCATCGCCAGGGTCGTACCTGCCAGTTCAAGGAAGTGCCTGCGGCTCAGGCTGCCAAAAGGGTCGCTCACGCTGCTGAACTCCTGATGTATTAGCGATCGACACGTCTTGACGACGCGTCGCCATATGGGGGCCGGAGGCGGCTTTTAGAAGTTGTATCCGACGGTCATTCCGAGGGTGCGCGGATCACCCATCACACCAAACGAGGAGGCATAACTGCCGGTGTTGAGCGTACGGAACCAGCGCTTGTTGGCCACGTTATTGACCCACAGCGAGGCATTCCACGTGCCGTCTGCGTACTTGCCGCTGAGGCCGGTTGAAAGGTTCAGCAGGCCATAGCCCGGAATGCGCGAGTACTGCGAATTGTCCACTGCTCCATAGGACCAGGTGCGGTAAGAGAAGCGTCCAGACACAAACGCTTGCAGGGCGTCGAACGTTTGCCACTCGTAACGACTGGTCAGGCTGTAGGTGATTTTGGGCGAGCGGAACACCCGTTCGCCGCTCAGGTCGCAACTGCTCGCCTTGCTTGCTCCCAGGGTCACTTCAGCCGCGCAGGGTGCGCCCTTGAAGTCCTGATATTTATTGTCCAGCAAGGTGCCGTTGAAGTTGACACTCAAGCCTTCAAGCGGCTTGAGCTCCAGGCTGGTTTCCAGCCCCCGCGAACGCATGGTCCCGGCGTTCATCAGGTAGCTGGTATCGGTTTCGAGATCGTAGGCGGAGGTCTGGTAGTTGCGCACCTGCGAGTAGAACGCAGCCAGATCGAAGTTGACGCGGTTCTGCAACCATTGGCTCTTGAAGCCGATTTCGCCGCCGCGGGTGTTTTCCGGTTCCACCAACAGGCTGTCGTAACCCGCCTTGCCTGCCGCACCCGAGGACACGTTCATGCCGCCGGATTTCTTGCCGTAGGCCAGGGTCACGTACCCCTGCAGGTGTGGGGTGAAGTAATAGGCAAAGTTGAGCATTGCAGCGGGTAGCTGTTCGTACTGATTAAGCTCCCCGGAGTCGAATGGATTTTTGTTCACGCGACGGAACGAGCCGGTTTTTTTCTCGTAACTGTCACGCACCCCCGCGGTGATATCGAAGCGCTCGTTAACGTGCCATGTACCTTGGCCATACAGCGAGAATACGCTGTCGTTGACCTCCCCCCAGCGCCTGACCGACAGCCCGGTATTGGCAGCGGTGCCGTACCACTGGGTGGTTCGCGTGCCCGGCGCGTAGTAATCGTGCGCCAGGGTGTCGAGGTTTTCGCCCCAATACGTCGCGCCCAGCGCGTAATCAAAGTGCTCGCCCCTTGGCGAGTCCAGGCGCAGATCCTGAGACCAGACGCGGTCCCAGACGTCCGCACCGCTGCCAGCGTAAAGCGGTATGTCCAAGGTGTCCGTGCTGTTGGGTTGGTAGCCGAAATAGCGGTAGGCCGAGACGGACCGCAGGTTGTAGCCATCACCCAGTTGCCAGTTGGCTTCAGCCGACACCCCCCCTTGACGCACATAGGCTTGGTTCTCGTCATCGGTGTTGACCTTGCGTCCACCCTCCACCACATGGGCGCCCACCAGATTGGCCCGGTCAAGATAGGGCTGAGTGCCGTTAACGGTGTACAGCTTGTCGAGCGTCTGCACCGGGTAGCTGGTGGATGTATTGAGGTCGGCGATGATGCGCAGATTGAAGTCGTCGCTGGGCTGCCACAGCAATTGCCCGCGAACGCCACTTTGATTGCTGCCGCCCAATGCATGCCCGGTGTATTCGTTCTTGATGAAGCCGCCCTTCTCCGTGTGCGACAGGTTGATGCGCCCTGCCAGCGTTTCGGTCAGCGGGCCGGAAAACATCAATTGCGTCTGCGCGTAACCGCGTTGCCCAATCGATTGGCTCACTGAGCCTTCGGGAGTGAATGTCGGTTTACGGCTATGGATGTCGATGGCACCTGCCGTGGTATTGAAACCATGCAGCGTACCCTGAGGGCCGCTGAAGACCTCGGCGCTCTCGATATCGAGCAGGTCGTTGGAGAGCATGCCCGGCCGGCTCAGGTAAACATTGTCCAGAAACAACCCCACACTGCTGGGCATGCCGATGTTGATTTCGCTGCCCCCGCCGTCACCCAGGCCACGGACCGTGAGGCGGGTATCGAACGGGTCCGAGGCCGTCACTTCCAGCCCCGATGCGATCTGTTGCAAATCCTCAAGGCGATACACGCCTTGCTGCTCCAGCGTATTGCCGCTCAGCCTTTGGGTGGACGCGGGCGGCTGCTGCACATCGGTCTGGCGCACCCCTTGCACCTGCACTGTTTCCAGCTGTTGCTCTGCCGCTGCACTGGCTGGCGCAGACGACAGGACCATGGTGTGACCTAGGGCAATGCCGGCGACCCAGAGAGACTTTTTCTGCTGACGGTGAAGGTTCATTCGAATATCCAGCATGCGAGCCGATGCTTGTCATCGACGTAGGTATCGATGGCAAATGCCTTGGTAGGTGAATAAAGGATCAGGTGGCCACTGTTGGCACGGCGACGTTAAATCACGCGCAATGCGGCGCCCCCAAAGATCAAAACCTTATGTTTTTATGCGAAAAAGAGATAAACGTGATGCTGTAAGGCCTGTACCGGTTATGTAAAAAACGCAAAAAACATTTGGTTGAAACGCATTGGCGATCTGCAGGATGCGGGGGGCTTAATAGGGGGTGTGCCTGTTTATCGGGCATCGAACGCCGGCGTCAGCATCGATCGTGGCTGCGGGCAGTACGGCGCCCACGCGCGCTCCGACCTGCTACATCAAGGACCCAGATGAAAGCGCTCCCCAGACCTTGGCCCGTCCGCTTGCTGTCCATGGTCGCCGTATTGCTCACACTGTGGACCGGCGGCGTGCTGGCTGCGCAGCCCTCCGCGCGGCCGACTTCATCGACCTTTACCCAAGGCATCCCGATTACCGCCAGTGGCTATCGCGCTCCACAGGCGGATGCATCACAGCGCAGCTTCGCCAACGGGGTGACTCGAATAGCCGATCTGCACTATGCAGGCGCCGGCAAGGATCACTCGCTCCAGACCCTGGACCTGTATCTGCCCAGCACGCCTGCTGTTCCCCGGCCATTGGTCGTGTACATCCACGGCGGTGGATGGTCCGGCGGCAACGCACGAACCACCGGCGCCTTCGAAGACTTCCCCGCAGTGCTCGCTCGGTTCGCGGCTCAAGGTTACGCCGTGGCGTCGGTGAACTATCGCTTGAGCGGTACGGCAATTTTTCCCGCGGCGCGGAACGACGTTCAGGCAGCCATTGACTGGCTGCAAGACCACGCGTCCCAGTACGCGCTCGATCCAAAACGCCTGGCGGTGTGGGGCAATTCATCTGGTGGTCATCTGGCAGCACTGACGGCGCTCGGCTGCGATGTGCAGGCGGGGAGCCGTCCCTGCCCCAAGGTGCTGATCAGTTGGTTCGGCATCTACGACATGCTGCGCATTCTCGCGGACGATGACTATCCGCGCATCCGCAATGCGGCGCGTCGATTCATGGGCTGCGCGAACAACCCCTGCGGCGCTGCCACTGTCCATGCCGCCAGTGCGATCCCCCGGCTCGGTCAGGTGAAACCGGCGGTTTTGCTGATACACGGAACGGCGGACCCTGTGGTCCCCTATGCACAATCAGTGGCGCTTGCCAGTGCGTTGAAGCGTCAAGGCGAGCCGGTCCAGCTATTGCTGGTGGCGGGTGTTGGGCACAGCCTGGTTGACCCGCAGAGCCAGGCCGTCACCCAGGCGGCGAACGAAAAGGCGCTGCAGGCCACGCTGAATTTTTTCAAGAGGTATCTTTAATGACTCCGCGCAGCGTTGTTTACGCGATGGCCCAGAGCGTCTGCCTGGTTTTTTCCATGGCGCCCGGCGCCTGGGCGCAACCGGTGCAGGTGCATCAGGAGTCCGGGCGCCTCATCCTGGACAACGGTCAGTTACAGATCGGCGTTGCCCGCGACGATGGTTTCCTGGATTTCATCCGCCAATGGGACGGCCATGGGTGGCACGACCTGGGCGTCAACGAGCAGCACGCCGCCTACGAAGCCCATGGCGACGACTTCGCCAACGACTCTCGCAAGGCGATGTACTGGGATGCCAACGCCGATGTGCGCCCTGCGCCAGCGGGTGTGAAGCCGGCGACCAAGGGCTACTACCGCCCGGCGGCAGGAGAACCACAGGTATACATGAGCCACGCCAGCGACGAACGTGCCGAGGTGGTGGTGGCCCTCGCGCCCACGGCGCTCTTCCCGTTTCGCAGCCAGCTGCATTACGTGCTGTTCGCGGATCGCCCGGAATTTTATGCCTATGCGGTGCTGGAGCACGGCCCCGAACAGCCGGCGGCAACGCTGTACCAGAACCGATTTGTGATCAAGACCGTCATGGATGGCACCTTCAGCCATTGGGCCGTAGGTGGCGGCCAGTTGCTGCCGATTCCCCAGGCCGCAGTGGCCGCGCAGGTCAGTGATGCGACCTTCCGCCTGGCCGATGGCAGCATCAAGACCAAATACATGAACTCGGTGTTCTGGGCGCAGAACCCGGTGTACGGCTACGTCGGCGCCCAGCGCGGTTTGTGGATGATCGAGGCCAGCCCCGAGTACCACAACGGCGGCCCCAGCAAGCAGGGGCAGACCCTGCATGACAACGTGCTACTGAGGGTGATGCAGTCGGTGCACTTCGGCGCGTCGCCGGTGGTGTTGGCGCAGGGCGAGCCATGGCGCAAGGTCTATGGCCCGTTTCTTATATACGCCAACCACGGCAACGGGCCGCAGGCGCTGGAAGCAGACGCGCAACGGCAATGGCAGCAGGAAAAAGCCCGGTGGCCTTACGCCTGGGTCGACGACAGCGCTTATAGCCAGCATCGCGGCGCTGTCAGTGGGTCGGTAAGGCTGGGCAGCGCGCCGGCCACCGATGCCTGGGTCATTCTCACCGACCCCGGCGTCGCCTGGACGGCACAGAGCAAAGGCTATGCGTTCTGGACGCGCCTCGACGCGCAAGGCGAATTTCATCTGCAAGGCGTCGTCCCCGGTACCTATGACCTGTATGTCAGCGGGGCCGATCAGCCACGGGACCTGCTCAAGCGTGCAATACGGGTCAAGGCCGACAGCAACGTGCAACTGCAACCACTGGCCTGGGCCACAGACCCGTCCTGGCAAACCCTGTGGCAAATCGGCCACTTCGACCGCAGCGCGGCGGAATTTCGCAACGGCGATGCACCGCGCCAGTTCGAGCTATACCGAGCCTACGCCGAGCAGTTCCCCCATGACGTGGACTACCGCATCGGTAGCAGTCAGCCGGCCCATGATTGGAACTACGCGCAGTGGACGGTCTACAACCAGCATCCCGACTGGCGCGTGCACTTCGCCCTGTCCCGTGCCTTCAACGGCAAGGCGCAGTTGACTCTGGGCTTCGCCTCTTCGCAACCGGCTCAAGGCCAGCGTCTGACCGACCTGCGAGTCAGCCTCAACGGGCAGGAGCTGGCGCAAATCGCTTTGCCCAAAAGTGGCACCGCCGGTTACCGCGGCAGCGCCCAGGACTCGCCCTACGCGGTACACACCTTGAACTTCGACGCCGCTTTGCTTAAGGCCGGGGACAACCTGCTGACATTGCGCCACGCCAATGGCGAGCCGTTCAAGGCTTTCGTCGCGCGCGGTGGCGGCGCGGTGCCAGGCCAAGTGATGTATGACGCCTTGCGCTTGCAGGTACGCGCGCCAGCGAAGGAATAACGCAAAACCCGCTGGCCGGAAAACTGCGCGGGCCGCCGCCCGGCATAAGGTAATGCTTATTCAATATAGGGCGGGGACGTGCGCGATCAGTAGAATGGCGGGCCGTAACGCAGGTCTCGCGACCGGCACGCTCGTTCCACGCCCTACAAGGCCGTACCCTGAATGCATCTGGATCTGCGCCAACTGCGCCACTTCATCGCCTTGGTCGAACATCGCAATTTTGGTCTGGCCGCGCAATCAGTGAACATTTCCCAGTCGGCGTTCAGCCGTAGTATCCAGGCTTTGGAACAAAGCTTCGGTGCACGCCTGATCGACCGGACTCGACAGCTGGAGCCAACCAAGAAAGGTTTGATCGTGCTGGAACACGCCCGGCGCATGATCGGCAACGCCCATGACCTGATCAACTCGGTGCGCCAGTTTAACGAACGTGATGCCGGTGAATTGTCGTTCGCTTGCGGGCCGGCACCGGCGGCGTGGCTGATGCCCCAGGCCCTGGGCCTGTTCACCCGGCGCCTGCCCAAGGTGCGCCTGCGCTTTCACGTCGATAACTGGCAGGCTCTGGCCCAGCGTTTGCTCGCAGAGGAGTGCGAGTTCTTCGTCGCCGACGCGCGCAACTTCGAACACGACCCAGACTACCGCGTACAGCTGCTGACCCAACATCGCTGGGGCTTCTGCTGCCGCCGCGGGCACCCGTTGGCGGCGCTGGAGGAAGTCACTGTAGAGCAACTGTTCAGTTATCCCCTGGCCGGTACGGTACGTCCGCCAAACCTGCGCAAGGCGCTGGTGCAACTCAGCGGGCGGCCGGATTTCCAGACCAGTATCGAGTGCGACAACGGCTACAGCCTGGTCAGCGTGATCGAGCACTCCGACGCCATCGGCACCACCAATGTGAGCCAGAACAACCCCTACCTGCGTCAAGGGCTGAAGCTGCTGAACGTGCGCGGCCTGGACCCACAGGCGGCAGAATTCTTTACCCACTATGGGGTGGTCAGCCGCGCCGGCTACAAGTTGTCGTTTCTGGCGCAGACGCTGATCGACGCGTTTTTCGAGGCCGATGCAGCCATGCAGGCGCTGGAGGCCAACGCAGCGCAAGGCGAGTTGGCCGAACTGCCGCTTACAGGGCTCGCACACTGAAGCGGCTGATCGCCTGGCGTGACCATACCGAACGAAAGCCGAAATAGCCCGCTGCCGGCAGTTGCATCAGCGTCTGGCTGAACAGCAGCCGCTCGTCCACCCAATATCGGGTCGCTTCGGCGCCCACGTCGATACGAATCCGATAGATGCGTCCCGCTTCCAGCATATCGGTGGCGTGCAGGCGTTCGCCCAGCAGCGGCCGCTCCGCGCTACCGTCGTAATGGCGGAAGCGCGTGGTGGTGTTGCCATTGCCACCCATGCCCACGTAATAAGTGTCCAGCGAATCATAGGACTCAAGCACGCCGTCACGGGGATTCACTGTCGCGCTACCAGGCTCGTGGGCGGCCCAGAACACGTTCATGTCGGAGAGGCGATCGTTGGCTTCCCCCGCCACCAGCACCTGGCGCAGGAACTCGATGCGGTACGCGCCCTGCAAGGCTTGTTGCAGCCACACCGTCATGCCGGCGCGGGTGTCCATGATCAGCCGGCCTTGCTCGGTGAACACGCGGGAGTGTTGCGGCTGCTCGGTTTCGACGCGCCACAGGCGGCTGTCAAGCTGTCGAAAATCCTCCTTGAGGATGACTGTGCCCGGTTGCCTGAGGCTCGCCGTGGAAGTGCTCGGGTGCGGCATGCAAGGAATCTCTGAACGATGATAGTTAGGCCAGGCGCTCACTGCGGCGCGCCGTCCATGGCCAGCAGCGCCATGGCGCTCAGGGCCCATTGCGCGACGGCATTGGTGGACAGATTGGCAGCCAGCGAGGTATCGGAGTGCTCGTCGATCAGCGACACCGGGTCGGGCTCGTTAAGCTTGTACAGAGAGTCCGGTGGCTCGATACGGTGCAGTGTGCGGTTGGGCCGCGGAATACCGCCGTTGCCAGCGAAGAACTCCTTCCAGGCGCGGACCTTGAGGCCAGGGTCCTGCAAGCGGTAGCCCGCGAACGCGGTCAGGCGTGCATGCCCCTGAGCCAGGTTGAGGTTGGGCAGCGGCGCACCGAGCGCGGTTTGATGTTCCTTGATCGATGCGTTGTACAGGCGGCAGTAATCCAGCCAGGCCTTCTCGAAGGCGGCCGATGGCAGCAGTTGCACCAACTCGCTGCAGATTTCCGCCAGGCCGAACACGGCAGACAGGTGCGATACCGAGAGCGCGCCGCTGGTGTCGGTATCGAAGCGTCCACTGTCGAGATTCATATTGCCCACCCCTGTAAAAAATCCATGGGGCTGGGCAGCAATGCTTTCCATACTGTTGAGCAAGCGCCGGGCCACGGCCGGGTCGCCGCTACGCTCCCAGTCGGTCAACCAGGCCGCAGCGATGGCGCCCCAATCAGTGCCGAACGAGACGCTGGCATAGCCCTCGCGACTGTCGCGTTGTTGGCCAATCTTGCGCCCTGGCACTACCTCGCGCAGGGTGCGCACGGCCTCGACCTGCTCCTGCAGCAAGTCGCCGATGCGCTCGTCCGCGGTGAGGTAATAGAGGAAGCGCCGGTTGGCCGCAGTGGAAATGCGCAGTTGCTTGGCGCTGTCGCCCCAATGCTGCACGTTATGGCGCGAACCCAGCGGCGCAAAGCGGCCAATGTGGTGCACGTCCACTTCGCCGGTGTGGCGGGTCATGGCCTCGGCCATGCGGAACACATCGTGGCGTGCGGTGCCCAGAAAGTAGTACCACAGCCACAGGTCAGTGCTCAGTTCGGAGTTGTCCCAGGCATAGCCGCCCACGTCGTAGCGCCACACGTGGCGTTGCTCGTCGTAGGTGTGCATGACGTCGCCGAAGTCCCAGAAGCCATACCATTTTCGCTGTTCGATTTCATCGCGGTAGAACTCGAAGTACCACTGCAACTGCGCTTCGACTTCCTGCTGGCGCCCTGTGCTTCTGGAGAAAGGCGCCCAGCCCGGGCCAAACACTGCGGCGGCATGCAGGCGCTCGGGCGGCGCCAGCAGCAGCGGTGGTTCCTCGATCCGCCGGGCAATCAGTTGAAGCTCCCGGGCACTGGGTGTCGCCGCCACGAACTGCAGTTCCAGTTCGCTGGTACGAGCCACCCCCAGCGGCGTGCCAAAGCCGGGCTCATAATCCTCGTAGGTGATCTCCAGCGCTTCGCGTTGCCGGGCGAAGGTGTCTTCGCCCAGGCCGTCATGGTAATGACGCAAGTCCATGGGCCCGGCCTGTGGCGCCCACAGCCATAAGGTCACCTGCGCCTGCTCGGTATGGGCGTGTTCGATATCCAGCTGGCCCGGATAGCTTTGCCAGAAATGCCGCACGCCGAATACCACGCCGCCCGAGGGTGAGCCAAGATAACCCACACCCGCGGCGCGCTGACCTGTCGCACTGTGCAGCCAGCCCTGACCGGCGCCCGTACGCTTGCTGATCTGGTAGCCATCGGGATGCGCTTGCAGCAGCCGGTAGCTGCCGAACGCCGGGATGTACTGCAGACGGTTCGCGACCTGCGGGGCGAACTGTTCAACGGGACCCGCGCTGCGGCCTTCGACCTGGGCGCGCATGATCGCATCGCCCGGGTTGCGGCGCAGACCTGTAAGGCCGCGCACCGCTTCAGCGAACACGCCGCCCTCGGCGCTGACGAAACGGATATGGCGGTCGTACAACGGCGCGTCCAGGGGCGTGGAAAAACGCAGGCCGACGCCGCTGATGAAGTCATGGTTCTCGTCGATATCCACCACCAGGGTATGGACGATCCGCAGCTGCTCGCCTCCCGCGTAGGCGTAGATACGCACCACGAACGGCAACAGAGTGGTACTGCCATCGAGCAGCCGATGGTGTCCGTGCAAGGCCACCACCGCCCGCACCGGGCCGCGCTGCTCGATCACCGCCTGGGTGATGTCGCTGCGGTACTGACGCACCGTGGTGGCGAGCTGGTCGGGATCGTCGCGCACCTGTAGCAAAAGGTGACCGTCGAGCAAGGCCGTACGGCCCTGGCGTTCTACACGGGTGATCAGGTTGGCGCCGCTGCGAGCGATGTCGCAGCGCAGCAGGCCGGTATCGAGGCGAATCAAGCCATCGTTTTCGTTTACCAACCCGGTGTGTTCGGGGCTTGCCGACGGCTGTGGCTGCAAACGGTAGTGCGCGCTAGGGTGAGCTTGTGGGCCGATGGCGTGGGCGGTCCATTTCAGGCTGCCGTCGGGCCAGTAGGCTAACGGCCAGGACTGCAGCGCGGGCGCTGAGCCATCGGCGGCCACCAAGCGAAAACCGCTGCCCGCTGTCACTTGACCACGAGGCCAGGGAGTGCCCCAGGTCACGCCCGTCACCGACGACGGCACCTGTTGGCCGAGCCAGCCGAGGGTGGTTGCCGTGGCAGGCACATCCTTTGTCGTCGTAGCCTGGGCCAGGAACGGCGCGGCGCCAGCCACTGCTGCGGTGGCCTGGATGAAACCGCGGCGTCCCAACAGGAACTTACTCATGGTTGCTGCTCCTAGAAGTCATAGCCAAGGGTTACGCCCAGGGTGCGTGGCTCGCCCAGGACGCCGAACGCCGAGCCGTAGTCGCCGGTGTTCAGGGTCCGGTAGTAGCGCTTGTCGGTCAGGTTGTTGGCCCATAGCGAGGCGTTCCAGTTGCCGTCGCCATACTTGCCACTCAGGCCGGTGGAAGCACTGAGCAGGCCATAGCCGGGCACGCGGGTAAACTGCGAGTCATCGACCGTGCCGTAGGACCAGGTGCGGTACGAGTAGCGCCCGGACACGAACGCCTGCAACGCATCAAAGGTCTGCCATTCATAGCGGCTGGTGAGGTTATAGGTGAGCTTCGGCGAACGGAACACCCGTTGGCCGCTCATATCGCAGGAGGTTGGCGCGTTGGCTGCCAGGCTGATTTCCGCCGGGCACTTGCCGTCCTTGAAGTCCAGGTACTTGTTGTCCAGCAGGGTGCCGTTGAGGTTGATGGTCAGGCCCGCAAGCGGTTTGAGCTGAAGGTTGGTCTCCACGCCCCGGGACCGCATGGTGCCTGCGTTGATCAGGTAGCTGCTCTGGCTTTCCAGGTCGTACGCCGTGGTCTGGAACTTGCGCACTTGCGAGTAGAACAGCGCCACGTCCCAGTTGACGCGGTTATCCAGCCATTGGCTCTTGAGCCCCAGTTCGCCGCCTCGGGTGCTTTCCGGGTCGACCAGCAGGCTGTCGTAGCCGGCCTTGGTGGCGGCCCCGGACGACACGTTCAGGCCGCCGGACTTCTTGCCGTAGGCCAGGGTCAGGTAACCCTGCAGGTTGGGCTGAAAGTAGTAGCTGAGGTTGGCCATCGCCGCAGGCAGTTGCTCGTACTGATTGAGCTCGCCGGAGTCAAAGTCGTTTTTATTGACCCGGCGGAACGAGCCGGATTTCTTCTCGTAGCTGTCGCGTACGCCGGCAGTCAGGTCGAGCTTGTCACTCAGGTGCCAGGTGCCCTGGGCATAGAGTGAGAACACGCTGTCGTTGACCTGCCCCCAGCGCTTGACCTCCTTGCCGGTGTTGACGCTGCTGGCGTAGTACTGGGTGGTCTGTTTGCCAGCGGCATAGAAGTCGTGGGCGAAGGTGTCGAGGTTTTCGCCCCAGTAGGTAATGCCCAGGGCGTAGTCGAAAAAGTCGCCTTTGGCTGAGTCCAGGCGCAGGTCCTGAGACCAGATGCGGTCGCGCACATCGGCGCCGCTGCCTGAGAAAATCGGCACGTCCAGTGCGTCGGTGGCGTTGGGCTGGTAACCGAAGTAGCGGAACGATGACACCGAGCGCAGGTTGTAGCCATTGTCCAGATGCCAATTGGCCTCAGCCGACAGCCCACCCTGGCGCACATAGGCTTTGTTTTCGTCGTCGGTATTGACCTTGTAGCCACCGCCCACCACATGGGCGCCCACCAGGTTGGCGCGGTTAAGGTATGCATTGCCGCCGTTGATGGCGTAGGCCTGGTCCAGTACTGCAACCGGATAACTGGTGGACGCGTTGTAGTCGGCAATCAAGCGCAGGCTGAAATCGTCGGTGGGAGTCCACAGGAGCTGCCCGCGTACGCCATCCTGATTGCTACCGCCCAGCTCGTGGCCGGTGTAGAGATTCTTGATGTAGCCGCGGTTCTCGGTGTGCGAAAGGTTGATGCGTCCGGCCAGGGTGTCAGTCAGCGGCCCTGAGAACATCGCCTGAGTCTGGGTGTAACCGCGCTGGCCGATGGATTGGCGAATCGAGCCTTCAGGGGCGAAGGTAGGCTTGCGGCTATGAATGTCGATGGCGCCGCCGGTGGTATTGAAACCGTGCAGCGTGCCTTGTGGCCCGCTGAAGACGTCGGCGCTTTCGATATCCAACAGGTCGTTGGAGAGCATGCCCGGGCGACTGAGGTAGACGTTGTCGAGAAACAGGCCGACGCTGCTGGGCATGCCGATGTTGATCTCGGTACCACCGCCGTCGCCGACGCCACGAATCGTCAGGCGGGTGTCGAACGGGTCGTTATTGGCCACGTCCAGCCCGGAAGCGACTTGCTGCAAGTCTTCGAGGCGGTAGATCCGCTGTTGCTCCAGCGTCTTGCCACTCAGGGCCTGGGTCGAGGCCAGCGGCTGCTGGGCATCGGTCTGGCGGGTGCCCTGTACCTGCACGGTGGCCAGTGCGGTGGTGGTGTCACCAGCCTGCACCAGTGCGGGGGACAGCACCAGGGCGTGGCCTAGGGCGACGCCGGTCATCAGGGGCAAATAAGGGGGGCGACCAGGTCGTTTCATGCGTGTTTCCAGAATGCGTACAGCGAGGTCCGACCACAGCGATCGGCCCGCCGAAGGATTTCAGGGGGCGGTCTGTTGCAAAAACTGAGGGGCGAGCCATTGCCCGACGTCGATGTCATGGCGGATCAGGCGCGCATCGCGTGCGGCATTGACGTCAGCCTGCAGGCGGGCCACGAAGGCAGCATCCAGTTCGGGCGACACCACATCGGCCAACGGCGCCGAGGCATCCAGGTCGGCGCGCAACAGTGCCGGCGAATACCCGGACTGTTCGGCCAGTAGCTGGATATAGGCGTCGTGGTTCTGAACAGCCCAGCTCGCGGCCTGGCGCTGTGCTTCAACCAGGGCATGCACCCATTGCGGATGCTCGTTGACCAGCTTCCCGGTCACCAACACCAACCCGGACAGCTCACCAGCACCCCCCAGGCTATGGGTAGAAAACGGCACATCGGCCTGGCCGCGCTCGCGCAGGGCCAGGATGTTCATGCCACCCCAGGTGGCATCGATCTGCCGGGCGCCAAGGGCGGCGCTGGCGGCGGCGAAGTCGAGATTGATGACGTTGAGGTCTTTCTCTGTCATGCCCGCGCTGTGCAGCGCCGCGGCGAATGACAGCTGCGCCGCGGTACCACGAAACAGTCCGACGCGCTTGCCGCGCAGGTCGGCCACCGAATGGATCGGCGACCCGGGCGCCACGGCCAGGTAATGGTTGCCGCCGCGAGCAGCGGCGGCGATCACGCGGGTATCGAGCCCGGCAGATGTACCGACGATGCTGCCCAGATCGCCGAGGTAAGCCATGTCCAGTTGGCCGTTCGCGAAGGCTTCGTTGATCAGCGGTGCAGCGCCTTTGAAGAAGTGCCATTTGACCGTCACGCCTTGGGCGGCCAAGGCTTTTTCCAGGCGTTGCTGACTGTGGATCACGTCTACCAGGCCGCCGCCAGCCGGTTGGTTGCCAGCGCCTATGTCGGAGACGGCGATGTTCAGCTCGGCTGCACTGGCATGGGTAGCCGAGAGCACTGCGAGGCCAACGCTGGTCAGCAGCTTGAGCACAGATCGAGAAAGCGAGTGCATGAGGATAATACAACTCCGGAACCGGACACCTCTCGCCACGAGAGATATCGACGGCGCCGTTTAAACCATAATGCCCAGCCTGGGCATAAATACCCGAAAGCGTTATGGATATGCCTCGTTGATCTAAGTAATGCGGTTAAAGGGCTGCGATGGTTATGTGCAAAACGCAAAAAAATTGTGAGTGCTATGCATTGGTCACAAGTCCCGGTTCAAGGTTTACTGCTGCCCCGAACTGCCCGCGTGATTCTTTTCCATGCCTGCCCATTCCCCGGTCCTGGCCACCTACCCGCTGGCACCAACGCTGCTGCTGATCGCCCTCGCTCATAGCGTCAACGATCTGTTGCAAGCGGTTTTGCCTTCGCTCTATCCAGTGTTGCAGCAGCAGTACCAGCTAAGCTACAGCCAACTGGGCGTCATGACCCTGGTGTTTCATCTGGTGGCTTGCCTGTGCCAGCCGGTGGTGGGCTGGTTCACTGACCGCCGCCCCTGCCCGCGGCTGCTGCCATGGGCCATGCTTGGCCTGCTGGCCGGGATGCTCTGCCTGGGCCGGGCCTCGGGGTTTGGCGACCTGCTAGGGGTGGCGGCGCTGGTGGGCCTGGGTTCATCGGTCTTTCACCCCGAGGCCTCGCGGGCTGCCCGTGCGGCGCTGCCTGGCCGGGCAGGACAAGCACAGTCGGTGTTCCAATTGGGCGGCAATGTCGGTTCTGCGGCGGCGCCTTTACTGCTGGCAGCGTTGTTGCGTGTGCCCATGACCGAAATGAGTCTTTACCTGGCCACCTTGGCCCTGGCAGGTTTCGGCCTGCTGTGCGGCGCCGTGCGAGCCGCCGCCAAGACCACGGCGCAGCCCGCCACGCGTACGGTGAACAACTTGGGCAGGTTGCCGCGCGGGCGCAAGGTCAAGGCGCTGCTGTTGCTGACACTTTTGATCTTCTCCAAGTACGTGTACCTGGCTTGTGTCGCCAACTTCTACACCTTCTTCTTGATCGAGCGCTTTGCCGTCTCCATTGAACGGGCGCAGCTCTATCTGTTCGTCTTTCTGCTGGCAATCGCCCTCGGCACGCTGGTCGGCGGACCATTGATAGATCGCATCGGCCGCAAGCGGGTGATTGTGTTATCGATCCTCGGCGCCTGCCCCTTCGCGCTGCTGCTGCCCGGGGCGACATTGTGGCTGGCGGTCACGCTGTCGGTGCTGGTGGGACTTTTTCTGGCGTCGGCGTTCGCCGCCATTCTGTTGATGGCACAAGACCTGCTGCCAGGGCGCGAAGGGTTGGTGGCCGGAGCGTTTTTCGGCTTTACCTTCGGCATCAGTGGCATCGCCGCCGCTGGACTCGGAGCCATGGCCGATCACTGGGGCGTGGCGGCGACCTTCACAGCGGCGAGCACCCTGCCCTTGCTAGGTGCCTTGGCCTTCGGGTTGCCAAAGGATAAGTAAATAACCATAAGTTATTTATTGGCCACTTTTAATTCCCTTTAGCCTAGCGACGCGGCACTCGGCGCCCAATTCATGCGCCCTGCGCATGCAGATTATGTCCGCAATGCACTGGCCACATAGCTGGCGCCCGGTCTTTAATCCGATGCGTATCCACCCTCTGATTGGCGAAGCCTCCACCGTGTCAGCCCTGCAACCGCTCCACCTTGCACCCCTGCCCTCACGTCTGCGTTGGCCTACCTTCAGCCGCCACCTGCTGCCTTGGGTAGTGCCTGTCGGTGTGTTGGCGCTGTGGTGGCTGGCCAGCCATCGGCACTGGATGAGCCCGCAAATCCTGCCCTCCCCTGACGTGGTCTGGAACAGCCTGCTGGAACTGGCCGGCGGCGAGTTGTGGGACAACCTCTGGATCAGTCTGGCCCGGCTGGTACGTGGCGTGGCCGCTGGCACATTTATTGGCGCCCTGCTGGGCGCGTGGCTGGGCTCCAGCCGCCGCGCCGAGCGCATGGTGCTGCCGACGTTCACCGCGCTGGCGCAGATTCCTACGCTGGCCTGGACTCCCTTCTTCATGGTCTGTTTCGGCATCGGCGAGACGCTGAAAATGGCCGTATTGATTAAGGCCGTGATGGTGCCGGTGATGCTCCACACGCTGGTCGGCGTACGCGATGCTCAGCCGCGGCTGCACGAGGCGGCCAGCGTGCTGCGCCTGTCTCGGGCACAACGATTGCGTCGGCTGATCCTGCCAGCGGCGCTGCCTTCGTTCATGGCCGGTGTACGCTTGGCGTTGTCGACCGGCTGGGCCTCGCTGCTGGCGGTGGAATTGCTGGCGTCCAGTGAAGGCCTGGGCTACCTGATGGTCTGGGCACGGCAGCTGTTCATGCTCGATATCGTGTTCGTGTGCATCCTGCTGATCGGAGTGCTGGGCGTGGTTCTGGACCGGGGCACTGGCTGGGTTGACCGGCGCCTGGTGTTCTGGCCCCACGCAGGCGTCGCCCAGTTGCAACGCCAACGCGTGGGCACATGGCAGGAGCGAGCGCTGGCTTGGGCGCTGCCGCTGGCGGGTCTGGCGCTCTGGCAGTTGGCGAGCAGCCACGAATGGGTTGATCCGAACCTGTTGGTGTCACCCTGGCAGGTGCTGCAAGTCACGTTGGCCGGGCTGGCCGATAGCAGCCTGTTAATGGCCATGGCCATGAGTTTGCAACGCACGCTGGCCGGGCTGGTGATCGGCGGCCTGCTGGGCCTGTTGACCGGCCTGCTACTGGGCCTGTGCCCGCGCGCCGAGCGCCTGCTGGGTCCCAGCTTCAGCGCGTTGCGGCAGATCGCGATCTTCGCCTGGGTGCCCTTGATCACCGCCTGGTTTGGCTTGGGCGAAGGTGCCAAGTGGGCGTTCGTCTCCATGGCAGCATTTTTCCCCCTGTTGATCGCCACCCAGCGCAGCGTGGCCCAAGCCCCGGCGCAACTCACCGAGGCTGCCCAGGTGCTCAAGCTCGACCTGTGGCAACGATTGCGCTGGCTGACCTTGCCTGCGGCGGCGCCCGGTATTTTCGCCGGGCTGCGCCTGGCCTTGATCTTCGCATGGCTGGGCACCATCGGCGCTGAATATTTCATGCCCTCAAACGGCGGCATCGGCAGCCTGATGATTGGCGCCCAGCAACTGATGCGCATGGACCAGATTCTCTCGGCCATGCTGTTGATCGGCCTGACTGGCAACGCCCTGAATGCCCTCGGACAAACCCTCGAACACCGCGCCACGCGCTGGAGACATGCATGACGCTCACCCCTTCCCCACTGCTGCGCTTCAGTCACGTCAACAAGCATTTTCGCGTGAACGGTCAGCCGCTGGAGGCCATCCGCGATTTCAGCCTGCACGTGGCCTGCGGCGAGTTCGTCGCCATCGTCGGCTCCAGCGGCTGTGGCAAATCGACCTTGCTACGGCTGCTGATCGGCCTTGACCGCGAGTTCGATGGCCGTATCGAACTGGAGGGCAGGCCCGCCGACCGCAGCACACGCGACTGCGCCATCGTGTTCCAGGAGCACCGCCTGTTTCCCTGGTTGACCGTAACCCAGAACATCGCTCTGGGCCTGGCCGCCCAGCCGCTGGAGGCCGCCGAGCGCGACCGGCGCATTGTCGAGTTCATCGAACGGGTAGGCCTGAGCGCCTTCAGCCAGGCATACCCTCACCAATTGTCGGGCGGTATGGCGCAGCGGGTGGCGATCGCCCGTGGCCTGGTGGCCCGCCCTCGGGTGTTGTTGTTGGACGAGCCCTTTGCCGCCCTGGATGCCCTGACCCGCCAGCAGCTGCAGGACGAACTGCTGAGCCTGCGCGGCAAGGCCAGTCTCACCGCGGTGCTGGTGACCCACGACGTGGAAGAAGCGATTTACCTGGCCGACCGCGTGGTGGTCATGGCGCCGCGACCGGGCAGGATCAAGCGCATCGTGACCATCGACCTGCCCCACCCGCGGCAGCGCGGCAGCTTCGAGTTCCATCAGCTGCGCGAACAGCTGTTGCATGAGCTGACCCGCGAGGGGCCCTATGAGCCGCCGGGGCGTGACCTGATTCGCGATCTCCCAGCGTTGTATATCGCCTGCTGAGTCACGAAAAACGCCGGAACCTGCGTTCCGGCGTCGTCCTGCGCAACCTCGTTACTTCGGCACTTTGAAGTCCACCAGCTTCGGCGTTCTCTCCGACGTTTCCTTGTGCGCGGTGCCCGCGGGTACCCAGTCATAGGGCACTGGCGTGGCGCGGTACAGCATGTTGGTCGGACCACGTCCTTCCTCGGGCTTTGAGAAGCTGCACACGCATGGCTACCGCGGGCGCAATCCCTGGCATGACTGGGCCAATGCCGCTGAAGGCGAGCACGGCAAGATTCTCAGCGGCTGCACATGCGTAACGCGCACCTGCCAGCGCGGGTACCCGAGCAGCACTCGGAAACGGTCTACACCACCGACCAGGCCTTGCAGTTCATTGCCGAGCAAGCCGAGCAACCCTGGTGCCTGCACCTCTCCTATATCAAGCCGCACTGGCCCTACATCGCTCCGGCGCCCTATCTCGCCCTGTATGACAAGGATCGGCAGTACGTCCGGCCCCGGGCCAGGAAAGTGATCACCCGGTGTACCAGGCTTTCCGGCAGCACGAAGAGAGTCTTAATTTCGCCAAGGAAAGCGTGCGCCTCAACGTGGTGCCCACTTACATGGGTTTGATCAAGCAGATCGACGATCAGCTCGGCCGCTTGTTCGACACCCTGCAGAGCAGCGGCCGCTGGGACGACACCCTGATCGTCTTTACCAGCGACCACGGTGACTATCTGGGCGACCATTGCCTGGGCGAAAAGGAAATTCTGCTGGAGCCTGCCGTGGGCGTGCCGCTGATCGTCCGCGATCCACGCGCTGCGGCAGACGCCACTCGTGGCCAGGTCGACCAGCGTCTGGTGGAAACCATCGACGCCTTGCCAACCTTCCTCCAAGCCCTGGGCCTGCCGGCTGCGGACCTCCGGCTTGAGGGCCGCTCGCGCACTCAACCGGCGGTGGTCGTTATCCGCAGGCAAGGCTCCGGTAGGCATGGACGATGCACCACGCAGTCGGCCGGCGCAGACTGCATGGCGGTGTTGCAGAGCATCTGGTGGCTTTTCCACCTGTCCGAAGATATGTATCTTGTGCATGGCCCATGCTCAAACGACATAACCTGCGATTTTTCGGCATGTTAGTCTCGCCGCTCATTTTGAATTGGCGCAGATCGTAAGCATCGATGATGGCCAGAACCAGGAAACGTCATGTCCCGAATTTCGCACTCCGCTCTGCGCCGCAATTTCCGTGAACTGCTGGCCTCCATGGCTTGCTTTGAAACCGCCTCGGTGTTCGATCCGATGTCTGCGCGGATTGCCGCCGACCTTGGTTTCGAAGTCGGCATCCTCGGCGGCTCGGTGGCGTCTCTTCAAGTGCTGGCGGCCCCGGACTTTGCGTTGATCACCCTAAGCGAGTTCGTCGAGCAGGCCACCCGTATCGGTCGCGTCGCTCAGCTGCCGTTCATTGCTGACGCCGACCATGGCTATGGCAACGCCCTCAACGTCATGCGCACTGTCGAAGAGCTGGAACGCGCAGGTGTTGCAGCGTTGACCATCGAAGACACCCTGCTGCCGGCGCAGTTCGGCCGTAAATCGACCGACCTGATCACCATCGAAGAAGGCATTGGCAAGGTCAAGGCCGCGCTGGAAGCTCGCGTCGATCCCGAGCTTGCGATCATCGCCCGGACCAATGCAGGCGTGCTGCCTGTTCAAGACATCATTGAGCGCACCCAGGCCTACGAAAAAGCCGGCGCGGACGGCATCTGCATGGTCGGCATCAAGGACTTCGAGCATCTGGAGCAGATTTCCGAGAAGCTCAGCGTGCCGTTGATGTTGGTAACCTACGGCAACCCCAAGCTTAATGACAGCCAGCGTCTGGCAGCACTGGGCGTGCGGGTAATCGTCGCGGGCCACGCCGCGTATTTTGCCTCGATCAAGGCCACCTATGACAGCCTGCGGGCTCAGCGCAAAGCCACCCACAGCACGGAAAACCTCAGTGCCACCGAACTGACCCATACCTACACCCTGCCGGAAAGCTACGTGGCATGGGCTAAAGAGTTCATGGACGTAAAAGAGTGATTAGCTCGCGCTAACAACCCCTACGCCCAGCGCACTTTTTGCAGGCAATAAAAAACCCGCCTAAGCGGGTTCTTTTCTATCAAGACCATTCCAACATCCTGTCGGTAGCGCTCCAGGCAAATGGCAGATCGTCCATGACCTCTGAAGCGCGTCCTGCGCTTCAGTCGATGGATCCAATTTACGGTTTTGCCGACCTGCTGTAAACGGCCACTTTACTGAACCGCTTGTAAGCCTTTCGCTATAGCTTCTGTGACGGCAATGCCTCTCAGGTCCGGCATTAGCCTTTGCCGCCGCAGGTGGGCGATCGCGCTTGCAGCCAACCGGCTCCTTCGGCAAAGGCTGAGAACAGATGGGCCAGCGAACAAACGCATTCGCTCAAACGTTTAGACCTGCAAACCAGGTGCGTGCCCTCCCGGCGCGGTCAAGACCGACAACGGCTTCAACCCTGCGCGATCTGCTTTATCATGGCGATCGCCACCGCAGCGCCTGAGCCATCGCGCGCATTCAATCCCTTATCATAGAGATTCTCATGTCCAGCCAAGACCTTACCTTCCTTCCCGATCCGGACGCGGAGTCCATTTCCTCCGACGTCGCCAGCTTTGGCGGCATCATGGTGTCCACCCAGGTGCCCACCCGTGCCGACGGCAGTCTTGAACTGGGCGGCATCACCGAGCAAAGCGAATGCACACTGCAAGCGCTCAAGATTGCGCTGGAGCGCGCGGGCAGTTCGATGGAGCGGGTCATGCACCTGACCATTTACCTGACTGACATGGCCGATCGCGCGGCTTTTAACGAGGTATACCAACGTTTCTTCGCCAAACCCTGGCCCGTACGTGCAGCGGTCGGCGTGGCTGCATTGGCCGTCGAAGGCATGCGCGTGGAAGTCACCGCGCTGGCGGCGAGGGGTTAACCCGGCGACCCACCAAATCCATGGCAGTCAGGCTTGCCGACGGCAGTGTTGTGACAGACGCTGCCACCGGTGAACTTGGCGGGTAAAGGTATCGCCCACGTCAACCCCAGGCATCATTGCCGCCATCGGGCAGGCCATGGATGTCGCTGGCACGTTTCGCCGCTACAATGCGCGCCTTGACCGTGACGATCCGACTAAAAAAAAATGTCCCTACCCAAGCATCACCTGGAACTGCTCAGCCCTGCCCGCGATGTCGCCATTGCTCGCGAGGCCATCCTGCACGGCGCTGACGCCATCTACATCGGCGGCCCAAGCTTCGGCGCGCGCCATAACGCCAGCAACGAGGTCAGCGATATCGCCCAGCTGGTGGAATTCGCGCATCGTTATCATGCACGCGTGTTCACCACCATCAACACCATCCTCCACGACAATGAACTGGAGCCGGCTCGCACGCTTATTCACCAGTTGTACGACGCAGGCGTCGATGCGCTGATCGTCCAGGACCTGGGCGTGATGGAGCTGGACATTCCGCCGATCGAGCTGCACGCCAGTACCCAGACCGACATTCGTACGCTGGAACGGGCCAAATTCCTCGATCAGGCAGGCTTTTCACAATTGGTGCTGGCCCGCGAGCTGAACCTGCAAGAGATTCGCGCCATCGCCGACGAAACCGATGCGGCCATCGAATTCTTCATCCATGGCGCGCTGTGCGTGGCGTTCTCAGGGCAGTGCAACATTTCCCACGCCCAGACCGGCCGCAGTGCCAACCGGGGTGACTGTTCCCAGGCCTGCCGGTTGCCGTACACCCTCAAGGACGATCAGGGGCGCGTGGTGGCGTTCGAAAAACACCTGCTGTCGATGAAGGACAACAACCAGAGCGCCAACATCCGCGCGCTGGTGGAAGCCGGCGTGCGCTCGTTCAAGATCGAGGGCCGCTACAAGGAGATGGGTTATGTGAAGAACATCACGGCCTACTATCGCCAGCGGCTTGACGATGTGCTCGAAGATCGCCCGGACCTGGCCCGCGCGTCGAGCGGCCGTACCGCGCACTTCTTCCTGCCGGACCCGGAAAAGACCTTTCACCGGGGCAGTACCGATTATTTCGTCACCGATCGCAAGATCGACATCGGCGCATTCGACACCCCAACCTTCACCGGTTTGCCGGTGGGTATCGTGGAAAAAGTCGGCAAGCGCGACCTGCAAGTGGTTACCCATGATCCATTGACCAATGGCGATGGCCTCAACGTGCTGATCAAACGCGAGGTCGTTGGCTTTCGCGCCAACATCGCCGAACCCAAGGGCGAGTTCGAAGAAGACGGCGAGAAGCGCTATCGCTACCGCGTCGAACCCAACGAAATGCCGGCCGATCTGCACAAGGTTCGACCCCACCACCCGCTCAATCGCAATCTCGACCACAACTGGCAGCACGCCTTGCAAAAGACCTCGGCCGAGCGCCGCATCGGCCTATCGTGGCAGGCGCGTTTGCGTGAGGAGCGTCTGGAGCTGGTGGCCACCAGCGAAGAAGGCATCAGCGCCAGTGCCACGCTGCAAGGCCCGTTCGGCGTGGCCAACAAGCCGGAGCAGGCACTGGAGCAGCTGCGTGAGCTGTTGTGTCAGCTTGGTACAACCGAGTACCACGCCACCGACGTGAGGCTGGATGCGCCGCAGGCGTACTTCATTCCCAACTCGCAACTCAAGGCCTTGCGCCGTGAAGTCATCGACGCCTTGACCGCTGCCCGCGTCGCCGCTCATCCACGCGGTGGTCGCAAGCCTGAAACCAGCCCGCCTCCGGTGTACCCCGATTCGCATTTGTCCTTCCTGGCCAACGTCTACAACCAGAAAGCCCGGGATTTCTATCACCGCCACGGCGTCAAACTGATCGACGCTGCCTACGAGGCCCACGAGGAAGCGGGCGAAGTGCCGGTGATGATTACCAAGCACTGCTTGCGATTCTCCTTCAACCTATGCCCGAAGCAGGCAAAAGGCGTTACCGGCGTGCGCACCAAGGTTGCCCCGATGCAGCTGATTCATGGTGATGAAGTGCTGACCCTGAAATTCGACTGCAAGCCGTGCGAGATGCACATCATCGGCAAGATGAAGGGCCACATTCTTAACCTGCCGCAGCCCGGCAGCGCGCCGGTGGTGGGCCACATCAGTCCTACCGACCTGTTGAAAACCATCCCCCGCGCTGCGCATTGAGCCGATACCGAGCGCGCCGCCGTGGCGCGCTCACCGGCGCGCCAGTTCATGGCGGGTGCAGCCTTCGTAATAGACCTGCCTGACACCCTCAGGCTTCAACCGGGATGGGCTGTCATACGTCTGCTCGGTGATGCCCAATGCACTCATGCGCATCCACTGCTGAGCAAAATGGCGGGCTTGCAGCTTTTTGCGTGCGCCGTACAGCGTCAAACCCGACAGTTTGTATTGCTGAGCCGTGCTGGCGATGCCTGCCCCCCATGTACAGAGCTCACGTTCATTCTTGCTGAGCTCCCGTGCAAACGCCGAATGACTAAGACCTGCCAGAACGCAAAACGCCAGCGCAAACTTGATAATCGGCATGCAAATCCTTGGCTAACTGACTGAAAGAGCGCGAATTCTGCCGATATTTTCTGCTCCAGGGGGCCAGCAAAATGCCTCATTTACACCTCACCCGACCAGTGACAGGTGTTGCTCGGTGAAACGGAACTGGCAAAATCACAATTGAGTAACCAATGCCTGCGACGCCTGCTACCGTGTAGCAGACAGGTGAACCTTATCGACCGACAACCGGTCGATAATTGCACCTCTGATCAGGCCCACGATGCCGCCCAGGCAAATCGATCTGGTCAGCTTTATTTTCAGAAGGACCGTTCATGATTCCAATCCAACGTATCGCCTGGCTAAAAGCATGGGGCGCCCATGGCTTTACGGCCACCGGCGTCGTCCTCGCATTCCTGTCGACCATCGCGCTGTTCGATAACCAGCCCAAAGCCTGCCTGCTCTGGCTGGGCATCGCCTTGATCGTCGATGGGCTGGACGGCTCGCTGGCACGCAAGCTCAACGTGCAGTCGGTGCTGCCGCATTTCGACGGTTCGGTACTGGATCTGGTGATCGACTACCTGACCTACGTTTTCATTCCTGCGCTCTTCATCTATCGCTACATTCCATTGCCGGACTACACGCTACTGCTGACCATCTCGATCATTCTGGTTTCGTCGCTATTCTGCTTCTGCAATACCGAGATGAAGAGCAAAGACAACTACTTTCAGGGGTTTCCCGCGGCCTGGAACGTGGTCGCACTCTGCGTTTACATCCTTTCGCCCGCGCCCTGGCTGACGTTCATCACCGTGATCTGCCTGGCACTACTGACCGTAACCCGGATGAAATTTCTCCATCCGTTTCGCGTTCGCCGTTTCATGCCGATCAACATTGCGGTCACCAGCGTCTGGTTTCTGTGCAGCTTCCTGCTGGTGATCAACCACCCGTATAACGGCTCATGGGTACTGAGCCTGTGGCTGGTGATGTCGGCGTACTTTTTGGGCGTCTGTATCTGGCGCACGTCGCTTGAGTGGATCGACAAGGCACGGTTCTAAGAGGCGACCCGTTTCGACTTCTGCCTGAAGGGTTTAGGTGCTCTGCGCCTCCAGGCCTTTCGGGCTGGTCAGGAGCAGTACCTGCCGCCACTTAGTGTGTCAGCTGCGCCAGGTACGCTCACGGATAGATCCCCCGCTGATGCCCGTCGCTGAACAGCATCTGTAGCCCATACCCTTGCGAATGAACCTCCACCAACTCCAATGTCGGTGCCACCAGGAGCGTAATACCGCTCAGACGAAACGCCCGGCATTGTGAGCATGGGCATTGCTCGCGCAGTAGCACATGACCGATGTGCTGTTCGCGGCCGTCTCGCCAGCCTTTTTCAGATGGGTGTGGCAGAACCAGGCGCGGTCGTTATGCTGCGGATGGTCGACGCGATGGTGGTACAAGCCGGCCTTGTTGCGCCGGTAGATCGGATCGCTAACGGCTCGTGAAGCTCAGACGATGTACCCCAAGGGCAGTTGCGTAGTGGACTTGATTTGCTCCATGGCAAAGCTCGAGCTGATATCGGTAATGCCGGACAGCTGGATCAGCTTCTTGTACACCGTGTCGTACCCCGCGATATCCGGTACGACAATACGTAACATGTAATCCGTATCGCCCGCCATTCGATAGCATTCCACCACCTCGGGCAGCGTCGCAATGAGGTCATGGAAACGCCCGAGCCATCCGGCGTTGTGCTGGTTGGTACGAATGGCAGCGAACACTGTTACCGCAACGTTTAACAGGGAGGGATCGAGTAGCGCCACTCGACCGCGAATCATTCCCTGCTCTTCCAGCTTTTGCACACGACGCCAACAGGCTGTACTGCCCAGGCCAATGCTGTCGGCAATCTCGGCAATAGCGCGGGTGCAATCGGTTTGCAGGATGTCGAGGATTGCCTGATCGAATTTATCCATCTGAAGTGTCACCCGAAATGAGCCGTTATGAACGCTGGTGATAACGATAAGCCAATTCACGCAGTCTCTGAAAATTTATTCCTAAAAGAGTGGTATGCGTAGAACCATAATCTACGCTTCGCACTAAATAGCGTTAAGGAATCAATTTTTTTTCACCTGCACGCTTGTAGTATTTTCTGCATTACGGACAGCGCGGATTTCTCTCCCCATGAGCACACTTCCTTGTTACTTCGACTATGCCGCCACCACCCCTGTCGATGACCGAGTCATTCAGGCAATGGTCACCTGCCTGGGCCGTGAAGGCACCTTTGGCAATCCGGCCTCCAACTCCCACGCGTATGGCATCCTTGCCCGTCAGGCGGTAGAGCAGGCGCGACGTCAGGTCGCCGAACTGGTTGGCTGCTCCGCCGACGATTTAATCTGGACGTCGGGCGCCACCGAATCGAACAACCTGGCTATCAAGGGCATCGCCCAGCGAGCAACCGGCTCGCGTCGTCACCTGATCACCAGTTGCATCGAGCATAAGGCGGTGATCGACACCGTGCGCCAGTTGGAGCAGGCGGGGTTCCCGGTTACCTGGCTGGAGCCTGACAGCAACGGCTTGATTGCCCCTGATGCCGTTCGCCAGGCCCTGCGCGACGACACGCTGCTGGTGTCGCTGATGCTGGTCAATAACGAACTGGGTACGCTCACTGACATGGCAGCCATCGGCGAGTTGGTCCGCGAGCACGGCGCCCTCTTCCACGTCGATGCCGCCCAGGGCGCTGGCAAGGTCGTCATCGATCTGAAAGCGCTGCCTGTGGACTTGATGTCCTTCTCCGCGCACAAAATCTACGGCCCCAAAGGTATCGGTGCGCTCTACGTTGGCGAACGCGCACGGCCGTTGCTCGAAGCGCAGATGCATGGCGGCGGTCATGAGCAGGGTTTGCGCTCCGGCACCCTTGCGACCCACCAGATCGTCGGCATGGGCGCGGCCTATGCACTGGCCGCCGCGGAAATGGCAGAAGAGGTTCAGCGTATCACGACGCTGTCCGCGCAACTGCGGGACGGCTTGCTGCAATTGTCGGGTGTCAGCCTCAATGGCGACGCGCAACAGCGGGTTCCGCACACGCTGAACATCTGTGTGGACAAGGCAGGTTTCAACGCCATGAGCCTGTCCAGCGAACTGGCGGTATCTTCGACATCAGCCTGCAATTCGGCCAGCAGCGGTGCCTCCCACGTGCTGCTGGCGTTGGGACTGACCCACGCTCAAGCGGGCAGCAGTCTGCGCCTGAGCCTGGGGCGCTACACCCAGGCTTGCGATGTGGAAAAAGCCATCGCGGTCATCGCAGGACGGCTTGACAGCCAGTCGACAACGTTCTGGTGAGCCTGGGGAAAGTAACCATCAAGGGTTACTTTCCCGCCTTGAGGCACTGAACTCGCTCTCCGTCTCTGGCACAATCGCCACACGTTTTTCCCGAGACAGTCATGAGCATGGATCTGAACAGCGTTTATCAGCGCTTGAACACCGGCAGCAAGAAGTGGAGCCAGTACCCGGAAGACGTGTTACCGATGTGGGTGGCGGACATGGACTTTCCGGTGGCCGAGCCTATCGTGCAGGCCCTGAAAAACCGTCTGGAGCATCCGTTGCTCGGTTATTCAGTAGCGCAGGACACATTGCGCCAGACGCTGGTAACGTATCTGGCCCGTCAGTACGATTGGCACATTCTTGCTGAAGACCTGGTGTTTCTGCCCGGGGTCGAGCCCGGCGTGAACATGGCGCTGAACACCCTGGCGCCCCGCGGCAGCAGCGTACTGGTGCAAACCCCCAATTACTCGCCACTGCTGAGCGCTCCGGCGAACTGGAAGCTGCAGCGGGTGGATTTACCGTTTCATGCCGATGCCACCGGAGAGTACCCCACTGACATCGGTGCTCTGCGAAACGCCCTGCCCGGCGTTCGCTCGCTGCTGTTGAGCAACCCGCACAATCCGCTGGGCAAGGTCTTCGAGCGTGACGAGCTGCAGGCCATCGGCCAGGCGTGCGTGCAGCATGAGGTGCTGATCGTTTCCGATGAGATTCATGCCGACATCCTGTTCGATGGTCGTCGCCACGTCCCGATCGCTTCCTTGAGCCCCGAAATCGCCGCGCGCTGCGTGACCCTGATGTCCGCGAGCAAGGCGTGGAACATCGCGGGTCTGAAAACGGCGTTTGCCGTGGTGCAGAACGCCGAACTGCGCGAACGTTTCAATGCCGGGCGCCTGGGGCTGGTGGACAGCGTCAACGCCTTGGGGCTGGAGGCGACGCAGGCGGCCTACCGTCAGGGCGCCGATTGGCTGACCATGGTCAATGCCTATCTGCAGGACAATCGTGATTACTTGGCGCAGGCAATCAAGACCCGCTTCCCCGGCATCCGCATGCACCTGCCACAGAGCACTTACCTGGCATGGCTTGATTGTACGGCGCTGGACATCGAACACCCACAACGGTTTTTCCTGACCCAGGCCAAAGTGGCGCTCAGCGACGGCCTGGAGTTTGGTGAGGACTGCGGTCAGTTCGTGCGGCTTAACTTCGGTTGCCCTCGAGCGATGCTTGAAGAAGCGTTAGCGCGCATGGAACGCAGCCTGATTGCGCGCCGCTGATCGCAATCGCGCGCAGCGATTGGCGCCGAGCCTCACGCAATCGAGCGAGGCAAATGCCCTTGCCTCGCTCGACCTGATGACTCAATAACCCAGCGAGAGCCCGGTACTGCGACGTGGATCATTGGCGCCGTAGAAACGGTTGTTGCCCACTGGCTTGCCCTCCAGCGAAGGCGCTCCTACCAGGATGGCGGCCAGGTGGTTGGCGTCCTGCGGGCCGGCGAATTTGTGGCCCCAGCTCTCGAGGATTTTTTGCGTGTCGGGGCTCACCGCGAAGGTTTCCAGGTTGGTGGTCTCAGGCATCCATTGCTGGTGGAAGCGCGGCGCATCGACGGCCTCCTGAATGTTCATGCCGTAGTCGATGACGTTGAGCATGGTCAGCAGGGTTGCAGTGATGATCCGGCTACCGCCCGGCGTGCCCACGACCATGACGGCCTTGCCATCCTTGGTGACGATGGTCGGGCTCATCGAAGACAGCGGCGTCTTGCCCGGTGCGATGGCATTGGCCTCGCCCTGGATCAGGCCGTACATGTTCGGCACGCCGACCTTGGAAGTGAAGTCGTCCATTTCGTCATTGAGGATGACCCCGGTGTTGCTGGCCATCACACCGGCACCAAACCAGTCGTTGAGGGTGTAGGTGACGGACACCGCATTCCCCCATTTGTCGACGATCGAATAGTGCGTGGTGTTGTTGCCTTCATGTGGCGCGACGCCCGGTTTGATGTCTTGCGAGATACCCGCTCTCTGCGGCTCGATGGCTGCGCGCAGCTTGGCGGCGTAGTCACGGTTGAGCAAATGATCGATCGGATTCTTCACGAAGTCCGGATCGCCCAGGTAGCTGTTGCGGTCCACGTACGCGTGACGCATGGCCTCGATCTGGTAATGCAGGCCTTGGGCCGAGTGATAGCCCAACTCCTTCATCGGATAACCTTCGAGGATGTTCATGATCTCGCAGATCACCACCCCGCCCGAGCTTGGCGGCGGCGCCGAGACCACATGATAGCCGCGGTAGTCACACTCGATCGGGGCCAGTTCGCGGGTTTTGTACGTGTCCAGGTCAGCCTGGACGATGATGCCCTTGCCGGCCTGGCTCGAATCGACAATGGCCTTGGCAACCCAGCCCTTGTAGAAACCATCGGCGCCCTTGGCGGAGATTTCCTTGAGGGTCTTCGCCAGGTCCTTCTGTACCAGTTTGTCGCCGACCTGCAGCGGCTGACCCTTGTTTAAAAAGATCGTGCCCAGGTCTTTTGGATCGGCCTTGAACTCGTCGGTGGCGGTGTGTAGCAGGTCGACGTCGCCCTGCTCCAGCGCGAAGCCGTCCTCGGCCAGCTTGATTGCCGGCGCGATGACTTCAGCACGTTTGCGGGTGCCGTACTTGCTCAGCGCCAGTTCCATGCCGGAAACGGTGCCCGGCACGCCAACAGCCAGGTGCCCTTTGGAACTCAGATCCGGCATCACGTTGCCGTCCTTGTCCAGGTACATGTTGGCGGTGGCCGCTTGCGGGGCTTTTTCGCGGAAATCGAGGAAGGTCTTGCGCCCGTCCGCCAATTGGATGGTCATGAAACCACCGCCACCCAGGTTGCCCGCTGCCGGGTAAACCACCGCCAGTGCATAGCCCACGGCGACGGCCGCATCGACCGCGTTGCCGCCGGATTTGAGGACGTCCACGCCCACGTGAGTAGCCAGGTGCTGCGCAGTCACGACCATGCCGTTTTCAGCGGCAACAGGGGCGACAGAGGCGGCATGGGAAGAGGAGAAAACGAGGGTGAGTGCTGTCGCAATCAGCGACTTGGCCAAGGGTTGGTACATCATGGGTCGACTCTCTTTATTTTTTTGACTGTGGAAGAGCATTGGCGGGCCGAAACAGGATGGGGTTGTGCCCTCTCGCGGATCGCCCGGCATCCTTGCAACTGCAGATGCACATTATGGTGGAGCACGCTGGATAGCCGCAGCGCGGCCTAAAGTTGTGCCGAACTGCTGCACCAAAATAGCGCTTAGCGCATGACTTACCTAGTACCCATGACAAGTTATTTAATAGCACCCGTCAGGTTTTACCGGCGCGCGCGTTCCCTCGGCGCATCAGCGTTCTTTCATCCGGTGCCGGTATACGCGTAACCTTGGGTCTGCGCGCCACCCCATAGCCACCGTCGACGACCGTCCAAGGCGCACTGACGCTGCAGTTATCGACCGACCCCAAAGGCCAGCCCGGTGAAAACCCGCTTCTTCGCAGTACACCCGATCTGATGGCCAGAACCTTTCGCTCGCTGGCCGTGTACAACTTCCGCATCTGGTCCATCGGCGGGCTGGTCTCCAATGTCGGCACCTGGATGCAACGCACGGCCCAGGATTGGCTGGTACTCACACAACTCACCCAGCAAAATGCCACGGCGCTGGGCATCGTCATGGCGCTGCAGTTCGGGCCGATGCTGTTGCTCCTGCCCATCAGTGGTTTTGCGGCAGACCACCTCGATCGCCGGAAACTGCTGATCGGCACACAGCTGGGCTTTGCCGCGTCGGCCCTTGGCCTGGGGTTGTTGACGGTCAGCGGGCATGTACAACTGTGGCATGTGTATTTCTTCGCGCTGGTTTCCGGTTGCGTGGCGGCGATTGACGGCCCGGCGCGGCAAACGTTCGTTTCCGACCTGGTGGACGAGACTCACCTGAGCAACGCCGTGGCCCTTAATTCGCTGTCGTTCAATGCGGCGCGGATGATCGGCCCGGCCGTGTCCGGGCTGTTGATTCCGTGGGTGGGCAACGGCTGGGTATTCCTGCTCAATGTGCTGACCTTTGCCCTGATGATCGGCTCACTGTGCAAGCTGCGCACCGCTGAACTGCATGTACGTGAGCGCCCTCCCCGGGCTCGTGGGCAGCTGGCCGAAGGCTTTCGTTACGTCTGGGGGCGACCCGACCTGAAGGCCATCATGTTGATGCTGTTCCTGGTCGGCACCTTCGGCCTGAATTTTCCTATTTATATCTCGACCATGGCGGTAACTGTCTTCGACGCGGACTCCGCCCGCTATGGCCTGTTGACCTCATTGATGGCCGTGGGCTCGGTAACCGGCGCCCTGCTCTCGGCCCGTCGAGCGCGGCCCACGGCCACGCTGGTGTTTCGCGCCTGTGCATTGTTTGGCGGGTGTTTTCTGTTGGCGGCGATGATGACCAACTTCTGGTTGTTCGGCCTGTTGCTGTTTGTACTGGGAATAAGCGCGCAGACCTTCACCACGTCGGCCAACAGCATGGTGCAGCTGTCGACCGAGCCACTGATGCGTGGCCGGGTCATGGCCATTCTGCTGGCGACCACGCTGGGTGGGACCCCGATCGGCGCGCCGATCGTGGGCTGGGTCGCCGACCTGTTCGGGCCGCGTTGGGCCATGGCGATTGGCGCTGCCTCGGGACTGTTGGCCGCCTGGGTATGGTTTCGTTATCAGCGCGCAGCCAGGGAAGCCGTCGCGGCCTGAGTGTCGATCGGTCGAGTGGGCTGGCCGCTGCGCAGGGTCCAGAGCAGGATCACCCCGAGTACTCCGGCCGCCGACAACGAGAGCATGCCGGCACGCGGGTCCGCTACCCAGACCTCCATGTTGGCCTTGAGCATCGGCGCAACGAAACCACCGATGTTGCCCAGCGAGCCGATCAGGGCGATACCGCCTGCGGCCGCAACGCCACCCAGATATCCGGTCGGCAATGTCCAGAACAATGGCTGGACCGTCACGAAGCCAGCGGCGGCGAAGCAGAACGACAGCAACACCAACGGCAGACTGGAGAGCAAGGTCGCTGCGGCAATCCCGAGCGCCGCCATCCCTAGCATGCACATCGCCATCGGCAAATGCCGCGCGCGGCGGTCGGCGTAGCGCGTCACGAAAAACATCGCCGCCGCTGCGCAAAGCCAAGGAATCGACGTCAGCGTGCCAACCTTTAGCCCAACCGTGGTGCCGAGCAGTTCGGCAACGCGCGTTGGCAGGTAAAAGATCACACCATACACGCTGACCTGGACGCTGAAATAGATCAGGATTAATTTCAAGACCCGTAAATTGCGCACCATGGCCAGCAGGTTGCGCGGGCCATGATCGAGTTTCTGCCGCTCCTCTGCCAGCAGTTCGGCGCTCAGCGCAGCCCTCTCCTCAACGCTTAGCCAAGTGGCGTCCTGGGGTTTGTTCTTGAGGTAGAACAACGCAACGATGCCCACGACCACCGCAGCCAGGCCTTCAACTAGGAACATCCATTGCCAGTTGGCAAGCTTGAAGACGTCATGCATGTCCAGCAGCCAGCCCGACAGCGGGCCGCCCAACATCAGCGCGAACGGCAGGCCAAAGTAATAGATGCCGATGGCCTGACCGCGACGGCGGGCCGGAAACCAGTAAGTGAGGTAGAGAATGACGCCTGGCGAGAAGCCTGCCTCGGCCACACCCAGCAACAAGCGCAGCACGTAAAAGCTGGTCTGGCTGTGGGTAAACATCATCGCGGCCGAGACCAGGCCCCAGGTGATCATGATTCGGCTGAGCCACACACGTGCCCCGACCCGATGCAGCATCAGATTACTGGGGACTTCGAAGAGGGCGTAACCGATGAAGAAGATGCCGGCACCCAACGCGAATGCCGCGTTGCTCAGCCCCACGTCGGTCTGCAGCGCAGCCTTGGCGAAACCGACGTTGGAGCGGTCGATCATCGCCAGCGCAAACATCAATGCCAGGAACGGGAGGAGTTTGCAGCGACACTTGCGCACGGCGCTTTCGATAGCCGCAGCGGCGGCCAGATCAGTTTTTATTGTCATTGTTATGCCTATCGAAGGTATGGATCTGAATGCCAGCCGAAGCTAGAACAGACCTGCGATAAATCCCAATGACAAATCTTCAATCCTTGATATCAACTGGTTATCAGCTACTCATCTGCAGCCCGCCACCGTCAGTATTCTGCGGGATGACGGAGGGGACGCGCGGGGATCAGTGCAAGGGTTATTCAGACCGGCCGAGCCGTCAGAACCACCGATCGTTGCGTTTACGACCGCGGGTCAACGCCGGCAAGATGAGCCCCAGCAGCAAGCCCGCGCCAGCGATGCTGCCGCCATAGACCATGTAGCGCATCAGCACTTGGTTGTTCTCGTCGCCCAGCTTGGCCTGGGTGGAACGCAGCTCCGATTGCGCATCGGTCAATTGAGCGTTGAGGTCCTTGGCACGGGCCTCCAATTCGTCTACCAGCTTCTTGCGCGAGTCGAGGGTTTCCTGCATGCCCTGCACCTTGGTTTTCCAGTCGTCATCGATGGTTTTCAGCTGTGCACTCAGGTCGGCAACCTGTTGCGTCAACTGTGGCAGGCGCTCGGTCTGGCCGGGTACCTGCTGCAGATCATTGGAGGCAATCCACACCGTGTCGCCGGCGTTGCCGCGTACCTGACTGTAGTCGCCCTGGGTATTGAGCAGTTCGACTTTCTGCCCGGACTTGAGCGTGCCGACGATGCGGTAGCCGTCGGTCGGGCCACTGCGTACGTAAGTGCTCAGCGTATCGCTGACCCAACGATCCTTGCCTTCGGCGTGAGCCTGCCCAGTCGCGCCAACGGCCAGGAAGATCCCCAAAAGGCTAGCGCTGAGCAAACGGCGTCGAGCGCCCGGCAAGAAAGTGGATTGAACGCAAGAAACTGAAACAGGGCGAGATAGAGACATGGGGAATCTTCGACAAAATAAAAAGAAAGGCCGGATGGACGGGCCACATGCGATGGACAGAAGCCTGGTCGGCAGCGACGGGCATGCGCTGCAACTGCTAGGAGTCGGCAACAGCGAGCGGGGCCTGAACACGCCGGGGCCTCATGACCCGGCGCACCACGCGCGCAGTGGTCAACAGACCGTCGAAATCGTTTCAGGTTCACTACAGGGAGGTGACGTTCGTCTGGCGGGGGTATGACAGATGCACGTCTGATGGGCAAGCGTGGCGCGAAGCTGCGGGTCAGGCACGATGCAGTGCCTGCCCCGCTCCCGCCGTTCAGTCCGTGGCGGACCGCGCGACGAAGGTTACTCGCCCTTTACCGGCTTGAAAATGACCACCGCCAGCGGTGGCAGTTTCAGCGACAGCGACATCGCCTGCCCGTGGCTGCTGATGTCTTCAGCCGTGACACCGCCGCCGTTGCCAATGTTGGACCCTGCATACGCCTCGGCGTCGGAGTTAAGCACCTCGGCCCATTTGCCGCCGAATGGCGCACCCACGCGGTAACCCTCCCGGGGCACTGGCGTCAGATTGGCAACCACCAGCAGGGGCTCGCCGTCTTTGCTCCAACGCAAGTAGGCATAGACGCTGTTGCCCGCGTCGTTACCGATCACCCACTGGAAACCTTGCGGCTGGCAATCCTGTTCGTGCAGCGCTTTTTCCTCGCGATACAACCGGTTGAGATCACCCACCAATTTGTGTACACCCTTGTGGTCACCGTAGCCGTTGATGTTCTCATCGCCCAGGAAATGCCAATCCAGTTCAGTGTCGTGATTCCACTCGCGCCATTGCCCGAATTCACAGCCCATGAACAACAACTTCTTGCCCGGGTGGGTCCACATGAACGTCAGGTAGGCCCGCAGGTTAGCGAATTTCTGCCAGCGATCCCCCGGCATCTTGTCGATCAGCGACCGCTTGCCGTGCACCACCTCGTCGTGGGAGATCGGCAGGATAAAGCGCTCGGACCACGCATACACCAGCCCGAAACTAAGCTTGTCATGGTGATGCTGACGATGAATCGGATCCTGCTCGACATACTCCAACGTGTCGTGCATCCAGCCCATGTTCCATTTGTACGAGAAGCCCAGACCGCCCTGCTGGGTCGGCTGAGTGACACCGGGCCAGGAGGTGGATTCCTCAGCGATCACCAGCGCACCGGGTGCTTCCAGAGCCACCACGTCATTGAGATGGCGCAGGAACTCGACCGCCTCCAGGTTTTCTCGACCACCGTGGCGGTTCGGCACCCACTCACCGGCCTTGCGCGAATAGTCGCGATACAGCATCGAAGCCACGGCATCCACGCGCAGGCCATCGACATGGAAATTTTTCAGCCAGTGCAAACCCGAAGCAATCATGAACCCGTGGACCTCGGTACGGCCCAGGTTGTAGATCAAGGTGTTCCAGTCCTGGTGAAAACCTTCATGAGGGTTGGCGTACTCGTACAGCGCGGTGCCGTCGAATTGCGCCAGGCCATGGGTATCGGTTGGGAAATGCGCAGGGACCCAGTCGAGGATCACACCAATGTCGGCACGGTGGCAGGCGTCGACAAAGGCGGCGAAGTCTTCCGGGGTGCCGTAACGGGCACTTGGGGCAAATTGCGATAGCAGTTGATAACCCCATGAGCCACCGAACGGGTGCTCCATGATCGGCATCAACTCGATGTGGGTGAACCCCAGTTTCTGGATATACGGGATCAGTTTCTCGGCTAATTCGTGCCAGTTGTAAGGACGATCCGGCTCGTCTTCGCCGCCGTGGTGCCATTGCCAGGAGCCGGCGTGCAACTCATAGATCGACAGCGGTTGGTGAATGTCGTGTTTGGCATCGCGCGACTGCATCCACTCGCTGTCCTGCCACTCGAAGCTCAACGGCTTGGCAACCTTGGAGGCAGTGGCCGGGGGCAACTGGGTGGCCAGCGCCATCGGATCGGCCTTCAACGGCAAGATGCCGTGCTGGCCGAGGATCTCGTATTTGTAGGCCTCGCCCGGTGCCAGACGCGGGATGAATATTTCCCAAACGCCAGACGGATAGCGCACGCGCATCGGGTGCCGACGGCCGTCCCAACTGTTGAAGTCGCCGACTACCGAAACCCGGCGAGCGTTAGGTGCCCACACCGAGAAACGAACGCCGTCCACGCCATCGACGTTGCGCACCTGAGCACCGAACGCAGCGCTCAAATCTCGGTGATTGCCTTCGGCGAACAGGTAAAGGTCCATCTCGCCCAGCAATTGCCCGAAGCTGTAAGGGTCTTCAGTGATCTGCTCACCGGTGGCCCACTGAATCTTCAGCAGATAGGGCTCGCGCACCGGAAAATGACCGGCAAAAAAACCGGGTTTATCGGTCATCCCCAGCTCGCCCAAATCACGCTCACCGTCGCGAGACAGCACACGCACGCTCAGCGCGTTGGGCAGATAGGCACGGATGATCTGGCCGTCATGGCCATCGCTGTGAGGGCCCAGCATGGAGAACGGGTCGCGATGTTCGGCGCGAATCAACGCGTCCATATCGCCGGCGTTGGGCAACAACTGGTGGTTGCCTTTGCCGAATTGGTCAGACGCACTCATTTTCATTCTCCATCAGACAGGTCCAGCAGCCCGCGCAAACCTTGAAGCGGAACCGACAACCAGGTCGGCCGATTCTCAGCCTCGTAGGCCACTTCATAAGCAGCTTTTTCCAAGGTGAACAACGCCAGTGCGGCGGACTCTCCCCGGGTATCTTTCCAGGCGTGGGCAACATCGACGGTGGCGTTCTTGTAGCCATCGAGGAATGCGTCCCGCGCCTGGGTCAAATAGGTCTGAGCAACATGCATGCGCGCCGCCGCAGCCTGAGCCGACGTGTCGGCGCTCTGGGCATTGCGTACGGCCATGGCGGCAGCGTAGTCGAACGATCGCAATACGCCGCTGACGTCCTTGAAGGGGCTGTATTTGGCTCGGCGTTCCTGCAACGGACGCGCCGGTTCACCCTCGAAGTCGATCAGATACGCATCCCCCTTGACCACCAGCATTTGCCCCAGGTGCAGGTCACCGTGCACACGCATGCGCAAGCCGCCCACCGACTGTTTGGCCAAGGTCTGCACCTTGGCCAGCAGCGCTTTGCGTTTGCCCAACAGTTCACTGACCAGTTGCTGATCGGCAGGTTCCAGGGTGTCGCGATGTTGCTCCAGCAAATCCAGCGCGCGCTCGATCTGGGCGCCGACACTTTTCGCCGATGCCTGACTGTCCTTAACGCTGGTGACTTCGATCTTGAAGTCTGGATTGTCGGTAGGCGCGCTGAGCACGACGTGCATTTCGCCCAGGCGCTGACCGAGCAAGCCGGCGAAATCCTTAAGTTCAAGCAGCGCATTGGCGTGCTGTTCAACCGAGGATGGACTGCGAGCCATCTCATCGCGCACAGCACGCTCAAGGTTGTTTTGCGTCCATTCCCACGCATCGCCCTGATTGCTCAAATAACCTTGAGCAATCATCAACAGATTGCTTTCGCCGTTGCTGTCGACACGGACCACGGCGCCAAGCAAGGGCGAAATATGCTGATAACCCGCCTCGGTCAGATAGGCGCCCATCTCCAGTTCAGGGTGGACCCCCGCAGCCACGCGACGAATCATCTTCAGCACCAGCGCCTTGCCGACCACCACCGAGCTGTTGGACTGCTCGGCAGACAGGTAGCGCACCTCCGCGTCATCGGTCAGGCCCAACGGGGCCAGTTGCGAACTTTGCTGGAAGCGCAACTCGCCATCACTCGTCGGCAGCACGATCTCCTCGTGCATGCCCTTGATCACGGCACGGATAAACGGCTCCAGGGTGAAAGCGTCGGTGATCAGCCCCACCTGGCGTCCCCGGCGAACGCGTGACAGCGCCAGTTGCTGCGGCAGCGCGCTGCTGATGTCGTCCTCGGGCAACAGGCCGAATGGCAGCTGATAACGCGCCACTTCGCCACCCGAGGTGACCTCGATTTCGCTCAATAACACCGGGCGTACCGTGGTGCCGAACCGCACGGCGTAAGCGATATGAACCTTGTCCAGCGGTTTGCCTTTGCCGGCGAACCACCGTCGTTTGGGCAGGTACGCAGCCAGAGAGTTCTGCTCCATCGTCTGGCGCAACGGTTCATCGAGCAATTCTTCCAGACGCTGTTTGAGCACAAGGGTCGGAAAGTCGGGCAGGCTCTGGGCCGGTTCAACGTGCCAACTAGGCATTTGATTCTCCGCGGCCAGCAGGAACCAGTAGAAGCCGTAGGGCGGCAACGTCAGCAGGTAATTGAGCTGGCCGATAGGTGGGAAGGCGCTGCCGCCGAGCATTTCCACCGGCACGGTGCCGGCATACGGGGACAGTTCGAGTTCCGCAGCCTGTGAGGCGGCGGAAACGTTAGCGACGCACAGGATGATTTCGGTCTTGCCATCAGGTCCTGTGTACTCGCGTGTGTAGGCCAGGATCCGGCGATTGCTCGGCGAGAGCATTTTCAGCGTGCCGCGGCCGAAAGCCTTTTGCTGCTTGCGCACGGCAAGCATACGGCGAGTCCAGTTCAGCAGCGAATGCGGATCATGATCCTGCGCCTCGACGTTGACCGACTGGTAGCCATACAGCGGGTCCATGATCGGCGGCAATACCAGGCTGGCCGGGTTGGCCCTGGAAAACCCGCCGTTACGGTCTATCGACCACTGCATGGGCGTGCGTACGCCATCGCGGTCGCCGAGGTAGATGTTGTCGCCCATGCCGATCTCGTCACCGTAGTAAAGGGTCGGTGTGCCTGGCATCGACAACAGCATGCTGTTGAGCAGTTCTACGCGGCGGCGGTCGCGTTCCAGCAGCGGCGCCAGACGACGACGGATGCCCAGATTGATCCGCGCACGGCGGTCAGAAGCGTAATAATTCCACAGATAGTCGCGCTCGCGATCGGTGACCATCTCCAGGGTCAATTCATCGTGGTTGCGCAGGAAAATAGCCCACTGGCAGTTTTCCGGAATTTCCGGGGTCTGGCGCAGGATGTCGGTAATCGGAAAGCGGTCTTCCTGGGCCACGGCCATGTACATGCGCGGCATCAGCGGAAAGTGGAACGCCATGTGGCATTCGTCACCGTCCTTGCCCTTGCGCTCCCCGAAATACAACTGCGTGTCTTCCGGCCATTGATTGGCTTCGGCCAGCAACATGCGGTCGGGGTAATTAGCGTCGATTTCGGCACGAATCTGCTTGAGCACGTTGTGCGTCTCTTGCAGATTCTCGTTATTGGTGCCGTCGCGCTCGATCAAGTATGGAATCGCGTCCAGACGCAGGCCGTCGATGCCCATGTCCAGCCAATAGCGCATGACTTCCAGAACCGCCTTCATCACCTGCGGGTTGTCGAAGTTCAGGTCAGGCTGGTGCGAGTAGAAGCGGTGCCAGAAGTATTGGCCGGCCACCGGGTCCCAGGTCCAGTTGGACTTCTCGGTGTCGAGAAAGATGATCCGCGTGCCGCTGTATTTCTGGTCGTCGTCGGACCAAACATAAAAGTCGCGGGCTTTGGAGCCTTTCTTCGCATGCCGCGCACGCTGAAACCACGGGTGCTGATCGGAGGTGTGGTTGATGACCAGTTCCGTAATAACCCGCAGGCCACGCTTGTGCGCTTCGGCGATGAATTTCTTGGCATCGGACATGTTGCCGTAATCGCTGTGAATACCGCGATAGTCCGAGATGTCATAACCGTCGTCGCGGCGCGGCGAAGGGTAGAACGGCAACAGCCAGATAGTGTTGACGCCAAGCTCGGCGATGTAGTCGAGCTTGGCGATAAGGCCGGGGAAATCCCCGATTCCATCGTCGTTGGAATCGAAATACGACTTCACATGAACCTGGTAAATCACCGCATCCTTGTACCAGAGCGGGTCTTCGATAAAGGCAGCGTTCCGGGGTTTCTTCGCCATGACCACTTCCTTTTTAATTATTGATGTGTGGCCTTGATGCGCCAGATGCCAAACGGCTGGTAGGACGGGTCGATGCGCATGAACTGTGTTTTGCCGTACCAGGTCCAGCTGTGCCCGGTCATCAGGTCTTCGCCCAATGTCGCCGCATCGTCAGCCAGGCCCATTTCCCACAGGGGCAGTTCGAAATGCGCTTCCTGTGCGTTGTACGGATCAAGGCTGACTGCGATCAGCACGAAGTTGCTGCCATCGGCGCTGCGCTTGCCGAAGTACAAAATGTTGTCGTTCCAGGCGTTGTAGATGCGCAGGCCCAAGTGACTTTGCAGGGCCGGGTTCTGACGACGTATGCGATTGAGCTGGGCAATTTCCGCGATGATATTGCCCGGCGCGGTGTAGTCCCTGGGTCGGATCTCGTATTTCTCCGAATCCAGGTATTCCTCCTTGCCCGGCACAGGCGCTGATTCGCACAGTTCGAACCCCGAATACATGCCCCACAGGCCCGAGCCCATGGTCGCCAGCGCGGCGCGAATCAGAAACCCCGGACGACCGGAGTCGTGCAGGAACCGCGGATTGATGTCCGGCGTGTTGACGAAAAAGTTCGGCCGGTAGCATTCGCGCCACGGCGATTCATTAAGTTCGGTGAAGTACTCGCTCAGTTCGGCCTTGGTGTTGCGCCAAGTGAAATAGGTGTAGCTCTGCGAGTAACCGACCTTGCCCAGCCGCGCCATCATCGCCGGCTTGGTGAACGCTTCAGCGAGGAACATCACCTCCGGGTGCAGCGCACGCACATCGGCGATCATCCATTGCCAGAACGGCAGCGGCTTGGTGTGCGGGTTGTCGACGCGGAAGATCTTGACCCCCTCCTCGACCCAACCCAATACCACGTCGCGAAGCTCAAGCCAGAGGCTCGGGACAGCGTCAGGCGCATAGAAGTCGACGTTGACGATGTCCTGGTATTTTTTCGGCGGGTTTTCCGCGTAACGGATGGTGCCGTCCGGACGCCACGAGAACCAGCCCGGATGCTCCTTGAGCCATAAGTGGTCTTGCGAGCACTGGATCGCGAAATCGAGGGCGATTTCCAGACCATGCTCGGCAGCGGCGGCCACCAGCTTGCGGAAATCCTCGCGGGTGCCGAGCTGCGGATGAATGGCGTCGTGGCCGCCGTCGGCGCTGCCGATGGCGTACGGGCTGCCCGGGTCGTCGGGACCGGCAGTCAGCGAATTGTTCGGGCCTTTGCGGTGGGCACGGCCGATGGGATGGATCGGCGGGAAATACAGGACGTCAAAGCCCATGTCGCGAATCATCGGCAAGCGGCTATGCACATCGTTGAAGGTGCCGTGGCGATGCTTATCATCGGTGATCGAGCGCGGAAACAGCTCGTACCAACTGGCAAACTGCGCCAGCTCGCGCTCGACATCCAGCGGATATTCAAGACTACGGCTTAGGAAGGCATGGTTATCGGCCTTGGACATGATCGCTGCCGTTTCGCTGTGCAACAGCAAAGCAACCTGGTCTTCAGGTTTGGCAGTGTCGCCCAAACGTTGCAGAAGGCTGTCGAGCTGCCCACGCAATTCATGCTGGCTGCGTTCGGCCGCATGCTGCAGGTGCAGGCGGCCCTCTTCCAACTCCAGGTTGATGGTTACGCCGGCTGCATACTTCTTTTCAAGTTCGTAGCGGTAGCTGGCGAACTGATCGATCCAGGCTTCCAGGCGAAACAGATAGCGGCTAACCGAGGTAGGGGTGAACTCACCGACCCAGCTGTCGTTGCCCAGTTCGCGCATGGGCGCTTGATGCCATTGCTGCTCGTCGGCGGCACGGTAGCGGATGCGCACCGCCATCTTGTCGTGTCCGTCGGCGTACACCTTGCTGGTGACCGTTACCGGCTGGCCAATGATGCCCTTGGCCGCAAGCTGCCCATTGTCGATTACAGGCGTTGTGTCTTCTATGACAATGCGTGGCAACTGCAAGGCTTGGGTCAGAGATAAAGGCTGAATTGGGTGTGGAACATCGGTGGCCAGGGAATCCGGGCCGTATGGCTGATCAGCAGTCACATTCATCGAGCATCACTCCTCACGCCCCAGGGACGCTCCTTGTAGCAATCCGTAAAAGTCCATTGGTTCGACGTTTCTTCCATTGATAGCCAAGGCACAACGTCAAAGCAGACAGGATGCCCGATATTGGCCGCATAGGTTCCGAGCGCCAGTTTCGGGGAAAAGTTCAAACAGCTTGCGCCACGTAAAATCCAACCGTAGCAGCTGATCCGACGCGTGGAAAAGCAGGCGTGAAACCCGATGAATCATTCATCAGCGGGCGCTGTCGAAACCAGCGAGCGCGTTCAAACTCGGCACTCTTGCCTCCTTGCAATCTGCGCTATTAAGGAAGGTGTAGCAATGACCATTCCCATTCCAGCAGAAACGCCCGATCCTAATATTGATGAGCCGCAGCTGCCGGTGCCAAAACCCGAAGATCCCCCGCCAGACACCATGCCCCCGGTGATCGAACCGCCCAAAGGCGATCCGCCCAGTCAAGAGCCGCCTGCGGTCCTGGCAGCGGGCCTTGCATAGCGACTTGTCCACTGCGCAAGGCGGCCTTGGGCACCTCGGTGTGCTCAGGGCTGATGTCAGTGTGCACCCGTGTTGCGCGCTGGATCGTTAGCTTTGGCTGCATCAGTGCATCTGATCCGCTTTTAATCGAAAAACCTGCATCTGTACTGAAATCACATGGACGCGCATAGTTCGCTGATCATAGATCTGCGAGCCCTCCATGAAGCGTTATGAAAAGTTTGCCGACGACATCGCTGAGTTGATCCGCTCCGGTGTGCTGGCGGCCGGTCAGCGTGTGCCTTCGGTGCGCTATGCCAGCCAGACTCACGGCATCAGCCCCTCTACGGTATTTCAAGCCTATTACCTGCTGGAGCGGCGCGGGCTGATTCGTGCGCGGCCACGCTCGGGTTACTTCGTCAATGAAAGCGTCATCAAAATGACCTTCGCCGCCGGACGTCTACACGCCCGACCGCTGGCAGAACCGACGCCAGCAGCGCAGGTGAGCGAATCCACCGAGGTGGACGTCAGCGAACTGGTGTTTTCGGTGCTTGAATCGATCAAGGACCCAAACACCGTGCCATTCGGTTCGGCGTTTCCCAGCGCAGGCCTCTTCCCCCTGCAACGTCTGGCCCGCTCATTGTCCAGCGCGACCCGCGAAATGGACCCAAGCATGGTGGTCAGCGATCTGTCGCCCGGTAACCCGGCACTGCGTCGACAAATCGCCCTGCGCTACCGGGTGGCCGGGCTAACGCTGGCCATGGAAGAACTGCTGATCACCAATGGCGCGCTGGAGGCCTTGAACCTGTGCCTGCAAGCAGTGACCGAACCGGGTGATCTGGTGGCCATCGAGGCGCCTGCCTTTTACGCGTGTCTGCAAGTGCTGGAGCGGCTGAAACTCAAGGCAGTGGAAATCCCGGTGCATCCGCAGACCGGAATCGATCTGGAAGTGCTCGAACAGACCCTGGAGCGGCATCCGATAAAAGCCTGCTGGAGCATGACCAGCTTTCAGAACCCCACCGGGGCAACGGTCGCCGAATCGCGTAAACGCACACTGGTGGAATTGCTGCGCAAGCATCAGGTGCCGCTGATCGAGGATGACGTCTATGCCGAGCTGTACTACGGACAACATGCGCCGAAACCGGCCAAGGCGTTCGACAGCGAAGGGCTGGTGCTGCATTGCGGCTCGTTCGCCAAGAGCCTGGCGCCGGGTTACCGGGTGGGTTGGGTCGCTGCCGGGCGTTACGCGCAAAAGGTCGAGCGGCTGAAACTGATGACCTCCCTGTGCGCCTCGATGCCTGCCCAGGCTGCAATCGCCGATTACCTGCAACATGGTGGCTATGACCGGCATCTGCGTAAGCTGCGTATCAGCCTTGAAGACCAACTACGCGCCATGCTCGGCGCCGTGGCGCGGTATTTCCCAACCACCACGCGGGTCAGTCAGCCCACCGGGGGGTATTTTTTGTGGGTGGAGTTGCCGAAGCAGATCGACTCCCTGAAGGTCTTTCAGATCGCGCTGGCCCAGGGCATCAGCATTGCGCCGGGGCCGATCTTTTCGGCCACCCGACGCTTTAACCACTTCATCCGCCTGAACTATGGCAGCCCCTGGAGCGATGCCAGCGAGCGGGCCATGCAAACCCTGGGCAAGATCATTCGCTCGTTGATGGCGTGATGCACTCAGGCTTCCGTCTGGAGGGCTTAGGAGACCGGCTGGCCCTGCGATCAGCGGCCGCCCGCCATGTCAATGAACGTGCCGGTCGAATACGACGCCTTGTCCGACAACAGCCAAAGAATCGCCTCGGCCACCTCATCGGCCAATCCGCCGCGGCCCATCGGGATGCTCGATTCCAGCTTGCTCACGCGCTGCGGATCACCACTCAATGCGTGAAAATCGGTAAATATATACCCAGGCCGCACTGCGTTGACCCGCACGCCCTCACCCGCCACTTCCTTGGCCAAACCGATGGTGAAGGTGTCCAGCGCGCCCTTTGAAGCGGCGTAGTCGACATATTCACCCGCAGAGCCCAGACGCGCCGCCGCAGACGATACGTTGACGATGCTGCCGCCGTTGCCGCCATGACGAGGCAACATGCGCAGCAAGGCGTGCTTGCTGCACAGCATCGGCCCGACCACGTTACTCATCATGATCTTGAGCATGCGAAACTCGGACATGTTCTCCAGCCGCGAGGTCTCCGCTACCGTCCCGGCATTGTTCACCAGCGCGCTGACGCGCCCCAGTTCGGCGTCGACCCGGGTGAACAGACGGACGATCTCGTCTTCGTTACTAACGTCTGCCTGGATCGCGACGGCGTAGCCGCCCGCTTCACGAATCTGCTCGCAGACCCGCTCCGCAGCGGCGTGGTTGGACAGGTAGTTGATGCAAACGCGATATCCTTGCGAAGCCGCCAGAACTGCAGTGGCAGCACCAATACCTCTGGAGCCGCCGGTGATGAGGAGGTTCTTTTCCATGAGAGAGTCCGAATCCAAGCGCAATTATTTTTTCAGACCTGCCGACCCGCGGCTGCACGACCACCATTCGGACCGACCCGGTGTCTTGCAACGCGTGAACGTCAAATCCAGCTCTCGGACAGGCTTGTGTGCGCCGCGCTCGGACCAATGCAAGCCCGACGACAGGGAGCCGTGAATTCCGATGAGTCCGCTGGCGATTCTACCTAAGCTGACGGGAAAGTCGCGACACATCGTCAAATAACGGCAGCACGCGCGCTGTCAGCGTGAAGACATCCGGGGATCTCGGGACAGCCCGCTCTGGGCATTCCAACCCCCGCCCAAAGCAGCGATCAGTTGAACACTGGCGACCAGCCTGCTCTGCAGCAATGTCAGCACGCTGCGCTCGTTGCTCAGCGCAGTGGTTTGCACGTTTACCACGTCGAGATAACCGATCAGGCCGGCTTTGTACTGGTTACTGGTCAAGCGTAACGAGTCCCGGGCTGCATCCAGCGCCTGGGCACGCACCTTCGCCTCTTGCTCATACACCCGCAGCTGCGCCATGTAGTCCTCGACCTCTTTGAAGCCGTCCAGCACGGTCTGGCGGTACTGCGCCACAGTCTGGTCGTACACCGCCTCGGTGCGCTCCACTTCAGCCGCGCGCTGACCGCCGTCGAACAGCGTCAACGCCAGTTGTGGCCCGACCGACCAGAAACGGTTCGGCAAGGTGATCCAGTTACTGAACGTACTGCTGCTATAGCCGCCGTTCATGCTCAAGGTCAGGTCCGGGTAGTACGCAGCCTTGGCCACGCCGATATTGGCGTTGGCAGCCATCACCGAGCGTTCGGCCGCGGCGATGTCCGGGCGCCGCTCCAGCAACTGCGAAGGTAACTGCGCCGGAATCTGCGGCAAGGCCGGGACGCTGGTGGTCGGCGCCAGGCTGAAATCCGCTGGCGCCTGGCCCATCATTACTGCGATTGCGCTTTCGAATTGCGCTCGCTGCCAGGCCAGATCGATCAGGTCGGCCTGGGTGCTTTTAAGCTGGGTCTGCGCCTGGGCCACCGCATCACGTCCGGAAATCCCTGCGCGGTACTGGTTTTGCGTCAGATTGAGCGAGCGCTGATAAGTCTCGACGGTGGATTCGAGCAGGCGCTTTTGCTCGTCGATGACCCGCAATTGCAGGTAGTTCTGAACCAGTTGCGATTGCTGGCTCAATTGCATCGCGGCCAGGTCTGCCAGGCTGGCCTGGGCGCTGGCCTTGTCGGCCTCCAGGCCACGGCGTAACTTGCCCCACACATCCGCTTCCCAGCTCACGCCCAGTTGCGCGTTGTAGGTGTCACGAATCCCGCTGTTGGAGCTGCTCAGGCTGGAGTTGCTGCTGCCGGTGCCCTGGCTTGAACGGTTCTTGCTGGTCGTCAGGTCCAGGGTCGGGAAGAACGCCCCACGCGCGCTGCGCACCAATGCGGCGGCCTGGCGATATTGCGCCTCGTACTGGGCAACGGTCTGGTTCGAGGTGTTGAGTTTCTCCACCAGCGCGTTCAACTGCGCGTCGCCATAAATTTCCCACCACGCGCCACGATCCATGGCGTCACTGGGGTTGGCCTGCGTCCAGCCCTCGGCTTGCCTGAAGTGGGCGGGCGTGGTGACGTCCGGCTTTTTATAGTCAGGTCCGACCGCGCAGGCGTTCAGCAGCAGTGCGCACAGGCTGACCGCGAAAATGCGGCGCAACGGCACGCTGCGCGGTTGGATCGAAACGTTCGGGCGATGAGTCATAGCGCAGTGTCCAGGGCAGCATCCGTCCGCACACCGCGCCACCTGTTGACCCGGTGGCGCAGACGGTCGAGATAAAGGTAAACCACAGGCGTGGTGTACAGCGTGAGAATCTGGCTGAGGATCAGGCCGCCGATGATGGTCAGGCCCAGTGGGTGTCGCATTTCCGCGCCTTCGGCGCTGCTGAGCAACAACGGAACGGCGCCGAGAATCGCGGCCAGCGTGGTCATCAGGATCGGGCGCAGGCGCTGCAGGCAGGCGTTGCGAATCGACTCCAGCGGCGTCATGCCACTGCCACGCTCGAGCTGCAGCGCCAGGTCGATCATCAGGATGGCGTTCTTTTTCACCACACCGATCAGCAGGAACAGCCCCAGCAAGGAAATCAGACTGAACTGCCCGCCCGTGAGGTAGATGGTCAGCAGCGCGCCAACTCCGGCGGACGGCAGGGTCGAGAGAATCGTCAGCGGGTGCACGTAGCTTTCATACAGAACCCCCAGCACCAGATACACCGCCACCAGGGCGCCGAGAATCATCCACGGCTGGCTCTTCTGGGTGGCCGCAAAGGCATCGGCGGTGCCAGCCATCTTGGCGATCACGTCTTCGGGCAGGCCCACCGCCGCCACTGCGCGCTCGATGGCTACCGTGGCCTGGTCCAGGGTCACGCCTTCGGCGAGATCAAAGGAAATATTGTCCGACGCGAACTGGCCGTCGTGGTTGACCCGGTCCTCTTCCAGGCTGCGTTCATAGTGCGCGATGGTCGACAGAGGCACCCGTGCGCCAGCGGCGGTGATCACCTGCACCTGCTCCAGCGTGATCGGGTCGAGGGCGTATTTAGGATTGACTTCCATCACCACCTGATACTGGTTCAGCGGGTCATAAATGGTCGAAACCTGACGCTGGCTGTAAGCGTTGTTCAGCACCGTGGTCACCATGTTCATGTCGATGCCCAGGCGCTTGGCTGCATCACGGTCGACCACCAGGGTTACCTGCTGGGTACCTCCGCCGTCGTTGGCGTCGATGGCGGTCAGTTCCTTGACCGATTTAAGCGCCGCGACCACTTTCGGGTACCAATAGCGCAAGCTTTCCAGATCGCCGCTCTGCAGGATGTACTGGTATTGCGAGGTGGTTTGCTCACGCCCGCCGCCCAGTTGCAGGTCCTGATCGGGCTGCAGGAACAGGCGCCCGCCCGGCACTTTCGGCACCTCCTTGCGCAGGCGTTCGACCACTTGCTCGGCACCGATCTTGCGCTCGGCGATCGGCTTCAGGCGCACGATGATAAACGCGTTGCCGGTGCCACCGTTGCCGCCGATGAACCCGGCCACGCTCTGCACCGCTGGATCCTTGAGGATTGCGGTGCGATACACGTCCATTTTTGGCTGCATCACCGAGAACGACAGACCGTCGTCGCCACGGACAAAGCCCATGAGCTGCCCGGTGTCTTGCTGCGGTAAAAAGGTTTTCGGCACCACCACGTACAACGCGATGTTCACGCCGATGGTGATCAGCAGCGTGAGGAGCGTCAGCCGCCGATGCCGCAGCACCCAACCCAGGCTGCGGTCGTAACCGGCGACCATGCGGTCGTTGACCCGCTGGCTCCAGCGCTGCAAACGGTTTTCCGTCCCCGGCACGTGAGGCTTGAGCCAGCGAGCGCAGAGCATCGGCGTCAGGGTCAGCGAGACCACCAGCGAGACCACGATGGAAACCGACAAGGTGATGGAAAACTCACGGAACAGGCTTTCCACCAGCCCGCCCATGAACAGGATCGAAACGAACACAGCAACCAGCGATACGTTCATCGACAGCAAGGTAAACCCCACCTCCTGCGCGCCGCGATACGCCGCCTGCATCGGTGGCACACCCTCGTCGATGTGCCGGGAAATGTTCTCCAGCACCACGATGGCATCGTCCACCACCAGTCCCGTGGCGAGGATCAGCGCCATCAGCGACAGGTTGTTCAGGGAAAAGCCGCACAGGTACATGATGGCGAACGTGCCTACCAGCGACACCGGCACGGCCAGGGTCGGGATCAGCGAGGCGCGGAAGTTGCCCAGGAACAGAAACACCACCATGATCACCAGCACCACGGCAATCAGCAGGGTCATTTCGGCCTCGTGCAGGGTCGCCTTGATCACCGGCGAGCGATCCATGGCCAGGTCCAGCTTGACGCTGGCGGGCAGCACCGCTTGCAGCGCAGGCAACTGTGCCTTGATCGCCGCCACGGTTTGGATGATGTTCGCCCCGGCCTGGCGGTTGATCACCAACAGCACCGCCGCTTTTTCATTGAAGAAGCCACTGTTGTAGCGGTCCTCGACCGAATCCTTGACCTTGGCCACATCCTTGAGGCGCAGTGCAGCGCCGTTCTGATAGCGAATCACCAGCGGTTCGTAGTCCTTGGCTTTCTCTAACTGGTCGTTGGCCTGCACCTGCCAGTTGTGCTCGGCGGTCTCCACCGAACCTTTCGGGCGGCGCACGTTGGCGTTGGAGATCGTGGTGCGCACATCGTCGAGCGACACGCCGTATTGATCGAGCAGCTTGGGTTCGAGTTCGACCCGCACCGCAGGCAGCGAACTGCCACCGATCTGCACCTCGCCCACGCCGTTTACCTGGGACAGGCTCTGGGAGAGGATGGTCGAGGCCATGTCGTACAACTGGCCTTTTTCCAGTACGTTAGAGGTCAGCGACAGGACCATGATCGGCGCCTGAGACGGGTTGACTTTCTTATAGGTCGGCATGCTGCGCATCCCGCTGGGCAACAGGCTGCGCGAGGCGTTGATCGCGGCTTGGACTTCCCGGGCCGCGCCATTGATGTCGCGGTCCATGTCGAACTGCAGAATGATCCGTGTGGTGCCCTGGCTCGAGCGGCTGCTCATGGTGTTGACCCCGGCAATCGTGCCCAGGGAACGCTCCAGCGGCGTGGCCACGCTGGACGCCATGATTTCCGGGCTGGCGCCCGGCAACGATGCCGTGACCACGATCACCGGGAAGTCCATGTTCGGCAGCGGCGCCACCGGAAGCAGGTTAAAGCTCATGCCGCCCAGCAGCATGATCGCCAGGCTCAGCAGCATCGTCGCCACGGGCCTGCGAATAAACGGCGCAGAAAGGTTCACAACAACAAGCTCCGAGCATCGAGCGCCACGTCACAAGGACAAGCCGCGCCGCTGCTCAGCTTGCAACTTATCGCGCCAGGCTCGCCGCTCATAGCGCCACCTCGGTTTTGCCCGGGCGCCGGAACCTGCGACCCATCCGGTCGAAATACAGGTAGATGACCGGCGTGGTAAACAGCGTCAGCACCTGACTGACCAACAGGCCACCGACCATGACCAGACCCAGCGGTTGACGCAATTCAGCGCCAGAGCCGGTGGCGAACATCAGCGGGATAGCGCCAAACAGCGCGGCCAGGGTGGTCATCAGGATGGGCCGGAAGCGCAGCAGCGCGGCTTCGTAGATCGCCGTTTGTGGGTCAACGCCCCGGTTGCGTTCGGCGTCGAGGGCGAAGTCGATCATCATGATCGCGTTCTTTTTGACGATGCCGATCAGCAAAATGATGCCGATGATCGCGATCATGCCCAGGTCGTTGCCGCTCAGAATCAGGGCCAGCAATGCGCCGATGGCTGCCGACGGCAAGGTCGAAAGAATGGTGATCGGATGAATGTAACTCTCGTATAGCACGCCCAGCACGATGTACATGGTCACCACGGCCGCCAGCACCAGCAACAGTGTGCTCGACAGCGACGCCTGGAAGGCTTCGGCAGCCCCCTGAAATTCGGTCTGCACGCCAATCGGCATGCCAATGTCCTTCTGCACCTGCTCGATCACGTCCACCGCCTTGCCCAGCGCCACGCCGGGCGCCAGGTTGAACGACATCATGACTGCCGGGAACTGCCCCATGTGCGCGATGGCCAGTTGCGCCTGACGCTGCTCGACCCTGGCCAGACTTGAAAGTTTGACCTGGCCGCCATCGGTGGTCTTGACGTGTATCTGCTCCAGCGCCTGTGGTCCCAGATCGTTGCCCGCTGCCGCTTGCAGCACCACACGGTACTGGCTGGCCTGTGTATAGATGGTGGAAATCTGCCGCTGACCAAAGGCGTCATACAAGGCATCGGTGATATTGGCGACGGTCACGCCGAGACGACTGGCGGCATCGCGATCAATATTCAGGTACACCTGCAGGCCCTTGTCCTGCAGATCGCTGGCCACGTCGGTGAGTTCCGGCCGTTCGGCCAGGGCCTCGACCAGCTTGCCGCTCCACAGGCTGAGCAACTCGGCATCTGGCGAGGACATGCTGAACTGGTACTGCGTACGGCTTACGCGGTCTTCGATGGTCAGGTCCTGCACCGGCTGCATGAACAAGCGGATGTCGGAGAGTTGATCCACTTGCGGCTGCAGGCGCTGAATCACCTGGGCTGCCGACAGGTCACGCTGGTTATGCGGCTTGAGGTTGATCAGCATGCGCCCGCTGTTCAGCGTCGCGTTATCACCGTCAACACCGATATAGGACGACAGGCTGGCCACCGCCGGGTCCTGGAGGATGATCTTCGCCAGTGCTTGCTGGCGCTCGCTCATGGCGGCGAAGGACACCGATTGCGGCGCCTCGGAAATGCCCTGGATCACGCCGGTGTCCTGCACCGGGAAAAAACCCTTGGGCACCGCCAGGTACAGCAGCACGGTGATCGCCAGCGTGGCAATGGCGATCAGCAGGGTTAGCGGCTGATGCCTGAGCACCCACTGTAATTTGCGCCCATAGGCTGCAATCAACCAGTCGATCCACGCGCCGCTGGCGCGATAAAAGCGGCCTTGTTCTTCTTCCCGGGGTTCACGCTTGAGCAGCCGTGCGCACATCATCGGCGTCAGCGTCAGCGACACTACCAGCGAGATCAGAATGGCCACGGCCAGCGTGATGGCGAACTCGCGGAACAGCCGCCCGACCACATCGGCCATGAACAGCAGCGGAATCAGTACCGCAATCAGCGAGATGGTCAGCGATATGAGGGTAAAGCCGATCTGCCTGGCGCCCTTGAGTGCGGCCTGCAGCGGGGTCTCGCCCTCCTCCAGGTGCCGGGAAATGTTCTCCAGCATCACGATTGCATCGTCCACCACGAAGCCGGTGGCGATGGTCATGGCCATCAGGGTCAGGTTGTTAACCGAAAAACCGGCCAGGTACATCACGCCAAAGGTGCCGACCAGCGACAGTGGCACCGCCACCGACGGAATGATCGTGGCGCTGAAACGGCGCAGGAACAGAAACGTCACCAGCACCACCAGCACGATGGAAATCAGCAATTCGTGCTGCACATCGCTAACCGAGGCACGAATGGTTTGGGTGCGGTCGGTGAGCACTGTCACATCCAGGCCGGCTGGCAGGTTGTCGGTAATGCTCGGCAGCAACGCCTTGATCCGGTCAACCACCTCGATGACGTTGGCACCGGGCTGACGCTGGATGTTCAGCAACACCGCCTGATTTTCATTGGCCCAGGCTGCCAGACGATCGTTTTCCGCACCGTCAACGATCTGCGCCACGTCCTTCAGACGCAGCGGCCCTCCGTTCTTGTAGGCCAGGATCAGGTTGGCGTATTCCTCGGGGGATTTGAGCTGGTCGTTAGCGTCGAGCATCGACACCCGGGTCGGGCCGTCGAAATTACCCTTGGGCGTATTGACGTTGGACGCGCTGACCAGCGTGCGCACGTCCGACAGGTTCAGGCCGCTGGCAGCAAGCGCATCGGGGTTGACCTTGATCCGCACCGCCTGACGCTGCCCGCCAGCGATGCTGACCATACCGACGCCGCTGATCTGCGCGATCTTCTGCGCCATGCGCGTATCGACCAGATCGTTGAGTTTGGGCAGCAGCATGGTTTTCGAGGTGATCGCCAGGGTCAGTACCGGCGTGTCGGCCGGGTTGACCTTGTTGTAGGTCGGCGGCGCAGGCAGGTCGTTGGGCAGCAGGTTGGTGGCGCCGTTGATCGCGGCCTGCACTTCCTGCTCCGCAACATCCATATTAATGTCCAGGCTGAAACGCAGGGTGATCACCGAAGCGCCGCCGGAACTGGTGGAGGCCATCTGCGTCAGCCCCGGCATCTGCCCGAACTGACGCTCCAGGGGCGCAGTCACGGCACTGGTCATCACTTGGGGGCTGGCACCCGGATACAGCGTCATGACCCGGATCGTCGGGTAATCCACCTGCGGCAACGCCGAAACCGGCAGCAGGGTGTAAGCGATCAGGCCAGCCAGAACGATGGCCAGCATGCTCAGCGTGGTCGCGACGGGCCTGAGGATGAACAGGCGGGACAGGTTCATACGTTGCCTTTTTTCGCGGTACCAACCCCGGCCGATTCACCGGGTTCCTTGGAAGGCTGGCCTTGCAGCTTCTGGCCCGGGGTCACCGGCACATCCTTGCTGTCGTTGACCACCTCAACGTCGCTGCCGTCCTTCAAGCGGTCGGTGCCTTCCAGCACCACGCGATCGCCCACCGCCAGACCTTCGGTGACCACGGTGGAGTTTTCATCGCTCGGGCCAACCTTGAGCGGGCGGATACGTACCTTTTTGTCGCCATCCATCACATACACGAACGTCCCGTTGACCCCGAACTGCACCGCCGCCGACGGCACCAGCACCACGTTTTTCATGGTCGTGGCCAGCAGCCGTGCATTGACGAATTGATTAGGAAACAGCGCTTCGTTGTCGTTGTCGAAGCGCGCCTTGAATTTCAGGGTGCCGGTGGTGATGTCGATCTGATTGTCGATGCTCGCCAGTACGCCCTTGGCTTGCAGTTTCGCATCGCCCCGGTCCCAGGCTTCGACCAGCAGCTTGTCGCCACTGCGGTAATGCCCGATCACCTCGGCCAGGTCTTTTTCCGGCAATGTGAAATTGACCGTGATCGGTTTGGTCTGGGTGATGACCGCCAGTGCCGTGGTGTCGTTGGCCGCCACCAGGTTGCCGACGTCCAGCTGACGCAGGCCGATGCGGCCGGAGATGGGCGCTCGGATCTGCGTGAAGTCCAGATTAAGTTTTGCGTCGCCCACGGCCGCCTGATTGGTCTTGATCGTGCCCAGATACTGCCCGACCTGCGACTCGGCAGTGTCCAGCGTCTGCTTGGCGATGCTGTCTTGCTTGTACAGGTCCCGGTAGCGCTGTACGTCGGTCTGAGCGTTTTTGAGCAACGCCTGATTCTGCATCAGCGTGCCTTCGGCCTGTTGCAACGCGATCTGATAACTGCGCGGGTCGATCACCGCCAGCAGGTCGCCGGCTTTGACCTGTTGCCCTTCCTCAAAGTTGATCTTGACCAGCTCGCCCGCCACCCGGCTGCGCACGTTGATGGTGTTGAGCGCCGTGACGGTGCCCAGCGCTTTGTAGTAGATCGGGAAATCACCCGTCGTGGCAGGCGCTACACGCACCGGGACCGGCCCTGTAGAACCGCCGAAGCCCGGGCGCTGCGAGACAACCTTGCCGGCCCCGCCGCTGCGGCTTGCGCCCTTGTGCGGCTGCTCGTTCTTTTGCGCGGTCGCGTCGGTTTTTGCCGCCGAGCCTGGCCAGAAATACCAGCACACGACTGCGACGATCAATAGAACCAACAGGCTAATCAGCCAGCGACGGGAGTTACGAGAACCAGACGATTGCATGAATAAGTTAACCAGTTTGCGCGTGAGCGTCTTCGGGAGGCTGAACAATAAGCATAGTTGCGTGCCAAGCAAAGGGCCTTTACCGGCAATTTACCGAGTGCTTACTTTGCTAAGGTGCTGACCTGCAAATAAAAACGGCCTGATCGCGTCAGGCCGTTTTGTGTTGCGATGTTTTGCCGGGCTTAAATGAGCAATCCAGAGACAGGCAATCCGCAACGGATACCTTACTTAAGCACGGCCAGCGCGGCTTCGTAGTTTGGCTCCTGGCCGATCTCGGGAACCAGTTCGCTGTGCAACACGGTATTGTTTTCGTCCAGAACCACCACGGCGCGAGTGGTCAGGCCAACCATCGGGCCGTCGGCGATGGCAACGCCGTAGTCCTGCAAGAACTCTGCGCCACGCATCGTGGACAGGCTTTTCACGTTTTCCAGACCTTCGGCGCCGCAGAAACGCGCTTGGGCGAACGGCAGGTCCGCCGAGATGCACAGCACCATCGCGTTATCGAGCTCGTTGGCCTGAGCGTTGAATTTGCGCACCGACGTGGCGCAGGTCGGGGTGTCGACGCTTGGGAAGATGTTTAGCACTTTGCGCTTGCCGGCAAAGGTTTGCAGGGTCACGTCAGCCAAATCGCCACCCACCAGTTTGAAGGCGGGCGCCTTGCTGCCGACTTTCGGCAGCTCGCCGCTGATCTGTACCGGGGCGCCTCTACGAGTCACTTGAGCCATGAGCTGAATCCTTATTCTCAGATTGCGGGTTTCAGGGGTGTGATGGGGGAATGCGATAGGGCGAGAAGTTAATCACGAAAGCGGTTTGCCACCTACCGGCAGCGGTGAAAATGTTGTCAGCCCGCGCGCCCCGCAGTGGCTTTATCCAGCAAGCCTGGCCGGGCGCACATCTGCACCAGCCAGTCGACAAACACCCTGACCCTGCGCGACATCTGCCGATGCGCCGGATACAGCGCCGTCAACGGCAATCGCGGTTGCGTGCAATGCCCCAGCACCTCCACCAGTTCGCCCCGCCGCAAGGGCTCGGCGACGTGATAATACGGCGTCTGTACCAGGCCGTAGCCAGCGCAACACGCGGCCAGATAGCCGTCGGCACTGTTGGTCGCCAGGGTTTTCGGCAGGCTGACCTCCTGGGCCCTACCCTCCAGGATGAATTCCAGGCCATAACGTTTATTGGTCGTGGTCGAAAAGTATTCGATGACCTTGTGCCGCGTTAGCGCTTCGATGGTCAGTGGAGTGCCGTGGCGCTCCAGATACGCACGACTGGCGCAGACCACCTGGCGCATTTGCGCCAGCGGCCGTGCCACCAGCGAGTGGTCCAGCGGCTGACCGCCGCGTATCACGCAATCGAAGCCTTCGCGAATCAGGTCCACCGGGCGATCGCTCATGCCCACCTCCATCTCCAGGCCAGGGTAGCAATCGGTGAACTCAGGCAGTGCGGGCATCAGGATCAGGCGACCGAAACCCGAGGGCATGTCCACCCGAAGCACGCCCTCGGGGGCCTTGGCCACGGTCGAAAAAACCGACTCGGTATCGTCCAGATCATTGAGCAGACTGACGCAGCGCAGGTAATACGCCTGACCGTCCAGCGTTGGGGTGACCTGGCGCGTGGTGCGCAGGAGCAGTTGCGCCCCCAGGTGGGCCTCCAATTGCTTGATGAGGATGGTTACCGAGGCGCGCGGCATGTGCAGGCTGTCGGCGGCCTTGCCGAAACCGCCCAGCTCGACGATGCGGGTGAAGGCGCGCATGGCATTGAATCGGTCCATTCAGGCTCCGGTAATCGTGCATTATTTAGAAATAGCCAACAGTGAAAGTACTTTTAGCCGGTTTATCGTCGCTGTGTCGAGGGCAACAATGCTCAGCCGTGAAATGCTCCGACACTGAGAAAGGAAACCAGCATGCAAACGCGTCAACTTGGCAAAAACGGGCCTCAGCTCTCGGCCATCGGCCTGGGCTGCATGGGCATGACCGACTTCTACACCACCGGCGGTGATGAAAAGGAAGCGATCGCGACCCTGCACCGCGCACTGGAACTGGGCGTCACGTTGTTCGACACCGCGGACATGTATGGTCCTCATACCAACGAAGAACTGCTGGGCAAAGCGCTGATCGGCAAGCGCGATCAGGCCTTTATCGCCAGCAAGTTCGGTATCGTGCGTACGCCGGGCGATGCAGCCGCCCGGGGTGTCGATGGCAGCCCGGAATACATCAAGGCCGCCATTGACGGCACGTTGCAGCGGCTAAAGATCGATACCCTGGACCTGTATTACCAGCACCGTATTGACCCCAATATCAGCATTGAAGAGTCGGTCGGCACCATGGCTGAGCTGGTGCAGGCGGGCAAGGTCCGCTATCTGGGCCTGAGCGAAGCATCGGCGGGCACACTGGCGCGCGCGCACAAGGTCCATCCCATCGCTGCCCTGCAGACCGAGTATTCGCTATGGAGCCGTGAGCCGGAAGAAAATGGCGTATTGGAGACGTGTCGCAAGCTGGGCATTGCCTTCGTCCCCTATAGCCCGCTTGGACGCGGTTTTCTCACCGGCACCCTGAAAAGCCCCGACGATTTTGCCGCCGACGATTACCGCCGCAGCAGTCCGCGCTTTCAGGGTGAAAACTTTGCGAAAAACCTGTTGCTGGTCGAAAAAGTACAGCAACTGGCAACAGACAAAGGTTTGACTGCCGGTCAGCTAGCCCTGGCCTGGGTCCTCGCCCAGGGCAACGACGTGATTCCGATTCCAGGCACCAAGCAGCGCAAATACCTGGAGGAAAACGTGGCGGCGCTGGACGTGCAACTCAGTACCCGCGAGCTTGAGGCGTTGAAGGACCTGTTCCCGGCAAGTGCGGTCGCCGGTGGGCGGTATACCGATACGGCGATGAAGCTGGTCAACGGGTAGCCATTTTCGCGAATGGGTCGTTCCCCCGCTCTGCGTGGGAACGCCGCGCTTGGCACACTACGCCTTCTCTTGGGCTGACGCGGGGCATCAAGGGATGCGTGACCACGCTGATGCCTGGGCACGATCTCAGCGTTAAAAATCTCGCTTATAGAAGATATCCAGCGAACTGGCGACGCCGCCCGCCGCCTCCAGATACACCTTCTTGCTTAGCAGATAGCGCAGCGTAATGGTATTCGCCGGTTCGAACACGCCTACCCCATACCGCACGCTGAGTTTGTCGGTGATCTTGCCGCTGGCGACCACGGCGGTCTTGTCGCCGCTGCCCGAGGTATCCAGGTCGAAGTCCTTGATCCCCAGCCCCGACGCCAGCTTGCCGGCGGTCGACGAGCCGCCCGCCAGGCCCAGCGCCAGCGCAGCCTGGGCGACCATGTTGTTGTCCTCACCGTTGGTGCTCAGGGGACGCCCCAGCACCAGGTAGGACAGGGCCTGTTCCTGGCTCATGGCCGGTTCCGAGAACACCGTGGTGGTCGGCTGCTCGGCGCTGCCGGTCAGGCGTATTCCGGCGACTACATCATCGGTCTGACGGATCGCCTCGATGTCCAGATAGGGCTGATCCACCGGCCCGGCAAACAGCAGCCGCGCCTTGCGAATGGTCAGACGCTGGCCATAGGCCCGATACCGGCCGTCATTGAGGTTCAATTCGCCGCGGGTATCGAGGTTGTCACCAATGTGCACATGTCCAGCCAGGTTGGCGGTCAGCCCGAATCCGCTGAAGCTGAGCTTGTCCTGGCCGACCTCAACGTTGACGTCCATGGCAATCGCCATGGGTGGCTTGCCCTGCTCGGTCTGCGCGCCGACGATGACGGTATCGTCAGATACCTTGACCGTGGAGGGCGGCAGTTGGCGAACGGTGATCTCGCCTTTTGGGATCAGCACCTTGCCAGAAACCGCCAGTCGATCACCTTGCAGGGTGATTTTCAGATCGGGCGTCGCTTCAAGCCTGGCGTACGGTTCAACCGTGATCGGCAAGCGCGAGCCCTGCAAGCTGACGTCGACATCCAGCGCCTCGGCCCAGCCGATATGCCCGCCGATACTGCCCTGTCCGGTCGGCCCGCTACTCCAGTTGCCTTTCATCTGCACGTTCTCACCGGCGATCATGGCCTGCACATTGAGTTTTTCCAGGCTGACGGGCAGCTCCGGACCGGACACTTGGCCATCGCTCAAGGTCACGTTGCCATTAACTTGCGGCGCCAGCAGCCCACCTGAAATACGCCCGTTGCCGTTGAGTTTGCCGTTGAGCTTCTCAATCATCGGCACGAACGGCCGTGCCACCGAGACGTCCAGGCCCGTCAGGGTGAAGTCACCATTGACCGGCTTGTTCTTGCCCAGTGGATCGATGCTTAACCGCGCCAGCAGGTCGCCCAGCTTCCCGCCCCGGAAGTCCAGGCTGGTATCGACCTTCTTCGGCGTCAGGCTGCTGGTGATCTTAAGCGTCTGATAAGGAAAATTCAGCCATTGGCTCTTGTCCTTGACCCGTACGGTGCCGTTACTGGCATCAATGACGATCAGACCATTGGGCCCGGTAGCCGGGACGTCCAGTTGCACGTCGGCATTGAGCGAGCCCTTCCAGGCAAAGTCATTGGGCAGCCATGGGTCGAGACTTTCCAGCGGGAACTGCTTGAGGTGGTAACGCAAGCGCGGATCGGGCATCAAACGCTGATCCTCACCACACAGACTGGCAGGCCCGGACATCCAGCAGTGAGCGCCGAAATTGACCTTTCCGTCCGCCAGCCGCTCTAGCCTTGCAGGTTGCTGCAGTTTCCAGTCCTGTCCGCCAGTCTGGATATCGCCGCTGGCAAGTCGCCCGCGCCAAGTGCCTTTTTCGAGATTGCCATCCAGCGCCAGCGCGAGCTTTAGCAACGGGCCCTGCAGATCGAGCTTGACCTGCTGGCGCTTGATGTCGCCCTGGCCGTTGACAGCCAGTGTGCCCAACGCAGTATCGCCCGCTTGAATGCCGGTGGTCTTCAAGTCGATATCGGCGCGCTGCGCACCGTCCAGTCTGGCCGTCAAATTCAGGCTCTGCAGCTTGTTGGTGTCATAAGCCAGTTGCGTGCCCCGCAACGCCAGTTGTCCCTGCGGGGCTTGCAGCGTGCCGGCCAGATCGAGACGCCCGTTGGCCTGGCCCTGCAAGCGCGGCCAAAGCTGGCCAAGGCGCGGCAGGTTCAAATCCAGCTGCCCTGCCAGTTTTTGCTGCAGGCTGGCGCTACCCTGAATGCGGTTATCACCCAAGCGGATGTCCAGGGCGCTTAGGTTCCATCTGTCCCCTGCTCCATCGGCCTTGACCTGCGCCACGGCAGGCTGCCCGCGCAAGCGCCCTTTAAGATCCAGATCGGCATTCAGGGTCAGTTGCTGGTCCTTGAACGCGCCTTGACTGCGCAGCGGGCCGGCCAGGGAGCCCGGTAACTCGGCGACCCAGAACGATGGGTCGATGGCGGTCAGGTCCAGCGCGGTATCCCAGGAAACGCCATCGGCAAAGCCCGCGTTCAGGTGGCCGCTGGCCTTGCCCGGCCCGGCGAGCAACTCCAGTTGCGGCAGGAAAATGTGTTGCAGGTCGCCGCTGAACGGGCTTTTCAGGCTGAACGGTCCGGCGGGGCCTTTGAAGTTGCCGGCAAAGTTGCCCAAGTACTTGCCATCGGTGTACGACACGTCGCCGTTGAAGGTATGAATACTGACCTGAGGTTCGTCGATCAGTGGGTACAGTCGATGCCAGGGGAAATCGAGCCAATCGATTTTGGCATCGGCACGGAGCCCGTTCTGCCAATCCACCTTGCCACTCACCTTTAACCGCTGTTGCGCGGCAGCACTCAGGTCAAGGGCATCGATGTCCGCGCCCTTGGCATCGACCCGACCTTGCAGCGTCAGCGCTACCGGGCCTTGCTCAGCAGGCAGCGTCGCGTTGCCAAGGAGTGCGTAACCGCGCGCCAGGTCGCCTTTGGCATTGAGGGTCAGCGCGTTGAGCTCAAGTGTATCCGGCAGATCGGCGCTGGGCTTGAAGGCGTCGCTGGTGATCGAAACTTCGGCCGGGAGGTTATCCGCCAATGGTTGCAACTGCCCCACCACTCTGGCGTCGATATAGCCACGGGTGCGCGCCTCCAGACTGAGCGTCTTCAGCAGGTCTCCTTCTATATGCAGCGTCAATGCCAGCGGCTGGCCGCTCACGTCGGGCAGTTTGATCTTGCCCTGGGCCGTCAGCGGCCAATCCGCGGTGGGTTTCAGCAAGCCGGTCAGGTCCAGGACGATGTCGTCGCGCTGGGCATGCACCGAGTCGATTTTCAACCCATCGGCTGTCCAATGCGCAGCCAACTGCACATCTCGCACTTGCTCGGTGCCGTCCAGGTGCAGACTGCCGACCTGCACCCGTCCCAGCTCCAGCGCCAATGGCAGCTTGAGGTCGGGCAAGGTGATCGGGCCGCTTTCCGACGAGCCGGAGGGCGCAAAATGCAGACGGACGTCACCGGTCTGCAGGTTGTCGATGCACAAGGTCATGCGCGTCAGGCACGACATCGACCAGGCAAATACCGGCGCATCCACTTCTACCTTGCTTTCGCCCTCTCGCCACAGCAACGAATCAGCCTGCCACTGCCCGCCGAGACGGCCGCTGAAGTTCTGCACCTGCAGACCGGGCACCCGCGCCAACGCCCAACGGCTGCCGGGCTGCGTGCCCAGCATCCAACCCAGCGCCGCACCGACCAGCAGCACGATCAACAGCAAGCCCAGAGCGGCAGTCAGGGCAATACGTTTCAACAGCGCCGTACGCGTCACAGTTCAGGTCCCATCGAGAAGTGCAAGCGAATACCGCCGTCATCATCGAGCGCGTGAGCCAGGTCCAGGCGCAACGGCCCGACTGGCGACACCCAGCGAATTCCGATGCCGACACCGGTTTTCAGACTGGGCAAGTCGAGCGAATTGAACGAGTTACCCTGATCAACGAAGGCTGCCACGCGCCACTTTTGCGCTATCGAATACTGGTATTCGGCGCTGCCGGCAATCATGTACCGCCCACCGATCCTGTCGCCGTCGGAGTTCTCGGGCGACAGTGACTGATAATCGTAGCCGCGCACGCTCTGGTCGCCACCGGCGAAGAAGCGCAACGACGGTGGGATGGATTTATAGCCGTTAGTCGCGGTGCCGCCCACCTGGATGCGGCCCAGGAAACGATGATTCTGGGCGACGGTGGTCAAGCCTTTGAGCAAAGCGGTGCCGTGTACCACATTAGCATCCGACCCCAGGCCCTCTTTCGCCACTTCGGTTTCGAATTGCAGGCGGTAGCCTTTGTGCGGATCGATGCGGTTGTCGCTGCGCAGGTAGGAATAGCTGATGCCTGGCATCAGTAAGGTGCTGAGTCCTGAGTCATTACCCAGGCGATACTCCTCGCGCTGCCATTTCAACGAGATGACCCGCTCCCAGCCGCTGGGTAGCTTGCTGTGCCATTCCGGCCCCAGGGTCAGCAATTTGCTGAGACTGTCGGTGTCGGCAATTTCTTCGTATTGATAGCCACCGGCGAAACGCAACTTGTCGGTTAACGGCGGGTTGAGGGGAATGTCATAAAACAACCCCACGTTTTGCCGCGGTGCGGAGAGTTCCGATTCCACACCATAACTATGCCCCTCGGGATTGACCCAGTGGCGGGTCCAATTGGCTTTGACCCGCGGTCCGACGTCCGTCGAATAACCCACGCCAAGACCCATGGTCCGGGGTTTGCGCGTTTGCAATTGCACATCTACCGGGATCACCTGAGCGTGCGCGGCAGTCGGTGAGGCGTCCACCCGCACGCCTTCGAAATAGCCACTGGATTGCATGGCCTGGTTGAGCTCGGCGATCAGCTCGGAGTCATAGGGTGTGTCGGCCTTGAACGGCACCATGCGCTGCAGCAGATCTTCGTCAAATGGCGCATCGCCACTGAAAATGACCTTGCCCAAAGTGAAACGCGGGCCGCTGTCGTACACCAGTTCGATATCAGCCACGCCCGCACGTGGGTCAACGGAGAGTCGCTGGGTCACAAAGCGGCCATTGAAAAAACCATAGCGCGCCGCCTGATTCTGGATCAGCTTCTTGGCGTCGTCGTAATGACCGTGATTGAGTATGGCGCCAGGCTTGAGGGCGTTGCCTTGGGGCACCTTGAACGCCTTGAGCTGGCTGGCCGCGCCTTGGATTTGAATGGTGACGTTGCGCAAGTGCACCGGCTCGCCCGGCTGGACGGTCAGCACCAATTGCAGATCCTTGTCAGTGCGCGTGACCTTGCTGTCGATCTGCGCCTGATAGTAGCCCAGGGCCTGTGCAGCTTTTTGCGCCTGCTCGACAGCGCCTACGCTGAAGCGCTCGAGAGCCTGTTGGTCACGCTCGCCGAGACTGCCCACGTACCCTTCGATGTTGGCTTTGAGCTCGGAATTAGAAGGCTTGATCCGCACATCCAACTGGGCATCGGCGAAGGCTGCACAGCTGGAAAACATCAGGAGAAAACCACTGGTAAATCGACCGGGAAACTTCATAGGCGCGGATGCTAACACGAGCGGCGGGTGCTGCTGGAGCCCGCGAAGTTGAGAAAAGGCCCGTGGGTCAAGCCATGGAAGCCAGTGAAATCTGCGGGTTGGGATGAAAAAACACATGCTCCCGGATTGGGCCTACAGCAACTTCACCGATTTCCTCGTAACCCTGTCGCTTATAAAACTCTATGTAGCGGCCATTTCCCGTGTCCAGGACGATCCCTTGGGAGTTTTCATCCACCGCGCACCAGTCATGTAGCGCCAACAGCAACTGCTCACCGTAATGCTGGCCCTGAACATCAGGGTGCACACCGAACAGCGGCAGCACGTGCACAGCATCCGACGGCAGGCATGCCAACACTGACTGGTAGTACTCCAGATAACGCTGGGTGCAGCGCAGGCCGGTGCTCATCAGCATGCGCAGGCGCCAGGCCCAGCTTTCCGTGATGCCCAATCGGCGTTGTGGCGGTGCGATCAATGCGACGCCCACCAGACGGTCCTTGACGAACAGCCCAAGGGCAGGCATGTCCTGCAGGAAGTGCTGTTTGACCAGCGCACGAATGGTCGCCCGCACTCGCCGCTCATAACCCGGGCGCCCGGATTCGAACAAATAGCCAAAGCTTGGCTCGTGCAGATACGCCTGATAGAGCAGCGCGCGAGACTCTCGGGAATAACCGCTGTCCAACTGGCGGATATCGGCCAATGCGTTTGCTGATTCGGGCATGTAATCGTGTTCCTTTCGATGACGACCCGCTGCGTTGCGCCGGGTTCATGGTGTCAGGCGTTCGAGTGGCAGCCATTGGTTACAGTTCCGGCGAATCTACAAGGCATTTCCACAGCGTAGCAGCCTTGGCCACTCACAGGATTGCGCTCAGGCGCTGGCCGTCGATTGGCAGGTCAGCTAGCATCGCCGTTTGATTTTTGCCAGGACTGCCGTCTATGAAAATTGTGTCTTTCAACATCAACGGCCTGCGCGCCCGGCCGCATCAACTGGCTGCGCTGATCGAAAAGCACCAGCCTGACGTCATCGGCCTGCAGGAAACCAAGGTCTGCGACGACCAGTTCCCCCAGGCTGAAATCGAAGCACTGGGTTATCACGTGCACTTCCACGGGCAAAAAGGCCATTACGGCGTCGCCCTGCTGTCGCGTCAGGCACCGCTGACCCTGCACAAGGGTTTCGACACAGACGATGAACAGGCCCAACGCCGTTTTATCTGGGGCACGTTCGCCGATCGCAATGGCGTTCCGGTGACGATCATGAACGGCTATTTCCCCCAGGGCGAAAGCCGTGATCACCCCACCAAGTTTCCAGCCAAGACGCGGTTCTACGCCGATCTTCAGCAATTGCTGGAAACCCGCTTCAGCAATGACCAGCCGCTGGTGGTCATGGGTGACGTGAACATCTCACCGCAAGACAGCGACATTGGCATTGGCCCGGACAACGCCAAGCGCTGGCTGAAGACAGGCAAATGCAGCTTCCTGCCCGAAGAGCGCGAATGGATGGAAAAGCTGAAGAACTGGGGCCTGGTCGACAGCTTTCGCCACCTGTACCCGGAGGTTATTGACCAGTTCAGTTGGTTCGATTACCGCAGTCGTGGTTTCGAAGACGAACCCAAGCGTGGCTTGCGTATCGACCTGATCCTGGCTTCCCACGGTTTGCAGCCGAGGATCAAGGCCGCGGGCGTGGATTACGACTTGCGCGCGATGGAAAAACCTTCGGATCATGCGCCGATCTGGCTTGAGTTGAGCTGATCGCCGTAGACCTCGTCCCTTAATAGCAGCCGGGCTTGCTTGCGGTGGTCTCATCAAGGATCTGACCGCTGGCAAACCGCGCTGCTACCGGCCCAGGCATTGGACGAATCAGCGATGCTCGCCGCGCAGAATCTCTTTAGACACATACTTGCCGAGCTCGTATTTGCCGATCGCTGCCCGATGCACTTCGTCCGGGCCGTCCGCCAGCCGCAACGTGCGCTGCATGGCGTACATATAAGCCAACGGAAAATCTTGCGACACCCCTGCTCCGCCGTGAATCTGGATGGCGCGATCGATCACCCGCAGCGCGACATTCGGCGCCACCACCTTGATCTGCGCGATCTCGCTTTTGGCTCCTTTGTTGCCGACCGTGTCCATCATGTAGGCCGCTTTAAGCGTCAACAGACGCGCCATGTCGATTTCCATACGCGAATCGGCGATCTTGTCGATATTGCCGCCCAGGCGCGCCAGGGGACGACCAAACGCGGTGCGTTGTACGGAGCGCTTGCACATAAGCTCCAGCGCCCGCTCAGCCATGCCGATCGAACGCATGCAATGGTGAATGCGCCCAGGTCCGAGGCGGCCTTGAGCGATCTCGAAGCCTAGCCCTTCGCCCAGCAACACGTTTTCGTACGGCACGCGGACGTTTTCGAACAGCACCTCGGCATGCCCATGGGGCGCATCGTCGTAACCGAACACTGGCAACGGGCGCACGATCTTGACCCCCGGCGTATCGGTAGGCACCAGAATCATCGAATGCTGCTGATGGCGTGGCCCGTCGGGGTTGCTCAGGCCCATGAAGATCATGATCTTGCAGCGCGGGTCGCAGGCGCCGGAAGTCCACCATTTGCGTCCATTGATCACCCATTGATCCCCATCGCGCAAGGCTCGGGCGGCCATGTTGGTCGCGTCAGAGGACGCCACATCCGGTTCGGTCATGGCAAACGCTGAACGAATCTCGCCGCGCAGTAACGGCTCCAGCCACTGCTGCTTTTGCGCGTCGCTGGCGTAGCGCACCAGCACTTCCATGTTGCCCGTGTCCGGCGCCGAGCAGTTAAAGGGTTCAGGCCCCAGCAGCGAACGGCCCATGATTTCGGCCAGCGGCGCGTATTCAAGATTGGTCAGCCCCGCCCCCAGCTCCGACTCCGGCAGGAACAGGTTCCACAAACCCTCTGCTTTAGCCTGGGCCTTGAGCTGCTCCATGATCGCAGTTGGCTGCCAGCGATCACCTTCTGCAACCTGACGTTCGAACAGCGGTTCCGCCGGGTACACGTAGGCGTCCATGAACGCCGTAACACGATCGCGCAGTGCCTGAACCTTGGGGGAGTAAGCGAAATCCATGGGGCAGCTACCTTTTGGTGAGGTGTTTCAAGACGTGTGTGGAATGCTAGATGAGCGGCCTTTATTTATCTAACCTATTCTCGCCGTGTATAAACATTCATAACCGATATATGATCGGCGCGTTCCAGCCCCACACACATAAGAAAAACAGCCCGAGGCGCCCGGCAATGAACCTGAGCAAAGTCGATCTCAATCTCTTTATCGTGTTTGACGCCATCTACACGGAAGCCAATCTGACCCGCGCCGGTCAGATCGTCGGCATCACCCAGCCAGCGGTTTCCAACGCTTTGGCCCGCCTGCGCGAGACCTTCAACGACCCCCTTTTCGTACGCACCGCCCAAGGGATGGTGCCGACGCCCATGGCGCAGAACATCATCGGGCCGGTGCGTAACGCGCTGTCGCTGTTGCGCGTATCGGTGCAGGAAAGCCGCATCTTCAATCCGCTGCAGGCCAACAAGAACTATCGCATCAGCATGACCGACCTGACCGAGGCAATCATTCTGCCTGCTCTGTTTCAGCGTCTTCGTCGTCTGGCGCCGGCGGTGACCATCGAGAGCTTTTTGTCCAAACGGCGGGAGACCACCAAGGAACTGGCTGCAGGTCGTCTGGATTTCGCTGTTGATGCGCCCTTGAACACCGACCCGCAAGTGCGCCACGTCAAGCTAATGGAAGACAGCTACGTCTGTGCCATGCGCAAGGGGCATCCGCTGGCCAATAAAGGCTCGATCACCCTCGACGATTATCTATCGGTTGCGCACATCCACATTTCCAGCCGTCGCAGCGGATTAGGTTACGTGGACCTTTCTCTGGGCAAGATGGGCATTCAGCGCAAGATTGCCCTGCGATCACAGCATTACCTGATGGCCTCCCAAGTGCTGCAGCAGACCGATATGGTCATGACCGTGCCGGAACGCTTTGCCCGGCGCAACGATCTGCATTTCGTTCAGCTCCCGGTCAACGATGTTCCAACGGTGGAAACGCATCTGTATTGGCATGAAAGCACTGATCAGGATCCGGCGAACCGCTGGATGCGGGAGCAGATCATCGAGTTGTGCCAACGGGTGCTCGCACAGGAACGAACACTTGAGAAAGCACATTAATAGAAAGGCTAATACGCTTATATTTCAGTTAGTTATTAATAAATATTAATGTTGAATAGAGCTTTTATTAATGCTATTTCGAGGATATGACGCTCGTTTCCTATTGCTCCCAGCGATGGTGCTGTGTAGCGGTACCCCGGTAAGGCAGACCGATAGCGTCATCGAGCCCGCCGAAGGGCGCCGCTTGACGTTTACGTCAAGGGCGCCGTACGTTTAGCTCACGCTACCGCCGCCAGAGCTCTCCCATGAACACCCCGACCTACAGCATTTCCGACCTTGCCCGTGAACTGGACATCACCACCCGGACCATCCGCTTTTATGAAGAGCAAGGCATGCTTAGCCCCGAGCGCCGCGGCCTAGAGCGTATTTATTCGGCGCGCGACAAGGTCACGCTCAAGCTAATCCTGCGGGGCAAGCGTATTGGCTTCTCCCTGGCAGAATGTCGCGACTTGATTGGCCTGTACGATCCGACGGGTGACAACCAGAAACAGCTGACCACCATGTTGCAAAAAATTGCAGAGCGCCGCGCTCAGCTCGATCAACAATTGCTGGATATCCAACAGATGCAACTGGAACTTGACACGGCCGAAGAGCGGTGCAGGGCCGGGCTGGAAAATCACCTTTAAGTTCAAATAAATAAAAACGATACCTATAACTGCTTCGAGGATTAATTTGCATGTCCCTCCCCCAACATGTACGCCTTGTCGAAGTCGGCCCCCGTGACGGCCTGCAAAACGAGGCCCGTCCCATCGAGGTGGCTGACAGGATCCGCTTGGTCGACGACCTCACCGACGCCGGCCTGACCTATATCGAAGCTGGCAGCTTCGTATCACCCAAGTGGGTGCCCCAGATGGCCGGTTCTGCCCAGGTTTTTGCAAGCATTCAGCGCAAGGCCGATGTCACCTACGCCGCACTTGCGCCCAATCTGCGCGGGTTCGAGGATGCATTGGCAGCGGGCGTGAAAGAAGTTGCAGTGTTTGCAGCGGCGTCGCAGGCTTTTTCCCAGCGCAACATCAACTGCTCGATCAGCGAGAGCCTGGATCGTTTCTTGCCGATCATGGAGGCGGCGCGGCTGCATGGGTTGCAGGTGCGCGGCTATGTGTCCTGCGTGCTGGGCTGCCCTTACGAAGGTGCCGTTTCGCCCAAACAGGTGGCCGCTGTGGCCAATGAGCTATTCACCATGGGCTGTTACGAAGTGTCACTGGGCGACACCATTGGCACCGGAACGCCGGGCGCGACCCGGGCGCTGATCGATGCCGTGGCCGGACAGATACCGCGTGGCAAGCTGGCAGGCCACTTCCACGACACTTACGGTCAGGCACTGACCAACATCTATGCCAGCCTGCTGGAAGGCATCCAGGTCTTCGACAGCTCGGTCGCCGGACTGGGCGGATGTCCTTATGCAAAGGGCGCGACCGGCAACGTTGCTACCGAGGACGTGCTGTATATGCTCAACGGGCTGGAGATTGATACGGGGGTCGATCTGGATAAATTGATCGCTGCCGGACAGCGCATTAGCGATGTGCTGGGCCGGGCCAACGGTTCACGGGTGGCCAGGGCGCGTTTGTCGGCCTGATGTGCGACAAGTTGTCACACAGTGTTACCCTGTTCGGCATTGAAGCGATGCAAACGGGTAACACGGAAACACCCGGCCATGATGCACGCCGAGGGCTTGATCGTAGAGTTGCGCTGCAGGCCCCGTTTTCCGGGCGATGCGCAGAATCTGCCTGAGTTGGCACGGCTTCTGCTATCACCTACGCACAACAAAAATAACATCGCGCAGTAACCCAATAAAAACAAAACGTATCGGCTCTGACATAACAAGAACAACACGGACAGAGACGCAGCTAACTGATTTTTTTGGAGTGGATCGCTTTGTGAGGCGCAGGCCTCTCGACCGGGCAAAGAACAATAAAACTACCTTCAGGTAGCAACCGCACGGCTGAATCGCAAGATCGAAGCACTATCAGCGCTCAAAAAAATACGTTTGCTCTTGACCCCGGATGGGGGTCGCTCAAAAGCAAAAAAGGTCGGGCCACCAAAAACAACAACAGGCCGCCTAATAAAAAAAGAGCATGCAGTCGAACTTGAAGGGGAGCCTTGGCTCCCCTTCGTGCTGTCCGGCGTTCGGAAAATTCGTTTTCAGTTCTTTTTGTCACCTGCCGCAGCCCCTTGTCGCCGCACGTTTGCCAGCGGCGCATTCAAGCTCGCTGCCGCCGGCAAGCCGCACCGCTACAGGGCGGCTTTGCATCTGAACCACCGCCTTATATCGGCCCGCTTTACCGCGATTGACATTCTTACACCCGCAGGTTTACGTTAACGTAAAGGTGATGCAGATTATTACCGTTTGACCGCCCTCCAAAAACAACAAGGGAACCCAGTCTCATGAATTACCCCACGCTTAATTTTGGCCTTGGCGAGACCATCGACATGCTGCGCGATCAGGTACAGGCCTTCGTCGCCGCCGAGCTGGCACCCCGTGCCGCACAGATCGACAAGGACAACCTGTTTCCCGCCGACATGTGGCGCAAGTTCGGCGATATGGGCCTGCTCGGTATTACCGTCGACGAGCAGTATGGCGGTGCGGGCCTTGGCTATCTGGCGCATGTGGTGGCGATGGAGGAAATCAGCCGCGGCTCAGCGTCCGCCGCCCTGTCCTATGGCGCTCACTCGAACCTGTGCGTCAATCAGATCAACCGCAACGGCAATCCCGAGCAGAAAGCCCGCTACCTGCCCAAGTTGATCAGCGGCGAACACGTCGGCGCGCTGGCGATGAGCGAGCCCAACGCCGGTTCCGACGTTGTGTCGATGAAACTGCGCGCCGACAAGCGTGGCGACCGTTTCGTGCTCAACGGCAGCAAGACCTGGATCACCAACGGACCCGACGCCAATACCTACGTAATCTACGCCAAGACCGACCTGGAGAAAGGCGCTCATGGCATCAGCGCGTTCATCGTCGAACGTGACTGGAAAGGTTTCTCACGCGGCAGCAAGTTCGACAAATTGGGCATGCGCGGCTCCAACACCTGCGAGCTGTTCTTCGACGACGTGGAGGTGCCGGAAGAAAACCTGCTCGGCACGTTCAACGGAGGCGTCAGGGTGCTGATGAGCGGGCTTGATTACGAGCGCGTGGTGCTCTCGGGCGGCCCGACCGGGATCATGCAGGCCTGCCTGGATGTGGTCTTGCCTTACATCCATGACCGCAAGCAGTTCGGCCAGAGCATCGGCGAATTCCAGTTGATTCAGGGCAAGGTGGCCGACATGTACACCCAGCTCAACGCCAGTCGCGCATACCTGTATGCCGTGGCGCAGGCTTGTGAACGCGGTGAAACCACGCGCAAGGACGCCGCCGGGGTGATTCTCTACAGCGCCGAACGCGCGACCCAGATGGCACTGGACACCATCCAGATTTTGGGCGGCAACGGTTACATCAACGAATTCCCCGCAGGTCGCCTGCTGCGCGACGCCAAGCTGTACGAAATTGGCGCCGGCACCAGCGAGATTCGCCGGATGCTGATCGGTCGCGAGCTGTTCAACGAAACCCGATGAAACAGCAGCGAGTTTCGAGCGATCAGCGGCACGCACAAGCACCTTGTGCGTACCGCAACTTCGGAGTGACGACAGCGGTTGGAGTAAGCCTTACATGAGTATTCTGAAAACCCAGCTCAATCCGCGTTCGGCGGAGTTCCTGGCGAACAGCCAAGCATTGCGCAAGCAGGTTGAGGATTTGCGCACCCTGCTGGCCCAGGTGCAACAGGGCGGCGGCGCCAAGGCGCAGGAGCGTCATACTTCGCGGGGCAAGTTGTTACCCCGTGAGCGCATCAACGGCCTGCTCGACAGCGGCTCGCCTTTCCTGGAAATCAGCCAGCTCGCGGCGCACGGCGTCTATGGCGAAGACGTGCCGGCAGCGGGCGTCATTGCCGGCATTGGTCGCGTGGAGGGTGTGGAGTGCATGATCATTGCCAATGACGCCACCGTCAAAGGCGGCTCGTACTACCCCCTGACCGTCAAGAAGCACCTGCGCGCGCAAACCATCGCGCAGCAGAATCGCCTGCCATGTATCTATCTTGTGGACTCCGGTGGCGCCAACCTGCCCCGCCAGGATGAAGTGTTTCCAGACCGCGAGCATTTCGGGCGGATCTTCTTCAATCAGGCGAACATGAGTGCTCAAGGCATCCCGCAGATAGCGGTGGTTATGGGTTCCTGCACCGCAGGCGGCGCTTACGTGCCCGCCATGGCCGACGAAGCCATCATGGTGCGCCAGCAGGCAACGATCTTCCTTGCCGGGCCGCCCTTGGTCAAAGCGGCCACCGGCGAAGTGGTCAGCGCCGAGGATCTGGGTGGTGCCGACGTGCACTGCAAGGTTTCCGGGGTTGCCGATCACTATGCCGACAGCGACGAGCACGCGCTGGCACTGGCCCGGCGCAGCATCGCCCATCTGAACTGGCGCAAGCAGGGCGACCTTCAGACGCGCGCGCCCATCGCCCCGCTGTACGCAGATGATGAACTGTATGGGGTGATTTCGGCCGATCCCAAGCAGCCTTTCGATGTTCGCGAAGTGATTGCGCGGTTGGTCGATGGATCGGTCTTCGATGAATTCAAGGCGCTGTTCGGCACCACCCTGGTCTGCGGCTTCGCCCATCTGCATGGTTACCCGATCGCGATCCTGGCCAATAACGGCATCCTGTTCGCCGAAGCGGCGCAAAAGGGCGCGCATTTTATCGAGCTGGCTTGCCAGCGCGGCATTCCGTTGTTGTTCTTGCAAAACATCACCGGCTTCATGGTCGGCCAAAAGTACGAAGCCGGCGGTATAGCCAAGCACGGCGCCAAGCTGGTGACGGCGGTTGCCTGCGCCAAGGTGCCCAAATTCACCGTGATCATTGGTGGCAGCTTCGGCGCCGGCAACTACGGCATGTGCGGCCGCGCTTACGATCCGCGATTCCTGTGGATGTGGCCCAATGCGCGGATCGGCGTGATGGGCGGCGAACAGGCAGCAGGCGTTCTGGTACAGGTCAAGCGTGAGCAGGCCGAGCGCAGCGGCGAGCGTTTCACCGCCGAGCAGGAGACCCAGCTTAAGCAGCCGATCCTCGACCAGTACGAACACCAGGGTCACCCCTACTACTCGAGCGCCCGCCTTTGGGACGACGGCGTGATCGATCCTGCGCAGACTCGGGAAGTGCTTGCCCTGGCCATCAGCGCTGCGCTCAACGCCCCCATCGAGCCGACGCGCTTCGGCGTGTTCCGCATGTAACCGGAGGACTGAACATGAGCGATTTCAACACTGTCGAGCTTGAGCACGACCCACGGGGCTTCGTTACGCTCTGGCTCAACCGCCCGGACAAGAACAACGCCTTCAACGCGCAGATGATTGGCGAACTGATCATCGCCCTGGACCGCATCCAGAACGACGCCAGCCTGCGCTTCTTGCTGCTGCGTGCGCGTGGCCGGCATTTCAGCGCTGGCGCCGATCTGGCCTGGATGCAGGAATCGGCCAATCTGGATTACGACACCAACCTGGGCGACGCTCGCGAATTGGGCGAGCTGATGTACAACCTTAGCAAACTCAAAGTGCCCTCCCTGGCAGTGGTGCAAGGCGCGGCGTATGGCGGCGCCTTGGGTCTGATCAGCTGCTGCGACATGGCCATCGGCGCCGACGATGCGCAGTTCTGCCTTTCTGAAGTCAGGATCGGCCTGGCACCCGCGGTCATCAGTCCGTTCGTGGTGCAAGCGATCGGCGAGCGCCACGCGCGCCGTTATGCCTTGACCGCTGAGCGTTTCGACGGGTTGCGCGCGCGCGAGATCGGCCTGCTGGCCGAGGCCTGTCCCGCTGCTGAACTTGAGCAACAGGTGCAACACTGGGTGGCCGGTCTGCTGCTCAACAGCCCGCAGGCCATGCGCGTCAGCAAGGAGTTGCTGTGCGAGGTCGGTCACGGCGAGCAGACCCCTGCCCTGCGCGGCTACTGCGAAAATGCCATTGCCCGCATCCGTGTCAGCCCTGAAGGCCAGGAAGGCTTGCGCGCGTTTCTGCAAAAACGTGATCCGAGCTGGCGTGGCATACACACCCCTAACAACCCTGGAGAATCACGTTGATGAGCGGCCCGAACAACTCAGCCCTGACTTGCGTGCTGGTCGCCAATCGCGGCGAAATCGCCTGCCGGGTCATGCGCACCGCCAAGGCCATGGGCCTGACCACCGTTGCGGTTCACAGTGCCACCGATGATCACGCCCGGCATGTGCGTGAAGCGGACATCGCCGTCAATCTGGGTGGCAGCAAAGCCGCCGACAGCTACCTGCAGATCGATAAACTGATTGCCGCGGCCAAAAGCAGCGGCGCCCAGGGGATTCATCCAGGCTATGGTTTTCTCTCGGAGAACGCAGGTTTTGCCCGCGCAGTCGAACAGGCTGGGCTGATTTTCCTCGGCCCGCCCGCCTCCGCCATCGACGCGATGGGCAGCAAATCCGCCGCCAAGTCGTTGATGGAGACGGCAGGCGTGCCGCTAGTGCCCGGTTACCACGGCGAAGCCCAGGACGCGGCGACGTTCAGGGAAGCCGCCGCACGCATTGGCTACCCTGTACTGCTCAAGGCCACAGCGGGGGGCGGTGGCAAAGGCATGAAAGTCGTTGAGCGCGACGAGGACCTGGCCGAAGCCCTGGCCTCCGCGCAACGCGAGGCGCAATCGTCGTTTGGCGATTCGCGGATGCTGGTGGAAAAATATGTGCTCAAACCCCGTCACGTGGAGATTCAGGTCTTCGCTGACCAGTTGGGGCATTGCCTGTACCTCAACGAGCGCGACTGTTCGATCCAGCGCCGTCATCAAAAAGTCGTCGAAGAAGCCCCTGCTCCCGGCCTGAGTGCCGAACTGCGCCAAGCGATGGGTGAAGCGGCCGTGCGTGCGGCGCAGGCCATCGGCTACGTCGGTGCCGGGACGGTCGAGTTCCTGCTGGACGCTCGGGGTGAGTTTTTCTTCATGGAAATGAACACACGCCTGCAGGTCGAGCATCCGGTCACCGAGGCCATCACCGGTCTTGATCTGGTCGCCTGGCAGATTCGCGTTGCCCAAGGTGAGGCGCTGCCGATCACCCAGGCGCAGGTGCCGTTGAACGGCCACGCGATCGAAGTGCGGCTGTATGCCGAGGACCCGGCCAATGATTTTCTGCCGGCCACCGGCACTTTGCAGCTCTACCGCGAGTCTGCGCCCGGGCCGGGTCGTCGCGTAGACAGCGGGGTGAGCGAAGGCGATGAAGTCTCGCCGTTCTATGACCCGATGCTCGGCAAGCTGATCGCCTGGGGCGAAAATCGTGAACAGGCGCGCCTGCGCTTGTTGGCCATGCTCGATGAGTTCGCCATTGGCGGCCTGCGGACCAACCTGGCATTTTTGCGACGGATCATCGCTCATCCCGCGTTTGCCGACGCTGAGCTGGACACCGGTTTCATACCACGCTATCAGCAGGATCTGTTGCCGCCCGCCCAGACGCTCGGCGACGACTTCTGGCACACGGCAGCGCAGGCCTATCGGCAGAGTGCGACGCCTCAAACCCGCGATGACGATGCACATTCCCCCTGGGTTGCCGTCAGCGGGCTGCGTCTGGGGCTACCCGCAGAGCTGAATGTGCACTTGAGCTGTTCAGGGGAGACTCGCAAACTCCAGTTACGCGGCGACGCGGGCGAGCAGGCTCAACTGCAGGGCGAGCAACTGACGATCAACCGCGATGGCGTGCGCCGGCATACTCTGGCCATTCTTCGCGATGACACGTTGTATCTGCGCTGGCTCGGTGAGCTGTACGCTATTGAGCGCGTTGACCCGATCGCGGCGGTCGACGCCAGCCACACACAACAAGGCGGCCTCAGTGCACCCATGAACGGCAGCATCGTTCGAGTGCTGGTGGACGTCGGGCAGCAAGTCGAAGCAGGGACGCCGTTGGTGGTGTTGGAAGCCATGAAGATGGAACACAGCATCCGGGCAGGTCAGGCCGGGACCGTAGCAGCGCTGTATTGCACGGAGGGGGAAATGGTCAGCGAAGGGACGGTGTTGGTGGAGCTGGCCACTGAGACGCCCATCCCCTAGCACGCCGGGCCGACGGTGGGAGTTGGAAACGCCACCGTCGGCCCGCGGGCCGCTACACAGGATCCATCGAGCACGCGCGTGAAGTGTGTGCACTCACGCGCGACGCTCTCAGGCTAAGCGGCAACCTCATACAACTTCGGCAGCTCCACTTCCCCGCTGATCAGGCTCTGGCGCATCCGCGTCGCCTGTAGCGCTGCCGCCTTCATCGCGCTTTCCTTCACATACCCATAGCCGCGAATGCGTTCCGGCAAGCGCGCCAGGCTCAAGGCAGTGTGCCGATTGCCTGCATTCAAGTGTTCGAGAATCAACTCGACATCGGCGACATAGCGTTCGATCAGCTCACGTTCCTGACGCCGCTCCACGCTGCGACCGAAAGGATCCAGCGCCGTCCCGCGCAGGAAACGGAACTTCGCCAGCACATTAAAGGCTTTCAACATCCATGGCCCGAAACTGCGTTTGCGCGGCGTACCATTCGTGGGATCGCGTTTGGCCAACCAGGACGGCGCCAGGTGAAACTCCAGGCGGTAATCTCCTTCGAACTGCGCCTGCAACTGACGCGTGAACTCGCCATTGCTGTAAAGCCGCGCGACCTCATACTCATCCTTGTAAGCCAACAGCTTGAAGTAGTTGAACGCCACGGCCTCGGTCAACGCCAACTGCTCGCCGGGGAACAAACGCATTTCGGCTTCGCACACCTTCTGGACCCGCTGCAAATAACGCTCGGCGTAAGCCTGGTTCTGGTAATCAGCGAGTATCTGGCTGTTATGGGCAAGACGCTGTTCCAGACTCAGCCCCAGAGGTTCAACGACCACCGCTTGTGGACTGGCCGCAGCTTCTACCGCTGGCAGGTCGAACGCCGCGCGCCGCCCCCAGAGGAACGCTTGCTGGTTCAGATTGACCGCCACACCGTTCAACTCGATTGCTTTCTCGATGGCCGCCGATGTCAGCGGAATCAGGCCCAGCTGGAACGCATACCCGAGCATGAACAGGTTGCTGGCGATGCTGTCGCCCATCAATTTGGTCGCCAGATCGGTGGCGGCCACGAAGTGAGTCTTTTCGGCGCCTACTGCTTCGCGAATGGTCTGCACCATGGCGTCGGCCGGAAACTCGGCGTCCGGGTTGCGCGTGAACTCGGCCGTCGGGGTTTGCTGGCTGTTCACCACCGCGTGCGACTTGGCACTGCTGAGCTTGGCGATGGCATCGGGGCCGGACGCCACCAACAGGTCGCAGCCAAGCAGCAGATGCGCTTCACCGGCGGCAATGCGCACCGCGAACAGATCTTCCTGACGTGCGGCGATGCGGATGTGGCTGACCACCGGGCCAAATTTCTGCGCCAGGCCCGCTTGGTCCAGCACGCTGCATCCCTTGCCTTCCAGGTTCGCCGCATAACCGAGCATCGCACCGACCGTGGTCACACCTGTTCCACCGACGCCGGGCAGCAGGATGTTGAACGGTTGGTCCAGGCTCGGCAGGGTCGGCTCGGGCAATTGGGCAAACTCCTGCGTCTGCTTGGGCAACTGCGGCTTGCGCAGCTTGCCGCCATGCACGGTGACGAAACTCGGGCAGAAGCCTTCGACGCAGCTGAAATCCTTGTTGCAGCCACTCTGGTCGATTTCACGCTTGCGACCCTGCGCGGTTTCCTTGGGCAGGATCGAAAGGCAGCCGGATTTGGCGCCGCAATCGCCGCAGCCTTCGCACACCGCCGGGTTAATGACGGCACGCTTGTCGAGGTCGGACATCTTCCCGCGTTTGCGCCGACGGCGTTTTTCGGTAGCGCAGGTCTGGTCGTAAATAATCACCGACACGCCTTTGAACTCGCGCAATTCGCGCTGCACGCTGTCCAGGTCGCGACGATGGTGGAAGGTGGTGATGGGCGCGAACTGCTCGCGGCTCGGGTATTTATCCGGCTCGTCCGAGACCAGTGCAATGCGCTGAACGCCCTCGTTGGACACCTGACGGCTGAGTTGATCGACCCGCAGGATGCCGTCGATGGGTTGGCCACCCGTCATGGCCACGGCGTCGTTGTAGAGGATTTTGTAGGTAATGTTGACCTTCGAAGCCACCGCAGCACGCAGCGCCAGGTGCCCGGAGTGAAAGTAGGTGCCATCGCCAAGGTTCTGGAACACGTGGGGCGTTTCGGTAAACGGCGCCTGGCCGATCCAGGTCACGCCTTCGCCGCCCATCTGGGTGAAGGTGTCGGTATCCCGGTCCATCCAGATGGTCATGTAATGACAGCCGATTCCGGCCAGCGCGCGGCTGCCTTCCGGCACTTTGGTCGAGGTATTGTGCGGGCAGCCGGAACAGAAATGCGGAGTGCGCTGGGTATTGAACAGCGGCGCTGCCAACGCCTTTTCTTTGTCTTGAAGAAACTGCAGACGGGCGTCGATCTTCGCGCTGCTGTAAATGGGCGCCAAGCGTCTGGCGATGACGCGAGCGATCATGGCCGGCGTCAGCTCGGCGAGATTGGGCAGCAAAGAACGCCCTTCTTCGTCGAACTCACCGACAACACGCGGACGCTTGTCCACTGGCCAGTTGTACAACTGGCCAGTCAACTGGTCTTCGATCACGCTGCGTTTTTCTTCGACCACCAGGATTTCGTCGAGGCCTTCGGCGAAGTCATGTACAGAGACCGGCTCGAGCGGCCAGCTCATGCCGACCTTGAGCACCCTGATGCCCACTGATGCACACAGTTCTTCGTCGATGCCCAGCTCTTCCAGGGCCTGGCGCACGTCGAGATAGGATTTGCCGGTGGTGATGATACCCATGCGGGGTTTTGGCGAGTCGATGACCACCTTGTTCAGGTTGTTCGCCCGGGCAAAGGCTCGAGCGGCGTAAATCTTGTAGGTGTTGAGGCGCGCTTCCTGCGCCAGCGGCGGATCTGGCCAACGAATGTGCAGACCGCCCTCGGGCAGTTGGAAGTCTTCGGGGATGCGGGTCTGGATGCGCAGCGGATCGACTTCGACCACCGCAGAGGAATCGACGTTTTCGGCAATGGTCTTCATCGCCACCCAGCAACCGCTGTAGCGCGACAATTCCCAGCCGATGATGCCGTAGTCGAGAATTTCCTGAACGTTGCTCGGGTTGAGCACGGGAATCATCGAGGCGATGAAGGCGTGCTCGCTCTGATGGGCAATGGTCGATGATTTGCAACCGTGGTCGTCGCCAGCGAGGATCAGTACGCCGCCGTTCTGCGCGACACCTGCCGAGTTGCCGTGCTTGAACACGTCGCCGCAACGGTCCACGCCCGGTCCCTTGCCGTACCACAGCGCGAATACGCCGTCGTACTTGCCGTGGGGAAACAGATTGACCTGTTGACTGCCCCACACCGCCGTGGCTGCCAACTCTTCGTTGACCCCGGGCTGGAAATGGATAGCGTTTTCCTGAAGGTAATCCTTGGCATCCCACAGACTCTTGTCCAGGTTGCCCAGTGGCGAGCCGCGATACCCGGAAATAAAACCTGCCGTGTTCAGGCCGCGAGCCTCGTCGCGCTGTTTCTGCAGCATCGGCAGACGGGTCAACGCCTGGGTCCCGGTCAGGTAAAGGTTGCCGGTTGCGAGTCGGTACTTATCATCCAGACGAATATCAGCCAAAGACATTCAGGCACTCCTTTATTTTTATTAGTGCGTTTTGAATGTGGCGAGCAGTGGTCGCAGTGCCTTGTGAGCTCTATACCTGCCGCTCGGTCGCCGGGACGGTTGACCCGGACGTTCACAGCGCCAATAGTGCCTGCGCGGCTAAGGCTTTTTCTTTCTAAATACGTGCAAATCTGCTCATATTCTGCATGCCTGTTCCATTTCAATAATAAAAAAGGGTCAATTCATGCAGGTCAAACTCAGTCCCATCGATCGCAAAATACTCCGCCTGTTGCAGCACGACGCCGACCTGTCCGCTGCAGAAATCGCCGAACGGGTGGAGTTGTCGCAGTCCCCCTGCTGGCGCAGGATCAACCGCCTGGAGGAGGAAGGCGTCATCGAGCGCAAGGTCGCCCTGCTCAACCCGGCCAAGCTTGGGCTGACCATGACGGTGTTTGTCGATGTGAAGCTATCGGGACATGGTCGGCGCTACCTGGCGGAGTTCGAGGAAGCGATCATCGGCTATCCCGAGGTGTTGGAGTGCTACACCATGGCCGGGGACATGGACTTCATGCTCAAAGTCGTGGTGCAGGACATTGCCAGCTACGAGCGTTTTTTACGCGATCACCTGCTGCAAAGCCCCCACGTGCAGGAAGCGCACTCGAACATTGCGATGAGCGTAGTGAAGAGGACGACGGAGCTGCCCCTGGAATAGACGGCTCATCGCCCCTGCAGCAGCACGGCTTCTCAGCGCTAAGGTAATGCCTTGGGCAGCAGCACTGAATGACCGCACCGCTGACGAGCCAGACGGCTGTCAGGTGGGCGGCATGTGCGAGTAAGTTGTGGGTAGAGCGAATAATTTCACAGGAACGCAAAAAAACATTTGACGTGCAAATGATAATGATTATTATTGAGCGCAACCGGTCGCGAGACCGGCGGGTAACCCAGAAGCCTTAGGTCGGCTTCCGGATTATCTCCTCATCAGGCTAATCACGGTTTTTGACCCGGCTTTTTGCCGGGTCTTTTTTTATGCCCTTGAAGGGTCTGGTTTGGTCGGGTGTTGCGTCTTCAGGCTAATGAAGAGGGTCGAGTGTTTCGATGGCGCGCATGATAGCAAAATAAAATGTGCGCTGACGCGTCGATGAGGGAATAAACAAGCTGCCTTGCAAGAAACCGCAACTGTGCGCCTGTACGTGGGAATGACCCTCATAAGCACTAAGATCGGCCTGCGTGACCGGTGATGCCCCGCTCCCTGCCTACGGACGATCCACGGACGACTCTTAAGTGAACACCATGACTGAAGAACTCAACGCCCTGAACTCGCTTCCAGTGAGCCCACCGGACATGCCGTCCAGCCCACAAAACGATGCGTATCGGCGCCGCATCCACAAATTGCCACGCAAGATCCGACAGGTCTTCCTGCTCAGCCGCCTCGATCAACTGCCCTACTCCGTCATTGCCCGTCTGCTCGAACTGGATGTCGAAACGGTCGAGCGCAACATGGTGCGGTTACTCGAACAGTGCCGCGAGCCTTCCCGCGCCCCGTCCCAAGCCTGGGCCCAGGCAGTGCGCTGGTATGTGCACCTGCAAAGCCCCCACGCCACCGCCAGTCAACGCATCGAATTCCGTCACTGGCTGGACGCTGACACCCATCACCTCGACGCTTTCCAGGACACCGAACGACTGTGGCGCAAATTGCTGGCGCCGGCGGCGATCATGGGCGCCAGCGGCTGGCACCGACGCAAACCTCGCATGCACATCGGTTGGCTGTTGCTCACCGCCTTCCTGTGCAGCCTGCTGGTGACCGCCGAAGCCTTCAGCCAGGTCCCATCAGCAACCATTTCTGTCGCCGACGGCGCGCCTGATCCGTGTAAAGTACCTGCGATAACAGCCATGCAATGGCGTTGAGTTGGCACTAACGTACTCAGGAATTCTCCGTGATTCAGACCGCCCTTTCCGTGACCTGCGATTTCGACAGCGGCAACATCGTCGTGCTCGATGCGAGCAATGCGCAAAATGTCCAGTTGGCCATCCGCCCGGACACCCGCAGTGCGCACTTCCAGTGGTTTCATTTCAAGGTGGGCGGCATGCAGGTCGGCCAGCCTCATGCCTTTAACCTGACTAACGCCAGCGAGTCGAGCTACAACCGCGCCTGGACCGGCTACAACGCAGCGGCATCCTACGATCAGAAACACTGGTTCCGCGTGCCCAGCCAGTTCGATGGCAAGGCCCTCAGCTTCTCACTCTCACCCGAGCAACCACAGATCTGGTTCGCCTACTTCGAGCCCTATAGCCGCGAACGTCATGACTGGCTGATCGAGCAGGCATTGAATCAGGCTGGCGCGCAGTTGCTGTCCACCGGCAGCAGCGTCGAAGGTCGCGACATCGCGCTCTTACGCAAAGGCGATGGCGCGCCGGGCAAACGCAAGATCTGGATCATCGCCCAGCAGCATCCCGGCGAACATATGGCCGAGTGGTTCATGGAAGGGATCATCGAACGCCTGAAAGAAGATGACGCGCAACTGCAGGCCTTGCTTGTCAGTGCGGACCTGTACCTGGTGCCGCACATGAATCCGGACGGCGCCTTCCATGGCCACCTGCGCACCAATGCCCAAGGTAAGGATCTCAATCGCGCATGGCAGGACGCCACCCCACAATCAAGCCCTGAAGTGTTCTTCATCAAGCAGCAGATGGAAATCCACGGCGTAGACATGTTCCTTGACGTACACGGCGACGAAGAGATTCCCTACGTCTTCACCGCTGCGTGCGAAGGCAATCCGGGTTACACCGAGCAGCAGAAGGCGCTGGAAGCCGATTTTCGGGCGCGCCTGAGTGCGCTGACCACGGATTTCCAGACCCGCTATGGCTACCCGCAAAGCGCGCCGGGCAAAGCCAATATGAACCTGGCCTGCAACAGTGTCGGCGAACGCTACAAGTGCCTGTCGCTGACCCTGGAAATGCCGTTCAAGGACAATGACGATGCGCCGGATGTCGTTACCGGCTGGTCAGGCAAGCGCTCCATGCGACTGGCACGGGACGTCTTGACCGTCCTGGGGCAAATGGTTTCGGTGCTGCGCTGAACCTGAAAAGCCGCTCGCGCCGGCAAGCCGGACTGCTAGCAGCTATAGGGCTAACCAGGCATTGGGCTCGGCGGGCCCCGCAGTAGCCGCCTGGCTTGCCCGCCGCAGCGCCGTTGAATACGCGAATCCCGGTCAACCATGCGACGACATCTGGCCGATTCAGGTGTTGAGCTTGCCTGGGTCGCTTTGCAACAACACCTTATCCTGAAGACTGACCAAAACGTCTTTGAGCGATGAAATGCCCCGCCCCTGTCTGGCTTCCTTGTCCTGCTGCAACGCTTGTTGCAGCACGCTCAGGAAGTTGCGGGTCTTGCTCGACGTGACTGGAGTCAGCGTGTCATCTTCCAGATGCCCCATCACGTATTTTGAAATCCGGGTTGACTGGCTCGCCGACTGGGTGACGGACGCTTCCACCAGCGCCCCTTTTTCATAGCCGATACGGGTCTTGCTGCTCGCTTGGTCATTGATCTGGTAATACAGATAATTCTGCGATTTCGGATCGCGGGTCAGATCCAGCTTCTGGCCCGCTGTCAGCGGCTTGTGGTAACTGGCTAGCAGGTGTGACTGCTGATCCTGAACGATGCTGCGGTTCAGTTGATCACCGCCTTTGGATCGCGTGGCCTGCGACAGGTCGTACGCGAACGTATCGAACTCGTTGGGACGCGCCGGGTTACTGGCGTCGGGCTTTTCGCTGACCGAAGCACTGAAGTCCGCAAGGCCGGTCAACAGGCCGTGATCGGTGGCGGTCAGGTCGATCGAGTTGACGGTCTGCGGCGCATTCGATGCCTGCCCCCCCGGATAATTACTGTGCAGGGTGGTAAATGCCTCCTCGAACATCGACAACAGTTGGCGGTCGCCGTCACCGCGTTGACGCGCCGCTTCGATCTGGCTCACGTACCCCTTCAATGCTTTGGCCTGTTGGGCGCTGTTGCCTATGATGGCTGCGTTCTTAAGATCCACCGACATATTCAGGCTGCCCGACGCGCCGCCCATGCTCACCGAGCGCTGATCGGCGTCGGCCTGCAGAGTGAGGGTCTGGAAGCTGCCATCGTCGAGTTTGACACGGGTGTTCAGGTCAACCGAGGAAAACACCTTGGTGTCGTACTGCGTCAGCGCATCGAGCTTGAGTTGCGGTGGCCTAGCGGTCAGGCCGTCGATGGCCGACTGAAAGCCGTCTGCCATCTGGCCCAGGGCAGTGAGTTCGTCGTCGCTGAGCTCGCCACCGCTGACCTCGGCCTGCACCGCCAGGCCGGCGTCGTTGCTGGACAGCGTCAGTTGCACGGTCTTGCCGCTGGCTGTCTTGAGGGTCAAGCTGATGCTGTTGTCGGCGGCGCTGCTGTGCAGCTTGGCTTGAGCTGCGGCCAGTTCCGAGGGTTCAAGGGCCTTGTTCGCAGACGAAGTGATCACCGACTGGGAAATACCCTTGCCGTTTTCCGCCAGTTGGGTGAGCAACGTGGCGCCTAATCCTTGGAAACGGCTGACACCAGAGAACGTGCTGATGTTGCCCTGCATTGCCAGGGTGACCTTGTCCTGCCGAGTGGACTCCCATGCGGGCGGAACATCGGGGTCTGCCACTAGACCGCGCGGGGTGTAGGTCTGCGCGTTGCTGACGCTGGTGTCCTGACCCAGGCTGACGATCGATGAGGGCGACGACACTGTGCTGCCAGATGGCTCGATGGCATCGACCATCAACGTGTTCGCGGCAATGTTAGCCACAACCAAAGGTTGTACGGCAGAAAGGGCAGAGATGGTCGTCATAGCGGCTCCATGCTGGTTCAGTCGTTATTGTCCTGCCAAACGTGTCGGCAAGATGGGCAATAACTTGAACCGTGACGACGCCTGGCCAGCGCCAAGAGGCGCCGGTTCAAGGCGCTCTGTGCGGTTCAGGGCATTGGTTTTCAGCCTAGCGCGTTGGCGACTTCCTGAAGAATCGCCGGGTCGTCGATGGTCGCGGGAACGGTGTACGCCTCGCCATCGGCGATTTTGCGTAGCACCGCGCGCAAGGTCTTGCCGGAGCGCGTTTTGGGCAGACGCTTGAGCATTACCACGCGGTTGAAACAGGCCAGCGCGCCGATCCGCTCGCGAACCCGTGCGATCAGCTCGCGCTGGATCTGAGCGGCGTCCTCTTCGACGCCATCCTTGAGTACCACCAGGGCCAGCGGCACCTGGCCCTTGATCTCATCGTGCACACCGATCACTGCGCTTTCAGCCACTGCCGAATGCTGTCCCACCAGGTCCTCCATTTCGCCCGTGGACAGGCGATGGCCGGAGACGTTTATCACGTCGTCAGTGCGACCCATGATGTAGACAAAGCCCTGCTGGTCGACATAACCGCCATCGCCAGTGTTGTAGTAACCGGGAAAAGCCTGCAGATACGCTTGCACAAAGCGCGAGTGATCGCCCCACAGCGTCTGACTGCACCCCGGTGGCAGTGGCAAGCTGATGACGATCGAACCGTGTTCGCCGGGTGACAGCAGACGCCCCTCTTCATCCACGACCCTCACGGCGTAGCCAGGCACCGCCCGGTTACTGGAGCCTGGCGCTGGCCGGTGGCCTTCAAGGCCCAGGCAAGGCGCCGTCACCGGCCAACCGGTTTCGGTCTGCCACCAATGGTCGAGCACCGGTTTGCCGGTCACTGTCTCAAGCCAATGGTGCGTACTGGAGTCGAGCTTTTCGCCGGCCAGGAACAGCTGGCGAATCGAACTCAAGTCGCGTCCTTCAAGCAAGCTCGCATTCGGGTCTTGCTTGCGAATTGCGCGCATGGCCGTCGGCGCACAGAACAGCGCATTGACCCGGTACTCTTCGATGATCCGCCAGTAGGCCCCGGCATCCGGCGTACGGATCGGCTTGCCTTCATAGAACACCGTGGTGCAACCGGCCATTAAAGGTGCGTAGACGATCAGCGTATGACCCACCACCCAGCCAACGTCGGAAATACCCCACCACACGTCCCCTGCGCTCAGGCCGTAGACCTGTTTCATGGTGTACAGCATGGCGACCGCATGGCCGCCGTTCTCGCGAACGATGCCCTTGGGTTTGCCGGTGGTGCCGGAGGTGTAGAGGATATACAGCGGATCGAGGCTGGACACCGGCAGCGGATCGACCGGCTCGACGCCTTCCAGCGCCGTTTGCCAGTCCATATCGCGCCCTTCGCGCAACTGCGCCAGCGATTGCCGGCGTTGCCAGACCAGTACGCGATCCGGCGTGAAGCTCGCCAGTTCCAGCGCTTTGTCGACCAGCGGCTTGTAGGGGATGACGCGGTCGAACTCCATCCCGCACGAGGCGGTGAGCAGCAATTTCGGTTTCAGGTCATCAATACGCAACGCCAGTTCATGGGGCGCGAAACCACCGAATACCACCGAATGCATGGCGCCTATCCGCGCACAGGCCAGCATGGCCATGGCGGCCTGGGGGATCATCGGCATATAGATAATGACACCGTCGCCCTTCTGCACCCCCAGTCTGCGCAGCAAGCCCGCCAGCCGTGCAACCTGGTCGCGCAGGTCATTGAAGGTGTAGCTGGCCTTGCAGTCAGTGACGGGCGAATCGTAGATCAGCGCCGGTTGCTCGCCACGGCCCAGTTCAATCTGGAGATCCAGCGCCAGATAGCAAGTGTTGAGCTGACCGTCGGCGAACCAATGATGAGTGCCGTCCGGCATGGCCTGCAGCACCTGCCGCGGCGCGCGGTACCAGGCTACCTGCCGCGCCTGCTCGGCCCAGTAGCGCTCAGGGTCGGTAATGGAACGCCGGTGATGGTCCGAATACTGCGCGCTGGCTGGCACGTCTTTCTTGTCATTCATCCGTGGATCCCTGTGATTGTTTTTATGAGGGCTGACAGCACAGGAATGAAACTAGCAGATGCCCGGGCGCCTGCCATCGCGTATCACACGGCCTTGATCCAGGCGGCGCGCCGCAACAGCAACCCGCCCAGCGCAAGCAGGGCCAGCCCCACCACCACGGTGCCATAGACATTGGTGGTCACGACCAAGCCCTCACCCTTCACAGCCAATCCGGCCAGCAGTGCCGGCACGCAAAATGCGAGGTAGCTCAGCGCCAGAAAAGTAGACATCAACCCCGCGCGTTCATGGGCATGGGCCAGGGGCAGCAACAGGCGCAACGCGCCGAGGAAACTGGCGCCGAAACCCACCCCAGCCACCACCGTCCCGAAAAAAAACAGCCACAGCCAGCCGAGATTGACCGCCAGTAGCAGCACCGAAACGCCCACTGCCAGGAAGCTGCAACCCACCAACAGGGCGAGCCGAGGCGGTCTGAGCCGCAGGTTCATGATCGAAATCGCGCCACTGATGGTCAATGCAGCCACTGCCAGTCCGCCATTGAGGACGGATGTCGAGCCAGTGGCTGCGGCGAGCAACGACGGCGCCAGCGACAGGAAGAACCCGCCCAAGGCCCAGGCGGCAATGTCCGCCGGCAACACCAGGAGCAAGGTGCTTCGAGCGCGCGCTGGCACATAGAGCCGCGGTGACAGGGTTTTCAGTACGCCGGGCTGCGGAGTAACGGTTTCCCGGACCCGTCCCAGGTACAGCACTTGTGCCACGAAAGCACTCAGCAGCAGGATATACGCCAGCAGCAGTGGCAGCGGTGCATAGGCAACCAGCGCACTGGTGCCCAGCGCGCCCAGGGCCATGCCAAACATCGGGGTGATGCTATTGATCAACGGCCCCTGCTGCTGATCGGTGTCGAGCATCGCCGCGCCCAAGGCGCTACTGGCAATCCCGGTTGCCACCCCTTGCAGCAAACGCGCGGCAATCAGCCAGCTGACGTCACTGGCGCCCATGAAAAGCAGCAACGACACGATCTCCAGCAGCAGCGCGAGGAAGATCACCGGACGGCGCCCCAGGTAGTCCGACAGCGAGCCGAACATCAGCAGGGTTGCCAGCAGGCTCAAGGCATACACGGCGAAAATCAGCGTCAGCAGCGCCGAAGAGACCCCCCACGCTTGCTGATACACATGGTACAGCGGCGTAGGCGCGCTGGAAGCGGCAAAAAAGCACAGCATCACGAATGCTAGATAAACCAGATGCCCCCGGCCCCGACCATCGACTTGCGGGTTCTGCAACGAATCAGACACGCGTACACTCTCCCGAAAAAGCACACTGCAAAGGCTACGAAGTTGCGTTAAGCAGTGTGTGAGCAGATTCTGCTTAAAGCAAATACTTTGTGTTAAGGTCCGATCCATGGCTATTAAAGAAGGCATTCGTACCGGCGGGCGCAGTGCCCGGGTGCAGACATCGATCCACGCGGCGGTGCGCGATCTGCTTCAGGAGCAGGAACGTTCCGCGCTCAGCGTGCCCATGATCGCCGCCCGCGCAGGTGTTACGCCGTCGACCATTTATCGGCGCTGGGGCGACCTGACCTCGCTGCTGGCCGATGCGGCCGTCGAGCGTCTGCGCCCGGACGAACCGGTGGATCGCGGCAGCCTGCGCGAAGATTTGCGCACATGGGTCGAGGTTTATCTGGAGGAAACCAACTCAGCGCCTGGCCGGGAAATGATGCGCGACGTGGTTTCCAGCAGCGCCACGCTGTGTTCGGGCAAATGCCTGAATATCGTGCGCGACCAGCTGCAGATCATCATCGATCGGGCACAGCAGCGCGGCGAACGCAGCCCGTCGGCCGATGAGCTGGTGGACGCGGTGGTCGCACCTATGGTCTACCGGATTCTCTACGCCGAATCGGCGCCTACGCTCGCGCGCATGCACCAGCTACTCGACCGCTGCCTGGGTTGAGCGCAGCGCTCACGAACTGGTTATGATGGCCGGCCTCGAACCACGGGCCTTTCTTACCCATGCACACTCTCGCAGACCTGCGCGCCGGCAAGCTGGCGGGCAGCAAACGGCTGGACCTCAGTTGCGGCCTGACGCAATTTCCCGATGAGATATTCAGCCTCAGCGAATCGCTGGAAGTGCTGAATCTGTCCGACAACCAGCTCAGCGACCTGCCCACCGACCTGCATCGGCTCAAGCACCTGAAGATCCTGTTCTGCTCCAACAACCTGTTCACCCGGTTGCCAGCGGCCCTAGGCCATTGTGACGAACTGTTTTTCGTCGGTTTCAAAGCCTGCCGAATCGGCGATGTGCCGCCAGAATCACTGCCGCCGCGCTTACGCGCGCTGGTGCTGACGGACAACTGTATCGAGTCGCTGCCGGACGAACTGGGCCTGTGTGTGCATCTGCAAAAACTGATGCTTGCCGGCAATCGACTGCAGAGTCTGCCTGCCTCCCTTGCCGCTTGCCATCGGCTGGAACTGGTACGCATCGCGTCCAACGACATACGCCAACTGCCGCAATGGCTGCTGCAAATGCCTTCTCTGGCCTGGCTGGCCTTTGCGGGTAATCCGCTCAACGACATCCATACCGAAGAACCGATCCGCCAGATCTCCTGGTCCCGGCTGACGCTGCATCAGGTGCTGGGAGAAGGTGCGTCCGGCGTCATCCAGCAGGGGCAATGGCTTGACGATCAGGGGGTAGCCGAAAAGGTCGCGGTCAAGCTGTACAAGGGGCATGTGACCAGCGATGGCTCGCCATTGAACGAGATGGCGGCGTGCATGGCGGCCGGTCAGCACGCGCACCTGATTCCGGTTGAGGGTGAGGTGTTCGGGCACCCTGAGAATGCCAGGGGGCTGGTCATGCAATTGATCTCGCCACGTTTCAGAGTCCTCGCTCGCCCCCCAAGTCTGGATTCTTGTACTCGCGATCTCTACAACGCTACTCGCTTGAGTCGGGACATTGTCCTGCGCATGGCCGCCGGTATCGCATCGGCCTGTCGACACCTGCACGCAAGGGGCATCAATCACGGCGATCTCTACGCGCACAACATTCTTTGGGCGGAAAACGGCGAGAGCTTGCTGGGGGATTTCGGCGCCGCCGCGTTTTACCCGGACGAAGAAACCGGCCGCGCACTCGAACGCATCGAAGTACGCGCGTTTGGGATTCTGCTCGGTGAAATGCTGGCGTGTTGCGATGCATGCGACAGCGAAATCGCAACGCTGCGTGAATTGCAGCAGGCATGTGTGCAGCCGCAGGTGCTGAAGCGACCAAATTTCGCAGAGCTGGAGCAGGCGCTACGCTGCCTGTAGCAGCGTGGCGTGCTGCTACAGGGTGGGCAGGGACAAAAATCCCGGCACGCGGCAAAAGCTGTTGAGGCAGTGTTGCAGCAACGATCTTTACCCAGCCAGGCCCACATAGACGTTCTGCACGTCGTCGTGACTGTCGATGGCCTCCAGAAACGCCTCGACTTCAGCCATTTGCTCCTCGGTCAGGTCCGATACCGCGTTTTTCGGGCGGTAGCCGATCTTTGCCGACTCAACGGTAAAGCCCTGCTCCGGCAGGGCCTTGCAGACGGCATCCAGGTCAGTGGGGTCGGTGAAGAACAGGGTCACGCCGTCGTCGCCCGGCTCGACGTCCTGGGCACCGGCCTCAATGGCCGCTTCTTCCGGATCGGTCTTGCCGTCGCCGGCCGCTTCGATCATGCCCAGATGGTCAAAGTCCCAGGTGATCGAGCCCGCTGCGCCCATTTGCCCCTTGCGAAACAGCACGCGGATCTCGGCAACGGTGCGGTTGACGTTGTCAGTCAGGCACTCGACGATGACCGGCACCTTGTGCGGCGCGAAGCCTTCGTACGTGACGAAATGGTAGTTGACCTGCTCACCCAGCAGCCCCGCGCCCTTTTTGATAGCCCGCTCCAGGGTTTCGCGCGGCATCGAAGCTTTTTTCGCCTGCTCGACCACCAGGCGCAGACGCGAGTTCATGTCCGGATCAGCGCCGGAACGCGCGGCAATCATGATTTCCTTGGACAGCTTGCCGAAAATCTTGCCCTTGGCGTTGGCTGCTGCTTCTTTGTGTTTGACCTTCCACTGTGCGCCCATGAGTGCTCTCTTGTTCCGTAGGCGATAAACCGTCGGTGCCGATCCTGCGTGGCGCGCGGGACCTTAGACGGTAAACGCTGAAAAGGGTGAACGATGACACGCCCGGAGAGAACCCGGACGCCCGGCGCATTTTATACGCGCTGGCGGCAGAAGAAACCCCCGTTAGCGCGCTGTCGATCAAAGGATTGGCGATAAGTTTCGAGGAAAGCTTCCACACAGTCCTAAGGATAATGAGACAGAGCTTGTAGTCCGCTTCCGAAAATTCAGAACTGGCCCTTTTGTCTTGTAGCTTTTCGTACCCTCTGCGCCTCGAAATTTCAGGGTGCCTCAGCAGATGCGTGAAGACTCGCAGGTGACAATGACTTTGGCGATCGCCAACCATCCGTGCGATCTGCTGGTGATCGGCGTCAGTGGCCGTGACCGCCTCAACGCACCGTACTGTTTCGACATCGACCTGGTCAGCCGTGACGCGACGCTGGATGGCCCCGCGTTGCTGCTGCGCGACGCGTGGCTGCAAATCGGCGTCGAGATGACCCCAATGCATGGGCTGCACGGGCAAATCCAAGGGGTGGACCGGCTGTACCGTGGTTCCGCCCTGAGCCTTTATCGCTTGCGCCTGATGCCGGCGCTGCAGCGGTTGGACGGCCCTCCCCGACGCCGGGCGTTTAATGGAAAAAGCGTTCCTCAGATCCTCACACGGCTGCTGCACAGTCACGGCATGGCTGGGGATGCCGTGCGCTTCGACCACCTGCTGGGCCTCTACCCGCCTCGGCAGCATTGCCTGCAGTACAACGAAAGCGACCTGCACTTTCTGCGTCGACTGTGTGAGGAAGAAGGCATCAGCTTTCGCTTCGAACACCACCTTCAGCGCCACGTTCTGGTGTTTTCCGATGACCCCCTGGGCTTTCCGGAATGGCTGACCCCGGCCGGCGTCGATCACCTCGCCGAGCAGCTTTCGGTTCGCACCTGCTACAGCAGCCATGCGGGCGAACACTACAGCCCGCCTACCTTCGCGCCGCGACCCCGCACCCACGATGCCGACAATCAGGCGTTCGGCACTGCGTTGGCCACCGATGCCGCCGTTGTCCAGCGTCAGCAGCTCAGTGCGCGTCAATTGGAACGCCAGCGCTGTGAACGTCGGGAAATCATGGGCCATAGCCGGCTGCCTTGGATGCGCGCCGGGTTGGTGATGCGTGTCGAGGAGCACCCGGACACGTTTTTCAACGACCAATGGCTGCTGACCGACGTTCAACACTGGGCATGGCAACTGGCCCCCCTGCGCGGCTGCGAGTCGCGAGACGTGATTCAGATGCTGCAGGCGATGGCATCGGCGGATGACCCCGGAAGGGGGGTCGCCAGATTGTTGCGGCCCCGGTTCGGCCTCGACAAGCCTAAGCTGGCGGGCTACGAGAACAGTTTTCGGGTATTGCCCTGGACGATGCCGTTTCGACCCGCACTGGAACATCTCAAGCCAATCGTTGACACGTATGAAATGGCCACTCTGGTCGATGAGCACGCTGACGCATCGGGGCGCCTGCGCATCCGGTATCACTGGCAGGCAGACGCGCCCACCAGCGGCGCAGATGACAGCTGGGCACGGGTTGTCAGCGGGCTGAAAAAGCAGCCTTGCGGATCACGCGTGCGCATCGGTTTTTTCGAGGGAGATCCTGACCAGCCCCTCATAAGCGGCACATTGGCGGCGGCCCCTGACACGACAGGACCGCCAGGCACCGCAGCGGACAAACCGCAGCGCGAGGAAAATCCTGGTGCGTGCGTTGCATCTGGCGAAGGCAGGCAACTGCGCATCGACAGTGATCGCCCGCTAACACTGCGCAGCAGCCGCGGCTGGCTGCACATCACTGAGCAAGGCATCGATTACGCGCCGTTTGCTGCCGTGGATGAGCCCGACCAGCGCCCGCTTGGGCCTACCGATGCTTGAACGTCGGTTCGCGTTTCTCGATGAAAGCCGCCATGCCTTCCTTCTGATCTTCGCCGGCGAACGCTGCATGAAACACCCGACGCTCGAAACGAATGCCCTCCGAAAGGCTGACCTCAAAGGCCCGGTTGACACTTTCCTTGACCATCATGGCCACAGGCAGCGACTTGGTGGCGATGTTTCCGGCCACTTTTAACGCCTCCTCGAGCAGTTGCTCCTGCGGCACGATGCGTGCCACCAGCCCAGAGCGTTCGGCCTCGACCGCATCGATCATGCGCCCGGTCAGACACATTTCCATCGCTTTGGCTTTACCCACGGCGCGGGTCAAGCGTTGGGTACCGCCCATTCCAGGCAAGACCCCGAGCTTGATTTCCGGCTGTCCAAACCGGGCATTATCGGCGGCCAGGATGAAGTCGCACATCAGCGCCAGCTCGCAACCACCGCCCAAGGCAAACCCGGAGACTGCAGCGATAATCGGCTTGCGACGATTGGCCACCCGATCGCTCTCGCTGAAGTGATCGTCAAGGTAGATCCGTGGATAGGTCAGTTCGGCCATTTCCTTGATATCGGCGCCAGCGGCAAAGGCTTTGGCTGAACCCGTGAGGACAATGCAGCCAACATTGTGGTCGCGTTCCAATTCATCGAGCGCATGGTTGAGCTCGTTGATCAATTGGGCGTTCAGCGCATTGAGGGCCTGAGGTCGATTCAGGGTAATCAACGCCACCCGACCTTTGATATCTTTGAGGATGGTCTCATAACTCATTGATTTAACTCCCTATGCGTATATCGCACGAGCTGTATTAAGTTGATATACAGCTTCAGAACATTACTTTAACTGATTGATGTTATTGGGTTTCTATCGCGACGGCAGTAGCCTCCCCGCCTCCGATGCATATCGCCGCTACGCCACGCCGCAGACCTCGCTGCCGGAGGGCCGCAATCAGGCTGACAAGGATCCTCGCGCCCGATGCACCGATGGGGTGCCCCAGGGCACACGCGCCGCCATTGACGTTAACCTTCTCGTGGGGCAACTCAAGCTTGCGCATGGTCACCAGGGTGACCACCGCAAAGGCCTCGTTGATCTCGAACAAATCGACATCGGCCAGTGACCATCCGGTTTTGCGCATAAGCTTCTCGATTGCCCCGATCGGTGCGGTCGGAAACAGATCCGGCCGGCCAGCGTACGCAGCATGACCGCGAATCACGGCCAGTGGCTTGAGCCCTCGCCGCTCTGCCTCGGACTGGCGCATGAGGACCAACGCCGCTGCGCCATCGGAGATTGAGCTGGAGTTGGCCGCAGTCACGGTGCCTGCTGCGCGAAATGCCGGTTTGAGGCGGGAAATCTTCTCCGGCCTGGCTTTGGGCGGCTGCTCGTCCTGGCTGATGACTGCCTGCTCCTTGCCGACGTCGACCTGCAGCGCCACGATTTCGGCCTCGAAGCGGCCCTGCTGCATGGCCTCCTGGGCACGGGTCAGGGACGCGATGGCGAATGCATCTTGAGCCTCGCGGCTGAAGCCTTCGCGTGACGCGCAATCCTCGGCGAACGTGCCCATCAACCGGCCACGCTCGTAGGCGTCTTCCAGCCCGTCGAAGAACATGTGGTCGATGACTTGCCCGTGGCCCATGCGATAGCCACTGCGCGCCCTGTCCAGCAGGTAAGGCGCGTTGGACATGCTCTCCATGCCACCGGCGACCACCACTTCGGCACTGTCGGCGAGCAGCATGTCGTGAGCCATGATCGCCGCCTGCATGCCGGAGCCACACATTTTATTGAGTGTCGTGCACAGGGTGCTGTCATCAAGGCCCGCGCCCAGGGCCGCCTGGCGCGCCGGGGCCTGGCCCAATCCGGCAGGCAATACGCAGCCAAACAGCACCTGCTCTACATCGGCGGGTGCCAGGCCTGCGCGTTCTACGGCGGCGCGAATGGCCGCCGAACCCAGCTGTGGCGCGGTCAGGCTCTTAAGATCGCCCTGAAAGCCGCCCATCGGCGTACGCACGGCGCTGACGATAACGACCGGATCTTCGGCGTGCGGCTGACGTTGATGCAATGACATAACAGGCCCTCTCAATTAGCGTGCAGCCATACGCAAGGCGCCGTCGAGACGGATCACCTCACCGTTGAGCATGCTGTTTTCGATAATATGGCGTACCAGCGCGGCGTATTCATCAGGCTTGCCCAGCCTTGGCGGAAACGGAACCCCTGCCGACAGGCTGTCGCGAACCTGCGGGGTCATGCCGGCCATCATCGGGGTTTCGAAGATGCCGGGAGCGATGGTCATCACGCGAATACCGAACCGCGCCAGTTCGCGCGCCGCTGGCAGAGTCAGGCTGGCGATCGCGCCCTTGGACGCGGCATAGGCGGCCTGGCCGATCTGGCCGTCATAAGCGGCGACGGAGGCGGTATTGACGATAACGCCGCGCTCCCCGCTTTCGTCGGCGGCGCTCTCGGCGATCGCGGCCGCGGCCAAGCGCAGCAGATTGAAGCTGCCGATCAGGTTGACATTGATGACCTGGCTAAAGCTCTCCAGCGCATGGGGACCATCCTTGCCGAGGATCTTCTGCGCGCCGACGATGCCTGCGCAGTTGATCAGCCCATTGATCTGGCCGAACGCTTGCAGTGCCTGGTCCACCGCAGCCTGGGCGGCAGCTTCGTTGGTGATGTCGGTCACGCTGCCCAGGGCATTGGCGCCCAGGGTTCGTACCTGGCTTTGCAGGGCCTGAGCGTTGATATCCACCAGCATGACCTTGGCACCTGCGCTGATCAGCATCTGTGCGGTGGCCGCGCCCAAACCTGATGCGCCGCCGCTGACCAGAAACACCTTGCCTTGGATGTGCATGAGTATGTCGTCCTTAAACTTTTATTGTTCGAGTGGCGAAATACTCCGCTCTGTCGCTGCAATCGGCAATAGTCAAAGCATGCACGGGGGGTGGAGGTTTTAGGCAGTGTCCAGCCTGCTCGTGCCACAGCGCAGTCGTGCACGTTTTGAAGCGATCGCAGCCTGCCTATAGCCGTCCGGCGTGTGCTCACGCCTTGCGCTGCAACACCGCCTCGCCCGCCCGAGGCGACAGTCGCCGGTTATCAAGCAAGGCCAGCAACGCAATAAGGGCGACCCAGACGAACGTCAGCTGGAAGTCATTGGTGTGGGCCTGACCGGCATTGCCATGCAGGTACATCGAACCGCGCAACAGCAACGCGGCAATGGCCACCCCCAGGCCCATGCTGAGTTGGAAAAACATGCTGAACATCGTCGACGCGTCGCTCATTTGCGCTTTCGGCACATCGGCGAAACCCAAGGTATTGAACGCGGTGAACTGCATCGACCGCGACAGGCCGCCAATGAACAGAATCAGCAGAATCAGCGGCCAGCCCATCTGCTCGTCGAGCAAGGCGCAGGCAGCGATGGCGACAACCCCGATCACCCCGTTGCCCATCAGCACGGAACGAAAACCCCAGCGCTGCATGACCTTGCTGGTAAACGGCTTCATCGCCAGGTTACCTGCGAACACACCAAGCACCAGCACGCCGGAATCGAACGGCGACAGGCCAAATCCCAGTTGGAACATCAGCGGCAACAGAAACGGTAATGTGCTGATGGCGATGCGAAACAACGAACCGCCGAACAGGCTGACGCTAAACGTACGAATCCCGATGACGCCGACGTTCATCAACGGCTGTGCACGCCCGCGCATGTGCGCCCAGGCCAGCGCGCCGCTGACCAGACCGGCACCGGTCAGCAACAGTCCGGGCCACTGGCTGTCGCGCCCCTGGCCGAGCATTTCCATGCCATACAACGAGGCGGTACACGCCATGGCCACCAGCACGAAACCGCTGACATCGAACGCACGGCGACTGACCTCGTTGCGTCGCGGAATCAGCACCCAGGTGGCGATCAATGCGACGATTCCCAGGGGCAGGTTCAGGTAGAAAATCCACGGCCATGAGGCGTGAGTGACGATAAAACCGCCCAGTGGTGGCCCGAGTATCGGTGCCACGAGGCCAGGCCAGGTGATCAGGGAAATCGCCCTTACCAGGTCCTTTTTTTCGGTCGCCCGCATGACCGCCAACCTGCCGACCGGGACCATCATCGCTCCGCTGATACCCTGCAACACGCGGGCGGCAACGAAGGTATCCAGGCTGGCGCTTGCCCCGCACATCAGGGATGAAAGGGTAAACAGCACGATGGCTGCGCCGAAGACCAGGCGCGAACCCAGGCGGTCCGCCACCCAGCCGCTGATGGGGATGAAGGCCGCAATCGCCAGCATGTAGGCGCTCATGCCGATGTTCAGGTCCACCGCCGCCACGCCGAACGTGCTGGCCATTTCCGGAAGCGCGGTGGCGATCACTGTCGCGTCAAGGTTCTCCATGAAAAACGTGACCGCGACCAGCAGAGCGATCAGCGTTGATTGGCGTTGCGACATCAGGACGCTCCTCACGTGAACATGCGGCAGCGCCGCAGCGATTGATTAAGGCAGCAAATACCGCGTCACCGAGTCGCTGATCATTGCTTTGTGCCGAACCTTCACCAGGGGGTCCTCCAGCTCGATCTGAAAGATCTCGGAGAAGGTATGCCGGTTCGACACGCGGTAGAAGCAGAAGGCGCTCATCAGCATGTGCAGATCGACGGCCTGTACACCCTGGCGAAACACCCCTTGTTTTTCTCCACGACGCAGCGTCTCGTCCAGCGCCTGCAGCACGTCCTGGCTCAGGCCGCGGATAGTCGGGGATTGCTTGACGTTCTCGCCGTTGTGGATGTTCTCGATGCAGACGATGCGCACGAAATCGACGTTGCGGTCGTGATGATCGAAGGTGAACTCCACCAGGCGCTGAATCGCCGCCATGGGCTCCAGCACATCAAGGTTCAACCTGCTCTCGGTGTAACGAATGTCGCCGTATAACTTCTCCAGCACTTCGCCGTACAGCTGCTCCTTGCTGTTGAAGTAGTAGTAGATCATGCGTTTGGAGGTTTGCGTGCGTTCAGCAATGGCGTCGACCCGCGCGCCGGAGAGGCCCTGGGCAACGAATTCGGCAATGGCAGCCTGGAGGATACCGTCGCGGGTTTTTTCAGGATTGTTCTTGCGGCTCTTTCGTGGCGCCTGAACGGACGCTTGGGCAAGAGTGTCGTCGACAGTTTTCATGCTGGGCTCACGACCACGTTGGAATGGCGCGATTATGGGCTGCCGTGCCCCATTACGGAAGCGGCATATGCCAGCATGCTAACGATCTGTTCCGAACACGCGCGTCGGGTGCCGCCCCGGATCACGCCACCGCCGGCAGGCCGGCTGCTACCGGGCTCGAGTACCACGCCATATTTGCGCACGCCACCAGATGCTGTGGAAGGCCCCGCAGCTTTATCTGCGGCAGCGAATGTGGGCGCGGCGCTCATGCCTTCGTTGCCAAGCCTTGGAATGCTTGTTCGATGTCACCAATCCGGGTCGGCCGCACCAGCCGCCCGACTTCCTGGCCGTCGCGCATGAAGACCAGCGTCGGCCATAACTTAATCTTGAATGAACGCCCCAGGCGTCTGCCGCTGCCGTCTTCAATTTTCAGGCGGCGTACGTGGGGGTAATCGGCCATGACCTTGCCGATCAACGGTTGCGCGGCATTGCAGTGACCGCACCATTGGGTGCCGAAGTCGATCACGCTGACGCCAGGCAGCGCGTCGACGTCCTCGCGACTCAGGGTTTGCGGCGCATAAGGCTCATCTGTCATGTCTATTCTCCGGTCACGATCAGCGCAGTGTAACGTCAGGCGCCAACGCCTGAAAAACCCGGATACCTGAAGTACGCAGTGGTTTGTACAAGAACGTGGATGGCGGCCGGTCGACTTCAGGCCTGACCGGTCAGTGATTTGCTATCCGGTATTTCCACGCTATTTCTTTACCTTTATTACCTGCACGTTCGTGGCTATGTATTCACCTTGACCCGGCTTCTCAAGGTCGACCTCCCGGGTGAACGTCACCTCTGCACCGTCAGGAGGAAGCGTTCCTCCACTTGAAGCGGCCGTGAAGTAAATCTCGTCATCAACATCCGCGTCATCCTTTTCCTCTGGAGGCGCGTACTTGATCCAACCGAAACGTTGGTCGAGGTTACGCTTTACCACTTTCCCTGTGAATTGACTCATGATCATCACCTATTGTTTCGTTGATGCAGCCCCTGTGAATACCCGACAGCAATGGCCGCTGACTTGCCGTCGTCCGCGAACGGCAATTGGCTCAGCCACTCAGTCCAAGTGCCGTCCAGAGTTCGTATCGAGGCCTGATATGACGAGGCTTGTAAGGATTATTGCCGCGAAGGCTGGCGCGTGCTTGCGAGCTGATGGATGAGGAATCATCCCCTTCGGCCAGCGCTATGGACGACTCCAGCGTTCCTCGCAGGATATTGACTTCAATGGCCAACCCTTCGATTTCATTGACCCTGGAGACGAAACGCGAACGGTTGGCCCATTCGTAGAGTCTGGCCGGCCGCCCTGTCAGGTTGAGAGGATCCGGGCCGTCCCAATAACCTCTCAGCTTGCCGACCCAGCTACTTCTGTCATAGGTCGGCATCGGCTCAAGCGGTGCGGCAGGGGCATCAAGGTAATTGCTCACCTTGCGCATGGACGTGCGCAGGCGCATCCGCAAAGGGAGGCGCGTGGCGCCCAGTTGAGCTTTGTAGATCTGGGCGAGGCGTCCTTGACCTTTGAAGAGGCGGACAAAGCTGCGACCGAGTGCTTTTGCCCCGCGCCCTATCAGGCGTACCGTGCGTCCGACCGCGCTGATCGTCTGCTTGAGCAGACTGACAACCGCCTTGATCGTCCCCATGAAACAGGCTGCGGACAGCACACCCACCGCCATCGAGGCAATACCCAGGGCCTTGGACAGTTCCGCATTCGACTCTGCGGTCAGCACCGAGGCCACCTCCAGCCCGAACGAAGCGGCGCTCAACGCCGTCAATGCACCGAACAGCAACATGGAGGCCGTTCCCCCGGAAAAAACCGTTGCAGCAACGCCTACAACCGTCAACACCAACGACAAGGCCAGCCCGCGCCATTTGCCACCGACTTCCATGGCCTGAGTGTCCCTAAGCTCGTGGTCGAGGTCCTGCAACACCAGATTCTGCTCCCAGCGGCTGAGCATGATCGCACCACTGGGGTCATGCAGGTTGACCGGGTCCGGGCAGTGCTGGTAGGCGTTGTGGCCGCCCTCGCCGACCGGGGCCAACCAATCGGGCTGAGCGTAACGGCACAGCGTCGGGTCGTAGCTGCGGTAGCCATTGCCGGCATGGTATTGGCCTGTGACCGGGTCGCGGCGCATGCCGTTATAGCCGACGCCTACCTCGTCCAGCACGGCGCCCTCGCCGAACGGCAACAACGGCGCCAGGCTGAGCTCGCCATCCTTGACCTGCCCGGCGACACCGACCTGCGGATCGTCGATCAGCCAACGCACCTGCTCCCCGTCATACTCGGCAAGCCCGGCCGAGAGGCTGGTGCGACGGGTAACGGCGCGGTCCTTGTCGAACCAGACTTCGCCAATCAGCTCATCACCGTCGTAGCGCAGTTCACGGATGCTCTCATCCGCATTGACGTACTGCGCCGCCAAGCGTTGATAGCCGTCGTACTCATAGCGTGCCAGCGGCACATCGTCGGCATCGCTGACCTTGCTCAGTTGGCCGCAGGCGTTGTAGGCAAACGTAGGGCCCTGCGCATCAACGGCCTTGAGGTAGCCATTGTCGTTCCAGGTCAGGGCTTGGGACTTGGAACCGCCCTTGACCGCGGTCATGCGCGTTGGATCGGTGCTGTCGTCATAGCTGAACGCCCGGGTCACGACCGAATCATCGAAGCCAGTGGTCACACAGCTGAGGAGGTTGTCCAGTGCATCCCAGGTGAATACTTGCCCCTTGACCGCCTTGCCATCAACGTCTCTGGGGCAATGCGTCGCATCGTTGGCATCGCAGTCATAGCGCTTTAGTCGATCGAGTTCGTCGTAGCTGAAACGCTCAGTGGACGTCAGCGTGCCGCCCTGGTAACTCGCCTTGCTCGCCAGGCGCCCATCCGCGCGCCAGGTCATGCGTTGCTCGAAGCGCGAAGCTCCGTTGTGCAGGAAAGTCCGAATAACCTCGCGACCAAAGTCATTGTGTTCGCTGAGCACCTGCCATTGTTCGCCAGCCATCAATGCATGGACCTGACGCGACTGCAGTTGACCCGATGTGTTGTAGCGGTAGGCCACGTCCTCATACGCCTGACAGGTACGCAGGACACGTCCCTCGTTATCGACGAAACCGCGCTGCCAATGGCCATCGGCGCGCAGTGCTGCCACGGCGGCGCCCCGCAGGCTTCGCCACTCGGCACTTTGCGATTCGCCGCGCGGCGTGGTTTGCGCCTCCTTGATGCGGCCAGGCAGGCTGGGGTGGGTAAAGCTGTGCTTCCAAATGTCGTTTGCGGTGCTGCCCGACGCCACGGTGGTGACACCCTCTTTGCGCGTCAGGCTGGCCACGGCGCTGTCGCTTGCGCCCCATTGGACCCCCTCGGCATCGACTCGCGTGTGTAAACGCGTTTTGTCGGGCAGGGTCACTGTGTCGTCATCGAAGGTGTAGGTCCGGCTGCCGACTTTGCGTGATTGCAACGTAGAATCGTTGGCCATTTTCTGGGTGACTACGACCTTGCCACCTACCTTGAGTTCGGTGATCTGGTTGCTGAAGCCATGATAGGTGCGCTCGATGAGGGTGCTGTCAGGTCGCGTTATCCGGGTGACTCGACCCAAGGCGTCGCGCTCGAGCGCATATATGCGTGTTTGGTCGCCGACGACCCGCTCGCTGCGCACCACGCGGCCGTTTGAATCAATATCTTGGGTCAGCCTCAGTTGCTGCTGTACGATGCCGTCCGACAGGGTTTGCGTGCGTTTGAAGGTGCCATCGGTTTTGGTCAGGTATTGCGTGGTGCGTTTAGAGAGGCGGTGTCGGGACAGGCGTTGCTCAACGTCTAATCGGGTTTCCACGTCCTGTTGCGAAATTACAGCGTTAAACAAATTTGAATCACAAAGGTCAAAACCTTTCGTCGCGTCCTTGGCCGCATCATTGTTGAGAAACACATAAAACATCCAAGGCTCGGCATTTTCTATATCAGGCTCTCTCTTCAGCACTTCAACGTCAACAAACCCCGGAATCTTTATCAACTCAGCAGGTTCGACTGAAAGCGCCGAAGCATAGGCATCATAAATTTCAGAGAGGAATTCATTGCCTTTTAATCCTAGCAAGCCCTGAAAGAACTTAAGCACCTTTGCTCTCTGAATAAGATGATAATCAAATACCTTCACGGTCAGGCAATATGCCGACTGAATCTTTCGCTTGATTCGCTCAGCATCGTCAACCAAATTCGCACCTTTACAACGCTCCAACCACAATAAGCAATCGGCAAACGCTATGACTGGTGAGTTTTCTGCATTTTGAAACGCTAGATAAGAAACGTTTGTGCCTGGTGTTATCTTGTTTACCTTCGATGAAGTCTGGGAACCGCCCACTTCTTCTTCGAGACCTGTGGCTCCCCGTTCAATTAACCAAGGCTGACGCCCCTGCTGCGGCTGCACCTGAGTCCTTTCGACAACGGCCTGGCCACCCGGCAAATAATCCCACTCGCAACTGCCCATCACTTGCGACTCATCCAGCCCTTGCAGCGAACACTCGTACAGCGGGAGATAATCACTAGAGCCGGCCCTTCGCCACTCACTGCGCCATGTCCGCTGCAAGCCGTCCAGGTACGCACGGCTTTCATCGCCGTTGCCATGAAGCTGCGTCGCCAGCTTGCCATCCGCGGAGTAGCGGGTCTGGGTGCGTGCACGCGCTTTCTGCTCATCGGCCCTGCTTTTTTTGCCTGGCTTGAGTTGATACTGCGCCTCATCGACCACACGCCCGACGGCGTCGTACATCCACGTCTTCTCGATACCTTGTTCGACTCGCTCCAGGCAACGCTGGCTGTAACGGGAACATCGCTCGGTACTGACCGTTTGGTTGCCAGCCTGGGTTTTTGAAATCATACGCACCACGATAGATGACTTATTAGGGTTGTCTTCGCAGAGGCACGTGGTTTCCAGCGAGAAAGTATCAGGGCCCAGATGAGTCAGCTGTTTATCGGTGAGGCTCCACTCCCTGACTTTGCTCTCACCGGCGGGCGTGGTCTTGGCGGTGACCGGCGAGACGGTATTGATGCGCTGACGCCATAGCACCTCATCGGCGGTCTTGACCCATGCGGTGCTGCTGAGAAGTTGCCCGTCGAATGTACCTTTTACGCCTATCCCTTCAAGCACCACCTGTTGCTCAAGCTCAAGGAATGTCCTGCCGCCACGCTGCACCGAGCGATAGCCAAAGAGTTTCAAACCCAGCGAGTTGCCGAAGTCGTCGCATTGATACTCGGCCATCAGCGGGCGCACCGCATAATCAGGCAGCTTGGGGCAGCTCAATTGCGGCACACCCGACACGCTGCTCAGGCCATTCAATCTGGCAGCACTGACGATGTTCTCCCCGCCACCGGCCGGGTAGTAGGCGCTGTAAAGGGTGTGCTGGCCCTGGGTGATCAGTTTTATCGGCAGGTCATCGGCGTCCTGTTCGGTAATTAACCTATCGATCGCCTTGCCCAGTGCCGGACGCCGCGACGCCGGACAAACCTGCAGCAATGACTCAATGGAACGGATCAAACGCCTCCGGCCTCGCCGACCGTAGCGCCACACGATTTCGACGATAGCCTGCTGATACTTGACCCGCTGTTGGCCAAGCAGCACCGCTTTTTTGTCCCTAATGCCCAGTTTGAACTGTTCAATAGCCTTGACCAGATCATCGCCGTATCCCGTGTAGCGAATAACCTGGGCGTTGCCCGATTCCCGTGCCTTGAACTCCAGCCATTGGCTGTCGGCCGACGCCGAGCCCGCCACCAGCTCCTGACGCTGTATCTGATCGTTGAGGCCGAACACCTGCAGGTGGTGCTCTCGTGCCCCATGCGCACCGCGCTCGCCCTCGACGATGTACAACTGGTCCGATGTGTCCAGCAGGCGACCGGTATAGCGGTAGGTATTGACCTGATTTTCTTGCCCATCACCCGGAATCAATGCATGCAGCACAGCCTGGGGCCAAAGGGGTTTGCCTGTTCCCCGAATGCCTGGCCTGTATTGCACGCATTCGACCGAACCATCGAGCTCCGTCAGCCGGCACAGCACTCGATCCAGGGTCGGATCGTCGGCATAGTCACAATCGACCTGCTGAATGATTTCCTTTGTTTGCTTCTTTGTTCGCTCGTTTGTTTTTTCCTGTGTGCGCGTGAGTGTGCGCAATAAATAATCGCGCAACTGCAGTTTGACCTCGAAGCGCTCATCGCTCCCTGGCCACACCTGCATGTTCACCTGTGCACTGGTTTTGTCCGGGGTTAGGTATTGCGCAGTGAACAACGCCTCTTCCCCGCTCTTGATGGCCATGAGCAGAAATTGCCCTGTCTGGCGCTTCCATTCCAGGTCCAGCGCTTGGCCATGCAGCGAGACGATGCGTGAGGGCAGCAGTTGCACGAAGGGGCGTTCGTAATAAGCAATACGCTCGTCCATTTCCTTGACGCTGCCATGGTTTTCCCATGCGCGGAGGGCTTCGTCGTAATCGAGCTTGGCGCCGATGTAATAGCCAACGGGTGAAAGAACCAGAAGCACCCACTGTGTCCAGTGCGCGGGGACCGCAGGAAAGTTCGGTTTACTTTTTGTCTTGATGGCCTTAAGCATCTTGATGATGTCGGCGACAAATGTGGCGTTTGGCTCTTCCTCGTCGCTGCCCACCGCAGCCGGTTTGCTCAGGACCTCCCGCCGGCCACTGGGCAGATCGAGTGTGAATTGGCTGTAATCCTTATTAGCTTGCACCAGGCAGTGTTTTTTGTTCAGCGGTTTTTCCTTGCCAAGCACCTGCCACTCCTCACTGGTGAACGTGATCCGCATGCCATTGGCCAACGTCAGGCAACGTTCACGCACATCCAGGCTGGAAAAGCGCCAGGCCCAGCCGTCGCCAAGCCCCGCTTCGTTGCCGCGCAAGGCCGAATAATGCAAGGTCAGATCACATATCGGGCCGAGCCCGTGCAAGCCTTGCAACGTGGCGACCGGGTAATGCGCGTGGAACAGGCCGGTGCGCGGGTCCACGCCGCTTTCCCCCTGACCCAGGGTGTCAAAGATTTCCGAGCGCTCGGTATTGCCGTAATCCTCGCACAGCAGGCTGGTCGGCGAGTAACGCGTCAGGGCGCCGGCTGGGGTGTACGAGACCGGCTGCGGCGCTTGCCAGAATTGCGTTTCACTAAAAGCACCGATATGGCCAATGGTGTGTTCCTTCTCGCCCCACATTTTCTCCGGGCAATCCAGGCACACCTCATAGGTGCATTGCTTGGCCATTGCACCCCAGGTGATTCTGTCGGCCGTCACTGAGATCGGCCATGCTACCTCTTCGCCAGACACCTCCTCAGCCGGCATTGCAGGCACGCAGGCGACGATGCGCAGGCCTTTGTTCGAGGCAGCGCGATTCAGACGAAACTCCAGCTCTCCGGCATGAATATCAATGGTGACCCGCAGTGAGCCAATGCCTGAGGCGAGCGTTACCGTGGGCAAAGCGGCTGCCGCCGTCGTTGCAGAGTCAACGTCAGCGACGACGGGTTCAACAGGGTCGAGATCGACTTGCAATTCGCAGTAGCGCGGCATCCAAACCTCTGCCTCATCCTGCATCTGCGCCTGGCTTGCCAACTGCACTTGCAGCTCGGGCCAGGCCTGATCCTTGAGAAACTCGCTGAGCGCAATGCGCCAGGATGTTTGATCGAATTCAGTCTGATCTTCCGCCGCAGGGGTGAACACCGCTTCATGCAGCACCTGCCCACTGAAAGGATGGCGCACCGTAATCTGCAAATCGTCAGTCGTTTGCGAACCTTGCGGTAGCTCAAGGGCAAGCTGCGCAAGCCGATTCCCCGCATCCGCCAGGGAGGTAAAAATGCGCAGTGCATCACCCCGGTGCCAGAGTCCGAGGCCGTCGGTAGCCGTGACCTTGAGGTTATCGTCAGTTGGACGGGACACACCAGCTCGCAGATAGGCCGACACGTCTGACTGATTCAATGCCGTGGCCCACGCCGCCAGCCATTTTCCACCGCCCAGCTGGGCGGTACTCGGGCTCCATTGATGCTTAGCCAGCAAGCGGTCGGAATACGTGTCGTAAACCCAGGCGTGTAGGGTGCTGCCTGCGTCCAGCGCCTGTGATCCCTCCACTATGCGGCTTTCCCACCAGTTCGCCAGCGTCAGCGTGACACTCAGTTCGGCGCACTGCGGCCCCCAAAAGGCGTTACCCTTCTCGGCGGGCGCCACATGGCAGTTACCGCCCGGAACACCCGCACGCAGCAGATGGCTGTCACGATTGATTTGCTCACACAGAGACCTGGTCCAGCCTGCTGCGGCCTGCTTCTCGGCAGCCTGGAAGAAATGCTGCTCGAAGAGCGCCTGAGTCTTCAGGTCACGCACTTGCAGGCAAAGGGTCTGTCCGGGGAGCAACGGGAAGTGCTCATTGCAGGCCAGCACCTGTATCAGGTTGGCTGTAAAAGGCGCATTGGTGAATGCGCGGTACTTCGCATGGCACCAAAGACGCAACGGCGTCGTTGCGGTCGAGAAGGTACTGTCCTCGCGCCACGCCCCGGCAGTCATGGCTGCGCCCTGGCCTGCAATGTAGCGGGCGAATGCTTCAGGCCACTGATCGTCCTTGAGCGTAGTCGCTTGGGCAACGTAGTCGAACCGGCTGATCTCGCCGTCGCGACGATTGACCAGAAACGCGCTCAATGTCTCACCGACAGTCAATTCTCGCTCAGCCTTGATCGGCACCGTGCTGTACCAGCCATCGTCGACGCTGCCTGCACGCTCCAGCGTGAAGTCCTGCATGTCAGGCAGATAGCCGTCGGGCTGGGTGGAAATCAAGTAGGGCACGGCAGACGGCTCGACCGTCTGTCGTCTGACCTCAGTCGCAGGCTTAACGTGATCTTGCCCGGATGGAGATTGTGCGACCGCTCCTGCGGGTTGGGCCGGCTCGACCTCATCTGCAGGGTCAAGGGCCTCTGGTGCAGCTGGCAGTTTGGCAAGGTCTACGCCCTGCAAGGCATACATATTCTCAATAGCAGAAATCAGAACATCATCGACGTCTTCATTCGCGCCGCGTACACCTTTGAAAAGGGGCAGCGCGGGCGCGAGAGACTTATAGACCCTGCGACTTTCTTTATTGGCGCAAAGATCCAGCCAGACATTCACTTGCCCGGACAGGACGCTGCGCGTGTTTCGAACTTGTTTCACACAGCCAAAAACATACGCTCCGTCGAACATCTCGATCAAGAACGGTCCGCTATCAGGTGGCAAGGCGGGTTGATCAGATTCGGCAATAACAAACCCGCCGGCGTTGATGAGCGCACTTAGTTGTCTGGCTTCTTCACTTTTCCTGAGATCAACTTGAGGGATCTTTTTTATAGCTTCATATGCCACGCGCTTTTGTTCTTTCCCTCCGGGTAAATAAAGCACGATATCCGGGCCATCCGCCCTGACATATGTGTATTGCTCACCGTTTAATTCAATGAGTTCGTCGGCTTTTAAAAATTTTTCAATATCACGACGTGCGTAGGCCATCCTGGCAGTCCTCTGAAACGTTGTTGCTATCCATTAATTGCGCACGCAGATGCAACCAAGTCGCTGTCAGGATCACTGAATGTGCCTCAAGCAGGTCGGACGATCTTCAGAAGGCATTGCACGCGTTACATTGACGTAACGGACAAAACTGATGGGTGCGCAGGCCCTATAAAAAGGCCCCGTCAGAAAAGTGTAGTCATGGAATTTCACGCTCGGGCCAGAAACATCTCTACGGTGACGAGCGGCATGGCACCACCCGCTCAACGACCGACTCATCACGCCTGCAACTTGCAGGACTGCTGCAGCAGTATTGGCTGTTCCACAGGTGATTTAGAGGACCATCCCGTCCTGCGCGACGATCACATGCCCCGGCAGTGCATCGGCATGCTCGATCAACCAGGCATCCAGTGTGTGCCCGACGTGGTTCAGCACGCCCTGCCCCGGCTGCAGTTGCTTGATGATCTGCAATGCCAGATTCAGGTCATTGTGATTGCGCGGTGTTTGCGGTTGCGGGGGTAAGGAGCAGTCGAGGACAAGCACATCCAGCGATTGCTGTTGCACAAAGGCCGTGGTGTCCGCCGGCAAGCCCGCCGTATCAGTGAGATAGGCCATTCGCCGTCCGCCACCTTCCAGCAGGTAGCCCAACGTCGGTTTGGAGTGCAGCAATGGCAGCGCCGTGACCTGCAGGTCTCCCAGCACGCGGGCTTCGAAGGGCGCGAACGGCTGACTGAAATCCAGGATGCCAGAATGCTTGTACAGGTCCGACAGCCCATGCGGGTCCGCCGGGCCGTGCACCGGAATCACCAGTCCCTGGCCCCAGCGAAGGTGCAGCAGACCCTGTGCGTGGTCGGCGTGGTAGTGGGTCTGGAGAATGTCATTGAAGCTACGCGGCGGGAAACGCTCGGTAAGGTCCGGCAGGCCGCTGTCGATCAACCAGCGCTGATCGCCTGTTTCCACCAGCGCCGAACAAGGCCGCCGGTGCCGGCGCGGGTCGGCGTGAGCAGCTTGACACGCTCGACACGGGCAGCCATAAACCGGAACCTGCCGCGCATCCCCGGTGCCCAGCAGCGTCAGGCGCATGCGTGTTCGCGGTCAATGCGCTGCAGCAGGCTCGCAACGGTTTGCTCCAGGGCCCCGGAGTTGTCCAGCAGGATGATCGGCGGGCCATTTGACGCAGCAGTCGTGGCCAGCAGGTCATCGGCAAACTGCGCATTGCGCGACAGCCGCGCCTCGATCTCCTGCGCCGACTCCCTGCCTCGGGCCAAAAGACGCTGGCGCAGGATCACCTGATCGACACTCAGCAGCACCACCAGCAACTCGGGGTAGCGCGCGCGAGCCTGTGGTAGATGACCGCGCGAGCCATTGATCAGCACGTCGTGCCCCTCGGCCAGCCACAGGTCGATCTCCTTCGCGATCCCGTAATGCAGGCCGTTGGCGAACCAGCTCAGGGCAAACGCGCCCTGTGCCTGCATCTGCTTGAACGTCTCGACACTGACCGCCTGCGCCGCTTCGCCCTTGGCTTCGGCCGAACGAGTGATAACCCGGCGCACGATCCGGCAATCGCGTGCGGCCATGGGCTCGCGAGCGGCATCGAGCAGGCTGTCCTTGCCCGAACCGGACGGTCCGATGAGATAGATCAACCTGCCTGCCATCAGAAAACCCTCTTCGCTTGTCGCCAGACCTGCTGGATTACCGGCAAGGTGCCCACTGCCCGGGCGTGGATCAGGTCGGCGCGCAGACCCACCCGGATTTCCCCGCGATCGTACAACCCTGCCGAGCGTGCAGGTGCCAGACTCACGGTGGTCATTGCCTTGGCCAATCCTGTCCCGGCCACCGCCTGGTGTTCATCCAGCTGGGCGCCGAGCGTAAACGCTGTCTGCAGCAGACTGGCCGGATAATAATCGCTTGAGAGAATATCCAGTAGCCCTTCTTTGGCAAGGCTTGCGGCGGCAACGTTGCCCGAGTGCGAACCGCCGCGCACGATATTCGGCGCCCCCGTCAACACACGCATGTCCAGACGACGACACGCCTGCGCCGCGCCCAGGGTGGTGGGAAACTCGGCAATGGTCATGCCATACCCCGCCGACTCTTCGACGTGCTCGACCGTGGCGTCATCATGACTGGCCACCGACAGGCCCCGCGCCAGGCAAATGTCGACGATGGCCTTGCGGTAACGGTCACTGTAAATCTTTGAGTTAGCGACCTGCTTGACGATGAGTACGTCCATTTGCGCGCTGCTCAGGTGATATTTACCCATGTAGTACTCACGGTACTTGGATTCCATGGCGAACTGGCGCTGGCCCGGCGAATGGTCCATGGTCGACACCAGTTGCACCAGTGGCTGCTCCACCAGATCGCGAAACACGCTCAGGGTGTCCGGGTGGCACACTTCGCAGCGCAGGTGCAGGCGGTGCTCGGCGCGGGTCATGTCGGCCGCGTTGGCGTTGGCAATGACCTGGACCATGCCTGGCAACTGCTGCATGCGTTTGCCCTTGGGGTTGACGTCGGCGATGGACAGCGCGTCGAACACAGTGGTAATACCCGCCGCAATGATCTGCGCATCGTGGCTCATCACTTGGCGTCCTATTGCTTTGCCAGTCACGCTAAAAATCAGGAGATCCATCCCTTGGCTGAAACCGGTTCTGCTTACTACCGTTTCGAACGCCTGAACCTCGACTCGGCGGACGGCCAGCGTCACTACCGCCTGGACATCGGCATTCCGCGCACGTCGCCGCCTGCGACGGGCTACCCGGTGATGTACCTGCTGGACGGCAATAACGTCATGGCTGAGTTGCAGGAGGACTGGCTCGGCGAACTCCACGCAGGCACCCCGCCATTGCTGGTGATGATCGGTTACGACATCGACGGTACCTATGACGGCGAGCAGCGCACGCGCGATTACACCGGGACCACCTGCGACGCGTTTTTGCGGTTGCTGGACAAGACGATCAAATCAGACGTCCAGGCCCGTTATTCGGTGGATCTTGCGCGGCAAACGCTCTGGGGGCACTCGTTCGGCGGCTTGTTCGTGCTGTATGCGTTGTTGCAGGCGCCCGAGGCGTTCCAGACCTGGGTCGCTGCCAGTGCTTCGCTGTGGTATCAGCCGATTACGTACGATAACGGCATGGCGCTCGATGCATTCCCGACAGGCACCGTGCCCACAGTACGACTGGTCAAAGGGGAACGAGAAGGCAAACCGCCCATCGCACGGTTCGATGGCGGCTCACCGCAACGAAGAAAAGAAATGTCCGCAGTGCCCGCTGACGCCCACCGCCTGCTGGCCGAACATTTGGCGACGCTGCCCCGCACGCAGGCCAGCTATCAGGTGTTCAGTGGCCGCAATCATGGGCAAATGTTCACCACAGCGTTGCATTTGGGGCTGCGCAGGGCGGCCGGATTGCCCGAACAGCCTTGAACGGCGACGCAGTTCGGTGGCAGCACGGCATGCCGTGGGTCGCGACCTTGACGTCGTCCCCGTAGGCAAGCCGGACGGCCCCGCGGCGTGCCGCCCCAAGCGTGTCTTCCGATGACTTAGATGCGGAACGTTCCCACCAAATGCTGCAACCGTGCTGCCTGATGTTCCAGGTGAGAACAGGCGTCCAGCGTCGATTTCAGGTTGTCGACGCCTTCCTGGTTCAGCGTGTTGATCTCGGTGATGTCAACGTTGATCGATTCGACCACCGCCGTCTGCTCCTCGGTCGCCGTTGCCACCGACTGGTTCATGCCATCGATTTCGCCGATGCGCCGGGTCACGCTGTTCAGGCGCTCGCCGGCCTGGTTGGCAATAGTGACGCTGCTTTCGCTCTGGCACTGGCTTTCAGTCATGTTGACCACGGCATCGCGCGCGCCGACCTGCAATTCTTCGATCATGCCCTGCACCTGCTGGGCGGAATCCTGGGTGCGGTGCGCTAGATTACGCACCTCGTCGGCCACCACCGCAAACCCGCGCCCGGCCTCTCCTGCACGCGCCGCTTCAATGGCGGCGTTGAGCGCCAACAGGTTGGTTTGCTGAGAAATGCCGGTGATCACTTCAAGTATCTGGCCGATGTTGGCGGTCTTGTTGTTCAGCGTTTCGATATTCACGCACGACTCGCTGATCTTCTCCGACAGCTGATTCATCGCCTTGATGGATTGGCTCACGACGTCCTGGCCTTCACTGGCCAACTGCGTGGCTTCGCTGGAGTGCTGCGAGGCCAATGCCGCGTTCTGGGCGATTTCCTGAGCGGCGGCGCCCAGTTGGTTGATCGCCGCGGCGACGCTGCTGGTGCGGTTGGCCTGTTGATCGGAATTACCCATGGACGAATTGGAGGCGCCGACCACACGGGCTGCCACCTCACTGAGCTGACCGGCGGTGGACGCCACTTCGCGGATCGAGCCGTGAATACGCTCCACGAAGCGGTTGAACGACTGCGCAAGAGCGCCAAACTCATCCTGAGACACGATCGACAGGCGCTTGGTCAGGTCACCCTCGCCGTCGGCGATATCCTGCATCGCCCGGCCCATTTGATGCAGCGGTTGCATCAGCACCCGTATCAGCAGGCCCAGCAGCAACATGATGATGACCACCGCGATAACCATCGCGGTGATCGCCGACGAGCGGAATTCGCTAAGCATCGAGTAGGCGGTGTCGCGGTCGAGCACCAGTGCCACGTACCAGTTGGCCGATGACAGACCTTCGACCTTGGTGAACGAGATGAACTGCGCCTTGCCGCCGGACTCGATCTCAGCCACGCCGGGCGCAATCCTCGGCGCGCCGTTGGGGTAGGCTTCGCTGACGTTCTTGAGCAACAGTTTGCTGTCCGGATGGATCAGGATCTTGCCGTCGGCGCTGACAATGTAAGCGTAGCCATGGCCGCCAAAGTTCAGCGAGTTGATGGTGTTGCTGATGGCCTCCAGGGAGATGTCCGCCCCCGCCACGCCGATCATCTGCCCTTGCTGGCGCACCGGCGTGGCCAGGGTCACCACCAGTTTGCCGGTCGAGGCCGCGATGTAGGGCTCGGTAACGATAGTGCCCTGCGCCGCATCGGCGGCCTTGTACCAACCGCGGGCCCGCGGGTCGTAGTCGGCGGCGCGGTTGCCGGCTGGGACCGAGACCATCACGCCGTCCTTGCCGCCGAAGTAACTGAGCTGAAAGTTGCCCGGATACACCGGCAGGCCGATGGTCCGTTGCAGGCTGGCCGGAGCCGGGCCGTCAACGGCGATCTGCTGCGCCATCGAGTTAAGCAATTGGGTGCGGCTGTCCAGCCATATCTGAATGTTTTGCGTGGTCAGACTTCCCAGTTGTTGCAGTTCGGCATCCACATTGTTTTTCAGGGTCGCTCGTTGGCGGTAATCGTTTACCAGAATGAAACAGGAAAACGCGACAACAACTATCAGTGCAGCGGCCAACAGGATCTTTCTGCTGAAACCCAGACTTTTGATCATACGATTGTGTCCATAACCAAGAATGACAGCGACGGGAACGCGCAGCCGATCAGGCGCGCGCCGCGCTTTGTACGGGGTTAAGCGGAGAAAGGGAAGGCACGTCCTGAAATATAGTTCGGCCAATTGCAGGCGGAGTTGAAGACCGATCGTCGAGGAAACTTTTTAGATGTTGTTTGAATGCAGCGAGCGTGTATGAAAATGCTCTGATGTACCGCAAACGCCTATTAACGCGGATCGATCATGATCCATTAATGTGCTGAGATTTGAGTCAATGTGTTTTAGCAGCGCGGCTTGCCAGCAGTGGCGTTTTTGCTATCGCTGCTGCCAGTAAGCCGAGCCGTATTGCGTGTATCAGGCACGCCAGGAGGGTCGTTATTTGGCAAACAACTGCCCGATATCCTTGAACGCCTTGAACTCCAGCGCGTTGCCGCACGGGTCGAACAGGAACATGGTCGCCTGTTCACCCACCTGGCCCTGGAAGCGAACATAGGGCTCGATGACGAATTTCACGCCTTGGCCCTGCAAACGGTCGGCCAGCGCTTGCCATTCTTCCCAGCCCAGGACCACACCAAAATGCAGCACCGGCACATCATGGCCGTCCACCGCGTTGGTTCCGGCGTGAGCCTGAGAGTCGGTTTTCGGGTGTTGGTGAATCACCAACTGATGGCCGGAGAAATTGAAGTCCACCCAATGCTCGCTGGAGCGGCCCTCCGGCAGGTTGAACACATGGGCGTAGAAATGCCGCGCAGCTGCCAGGTCATAAACGGGAATGGCGAGGTGAAAAGGTGAAAGCGTTTGGTTAGTAGCGGTCACGGCGAATTCCTCTGGGCGGGATGGGGCCATCTTTACCCCATGATTCATTGATTGAAAGATCCTGTTTGCATGTCTGCACCTGGCTGCTTCATCAGACCGACTGTAAATGACACCTCACTCGCTCGCCGTTCTCGACGCCTTTGGCGGGCAGTAACGCCTGCGGTTTTTCGCAGCCAGTCGTCGCCTTCAGGCAGCGGTCCCTGAAAAAGCAGCCCGTGGGCAGGTTGCGATTGCCCGGCAGCTCGGTCGGCGCCGAGACCTGCGCATCGTCCACCGCCACGCCCAGTCGCGGCACGGCCTCGAGCAGCAGTTGGGTATAAGGATGTCGCGGCCGCTCCAGCACTTCGCTGGCGCTGCCCAGTTCAACGATCTGCCCCAGGTACATCACCGCCACCCGGTCAGCCATGTGCCGCACCACCGAGACGTTGTGCGAGATCAGGATGTAGGTAAGGTTGCGGCTGCGTTGCAACTCGGCGAGCAGGTTGAGAATCTGCGCCTGCACCGAGATGTCCAGTGCCGAGGTCGGTTCATCGAGCACGATGATGTCCGGATCGGATGACAGCGCCCGGGCAATGGCGACGCGCTGGCGCTGACCTCCGGAAAACTGATGGGGGAAACGGTCCATGTACTCGGTGCGTATTCCGACCTGCGAGGCAACCCTGGCAGCGATGTCGCGCATATCGCGCCGGGGCGCCGAGCGCTGTACGAACAAGGGCTCGGTGATCACTTTCCACACCGGCAGCCGCGGATCCAGAGAAGATTGCGGGTCCTGGAAGACGATTTGCACGTTACTGCTGCGTTCGCCGGGGTTGTTGTAGATCCAGTCGAGGGTGCCCGAGGTCGGCTTGATCAGGCCCATCAATAATTGCGCCAGGGTGCTCTTGCCGCAGCCGGACTCCCCCACCACGCCCAGGGTTTCTCCGGCGCGCACTTGCAGGTCGATACCGTTCAGGGCGTGGGCCAGGGCCTTGGGCCGACCGAGCCAATCCTTACCCATTGGATAGTGCACCCGTACGTCTTGCAGGCCGAGGATGGTGGGCCGATCGCTGGACGCAAATGCAGCGGTTGTGCGGGTCATGGCCGTGACTCCTGTACAGGCAATAGTGGCGCTTCACTCAACCAGCAAGCGCTCTTGCGATCGCCACTGGCATCAATGATCTGCATGGGCGGGCGTTGCAAGCATTTGGGCATGGCAAAGGCGCAGCGGTCGCGAAAGGTGCAGCCCTCGGGCAGCGCCGACAGATTGGGCACCTGGCCGGGAATGGTCATCAGGTCTTTACCCGGCTCGACCTGTTCCGGCAGGCCGCTGAGCAAGCCTTGGGTGTACGGATGTCGCGGGTCGGCCATAACCTGGGCAGTGACGCCCTGCTCCACCACCGCGCCGGTGTACATCACGTAGACCCGGTCACAGAATTGCGACACCAGCGCCATGTCATGGGTAATCAGCAGAATCGCCGTGCCGCGCGCCCGGGCTTTTTCCCGCAACAGCAGCAACACCTGGCGCTGCACGGTCACGTCCAGCGCGGTGGTCGGCTCGTCAGCGATCAGCAACTGCGGATCGCAGGAAAACGCCAGGGCGATCATCACCCGCTGACGCATGCCGCCGGACAGTTCGAAGGGATAGCTGTTCATCACCTGCTCGGGGTCGGCGATGTGCATGTCACGCAGCAGTGCGATGGCCTTGGCGCGGGCGTCGCCCTTGCTCAGTTGCTGATGATGGATGATCACGTCGAGCATCTGCCGGCCAATGCGTCGCGTGGGGTTCAGCGCCGTCATTGGCTCCTGAAAGATCATTGCGGCGTCGCGGCCACGAACCTTGAGCAGGTCTTTTTCCCTGGCCGTGAGCATGTCGCGGCCGAGGATGCTCAAGCTGCCGCTTTTCACGTGATAGGCGCGCTCGGGCAGCAGGCGCAGGCTGAGCATCGCGGTCACCGATTTGCCGGAGCCGGACTCGCCGATCACGCCGACGATCTCACCAGGATTGACGTGCAGCGATACGCCGTTGAGCGCCTTGACTGTGCTTTTATAGGCCGGAAACTCGATGCTCAGGTTATCGATGGTCAACACCGCAGCGTTGCTGGCCGATGAAGTGTGAGAATGGGTCTGCATGGTCATTTCCCCTGCTGACGGGGGTCGAGCAGATCACGCACGCCGTCGCCCAAGAGATTGAAACCGGTGGCCGTGATCAAAATCGCCAGCCCCGGAAATGTCGAATACCACCATTGATCGAGGATGTAGTTGCGCCCGGTGGCGACCATCGCACCCCACTCCGCGGTCGGCTGCTGTGCGCCCAGGCCGATGAAGCCCAGCGCCGAGGCCATGAGAATGGCGCTGCCGATGTCCAGGCTCAATTGCACCAGCAGTGGCGGCATGGCGTTGCGCGCCACGTGCCACACCACCATGTGCCAACGTCCGGCGCCGAACGTTTCGGCAGCTTTGACGTACCCCATCTGACGAATGCTCAACGCTTGCCCGCGGGCCAGTCGCACGTAAAACGGGATGCGCACCAAAGTGATCGCCAGCATGGCATTGAACAGGCTCGGCCCCAGTGCTGCGGCCAGCGCCATGATCACTACCAGCGATGGCACCGACAGCATGATGTCCATCAAGCGCATGATCGATGCATCGAAGCGCCCGCCGATGATCCCGGACATGCAGCCGAGCAAGCCGCCGGCGAAACAGGAAGCAAAGGCGACGAACAGACCCACGCCCACGGACTGGCGGCTGCCATACAGCACCCGGCTGAACAGATCGCGGCCCACCTCGTCGGTGCCGAACCAGTGCGCGGCAGAAGGCGCGCCGAGCCGCTGAGTGAGGTTCAAGGCATTGGGGTCGTGGGACGCCAGCCATGGGGCGAAGGCCATCACCAGCAGCACCATCAGCGTGATGAGCAGCCCGGCCATGGTTAACGGGCTGCGACGTATCTGGTGCGCCAGGTAGGCCAGTCTGTCCTGCCAGCGTGAGGCTTTGGGCAGCGGCGCCACCACAGGTGCAGTGAATGGAGTAGACATCTCAGTTGACCTCGCCAATGCGGGGGTCGATCAGGCGGTATAGCAGATCGATCGCCATGTTCAGCAGCACATAAATGAAGGACACCAGAATCGCGAAGCCCATGACTGCCGGGAAATCCAGCGACTGGATCGACTTGACGACGTATGCGCCCATGCCCGGCCAGGCAAACACGGTTTCGGTCAGCACCGCGCCGTAGAGCAGATCACCAAGGGTCAAGCCCAGCACCGTCACCGAGGGAATCAGCGCGTTGGGCAGTGCGTGACGCAGGATCACCGCCCATTTCGACAGGCCATAGGCGCGCGCGGTGCGGATGTAGTCTTCGCCCAATTGATCGAGCATGGCCGAGCGGATCTGTCGTGCCACGACGCCAAGATTGACGAAGCCCAAGGTGATCGCAGGCAGGATCAGGTGTTGCACCGCGTTAAAAAACAAACCGGTATCGCCTGCCAGCAGCGTGTCGATCAGGTAGAAACCGGTCACGGTCGGCGGCGCGTCCAGCCCTTCATCCAATCGCCCGCTGCCGGGTAGCCAGTTCAGGTGGCCATAGAACAGCACGATCAGGCCCAGTCCAAGCCAAAACGCAGGCGTCGAGATACCGGTTACCGCCAGCGTTCGCGCCACCTGGTCGATGAAGCGGTTGTGGTACACCGCGGACAAGACGCCCAGCGGCACCCCGACCAGAATCGACAAGGCCAGTGCCACCAGTGCCAGTTCAAGGGTCGCCGGGAAGAACGCCTGCAGATCCTCCAGCACCGGTCGATGGGTGCGAATGGACGTGCCCAGATCGCCATGCAACAGGTCGAGCATGTAGCGCCCGTATTGTTGATACAGCGGCAGGTCCAGACCCAACTGGTGACGGATGTTCTGCACGATCGCGTCGGTGGCACGGTCGCCGGCAATCAGCCGCGCCGGGTCGCCCGGTATCAGGTGAGAGATGCAAAAGGTAATCAGGGAAACGCCGAACACCACCAGCAGCAGGCCGCCAAGGCGTTTACGCAAAATATTCAGGAAGGCCATCAGGCACCTCGGTCACGCATTCGATCGATAACGCGAAACAGCTCGCGGACACGGCGTTGCAGCGGCCCTGCGTCCGCTGCGGGGCCGTTTGAAACAACGAAGAAGACTTGGAGGGTTACTTGGTGATCGTGCCGACGTTGAACACTTGTTCGAGCATCGGGTTGAACACGTAACCCTTGACCTTATCGCTCATCGGCAAGGTATAGGCCTTTTGGTACAGGTAGGCGTAGACGCTGTCGCTGAGCACGATCTTCTGTGCCTGTTGATACAACTGGGTACGCTTGGCCATGTCGTTGGTGGTCGCCGATTCGCGGATCAGCGTGTCCACTGCCGGGTTTTCATACATCGAACGGTTACCCGCCAAGCCTTTCAGCTTCGAGTCGAAGAAGAAGTTCATGAACATGTAGGGGTCGGCGAAATCCGGGCTCCACGAGCCAATGGCGATATCGAAATCGCCGCTGCCCAGACGCTCGCGCATGCTGGCGTTGGCCAGTTTTTCCAGCTTCAGGTTAACGCCCAGCGACTGCAGCCCCGCTTGCAAGGTAAGACCGATCGGTTCCCAGTTCGGGTCCTTGTCCGAATACATGAACGTCAGGTCGCTGATCTTCGGCGAGACCTTGGCCAAGTCATCTTTGGCCTTGCCCATGTCCTGCTTGAACGCAGGCAGTTTCTCGTCATAGGCCCACATGCCCTGCGGGATCGGCCCGTTCAGCGGCTTGGCCTTGCCTTTGAGAATGCCGTTGATGATGCCGTCGTAATCCAGCGATTCGACCACAGCGCGGCGCGCGTCCGGGTTGTTCATCGGCGCCTTTTGGGTGTTCAGGTACAGCAGGGTCACGCGCAGCGACGGGTAGTCGCCAACGACGATGCCGGATTTCTTGCCCAGCGCTTCGAGCTGGTCTTCGGGCATGTCTTCGATGATGTCCAGATCGCCGTGTTCCAGTTGCAAGCGGCGCACGGAGGCTTCACCAATGATCTTGACCACGACCTTTTTCAGGGTCGGTTTAGGCCCGGCGTAATAGCTGTTCTGCTCCATCGTCAGGGTCTGGCCCTTCTGCCAGTTGACCAGCTTGAACGCGCCGGAGCCTGCCGTGTGATTGGCCAGATAGGCGTCGGCGCCTTCGGCCTTCTTCGCCACGTCCGGGTTGATGATCGCCGCCCCGTTGTGCGCCAGGGTCGAGAGGAACGGCGCATACGGCGCCTTGAGGGTGAATTTCACCGTCAGCGGATCGACCACCGACACTTTCATGTCGTCCGGGAACGCACCCGACGGGCCTTGCTTGAGCTTCATCACGCGGTCGAAGGAAAACTTCACCGCTTCGGCGTTGACCTCGGCACCGTCATCGAACTTGTTGCCTGGCTTGAGCTTGAATTCCCAAGTCAGGTTGTCCGCGGACGTGGACCAATTGCTGGCCAGTTCACCGGCCACCCCGGTGCTGCCCTTGCCGTTCTCGACCTTGTAGGTCACCAGTCGCTGATACGCAGGATAAGTCACGGTCCAGTCGTTGTTGTCGATGGTCACGGCCGGGTCAAGGGTCTGTGGATCGGAGGGTTTGCCGATCATCAGGGTGTCCTGAGCCACGGCTGCGCTGGCCGACTGCCAGGCGCCAAGGCCCATGGCGGTGCAAAGAAGCGCCATCGCCAGCTTGCGGGGAGTCACGATTGATTTCATGCCGGTTCCTTGATCATTCGATGTGTGGAAGTTCGTCAGGTTTTTTATTGCTATACCGGGCAGTCAAAGCTCGGAGGGCTAGCCTCCGACGTGGCGCGTCCCGGTCTTTTTGGAGCCAGGTCGTCGCCAAATTCAGCCGGGATTCATGTACGTCCCGGTCAGGTGTCACGGTTATCACAGTCGTTTTGCTTCAGCTCGCCGGACGGATCGACGCGTCGTCGATCAGGGCGTATTGCTCAGCGTCGGGCAATTCGTAATGCCACCATTCGCTGTCGATGTAAGTGAAGCCCGCAGCGAGCATGATGCCCAGCAGCAAGAGGCGATTGCGTTGCACGTCGGCGGGCAGATCGGCGAAGAACTGGTGCGAATGCTCGCGCATGTCATCGAAGCCGGTGCCCATGTCCAAAGCTTTGCCACCGGCATCAATGAGCGTCAGGTCAACGGCCACCCCACGCGTGTGGTGCGACCCCAGCCCCGGATCACGCACGTATTCGGGGTTGGGCAACGCCTCCCAGAGCAGGTATTGGGCATATGGCGGGCGGTAGGCATCGAAGATGCGCAGCCGCAGACCGGCCTGCCGCGCCAAGACGCTGGCCTTGCGCAGGCAAGCCTCGGCATCGCGGTGCAGCAGGCAGCGCGGGTCCTGATAAATCCGTTTGCCAGCGAGGTTGTCGGTGCCGGCGTAGATCAGGTCGATTTCGACCTGCAACGCTTGTGCATCGACTTCGACGAGGGGGCTATTCACGTAAAACACTCCAGATCAGAAACACGTTCATCACGCGCGGGGTCTCTTGCCGGTCGGCTCACTCGAACTGACCGAACAGTTGTTGCAGCTCACGGTTTTTCGCCAGACGCAGGTCCAGCCGCTCGCCGTACTTCTCGGCGACAGCCGACAACAGCAGGTTGAACAGACAGGCCAGCGGTGCCAGGGAGTCCCAGAACTGGCCGACGTCGGAATCCAGTTGCAGCAGATCGGCTGGGTAGTCCCTGGCCCACGGGCAGTGGAAATCGGTGATGAACGCTAACGGCAAGCCCTGCTGGTGAGCGACGTCACAAAAGGTTCTCGCCACGGCGGAATAGGTGCGGAAGTCGGCGATCACCGCATAGGGATTTTCGAACTGCGAGTTCAGCGATTCGGCGTATGTGCCGGACAGCCCGTCGACGTAGTAGACCTTGGGCCGCAGGTATTCCAGGTGGGTGAAAAACGCATTGAGAATGCCGCGGGTGGTCTGGATGCCGACAATGAACACCGCATCGGCACTGTGCAGACGCTCGACAATGCGGGCGAAGGTCTCACTGCGAGCCATTGCATAAACCCGTTGAATGGCTTCCAGCTCGCGGTTCATCGAGCGATCGAGGCCGTCGCCCAGGGTGCTCTGTTCGCGAAATGCGCCAAGGCGATCAGTAATCACCCAAGGGCTGGCGCCGTCTCCGCGCAGGCTTTGCTTGACGTCATCGATGTTGCGATAGCCCAGCGAACGCAGAAAGCGTCCGACCGAAATTCCGGTGGTGCCCGTTTGTTGAGCGATGCTGTCGGCGGTTTCGAACGGCAGTTTCTGCGGATTGGCCAGGAGATAACCGGCAATACGTTTCCCTGTCGGCGTAAGGTCGCTGAAACGCTGTTCCAAGGTATCGAGAAATGGACGACTTTCCATGGGGAATCCGTGGTGACGACGGGTAAAAAAGAGCGAAAAAATGTTATCTGTCGTTCATTTTTTCGCAAGATGTTATCAACATAACATCGGTTTTTGAGGGGGCACAATCCTTTTTTTCAGAAGATTTCAGAGGAGGAAAAACGTGATTCAGCGTGGTGCGGGCGAGTGTGGAAATGCGCGTTTATTGGGCAAAAAGTGACGGGGAACTCGCGTTGATCGGGCCCGCGCCTTGCGTAGGTATACGGTGACCGACGCTCTGCGCAACCCCTGGGACGCAGAGCGTCCTGACCGGAATTGCCACGCAGAGCGTGGGAACAATCAAACGGGGAATTCGCGTTGATCGGGCCCGCGCCTTGCGCGGGTATAGGGTGACCGACGCTCTGCGCAACCCTTGGGACGCAGAGCGTCCTGACCGGCGTTCCCACGCAGAGCGTCACTA
>NZ_DIHC01000037.1 GCF_002419965.1 Pseudomonas sp. UBA5706
AGGGGCGTCAAGCACTTATTTAAACTTTTGTTGCATTCCCTATCCTTTTGCCCGCTCGGCGCGGGATTCGCCGGCTTATCACAGGGATTCGCAGAATTAACAGCAACGCGCCAATCCCCGCGTATATAGCCCACTCCTTAAGATCGGCTCTGACGATCCATAAGAAATGCAGCAGCCCAAGGCCCAAGATCACATAGCTCAGGCGATGCAGCTTTTTCCACCGCGAACCCAGACGGCGCTGGCTAAACCGATTGGACGTTACCGCCAACGCTAGCAAACAGAGGAACGCGACGCTGCCGACAATGATGTAGGGCCGTTTGACCAGCTCGACACCTAACTGCGCCCAGTCAAACCCAAGAATAAAGAACCCATATCCCAGCATGTGCAACGACGCATAAGCAAAACACCAAAGCCCCAATTGGCGACGAACCTGCACCCAGCCCGCCCAACCAGTGACCCGGTGCAGCGGCGTCATCGCCAAGGTGATCAACAAAAGCACCAGCGTGCCCAGACCGAAACGGTCAACCAGCACTTTGCCGGGATCAGGCCCAAGATCGAGAACCCAGGCTTGATGCAACCAAATCACCGGCACAGCACACACAGCAATGAATACGGCCAGGCGCCAAAGCACATAACGCATCAATAGTTCTTCCGCAGATCCATACCTGCATAGAGAGAAGCGACCTGCTCCCCATACCCATTGAACATTTCCGTTGGCCGGATATTGGGACTGAACAATCCACTCGGCAATCGACGCTCCCGAGCCTGAGTCCAACGAGGATGGTCGACAGTAGGGTTAACGTTGGCATAGAAGCCATATTCATTGGCAGCGATGCTTTGCCATGTCGTCTTCGGCTGCTCGCTGACCAGACTGATGCGCACAATCGACTTCACACTCTTGAACCCGTACTTCCAAGGGACAACCAGCCGCAAAGGCGCGCCGTTCTGGTTAGGTAGCTCGCGGCCGTACATGCCCACTGCCAGGATCGCCAAAGGATTCATCGCCTCATCCAGCCGCAGGCCTTCAACATAAGGCCAATCGATCAGCGCAAAACCAGAGCGTTGCCCTGGCATCGTCTTTGGATCTTGCAACGTTTCGAATCGAATGTATTTGGCATTTGCAGTCGGCTCGACCTGCTTGAGCAACTCAGAGATCGGGAAGCCCATCCACGGGATTACCATCGACCACGCTTCAACACAGCGCAAACGGTAGATCCGCTCCTCCAGTTGATAGGGTTTCATAAAGTCTTCGAGTGCGTAACGGCCGGGCTTGCCGACCTCCCCATCGATGACAACGGTCCAAGGCTCGGTTTTCAGCGATCCTGCGTTCTGCGCCGGATCACCTTTATCAGTGCCGAACTCGTAGAAGTTGTTGTAGTGGGTCGCGTCCTTGAAAGGCGTTATGGCTTCACCCTGGACGGTCACTGCCCCCCACTCGGTCGAAGGAAGCTTTTCTTTGAACCAGGCAGGCGCATTCCCAGCCTCTACCCCGTCATAGTGCGAAGGATCGGCGGCTCGCGCCCAGACGGGCAGAGCACTTAGGGCGACTCCTGCCAGAGACGCGCCTAAAAGGGATCGGCGTGAGAGGTAAATGGCTTCAGGCGTGACATCCGACTCATTGCAGGCGGATGCGGCTGGAATCTTGATGAGCATGGTCACTCCACAGTCGGCAGATGGATGCACCTTATAGACTGTGGAGTATGGGGGGAAATGAATCTCTGGGACTATTTGTGACGACGAAGTCGCAACAGATACTGCACAGGGCCCGACGCGGCGTAGCCAAGGAAGATCAGCAACAGGATGCGCGGCGGATCGCTGAACACCACAGCGAACACCAGCACGACTGCCAGAATGGCAACGAAAGGAACACGCCCCTTCAGGTCGAGCTCCTTGAAGCTGTTGTACTTGATGTTACTGACCATCAACATCCCTGCTGCCGCCACCAGCAACGCCACCAGAAACGAAAGCTTCGAGCCCTGAATACCATAGTCGCTGAACGCCCAGACTGTACCGGCGACAACACCCGCCGCCGCCGGACTGGCCAGCCCGATGAAGTAACGCTTGTCAGCCTTGCCTACCTGGGTGTTGAAGCGCGCCAGACGCAGCGCCGCGCCAGCGACATATATGAACGCGACCATCCAGCCCACCTTGCCCATGTCACCCAGCGCCCAGCCAAACGCCAACAGAGCAGGAGCCACACCAAACGCAACCATGTCCGACAGGGAGTCGTACTCGGCGCCGAACGCGCTTTGTGTGTTGGTCATGCGCGCAACCCGACCATCGAGGCCATCGAGCACCATTGCGACGAAAATAGCGATGGCGGCAAAGGCGAAATACTTGCTCGCACTCACCTGGTCGCCGGCACTCAAGGCGCTCTGAGCACTCATGGCGCTGATGATGGCGTAGAAACCGGCGAACAGATTTGCCGTAGTGAACAGGTTAGGCAACAGATAGATGCCGCGATGGCGGACCTGGCGCCCTTCGGCGTCGTGCCCCTCTTCAATATGCTCATCGATCGGTAGCAGGCTTTCGGCGTCAGAAGCCGTGTTTGGCTCTTCGGGACGTTCGCTCATGGACAATACCTTGCAGCTATGAATTTTCGACAAATGCTCGCGGCGACGTGGCGCCGGCAAACGATGCAGCTTTATACCAGATGAACCCCTATAACAAAAAAACGCGACCCGAAGGCCGCGCTTTTTTTGCTGCAGGAACCAGATTCAGAAGATCTTAGTTCTTGGTTTGGTCCACGATTTTGTTCTTCGCGATCCAAGGCATCATCGAACGCAGTTGCTCGCCGATGATTTCGATGCCGTGAGCCTTGTTGTTACGACGCTTGGCGGTCATCGAGGCATAGTTGCTAGCGCCTTCAGCGATGAACATCTTGGCATATTCGCCGTCCTGGATACGCTTGAGAGCGTTGCGCATGGCCTGACGGGACTCAGCGTTGATGACTTCAGGGCCGGTCACGTACTCGCCATATTCGGCGTTGTTGGAAATCGAGTAGTTCATGTTGGCGATACCGCCTTCGTACATGAGGTCAACGATCAGTTTCAGCTCGTGCAGGCACTCGAAGTAGGCCATTTCCGGCGCGTAGCCAGCTTCAACCAGGGTTTCGAAACCGGCTTTGACCAACTCGACGGTACCGCCGCACAGTACGGCTTGCTCGCCGAACAGGTCGGTTTCGGTTTCGTCCTTGAAGGTGGTCTCGATGATGCCGGTGCGACCGCCGCCAACGCCCGAAGCGTAGGACAGAGCAACATTCTTGGCGTTGCCGGAAGCGTCCTGGTAGATGGCGATCAGGTCAGGGATACCGCCGCCTTTGACGAATTCGGTACGTACAGTGTGACCTGGCGCTTTTGGCGCGATCATGATCACGTCCAGGTCCGCACGAGGCACGACTTGGTTGTAGTGGATTGCGAAACCGTGGGAGAAGGCCAGGGTGGCGCCTTTCTTGATGTTCGGCTCGATTTCGTTCTTGTACAGCTGTGCCTGGAATTCGTCAGGGGTCAGGATCATGACCAGGTCGGCAGCGGCAACGGCGGAAGCAACGTCGGTCACTTTCAGGCCATGGGCCTCAGCCTTGGCGACAGTGGCCGAGCCTTTACGCAGGCCAACGGTGACATCAACGCCGGAATCTTTCAGGTTGCACGCTTGAGCGTGGCCCTGGGAGCCGTAACCGATGATGGCAACTTTCTTGCCCTGGATAATGGAAAGGTCGCAGTCTTTGTCGTAATAAACTTTCATGAAATTCCCCTGTTATCTTGGCCGTTCGGGCCATTCGCTAAATGTATGGGTCAGATGCTCAGCACTTTGTCGCCGCGGGCAATGCCCGTAACGCCGCTGCGTACGGTTTCCAGGATGGCGGTGGTGCCGATGGCCTGAATAAAGCTATCCAGTTTGTCGCTCGTTCCTGTCAGTTGCACGGTGTAGACACTGCTGGTCACATCAACGATCTGGCCGCGGAAGATGTCCGTGGTGCGCTTGATTTCGGCACGCTGGGCGCCGGTGGCCTTGACCTTTATCAGCATCAGCTCGCGCTCGATGTGGGCGCTTTCCGACAGATCGACCAGCTTGACCACTTCGACCAGCTTATTGAGGTTCTTGGTGATCTGCTCGATCACCTCATCATGCCCGACGGTGGTCAGTGTCAGGCGTGACAGGGTCGGGTCTTCGGTCGGCGCCACCGTCAGGCTTTCGATGTTGTAGTTGCGCTGCGAAAACAGGCCGACAACGCGGGACAATGCGCCCGGTTCGTTTTCCAGCAAAAGCGAAATGATATGCCGCATGATTAAGTCCGCTCCGTCTTGCTCAGCCACATATCGCGCATCGAGCCGTCTCTGATCTGCATCGGATAGACGTGCTCGCCCACATCGACCTGGATATCGAGGAACACCAGGCGATCCGTCATGGCGAACGCTTCTTCCATTTTCGGCTTCAAATCCTTCAGGTCGGTGATTTTCATACCGACATGACCGTAGGCTTCCACCAGCTTCACGAAGTCAGGCAGCGACTCCATGTAGGAGTGCGAGTGACGGCCGCTGTAGCTCATGTCCTGCCACTGACGGACCATGCCGAGCACGCCGTTGTTGAGCAGGATGATCTTTACCGGAAGGTTGTATTGCAGGCAGGTCGACAGTTCCTGAATGTTCATCTGGATACTGCCCTCGCCGGTCACGCAGGCGACCTGAGCGTCGGGGAAGCTGAGCGCAACCCCCATGGCGGCTGGAAGACCAAAGCCCATGGTGCCCAGACCGCCTGAATTGATCCAACGATTCGGCTTGTTGAAGCGATAGTATTGCGCCGCGAACATCTGGTGCTGACCCACATCGGAGGAAACGTAGGCGTCGCCTTTGGTGACTTCGCACAGCGTCTCGATCACGGTTTGCGGCTTGATCATGCTGCCGTCGCCACGGTTGTACGGGAACAGATCGCCGTCACCGCGCCATTCCTCGATCTGCTTCCACCAGGTCGTCACCGAATCCTTGTTGGGAGCCTCGCCGATTTCCTTAAGGGTAGCGACCATCTCGGTCAACACGCTCTCCACCGGCCCTACGATGGGCACGTCAGCCTTGATGGTTTTGGAGATCGAAGCAGGGTCGATGTCGATATGGATGATCTTTGCGCCCGGACAGAACCGCGACGGGCCGTTGATGACGCGGTCATCGAAACGTGCGCCAACAGCCAGGATCACATCGGCATGATGCATTGCCAGGTTCGCGGTGTAGCTGCCGTGCATGCCGAGCATGCCGACGAACTGGCGATCCGTGCCCGGATAGGCGCCCAGGCCCATCAGGGTGTTGGTAACCGGCGTATTCAGCAGTTGAGCCAGCTCAGTCAGTGGCGCCGAACCGTTGCCCATGATTACGCCGCCACCGGCGTAAATGATCGGGCGCTTGGCTGCCACGAGCATTTCCACTGCCTTGCGGATCTGCCCGGAATGGCCGCGCACAGCCGGACTGTATGATCGCAACTTGGCTTTTTTCGGAAAAACGTATTCGAACTTCTCGGCCGGGTTGGTCATGTCCTTCGGAATATCGACCACCACAGGACCAGGCCGACCGGACTGCGCCAGGTAGAAAGCCTTTTTCAGCACTTCCGGAATTTCCGACGGATGCTTGATCATGAAGCTGTGCTTCACGATCGGGCGGGAGATACCGATCATGTCGGTCTCCTGAAACGCGTCGGTGCCAACCATGGTGCTTGCGACCTGACCTGACAGAACGACCATTGGAATGGAGTCCATGTAGGCAGTGGCGATACCGGTGATGGCGTTGGTAGCGCCTGGACCGGAAGTCACCAGCACCACACCAGCCTTGCCGGTGGCGCGGGCATAACCATCGGCCATGTGAGTGGCAGCCTGTTCGTGACGAACGAGGATATGGCTCACAGCCGGTTCTTTGAACAGCGCGTCGTAAATATGCAGGAGGGCACCGCCGGGGTACCCATAGATATGCTCAACGCCTTCGTCACGCAAAAAGCGGACGACCATTTCAGCGCCAGATAAAAGCTCCACGTTGTTCACCTCTAAAACGCCAGAATACCGTCCACGTTAACGAGAAGACGGGTCTTAATAGGTTTACTGCCAGCAGAGCATGAGCGACGGTGGTCGCCGACTACGTCAGCACTGACTGAGCAAGTATTGGGAGCTCCCCTAAGTGTTTCGGGGTCATCCCACCCAGCGCGAGGTAACGCGTTGCGGGTGTAACAGGTCGGCGCGGATGTGCGCCTCATGATCTACCGAGACGGTCTGCTTCTGGCAGTCCCTCTACAGCGAACTTTGGATTGTTCTGATTCGCCCCTCGCAAGTCAAGTCATCGATGCGCTTTCTTCACCCACAGGACATGAAAAATCCCCGAGTGAGGTCGTTGATGCACGCTTGTGGTAGCGTTTCATCCAGACAGTACCCGACGTTAAGGAAGCAGTAATGCGCTGGAAGATTCTCGCCGCCGCGGTGACGCTGGCAATAGGTGTCGCTACTGCCCAGGCGGCCCAGATCTATAAATGGATCGATGCCCAGGGCGTCACCCATTTTGACGCCCAGCCGCCGGTTGGTCAGTCCGCTCAGCAGCTCGACACGCGCAAGCCGGTAGCCCCACCCCCTCTTGTGCCTGCACCCGGGCGAACCGAATCCTCGCAAGAGCAACAGGCCGTCGATGCAAAAGTGAAGAAACAGGTGGCAGCCCAGGAAGCCAAACGCAAGGAGTATTGCGCGACTCAACGCACCAACCTTGCGCAGCTACAGAATAACCCGCGCGTACGCGAGGAAGTGGATGGGGAATTCAGACGTTTTACTGAAGAAGAGCGCCAGGCACGCATCGCCGAGGTCAAGAAAACCCTCGACGATACTTGCAACTGAGGGTCAGACCGACTCGGTAATCAGACGGTCGAACTGCGCCAACAACGCCTGCAGTGTGCGCGTTTCCTTGGCACTGCTGGCGTAGACCATCTGCGCCATTTCGAGGATGCCTGACGCATTGGGCAGCGCCAGATCCTGCTCAAGGATGGTTTTCATCCGGGGCAGGAAGATCCATTGCAGCCACTGATCGAAATCCAATGTGTCGACGCAGAACGGCTCGCGGCTCGCCAGATCCTGATCGCTGGGCGGTGTCTCTCGCCACCAGCCCAACGCACGTAGCTCACGCTCGATCAGCAACAACTGATCGGCGATCTTCGGAAAACGTTTATCCATTGGCCTTCTGCCGTGCCAGCGCCGCACCTGCGGCGTCACCTTGCTTCTCCCGGGCCTGAGCGATTAGGCCCCATAAGCTGGCCTGCAGACTGGCGCGACCGTTGGCATAGGTCAGCCCCCTGCGGGCCAGCTGCTCGGCCTGCGAAGCATCGCCCTGGGCCAGACGCACCTGCGCCAGCTTGAACAGAACCTGAGGCTCGCGAGGGGCAACGCGCTGCGCTCGCTCCAGGCTCGACGACGCGCCGTTGAGATCACCACTGCTCTGCTGTTGTTGAGCGGTAGTCAACAGCGCCAGCACCGGACCATCGAGTTGCTCATCAGCCGACAGGCTGCCACTCGACGCTGAAGGAATGCCCGTAGGTGCCGATGAGGGCATGGTGTAGGTATTGCTGGCCGCCGCCGGTGGTGTGTAGCCGTTGGCCGGTGCCGTGTTGGCAGGGGCCGGATTGACGGCAGACGTATCGATCGGGGCAGTGCTGATCGGCGCCGTGGTCGGCGGCACGAACGTTGAAATGGGCGCCGCGCTGGCATTGGCACCGCCCGGCACCATGACTGTCACGCCGGAGTCTTCCTGAATCGATCGCGCTTGCGCCGGTGCCTGTGCCGTTGCCCGTGAGGCACTGTTACGGGTTGCCGTGACGCGCTCGCCGTTGGAAATGCGTGACCCTGCGTCTACCACCGGAATCGCGCTGCGTGTCTGGGTTGCACAACCGTTAAGCAAAGCCAGAGCCGTTAGAGCCGGAATCCACCACTTGTTCACTTCACATCCCCTTCGCTTAATTCAACCAGCCCTTGACCCAGTCCATCACCGACTCGGCAGGCGCTGCCGGCCCGCCGCACGTCGGTCCCGGCTGTGGCTCACTGCCGCGAATATACGGCATCTGCACGGCACCCGGGCAGCTCGCGTCGGTGCCCTGCCCGGTGGACGCATTGACCCAAGCCTGCACCACGTTATCAGGCATGGCCATGTCCAGCGGCAGCGGATCGGCTTTTTTCATGAAGCTGGTCCATATCTGCAGCGCACCTGTGGCGCCGGTGAAAGGTGTCTTGCCGTTATCGTCGCGCCCCATCCAGACGATTGCCAGCAGATCCTGACTGAACCCTGCGAACCAGCTGTCGCGCGAATCGTTGGTGGTACCGGACTTGCCCGCCAGATTCAGCGTGCTCGGCAGCACGTTGTACACCGACTTGCCCGTACCTTCGCGCATGACGCGCTGCATGGCATTTTGCAGCAGATAAATCGAGCCTGGATCGAAACGTTGCTGAATCTGGAACGGATAACGCTTGAGCGGTTCACCCTCGGCAGTGAGCACGCTGCGAATGCCCCGTAACGGCGTATTGAAGCCACCGCTGGCAATCGTCTGATACATCGTTGCCACTTCGATCGGGCTTAGCGCACCCGCTCCCAGCAACATCGACGGGAAGGTCGGCCATTCACGGGTGACGCCTAGCTTGGACAGGGTCTTGAAAACGTTAGGCACGCCCAGATCCAGGCCCAGCTTGGCACTGGACAGGTTGTAGGAATGCGCCAGCCCCTGATACAGGAAAATATTGCCGTGGGCTTTGTGATCGAAGTTCTGCGGTTTCCAGATCTGGCCGTCCGCACCTTTTACCTGGAACGGCTCATCCGGCACCCAACTGGTCAACGTGTACTGCTGTGGACGCTCCAGCGCCGTCAGATAGATCGCCGGCTTGACCAGCGAACCAATCGGTCGCACGGCATCCAGCGCGCGGTTGAAGCCAGCGAACCCGGCCTGGCGACTACCGATTAGCGCTTGAACCTCACCGGTTTCCGGATTGGTCACCACCATTGCCGTTTCCATCTCGTCCGCGCCTTTGCGGCCAGAGATTTTGGCGAAGCTTTCACGGACAGCGGCCTCGGACTTCATCTGCAGGATCGGGTCGAAACTGGTGAAGATGCGCAGCCCCTCTTCGGTCAAGTCTTCGTCGCGGTAATCCTCTCGCAACTGACGCTTGACCAGATCGAGGAAGTCCGGAAACGAACTGTCGGCCAGTGAACCGGTTTTGGTCACACCCAGCGGCATTTTCTTCGCGGCAGCGACGGCCTCAGCCGAAGCGACGCCTTGCTGCTCAAGCAGGTCAAGCACCAGATTGCGGCGTTCCAGCGCACGATCCGGGTTACGGCGCGGGTTGTAATAAGATGGCCCCTTGACCAGCCCGACCAGCAACGCAACCTGATGGAGCTTGAGCTCCGACAGCGGCTGGCTGAAGAAGTACTGGCTGGCCAGACCGAACCCGTGCACCGCGCGCTGGCCATCCTGGCCGACGAACACCTCGTTCAGGTAGGCCTCGAGAATCTCCTGCTTGCTGTAGTGGATTTCCAGCAGGATCGCCATCATCGCCTCGGTCAGTTTCCGGGTGATGCTGCGCTCGTTGGTGAGGTAGAAGTTCTTCACCAACTGCTGGGTCAGTGTCGAGCCCCCCTGGCGCATCTGTCCTGCCGAAGCGTTGACCCAGAAAGCGCGAGCAATGGATTTGGGCGACACCCCGAAATGGTGATAGAAATCGCGGTCTTCGACAGTGACCAAGGTGTCGAGCAGGTAAGGAGGCGCCTGATCAAGCTTGATCAGGATCCGGTCCTCGAGGTTTTTCGGGTACAGACCGCCGATCATCAGTGGCTCCAGGCGCGCCACCGCCAGCTTGGCGCCATTGGCCGCCGTGAGGTCCGCGACATAATCGCCCGAGAAACGCACATGAATCTGCTGCGCCGGGTCCGCGCCTTCGTAAAATTGAAAACCACGGGTATTGAGATCGACACTGTTGCCGCTTACGGCTGCCGCGCCGGGACCGTTGGCAACGCTTTCACGGCGATAGCCCAAGGCGTCGAGCTCGATCAGGAAGTCGTCACGTGACAGTTTCTGGCCGACGAATAATTCGAGCGGTCGCGCGTAGACCTTCGCCGGGATGGTCCAGCGCTTGCCGGAGAATTTTTCCTGGACGATGGAGTCCAGGTAAACGGCGAAGCAAGCCACGACGACCAGGCCGACGAGGCTGAGTTTCAGGGCCCAGCCCAACAGGCTGCGAAGGCGACTGTTGGTGGGTTTGGGGGATTTTTTCGAAGTGCGGGATCGAGTCATGGCGGCGGATTATACGCACTTTCAAGGCCGTCGGCAGACCACCTCGTAGCGGTTTGCAGCAATGCGCCGAGCGGCCATAATGGCCACCTTTAGTCACATCATTCCCGACTTATCACCTTTGAAGGATCGTCCGTGAGCCAGACACTGATCGCAGCGCTGCAAAATCCTGCCCTGTTCCCCCATCCGGTGGATCAATTTCAGGTCATCGAGACGCATATTTCCTGGGTGCTGCTCACGGGGCCCTACGTCTACAAGATCAAAAAGCCGATGAACTTCGGGTTTCTCGACTTCACCAGTCTGTCGGCTCGCGAGCACTTCTGCCAAGAGGAACTGAAACTCAATCAGCGCTTGACCGAAGATTTGTATCTGGAAGTGTTGCCAATCACCGGCACCGCCGAAGCTCCGCAACTGGGCGGCGCTGGCGAGGCGATCGAATACGCTTTGAAAATCCGGCAATTCCCGCAAGACGGCCTGCTAAGCACGCTGCAGGCCAAGGGCGAACTGACCACGGCGCACATCGATGAGATGGCACGTCAGATTGCCGATTTCCATCAATCGACGCCGCGTGTGCTGACAGATAGCGCGCTAGGCTCCCCGGAAAGCGCGATGGCCCCGGTCACGCAGAATTTCGAGCAGATCCTGCCGTTCCTGAGTGAAAAAGCCGATCTGCTGCAGTTGCACGCACTGGAAGCGTGGGCAAAGACCAGCTACGAGCGCCTGAAGCCGCTGATGAGCCAGCGCAAGGCCGATGGATTCATTCGCGAGTGCCACGGTGATATCCACTTGGGTAACATCACCCTGATCGACGGCAAAGTGGTCATTTTCGACTGCATCGAGTTCAACGAACCGTTCCGTAAGACCGACGTCTATGCCGACATCGGTTTCCTGGCCATGGACCTAGAGGACCGCGGCCTCAAGAGCCTGTCGCGTCGCCTGATCAGCCAGTACCTTGAGCACACCGGCGATTATGACGGACTGCAGTTGCTGAACTTCTATAAAGCCTACCGTGCTCTGGTCCGGGCCAAGGTTGCGCTGTTCAGCCTGTCGCCGGATGCCGACCATGTCCAGCGCGCTACCACGCTGCGCCAGTACCGCAACTACGCCAACCTTGCAGAAAGCTACAGCGCGATCCCGTCGAACTTCCTGGCGATTACCCACGGTGTTTCCGCCGTTGGCAAGAGCCAGGTCGCCATGCGGCTGGTCGAAGCACTGGGCGCTATCCGCCTGCGCTCGGATGTTGAACGCAAGCGTCTGTTTGGCGAGAGCGACGACCTGTACTCGGCCCAGAGCAGCATCGCAACCTACAAGCGCCTGAATGAATTGGCAGCAGTGGTCTTACATGCTGGGTTCCCGGTGGTAATCGATGCGACGTATCTGAAACTCGACCAGCGCCTGGCAACCGCAAAGGTCGCGGAGGCGACCGGCACGCCGTTCCTGATCCTCGATTGTGCGGCGCCAAAGGCAGTCATTCAGGGCTGGCTGGCGCAGCGGCAAGCCCGCAATGACGACCCCTCTGATGCGACCATGGCGGTTATCGAGGCTCAACTGACCAAGCGTGAGCCGTTGACTGCAGACGAGACCCTGCGTAGCCGCCATGTCGAGACCAACATCAGCAGCGATCTGGACAAACTGGTGGATGACATTCGTCAGTACCTGCCAGGCCTTTAAGCCGTTATCGCGCCAGTCATCGAGTCGTGCAGGAGGGCTCTTCACGGCTCGATGGTGGTGGCACTATACTGGCGCCATAATTCCGACAAGGTGGCGCCAGATGACCCAGCCCAAGCAGCTCGACTCGCCGCTATTCACCTTGCTGCGAGCAGACGACGTAGATGCCTTCAATCAGCAGCGCCCCAGAACCGGGCCCATCGACTTATCAGGCGGCGATTTTCGCGGTCTGGATTTGCGCCATCTGGACGCCCAAGACATAGACTTCACTGACGCGTACTTTCGCTCAGCCGACCTGCGCGGTGTTGACTTGCGCACTGCCTTGCTGGAAGGCGCCAGCATCGCTCACGCGCAGATCTCAGGCGCCTACTTTCCCGTGGAACTGAGCGCAGACGAAATTCTGATGTCGGTCAATTTCGGCACACGTCTGCGTTACCGCACTCGCTAAGCCAAACGGCGCTCGCCTTGCGCGAGCGACCGTCCCCTGCACAGCACGCCAATATATCTTGGTGCACGCTATCGCCCTCCAATCGATAATGACCGCTCGGCGGCTATTCGCACATATCTGCGCGTCCGAGTCGCGGGGTGTCCAATGCCCATCTACACTCATTCCATGGTTTGCATCTGCAGTTTTTGCAAGTCCAGGAGGTTTCCAAACACGGAGCTACACCTGCAGGAGGCATCATGGAAGACGAACTGCTACAGATGAAAAATCTGGGCAAAACAACGGCCCAATGGCTACACGCGGCAGGGATTCACAACGCTGCAGACCTTCGCCGACTCGGCGCCATTCACGCTTATCAAGCTGTCAAGACTCGAGGGTTTCGTACCTCCAGAGCCTTGCTCTACTCCATCGAAGGCGCATTACGAGACAAGCACTGGCTCAATCTCTCGAAAGCGGAAAAGGATCAACTATTACAGCAACTGACCCTTCCTGAGCAGTAGCGCCCACCAGTGAAATGCGCACACGAGAAAATAGTTTGAGATTGCCTGTTGACTTACAAATGAGAATCACTATGATTATCACATCCAGTCGCGAGACTGGTTGATAACCTGAAAGGCTCCTTGGTTCGGACTCTCAGATTATCTCCTCATCAGGCTAATCACGGTTTTTGACCCGGCTTTTTGCCGGGTCTTTTTTTGCCTGTAAATCATGATCTGGACCGCCTACCGTCCTGTTCCTTTCAGAGCGATTCAAGGCTGGCCCTGCAGCGTCTTTAGTGAGGCACAGGTTCGTGCATAGCATGCCAGGCCCGACCAGGACATCCATAAGCCAAGCACTGCAGCTGGCAAGGTGACGGTTACCAGAGCATAAGGCAGTGCGTGGGGCTCGCCGGCGTACAGGTAGTCGTTGACCAAAGCGACGGAGGTCGGACCAAGCCCTATGCCCAACAATCCCCCCAGCAGCAAATAGACCGCGACGGCCTGCCCGCGCATGCTGTTGGGCACGATATCCTGAATACTCGCAGGCGCCGCGGCCTGGCCAATGCTGAAGCCGAACACTGCAAAACCCAGCAGCAGGAAACTCAGGTTCGGGTCCGGCACCAGAGGCCAGGACAGTGCGGCTGGGATAATAAAAGCCCACGCGACCAAGGTGACACGAAACCTCGCAGCGGGCCTGCCCTGCATCAGCCAGCGGTCGCTCAACTGGCCGCTGAGCAGGGTGCCGCAAAGCCCGGCGAAAGCGATGACCAGACCGAGTATTGGTCCCGATTCGGATACCGGTATCCCATGCTGGCGCTCGAAGAAAGCCGGAGCCCACGCCAATGTGCCATAGCCTATTACTGCCAGCAAAGCAGGGTAAGTCATCAGCCGCGCAAAGGTGCAACGGTGGAGGAACAAGTGGGTGAAAAACGCCTTCAATGTGCTATTCGGCTGGGCACCCGTCTCGCGTCGCGCTGGTTCACGCACTGCGAGCAACAGAAACACTAAGGGAATACCCGGCAGGCCCGCCAGAATGAAGGTCGCTTGCCAAGGCAATAACGTATGACCTTGGATCAACAGCCCCTGCGCTGGTATCAAGCGCAGGATTAATCCACCCATAAATAGTGAGGCTCCGGAACCAATAGCCAGCGACACATAGTAGATGCTAAGCGCTCTGCCGCGTCGTTTCGGTGCCACGTAATCGGCAATGATGGAGTAAGCAGCCGGCGCCAGTACCGCCTCCCCTACGCCTATCCCCATGCGCGTAAGCAGGAGTTGCTCATAGCTGCGAGCGAATCCTGACAGAAGGGTCATGGCACTCCAGAGCACTACCCCGAAGAGAATCAGATTACGTCGATTGATTCGATCAACCATCCGCCCAAACGGCAGGCCCATCAGCGTATAGGCAATGGCAAAAGCATAGCCATGGAGCAGACTGAATTGCGTATCGCTAATCGCAAACTGGGCTTTTAAGGGTTTGACTAATAATGCGGGTAACTGCCTGTCCAACTGCGAGAACAACGTCACCATCCAAAGGATCGCAATAACCAGCCACGCATAGCGGGCTGGGGGATAAGGCTGTTCGCTTGAGCGCATAGCGGAGATTGACATTGGATGTACCGTGTTGGTGGGTTAAAGAGCTGCTTGCTTATCATGGGCTGCGGGCTTAAAAGATCGGTAACTTGTAATTAATAAACAGCCGCTGGTGGTCGACATCGCCAGCGAGCACGGTAGTTGTATTACCTCGAATGACGCCATAGTACCAACCGATACTAAAATACTTCAGAGGTCCGCCCTGCACGGTATAGGAAAGCCTCAAGTCACGTGCCCACTCTTTCTGATGCGCGCCATGAGCGTAAATGTGGGAGCCCTTGATATAAATAAGCGTGGCATTCAATCCAGGCAACCCCGACGCAGCGAAATCATAATCATATTGGGCCAGTTGGGATCGCTCGCCAGCCCGAGTGAAGTTCCAGATAAGTCCGCCCGTCATCAGCCAAGCGGATGCACCGTCGCCCTGATTGAGGAAGGGCATGTTACTTTTTCCGGTGGACTTTTGGTAACCGAGCCCAAACTTGTGCCCGCCTATTCGATAGCTGAGCAACGAACTCCAGGTTCTATTATCCACTTCGCCAGCGGCCGCTCCGTGATAATAACCGGTGCTGGTATAGCCCTCAGCCCTTCCCGCCTCCCTGGTATTCTTGCCATCACCGGTGCTATTGAAGTATTGCAACGTAGTCTGCAACGAACCTACAGATAATGGGCGAGTATAAATCAGCCCTAAGAATTGTTGCCGGTAAAAATCCTTCAACGTGCCGTAATAGTACTGGCCTATCCAGTTTTTATTCAGAGCGTAATCAAATCCAGCATAATAAAACTTGTTGCTTCGTCTCACTTTGTCAGGGCCCGCCACCTTCCCTGCGCCGGTGATGGACAGCGAGCGATTATCACTAGAGTTGCGTCCCTTAGCATGCTCGAACACCCCTCCAATCAGGCTCAGCCCATCCAGGTCCTTGCTGGTCAATTGCACCCCTTCGAAGGTTTGGGGCAATAGGCGCCCGTCGTTTCGAGCCACGACAGGCACGCGAGGCAGCAATGTTCCCCAGCGTAATTCAGACTTGGCAAAGCGCGCTTTCGCGGTCAGCCCCAAATGGCTGAATTCGTCCTCGGCGTGGTTATCGGAATCAAGCGGGAAGATGGCACCCGGTGTCCGCGTCCGGTCCGCTTTGGTTGCCGAGCCACCCGAGTCGAGCCGAATGCCTAACATGCCCAAAGCATCCACTCCAATGCCCACCGGTCCGTCGCTATACCCGGACCGATAATCGAGAATAAATGCTTGCCCCCACTCTTCTTGACGAGGGGAAGAACCATGACTGCGAAAATCCTGATTGATATAGTAATTGCGTGCAGTCAGATTAGCAGCACTGTCACTCATCATGTCACCCTGGGCGTAGGGCAATATAAAACCGCCGCACATAAGAAGTGAGGAGTTCAGGACTTTCATAACAACCCTCTCTATAAGTTTTATTATCAGAGGTTAGGAGGCGTACAATTCACCTTCAGAAAACGGAGAGCGGGCAGACCCGCTGGGATATTTACCCATCGCTAAAATCGTTATCGCACTGAGACTAAAACACGTCGCACCATACACGAGCAGAGAGGAGTATCCCTTTGAGGTGTCTAGCAGCATCCACAACAAAAGCGGCGAAAATGCCGCAGACGCGGTAGTAAAACCAAATGTCATGGCAAACAACCGACCATACTCGCGCAAACCGAAATAGCGCGCCACTAAAAAAGCAGCAATGTCGTATTCCGCACCGGTTCCAAAACCGACCAATACCGTGGCAAGAATTAATAAGCCTGTGTCACTCGGACCGAACAAGAACAGCAGACAACCCACGGCCGGCATCGACAGGCTGATGCAGGCAACTCCGGGCGCCCAAAAGCGATCAATCAAGTATCCGGAAATTATTCGCCCGCCAATAAGTGCCAACCCGAAACTTCCGAAGATGCTGCTGGCTTGCAATGCGGTCAGGCCCTTGTCCTGCAGCATCGGTACGATATTAGTGACCATAGCGATGATCCCCGATACAGCTACGGAGAACGCGAGGTTGCAGAGCCAGAATCGCCGCTGGCGCAAAGCGGTAGAAAACTCCATGCCTTCAAGTTTTGCACCACCAGCCTGTTGCCGCGACACCGACACAATCGTCGGCGCCTGAGACGGGTGCAGCAAACAGATTGCCATGGGCAACACCAGGAAGAACGACTGCGCCGCGAGTGTGAAAAATGCAGATTGCCAACCCCATTTCTGTATGGCCCAACTCAACAGCGGCGGTGTGATGGCCGCCGCCAGGCCAGTTCCCGACAGGGTAATGGCGAGCGCCAGTCCGCGGTTGCGCACGAACCACAAGTTGACTACCTGGGTCCAGGTGACTTGCAAGGTACCGAGCCCTGCCAGCGGCAATATCGTAAACACGGCGTACAGTGACCAGATAGACCCGTTGATCAGTGGCGCGCTCAAGTAGGTCAGCGACAGGGCTACTAACGACGTAATGGTGACGGCACGAATCCCATAACGCTTATTAAGCCAAGCGACTAACTGAGCGGCGAGGATGGTACTGCCGAACATGCAAGTTATCGCCAGATGGATTTCGCTGCGCGTCCATCCAAACGCTTGCTGCAGAGGCCCGATCAATACGCCGAATCCATAAAGCAAGGCAGCCGTGACACAGGTTGTCATTCCTAGCGATGCGAGAAGAAGAATTTTCCAGCTCGTTCTGAATTCGCCTGGACCCTGGACCGTTCTGTTCAACATCATGAAATCCACTCCCTTTTTTTGTTATTGGTTGAGAGTCGTCGGAATAATTCTAATTTCAGAATCCAAATCTATATTAAGGATAAGTGGGATAGCTAGCAAAGATTGATCGGCGCCGCGTTATGGCCATCCTTCGTTAGCACGCTGTCCTCTCGGTACAGCACGTGTACACGCGGCAGATTAGTTGGATCCAAAAATGCCGGAATAGAGCGCTCCATCGGAGGCTCCTGAGTGAGCGTCTTTGATTCGAGACACTGCGAGCGCGGCCGAAGCAGGCAGTTAAGGCAATATGTTTCGAAATATTTCAGCGTTGATAATCACTCGCTGAGCTAGCCGATATGCGCAGGGGGCAGAAACCGATCCGACCCAGCAGCCACAGCAGCCAGCGGCGACTCGTCCGTGAGCTCGTTGCCCACTGTGCGCGGGAGATGCTGCTCAACAGGATGGTCGAATCCAACGGGGCAAACGGCTTCTACACACGGGCGCCCGAGCAGACGCCAGTCTTCGGGCGCCGCAAGCGCCTGATCAGTCAGCGCAAAGCCCGTGCTCTCATTCGTGAATGCCATGGCGACATCCAAAGCACAGTTTGACCCGCTTTTGGCCTCTAAACAGCAGTCTGACCGCTTAAGGTCGTACGCCAAGCTGCGCCAGCAGATCATCCAGCAAACCCGTGGCGCCCAGTCGCACTCTGTCCGGCTCAAGCCACAATGGCCCGAAGCGGTTCTGAAGCACCTCCATGTAGAGGCGCACCTCGCTCAACGTGCGCACATTTGCGCACGCCTTGAAGCCTACTTGCGCGCCCCGTTCGGCAATGGCCTCGATCAGGATCCGCGCCGCCTGTGAGGTCGCACTGACAGCCTGTTTGCCGGTGCTCGTCTTGAGGAACGACGCGCCCTGGCGAATGGCCGTGCGGCAGACCAGATGAATAACCTGGGGATCACGTAAAACGCCGGTTTCCAGCGTGACCGTTAGCTGCCCCCGGGGCCCGCATTTGGCCTTACACGCAGCGACCATTTCACCGCCGATCGTTGGGTGGCCGCTAAGCTGGGCATGGAAGGGATAGACCAGGTCGATCTCGTCGGCGCCCGTCAGCATGGCGGCGTGGGTTTGCGATTCAACCGTTGAGATCGACGCCCCGCCATTGGGGAAGTTGACCGCGGCTACCACCTTGATGTCCCGTGCGCCCAGAGTATCGAGTGTCCGCCGCGCCAGCCCTGCGAACCTGGGTAACACGCAAACCGCAGCGACGTTTCCTACTGGAGTTAACGCCTGCCCACACAACGAAACAATGCGCTCTGCCGTATCGGCGGCGTTCAATGACGTCAGCTCCAACAGCCCTATCGCCTTCTGCGCCAATGCCTCATCAGTTTCATGCTCCCTGTCCATGCTGCTCCTCAACACCTGGTGAAGTCCCGGGGAGCGACGATAATCCACCTGCAAGGCGCGTGAACGGCCACACGCGCTTTAAAGAGCAGCCCTACAGAGCTTTCGGAAACTTCTTAAGGACCTTGCTTTCAACCAAGCCTTCCGGAGCCGGCTAGCGAGTGATGATCAGCGGATGCCCGCGCTCTGGATGCCGCTGCACCAAGACTTCAAGTCCGAACACCGCTCTGAGCGCGTCCGGCACCAGCACTTCATGCGGGGTGCCCAATGCGAACGGACGGCCCGATTCCAGTAATAACAGGCGATCGCAATAGCGCGCCGCGAGGTTGAGGTCATGCAGAATCACCATCACGGCCCCGCCGCGATCGGCAAAGCCCCGCACCGCCTGCAAGGTGGTGTGCTGATGCAGCGGATCGAGCATTGATGTCGGCTCATCCAGCAACAGCGTCTGCCCGCCTTCGCCCGGCCATAACTGCGCCAGCACCCGGGCCAGATGCACGCGTTGCCGCTCGCCACCTGATAGCGCCAGGTAACTGCGATCATGCAAATGCAGCGCATCAGCCGCAGTAAGCGCCGCTTCAATGATCTCGGCATCACGTTGCTGGCCGCTGTCATGGGGCAATCGACCCATCGCCACCACTTCCCGGACCGTGAAGGCAAAGTTCAGCGTCGAGCTCTGTGGCAATACCGCCAATCGCCGCGCCCGCTGCTGGCCGCTCCAATGCACCAATGGCCGGTCATCCAGCCAGACCTGGCCCTCGTTCGTTTTTAGCTCCCCACACAACGCCCCCAGCAGCGTGCTCTTACCAGCACCATTGGGCCCCAGCACACCGAGCATCTCGCCTGGCTTGAGTGTCAGATTGGTATCGGCCAGCACGCATGTGTTCTCGCGATGGACGCTGAGGTTCTCGGCTCTCATCATCTGGTACGCCCTCGCACCAGCAGGAACAAAAAGAAAGGCGCACCGATAAATGCCGTCACGATACCGATGGGTAACTCGGCCGGGGCCAGGACCAAGCGAGCAAACACGTCGGCGAACAGCAACAGGCACGCTCCCGCCAGCGCCGATGCGGGCAACACCACGCGATGATCGGGGCCGGCGATCAAGCGCACCAGATGCGGCACGACAAGACCCACGAAGCCGATCAACCCTGCCGCCGCGACCGCGGCCCCCACACCCAGCGCGATGCACAGAATCAATTCGCGCTTGAGTCGCTCGACCTCGATTCCCAGATGACGGGCCTCAGATTCCCCGAGCAACAGGGCGTTCAGCGCCTTGGCCCGGCGCGGCAACCATAGGATCACCAGCACGCACACCAGCAACAGCGGCCAAAGCCGTGCGTAGCTTGCGCCATTGAGCGTGCCCAGGTTCCAGAACGTCAGGGTGCGCAGCGAGGCGTCATCGGCCAGATAGGTAAACAGACCGATGATCGAACCGGCCAGCGCGGTCATCGCGACGCCGGCCAGAAGCATGATGCCGACGCTGGTCTGGCCATCCCGGCGCCCCAGGCGGTAGACGATGCCAGTCACGAGCAAGCCGCCCGCAAAGGCAAAGATCGACAATAAATAGGGAGCGAGGACTTCGGGCATACCGCCCAGAGAGGCGCCGGCGACAATCGCGACAGCCGCGCCCAAGGCCGCCCCGCTCGACACACCCACCAGCCCGGGATCTGCCAGCGGGTTACGAAACAGGCCCTGCATGGCCACGCCCGACAAGGCCAGCACTGCACCCACCGCCAGCCCGAGCAAGGTTCGGGGTACGCGAATCTGACCAAGGATCAGCTCGGCCTGTTGCAGATTGTCATCCGCCACAGGCAGGCCCATCAGGCGCAAACCGGCACGCAGCGTGTCCACGAGCGGCAGGCTGACCGGCCCTAACGCCAGCGACAGCCACACGGCGAGCAGGCACGCAATACTCAGCACGATGAACAGCGCTCTGGGCGGAAGATGGGTCCTCATTGGCCGGATATAGCCTTGGTACCGAACGGGGTTTCGGTCGGGTAGAAGGCGTTGGTCAGCTCTTGCAGTGCATCAGGCAGACGCGGCCCCAGACCACCGACCAGCAGCGTCGGATCGACCTCGATTAAACGTTGGTGATGGGCCGCTCGGGTCGCCGCCAGAAACGGATTTTCCCTGAACAGTGCTTCGCGAGAGGAGGCACCGTTTTGCGCGCGATCGGTGAACACCACTACCTCGGGGTCCAGCCCGGCCATCGCTTCAGCCGAGAACACCTTGTAACCGGCATGAATTGCCAGGTTGCGACCACCGGCCTGCTTGATCAGCCAGTCACCGACCGTCCCCGTACCGGCCACCATTGGCGCCGCACCGGCGTGACTGACCAACAGCAAGACACCCGGCGCGGCTTGACGCTGTTGCGCCTGTGCCACCCAGATCTGCTGGTCGCCCAGCCGTTTGACGTACTGCTCGGTCAACTCACGGGCTTGACCTTCCTTGCCCAGCAGGACGCCGAGCGTTTGCAGATTGCCCTGCAGCGCGCTCATTTCGGCTGCGGCGCGAAGCACTTCGACCCTCACCCCCGCAGCACGCAATTGTTCAAGCACCGGCGGCGGTCCCATTTCTTCGGTGCCCACCAGAATATCCGGACGCAGGCTCAGGATGCCTTCGGACGATAGCTGGCGCTGATAGCCAATGCTCGGCAAAGACTTTAACGATTCAGGATGCTGGCTGGTGGAGTCGACACCCACCAGGCTCGACTCGCCACCCAATGCCACGACCCATTCGGTCAACGCGCCGCCGGCACTGACCCAGCGGACAGGGCGCTGGGTGTCAGCCAACGCCAGATGGGTCAATAAAAGTCCGGTCAGGATGACGGTCAGCTTGGCAACGAAGCGCATGAGCAAAGAGTCCTTTTATATAGAAGAAGCGCATCTACCGAATCGCGAAGGCAGGGAGCGGCCGGATCGACGCGTCATTTGCAAAGCTGTCAGACTAGGCCGCTCATGACAGTCGGGCAATTTGATAATGACTTGCATTTACACGTCAAGCGACGAGGAGATCCGCGCTGAATTACTTGTGTGACAAAAACTCACTCGCTGAAGGGAACAGCCGTGGCTTCGAGATCGGTGGCTTGCACTTGCTGGTCGTTAGACGCGCTGGCCAGGTGTATGCCTATCAAAATCGCTGCCCCCACCGTGCAATACCGCTGCACTGGCAACCCGACCAGTTTCTTGATGCCAGCGCCAGCTTGATCCAGTGCGCAACCCACGGTGCGTTGTTTCTGATAGAGAGCGGCGAATGCATCGCCGGCCCTTGCGAAGGGAAATCCCTGAACGCCATCGACTGCGGCGAGGACGCTAAGGGAATCTGGGTCAATCTGCCAGGACAGGATTGAGCGCGCACTCGCGGTCAGGCGCCTGCGCCAGGTGAACCTCCAGCCGACGGTCAACTCGCACTTCGTCAGGCGTCAGTTGCACCCCATAAGCGAGGACTTCCACACCTGCGGCCACCGCCTCTCTCAGCGCGATCGCATAAGCTGCGTCGATTTCCTCGGCAGGGCGTACCGCCTCAATGCCGGTCAAATTGACGCAATACAGCAACACAGCACGTACACCTTCACGGGCCAAGGCCGCCAGTTCTCGCAAATGCTTGGCACCGCGCTGGGTGACCGCATCGGGAAAAGCTGCAACATCGCTGTCATCAAAGCCCAGCGTCACGCTCTTCACTTCGAGAAACAGCGCACCGTTCGGGTAATCCAGGCGGAAATCGACGCGGCTGTTCTCCTGGCCGTAGGCCACTTCCCGCTTGAGCGCGGTAAAACCGTTCAATTCGGTGATCACCCCCGCCAGCAACGCCTCCTCGATCAGTTTATTGGCTCGCCCGGTATTGACGCAGGCAAAGCGCCCCTGCGGGGTTTCGCTGATCTCCCAAGTGCCGGGCAACTTGCGTTTGGGGTCGTTGGAGCGGCTGAACCAAACACGCCCACCGGGCATCATGCAATTGAACATCGAGCCCGTATTGGGGCAGTGGATGGTCAGTCGTTCGCCACTGGGCGTTTCGATATCGGCCAAGAAGCGCTTGTAGCGTTGCAGCAAGCGACCCTCTTCAAGTTCGGGGGAAAATCGCATCAGCCTTGCCAGCTCCGCAGTCCGCGTTTTATCCGTTCAACCGCTTCCTGCAGACGCTGGAGATTTTGGGTGTAGGCGAAACGTACGTGGTGACCAGCCTGATAGCGCCCGAAATCCAGCCCAGGCGTAAACGCGACGTACTCGGTTTCCAGAAAATGCCGGCAGAACGCGAAGGCATCGCCACCGAATGCGCTTACGTCTGCATAAAGATAGAAAGCGCCCTCGGGTTCAACGACAATGTTGAACCCCAGTTCGCGCAGGGCCGGAAGCAGGAAGTCCCGGCGCTTGCCGAACTCGCCGCGCCGTTGTTCGAGAATTTCGATCGTTTGCGGCTCGAAGCAGGCCAACGCCGCAGTTTGCGCCATGCTGGGCGCGCTGATGTACAGGTTTTGAGCGAGCTTTTCCAGATCCCTGACAGCCGCTTCAGGCGCCACCAACCAGCCGAGACGCCAGCCGGTCATGCCGAAGTACTTGGAAAAACTATTGAGGACAAAGGCGTCGTTATCCACCTCCAGCACGCTGGCGGCGTCGGTGCCGTAGGTCAGGCCGTGGTAAATCTCATCCACTACCAGATGACCTTCACGGGCCTTTAGCGATGCGGACAACGCAGCCAGTTCGTCGCGATGCAGCAAGGTGCCCGTGGGGTTGGCCGGCGAGGCGACCAACGCGCCTACGCTGTCCTGATTCCAGTGCTGTGCAATCAGCTGCGGGGTCAATTGGTACCGCACCTGCGGTCCGACCGGCACCAATTGCGCCGCGCCTTCTACCAGGCGCAGAAAATGCCGGTTGCAGGGGTAACCCGGATCCGCCAGCAACCAATGTTTGCCCGGATCGACCAGCAGACTGGTGGCCAACAGCAACGCCCCGGAGCCACCCGGGGTAATCAGAATCCGTTCCGGGTCGATGTCCAGGCCGTAACGCTGCTGATAGAAACCGGAAATGGCCTGACGCAGCTCAGGTAAACCACGGGCTGCGGTGTAACGGGTTTTTCCCGCAGCCAACGCCGCCTGGCCTGCCTTGATGATCGGTTCGGCAGTGGTGAAGTCCGGCTCGCCGATCTCCAGGTGGATAACGTCATGCCCCGCCGCCTGCAATTCATTGGCGCGAGCCAACAGCGCCATGACGTGAAAGGGTTCGATGGCACGGCTGCGCTCACTATAGGGCTGAGGCATGGGGCTTCCTTGGTCGCTTGTTTCGGAACATAGGCCGATTCTACCCAACCGCCTTCGGTGCCACAGGTTTTATCGAGGCATTCCAAGCCAGCTGACGGTGATGCGCAAACACAGAGGATGTCGCAAGAGGGAATAGAATGATGGCAACGCAAAATAATATAAAACCGCGCGCTTTTGCTGCGGTCATAGTCCGCGGACGCGCTGCCGGGCCATGCTCGACAACCGGGAGTAGCGCGCTCCGATTCGATCTGGTAAGTTCGCCCGCTTGCAGCCGCAGGGTCGGCAGGCGTCGACGATGGATCTTTACCCTGCGCAATGGCTTAGAAGAGTGAGAGGCGGTCCGTTCATGCCCACCGAAGAAAAGCAAAAAAGCAATCAAACGATTAGCGGTTTCGAACCCTACGTTCCGACGAAGGGCGAGGAGTACATGGGCGAGCCCATGCGCAAACACTTCACCAAGATCCTGACTAAATGGAAACAGGACTTGATGCAAGAAGTCGACCGCACGGTCGATCACATGAAAGACGAAGCGGCCAATTTCCCTGATCCTGCTGACCGTGCCAGTCAGGAAGAAGAGTTCGCTCTGGAACTGCGCGCCCGTGACCGTGAGCGCAAGCTGATCAAGAAGATCGACAAGACGCTGCAACTGATTACCGACGAAGAATATGGCTGGTGCGAATCCTGCGGCATCGAGATTGGCGTCAAGCGCCTTGAAGCCCGTCCAACGGCTGACATGTGCGTTGACTGCAAGAATCTGGCTGAAATAAAGGAAAAACAGGTCGGTAAATGATCCTGTTTCCGAGTACGACAAAAGACGCTTAGGCGTCTTTTGTCGTTTGTGCACCTGCCCTCTCTCGCATCAACCTCGTCGCAGCCAGGTTGCCGGGGGTACGACCTGAAAATCGCTACCGACGGCAAGCCGTGGCGCTACAGCGCTCGCAACGGTGTCCTGCACGAGCCCGTGAAGCGTCCGGTTTTTCGTGCATTCGATTTCCAGTACCATCAGCCCCCATGAAATTCCCTTCTTATATAGGGCGCTTTGCGCCAACCCCCAGCGGTTACCTGCACTTCGGTTCGCTGGTCGCGGCGCTGGCGTCTTATCTGGATGCGCGCTCGGTCGGCGGCCAGTGGCTGATGCGCATGGAAGACCTTGACCCGCCGCGTGAAGAACCCGGCGCCCAGACGGCCATTCTTAACACGCTTGAAACCTATGGCTTTGAGTGGGATGGCGAACTGGTCAAGCAAAGCGACCGGCACAGCGCCTATCAAGACATCATCAATCGCTGGTTCAGCCATGGCCTGGCCTATGCCTGCACCTGCTCGCGCAAGCAGCTGGAAGGTTTCCAGGGTATTTACCCAGGCTTGTGTCGCAACGCCGGGCATTCGCCTGACAACGCCGCCATCCGCATTCGGGTGCCGGAACTGGAATATCGCTTCGAAGATAGAGTGCAGGGCGAATTTCGTCAGCATCTGGGGCGCGACGTCGGCGACTTCGTGATTCGCCGCCGCGACGGCTTGTACGCCTATCAGTTGGCAGTGGTGCTCGATGATGGCTGGCAAGGTGTGACCGACATCGTGCGCGGCGCCGATCTGCTTGACTCCACGCCGCGTCAGCTCTATCTGCAAGAGTTGCTCGGTTTGCCGCAGCCGCGCTACTTGCACGTTCCATTAATCACGCAACCGGACGGGCACAAGCTAGGCAAATCCTATCGCTCCCCGCCCCTGCCAGCCGATCAGGCCACGCCGCTTCTGCTACGAGCATTGCGCGCCTTGGGGCAGTCGACACCAAACGAACTGTCGTTCGCCAGCCCGCGTGAGGTCCTGGACTGGGGAATCGCCCACTGGAACGCCGAATTGATTCCACGAGTCGTCAGCATCGAGGAAGTTCGAATAGACTGAGCCAGAGCGGTTGCTGCAAATCCCAGCACAAGGGTGGCAGAAACGTCGCTTGCAGCCTGATCGCCATCCGTTACCATGCCGCCCTTCGGGCTCACGTCCTGTCGCATTCAACCCAGGAGGCCAAATGTACATTTACCGATTGGTCCTGCTACTGGTGGTAGGTATCTACCTGTTCTCGCCAGCCATCATGGACTGGTGGATAGACGCGACAGGCGCCTGGTATCGACCCTACATGTTGTGGCTCATCCTGATCGTGGTGACATTCATTCTGCAGAGCCAACGAGATGCCGATGAGCTTTAGCCTGACCCAGATGATCCTGGTCAGCGCCGCCTACCTGCTAGTGCTGTTCGGCGTTGCCTGGATCAGCGAACGTGGGCTGGTCCCGCGCTGGATCATTCGCCACCCGCTGACCTACACGCTGTCGCTGGGCGTCTATGCCAGCGCATGGGCGTTCTATGGCACCGTAGGCCTGGCCTACGAATACGGCTACGGATTTCTGTCCAGTTACCTGGGAGTGTCCGGTGCATTCCTCCTGGCCCCGGTGCTGCTTTACCCCATTCTCAAAATCACTCGCACTTACCAGCTTTCATCGCTGGCGGATCTGTTCGCCTTCCGCTTTCGCAGCACGTGGGCCGGGGCGCTGACAACAATCTTCATGCTGATCGGTGTTCTACCGCTGCTGGCTCTGCAAATTCAAGCCGTGGCGGACTCGATCGGTATCCTCACCCGCGAACCGGTGCGCAACTACGTCGCCCTGGCCTTCTGCGTCATGATCACCCTGTTCACCATTTTTTTCGGTTCGCGCCATATCGCCACCCGGGAAAAACACGAGGGCTTGGTGTTTGCCATCGCCTTCGAATCGTTGATCAAGCTGATTGCCATCGGCGGCATCGGCATCTATGCGCTGTACGGCGTGTTCGACGGCCCGCAGAGCCTGGAACAGTGGTTGTTGCAGAACCAGAGCGCATTGGCCGCCTTGCACACCCCGCTGCAGGAGGGTCCGTGGCGCACGTTGTTGCTGGTGTTTTTTGCCTCGGCCATCGTGATGCCGCACATGTATCACATGACCTTCACCGAAAACCTCAATCCGCGCTCGCTCGTCAGCGCCAGCTGGGGCCTGCCGCTGTTTCTGCTGCTGATGAGCCTAGCGGTGCCGCTGGTGCTATGGGCCGGGCTGAAACTGGGCGCCACCACCAGCCCTGAGTATTTCACCCTCGGCATCGGGATCGCTGCGCACAACAAGTCGCTGGCACTGCTGGCTTACGTCGGCGGCCTGTCGGCGGCCAGCGGGCTGATCATCGTCACCACGCTGGCGCTGTCAGGCATGGCCCTCAACCATCTGGTGTTGCCGCTTTATCAACCGCCTGCCGAGGGCAATATCTATCGCTGGCTGAAATGGACACGCCGCGGTTTGATCGTCGCCATCATTATGGCCGGCTATGGCTTTTATCTGCTGCTGGGCGCCAAGCAGAACCTGGCCAACCTGGGCATCGTCGCCTTCGTGGCGACCCTGCAATTCCTGCCAGGCGTTCTCTCGGTGCTGTACTGGCCTGCCGCCAACCGTCGAGGGTTCATGGCCGGGCTGATTGCCGGAATCATGGTCTGGATAGTCAGCATGCTGTTGCCGCTGATTGGCAATTTCCAGGGTTTCTACATCCCGTTGCTGAACATGATCTACGTGCTGGACGACACCAGCTGGCACATGGCAGCCATTGCATCCCTGGCGGTCAACGTACTGGTCTTCACCCTGATTTCGCTGTTCAGCAATCCCAGCCCGGAAGAAGCCAGCGCCGCCGAAGCTTGCGCCGTGGACAACGTGCGTCGCCCCCAGCGTCGAGAGCTGCACGCGGTTTCCCCTCAGGAGTTCGCCACGCAGCTGGCCAAACCGCTGGGGGCCAAAGCTGCGCAAAAGGAAGTCGAGCAGGCGCTGCGCGACCTTTACCTGCCGTTCGATGAGCGTCGCCCCTATGCCCTTCGTCGTCTGCGCGACCGGATCGAGGCCAACCTCTCCGGGTTGATGGGACCCAGCGTCGCCCAGGACATGGTCGAAACCTTTCTGCCCTACAAATCCGGCAGCGAAAACTACGTCACCGAAGACATTCATTTCATTGAAAGCCGCCTTGAGGATTACCACTCACGCCTTACAGGCCTGGCCGCCGAGCTGGATGCCTTGCGCCGTTACCACCGCCAGACCCTGCAGGAGCTGCCGATGGGCGTTTGTTCGCTGGCCAAGGATCAGGAAATCCTGATGTGGAACAAGGCCATGGAAGAACTGACCGGCATAGGCGCCCAGCGTGTGGTGGGCTCGCGTCTGGAAACCATTGCCGACCCATGGAGACAGCTGTTGCTTGGCTTCATCAATGTGCCGGACGAGCACCTGCACAAACAACGCCTGGGGCTGGACGGTCAGACCCGCTGGCTGAACCTGCACAAGGCAGCCATCGATGAACCCCTCGCGCCGGGTAACAGCGGTCTGGTGATTCTGGTTGAGGATCTGACCGACACGCAAATGCTCGAAGACAAACTGGTCCACTCCGAGCGGTTGGCGAGCATCGGCCGGCTGGCGGCAGGCGTAGCCCACGAGATCGGCAACCCGATTACCGGCATTGCCTGCCTCGCCCAGAACCTTCGCGAAGAACGGGAAGAAGACAGCGAACTGACCGAAATCAGCAGCCAGATCATCGAGCAGACAAAACGTGTCTCTCGCATCGTGCAATCACTGATGAGTTTCGCCCACGCCGGCGGTCATCAACACGCCGACGAACCCGTCTGCCTGGCCGAGGTCGCACAGGATGCCATTGGTCTGCTCGCATTGAACCGGCGCAATTTCGAGGTGCAATTCTATAACCTGTGCAACCCCAACCACTGGGTCGATGGCGATCCGCAGCGGCTGGCACAGGTACTGATCAACCTGCTCTCCAACGCTCGGGACGCATCGCCTGCAGGCAGTGCGGTACGGGTCAAGAGCGAGGCGTCCGAACATACGGTCGATTTGATCGTTGAAGACGAAGGCACCGGAATTCCCAAAGCAATCATGGACCGCTTGTTCGAACCGTTCTTCACCACCAAGGATCCGGGGGAAGGAACGGGCCTTGGGCTCGCACTGGTCTATTCCATCGTTGAAGAGCATTATGGACAAATCACCATCGACAGCCCGGCTGATGCCGAGCAACAGCGCGGAACCCGTATTCGGGTGACATTACCGCGACATGTCGAAGCGACGTCCGCCGTGAACTGAGACCGTCGAGAGTACCGAATCAATGCCGCACATTTTGATCGTCGAAGACGAAACCATCATCCGCTCCGCCTTGCGCCGCCTGCTGGAACGCAATCAGTACCAGGTCAGTGAAGCCGGATCCGTGCAGGAAGCTCAGGAACGTTTCAGCATCCCGTCGTTCGACCTGATCGTCAGCGATCTGCGCCTGCCCGGGGCGCCAGGCACGGAACTGATCAAGCTCGGCCAGGGCAAACCTGTGCTCATCATGACCAGCTACGCCAGCCTGCGCTCGGCCGTAGACTCGATGAAGATGGGCGCCGTGGATTACATCGCAAAGCCTTTCGACCATGACGAGATGCTCCAGGCGGTCTCGCGCATCCTGCGTGATCGACAGACAGTCCAAAGCATTCAGGCTGAACGCGCGGCCAGCGCTGGCAAGGCCTCGCCCGCCGATAAGGCAGCACTGAGCAATAGCAACGGCGAGATCGGCATTATCGGCTCCTGCCCGCCCATGCAGGATCTTTACAGCAAGATCCGCAAGGTCGCGCCGACTGACTCCAATGTGCTGATCCAGGGTGAGTCCGGTACCGGCAAAGAGTTGGTCGCCCGCGCCCTGCACAACCTCTCACGTCGCGCCAAGGCGCCGATGATTTCGGTCAACTGCGCGGCGATCCCTGAAACCCTGATCGAGTCCGAGCTGTTCGGCCACGAAAAAGGCGCGTTCACCGGTGCAAGCGCCGGTCGCGCCGGCCTGGTGGAAGCCGCGGATGGCGGCACCCTGTTTCTCGATGAGATTGGCGAGCTGCCCCTCGAAGCGCAGGCGCGCCTGTTGCGCGTGCTACAGGAAGGCGAGATTCGCCGCGTTGGCTCGGTGCAGTCGCAAAAGGTCGATGTGCGTCTGATTGCAGCGACCCACCGCGATCTCAAGAGCCTGGCCAAGGTCGGTCAGTTCCGCGAAGACCTTTATTACCGTTTGCATGTGATCGCCTTGAAGCTGCCAGCCCTGCGTGAACGTGGCGCTGACGTCAACGAAATCGCCAGTGCGTTCCTGGCTCGCCAGAGCGCCAAGGCAGGACGCAATGACCTGCGGTTCGCCCCTGATGCCGAGCATGCGATTCGTCACTACTCCTGGCCGGGTAACGTGCGCGAACTGGAAAACGCGGTCGAGCGCGCCGTCATTCTGTGCGAGAGCCCGGACATCTCGGCCGACCTGCTGGGCATCGACATTGAACTTGGCGAGCTGGATGTCGAGGAATTCATCGGGCTTGCACCGCAACAGGCGAGCTCCAGCTCCACCGCCCATGAGCCGACCGAAGACCTGTCTCTGGAAGATTATTTTCAGCACTTCGTGCTTGAACACCAGGACCACATGACCGAGACCGAACTGGCGCGCAAGCTTGGCGTCAGCCGCAAATGCCTGTGGGAACGCCGTCAGCGCCTGGGCATTCCACGCCGCAAGACCGGTGTGGCCAGCGAAACCTGAGATAGCGCCGCTGTACGCAGCAAGTCCCGGCAGCGGTGGCGGCTCCAAGGATGTCATCACTGGCAGGCCACGCCGTTACGACTGTTATCAACCCTGCAAGGCTCTGGCACGGGCCTTACAGGAATTGTGAAAAAACTGTTACCTCTTCAGGGACACGTAACAAAAGCCGGGGCGAACGGTAACGTAACCCCGGTTTTTTTTCGCATGAGAAAAATAGCGTCGTTTTGCCACACCCCTGAATTCAAAGGGCTACAGCCTATTTAGCCGAAGTTGGCACGCGTCCTGCTATATCTATTCGTACAAGAACAACAAAAATCAGTCACCCGCAAAACACCATAACAAGAACAAGACGTATCGACTCACGCATAACAAAAACAACACGGCGGAGGCGTAGCTAACTGATTCTTTTGGAGAGGCGTTGCATTAGGGACTTGTCCCGCAACCAGGCCGAGAACAACAAAAAACTACCCTAAGGTAGTGCCTGAACTGGTTGGATCGATTGATCATTGCAGCACAGCGACCAAAGCAATCCGTTTGCTCTTGACTCCCGATTGGGAGGTTTCACAGGCGAAAGCCGTGAATTGGGCACTCAACAAAAACAAAAAGCCCGACAGACAATAAAAATAAGAGCACGTACTTTGGGGGAGCTTCGGCTCCCCCAGTAGCTTGCGGCCTAAAAATTCAGCCCGGCTCCATCCCCCTGCATCCTGCCTTTGGGCACGTCCTACGCAGCGTCCTACACCATCCCTCGACTAAATGCTAGAATCCCCGTCCATCGTGCGGTCATTCTTAGTAAGTGGCCGAATATTCCTTCAAACAGTGCCTCCCATGCTGAAGAAGCTGTTCCAGTCATTCCGAACTCCTCTGCGCAAACCGCAGCAACACATGCGTACAACGCCTGAAGTGCTCAGCAGCAGCCAGCACTCGTTGCAGCGTAATCAATTCAGCCGCTACGCGGTAAACATCGTCGAACGTTTGCAAAATGCGGGCTATCAGGCCTATCTGGTCGGTGGCTGCGTTCGGGACATGATGCTGGGCATCACGCCCAAGGACTTTGACGTCGCCACCAGCGCGACACCCGAACAAGTCCGCGCTGAGTTTCGTAACGCGCGCATCATCGGTCGCCGTTTCAAGCTGGTCCACATTCATTTCGGGCGCGAAATCATTGAGGTGGCGACCTTCCGCGCCAATCACCCACAAGATGATGAAGAGGAGGACAGCAACCAGTCCTCGCGCAACGAGAGCGGTCGCATCCTGCGGGACAACGTCTACGGCACGCTGGAAAACGACGCCCAACGTCGCGACTTCACCATTAACGCCTTGTACTACGACCCGGTTACCGAGCGCGTGCTCGATTACGCCAATGGCGTACACGACATCCGCAATCGGCTGATTCGCCTGATTGGTGATCCTGAGCAGCGTTATAAGGAAGATCCGGTGCGCATGCTGCGCGCGGTTCGCTTCGCCGCCAAGCTTGATTTCGGGATCGAAAAACACAGCGCCATGCCGATTCGTCCATTGGCCCCGATGCTGCGGGACATCCCGTCGGCGCGGCTGTTCGAAGAAGTGCTGAAACTGTTCCTCTCCGGTTACGCCGAAGCGAGCTTCGAGATGCTGGTGGATCTGGAGCTGTTCGAGCCGCTGTTCCCGGCAAGCTCCAAAGCCCTGGAATACAACCCGACTTACACCCACACGCTGATCAGCGAAGCCCTGGCCAATACCGATCTGCGGGTGCGCCAGAACAAACCGGTAACACCGGCATTCCTGTTTGCGGCCTTGCTCTGGCCCGCCCTGCCTGCTCGCGTACTGCGGCTGCAGGAACGCGGCATGCCGCCCATTCAGGCAATGAACGAAGCCGCTCACGAGCTGATTGCCGAGCAGTGCCAACGCATCGCGATTCCTAAGCGTTTCACCATCCCGATCCGCGAAATCTGGGACATGCAGGAGCGTCTGCCGCGCCGTTCTGGCAAACGTGCCGACCTGTTGCTGGACAACTCGCGCTTCCGCGCCGGTTACGACTTCCTGCTGCTGCGCGAGATCGCCGGTGAGCAGACCGATGGCCTGGGTGACTGGTGGACCGAATACCAGGACGCCAACGACGCCGGTCGTCGCGACATGATTCGCGAGTTGGGCGGCAAGTCCGACACCGCAGGCCAAGGCCCGCGCAAACGTCGTCGCAGCGGTGGTGGCAAGCGTAAACACGCTGGCGCAGACGCGTCGGAATGAGCGTAGGGCAGCCGAACATGGAACGCGTCTACATCGGCCTGGGCAGCAACCTGGCCGACCCTGCCGAGCAATTGCGCGAAGCGCTCAAGGCTTTGGCGCAGTTGCCGGACACCTTCGTATCAGGCGTTTCCTCGTTTTATGTCAGTGATTCCTTGCTGCCAGGCCAGCCGCGATACACCAATGCGGTAGCAGCGCTGGATACGACGTTAGCGCCGCTCGCGCTGCTGGATGCCTTGCAAGGCATCGAGAATGGTCAGGGCCGCGAACGTCTGGAACGCTGGGGGCCGCGCACGCTGGATCTGGACATTCTGTTGTTCGGCGATCGGCTGATTGATGAACCACGCCTGAAGGTGCCGCACTACCACATGCACGCCCGCGCATTCGTGCTGTACCCACTCGCTGAGCTGGCGCCGGGCATGACCTTCGCTGACGGACGCAGGCTGGACGACCTGCTTGCCGAGTGTCCGTTTGAAGGGCTGGAGCGGTTGCCAAGCACATAATCAGGTTCGCCCTAGATGCCTCTGTCACAACAGACCGACAGGGATCGTAGACGCTGCAAAGCCGCCATAGACCACCCCGCCGCATTCGTCCGATGCGCACTCTAACGTCGTAACGTGCGGGGGCCGGCTCTGGAATACTCCGCGCCCCTCGGTAACCCCCCGCTCATACCGGTAACACCCGGAATTGACTTCCCGCCCCCTCCTCACGAAGATAAGCGTCCCGAAGCCGGACGACCGGCTTATAGGCGCCAGACAGGTCTTTTTAAACATCGCGAAACGACGATGTGCCTGGATTTGCAGAATGAATCGCGCGTTGTTCGCCGTAGTATTCACAGCGCCTGAATGAGGACTTTTTCATGCCGGATATCACCGTAACGTCCCTGTTGGGTCTCAAGCAAAAAGGTGAAAAAATCACCATGCTGACCTGCTATGACGCAACCTTCGCCCACACCGCCAGCCAGGCGGGTGTGGAGGTGCTGCTGGTCGGCGACTCGCTGGGCATGGTCCTTCAGGGCCACGACAGCACGCTCCCTGTGACCACTGCCGAGATGGCCTACCATGTTGCCAGCGTCAAGCGCGGTAACAACGGGGCTCTGATTCTCGCCGACCTGCCGTTCATGGCCTACGCCACCGCCGAGCAAACCTTCGCCAACAGCGCGATGCTGATGCAGGCGGGCGCGCACATGATCAAGGTCGAAGGCGCGGCATGGTTGGGCGACTCCATTCGGTTGCTGGCAGAGCGCGGCGTTCCGGTGTGCGCGCACATGGGCCTGACGCCGCAGGCGGTGAACGTGCTGGGTGGCTATAAAGTGCAAGGCCGCCAGGAATCCCAGGCGCGACAGATGCGCGCTGACGCCATTACCCTGGAGCAGGCCGGAGCGGCCATGATCTTGCTGGAATGCGTGCCCAGTGAACTGGCGCAGGAAATCACCCACGCGGTGAAGATTCCGGTCATCGGCATTGGTGCTGGCAGTGCCACCGACGGTCAGGTCCTGGTGCTGCATGACATGCTCGGCCTGTCGATCAGCGGCCGCGTGCCGAAGTTCGTGAGGAACTTCATGACCGGCCAGCCTGACATCCAGTCCGCTATCGCCGCTTACGTCAGCGCTGTCAAAGATGTCAGCTTCCCCGCCCCGGAACACGGATTCTCGGCATGAACACAGTAAAAACCGTACACGAACTGCGTGCCGCCGTGGCCCGTGCCCGCGGCGAAGGCCAACGCATCGCACTGGTGCCGACCATGGGCAACTTGCACAGCGGGCACATCGCGCTGGTCACCAAGGCCGCGCAACGCGCCGACTTCGTCGTGGCGAGCATTTTCGTAAACCCGTTGCAGTTCGGCCCTAATGAAGACCTGGCTACCTACCCGCGCACCCTGGCGGCCGATCAGGAGAGACTGCTGCAAGCCGGCTGCCATCTGCTGTTCACGCCCACGGTCGAAGAAATGTACCCCCATGGCATGGCCGACCAGACCATCGTCCGCGTACCGGTGGTGTCCGAAGGGTTGTGTGGCGGCAGCCGGCCGGGCCATTTCGATGGCGTGTCCACTGTGGTGAGCAAGCTGTTCAACATGGTTCAGCCCGACATCGCCGTCTTCGGCCAGAAGGATTTTCAGCAACTGGCAGTGGTCAGCGCGCTGGTACGAGACCTGAACATGCCGATCCAGATTATCGGGGAGCCCACAGCACGGGCGGCCGACGGGCTGGCGCTGTCTTCACGCAACGGCTATCTGACCGATGCAGAACGCACCACCGCGCCAGCGTTGTACCGCGTCATCCGGCAGATCGGCGAGGCGTTGAGTCATGGCGCGCACAACCATGAACAACTGCTGGCCGATGGCAGGCAGCAGCTGGAGGCCGCAGGTTTTCGCCCCGACTATCTGGAAATCCGTCAGGCCATAACGCTGCGCCCGGCCACGGCTGGCGATGAGGACCTGGTGGTGCTCGGCGCGGCGTTTCTGGGCAAGACTCGCCTGATCGATAACCTGCACCTGACCAAGGAGCCGTGAGTTTGCGCATGATGTCCGGCAAACACGGAGGGCATGCTGCAATTGGCAGCTATGCTCATGAGTCGATGCCGGTAGTTCATAAAGCAGTAGATGAAACATTACGCCCCGCGCCCCTTATCTGGCCCGGGTCAGTGAACTTTAGCTCCACCTGCAATGCCATACCGGTACAGGTCGCCTGAGCAACGCGACACTACCTTGTGAGAAAAAGTACCGAGCAAAGGGAAAGCAAGGCGCAGACATACGCGTTGCCGGGGATTAGTCTCTGACGTATGGCCCAATTCAGTGTAATCCTGGCTTTTCAGTGTCCAAAAGGCAGTTCAAGTACAAGGAAACCCGCAGCGATGGCGTACTACCGCACTCCTCATGACGTCACTACCCTGCCCGCCTGGCAGGCGCTCGAAGCACACCGCAAAGCGATGCAGCATTTCAGCATGCGCGAAGCATTCAACGAAGACCCGCAGCGTTTCAGCGAATTCACCCTCAGCAGCGCCGGTCTGTTCCTCGACTATTCGAAAAACCTGATCACCGCTGAAACGCGCGAGTTGCTGGTCAATCTGGCCAATGAAGTGGGTCTGAAGGACGCGATCAAGGCACAATACGACGGCGAACTGGTCAACGCTTCCGAAGGCCGCCCGGCGCTGCACACAGCGCTGCGCCGCCCGGTGGGCGACAAGCTGCAGGTCAATGGCGTCAACGTGATGCCTGAAGTGCACAAAGTGCTGAATCAGATGACCGATCTGGTGGGCCGTATCCACGATGGCCTGTGGCGCGGTTACACCGAAAAGCCGATCACCGACATCGTCAACATTGGTATCGGTGGCTCGTTCCTCGGCCCTGAACTGGTGTCCGAAGCGCTGCTGTCGTACGCGCAGAAAGGCGTGCGCTGCCATTATCTGGCGAACATCGACGGCACCGAGCTGCACGAGCTGACCAGCAAACTGCGCGCCGAGACCACCCTGTTCATCGTCTCGTCGAAGACCTTTACCACCCTCGAAACCCTGAAAAACGCCACCGCCGCACGCGCCTGGTACCTGGCACAAGGTGGCTCTCAGGCCGAGCTGCATCGCCACTTCATTGCGGTATCGAGCAACAATGCCGCAGCCGTGGCCTTCGGTATTCGCGAAGAGAACATTTTCCCGATGTGGGACTGGGTCGGCGGCCGTTACTCGCTATGGTCGGCGATCGGTCTACCGATTGCGCTGGCCATCGGCATGTCCAACTTCAAGGAGCTGCTGTCCGGTGCGTACACCATGGACCAGCATTTCCAGAACGCCGATTTCGATAAGAACATGCCGGTCCTGCTGGGCCTGCTAGGTGTCTGGTACGGCAATTTCTGGGGCGCACAAAGCCACGCGATCCTGCCGTACGACCACTACCTGCGCAATATCACCAAGCATCTGCAGCAACTGGACATGGAATCCAACGGCAAGAGCGTGCGCCAGGACGGTGTGCCCGTGAACGTCGATACCGGCCCCGTGATCTGGGGCGGCGTGGGGGCCAACGGTCAGCACGCTTATCACCAGTTGCTGCATCAAGGCACGCTGCTGATTCCAGCCGACTTCATCGTACCGATCGTCAGCTTCAATCCGGTTTCCGACCACCATCAGTGGCTGTACGCCAACTGCCTGTCGCAAAGCCAGGCATTGATGCAGGGCAAGACTCGCGCCGAAGCCGAGGCCGAACTGCGTGCCAAAGGCATACCGGAAGCAGAAGTGCAGCGCGTCGCGCCGCACAAGGTGATCCCGGGTAACCGCCCAAGTAACACCATCGTCGTCGAGCGCATCAGCCCTCGCCGTTTGGGGGCTCTGGTTGCGATGTACGAGCACAAGGTCTTCGTGCAAAGCGTGGTCTGGGGCACCAACGCCTTCGACCAGTGGGGCGTCGAACTGGGCAAGGAGCTGGGCAAGGCGGTCTATAGCCGCTTGGTCGGCACTGAAGAAACCCCGGCCGAAGATGCATCGACCCAAGGTTTGATCAACTACTTCCGCGGTCGTCACCGCGGCTGATCCGACCCGCACACTGCAGCCCTTGAAAACCCGCCTGCTCGCAAGAGCGGACGGGTTTTCGTGTTTCCAGGCCTGCAGCAGCGCGGTTCAGCAGTGGTGGCGCTCTTCAAATCGCACCGCCAACGCGCCGTTTTTTGATACAAGTGGTGTGCATAACCACAACTGGCCTATCCGAACCCCATGGAATTCATCCGCACACGTATCGAAACCCAGGTCATGAGCATGACCGGTCTGGCCCTCGGCCAACTGGACATGGAGAACCCCAAGGGCGATCCCGGACTGTTCGGGCCACAGGCGGTGTGCTGGCAGGTGCATGGCGACTTCCCGAGCATGCTCATCGGCGGGATCTGCGCATTGATGCTGCAGATGCTGCATCCGCGGGTGCTGGCCGGGGTGTGGGATCATTCGAATTTTCGCCAAGACATGCTCGGTCGACTGCGACGCACAGGACAATTCATTTCCGGCACCACGTTCGGCTCGACCCACGACGCCAACTGGCTGATCGACAAGGTGCTGCACATTCACGCGAAGGTCAGCGGCATTGCGCCCGATGGCAGCCCTTATGCCGCCAATGACCCCGAGCTGCTGACGTGGGTGCATGTCGCTGAAGTGAGCAGTTTCATGGCTGCGCATCTGCGCTACCTCAACCCTGGCCTGTCGCGTGAAGAGCAGGACCGCTATTACGCTGAAACCGCTGTGGTGGCTGCGCGTCTTGGGGCTCGCAACATCCCCTGTTCAACGGCCCAGATCGCCGACTACCTGCAGCGCATGCGTGGGCAACTGCTGTGCGATGACCGTACGCGCGAAGTTCACCGCATCCTGCACAATGCCCCGGCACCGAGTCGCCTGGCCAGACCGATGGGCAGCCTGATGATGCACGCCGGAGTCGAGCTGATGCCGGCATGGGCCAGCGCGATGTTCGATATTCGGATCACCGACTTCAAGCGCAAAATGATCCGCGCCGGGGTGAACCTCACGGCGCCGATTCTGCGCTGGGCGGTGCGCAATGCATCGGTGCATCGCGCCAGACGCAGAATGGGGATAGCTTGACCGCCGCAGCTGCCCGCAGCCTTCGGCGAAGATAAAAGACACCCGCAGATCAACCAATAACAATGAGGATTCGTACCATGCAAGACGTCGTAATCGTTGCCGCAACCCGCACCGCGGTCGGCAGTTTCCAGGGGGCGCTGGCGAATGTTTCTGCGGTGGACCTCGGCGCTGCAGTCATTCGCCAACTGCTGGCGCAGACCGGTCTGGATCCTGCGCAAGTGGACGAAGTGATCATGGGTCAGGTGCTCACTGCCGGTGCCGGCCAGAACCCTGCACGTCAGGCGTCAATCAAGGCCGGCCTGCCGTTTGCCGTGCCGGCGATGACGCTGAACAAGGTCTGCGGCTCGGGCCTCAAGGCGCTGCACCTGGGCACCCAGGCGATTCGCTGCGGCGATGCCGAGGTGATCATTGCCGGCGGCCAGGAGAACATGAGCCTGGCCAATTACGTGTTGCCGGGCGCACGCACCGGTCTGCGCATGGGCCACGCCACGATGGTCGACACCATGATCAGCGACGGCCTATGGGATGCCTTCAACGATTACCACATGGGCATTACTGCCGAGAACCTGTCGGAAAAATACCAGATCAGCCGTGAGGCGCAGGATGCCTTTGCCGCCTCTTCTCAACAGAAAGCCATCGCGGCCATCGAAGCCGGGCGCTTTGTCGAAGAAATCACCCCGATCCTGATTCCTCAGCGCAAAGGCGACCCGCTCGCCTTCGCCACCGATGAGCAGCCGCGCGCCGGGACCACGGCCGAGTCGCTGGCCAAGCTAAAGCCTGCATTCAAGAAAGATGGCACCGTGACGGCAGGCAATGCCTCGTCGCTGAACGACGGTGCCGCTGCCGTGATTCTGATGAGCGCGAAGAAGGCGCAAGCATTGGGTCTGCCGGTGCTTGCACGCATTGCCGCCTACAGCAACGCGGGTGTTGATCCTGCGATCATGGGCATCGGCCCGGTCAGTGCCACGCGTCGCTGCCTGGAAAAGGCTGGCTGGTCACTGGAGGAACTGGACCTGATCGAAGCCAACGAAGCCTTCGCCGCGCAGTCGTTGTCGGTGGCCAAGGAGCTGGGTTGGGACATGGCCAAGGTCAACGTCAACGGCGGTGCAATCGCCATCGGCCACCCGATTGGCGCCTCAGGCTGCCGCGTGCTGGTGACCCTGCTGCATGAAATGATCAAGCGCGACGCCAAAAAAGGCTTGGCGACCCTGTGCATTGGTGGCGGCCAAGGCGTAGCGCTGGCGTTAGCCCGCTAGCCCAGACGCGCACAAACCGCTTCTGCCCAAGAGCGCGCCTCGACAGACAACACAGCGCTCGCTCGATCATTCCCACGCTCCGCCTGGGAATGCCGCCTAGGACGCTCAGCGTCCCCACAGCACCTCACAAGATACATGCCCACGCAGAGCGTGGGCACGATCATAGATACCGCTCCTGCCCGAGCACGCACCTCAACAGGCGATCCAGCGCTTGCTCGATCGTTCCCACGCTCCGCG
>NZ_DIHC01000042.1:0-10020 GCF_002419965.1 Pseudomonas sp. UBA5706
AAGTTTGCGCGGCCGGCGGCCAGAATAAAAGCCGTTCTCCTCAGCCCAGAAACAGTCGGTAAGCCGGGTTGTTTGTCTCGTCCCAATACGGATAGCCAATCTCTGCCAGCGCCTGGGGCACCAGGTGCCGCTCGTCTTCGGGCACTACCAAACCTGCCACAACGCGCCCGTCCGCTGCGCCATGGTTGCGGTAATGGAACATCGAGATGGTCCACTTGCCGCCCAGTTTATTGAGGAAGTTGAACAGCGCCCCTGGCCGTTCCGGGAATTCGAAGCGGAACACCACCTCGTCGCTAACCCGCTCCGAATGCCCGCCGACCATGTGCCGCAGATGCAGCTTGGCCAGTTCGTTGTCAGTCAGGTCCAGCACCGGAAAACCCTGGGCGGTGAGGCTGGCGATCAACGCCTTGCGCGGGTCGTTCTCGGGGTGGGTCTGCACGCCGACGAAGATGTGCGCTTCGCGGTCGGTGTGATAGCGGTAGTTGAATTCGGTGATCTGGCGCTTGCCCACCGCTTCGCAGAAGACCTTGAAGCTGCCCGGTTGCTCGGGGATGGTCACGGCGATGATCGCTTCGCGGCCTTCGCCCAGCTCGGCGCGTTCGGCAACGTGGCGCAGGCGGTCGAAGTTGACGTTGGCGCCTGAATCGATGGCAACGAAGGTCTGCCCGCTGACGCCGTATTGCTCGGTGTATTTCTTGATCCCGGCCACGCCCAACGCGCCCGCAGGCTCGGTGATCGAGCGGGTGTCGTCGTAGATGTCCTTGATCGCCGCGCAGATTTCGTCGGTGCTGACCGTGATCACCTCGTCGACGTAATCCTTGCAGATGTCGAAGGTGTGCTGGCCGATCTGCGCCACCGCCACACCGTCGGCGAACAGCCCGACCTGCTGCAGCACCACGCGCTCGCCGTAGGCCATGGCCTGTTGCAAACAGTTGGAGTCGTCCGGTTCGACGCCGATCACCTTGATTTCCGGGCGCAGGTATTTCACGTACGCCGCGATCCCGGCGATCAGCCCGCCGCCGCCCACCGGCACGAAGATCGCATCCAGCTGGCCCGGGTGCTGCCGCAGGATTTCCATCGCTACCGTGCCTTGCCCGGCGATGGTGTCCGGGTCGTCATAAGGGTGGATGTAGACGTAGCCCTTTTCCTCGACCAGCTTCAGCGAATACGCCAGCGCCTCGGGGAAAGAGTCGCCGTGCAGCACGACGATGGCGCCGCGCGAGCGTACGCCCTCGACCTTGATCTCCGGCGTGGTCTTGGGCATCACGATGGTGGCCGCCACGCCCAAGGTCTTGGCCGCCAGCGCCAGGCCCTGCGCGTGGTTGCCCGCCGAGGCCGTGACCACGCCGCGCGCCAGTTCTTCAGGACTCAGTTGCGCGAGTTTGTTGTAGGCGCCGCGAATCTTGAACGAGAACACCGGCTGCAGGTCTTCGCGCTTGAGCAACACCTGGTTGCCCAGCCGCTCGGAGAGCTGACGCGCGCCCTGCAGCGGGGTTTCGACGGCGATATCGTAAACGCGGGAGGTGATTATTTTTCTGGCGTAGTACTTCAGCAGTGCGCTGCTGGCCGGTGTGTCCTGAAGCACCTGACTCATCGTGTCGTCCCCGTCGCAGAGGTGATGACGATCAGGCATGGAACAACGGCGGCGAAGGAAGGGCGAATAGTGCTCATGTCTGACTCCTGGTTCGAGATTCGGGGCCCGGGAGACAGAAAGAAAAAACCCGCCTCGAGGGCGGGTTCGGTGCAAGCGTCGGCTAACCCGCCATGACTGGAATGGCGGTAATAATTATCTGGCCGAAGAAATGCTTGGTTACGTTCATGGGGTCAAGCCTATTGCGCAGCGTACTGTGGCGTCAAGGGGGATATCGCAGCTGCAACATTTCCCGGCCTGTGTAGCAGCCGCGGCTTGCCGGCGGTAGCGGCCGCATGACCGGCCCGCCGACAGGCGAACGGCTGCGGGAACTGCCACAAACTTGTCTCCTGCAGCCGTCAGCGATATTTTCCTGAGCACTTGCACCGATTTTCGTCCTGAGCCAAACACTTGCCAGTTGGCTATGGACCCTGCCCTCTAAAACACTGACAGGGACGCGTCGGTAAACGTTCTCTGGTGCCCGTCGTTGATTGTTCAACAAGCTTTCATGTTTCGTTCATGAGGGCACTTTAAGGTCAAGGTCGTGGTCAGTGGAACCAGTCGCTGAATCGATAAAAAAGACTACCGCAACGCAAGAAGTCATGAGGGCATGAGTAATGGACGATTATCAAGAAGAGCTGCTGGAATATCAGGCGTACGAACTCGATCCGCTTGAGCCGGCCGATGATGCGACAGAGCTCTAGAACGACGTATTAGACCGAATGACGATGGCTGCGGCGGAACTCCCCTGGGGTCTGCCCGTTCCACCGTTTGAAGGCGCGTTGAAACGCTTCGGCTGATGCAAAACCCAGTAAGTAGGCGATCTCGCCAAAGGCCAGTTCCGTGTCTCGGATATAGGTCATCGCCAGATCACGGCGTGTGTCATTGAGAACCGAACGAAAACGCGTCCCTTCGTCGGCCAGTCGGCGGCGCAGTGTCCAGGTCGGCAACTGCAACCGGGCTGCCACTTCCTCTAGATCCGGCTCCTTCCCGCCATTAAGCAAAGGTCCCAGCAACGCAGTGATGCGTTCACCCAGGCTGCGGGTGCGCGTCCGTTGTTCCAGTTCCCGTTCACACAGTTGCAGCAAGTGCCGCCACGTGCTTGGTACATGGCCTGGGTTACGCAGCCCCAGGCTCTGTTGGCTCAGCCGCAGTTGATTGATCGCCGCCCCAAAGTTGACGGGCTGCTCGCTTAACACCCAATACTCGGCGGCATAAGGCGGCGCATCGAATTCAATATCGACACGCTCTGCCACCACCCGGGTGCCCGCCAGCGTCGAGAGTTGATGCAACCAGCCTGCGAGAATCGAATCGACGACAAAGCGGTTGTAGTCGTTGTACGGGCTGATGGAGTAGAACCGCAGCCAGGCGCCCTCACTGTCCTCGTGAAAGCTTGATTGCCCGCGATAATTGGAGCCGTACAGCGCTTCGAAACGGATCAATACGCGCGCTGCCTCGCGCACGGTCGGCGCCTGGGCGGCGGTTACACCGGCAAGCCCGGCCTGGCTTAGCCGGCTCAACTGGCCCATGCGCAGGCCCAGGCTCGGTACGCCGGACAGTTGAATCGCCGCATGACCCAGGCGCATGTAGCGAGGGATCGACAGCCGTGCACCGGCTTCGGCCAAACGTGCGGCGTCCAGACCGAATTGATCGAGCAAGGGGTGTGGGTCCTGGCCCGCACCGCGCACCGCGTCAGCCAAGCTATGGACGAACCCCACTGACAGATCGCCCAACCGTACCCGAGGCGTCGTCATCGGTCACAACCACAGATTGATCAGGCGCGCGCCATGGCCGGGCTTGGCGCCCTTGGGAGCCGCGCTGATGGATTGTTCGGCCACGCCCTGACCGCCACGGCTGGCAAAACTGTGCCCAGCGCTGCCCTGATCCCAGAACTGACCGCGCATGAATACGCTGATACCGGCCTTGGCCGTGCTGATCGGCGCCAGTGCCAACCGCCGCCAGGCTTCGCCCTGAGTAAGTGGCTTGGGTCCCAGGTCCAGATGGCTGGCCAGGACCTGATGCTTGTCGCTGCGCCACGGTTGCGACCAACTGCCGTTACCCGCCACGAAAGCCGGGACGGCGATCAACTCCGCGCCTGTCGCATTCAGTCTCACGTAGTTGTCCGGGTACCAGCTGTCGCTGCCGATCAAGGTGGCAAGTCGGCCGGCCGGCGTGTCGATGACATTCAACGGTGCGTCCTTGCCGGAGCGTATATAGCCGCGTTGATACCACGAAGGAAATAACTGACGCTGCGGCTGGCCGATGGGCAGCCCGTCGCGCCCGAACACCACGCTGCTGTTGTACAGCGCTCCCTTGCCGACCAGCAGTTGCCCGTCGCGCACCTGGGGGCCGGGTAATACGATCGAACCAGCCACCAGGGTCACACCGAATTCCTTGGCCAGCCCGCCGAAGACGTTCTGATAATCCTGCGCCATGCTGCGCGCCTTCATGCGCAGGCGGGCGTCGTCCAGTCGGCTTTCGCCCCTGGCATGAACCACCGCGTCGAGAAACAGAAGCGGATTGCTGAACGCGAGCCAGTTCATGGCTTCTTCGATGGTCGCGGCCTGGTAGAACTGCGATTTCTCATCCACCGCAAACAGCCAGGTGCCGATGTGCTCCGGTAACACGACGATGGTCCTGTCATTGATCAGGCCGCGATCACGTGCCTGCTGCAAATACGCCGCGAGCTTGCGGTGCAGGCGTTTGACGCTTGAGTAGTCTGATGGAAACAACTCCGGCTGAATGCCCAACAAGTTGCCGCGCTCGCTCGGCTCGCCATCGTTGATGACCAGTTGAATGCGCAGGTCGGTGAGGTAATGGCCGACATGCCGCTTGCTTGTCCACAGCCCATAGCTGATCAGAAGAATCGCCAGCACGACTGCGGTGAGGGAGCCAAGAACTTTGCGCATGAGGGGGGAAGATCAAGCCTTTATGAGCATGGAGCGCGTGGGTGGATGGCCCCAAGGCTACGGGAAAACAGTGCCTTATCGAAGTGATTTAAATCCACAATATGGTTTTTTTGCTGGCGTTGTTGGCCCCCTCAACGATGCCAATGGCCGAGCGTAGGTCCATATAGCCACCTATATTCCATAACGGTATTTAAAGAAAATTGGTGTGCGATATTAGAGTATATGACCGGGCAGCTGGACCCACTTTAATAAGATCGATGATCGCCACCGTCTGCCAAGCGGATCGCTCGTCCGAGTTCATGGCCATGCCGTGAGTTCAAGGTTAAGGAAGCGGTATGGGGAATTACAAAAGGGATCTTCTATCCACAGCAATCGTCTTGGCCAATGTTGCAGGTTTCGCTCTTTGGAGTGGCGGGGCCGTTGCAGAAGAGTCGACACCCAGCAACGATTCACAACTGGACACTGTCATCGTCACCGGCACGCGCGCCCAAGAACGCACGGCCAGTGCCTCACTTTCACCCATCGATGTCATCTCCGGGGACAGCCTGCGCAGCAGTGGCTCGGACGAATTGGGCACCGTGCTCGCGCGGTTGATCCCGTCGATCAACTTCCCTCGACCGAGTCTGGTGGATGGTGCCGAATTGACCCGCCCTGCACAGCTGCGTGGCCTCTCGCCCGACCAGGTGCTGGTGCTGGTCAATGGTAAACGCCGCCATACCTCGGCGTTCGTCAACCTGGGAGGCGCGGTGGGACGTGGCTCCGCGCCTGCCGACCTCAATGCAATTCCGTTGTCGGCGATTGATCACATCGAGGTGCTGCGCGACGGTGCATCGGCACGTTATGGCTCGGACGCGATTGCCGGGGTGATCAATATCATCCTCAAAACCGCCGACCATGGCGGGTCGATCTCGACCAAATGGGGGGAGTACAAAAAGGGCGATGGTATTCAACGCCAGGTGGCAGGCAACACCGGCTTTGCGCTGGGCTCCAACGGCTTCATCAACCTGTCGGGCGAAGGCGCCAACAATGACTACACCGACCGTGCGGGGGACGACTACCGCGCGTCGAGCATCGGTTCCACCACCTATGGCCAGCATGTGTTTCGCCAGGGCGAACCGGCCACCGACGAAGGCAAGCTGCAATTCAACTCTGAATACAGCTTCAACGACGCGGCGGAGTTCTACACGTTTGGCGGTTACAGCAAGCGACGCGGCGAAACGGCGGCGTTCTACCGGCCAAGCAACGCGTCCAACAACATTGCGGCGATCTATCCTAACGGCTACCTGCCGCTGATTCGCGGCACGCTGGAAGACACCTCGCTGGTCGCCGGCCTGCGCGGCGAGCTGAGCAATGATTGGCACTACGATGTGTCGGCCAACTACGGCAAAAACTCCTACGAGATCCACACGCGCACGCTGAACACCTCGCTGGGCCTGAATACGCCGCTGTCTTTCGATAACGGCACCCTGACCAACGATCAGCGGCAGCTGTCGCTGGACCTTTCCCGCGAGTTCAACATCGGCATTCTGCCGTACCCGGTGTCGGTCGCGTTCGGGGCCGAGTACCTGCGTCAGGGCTATCAGATCGAGGCCGGTCAGGCCGAGTCCTACTATCAGACCGGCAGCTCCGGGCTGGGGGGGTTCCGCGACTCGGACGCCGGCAGTACCTCTCGGCACAACTTCGCCCAATACCTGGACCTGGAAACCAATCTGACCGAGAAGCTCGGTGTCTCGGCGGCGGTGCGTCACGAGGACTACAGCGACTTCGGCTCCAACGTCAGTGGCTCGTTTTCGGCGCGTTATGACTTCACGCCGCAAGTGGCCCTGCGCGGCAGCGTGTCTACCGGCTTCCGTGCGCCGTCGCTGGCCCAACAAAACTTTGCCTTCACGTCCTCGCAATTGATCGGCAGCACGATTCAGGAGTCCGGGACCTTCCCGGCCAACAGCAAGGTCGCCAAGCTGCTGGGGGCCGACGATCTGGAAGCGGAGAAGTCGCGCAACTACAGCCTGGGTCTGGTGCTCAAGCCGCTGGATCACCTGACGGTCACCGCCGATGTCTATCGCATCGACATTCGCGACCGCGTGTCATTGTCCTCCAACCTGGTGCTGAATAACGCGGCCATCAATTACCTGAAGGCCAATGGCGTCGGCGATATCAATTACACCAGCGCCCGTTATTTCACCAACGCTACCGATACCAGCACCGACGGTGTCGATCTGGTGGCCAACTATCGCTACGCGTTCGATAACGGCGTGCATTGGAATAGCACGGTGGGCTACAACTACAACCACACCAAAGTGACCGATGTAAAAGCCAACCCGGCGATTCTCGATCAACTGGGTGTGAACCTGGTTCGCGTGGATCGTCGCGAGCGCATCGGCCTGTTGGGCGATACCACGCCGCAGCACAAACTCAGCCTGGCTAACGACTTCGACTACGGCAACTGGGCGCTGCATTCCAACCTGGTGCGCTATGGCGAATACACCAGCTATCAGGCTGACAAGGTCAATGACCAGACTTTCAGTGCCGCGTGGCTGCTGGACCTGGCCGTCGATTACAAGCTCAAGAACTGGGTATTCACCCTGGGCGGCGATAACGTGACCGACAAGTACCCTGAAAAGCTCGACGCCTACGCTTCCAGCGGCGGCAACCTGGCCTACAGCACCTTCTCGCCGTACGGCTACAGCGGAGCGTTCTACTACGGCAAGGTCACTTACAACTTCTGAAGCGTTGCAACCCGCCCTCTGTAGCCGTCGGGCGGGCGGCGGTGGCGCCCGATCAATCGCCACCGCCGGCAAGCCGCACTGCTAGAGGGGCTGCACCACCGCGTTGCGCATTACGATCATTAACTTGTCATATCCGGTCATTGAGCGGGCCTGCGATGCTGTTTACTGTCTGCATCATGAACAGGGATTAAGCTCTACCCCTGAATAAATCGACGAGTGCCCAGGAGCGCTCGCGCCAACGTGATGATGCTTGATGGAGTTTCAAAATGGCCGCCGCCCAATACCCGCACTTGCTGGCCCCGCTGGACCTGGGGTTCACCACGCTGCGCAACCGTACCCTGATGGGTTCCATGCACACTGGCCTTGAAGAAAAGCCCGGCGGTTTCGAGCGCATGGCGGTTTATTTCGCCGAGCGTGCCCGGGGTGGCGTTGGCCTGATGGTGACGGGGGGGATCGCGCCCAACGTCGAGGGTGGGGTTTACTCGGGTGCGGCCAAACTGACGACTTCAGAAGAGGCTGAGCACCACCGGGTTGTCACCCAAGCCGTGCACGAGGCAGGCGGCAAGATCTGCCTGCAGATTCTTCACGCTGGTCGCTATGCCTACAGCCCGAAACAGGTTGCGCCCAGCGCTATTCAAGCGCCGATCAACCCGTTCAAGCCCAGGGAACTGGACGAGGAGGGTATCGAGAAACAGATTCAGGATTTCGTCACCTGCGCGACCCTGGCCCAGACCGCCGAGTACGACGGCGTGGAAATCATGGGTTCGGAAGGCTATTTCATTAACCAGTTTCTGGTCGCTCACACCAATCACCGCACCGACCGTTGGGGTGGCAGCTACGAAAACCGCATGCGCCTGCCGGTGGAAATCGTGCGCCGTGTGCGTGAGGCGGTGGGACCGAATTTCATCATCATTTATCGCCTGTCGATGCTCGATCTGATCGAAGGAGGCAGCACCTGGGAAGAAGTGGTGCAACTGGCCCCGGCCATCGAGCAGGCGGGCGCGACCCTGATCAACACCGGAATCGGCTGGCACGAAGCACGGATTCCGACCATTGCCACCAAGGTCCCGCGTGCGGCGTTCGCCAACGTCACGGCGAAAATGCGCGGCTCGGTGTCGATTCCGCTGATCACTACCAATCGTATCAACACCCCTGAAGTGGCCGAGCAGCTGCTGGCCGAAGGCGATGCGGACATGGTGTCGATGGCGCGTCCCTTTCTCGCCGATCCTGAGTTCGTCAACAAAGCTGCTGCCGGTCGCGGCGATGAGATCAATACCTGCATCGCCTGCAACCAGGCGTGTCTGGACCACACCTTCGGTGGCAAGCTCACCAGTTGCCTGGTCAATCCGCGGGCCTGCCATGAAACCGAACTCAATTATCTGCCGGTCACCCTGGTCAAGAAAATCGCCGTGATCGGCGCAGGACCCGCAGGCCTGGCGGCCGCCACTGTGGCCGCCGAACGTGGGCATGAGGTGACGCTGTTCGATTCGGCCAGCGAAATTGGCGGCCAGTTCAACATCGCCAAGCGTATTCCGGGCAAGGAAGAGTTTTTTGAAACGCTGCGCTATTTCGGTCGCAAGTTGCAGACCTCCGGCGTCGATGTGCGCCTCAATACCCGCGTCGCGGTGGCTGACCTGGTGGGCAAGGGCTACGACGACGTGATCCTGGCCACCGGCGTTGCACCGCGCACGCCAGCGATTCCCGGCGTTGAGAATGCCAAGGTGCTGAGCTATCTGGATGTGATTCTGGAGCGCAAACCGGTTGGCCACTCAGTGGCGGTGATTGGCGCAGGGGGTATCGGTTTTGACGTTTCGGAGTTCCTGGTGCATCAGGGCGTAGCCACCAGCCTTGATCGCGATGCGTTCTGGGACGAGTGGGGCATCGACAGTGCGCTGCAAGCCCGGGGCGGTGTGGCCGGGATAAAGCCGCATCCTCACGCGCCGGCGCGTCAGGTCTTTTTGCTGCAGCGCAAGACCTCCAAGGTGGGCGATGGCTTGGGCAAGACCACCGGCTGGATTCACCGTACGGGTCTGAAGAACAAACAGGTGCAGATGCTTAATAGCGTCGAGTACCTGAAAATCGATGACGCGGGGCTGCATATCCGCATCGGCGCCGAAGGCGAGGAACGGCTGCTGCCGGTGGACAACGTAGTGATCTGCGCCGGGCAGGATCCGCTGCGCGAACTCTACGACGGCCTGCAAGCTGCGGGGCAGAGCGTGCACTTGATCGGCGGCGCAGATGTGGCGGCGGAACTGGATGCCAAGCGGGCGATCAGTCAGGGGTCCAGGTTGGCGGCTCAGTTGTAGGTCAGCCCTGCACAGAATCAAAAGCATCACGCCTGCCGCAACGCGCATTTGCCCTGGGGGGGAGGGAGTCCAGCTTGCAGACGGTCAGCTGCCAAGCAGCATGGCCGTTGCACGCGGTCTGTCCGTTGCAACGAGGTGCCCGGTTTTACTGCCGGTCCCCGGCAGATCGCAGGCAAGCCAGCTCCTACGCCCTGCGGGCAGAATTAAAAGCGGTGCCGATCCAGTGCCAAAAAATGGTTTATACGCCATCCGTCAACGGATAATGCTCTCACCGCCCCACCCATTTCACCCGCTTCTGATTCTTCTGGAGCGTGGATGGCGTATCCGCTTTTGATGCTCCGGAGTACGTGAAATGGCGATATCACTTTTGATTCTTCTGGAATACGTGGAGGGTGGTATCCACTTTTGATTCTGCCCGAAGGGCGTAGGAGTCCAGCTTGCTGACGATC
>NZ_DIHC01000042.1:10058-149065 GCF_002419965.1 Pseudomonas sp. UBA5706
GCTGACGATCTGCTGCGAAGCAGCAGCAAACCCATTGCACGCGGTCTGTCTGTTGCAACGAGGTGCCCGGTTTGACTGTCGGTTCCCGGCAGATCGCTGGCAAGCCAGGGTCCTACGGCTTCCGGCCATATGCGACGATGCTAGACTTTGGCACCGTGCGCAAATCGACCGATTGTTATGATCTCCCGTTTGGCTTTACTGCCCCAAGCCCCGCTCCAACCCCTCCACCTGCACTGGCTCGACGCTGCCGGCGTCGAGGTCGCTGTCCTGCGCCTGGACCTGATCGACCCGCTGATCAGCGGCAATAAATGGTTCAAGCTCACCCATCATCTTGCCGCCGCCAAAAAAGCGGGTGCAGAAGGCGTGATCAGCCCGGGTGGCGCGCATTCCAATCACCTTCATGCGCTGGCGGCGGCGGGCAGGCGCTTTAGCTTTTCCACGGTCGGGCTGTTGCGTGGTCATCCTGCGCAAACCCCAACCGTGCAGGACCTGGAGGCATTCGGCATGCAACTGCACTGGCTGGGGTACGCCGGTTATCGCGCGCGGCATGAAATCGGGTTCTGGCTGCCGTGGCGTGAGCGTTATCCCCACCTGTATCCGGTGCCCGAGGGTGGCGGCGGGCTGGACGGCGCGTTGGGGTGTGGCGAGATCGTGGATCAGGCCTGCGCCCGACTCGCTGAAATGGGTTGGGACGACTATCACGGCTGGTGGCTGGCCTGCGGCACCGGCACCACACTGGCCGGGTTGGTGCTGGCCGAAGCGGGGCGGCGCAAGGTGTATGGGGCGATGGCGGTGCCTGAGGGACATGGGGCGGCCGAGAACGTACGCGATATCCTGGGCGCCGGCGCTGAGAGGCGATACGAACTCATCGACGCCAGCCGTGGCGGCTTCGCCAAAACCGATGCCCGACTGCTGGCGTTCATCACCGAGTGCGAAGAGGAGAGCGGCGTCCCCCTGGAGCCGCTTTATACCGGCAAGGCGTTGCTGGCGCTGCGACAGGCTGTCGAGGCCGGCAGGTTTGCCAAAGGCTCGCGGCTGCTCTTCGTGCACACCGGCGGCCTGCAAGGTCAGCGTGCGATGCACCGTTTACCAAGGCCGCTGTAGCAGCATGGCCTGCCGGCGGTGGCGTCCTTAAAAACGCTATCGTTGGCAAGCCGTGCCGCTACCGCGTGCATTCATCGGGATTACCCCTGGCACGAATCCTGCGGATTAGACACCTCGACAGGTCGGTTCTGGGCACGTTGACGACACTTCTGGAGTCAGGCGCCTCAGCTTCTGTACCGATAATCGAATCTTTCGAGCGCGCCGAGGTTCAACATGATCTCTCCAGCCATCGAGCAGGTCGATCCTGCCACTTTGAGAAAAGTCGTGGTCGCGGCCAGCATTGGCAACTTCGTCGAATGGTTCGATTTCGCCGTTTATGGATTTCTCGCCACCACCATCGCCCAGCAATTCTTTCCCAGCGGCGATGCCAGCGTAGCGTTGCTCAAGACCTTCGCGGTGTTCGCGGTGGCCTTCGCCTTTCGCCCCTTGGGTGGGGTGTTCTTCGGCATGCTCGGTGACAGGATCGGACGCAAGCGCACGCTGGCCTTCACCCTCCTGCTGATGGCCGGGGCGACCACCGTCATCGGGTTGCTGCCCACTTATGCAGCCATCGGCGTGACCGCGCCGGTCCTGCTGACCATCATTCGTTGCGCCCAGGGTTTCTCCGCCGGCGGCGAATACGCCGGGGCCTGCGCCTACCTGATGGAACACGCGCCACGGGGCAAGCGCGCCTGGTATGGCAGCTTCGTGCCGGTGTCGACCTTTGCCGCGTTTGCCTCGGCGGCTATCTGTGCCTACACGCTGGAGGTTGCGCTGACCACCGAGGCCATGAACAGTTGGGGCTGGCGCCTGCCGTTTCTAATCGCCGCGCCGCTCGGGCTGGTCGGGCTGTATCTGCGCTGGAAGCTGGACGAAACCCCGGCGTTCCAGGCGGTCGCCGAGGAGCACGCAGTCGCCCACTCGCCACTCAAGGAAACCCTGCGCAACCATGGCGGTGCCATTTGCGCACTGGGCGCGTTCATCTCGCTGACGGCGCTGTCGTTTTACATGTTCACCACGTACTTCGCGACGTACCTGCAGGTGGCCGGTGGCTTGAGTCGGGCGACGGCCCTGCTGGTATCGCTGATCGCGTTGCTGTTCGCGTCTGCGCTGTGCCCGGTGGCCGGGGCGTTTTCCGATAAGGTCGGGCGGCGGGCGACCGTGGCAACAGCTTGTGTCCTGCTGGCGGTGATGGTGTATCCATCGTTCCTGATGGCCAGCTCCGGCTCGTTCGCAGGTTCGATTGTCGGCGTGATGCTGCTGGCCACCGGGGCGGTGTTGTGTAACGTGGTCACTGCGGCGTTGTTGTCCGAAACCTTTCCTACACGTACCCGTTACACCGCCTCGGCGATTACCTACAACATCGCCTACACCCTCTTCGGCGGTACCGCGCCGCTGATGGCGACCTGGCTGATCGGCATGACCGGCAGCAACCTGGCACCTGCGTTCTACCTGATCGTGGTCGCGGTGCTGGGCCTGGTGGGCGGGCTGGCGTTGCCGGAGACCTCGAAGGTGTCGTTGCATGAAGCGGATGGCTCATTGGGGCGGCATTCGGCAATGCAGTCCGCCGCCTGATTGCGCAACAAAACGTGGCGTCCGCGCCCCAAAAAATGGCACATTGGCGACCCCAATGTGCCGCAGATGTCTTCTGCACTTAAATGCGCCCGGCACATGAATCGTTCGATGGATGAACTCAAATGGCCGCCACCAGCGCTTCGACTGCGACTTCTGCCACCGCGCAATCCAGCCCGTTAGTCATGCGCATCATCGGTGCAGTGGCCCTGGCGCACCTGATCAACGACCTTATCCAGTCGGTATTGCCGTCGATCTACCCGATGCTCAAGGCCAACTACGGCCTGACCTTCACTCAGGTCGGCCTGATTACCCTGACGTTCCAGATCACCGCTTCGCTGTTGCAGCCCTGGGTGGGTTATTACACCGATCGCCATCCCAATCCGCGAGTGCTGCCGCTGGGTTCGATTTGCACCCTGATCGGTATCCTGATGCTGTCCACGGTAAGCAGTTTTCCGATGATTCTGCTGGCGTCGGCGCTGATTGGCGTCGGCTCCTCGACCTTCCACCCTGAAGCCTCACGCATCGCCCGGCTGGCTTCGGGCGGGCGTTACGGGCTGGCGCAATCGACCTTCCAGGTCGGTGGCAACACGGGGTCGGCATTCGGCCCATTGCTCGCGGCGGCGATCATCATTCCGTTCGGCCAGGGCCATGTCGCGTATTTCGGGTTGTTCGCGCTGTTTTCCGTCGGCCTGCTGTACGCCATCAGCCGTTGGTACACATCGCACCTGAGCCTGTTCAAGCTCAAGGCTGGCCACGCCGCAACCCACGGCCTGTCGAAGACCCGTGTCATCGTTGCACTGTCGGTGCTGGCGTTTCTGGTGTTTTCCAAGTTTTTCTACATGACCAGCATCACCAGTTACTTCACCTTCTACCTGATCGAGCGCTTCGCTATTTCGGTTGCCAGCTCCCAGCTGCACCTGTTTCTTTTCCTTGGTGCGGTGGCGGCGGGGACTTTCTTCGGTGGTCCAATCGGCGACAGGATCGGGCGCAAGGCGGTTATCTGGTTCTCGATCCTGGGTGCGGCGCCGTTCACCCTGGCGCTGCCTTACGCCGACCTGTTCTGGACCAGCGTGCTCAGCGTGATCATCGGCTTTATCCTGGCTTCGGCGTTTTCCGCGATTGTGGTCTATGCCCAGGAACTGGTACCGGGCAACGTGGGCATGATCGCCGGGATCTTTTTCGGTCTGATGTTCGGCTTCGGCGGGATCGGCGCAGCCTTGTTGGGGCACCTGGCAGACCTTCACGGCATCGTCTATGTCTATACGCTGTGCTCGTTCCTGCCGCTGTTGGGGATCCTGGCGGTACTGCTTCCAGCAACCAAAGGTTGACACCGGCGGCAGGATTGATCGAGCCTGTGACTGTCAGCCTGGGCATCGGCCAGGGTCGGCAACTGCGCATCTTTCATGCTGCGGATACCGCAGCGCTTTCGATTCCGTGGATCGTTACAAACGTTGGCTGTGAGCGTGTTAGCCCGTGGATTCGGCGAAGGCCGGCCACAGGTCCGAGACCAGAAATACACGTTCTTCTTCCTGCCAATGCCCTTCTTCGCTTTGGCTCAGTCGCACCAGCAGTTGTGCCTGTGCCGACGGCTCGAGCTGCGTCAGCCACGCGCTGAACTCATCGTGTCGCAGAGGCTGTTCATAGCGTGCCGGCCCCAGCCAGGCGTGGCGCGGCAGCACTTGCCAGCGGCCTTCGGGACAGTGTGCGCCGAAGGCTGGCCAGTCCTTTTGATGGACCCAGCGCCCGCGCAGGTGGTCGTGATTCACGCCCTGTGGAGATTCTGCGGGGCCGGGCCAGGGATAGAGCAGGTAACCGCCCAGCCATAACTTGGCCTGTACAGATTCGATGCCCAGCGCCGCCAGCGCCAGACGGCTTTCCTTGCGCGCCGAGATCGGCAATTGATGCTCAGTGAGGTGAGCCAGTTTTAGGTCCAGCCGGTCATGGCTGCCCGGACCCAGCCAGTTTGCCGGGTCCTGGCCGTCAGCGTCCTGCGGGCCGAGGTAGAACTTGATCGCCAGTTCCACGTGGTGCACGCCATCGCCGTCTTGCAGCAGCAGGTCCAGTTCACCCAATGTGTGACCGTCGATACGGATCGGCAGATTGGCAGCGAGCATCTTAACCCCCGGTGCCTGGTCGATCGCGAACTGCCAGAGACGTTCGTAATAAAGACCCAGGCGCCGGGTCGAGTTGCGGGCAAGCCATTGGTCCAGCGTGCGGCTGTCACGGTCCAGATCGCGCAGCACGTTTTCCAGGGCCTGGGGGTGATGCACCCAGTCGCTGCCGCTTAAGGGATGGCGTTGCGGCCACGCGCTCAGCGCCAGCATCGGCGGCGAAAGAATCGCCCATGCCAGGTCGCGCACGGCGGGCGTGTGCAGTTCACGGGGCAGGGCGCTGAGGGTTGGAAATAGAGTCATTGGCTGAGGATAGCAGGGCGGCCAGACGCGAAGGCAAATCCGCTGCAGCTGTCCGCCTGCCGTTGATCGCGATCTGGGGGGGCGGCAGGGTCTGCTTGCCGAGGCGCGAGTGCACGCAATTTGCCGCTATCGACCCCTTCGCCCATAATCGCGTTCTTTACATGCATCAACCCTGCGGGAGCCCCATGGAGCAATTTCGTAACATCGGCATCATTGGTCGCCTTGGCAGTACTCAAGCGCTCGAGACCGTTCGCCGACTCAAGAAATTCCTGATATCGCGGCATCTGCATGTGATCCTCGAAGACACCATTGCCGAAGTGTTGCCTGGCCACGGCATGCAGACCTCTTCGCGCAAGATGCTGGGGGAAGTCTGCGATATGGTCATCGTCGTCGGCGGCGATGGCAGCCTGTTGGGTGCCGCCCGCGCGCTGGCCAAGCACAACGTGCCGGTGCTGGGGATCAACCGTGGCAGCCTGGGCTTTCTCACCGACATTCGCCCCGACGAGCTGGAAGTGAAGGTCGCCGAGGTGCTGGACGGCCACTATCTGGTGGAAAACCGCTTCCTGCTGCAGGCCGAAGTCCGTCGCCACGGCGAAGCCATCGGTCAGGGCGATGCGCTCAACGACGTGGTGCTGCACCCCGGCAAATCCACGCGCATGATCGAATTCGAAATTTACATCGATGGCCAGTTCGTCTGCAGCCAGAAGGCCGACGGCCTGATTGTCGCCACGCCCACCGGTTCTACCGCTTATGCGCTTTCGGCAGGCGGCCCGATCATGCACCCAAAGCTTGACGCCATCGTCATCGTGCCGATGTACCCGCACACGTTGTCCGGTCGGCCGATTGTCGTCGATGGCAACAGTGAGCTGAAAATCGTTGTCTCAAAGGACATGACGATTTACCCACAGGTCTCCTGCGATGGACAAAACCACTTCACCTGCGCGCCGGGTGACACCGTGACCGTGAAAAAGAAACCGCAGAAGCTGCGTTTGATTCACCCGCTTGACCACAACTATTACGAAGTCTGCCGGACCAAACTCGGTTGGGGCAGTCGGCTTGGCGGTAGGGGCGACTGATGCTCGATCCTGCGCGTAGCTACGATCTGATCGGTGACGTGCACGGGTGTGCCCAGACCCTTGAGCACTTGCTCGACACCCTTGGTTATCGCTTTGAGGCCGGCGTGTGGCGCCACCCTGAACGCATCGCCCTGTTTTTAGGCGACATCATTGACCGTGGCCCGCGCATTCGCGAGGCGCTGCACATCGTTCACGACATGGTCGTGGCCGGGCAGGCGTTCTGCCTCATGGGCAATCATGAGTTCAATGCCCTGGGCTGGAGCACGCCAGCAACGCCAGATAGCGGCAAGCAGTTCGTGCGCGAGCACACCCCACGCCATGCGCGGCTTTTGGGCGAAACCCTGGCGCAGTTCGAGCAGCATCCCGGGGACTGGAACGACTTCCTCAAGTGGTTCTATGAGCTGCCGCTGTTCATCGACGCCGAGCGCTTCCGGCTGGTGCATGCTTGTTGGGACGCCAGCCTCATCAAAGCCCTGCGCAGCGCCCATGGCGATGGCCGGATCGACCAGCATTTCGTCCAGGCCTCGGCGGTGCACGGCAGTTTCGCCAGTGCCGTGTTCGACAGGCTGCTGCGCGGCACCGACATGCGCCTGCCTCACGGCATGACGCTGACCGGCGGCGACGGGCTGACGCGGGCGTCGTTCCGCACCAAATTCTGGGAAGACAATCCGCAGACCTACGGCGACGTCGTCTTCCAGCCTGACGCCTTGCCTGAGCCAGTGGCCAAACGGCCACTGTCCGACAGCGAGAAAAACGCCTTGCTGCGCTACGGCGCCGATGAGCCGCTGCTGTTCGTCGGCCATTATTGGCGCAGTGGCATCCCCGCTGCGATCCGCCCCAACCTTGCCTGCCTGGATTACAGCGCCGTGCTGTACGGCAAGCTGGTGGCCTACCGGCTCGACCAGGAAACCCGAATAGACCCGGACAAGTTTGTCTGGGTCGAGGTCACTCGACCGGAGACTGCCCGATGAACCCGGTTGCCGTATTGCGCCTGCCGCTGAGCACCAACCTCAGTGGTTTCGTTGAATTGTTGCAACGGCTCAACGTGCCGCATCGGGTCAGCGAAGAAGCGGGCGAGCAAGTGCTGTGGGTGCCGGACGCGCCACAATTGGCCGATGACATCCGCAAGCTGTATCAGCAATACCCTCAGGGTGACCCCACCGTGCAACTGCCCCCGGGCCGCGAAGTGGTCGCCGCGACGCGTCCCAGCCCCCTGGTGCAGGTGCGCAGCAGTCCGGTGACCAGCATCGTCCTGTTGCTGTGTGCGATCGTCGCGGGCGTGACCCTGCTGGGCGATAATTTCGATGCGTTGAGCTGGCTGACTTTCAACGATTTCCGGGTCAATGGCGATTACGTCATGTTCACCCCGGTCGAGACGACTCTGGCAGCGGGACAGTGGTGGCGCGTGATTTCGCCGATGCTGATCCACTTCGGTGTGCTGCATCTGGTGATGAACGCCTTGTGGTTCTGGGAGCTGGGGCGGCGTATCGAAGTGCGCCAGGGCAGTTGGCAATTACTGGGTTTGACCCTGGCAATCAGCGCATTTTCCAACTATGGGCAGTATTTCTGGAGCGGCCCGAGCCTGTTCGGCGGCCTGTCCGGGGTGCTCTATGGTTTGCTCGGTCATTGCTGGATCTTCCAGTTGCTGGCGCCCAACCCCATTTACCGTCTGCCACGCGGCGTACTGGTGATGATGCTGGGCTGGCTGGTGCTTTGCATGACCGGTCTGATCAGCCTGCTGGGTTTCGGCGAAATCGCCAATGGCGCTCACGTCGGCGGCCTGATCATCGGCTGTGTGACAGGTCTTGTGGGCGGTGCAATAGCGCGCCGTAAACATTAAAATTGCCCGCTTAATTCTGGGAGAGCCCAATGTCCTCTTTTGTCGAAATGATTGAAAACATCACCCCGGACATCTACGAGAGCCTGAAACTGGCCGTGGAAATCGGCAAATGGTCTGATGGGCGCAAGTTGACTCAGGAGCAACGCGAACTGTCGCTGCAGGCGCTGATTGCCTGGGAAGTGCGTAACGTGCCCGAGGAACAACGCATTGGCTACATGGGCCCGCAGGAGTGCGCTTCCAAATCGGAGCCAGTACCCAACATCCTGTTCAAATCGGATGCCATCCATTGATCGAGATCGCTCGCGGCTCCGTCAACAAGATGTCCACGCGGCTTGATGCCACGCGGGTCGAATATGCATTTCGCCTGGGCGATTCGCAAATCCCGGTCAATCCGCTGATCGGCAAGACTGTACGCCTTGAGTACCTGGGCGCGATTCACTGCAACCATTGCGGCCGCCGTACCAAGACCAGCTTCAGCCAGGGCTACTGCTACCCCTGCATGCAGAAGCTGGCGCAGTGTGACATCTGCATCATGAGCCCGGAGAGGTGCCATCACGAGCATGGCACCTGCCGAGATCCGTCATGGGGCGAGCAATTCTGCATGACCGACCACGTGGTCTACCTGGCCAATTCGTCGGGCGTGAAAGTCGGTATCACGCGCTCTACCCAGTTACCCACCCGTTGGCTGGATCAGGGCGCCAGCCAGGCGCTGCCAATCGTGCGCGTAGCGACGCGCCAGCAGTCCGGTTTCGTCGAAGATCTGTTTCGCAGCCAGGTCGCTGACCGTACCAACTGGCGCGCGCTGCTCAAGGGCGATGCCCCTACGGTTGACCTGGCTGCCATTCGTCAGCAACTGTTCGAGTCCTGCGCCGAGGGCTTGGCCGGACTGCAAGCGCGTTTCGGTTTGCAGGCCATTCAACTGCTCAACGATGTCGATCTGGTCCAGATCAACTATCCGGTCGAGGCGTATCCGACCAAGATCGTCAGCTTCAATCTGGACAAGAACCCCATCGCCGAGGGCACGTTGCTGGGCATCAAGGGTCAATACCTGATCTTCGACACCGGCGTGATCAACATCCGCAAATACACGGCGTATCAGCTCGCTGTGCATCACTAGCCAGTACCCGTGTATTCAGTAGCTAGCAGCTCACACGCATAAGGACAGAACCATGCGCACCGAACAGCCGAAAATGATCTACCTGAAGGATTATCAGGCGCCTGAGTACCTTATTGACGAGACGCACCTGACCTTTGAATTGTTCGACGATCACACCCTGGTCCACGCGCAACTGGTCATGCGTCGCAATCCTGAGCGCGGTGCAGGCCTGCCGCCATTGGTGCTGGATGGCCAGTTGCTGGAACTGCAGTCGGTCAAGCTGGCTGACGTCGATCTGGCACCGGGCGACTACGAGTTGACCCCAGATAGCCTCACCGTCCAGCCGGCCTCCGAGACGTTCACCCTGGACACCAGCGTGAAGATCCACCCGGAAACCAACACCGCGCTGGAAGGGCTCTACAAGTCCAGCGGCATGTTCTGCACCCAGTGCGAGGCCGAAGGCTTTCGCAAGATCACCTATTATCTCGATCGCCCGGACGTGATGAGCACGTTCACGACTACGGTCATTGCCAGCCAGCAGGACTTCCCGATTCTGCTGTCCAACGGCAACCTGATCGACCTCGGCCCGGAAGGCGATGATCGCCACTGGGTGACCTGGAAAGACCCGTTCAAGAAGCCCGCCTACCTGTTCGCACTGGTGGCCGGTGATCTGTGGTGCGTCGAAGACACCTTCGTCACCATGACCGAGCGCAAGGTGACCTTGCGCATCTTCGTCGAGCCAGAAAACATCGACAAATGCCAACACGCCATGGACAGCCTGAAGAAGTCCATGCGCTGGGACGAAGAGGTCTATGGTCGCGAGTACGATCTGGACATCTTCATGATCGTGGCGGTCAATGACTTCAACATGGGCGCCATGGAAAACAAGGGCCTGAACATCTTCAACTCCAGCGCCGTGCTGGCTCGCGCCGAAACTGCGACCGACGCCGCGCACCAGCGGGTCGAGGCCATCGTTGCCCACGAGTACTTCCACAACTGGTCGGGCAACCGCGTGACCTGCCGAGACTGGTTCCAGCTGTCGCTCAAGGAAGGCTTTACCGTATTCCGTGATTCCGGCTTCTCGGCCGACATGAATTCGGCCACGGTCAAGCGTATCCAGGACGTCGCCTATCTGCGCACTCATCAGTTCGCCGAAGACGCCGGTCCCATGGCGCACGCCGTGCGCCCGGACAGTTTCATCGAGATTTCCAACTTCTACACCCTGACCGTGTACGAAAAGGGCTCGGAAGTCGTCGGCATGATCCACACCCTGCTGGGCGCCGAGGGTTTCCGCAAAGGCAGCGATCTGTATTTCGAACGCCACGACGGTCAGGCCGTAACCTGCGACGACTTCGTCAAGGCCATGGAAGATGCCAATGGCATTGACCTGACCCAGTTCAAGCGCTGGTATTCGCAAGCCGGCACTCCACGTCTGGCGGTGACCGAGGCTTACGATGCAGCGGGCAAAACCTATAGCCTGACCTTCCGCCAGAGTGCGCCGAGCACCCCGGGGCAGCCAGGGGATGAGAAAAAGCCGTTCGTCATTCCGGTGTCGCTTGGCCTGCTGGACAAGCAAGGTCAGGAAATCGCCCTGCGTCTGTCGGGCGAGTCCTCGGCATCGGGGACATCGCGGGTGATCGCGGTGACCGAAGCCGAGCAGACATTCACCTTCGTAGACATTGCCGAGCAACCGCTGCCCTCTTTGCTGCGTGGCTTCTCGGCGCCGGTGAAGCTGAGCTTTCCATACAACCGCGATCAATTGATGTTCCTGATGCAGCACGACAGCGATGGCTTCAATCGCTGGGATGCCGGTCAGCAATTGTCGGTTCAGGTGTTGCAGGAGCTGATCGCTCAGCATCAGCAAGGCGAGCCGCTGGTGCTGGATCAGCGTCTTGTAACGGCGCTGGCCGCGGTATTGGCCGACGAGCGTCTGGATCAGGCCATGGTTGCGGAAATGCTCTCGCTGCCGGGCGAGGCCTATCTCATCGAAATCAGCGAAGTGGCCGATGTCGATGCTATTCACGCCGCCCGCGAGTTCGCGCGTCTGCAATTGGCCAACAGCCTGAATGACGTGCTGTGGAAGCGTTATCAGACCAACCGCGAGCTGTCGAAGAAGACCGCGTACGTGGCCGAGTCCGAGCACTTTGCGCGCCGCGCGTTGCAGAACATTGCACTGTCCTACCTGATGTTGACCGGCAAACCGCAGGTGTTGAACGCTGCCATCGAGCAGTTCGACAACACCGACAACATGACCGAGCGTCTGACCGCGCTGGCGGTGCTGGTCAACTCGCCGTTCGAAGACGAGAAAGCCAAAGCGCTGGCAGTGTTCGCCGAGAACTTCAAGGACAACGCCCTGGTCATGGATCAGTGGTTCAGCGTTCAGGCTGGCAGTACGTTGCCGGGCGGGCTGGAGCGGGTGAAAGCGCTGATGCAACATCCGGCGTTCACGATGAAGAATCCGAACAAGGTGCGCGCGTTGATCGGCGCGTTTGCGGGGCAGAACCTGATTAACTTCCACGCGGCGGACGGTTCGGGGTATCGCTTCCTGGCGGATCTGGTGATCGAGTTGAACGGGTTTAACCCGCAGATCGCTTCCCGCCAGTTGGCACCGCTGACTCGCTGGCGCAAGTATGACGACAAACGTCAGGCGTTGATGAAGGGCGAGCTGGAACGCATTCGGGCGTCGGGGCAGTTGTCCCCGGATGTGTTTGAGGTGGTGAGCAAAAGCCTGGCTTGATCTCAGGCGTTTGAGGAGGAGGGCCGCCCGGAGTATTCGGGTGGCCCTTTTTCTGTCGTGGGTTTTAATACAGCGCGATTGTGGTGCATCGGTTATCCGTGTCGGCGCGAATTATTATCCGTTTTAACGCCCGAACTGCTTCCACGCCGTCGAGTTACTTGCACACGCCGTAATACCGCCCCAGCCCCAAGTAACCAAGTGCTTATTCCTGATCGAGCACCCCCTTCATCCGAGCACCCGCGCTCAGGCAACGAAGCGCCACCTGCCTTCGGTCCGCACCCACATCGCGATTTGTATTGCTTGGGCTTGCGTGCAAGAAGAGCAAAAGCAGGGATGCACGCCTCGCGCAAAGACGCGTTCGATGCGCAGCCTATCAGTCGCCGCGATATACGCAGCCACTGGTGCAGGTTTCATGAATGCGAATAGCTGACAGCTCTGGCAGCAGCGGTTTTAACTCGTTCCAGATCCACTTCACCAACACTTCGCTGGTCGGGTTTTCAAGGCCCGGAATGTCGTTGAGGTAGTTATGGTCCAGACGCTCGTAGAGCGGCTTGAAGAGGGTTTTGATCTCTGAGAAGTCGCGAATCCAGCCGGTATGCGGATCGGGTTCGCCTTGCAGATAAATCGCGACCCGGAAGGAGTGCCCGTGCAGACGCCCGCACTTGTGGCCTTGCGGTACATGGGGGAGGCGATGGGCGGATTCGAATGTAAATTCCTTGAAGATTTCCACGGTATTGAGAGCCTTGAAGAGGGGCGGTCGCCTGAGCGAAAAATGCAGGTGGCGAGTTTACCAGCAATGGTTTGCCCAGGGACAGGCGAGGCCTGATCACCAGGTTAAGTCAGTCCGTTTCAAGCCAGCGCTTCAAGCCTTGCGGCTAAACGTCCACTGTCCACCAGATCGATAAACTCATCGCCCAACCGTCGGCTCTGTTCCATGGCGGTTCGCCAATACCGCTGACGCTGCTGATCGTTGCCGACTAAACGCTTGAAGTCGTTGCGGTCCGGCAGCTTGCCAAAGGGCAGGCTCGCCAGGTATTCGCGAGACGGCGCCAGCAGCACGACATCCTGCAAACGACCGAGATCGCCGCGCCGCCACGGCAGGGTCTTATCGAACCAGCCGGGGATGATTTTGTCGGTGAAATGCGGATACAACACGATGTCGCTGCCGCTGTAGGGCAGGTCCAGGTGATAGTCCAGCAGTCCACCGTCGCGAAACGTACCCGGCCCGACACCTGGAATGTGCATCACGCCTTGCATCACCATCGGAATCGACCCCGAGGCCAGCAGCGCCTGACGCAAGTTGGAAGTATCGAGGTGCAGGCTGCGGGACGGAAAGTCCGTCAATTCCAGAAGCGGCGGGGCCAATCGCGAGTCGTGCATGATCAGGCGCTCGAAATGCCGCGACAACCGTGCACGCCCCAGCAGGTTGTTGGCAATCACCGAGCCCAGGCCCAGCCCCAGGCTGCCGCGATGGTCCAGCGCCAGCAGCCCATGGCTTTTGACGATCATGATGTTGAGACGGTAATGCGGGTTGCTCAACACGCTGGCATCGCGGTCCTGTAACAGGTCATCGAGCATCTTCACGCAGCTGCTGCTGACCTCGGCCATGGTCACGCCTCTGGCGAAACGTTGCTCGTTGTAGAGCATGCCCAGCCGTTCGATGCCGGCCACGGGGTCGGGCAGGCAAGCACTGGCAAACCGCCAGGAGCCGATGGACGCGCCGATCAGCGAGCGTTGGCGCTCGAAGCGCGGCAGCCATTCTCCGAACAGGGCCAGGTCCAGACCCTGGATGCCCAGCGCCTTGGGACCGCCCGCGGCACCGGGAATGATGCCGACGTCTGCCGCAGCCAAGCCTTGCTCGCGGATCCGGGCCATTGCACGTTTGCCGGCCTTGATCGTCAGCGCGGGCGTCTTGATGTGAATGGCGCTCATAGAGGCTCCTGGGGTGAACGAAGGCGGATTATATCCACTGGCGAGCGATGGGAAAGTGCGGTCCCCGCCAAACATGAGGCCATGGGGCCGCGAGCGTTGAGGCTCGTTTCAGCTTCAATTAAGGTCGATTGGTTAGGGTGACTTCCGTCAACGAGACGACCACAACGGAGAGTCACCATGAAAACCTTTACTGCCCTCATCGCTGCCAGCGCCTTCGTACTCACTGCCGGTTACGCACAGGCCAAGGATCTGGGACCGGATGAGGCGCTCAGGCTGCGAGATGCGGGTATTATTCAGTCTTTCGAAAAGCTTAATGCCGCGGCGCTGGCCAAGCACCCGGGCGCAACGGTGACCGAAACTGAACTGGAACAGGAATATGGCAAATACGTTTATCAGGTCGAACTGCGCGATGCCAAAGGCGTCGAGTGGGACGTCGAGTTCGATGCCACCAATGGCCAGATCCTCAAAGATCATCAGGATACCTGATGACCGCCGGTAAACGTCCCTCTGAACGTTTCGCTTACTGCCTGCTGACCACCTGCGTCGTCATGGCGTGCACGGTGTGTACGGCGCGGGACCTGAATCAGGATGAAGCGCTCAGGCTGCGCCAGCAGGGCGTGATTCTGCCGCTTGAGCAGTTCATCGAGCAGGCGTTGGGGCGTTATCCGGGCTCGAAACTGCTCGAAGCAGAGCTGGAGGAAAAGCACGAGGTGCTGGTCTACGAAATCGAGCTATTGACCTCGGACCACGTGGTGCGCGAGCTGAAATTCGACGCCCGCACCAGTCGTCTGCTCGAAGACAAGGAAGATGATTGATGCGCCTGTTACTGGTTGAAGACAACGTGCCTCTGGCCGACGAACTGATTAGCGCGCTCAGTCGCCAGGGTTATGCCGTGGATTGGCTGGCGGACGGGCGTGACGCGATCCATCAAGGGGCGAGCGAACCCTACGATCTGATCGTGCTCGACCTGGGGTTGCCCGGTCTGCCGGGGCTCGATGTCCTGCAGCAATGGCGCACCGCAGGTCTGTCGACGCCGGTGCTGATCCTGACCGCCCGCGGCTCCTGGGCCGAACGGATCGAGGGGCTCAAGGCCGGTGCCGATGATTACCTGACCAAACCCTTTCACCCCGAAGAACTGCAACTGCGGATTCAGGCGCTGCTACGCCGGGCTCGCGGGCTGGCCAATCAGCCGAGGCTGGAGGTGGCGGGACTGCATCTGGATGAGGGCCGTCAATGCGTGAACCGTGACGGCGAAGACATTCAGCTCACTGCCGCCGAGTTTCGTCTGCTGCGCTATTTCATGCTGCACCCCGAGCAGATTCTCTCCAAGAGCCATCTGGCCGAGCATTTGTATGATGGTGAAAACGAGCGCGACTCCAATGTGATCGAAGTGCACGTCAATCATTTGCGGCGAAAGCTGGGCCGCGCCGTGGTCCAGACGCGACGCGGCCAAGGCTATCGGTTCGGCGGGAGCGGCGGGTGAGGTCGATCCAGCGAAGGCTGAGCCTGGGCCTGATCAGTGTGTTGCTGATCGTCGGGCTGGTGCTGGCGCAGGTCAGTCTGTGGCTGTTCGAGGTCGGGCTGCAGCGCTATCTGGAGTCCGGGCTGCGCAACGACGCCGAATTGCTGTTGATCGCCATCGTCCGTGGTCCCGACGGCCTGCAGCTGGACGAGCAGCGATTGGCCCCAGGCTATCAACGGCCATACTCGGGGCGTTATTTTCGTATCGATTTCGATGGCGGCCATTGGCGGTCGCGGTCGTTGTGGGACCTTGAATTGCCACAGCCCGACGACACCGGCCTGCACGCGGATCTGGAGCTGGAAAAGAGCAAGCAGTCCCTGTTGCTCCTGCATGCCGAATACCGCAAGTTCGGGCAGACGGTTTCCATCACGGTCGCTCAGGATTACACGCCGGTGCAGGCCAGCTTCGCCCGGGTGCAGCGTATCGGCCTGGGCCTGGGGCTGGCGGCGTTGATCCTTATCCTTCTATTGCAGCGCATCACCGTACGCCGCGCCTTGCGCCCGCTGGACCGGGCGCGCGAGCAGATACTCCAGCTGCAACAGGGCCAGCGTTCGCAGCTCGATGAACAAGTGCCGTTGGAGCTTGAGCCACTGGTCGCACAGATCAATCACCTGCTGGCGCATACCGAAGACAGCCTTAAACGTTCGCGCAATGCCCTGGGCAACCTGGGCCATGCCCTGAAGACACCTTTGGCGGTTTTGATAAGCCTCACCGAAGGCCAACAGCTTGAGCAGCACCCGCAGGTACGATCCAAACTGCGCGATCAGTTGCAGCAGATCCAGCAACGCCTGGAGCGTGAGCTCAACCGCGCGCGATTGTCCGGTGAAGCATTGCCGGGCGTGCGTTTTGATTGCGACGTCGAACTGCCGGCCCTGTTATCAACCGTGCGCATGATCCATGGCGAGCATCTGGATTTGACCTATCACGTCGTGCCGGGGTTGGTTTTGCCCTGGGACCGGGAAGACACCCTGGAGCTGCTGGGTAACCTGCTGGACAACGCCTGCAAATGGGCCGATAGCCTGGTGCGCCTGACGGTCATCGAGGCGTCAGGGAGGTACTGCCTGCAGATCGATGATGACGGCCCCGGCATTCCCGACGCACAGCGCGCCGAGGTGCTGGGTCGTGGCAACCGCCTTGACGAGCAGGTGACCGGTCATGGGCTGGGGCTTGGCATCGTCAAGGATATCGTTCAGGCGTGGGGCGGTCGGATTCAACTGCTGCACAGCCCCTGCGGCGGTTTGCAGGTGCGTATCGACCTGCCGGAGCGCCAGGCCGCGCCACGCTAATTCATTGGCCGATTGACTGCCGTCGCGACCTCAACTTTTGCTGTGCTGCGCCGTTAACCGATAGGGAGCCCTACGGCGTAACGCACACAATAAAAAAGGTCACGATACCTATGCGGGTAAATCTGAAAGCCAAAGTCCTCGCCCTTGCGGTCCTTCCGGTACTGCTGTTCGCCCTGATTATCAGCGTCAGTACCGTCTTCATGTTGCGCCACCAGGCCGACCGCGAAGTCGAGGAAACCCGTCAGCATTTATTGGCTGAAGCCAAGACGACCCTGCAGAGCTACGTCGCAGTGGCGATGGGGACCATCAAGCCGCTGTACGACGCCTCCGCGCCAGGGGACCTGGAAGCGCGTGCGCAAGTCATCAAGTTGCTCTCGCAGGTCAAGTACGCCAAAGACGGTTATTTCTTCGGCTACGACTCCCAGGCCGTTCGCCTGTTCAAGGGGGATAGCCCGGATGGCATCGGCAAAAGCTTCAAGGATGCCCGGGACCCTAACGGCGTTTACGTCAACAGCGGCCTGGTGGACGTCGCGAAAGCGGGCACCCATTTTCTGGAATACTCCTCGCCGCTGCCCGGAACCAGTGAGCTGGTGCCCAAACTCGGCTATACCGAATACCTGCCCAAGTGGGACATGGCCTTCGGCTCGTCGGTGAATATCGACAACATCGATGCCAAGGTCGCCGAAGTGCGTCAGGGCGTCGTCGACCGTACGGAAGAGTTGCTGACCACGATCATCGGCATCGCGGTGCTGGTGTTGGTCATCATCGGCGTGATTGGCGCCTGGACCGCTGGCAGCATCCTGCGACCACTGCGCCTGATGAAAGCCAATCTTGACGACATCGCCGCCGGAGAGGGCGACCTGACCCGGCGGTTGGCAGTGACCTCGCATGACGAACTCGGCGAACTGGCGGGCTCGTTCAACCGCTTTGTCGACAAGATTCAGGGTCTGGTGCGGCAGATTGCCGAAATGACCTCGCAGCTGACGGGGCTCGTCGGTGAAGTCACGGATCAGGCGCAACGCTCCGAGCAGGCTATGGAGCGTCAGCGCCACGAGACCGATCAGGTGGCCACTGCGATCAATCAAATGTCGGCGGCGGCGCAGGAAGTTGCCAAGAGCGCCCAAGGCGCCTCGGTCGCCGCGCAACAAACCGACCAGGAAGGCCAGGCTGCCAAGCGCGTGGTCGATGGCAGCATCCAGCAGATCCACGCGTTGGTGAACGACATCCGCCACAGCGGTACGTCGCTGGACAGCCTGCAGAACGATGTGACATCCATCGTGGGTGTGCTGGGAGTAATTCGTTCCATCGCCGAACAGACCAACCTGTTGGCCCTCAATGCGGCCATCGAAGCAGCGCGAGCGGGGGAAGCGGGGCGCGGTTTCGCTGTCGTGGCCGATGAAGTTCGCGCGCTTGCCAGCCGCACGCAGCAGAGCACCCAGGAAATCCAGGGCATGATTGATCGCCTGCAGCAGGGCACCCAAGGGGCAGTGGCCGCAATGCGGCGTTCCAGCGAGGCGGGCGATGGTACCTCGGCGCGTGCCAACGAGGCAGGGGCCTCGCTGGATACCATCGGCCAATTGATCGGCACCATCAATTCGATGAACGCGCAGATTGCCAGTGCAGCCGAAGAGCAGACGTCCGTGGCCGAAGAAATCAACCGCAGCGTGCATCAGATCGCCGTGGCGGTGGAAAGCGTCGCCGACGAGACTCGACACAGCGCCAATACTTCGCGCAGCCTGACTGACCTCAATCAACGTCTTGCTCAATTGGTGGGGCAGTTCCGCATCTGACTCCTTCGTGGCGGGTGGCGAGGGCCCCGCCGCGATGTTTCTTCCTGTGCGCCAGCCATGTTTCGACAGTGCTACAGGCACTCCTGTAACGATTGGCTGACTAATCATCAGGCCGTGCGTTCAGCGCGGCTCAATGAGATGGAAGGACATGAACGACACGTCGCTACAAAACAAAACCCTGATGTTGCTACTGGTGCTGGTGACCCTCGCGTTCATCTGGATTCTGCTGCCGTTCTATGGCGCGGTGTTCTGGGCGGTGGTGCTTGGCATCATCTTCGCGCCGCTGCAACGTCGACTGCTGGCGCGCCTGGGCTGGCAGCGTAATCTGGCTTCACTGTGCACACTGGCGATCTGTTTGCTGATCGCGATCCTGCCGGTGATCATCATCAGCATGCTGATGGTTCAGGAAGGCGCGGCGCTTTATAAGAACGTTGAAAGCGGCCAGCTGGATATTCCCAAGTACCTGGCCGAGTTCAAAGCCTTGCTGCCGAACGCGACGCAGCACTGGCTGGACCGTCTGGGCATGGGCGACTTTAACGGGCTGCAAGACAAGATTTCCAAGGCGGCGATGCAAGGCAGCCAATACCTGGCGACGCAGGCATTCAGCTTCGGTCAGGGCACCTTCGATTTCGTGGTGAGTTTCTTCATCATGCTGTACCTGCTGTTTTTCTTCTTGCGCGACGGTCAGGACCTGACCCGGCGAATCCGTATCGCCATACCGCTGGCCGAACCGCAGAAACGCCGTCTGCAACTGAAATTCACGCGTGTGGTTCGGGCTACGGTCAAGGGCAACGTGGTGGTGGCGATCACGCAGGGTGCGCTGGGTGGGTTCATTTTCTGGGCACTGGATATTCCAAGTGCGCTGCTGTGGGCGGTGGCTATGGCGTTTTTGTCGCTGTTGCCAGCAGTGGGAGCGGGAATCGTCTGGGGACCGGTGGCGGTTTACTTCCTGCTCAGCGGCATGATCTGGCAGGGTGTGGTGCTGGGGTTGTTCGGGGTGTTCGTGATTGGCCTGGTAGATAACGTCCTGCGCCCGATTCTGGTGGGTAAGGACACGCGCATGCCGGATTATCTGATTCTAATTTCCACACTGGGCGGGATGGCGGTATTCGGGCTGAACGGGTTTGTGATCGGGCCGATGATTGCGGCGCTGTTCATGTCGACGTGGGGGCTGTTTACCAGTGCCAAAAAGACGGTGAGATTGCCAGGGTAGGTTTGGGTTCCGCTTTCGCGGCGGGACTGTTTTCGCCGTTTAGGTCGGTGTGCTCATCCGTTAAAGTAGCCAAAGTGCTTGCTCCCTGTTTGGCGCGAATGCGTCGGGTTCCCTCACTCCGGCGATGCTCTGTGGGTTCGCCGCCATCGGCCAACCATGGCCGGGGGCGGCTCTCGCGACATCCAGGCTGGTCGGCCCACTGCGCCTCGCCTGCACCCAAGTCGCGTTCTGCGGTGTCTGGCCTATCGTGTGAATGATCAATATCCGAAGCGCATGTAGCAGGATGACGCTGGATCCTTGGGAGCTTCCAGATCTTGAATGCGTCACTCCAGACACGCCGGACTGCTACAGGCATTGCGTTAACCGACAAGCTCTGGCTATGGCACTGGCAGTTGCTCTTCTACCGCGATAGTCCATAAAAAAGCCCCGCTCAAGAGCAGGGCTTTTCACATCTCACCTAAATCATCACAACCCGGCGTGCTGCACCAGACTCAGCAGCGGTTGCGGGTAAACGCCGAGGAAGAACGCCAGCAGGGTAATGCCCAGCAGCATCACACCCCCTGCACGTTGCGCCCAATTGACCGGCGCATCGTGACGCTGGATCTTCGAATCCTGCAGATACAGCGTCACCATGACGCGCAGGTAGTAGAAAACCCCGATGGCGCTACCCACGACCAGCGAGCCGGTCAGCCACCACAGGTGCGCTTCAACGCCGGTCGCGATGATGTAGAACTTGCCAATGAAACCGGTGGTGAGCGGGATACCGGCCAGCGACAGCATCATCACTGTCAGGACCGCCGTCAGGTAAGGACGACGCCAGAACAGACCACGGTATTCGAACATCGCATCGGCGTCGCGGCCGCTGTAGGGCGAAGACATCAGCGTGATCACACCGAACGCGCCGAGGCTGGTCAGCACATAGGTCACCAGATAAACACTGATGGCTTCGACCGCCATGCCCTTGCTGGCAACCATCGCGATCATCATGTAACCAAAGTGAGCGATGGACGAATAACCCAGCAGACGCTTGAGGTTGTTCTGAGTCAGCGCCAGCAGGTTACCGATGATGATCGACGCTACGGCAATCACCGAAATGACATCGGTCAGCACACCGCTGGTAGCCGCAGGCGAGATCTGGAACAGGCGAACCAGCACACCGAACACCGCAACCTTGCTGGCGGTGGCGAGGAACGCCGCCACGGGGGCAGGGGCGCCTTCGTACACGTCCGGGGTCCAGAGGTGGAAGGGCACCAGCGACAGCTTGAAGCCCAGGCCCACCAGCATCATGCCCAGACCTAGGCTGGCGATCGGGCTCGGCAGGCCGGTGGCGGCGATGGCCTTGCCGATTTCGCTGAAGCCCAGGCTGCCGGCGTCGGCGTACAGCAGCGCCATGCCGAACAGCAGGAAGGCAGAACCTGCCGCCGACAGCACCATGTACTTGATGCCGGCTTCCAGCGAGCGTTTGTTGAAGAAGGCGTAAGCCACCAGGCCGTAGACCGGCACCGACAGCAACTCCAGACCGATGAACAGGCTGGCCAGGTGTTGCGAGGCGACCAGCACCATACCACCGGCGGCGGCCATCAGGATCAGCAGGTAAAGCTCTTCGCGGTTGCCCGGGTAGCCAACCTTGTCTTCACCCAGATAGGCATGTGCCAGGGTGACACAGGCCAGGGTCGAGACCAGGATGATCGCCATGTACAGGCAAGAAAAGTTGTCGATCTGCAGCAGGGGGGTGACCACCAGCGGCGCGACCTTGAGGGCCGGATAAATCGACAGCAGAGCCAGGTTGAGTCCTGCCACGGTCAGCAGGAACGATTGCGAGTGGTTGCGACGCCATGCGATCCCCAGCATCACCACTACAACGGTGAGGCTGGTAATCAGCAGCGGCGCCAGCGCAATAAAGTGTTGAATCGTCAGGTCCATAGCGCTCTTACCGGGCCGAAGCGAGTTGAGTGAAGGCGGTGCCGAGCCATTGCTGCACGCCATGCATGGTCGCCGAGGAAGTGTCGAGGATTGGCTGCGGGTAAACGCCCAGCAGGACCAGCAGCACAGCCAGGCCCAGCACCATGATCAATTCCCGTCCATCCATGCCCTTGAGAATCTCCTCGGTCTTTGCAGGGCCGAAGTAGACGCGGTGGATCATGATCAGCGAGTAGACCGAACCGAACACCAGGCCGGAAGTGGCGATGGCAGTGATCCAGGGTGCGTGGATGAAGGTGCCGAGCAGGATCAGGAATTCGCCGACGAAGTTACCGGTACCCGGCAGACCCAGGGAAGCGGCTGCGAAGAACAGGCTGATGGCCGGCAGGTAAGCGATCTTGTTCCACAGTCCCCCCATCTCACGCATGTCACGGGTGTGAGTGCGCTCGTAAAGCTGGCCGCTGAGGATAAACAACGCTGCAGCCGACAGACCGTGGGCGAGCATCTGCACCACCACACCTTGCAAGGCCTGTTGGCTGCCGGAGTAGATACCGATCAGCACGAAGCCCATGTGCGACACGCTGGAGAAGGCGATCAGGCGCTTGATGTCGGTCTGGGCGAACGCCAGGAAGGCACCGTAGAAGATCCCGATCAGGCCGAGGATCATGGCGATCGGCGCGAACTCCGCCGAAGCGTTCGGGAACAGCGGCAGGGCGAAACGCAACAGACCATAGGCGGCGGTCTTGAGCAGGATACCTGCCAGGTCCACGGAGCCTGCGGTCGGTGCCTGAGCATGAGCGTCAGGCAACCAGGAGTGCAGTGGCACGATCGGCAGCTTCACTGCGAAAGCGATGAAGAACCCGAGCATCAGCATGTACTCGGTGCCGTGGGACAGCTTGGTCTTCAACAGGTCGGCGTAAGCGAAGGTGATCACGCCAGTCTGGTTGAAATGCACCAGCACCAGACCGAGGATCGCCACCAGCATGATCAGGCCGCTGGCCTGAGTGAAGATGAAGAACTTGGTCGCTGCGTAGATACGGGTTTTCTTGCCGTCTGCCGAGCTGTGACCCCAGAGCGCGATGAGGAAGTACATCGGCACCAGCATCATTTCCCAGAAGAAGAAGAACATGAACAGGTCGATGGCGAGGAACACGCCAACCACACCACCCAGGATCCACATCAGGTTCAGGTGGAAGAATCCGACGTTACGCTGGATCTCTTTCCAGGAACACAGTACCGAGAGCACACCCAGCAGGCCGGTCAGCAGAATCATCAGCAGCGACAGGCCATCGAGCGCCAGGTGAACGCTGATGCCGAAGCGTTGAATCCATTGCAGCTTGAATTCAAGCGCCCAGGCCGGGTCGGCGCCCGGGGCAGGGGCATAGGTAAACGTACCGGTGCTCCACAGCCACAGGCCGAGAATCGTCTCGAGAGACATGGTCAACAGCGCAATCCAGCGCGGCAGGGTAGGGCCGAAGCGCTCACCTTGCCAGCACAGCAGGCCGCCGATAAAGGGGATCAGGATTAGCCAAGGCAGAATCATGACGGGCTCAATTCCTTTCGCAAAGTCGCAAGGTTCATGTCAGATCGACTCATCAGACCAGCACAATCGCGCCGAGTACCAGTACGGCACCTGCGGCGATCGAAGCGGCGTACCAGCGCAGCTGACCGGTTTCAGTACGGCTCATCAGGCCGTTACCGGCTTTGACCAGGCGCGGGATCAGACCGATCGTGTGGTCGAGCGGGTCGCCACGCAGGAGACGGCAGATAGCCAGGTAAGGTTTGACGAACAGCATGTCGTAAAGCCAGTCGAAGCCCCATGCCGCGAACCACCAGGCGGACAGGAAACGACCCGGACCGCTGTTGGCGATGGCCGTGACCAGGCGACGCTTGCCGAGGAACAGCAGCGCGGCCAGCAGGATACCGGCCAGGGCGATGGCGCCCGAAGCGATTTCCAGGCTGTGCTTGGCTTCGCCACCGGCATGACCGGCGCTTTCTGGCAGCACACCAGCCAGCGGTGGATGAATCCAGGCGCCAATGAACGTCGACAGCACGATCAGCACGCCCAGCGGCAGCCAGTGAGAAATCCCATGCCCGGCGTGAGCTTCGGTCTTCGCTTGGCCATGAAAGGCGATGAAGATCAGGCGGAAGGTGTACAGCGAAGTCATGAAGGCACCGACCAGACCTGCGTAGAGCAAGTAGTCATGGCCGCTGGCGAACGCTTCCCAGAGGATCTCATCCTTGGAGTAGAAGCCCGCAGTGACCAGAGGCAATGCAGACAGGGCCGCGCCGCCGACGATGAAACTGGCGTAGGCCAGTGGCAGCTTCTTCCAAAGGCCGCCCATCTTGAAGATGTTCTGCTCGTGGTGGCAGGCAACGATTACCGCACCGGACGCAAGGAACAGCAGGGCCTTGAAGAAGGCGTGGGTCATCAGGTGGAAGATCGCGCCGTCCCAAGCACCCACACCCAGCGCCAGGAACATGTAGCCGATCTGGCTCATGGTCGAGTAGGCAAGGATGCGCTTGATGTCGGTCTGCACCAAGGCTGCAAAACCTGCCAGCACCAGCGTGGTACCCCCGACGATGCCGACCAGGTGCAGGATGTCCGGCGCCAGGATGAACAAGCCGTGAGTACGGGCGATCAGGTAAACGCCTGCGGTTACCATGGTCGCGGCGTGGATCAGTGCCGAAACCGGGGTAGGACCGGCCATCGCGTCCGCCAGCCAGGTTTGCAGCGGCAGTTGCGCGGATTTACCGACAGCGCCACCCAGCAGCATCAGGGTTGCCAGAACAATCCAGAAGTCGCCGACCTTGAAGTGCTGTGGCGCACGCACCAGCAGTTCCTGAATGTTCAGCGTGCCCAGCTGGTGGAACAGGATGAACAGGCCGATGGCCATGAACACGTCGCCGATGCGGGTCACGATGAAGGCTTTCAGTGCGGCGTTGCCATTGTTGCGGTTGCTGTAATAGAAACCGATCAACAGGTACGAGCACAGGCCCACGCCTTCCCAACCGAAGTAGATGAACAGCAGGTTGTCGCCCAAGATCAGGAACAACATGCTGGCGATGAACAGGTTGGTGTAGGAAAAGAACCGCGAGTAGCCCTCGTCACCGCGCATATACCAGGACGCGAACAGGTGAATCAAAAAGCCCACGCCGACCACGACGCCAAGCATGGTGATGGACAGACCATCGACATACAGGGCCAGGTTCGGCTCGAAGCCATCGACCGCCATCCAGCGCCACAGCACCATGGTCAGATGACCGCCTTGCGGTGGCTCGACGTTGAATTGCCAGATCACATATGCAGCCACGATGGCTGACAAGCCAATGGAGCCGACACCGATCAGGGCAGACAGGTTTTCCGACCATTTGCCGCGGGAAAACGACAGCAGCACAAAGCCGATCAGAGGGAATACGAAAGTCAGAAAGAGTAGGTTCATCCGCGCATCTCGCTGGCAGCGTCGATATCGAGAGTGTGGAAGCGGCGATACAGTTGCAGCAGGATCGCCAGGCCAATGCTGGCCTCGGCTGCGGCAAGGCTGATCACCAGAATGAACATGATCTGGCCGTCAGGCTGCGCCCAGCGGCTACCCGCCACGACGAAAGCCAAAGCGGCAGAGTTCATCATTATTTCCAGGCTCATCAACACGAACAGAATGTTGCGGCGTACCAACAGGCCCGCCAGGCCGAGGCAGAACAGGATGCCGGCGACTGCCAGCCCATGCTCGAGAGGGATTGCTGAGTTCATGGATTTACTCCTTCGCCTCGTTGCGGCCGACGTGGAACGCTGTCACCGCTGCCGCAAGCAGCAGCATCGACGCGAGTTCGACAACCAGCAGATAAGGGCCGAACAGGCTGATGCCGACTGCCTTGGCGTCCACCGTAGTGTGACCGATACCGGCACCGGTGGAATTGGCGAACAGCACGTACAGCAGTTCGGCCAGCAGCAAGCCGCCCAGCAGGATCGGACCCAGCCAGATTCCGGGCTTGAGCCAGGCGCGTTCCTGCTGAACCGAGGCCGGGCCCAGGTTCAGCATCATCACCACGAACACGAACAGCACCATGATGGCGCCAGCGTAGGCGATCACTTCCAGAGCACCGGCGAACGGTGCGCCGAGGCTGAAGAAAGTCATGGCCACGGCGATCAGCGAAATGATCAGGTAGAGCAGGGCATGCACCGGGTTCGTGTTGGTAATCACCCGCAGGGTGGCTACAACAGCAATGCCGGATGCGAAATAGAAAGCGAATTCCATCTTTCTTCCTTAAGGCAGCAAGCTCTTGACGTTGATCGGCTCGGCTTCGTTCTGTGCAGCGCCTTTCGGCTTGCCAGCGATCGCCATCCCCGCAACGCGGTAGAAGTTGTAGTCAGGGTTCTTGCCGGGACCGGAGATCAGCAGATCTTCCTTCTCGTACACCAGATCCTGACGCTTGAACTCGGCCATTTCGAAATCCGGCGTGAGCTGGATCGCGGTGGTCGGGCAGGCTTCTTCACAGAGGCCACAAAAGATGCAACGCGAGAAGTTGATGCGGAAGAAGTCCGGGTACCAGCGGCCGTCCTCGGTCTCGGCTTTCTGCAGCGAGATGCAACCGACCGGACAGGCCACGGCGCACAGGTTGCAAGCCACGCAGCGCTCCTCGCCGTCGGGGTCGCGAGTCAGCACGATACGGCCACGGTAACGCGGTGGCAGGTAAACCGCCTCTTCGGGGTATTGCAGGGTGTCACGCTTACGGAAGCCATGGCCGAAGACCATGATCAGGCTGCGTAACTGGGTACCGGTACCCTTAACGATGTCGCCAATATATTTGAACATGGGTCAAATCCTCACTGAGCCGCCAAGACGACCGCAGCGGTCACTAGCAAATTGATCAGGGTCAGTGGCAGGCAGAACTTCCAGCTGAAATCCATCACCTGGTCATAACGTGGACGAGGGATCGATGCACGCAGCAGGACGAACAGCATGATGAAGAACGAAGTTTTCAGGGCGAACCACATGAACGACAGTTGCGGCAGGATGTTGAACGGGCCGTGCCAGCCACCGAAGAACAGGGTTACCAGCAGCGCCGAGATCAGGATGATGCCGATGTACTCACCGACGAAGAACATGCCCCATTTCATGCCGGCGTATTCAATGTGGTAACCATCGGCCAGTTCCTGTTCCGCTTCCGGTTGGTCGAACGGGTGACGGTGAGTCACCGCGACGCCTGCGATGAAGAACGTACAGAAACCGAAAAACTGCGGAATGATGAACCACAGATGTTCGGCCTGGTAGTTGACGATGTCGCCCATGTTGAACGAACCGACCTGCACCACGATGCCCATCAGCGACAGACCCAGGAACACCTCGTACGACACGGTCTGCGCCGAGGCACGCAAGCTGCCCAGCAGGGCGTACTTGTTGTTCGAGGACCAGCCGGCGAACAGCACCGCATAGACCGACAGACCGGCCATGGCGAAGAAGAACAGCAGGCCGATGTTCAGGTCGGCGACGACCCAGGTCTGTGTGACCGGGATGATCGAGAAGGCGATCAGCAAGGCACTCATGGCCACCACCGGCGCCAGGGTGAAGATCACCTTGTCGACGAAGGGCGGGTTCCAGTCTTCCTTGAAGAACATCTTCAGCATGTCGGCGGCGATCTGGAACATACCGAACGGGCCGACGCGGTTAGGACCATAACGGTCCTGCCACCAGCCCAGCAGGCGACGTTCGATGAAGCTGAGCAGCGCGCCGCAGATCACTACGGCGAGCAGCACCACGATGGCTTTGAGCACAGCGATGATCGAGTCGATCACTTCAGGGGTAAACCATGTGCTCATTGTGCTGCCTCCTGCAGGGCATCGACGGTTTTCCCGGCAAGCGCCGGAGGAATGCCCGCCAGACCCGATGGCAGGGCCACCAGACCCGCCCCCAACTCTTCGTTGATGCGCAATGGCAGACGCAGGGTCTGGCCATCGACGCTCAGGCTGAGCAGGGCACCGTCGTTGACGCCCAAACGGTCCGCTTCGGACTTGGCCAGTGCGACATAGGCGTGCGGAATGCGTTCCTGAACCGGCGCGGCTTTCGAGGAGTTCTCCTCGCTGCCGAACAGGTGGAAGAACGGCACGACCTGCCAGGTGCCTTGAGCAGGGGAGAAGGCACGCGGCACGGCAGCGAACCAGCTCAGCTTGTCGCCGCTGCTTTCGATCAGGCGCACGCCCGGATCGCCTGCACGCAGGTGACCACCGACTTCGTCCTGGAACTTGTTCCACGCTTGCGGCGAGTTCCAGCCCGGCGACCAGGCGAACGGCACCTGGGAGCGGGGTTCAGCAGAGCCCGAGTAACCTTCCATCGAGAACGAGAACGCGGTGTCCTTGTCCTGCGAGGTGCGCGGTTCGTGAACACTGATGTTGGCACGCATGGCGGTACGGCCGCTGTAACGCAGGGGTTCGCGCGCCAGTTTCAGACCCTTGATTCGGAAACTGGCCGAAGGCGCTGCACCGACGATGCCAGCCAGTTGCGGGTTGTGCGCGGCACAGGCTTCGGTGACGTGGTCCAGTTGCGTCCAGTCCACCGGCTGGTTCAGCAGCGTTGCGCGCAGGGCGTGCAACCAGCGCCAGCCTTCGTGGATCTGGATGCTGGCGTCCAGGTACGTCGGATCGTAGACCTGGAAGAAGCGCTGGGCACGACCCTCCTGGCTGACCAGCGTGCCGTCGCCTTCAGCGAAGCTGGCGGCAGGCAGCACTAGGTCGGCACGGTCGGTGGTGGCGGTTTTCTGATGATCAGCAACGATCACCACTTTTGCGGCGTTCAGCGCAGCATCGACAGTGGCGGCGTCAACGCGGGTGAACAGATCGTTTTCCAGCACGACGATGGCGTCGGCCTTGCCCGAGATCACTTGCTGCAGCGCGGCATCGACCGAGTCACCACCAAACAGGGTCAGGCCCATGCTGTTGGCTTCCGGCACGATCAGGCTCAGCGAACCGTTCTTGTCGCGCAGCTTCAAGGCTTTGGCAATGTTCGCTGCCGCTTCGATCAGCGAGTTGGAACCCAGCGACGCGCCGGAGACGATCAGCGGACGCTTGGCTTCCAGCAGGGCAGTAGCGATGCGCTGCGCCAGTTCCAGCGCTTCGCTGTCCAGACCGGTCACGGCCGGAGCGCTTGGGTCGATCGCGTTTGCCACGGCGAACCCGATGCGCGCCAGATCGTCAGGAGCGGCGTGTACGCATTCTTCGGCGATGTCGTCCAGACGGGTGTCAGCCAGGCTGGCGATGAACAGCGGGTTCAGTTCGTGCTGACCGATGTTCTTCACCGCAGCGTCGAGCCAAGGCTGGACTTTCATCGCAGCGGCCATGTCTTCGGCCTTGTTCTTCACCGATTGGCGCAGGCCCAAAGCCATGCGCGCAGCGGTCTGGGTGACGTCTTCGCCGAGGATGAACACCGCGTCGTGCTCTTCGACTTCACGCAGGGTTGGAATCGGCAGCGGACTGTCCTTGAGGACCTGGGCAATCAGGCGTAGACGCTCCAGTTCACCGGCTTCGATACCTGAGTAAAAGTGCTCGGCACCGACCAGTTCGCGCAGGGCGTAGTTGCTTTCCAGGCTGGCGCGCGGCGAGCCGATACCCACGATGTTGCGACCGCGCAGCATGTCGGCGGCCTTGTCCAGCGCCTGGTCCAGGCTGAGCTTGGCATTACCTTGGGTCAGCAGCGGTTGGCGTGGACGGTCGGTACGGTTGACGTAGCCATAACCGAAACGGCCGCGGTCGCACAGGAAGTACTGGTTGACGGAGCCGTTGTAACGGTTCTCGATACGGCGGATCTCGCCATAACGCTCGCCGGGACTGATGTTGCAACCGCTGGAGCAGCCGTGGCAAATGCTCGGTGAGAACTGCATGTCCCACTTGCGGTTGTAGCGCTCCGAATGCGTCTTGTCGGTGAACACACCGGTCGGGCAGACCTCGGTGAGGTTGCCGGAAAACTCGCTTTCCAGCGTGCCGCTTTCAACGCGACCGAAGTAAACGTTGTCGTGGGCGCCGAAGACGCCCAGATCAGTGCCGCCAGCGTAGTCTTTATAGAAGCGCACACAGCGGTAGCAAGCGATGCAGCGGTTCATCTCGTGCGCGATGAACGGCCCCAGCTCCTGATTCTGGTGAGTGCGTTTAGTGAAGCGATACCGGCGCTCGTTGTGGCCGGTCATCACGGTCATGTCCTGCAAATGGCAGTGACCGCCTTCTTCGCAGACCGGGCAGTCGTGCGGATGGTTGGTCATCAGCCATTCGACGACGCTGGCGCGGAACGCCTTGGATTCGTCGTCGTCGATGGAAATCCAGGTGTTGTCCGTGGCGGGCGTCATGCAGGACATGACGATACGACCGCGGGTGTCGTTTTCGTCGGTGTACTGCTTGACCGCGCACTGGCGACACGCGCCAACGCTGCCAAGGGCTGGATGCCAGCAGAAATAAGGGATATCGAGGCCCAGCGACAGACATGCCTGTAACAGGTTGTCTGCGCCATCGACTTCGAGCGCTTTGCCGTCTACGTGAATAGTAGCCATGGTTCAAAGTTCTTCGTTGGCCCGTTGTCAGCGGGCGTGGCTAATGGAATCTCGGTGCTGCTCCGATTCAAACAGCCGTCAGGCGCAATCGGAGCAAGGAGCGGCGGCTTCGATACCACCGTCCGGTCTGTCTTGTTATGCGCCGGCTATCGTCGGACTCTTGACCTGATTGAGGTCGCCCGCACGTACCGGTGCGATGCCTGCCTCGAACTCGGACCGGAAGTACTTGATAGCGCTGCCCAGAGGCTCCACTGCGCCCGGTGCGTGGGCACAGAACGTCTTGCCCGGGCCCAGGAAGTTGACCAGGCCCAACAACGTCTCGATGTCGCCGGGTTGACCCTGGCCTCTCTCGATGGCACGCAGGATCTTCACGCTCCACGGCAGGCCATCGCGGCAAGGGGTGCAGAAGCCGCACGACTCTTGAGCGAAGAACTCCTCCAGATTGCGCATCATCGACACCATGCTCACCTTGTCGTCCACTGCCATGGCCAGGCCTGTACCCATCCGGGTGCCGACCTTGGCCACGCCTCCGGCGTAGAACTGGCAGTCGAGATGCTCAGGGAGCAGGAAGCCGGTACCGGCGCCGCCTGGCTGCCAGCACTTGAGCTTGTAGCCATCGCGCATGCCGCCGGCGTAATCCTCGAACAGCTCACGCGCGGGCAGGCCGAATGGCAACTCCCACAGGCCAGGGTTTTTCACCTTGCCGGAGAAGCCCATCAGCTTGGTGCCCTGGTCTTCGCTGCCTTCGCGGGCCAGCGACTTGTACCAGTCGTTGCCGTTGTTGACGATAGCCGGGACGTTGCACAGGGTCTCGACGTTGTTTACGCAGGTCGGTTTGCCCCACACGCCCACAGCAGCCGGGAAGGGCGGCTTGGAGCGCGGGTTGGCGCGGCGGCCTTCCAGGGAGTTGATCAGTGCGGTTTCTTCACCGCAGATGTAACGTCCGGCGCCGGTGTGGACGAACAGCTCGAAGTCGAAGCCGGTGCCCAGAATATTTTTCCCCAACAGACCGGCGGCCTTGGCTTCGGCCACGGCGCGGTTCAGGTGTTTGGCCGCAGTGACGTACTCGCCACGCAGGAAGATATAACCGCGATAGGCTTTCAGCGCACGGGCGCTGATCAGCATGCCTTCTACCAGCAGATGGGGCAGTTGCTCCATCAGCATGCGGTCTTTCCAGGTGTTGGGTTCCATTTCGTCCGCGTTGCACAGCAGGTAGCGGATGTTCATGGATTCGTCTTTGGGCATCAGGCCCCACTTCACCCCTGTGGGGAAGCCTGCACCGCCGCGGCCTTTGAGGCCCGAGTCCTTGACCGCCTGGACGATTTCGTCGGGCGATTGCTGGGCGAAGGCCTTGCGTGCAGCGGCATAGCCATCTTTGGCCACGTATTCGTCGAACCAGATCGGCTCGCCATCGTCACGCAGCCGCCAGGTCAGCGGATGGGTTTCCGGGGTGCGCTGAATCAGGTTCGCCGGGCCGAAGGAAGTGATGGTCATACGTAACCCTCCAGCAGCTGGGCTACGCCCGCAGGCTGCAGATTGCCGAAAGTATCGTCGTCGATCATGACCGCCGGCGCCTTGTCGCAGTTGCCCAGGCAGCAGGCCGGCAGCAGGGTGAAGCGGCCGTCGGCAGTGGTCTGGCCCAGGCCGATGCCCAGTTTGCTCTGAATCTCGCCGACGATGTCTTCGTGACCGGCGATGAAGCAGACCATGCTGTTGCAGACGCGAATGATGTGGCGACCCACCGGCTGACGGAAGATCTGGCTGTAGAACGTCGCCACGCCTTCGACGTCGCTGGCAGGGATGCCCAGCACTTCGCCGATTGCGTAAATGGCGCCGTCCGGCACCCAGCCGCGCTCCTTCTGAACGATCTTCAGGGCTTCGATGGACGCCGCGCGCGGGTCCTCGTAGTGATGCATTTCGTGCTCGATGGCCGAGCGCTCGGATTCGCTCAGGGCGAAACGGTCTGTCTGGATAAGCGTGCTGTTCATGCTTAGCGGTCCACGTCGGCCATAACGAAGTCGATACTACCCAGGTACGCAATCAAGTCCGCGACCATGCTGCCTTTGATCACCGAAGGGATCTGCTGCAGGTGCGGGTAGCTTGGGGTGCGAATCCGGGTACGGTAGCTCATGGTGCCGCCGTCGCTCGTCAGGTAATAACTGTTGATTCCCTTGGTCGCTTCGATCATCTGGAAGGATTCGTTGGCCGGCATGACCGGGCCCCACGAAACCTGCAGGAAGTGCGTGATCAAGGTTTCGATGTGCTGCAGCGTGCGCTCTTTGGGCGGCGGCGTGGTTAGCGGGTGATCCGCCTTGTACGGGCCTTCGGGCATGTTGCGCATGCACTGGTCGATGATCCTGATGCTCTGGCGCATCTCTTCGACGCGGACCATGCAACGATCATAGGCATCGCCGTTGTGCGCAAGCGGCACTTCGAATTCAAAGTTCTCATAGCCCGAGTAAGGGCGAGCCTTGCGCAGATCGAAGTCGCAACCGGTGGAGCGCAGGCCGGCACCGGTGACCCCCCATTCCAGGGCCTCTTTGGTGTTGTAGGCGGCGACGCCGACAGTCCGGCCCTTGAGGATGCTGTTTTGCAGGGCAGCCTTGGTGTACTCGTCCAGGCGTTTTGGCAGCCATTCGACGAAGTCCTTGACCAGCTTGTCCCAGCCGCGCGGCAAGTCGTGGGCGACGCCGCCGATGCGGTACCAGGCCGGGTGCAGGCGGAAACCGGTGATGGCTTCGATCACGGTGTAGGCTTTCTGCCGGTCGGTGAAGGTGAAGAACACCGGGGTCATCGCACCCACGTCCTGAATGTAGGTACCCAGGAACAGCAGGTGGCTGGTGATGCGGAAGAACTCGGCCATCATGATGCGGATGACGTCGACCTTCTGCGGCACCTTGATGCCCGCCAGCTTCTCGACCGAAAGCACGTACGGCAGGTTGTTCATCACCCCGCCCAGGTAATCGATGCGGTCGGTGTACGGAATGAAGCTGTGCCAGGACTGACGCTCGGCCATCTTCTCGGCGCCACGGTGGTGGTAACCGATGTCAGGCACGCAGTCGACGATCTCTTCGCCGTCCAGTTGCAGAACGATGCGGAACGCACCGTGAGCGGAAGGGTGGTTCGGACCCAGGTTGAGGAACATGTAGTCCTCATTGGTCCCGGAACGCTTCATGCCCCAGTCTTCCGGACGGAAACGCGCGGCTTCTTCTTCCAGCTGCTGTTTGGCCAGCGTCAGGCTGTACGGGTCGAATTCGGTGGCGCGCGCAGGATAGTCCTTGCGCAGCGGGTGACCTTCCCAGGTCGGCGGCATCATGATGCGGCTCAGGTGCGGGTGGCCGGGGAAGTCGATCCCGAACATGTCCCACACTTCGCGTTCGTACCAGTTGGCGTTCGGCCAGATGCTGGTAATGGTTGGCACGCTCAGATCGCCCTCGGACAGGGCCACCTTGATCATCACGTCACTATTACGCTCTATCGATAGCAGGTGATAGAACACGGTGAAGTCGGCGTCCGGCAAGCCCCGGCGCTTGGTGCGCAGACGTTCGTCGACGCCGTGCAGGTCGTACAGCATCGAGTATGGCTTTGGCACGTTTCGCAGGAAGTTGAGAATCTCGAACAGTCTGGCACGGGCGACCCACAGCACAGGCATGCCTGTGACCGTGGATTGAGCGGTGAATGCTTCTGCGCCAAAACGGTTGTGCAGTTCAACGACGACGTCTTGGTCGTCAGCCTTGTAAGGCGGGATGTACAGAGCGGTGTCTGCAGTCATAGGTCTCGATCGCTATCGGTCAACGTACAGAATGAACCCAGGTTCAGGCTTCTTTTTGTAAAGAAAACTGGATCAGACTTCGTCGGGGCTGCGCAGGTTTGTGACCTGTATACGCTGTTCGCGGCGCTGTTCCTTTTGCGACGGCATCTCGGCGCGGTAAACGCCTTGATCGCCGACGACCCAGGAAAGAGGGCGACGCTCCTGGCCAATGGATTCCTGCAACAGCATCAGGCCTTGCAGAAATGCCTCTGGGCGGGGCGGGCAGCCGGGCACATAAACATCCACGGGCAGGAACTTGTCCACGCCCTGTACTACGGAATAGATGTCATACATGCCACCGGAGTTGGCGCACGAACCCATGGAAATGACCCATTTAGGCTCAAGCATTTGCTCGTAGAGACGCTGGATGATCGGCGCCATCTTGATGAAGCAGGTACCGGCAATAACCATGAAATCCGCCTGACGCGGCGATGCCCGGATTACCTCGGCACCGAAACGCGCGATGTCATGGGGCGCCGTAAAGGCGGTAGTCATTTCCACATAGCAGCAGGACAGACCGAAGTTGTACGGCCAAAGGGAGTTCTTGCGACCCCAATTGACTGCACCGTTCAGTACGTCCTCGAGCTTGCCCATGAAGATGTTTTTGTGAACTTGATCCTCTAACGGATCGGCAACGGTTTCCCGCTCGCCGATGGGGTACTGCTCGTTAGGAGCATCCGGGTCGATCCTGGTGAGATTGTATTGCATTGCCAAAGCCTCATTGTTTTAGCTTCGCCTGCCGGTTACGGCGACCAACGGGAGCCCAATCGAGCGCCCCTACCCGCCATAGGTAGACAAGACCTGCCAACAGAATTGCTATGAAAACGAGCGCTTCGGCGAAGCCGGTCCAGCCGCTTTCGCGGACGGACACAGACCAGGCGTACAGAAAGAGGGCTTCAATATCGAAAATCACGAAAAGCATCGCGACCAGATAGAATTTTGCGGAGAGCCGCAGGCGCGCGCCACCGGTGGGCAGCATGCCGGACTCGAAGGGTTCGTTCTTGCTGCGGCCCCAGGCTTTGGAACCCAGCAGGCTGGAAAGCCCGAGCATGAAGGCGCAGAGGCCAATGACGCCCAAAAGGAAAATGGCGAAGCCCCAGTTGTGGGCAATCAGACCTGTCGATTCGGGCATGCTGGCAATCCTTAACAGAGAGCGAGGGTCTCTGAGCTTGAAAAGAAGTAGAAGCAGTGACGATATGTCGCAGTGCGATCAATTCCGGGATTTTATGTGCAAAAGGAGAGCAAGTAAATTTTCTACATCAAATTTATTCACAGGATTAATGAGCCATGTCACGGTTTTGGTGCATGCAGCCATGCGGGCCGGGCGTTACGGTGTGTTTCGTTAAATATGTTTCCTATAAACAGTAATAAAAAACGCGCAGCAGAAATGATAATTAATATCATTTGAAACGTGATTTTGGTGATGTCACAGAAAAGTGACGAAGTTGGCGTAACTGCGAGCTGTCAAATGAAGATTATAAGCCTGGCTAATTAACTTTTTCCTGCCGATTTGGCATGTCTATCGACTGATCAGCTATTGGGTGGAGTATTGATTCTCCCGAAACGCAAAAGCCGCCCTCGGGCGGCTTTTGGCATAGCGGCAGAACTCAGTGGAACTGGTCTTCTTCGGTGGAGCCGGTCAATGCGGTGACCGAGGACTGGCCCCCCTGAATCACGGTGGTCATGTCGTCGAAGTAACCGGTGCCGACTTCCTGCTGGTGGGCCACGAAGGTGTAACCCTTGGCTGCGTCAGCGAACTCTTGCTCTTGCAGTTTCACGTAGGCTGTCATGTCGTTACGGGCATAGTCGTGCGCCAGGTTGAACATGCTGTGCCACATGTTGTGGATGCCCGCCAGGGTGATGAACTGGTGCTTGTAGCCCATCGCCGACAGCTCGCGCTGGAATTTGGCGATGGTAGCGTCGTCCAGATTCTTCTTCCAGTTGAAGGACGGGGAGCAGTTGTACGACAGCAGTTGATCCGGGTATTCCTTTTTGATCGCTTCGGCAAAACGGCGTGCTTCATCCAGATCCGGTTTGGCGGTTTCGCACCAGATCAAATCGGCATACGGCGCATAGGCCAGGCCGCGAGCAATGGCCTGATCCAGTCCGGCGCGCACTTTATAGAAGCCTTCCGGCGTACGGGTGCCGGTCACGAACGGTTTGTCGTACGGGTCGCAGTCGGACGTCAGCAAGTCGGCAGCGTTGGCGTCGGTGCGCGCAAGGATGATTGTCGGAACGCCTGCGACGTCAGCGGCCAGCCGCGCTGCGACCAGTTTTTGTACCGCTTCCTGGGTCGGCACGAGTACCTTGCCGCCCATGTGGCCGCATTTTTTCACCGAGGCCAGTTGGTCTTCGAAGTGCACCCCGGCGGCGCCTGCCTCGATCATGCTTTTCATCAGCTCGTAGGCGTTCAGCACGCCGCCAAATCCTGCTTCGGCGTCAGCGACGATTGGCGCGAAGTAATCGATGTAGCCTTCATCGCCCGGGTTCTTGCCAGCTTTCCACTGGATCTGGTCCGCGCGACGGAATGAGTTGTTGATGCGCTTGACCACGGTCGGAACCGAGTCCACCGGGTACAGCGACTGGTCAGGGTACATCGACTCTGCCGAGTTGTTATCTGCCGCCACCTGCCAACCAGACAGGTAGATCGCCTGGATACCCGCCTTGACCTGCTGTACAGCCTGACCGCCGGTCAATGCGCCCATGCAGTTGACGAAATCCTTATCGGGGCGGAAAGACGGCTTGGCGCCCTGAGTGACCAGGCTCCAGAGCTTTTCAGCGCCCAGTTTGGCGAAAGTGTGTTCAGGCTGAACCGAGCCACGCAGGCGGACGACGTCAGCAGCGGAGTAGGTGCGGGTCACGCCCTTCCAGCGTGGATTCTCGGCCCAATCTTTCTCGATGGCTGCAATTTGTTGTTCGCGTGTCAGTGCCATGGGGTAAACCTCGTCGCTTAGTCTTGTGGGTCTTGAGGTGAAGCTGTCGCTGTATTGCGCTTGGGTTTTTCCAGGGCGCACTTAGGGCTGCTCACTGAATCGGAAAGCAAGGTGAATCATGGAGTGTTTTTCGCGCCTCACGATATGAGCCGGTTAAGCTGCCTTTTGGGCTAAAAGCCGCGATCATGCTCAACTCGGTAGAGTATGAGCATGATAATCAGGCGTTCCGGAGAACTGGTTTCAGTGCAAGCGAGGCCATCATGCCTTGGCTTTTTTGCCTCGTCAAACAATTTGTAGTGGTTTTTTATTGGCACTACATTTTTCGTTCAACGCGACTCATCAGTCAGTTTCGGGCTATTAGGTGCCCTGGACGTGAAGGCGCCTATGGCACTTGGCATCCATTGGAGGAGAAAAGTATGTAGTGGCGAAGATGGGCACTACAAGAACGCATTGGTGAGGAGGCGTAAGCGGCAGGTCAGGGGAGGGGTATCCAGAAAACCCGTTTCGCCGCCCGGCGTGCCGGTTGCAGCGATTGCAGCGATTGCAGCGCCACCGCCAGCAAGCCAGGCTGCAGCAAGCCCGGCGGTGCAGCAAAATGTTTGGCGAAGCTGAATCAGTCCAGGCTATCGACTTTTACTCGCAGCATCATGTCGTCACGCCCTTGCGTCGAATAACGCCGGGTCACGCCCTGTTCGTCCGCGCGAGATTGGTCGCTCACGCCTGCCAAGGTGATCCATTCCCCCAGCCGCCCGCTGACCTGCGTATCAGTGCTCTGCACCTTAATCGCATCGGCCTGTTGCTGGCTCATGCGGTCGTTGTTGGTGCTGATGCTCAGATGAACGACCTCGCCTGTGATACTCGCTGTGACGTAGAAGCCGCGAGTGACATTGCGGTATTGGGTGTTGGTCTGCGCGTAGCCATAGGAGTCGGTCTGCACGTTGGTGATCGGAATGCTCTGACCCACCTGTATCAGCGCAGGGGTGCCTTCATTGGCCTGCACCTGCTGCACGCCGCCATCACGACTGGCTGTGCCGTAATTGATGATCCGGGTCTTGCCGTCGGCACTGATGCGGCCATTCTGCGAGTGCACGGTGCCGTTGACCGAGTAACCCTGGTCACTCTGGACGGTGTTGTCGCTGGTGTCGACGCTGATCAGCAGACGCTTGGGTGCCGTGTCGAGTTGCGACAGCAGGTCGCGCAGCTCGCTGATCTTGCCCGGTTCGGCGTTAACGATCAGTTTGTTGCCGTAGGCGTTAACGCTGCCATCATTGCCCAGGAACGATTTGACGGCAGGCATCAGGTCGTCGCTGGTGCGGTAGTTGAGGGGGACAACTTCGGTGGCGGCGACGGCGGTGAAGCTGCAGGCTAACAACACGGAAGCGAGCAGGGTGCGTAACGACATCGGTGTGATCTCCGCAAGTGGGGCATATCAAGGCGTGAGTGTTTCAGTTTATCGGCCTGGAGATGACCAAATTGAATCGCGGGCGGCAGAACGCCCCGGCATTCTCGTTTCAGCATAGTCAGCTGATGAGAATAACGGGGCGTTCTCTTGACCGCGGGCCGCACGTTCAGCGTGAGCTGCGCACCATATCCACATGGGGCAGGCCAGCTTCGAGAAACTCTTCGCTGACTACCGTGAAGCCGAAGCGCTCGTAGAACGCTGCAGCCTGCACCTGGGCGCTGAGTTTTTGCTCGTTAAGCGCGCGGCTTTCCGCCTCGGCGATCACGAACTGCAGCAGCGCGTCACCCACGTTCAGGCCGCGCCAATCCTTGAGCACCGAGAGCCTGCCGATTTCCCCATCCGGCAGCAGGCGCGCCGTACCTACCGCATAATCGCCCTCCAACGCCAGAAAGTGCAGCGCGCCTGCGTCTTCGGCGTCCCATTCCAGTTCGGGCGGAACCGATTGCTCGGCAATGAACACGGCTTCGCGAATACGCCGTATATCGACGTTGTCTTTCTGCCAGTCAGCTACCCGTACGCGGATCTTATTCATCAGCAAACCCCAGACTTCCTTGTTTGACCAGCTCGCAGAGCAGGTTGCGACCCTCTTCATCTGCCAGCCACTGGCCCAGATTGTCGATATGCAGTGCATCGGCCGCGCAGACCAGTTTCAACAGCTCGCGCAGACGGCCGGGCAACAGGCGGCTCTGGCCGCTGGCGAACAATAGCAGGTCCTCGTCGACTTCCGACCAGGCCAAGCGGGCACTTGGGTTGCGAATCAGGATCGCACCCTGTTCCAGGCTGTCGAGCAGTTCGGCGTCGTCCAGTTCCGGACCGGTCACCATTTCCGGGTAGCGCGGTTCGGTCATGAACTGGCCGAACCAGGTCAGCAACAGGCGTTCGTCGCCCATGTGCTCGGCCAGCAGCGCCTTGAGGCGATCGAGGGCGTCACGCTGAATCTGATGTGGATCGCTGACTGGCTGCACATCTGCATCTGTGTAGCGCTCTTCGTCAGACATGAATTGGCTGAGGAAATCGGTGAAGTGGGTCAATACCTCGGCGGCACTCGGTGCCCGAAAGCCTACTGAGTAAGTCAGGCAATCATCCACGGCCACGCCCCAGTGCGCCAGACGCGGGGGCAAATAAAGCATGTCGCCCGGTTCCAGGGTCCACTCCTCGCTGCCCTGGAAGTCGGCGAGGATACGCAAATCCGCATGCTCCAGCAGCGGGCTGTCGGTGTCGCACATCTGGCCGATTTTCCAGTGGCGCTTGCCATGGCCTTGCAGCAGGAAAACATCGTAATTGTCGAAGTGAGGACCGACGCTGCCGCCTGGTGCGGCATAGCTGATCATCACGTCGTCGATGCGCCAGCTTGGCAGGAAGCGAAAGTTATCCAGCAGCTCCGCGACTTCAGGAACGAACTGGTCGACGGCCTGGACCAGTAACGTCCATTCGGTCTCCGGCAGTTTACTGAACTCATCTTCGGCAAATGGCCCACGACGCAGCTCCCAGGGTCGCACGCCGTTCTCGATGATCAGGCGTGATTCGATTTCTTCTTCCAGCGCCAGGCCTGCGAGTTCGTCAGGATCAATCGGGCTTTCGAAATCAGGGATTGCCTGACGGATGAGCAGCGGTTTTTTCTGCCAGTAATCACGCAGGAATTCGCGTGCCGTGATGCCACCAAGCAGCTGCATAGGAATATCAGGATTCATGTGTAACCTATTGAAAAACAGTATTTTTCAGACTGGAATAAAAACGCCCGGCTCAGCCGGGCGTTCAGAGCGTAGGCTGTTCGATCAGATGCGCTTGGCCTGGGCCACGGCGCTGCCGATGTAGTTGGCAGGTGTAAGTTTCTTCAGTTCCGCGCGCGCTTCGGCAGGCATATCCAGGCCATCGATGAAAGTCTGCAGTGCTTCAGGGCCGATGCCCTTGCCCCGGGTCAGCTCTTTCAGCTTCTCGTATGGATTCTCGATATCGTAGCGACGCATGACGGTCTGGATGGGCTCGGCGAGCACTTCCCAGCAGGCATCCAGGTCGGCAGCGAGCTTTTGCTCATTGAGTTCCAGCTTGCCGATTCCCTTGAGGCTCGCTTCGTAGGCAATCACGCTGTGAGCGAAGCCCACCCCCAGGTTGCGCAGCACGGTGGAGTCGGTCAGGTCGCGCTGCCAGCGGGAGATCGGCAGTTTGCTGGCCAAGTGCTGGAACAGTGCGTTAGCGATACCCAGGTTGCCTTCGGAATTTTCGAAGTCGATCGGGTTGACCTTGTGCGGCATGGTCGAGGAGCCGATTTCACCGGCGACCGTCTTCTGCTTGAAGTAACCCAGGGAAATGTAACCCCAGACGTCACGGTCGAAGTCGATCAGGATGGTGTTGTAGCGCGCGATCGCGTCGAATAGCTCGGCGATGTAGTCGTGCGGCTCGATCTGCGTGGTGTACGGGTTGAAACCCAAGCCCAGCTCGCCTTCGATGAAGGCGCGGGCATTGGCTTCCCAGTCGATGTCCGGGTACGCCGACAGGTGCGCATTGTAATTGCCGACAGCGCCGTTGATCTTGCCTAGCAGCGGTACGGCGGCGACCTGGGCGATCTGGCGCTCCAGACGATAAACGACGTTAGCCAGTTCTTTGCCCAGCGTGGTCGGCGAAGCAGGCTGGCCGTGGGTGCGCGACAGCATCGGGACGGCTGCGAAGCGGATCGCCAGTTCGCGGATGGATTCGGCGATCTGACGCATCAGCGGCAGCAGCACGGTGTCGCGACCCTCACGCAGCATCAGCGCGTGGGACAGGTTGTTGATGTCTTCGCTGGTGCAGGCGAAGTGGATGAATTCGCTGACCTTAGCCAGTTCCGGAAGCTTGGCAGCCTGCTCCTTGAGCAGGTATTCGATGGCCTTCACGTCGTGGTTGGTGGTGCGTTCGATCTCTTTCACGCGCTCGGCGTGCTCAAGCGCAAAGTCGTCGGCCAGTGCGTTGAGGATTGCGTTGGCTTCGGCGGAAAAGGCCGGAACTTCCGGGATTTGCGGGTGAGCCGCCAGGCGCTGGAGCCAGCGGACTTCCACCAGGGCGCGGAAACGGATCAGACCGTATTCGCTGAAAATGGGACGCAGGGCCTGGGTTTTGCCGGCGTAGCGGCCGTCTACAGGGGAAACCGCAGTGAGCGAAGAAAGCTGCATGGGGTGTTCTCGGACAGTAGGGCAACGAAAAGGGGCGCGTATCATACATGAAAATTCGGATCGGCCGAGGCCGACTGTTCGAGATGGATCGCGTCGTGAGTGGTAAATCTGCTGTCTCTTGGGGGGGCTGGCAATCAGCCGTGCATCAACGGATACAGTTCTTTCAACAACTTGCGCCGGCTGATGACCAGTTGCCAGCGGTGACCGCCCACTTGTCGCCAAAGCCGCGCGCAACGAATGCCGGCCAATAGCAAAGCGCGGATTTTCGAGGCGTTGTTAGGTTGCTGCAAGTTACGCATGTCGCCGTGGACCTGAATCCGCTGGCGCAGGGTGCTCAGGGTTTCCTGGTACAACGCACCGCTGGCGGCAATCACGTTTTCGTGAACGATGCCGAAGTGTTCGACCTGGGACTTGATCTGCGGCAGGCGCCTGCCGATGGTATCGAGCATGTCGTCGCGCTTGGCCAACTGACGTTCCAGGCCGAGCATCGCCAGCGCGTAGCGCAGCGGCTCGCGCTGCAGAGTGCCAGGGTCGCGCTCAAGGGCGCTGGCGAGGGCGCGATAGCCTTCGCGCAGATTGAGGTCGTCGCCGCCGAACACGTCCAGCGTATCTTTGGGGTCCATCACCAGCAACCCGCCGAGCAGGCAGCCAACGGTTGCTTCACTGGCCTGGCCGGTCTTGGCGATGCGGTCGACCAGCACGGCGGCCTGAAACACGCCGCCCAATGCAATGAGTTGCTCTTGAATCGGACTCATCAACGAGGGTCCTTGCTGTGCCAGGGTTCGGCAATTTCGATGACGCCACCGCCCAGGCAGACTTCACCGTCGTAGAAGACCACGGATTGCCCAGGAGTCACCGCGCGTTGCGGTTCCTCGAACGTGGCACGGTAGCCGGTGGCGGTGCGCTCCAGCGTGCAGCGCTGGTCACCCTGGCGGTAGCGAACCTTGGCGGTCAGCATGCGTGGCGTGCTCAGGTCGACCGGGTTCACCCAGTAGATCTCCGAGGCCAGCAAGGCGCGGGAGAACAGCCATGGGTGTTCGTTGCCCTGACCGACGATCAGTTCGTTACGCACCAGATCTTTCTCCAGCACGTACCACGGCTCATCGCTGGCGTCCTTGAGCCCGCCGATACCCAAGCCCTGACGCTGGCCGATGGTGTGGTACATCAGGCCAGCGTGACGGCCGATGACTTCACCCGTCGTGGTCTTTATTTCACCCGGTTGCGCAGGCAGGTATTGTTTTAGAAAATCGGTAAAGCGACGCTCGCCGATGAAGCAGATCCCGGTGGAGTCCTTCTTCTTGGCGGTCGCCAGTTCATACTTCTCTGCAATTGCCCTGACTTCGGGTTTCTCAAGCTCACCGACCGGGAACAGGGTCTTGGCGATCTGCTCACCCGCAACAGCGTGCAGGAAGTAGCTTTGGTCCTTGTTCGGGTCCAGGCCCTTGAGCAGCTCGGTACGGTCGTCGATATCGCGCCGACGCACGTAGTGGCCGGTGGCGATCAGGTCGGCACCGAGCATGAAGGCGTATTCGAGGAAGGCTTTGAACTTGATCTCGCGATTGCACAGGATGTCCGGGTTCGGCGTGCGCCCGGCCTTGTACTCCTCAAGGAAGTGCTCGAAAACGTTATCCCAGTACTCGGCGGCGAAGTTAACCGTGTGCAGCTTGATACCGATTCGGTCGCACACGGCCTGGGCGTCCGCGAGGTCGTCCATGGCGGTGCAGTATTCGGTTCCGTCGTCTTCTTCCCAGTTCTTCATGAAAAGGCCTTCGACCTGGTAACCCTGCTCCATGAGTAGAAGGGCGGAGACCGAAGAATCCACGCCGCCGGACATGCCGACGATGACGCGCTTCTTCTCTGGATTGGAAAAGGCTGAATCAGACATAGGTATTCGATGGGTAGCCTGGAAAAGGACGCGATTCTAGCAGGGAGTCGGCCCCAAGGCTAAAAGCTATTCAGTTGCGCACGACATCCAGGCTGTGTACGGGGCCTGCGAGGTAGTCGTCGACGCATTCAAGGACCAGATGGCTGCGCCAGCGCTCGGCCTGGCCTGCCAGTTCGTCGCGGGTGAACCACGGCGCGCCAACAATGCCGGTGTCGAGGGTGCGTTCGGGATGGTGCTTGACCGCTTTCGCGGAGAAACACACCCGCTGGTAAGTCACGCCGTTGCTCGGGGCGGTGTACAGGTAAATCCCGACCACGCCGGTCAGCTTGACGTCCCAGCCGGTCTCCTCAAGCGTTTCGCGGATGGCCGCTTCGCGCAAGGTTTCGTTCGGCTCCAGGTGCCCGGCGGGTTGGTTGAGCACCAGCTTGTCGTTCTTCGATTCTTCGACGAACAGAAAGCGGCCATTGTCTTCGATGATGGTGGCGACAGTAATGTGAGGTTGCCAGGTCATTGCAAATCTCCGTGGGTGCGCATGCGGATCGTGTTTAGCGGCAAAGTCGCCAACCCGACGCAGTTTCTGGTAGGAGACGTCGGAGGTGACGACGCCAGCGAAAGCGGTGTGTCAGTCATCGGATTCTCACCTGACCGGGTGCATTCGCCACCGTCGTAACCTTCGCAAGCTCCCACTGAGGAGCAAGGTCGACCGTAGTGGTGCACGTTAAAAAGAAAGCCCCGGCACAGGGCCGGGGCGTTCATGTTGCGTTCGGCGGCATTAGCCGTCGATCCGGCAAGCCTTATTTCAGCGAGTTGATCGCCTCGTTCAGGGTCTTGCTAGGGCGCATGGCATTACTGGCCAGTTCCGGCGTCGCAAAGTAGTAACCGCCGATGTCCAGAGGCTTACCCTGTACGCTGTTCAGCTCGGCGACGATGGTCGCTTCGTTGTCGGCCAGGGTTTTGGCCAGTTGGGTAAACTTGCCTTGCAGTTCGGTATCGTCGGTTTGCGCAGCCAGCGCCTGGGCCCAGTAGGTGGCCAGGTAGAAATGGCTGCCACGGTTATCGATACCGCCAACCTTGCGCGATGGCGATTTGTTGTTGTCCAGGAACTGGCCGGTTGCCTTATCCAGGGCTGTAGCAAGTACCAGCGCTTTCGGATTGCTGTAGGTGTTACCCAGATGCTCAAGCGAAGCCGCCAGCGCGAGGAACTCACCCAACGAATCCCAACGCAGGAAGTTTTCTTCGTTGAGCTGCTGAACGTGTTTGGGTGCCGAACCGCCGGCGCCGGTTTCGAACAGGCCGCCACCGTTCATGAGGGGAACGATCGACAGCATCTTGGCGCTCGTGCCCAGCTCCATGATCGGGAACAGGTCGGTCAGGTAGTCGCGCAACACGTTACCGGTCACCGAGATGGTGTCCTTGCCAGCGCGAATGCGCTCCAGGGATACCTTCATGGCATCGACCGGTGATTTGATGCTGATGTCCAGGCCTGTGGTGTCGTGATCCTTCAGGTACTTCTCGACCTTCTTGATCATAACGGCGTCGTGGGCCCGCTCCGGGTCCAGCCAGAAGATGGCCGGGGTGTTGCTCAGGCGCGAACGGTTGACTGCCAGCTTGACCCAATCCTGAATCGGCGCGTCCTTGGTCTGGCACATGCGCCAGATATCGCCGGCGTCGACGCTCTGCTCCATCAGCACCTGGCCCTTGTCGTCGGTGACGCGGACTACGCCGTCGGTTTCGATCTGGAAGGTCTTGTTGTGCGAACCGTACTCTTCGGCTTTCTGTGCCATCAGGCCAACGTTCGGTACGCTGCCCATAGTGGTCGGATCGAAGGCGCCGTGTTGCTTGCAGTCTTCGATGACCGCCTGATAGATAGTGGCGTAGCAGCGATCCGGGATCACGGCCTTGGTGTCCTGCAGGACGCCGTCGTTGTTCCACATCTTGCCGGAATCACGAATCATCGCAGGCATCGATGCGTCGACGATGACATCGCTCGGCACGTGCAGGTTGGTGATGCCCTTGTCGGAGTTGACCATCGCCAGAGGAGGGCGAGTGGCGTAAACGGCTTTGACGTCAGCTTCGATCTGCGCCTGTTGGTCAACGGGCAGGCTCTTGATGCGAGCGTACAGATCACCAATACCGTTGCTCAGGCTGAAGCCGATTTCCTTCAGGACATCAGCATGCTTGCTCAACGCGTCCTGATAGTACTCGGCGACGAATTCGCCGAACATGATCGGGTCGGAGACCTTCATCATGGTGGCTTTCAGGTGCACGGAGAACAGCACGCCCAGTTTTTTTGCGTCTTCGATTTCCTTGGCCACGAACGCCCGCAACGCTTTCTTGCTCATCACGGCGCAATCGATGATTTCACCGGCCAACACCGATGTCTTGTCCTTGAGGACCGTGGTGCTGCCGTCCTTGCCAATCAGTTCGATCTTCACTGAGCCTGCAGCTTCGATCAGCGAGGATTTTTCGCTGCCGTAGAAGTCGCCGTTGTCCATATGCGCAACGTGGGACTTGGAGTCTGCGGCCCATGCGCCCATCTTGTGCGGGTGCTTGCGCGCGTAGTTTTTGACCGAAAGCGGTGCGCGGCGATCAGAGTTACCTTCACGCAGTACCGGATTAACGGCACTGCCTTTTACCTTGTCGTAGCCAGCACGAGCCACCTGGTCGGCTTCGGTCACGACTTCATCCGGGTAGTCCGGGATGTCGTAGCCCTTGGCCTGCAGTTCCTTGATCGCCGCTTTCAATTGCGGGACCGAGGCGCTGATGTTAGGCAGCTTGATGATGTTCGCTTCCGGGGTAGTCGCCAGTTCGCCCAGCTCGGCCAGATCGTCGGAAACCTTCTTGTCACCCAGGCGCTCGGGGAAGCTGGCCAGGATACGGGCTGCAAGAGAAATGTCGCGGGTTTCGACGGTGATATCGGCGGACGCTGTGAATGCTTTGATGATGGGAAGCAGCGAGTAGGTGGCGAGGGCAGGAGCTTCGTCGGTGAAGGTATAGATGATCTTCGAGCGGTTGGACATTTTCGGGATAACTCTCTTCTTTGCTGAGCGTACACAAAATTTCGAGATGCGCAGGGTAGGCACTTTCGCCCAAGGTATCGATGAGCCGAAAGTCGAGAATTTCGTCGCGTGAATGGACTACTTCAGTCGAGCGTCAGGCGGCTGCACTCCGGTTGAGAGTGCGGCCTTTCGAGGGTTGAAAGTCTCGTTTCAGATGGCTCGGCCCCCAATGACCCTATGGTCACCGGCGGCAAGTATACCACCGCTCCTGGCCATTAATACGTCAGTAGCGTGAAGGCGGGACATATGCATTGATCGATTCAGCCTCGGGGTCGTCACCCAGACGATTCCGAAAAACCATGAAGCCCGCGTTTTACGTGGCCTGCGGCAGACTGTCGCAGCTCCCTCGGAATAGCGAAGGGCGGATACAACGCCGAATGGATTTCGACTAAAGGAGCATTCGACTGCAGATGCGGGGCTTTTGAAGATCGCAGCATATAGGCGAGGACGAGGTAAGCAACCGGCGTAAAAAAACGGTCAGTTCAGGAAGGAACTGACCGGTTTTCATGAGGCTCGCGCTTGAACGGTCCGGCTCAGGCGTCGACTTTGCTTTTGCTGCGAACGGACTGTTGGCTGTGTGCGGCAGCAGCGTCAATACCTGACGCTTCAGAGTCAGCAAATGTTTCTACGTATATCTCTATCGCATGCGTCCCACGGGGACCTTGAATGACATCAAACTTCACCGCCTGGCCTGCCTTTAGCGTTCTGTATCCGTCCATTTTTATGGATGAGTAGTGCGCGAACAGATCTTCTCCAGGCCTGCTGTCCGTAATGATGAAGCCATACCCCTTGGCGTTGTTGAACCACTTGACCTTACCGCGTAGCACAGTACTGCTTGACATAGTCGCATCCCTCTGCAAAGGACTCCGATGGGAGTATCATCACCTCCATCCGCCGGACCTAAAAAATTTTGGTTGACTGCGCGGACCCTTTTTACCCAATGTGGGTTCTATTGTTTGTAACACCGATTAGCCGATAGTCAAGGTCAAGCGGCAGTCCAATTGAAAACCCGCATGATCCTGACTACTTATTTCAATTCCGCCCCTTACGATCCTTCTTTACCATGCATGCAATCAGCAAGATTCGACTAACATTCAATCAGGATGATCCGCAATCCCATGAGGACGAAGCGGCGGGCATCGCTGTACAGGAAGCCAAGCCGACATTGCAGGTGCCACCGATGTATAAGGTGGTTTTGTTCAACGATGACTACACCCCGATGGATTTTGTCGTCGAAGTACTCGAGGTGTTCTTCAACCTGAATCGTGAGCTGGCGACCAAGGTCATGCTGGCCGTCCATACAGAGGGACGGGCAGTTTGCGGATTGTTTACCCGCGACATCGCCGAGACCAAGGCAATGCAGGTCAACCAATACGCCAGGGAAAGCCAGCATCCGCTACTCTGTGAGATCGAGAAGGACGGTTAACGCCGGACACTTGGGTATGAGGTGAAGCTATGTTAAACCGTGAGCTCGAAGTCACCCTCAATTTGGCTTTCAAGGAGGCCCGCTCAAAACGTCATGAATTCATGACCGTCGAGCACCTTTTGCTGGCCCTATTGGACAATGAGGCTGCCGCCACTGTTCTGCGTGCCTGCGGCGCAAACCTCGACAAACTCAAACACGACCTTCAGGAGTTCATCGACTCCACCACCCCGCTGATCCCCGTACACGATGAGGATCGCGAGACCCAGCCCACCCTGGGATTTCAGCGCGTGCTGCAGCGTGCGGTGTTCCATGTGCAGAGTTCCGGTAAGCGTGAAGTCACCGGTGCCAATGTTCTGGTGGCTATTTTCAGTGAGCAGGAGAGTCAGGCGGTGTTTCTGCTCAAGCAGCAGAGCGTTGCCCGTATCGATGTCGTCAACTACATCGCTCATGGCATATCCAAGGTGCCTGGGCATGGCGATCACTCTGAAGGTGAGCAAGATATGCAGGATGATGAGGGCGGTGAGTCTTCTTCTTCGGGCAATCCTCTGGATGCCTATGCCAGCAACCTGAATGAACTGGCTCGCCAGGGCCGCATCGATCCTCTGGTCGGTCGTGAGTTGGAGGTCGAGCGTGTCGCTCAGATTCTCGCGCGCCGTCGCAAGAACAACCCGCTGCTGGTCGGCGAGGCCGGTGTCGGTAAAACCGCCATCGCCGAAGGTCTGGCCAAGCGTATCGTCGACAATCAGGTGCCGGACCTGCTGGCCAGCAGCGTCGTTTACTCGCTGGACCTGGGCGCCCTGCTGGCCGGTACCAAATACCGCGGCGACTTCGAGAAGCGCTTCAAGGCGTTGCTCGGTGAGCTGAAGAAGCGTCCACATGCGATCCTGTTCATCGACGAAATCCATACCATCATTGGTGCGGGTGCAGCGTCGGGCGGGGTGATGGACGCCTCCAACCTGCTTAAACCGCTGTTGTCGTCAGGGGACATCCGCTGCATCGGTTCGACCACGTTCCAGGAATTCCGTGGCATCTTCGAAAAAGACCGTGCGCTGGCCCGTCGCTTCCAAAAGGTTGACGTCTCCGAGCCGTCCGTCGAGGACACCATCGGTATTTTGCGTGGCTTGAAAGGTCGTTTCGAGCAGCACCACAGCATCGAATACAGTGATGAGGCGTTGCGTGCTGCCGCTGAGCTGGCGTCACGCTATATCAATGATCGTCATATGCCGGATAAGGCGATCGATGTCATTGACGAGGCGGGTGCTTATCAGCGTTTGCAGCCAGTTGAGCTGCGCGTCAAGCGTATAGAAGTGCCCCAGGTTGAAGATATCGTGGCGAAAATCGCGCGGATTCCGCCTAAGCACGTCAACAGTTCCGATAAGGAACTGTTGCGTAACCTTGAGCGCGACCTGAAACTGACCGTGTTTGGCCAGGATGCGGCGATCGATTCGTTGTCCACCGCGATCAAGCTGTCCCGTGCAGGCCTCAAATCGCCGGATAAGCCTGTAGGCTCGTTCCTGTTCGCAGGCCCGACCGGCGTTGGCAAAACCGAGGCTGCGCGTCAGCTGGCCAAGGCGCTGGGTATCGAGCTGGTGCGTTTCGACATGTCCGAGTATATGGAGCGTCACACCGTATCGCGTCTGATCGGTGCGCCACCTGGCTATGTCGGTTTCGATCAGGGCGGTCTGTTGACCGAAGCCATCACCAAGCAGCCTCACTGCGTGTTGCTGCTCGATGAGATCGAAAAAGCGCATCCTGAAGTCTTTAACCTGCTGCTGCAGGTGATGGACCATGGCACTTTGACCGACAACAACGGCCGCAAGGCGGACTTCCGCAATGTGATCGTGATCATGACCACCAATGCTGGTGCAGAAACTGCAGCGCGCGCTTCGATTGGCTTCACGCATCAGGATCATTCGTCCGATGCCATGGAAGTCATCAAGAAGAGCTTCACGCCGGAATTCCGCAACCGCCTGGACACCATCATTCAGTTTGGTCGCCTCAGCCACGAGGTCATCAAGAGTGTGGTGGACAAGTTCCTCACCGAGCTACAGGCGCAGCTGGAAGACAAGCGGGTGCTGCTCGAGGTGACCGATGCGGCCCGGAGTTATCTGGCCGAAGGTGGTTACGATGCGGCAATGGGCGCTCGCCCGATGGCGCGTCTGATTCAGGACAAGATCAAGCGCCCACTGGCGGAGGAAATTCTCTTCGGTGAGTTGTCCGAACATGGCGGTGTCGTACACATCGACTTCAAGGATGGCGAGATCACGTTCGACTACGAGACCACGGCAGAATTGGCCTGACGTTTCATTGCAGTACGGCAAAAAGGCGCCTGTTGGCGCCTTTTTGCTATTTATCTATCTGATTCGCCTCATCGTACCGGACTGTTCCGACAGCAGCCACGAACGGTTGAACGCGATTGCTCAAGCCGTACTGTTACAGCGCGAGGTATCGGGCTTGTAATTGACACGCACACAAAAACGCCCGGTTTTTGCCGGGCGTTTTTGTTAAGACCTGTTAGCGGGCGCGGTAGGTGATGCGCCCTTTGCTCAAGTCGTAGGGCGTCAGTTCAACGCGGACCTTATCGCCGGTAAGAATACGAATGTAGTTCTTGCGCATCTTGCCGGAGATGTGCGCGGTTACGACGTGCCCATTTTCCAACTCCACACGGAACATGGTGTTGGGCAGGGTGTCGACGACAGTGCCTTCCATTTCGAAGCTGTCTTCTTTCGACATGCAGTAAAGCCCTCGGTATCCAATGAATGGCCCGGTGCAAACGGCAGCCAGGCAAAAGCGGGCTGCATTGTGCCCGAAAAGTGAGGGTCAAGCCAAGGGATTCAGTAAAGAGTGACCCATCTTTGGTTGGTCAGCAGTTCGATGGGGCGATATTGGGTCTTGTAATTCATCTTTTTGCAGTTTTTTATCCAGTAACCCAAATACACCGCATGCAGTCCCAGGCGAGCCGCTTCGGCGATTTGCCAGAGGATCGCATAGCGGCCCAGGCTGCGGCGCTCCTGGGCAGGCTCATAAAATGTATACACCGCTGACAGGCCGTTTGGTAGCAAGTCGGTCACCGCAACCGCCAGCAGGCGTCCTTCAAGACGGAACTCGTAGAAGCGCGAAAAGGCCAGGTCGCGGACCAGGAACGTCGAGAACTGATCGCGGCTGGGCGGATACATGTCGCCGTCTGCATGACGTTGCTCGATGTATCGCTGGTAGAGGTCGAAATACTCTTCACTGAAGTGCGGTTTGGCGCTCGTCACTTCAATGTCGGTATTCCGTTTGAAAATACGTTTTTGCTGTCGATCGGGTACGAAAAGCCCTACAGGAATACGGGCAGGTACACAGGCACTGCAGTTCTGGCAGTGCGGGCGATAGAGATGATCGCCACTGCGACGGAACCCCATGTCGGAAAGGTCGGCATAGACCTGAACATCCATTGGCTGGCTGGGGTCGAGGAACAGCGTGGTGGCTTGCTCTTCGGGCAGGTAGCTGCAGGAGTGGGGTTGAGTGGCATAAAACTTAAGCCGCGCCAGCTCGGTCATGATCAACCCTCGAGAAAACTATAGATAAGAGTGTATGCCAGCCGAATCAAACTCGCCTAGGTAACCAGTCGGAGGAATTTGTCAGATCCAGGTGTTTGTGCAGATAGGCCGCGAAAGTTTGTCGGGGGATCGAACGAGCACCGAGGCTTTCCAGGTGTTGGGTCGGCATCTGGCAATCGATCAATACAAAGCCCCATGCGTTCAGTCGTTCGACCAGTGTGGCAAAACCGACTTTTGAGGCATTGTCGGCACGACTGAACATCGATTCGCCGAAAAACAGTTGCCCCATCGCCAGCCCATACAAGCCGCCTACCAATTCGCCGTTGTCGCGGACCTCAACGCTGTGGGCATGGCCGCGCGCGTGCAACTCTATATAAGCCGCCTGCATGGAACCGGTGATCCAGGTGCCATCGGCATAGGCACGAGGCTCGGCGCAAGCGCTTATGACGGCGGCGAAATCCTGGTCGAACGTGACCTCATAACGCTGCTGACGCATGACTTTGGCCAGGCTGCGAGAAATGTGCAGTTCGTCAGGAAACAGCACTGTGCGCGGATCAGGTGACCACCAGAGAATCGGCTGACCCTGCTGGTACCAGGGAAAACAACCGTGGCGGTAGGCCTGGATTAGCCGGTCCGGAGACAGGTCACCGCCCCCGGCCAGCAGCCCGTTGGGTTCGCGCATGGCTTTTTCAAGCGGCGGAAAAACGAGGGTGTCGCGTGGTAACCAGGTAAGCATGGCGTTCCGACTTTGCGAGAGGGGAGGGGAGTGTGGCACCTGTGCAACTACAAGTCGTGATTGCGGTCACAGGCGATTGACCATTCCATACATGGGTAATACGTGGCAGATGTTCGGATTTCATCAGGATCATGGCCATTGGACAGTTTTGCATAACGTAAAAAATCGGGCCATAAGCCTTTGTCAGCAAAGAAAATGCATGATCAAATCGCCCGCTGTCACCGGTGCTTGAAGATCTGCAACGTCGGCGCCAGACTATCGTGGCGTGCAGCGTGCAAATCCGTACAATGCCCGATGTTGTTTAACCTCTTTTCAAGTCACCTGTCGAGCGTGCGTCCAACCTCGTTGACGTTTCGCAATAGTCAGGCGTCGGTCGGCACTATTTCGTCGATGCAGTCGTACATAGTCAACCACCAGTAGATGTTCGCGCTAGCGCGCAGGAATTGAAGCGTTTTGAAGAAATCCACCGTAGCACCCAGCCCCGTACCGCTCTGGCGGCAGCATTTGCACTACCGATTGAAGGAAGGTGCACTGATCGCATTCGGCTTTTTGTGCCTATACCTGATGATGGCTCTGTTGACCTATGACCAGGCCGATCCGGGATGGAGCCACACCAGCAGCTCCGTGCAAGTGCAGAATGCGGCAGGTCGCGCCGGTGCCTTTTCCGCTGACATCCTGTTCATGGTGCTGGGCTATTTTGCCTACATCTTCCCGATTCTACTGGGTGTCAAGGCGTATCAGGTGTTTCGTCAGCGCCACGAACCGTGGCAGTGGAGCGGCTGGCTGTTTTCCTGGCGCATGATTGGACTGGTGTTCCTGATTCTGGCCGGTGCCGCGCTGGCGCATATCCACTTCCACTCTACGGCAGGCCTTCCGGGCTCGGCGGGCGGCGTGCTGGGCGAGGTCCTTGGCGATCTGGCCAAGCGCGCGCTGAACGTGCAGGGCAGCACTTTGCTGTTCATCGCGCTGTTCCTGTTCGGCCTGACTGTGTTCACCGACCTCTCCTGGTTCAAGGTCATGGACACCACCGGCAAGATCACTCTAGACCTTTTCGAGCTGTTCCAGGGCGCGATCAATCGCTGGTGGGCCGAGCGCAACGAGCGCAAGCAGATGGTCGCTCAACTGCGCGAAGTCGATATGCGTGTCGATGAAGTCGTCGCCCCGGTTGTACCGGACCGTCGTGAGCAAGCCAGGGCCAAGGAACGCCTGATCGAGCGTGAGCAGGCCTTGAGCGAGCACATGAGCGCTCGTGAAAAGCACATCCCGGCAGTGATCGCACCTGCTCCTCCCAAAGCGCCCGAGCCGAGCAAGCGTGTGCAGAAAGAAAAGCAGGCGCCGTTGTTCGTCGACAGTGCGGTGGAAGGCACCTTGCCGCCGATCTCCATTCTCGACCCGGCAGAGAAGAAACAACTCAATTATTCGCCGGAGTCCCTGGCCGCCGTAGGGCATCTGCTGGAGATCAAGCTCAAGGAGTTTGGTGTCGAGGTTTCGGTGGACTCGATACATCCGGGTCCGGTGATCACGCGCTACGAAATCCAGCCCGCCGCTGGCGTAAAAGTCAGCCGCATCGCCAATCTGGCCAAGGACCTTGCACGTTCCCTTGCGGTGACTAGCGTGCGTGTGGTCGAAGTGATTCCGGGCAAGACCACCGTGGGTATCGAAATTCCTAATGAAGACCGGCAGATCGTGCGCTTCTCCGAGGTTCTTTCGACCCCTGAATACGACGACGCCAAGTCCCCGGTGACCCTGGCATTGGGTCATGACATCGGTGGCAAGCCGGTGATCACTGACCTGGCGAAGATGCCGCACTTGCTGGTGGCCGGTACTACCGGTTCCGGTAAGTCGGTGGGCGTGAACGCAATGATTCTGTCGATCCTGTTCAAGTCCGGTCCGGAAGACGCCAAGCTGATCATGATCGACCCGAAAATGCTTGAGCTCTCGATCTACGAAGGCATTCCGCATCTGCTCTGTCCGGTCGTGACCGACATGAAGGATGCCGCCAATGCCTTGCGCTGGTCGGTGGCTGAAATGGAGCGGCGCTACAAATTGATGGCCAAGATGGGCGTTCGTAACCTGTCGGGCTTCAACCAAAAGGTCAGAGAGGCCGAGGAAGCCGGTACGCCATTGTCCGACCCGCTTTATCACCGTGAAAGCATTCATGATGAAGCGCCGCTGCTCACCAAGCTGCCGACTATCGTCGTGGTGGTCGACGAGTTCGCCGACATGATGATGATCGTGGGCAAGAAGGTCGAAGAGCTGATCGCCCGTATCGCACAGAAAGCCCGTGCGGCGGGTATCCATTTGATTCTTGCGACCCAGCGCCCATCGGTTGACGTGATCACCGGTCTGATCAAGGCGAACATTCCTACCCGGATGGCGTTCCAGGTGTCGAGCAAGATCGACTCGCGCACCATCATCGATCAGGGTGGCGCCGAACAATTGCTTGGCCACGGGGACATGCTCTACATGCCACCCGGTACCAGCCTGCCGATCCGGGTACACGGCGCATTCGTGTCCGACGACGAGGTTCACCGCGTGGTGGAGGCCTGGAAGCTGCGCGGAACGCCGAACTACAACGATGACATTCTCGCGGGCGTCGAAGAGGCTGGCAGCGGATTCGAAGGTGGCAGCGGCGGCGATGGCGAGGACAGCGAAAGCGACGCCTTGTATGACGAAGCGGTCAAGTTCGTACTGGAAAGCCGTCGTGCTTCGATCTCGGCTGTGCAGCGTAAGCTCAAGATTGGCTACAACCGCGCAGCGCGCATGATCGAGGCCATGGAAATGGCCGGCGTCGTAACCTCAATGAACACCAATGGCTCGCGGGAAGTGATTGCGCCAGCCCCCATGCGTGATTGACACTTTGTCCATTACACGCCCGAACGGCGCCCGTACAGGTGCCGTTCGGCGTTATCCGAATCTTAAGAGGAATCCCATGCGTCTTATCCGCGTGCTGTTGCTATCTGCACTGGCTTTTTCCGCTGTCCCTGCCCACGCCGACAGCAAGGACGTAGCGCGCCTGACTCAATTGCTGGAAAGCTCGAAAACCCTTACCGGCAACTTCTCGCAGTTGACGCTCGATGGCGGCGGCACGCAGTTGCAGGAGACCTCGGGTGAAATGACGTTGCAGCGTCCCGGTCTGTTCTACTGGCACACCAACGTGCCTCAGGAACAGACGATGATCTCCGATGGCAAGAAGGTCACTCTTTGGGACCCGGATCTCGAGCAGGTCACCATCAAGACCCTCGATCAGCGCCTGACCCAGACCCCAGCCTTGCTGCTGTCCGGTGATGTGTCGAAAATCAGCGAGAGCTTCGACATCAGCGCCAGGGAGTCGGGTGGAGTGATCGATTTCGTGCTCAAGCCCAAATCCAAGGACACGTTATTCGACAGTCTGCGTCTGTCGTTCCGTAACGGCTTGATCAACGAGATGCAACTGATCGACAGCGTGGGTCAGCGCACCAATATCCTGTTCACCGGTGTCAAGGCTAACGAGTCTGTTGCGGCGAACAGATTCAAGTTCGATATCCCGAAAGGCGCCGACGTCATTCAGGAATAAGAGGTTCGAGAGTCCAGCATGGACCTGTTCAGCAGTGAGCCGATTGCCCAACCCCTGGCCGCCCGGTTGCGTGCGACCAATCTGGATGAGTACGTCGGTCAGCAGCATCTGCTCGCCCATGGCAAGCCCCTGCGTGAAGCGCTGGAGCAGGGTGCGCTGCACTCGATGATTTTCTGGGGGCCGCCCGGCGTGGGCAAAACCACGCTGGCGCGATTGTTGGCGAAAGTCTCGGATGCTCACTTCGAGACTGTTTCGGCCGTCCTGGCGGGGGTCAAGGAAATCCGCCAGGCAGTGGAAATCGCCAAGCAGCAGGCGGGTCAATACGGTCGCCGTACCATCCTGTTCGTTGACGAAGTGCATCGTTTCAACAAATCGCAGCAGGATGCGTTCTTGCCTTACGTCGAAGATGGCACGCTGATCTTCATCGGTGCGACCACCGAAAACCCATCCTTCGAGCTGAACAACGCGCTGCTGTCGCGGGCCCGGGTGTACGTACTCAAAAGCCTGGATGAGGCGGCGCTGCGTCGATTGGTCGACCGCGCGCTGACCGAGGAGCGTGGCTTGGGCAATCGTCATCTCACATTGGGTGACGAAGCCTTCAAGACCCTGCTGGCCGCGGCCGATGGCGATGGACGGCGGATGCTTAACCTGCTGGAGAACGCATCGGACCTGGCCGAGGACGGCAGTGAAATCGAACCCGAGCTGCTGCAGAGCCTGCTGGGTGACAGCCGCCGTCGTTTCGACAAGGGCGGCGAGGCGTTCTACGACCAGATTTCAGCGCTGCACAAGTCCATTCGCGGCTCGGATCCCGACGCGGCTTTGTACTGGTTCGCGCGCATGATCGACGGTGGCTGCGACCCTCTGTATCTGGCTCGGCGTGTGGTGCGCATGGCCAGCGAGGACATCGGCAACGCCGACCCGCGCGCGCTGCCCCTGTGCATGTCTGCCTGGGATGTGCAGGAGCGACTGGGTAGCCCCGAAGGTGAACTGGCTGTAGCCCAGGCCATCGTCTACCTGGCGTGTGCGCCGAAAAGCAATGCGGTGTACATGGGCTTCAAGATGGCGATGCGCGAAGCGACTGAGCATGGCTCGCTTGAGGTCCCGCTGCATTTGCGCAATGCACCGACCAAACTGATGAAGCAGCTGGGTTATGGCGAAGAATACCGCTACGCCCATGACGAGCCGGACGCCTACGCCGCCGGTGAGGACTACTTCCCCGACGAACTCGAACCGCGTCAGTATTACCACCCGGTCCCCCGTGGCTTGGAGCTGAAGATCGGCGAGAAACTCAAACACTTGGCCGCTCTCGACCGCGCCAGTCCCCGTCAGCGGAGAAAATAGTGATTCAGACCATTCTTGCGGTGTCGATAGCGGGGATCGCTGGTACATTATTGCGTTTTGCGGCGGGCACGTGGGTGTCGGCCAACTGGCCCAAACATTTCTATACGGCAACACTGGCTGTCAACCTGGTTGGCTGCCTGATCATCGGACTGCTGTACGGCTGGTTTTTATTGCGCCCGGAAGTGCCCATCGAAATTCGTGCCGGTCTGATCGTCGGTTTTGTCGGCGGACTGACGACCTTTTCATCGTTTTCCCTGGATACGCTGCGCTTGCTGGAAAGCGGGCAGGCACCGCTGGCCATCGGCTATGCCGCCATCAGTGTGTTCGGCGGCCTGCTCGCGACGTGGGCGGGCCTGTCTTTGACCCGAATTTAATAAACCCGATTCAATAACGAGGCAACGATATGCTCGACTCCAAACTGTTACGTACCCAGCTTCAGGACGTAGCGGATCGCCTGGCTTCCCGTGGTTTCACACTGGACGTAGCCCGTATCGAAGCGCTGGAGAACCAGCGCAAGACGGTGCAGACCCGCACCGAGCAGCTTCAGGCCGAGCGTAATGCCCGTTCCAAATCCATCGGTCAGGCCAAGCAACGCGGCGAAGATATCGCGCCGTTGATGGCTGACATCGATCGTATGGCCGAAGAGTTGAGCACTGGCAAGAAAGAGCTGGACGGTATTCAGTCCGAGCTGGACGCCATGCTGCTGAGCATGCCGAACCTGCCGCATGAATCGGTGCCGGTCGGCACTGACGAAGAAGAAAACGTCGAGGTGCGCAAGTGGGGCACTCCGGCGTCGTTCGATTTCGAGGTCAAGGATCACGTCGCGCTGGGCGAGAAATTCGGTTGGCTGGATTTCGAAACCGCCGCCAAGCTTTCCGGTGCCCGTTTCGCTCTGCTGCGTGGTCCGATTGCACGCCTGCATCGCGCGCTGGCGCAGTTCATGATTACCCTGCATATCAATGAGCATGGCTACGAAGAGGCCTACACGCCGTATCTGGTGCAGGCCCCGGCGCTGCAAGGCACTGGCCAGTTGCCGAAATTCGAAGAAGACCTGTTCAAGATCGCCCGCGAAGGCGAAGCCGATCTGTACCTGATCCCCACCGCCGAAGTCTCGCTGACTAACATCGTCGCGGGCGAAATCCTCGATGCCAGGCAGTTGCCCTTGAAGTTCGTCGCTCACACACCGTGCTTTCGCAGCGAGGCCGGAGCGTCGGGTCGCGATACACGCGGCATGATTCGTCAACATCAGTTCGACAAGGTCGAGATGGTGCAAATCGTTGAGCCGGAAAAATCCCTCGAAGCGCTGGAAAGCCTGACCGGCAACGCCGAGCGCGTTCTGCAACTGCTGGAACTGCCGTACCGCGTATTGGCGTTGTGTACAGGGGATATGGGCTTCAGTGCGGTGAAAACGTACGACCTGGAAGTGTGGATTCCAAGCCAGGACAAATACCGCGAGATATCCTCCTGCTCCAACTGTGGCGACTTCCAGGCGCGGCGCATGCAGGCCCGCTGGCGTAATCCGGAAACAGGCAAGCCGGAGCTGGTTCACACCCTCAACGGCTCCGGCCTGGCGGTCGGGCGTACGCTGGTCGCGGTGCTGGAGAACTACCAGCAGGCCGACGGCTCGATTCGTGTGCCTGAAGTGCTCAAGCCGTGGATGGGTGGCATCGAGGTCATCGGCTAAATGGAATTTTTGCCACTGTTCCACAACCTGCGGGGCGCCCGCGTGCTGGTGGTGGGCGGCGGCGAGATTGCCTTGCGCAAGTCTCGTCTGCTCGCCGACGCCGGCGCGGTCCTGCGGGTGGTTGCACCTCAGATCGGAACGGAGCTGCGGGAGCTGATCGACAGCAGCGGTGGCGAACAGATTCTGCGTGGTTACAGCGAAACGGATCTGGACGATTGCGTGCTGATCATTGCCGCCACTGATGATGAACCGCTGAATGCCCGGGTGTCAGCCGATGCTCGTCGGCGGGGTGTGCCGGTCAATGTAGTGGACGCGCCTGCCCTGTGCAGCGTGATCTTCCCGGCCATCGTTGATCGCTCACCGTTGGTGATAGCGGTATCCAGTGGCGGCGATGCGCCGGTGCTGGCGCGGCTGATTCGGGCCAAACTGGAGAGCTGGATTCCACCGACCTATGGCCATCTGGCGGGTCTGGCGGCGCGCTTTCGCCATCAGGTGAAGAGCCTGTTTCCCAACGTCCAGCAGCGCCGGGCGTTTTGGGAAGAGGTGTTTCAAGGGCCGATCGCCGACCGCCAATTGGCCGGGCAGGGCGCTGAAGCCGAACGCTTGCTCAAGGCCAAGATCGAAGGCGATGCACCGAGCGCTGCGGGGGAAGTGTATCTCGTCGGTGCCGGTCCTGGAGATCCGGATCTGCTGACTTTCAAGGCACTGCGCCTGATGCAGCAAGCCGATGTTGTGCTCTACGACCGTCTGGTTGCACCTGCGATTCTCGAATTGTGCCGTCGCGACGCAGACCGGATCTACGTCGGCAAGCAACGCGCCGATCATGCGCTGCCTCAGGACCAGATCAACCAGCAACTGGTTAATTTGGCCAAGCAGGGCAAGCGCGTGGTGCGGCTCAAGGGGGGCGATCCGTTCATCTTTGGCCGGGGCGGGGAAGAAATCGAAGAGCTGGCCGCCCACGGGATACCGTTTCAGGTAGTACCGGGTATCACGGCAGCCAGTGGCTGCGCGGCGTATGCCGGGATTCCTCTGACCCATCGTGATTATGCGCAGTCGGTGCGTTTCGTCACCGGGCATTTGAAAGATGGCACCACGGACTTGCCGTGGAGCGACCTGGTGTCCGCGACGCAGACGCTGGTGTTCTACATGGGCCTGATAGGCTTGCCGATCATCTGCAGCGAGCTGATCAAACATGGCCGCTCCGGGGAGACGCCGGCGGCGCTGATCCAGCAAGGTACTACCACCAATCAGCGGGTGTTCACCGGCACGCTGGCCAACCTGCCGCAACTGGTGGCGGAGCATGAAGTGCATGCGCCCACGTTGGTGATCGTAGGGGAAGTGGTGATGCTGCGGGACAAGCTGGCGTGGTTCGAAGGCGCTCAGGCGGGCGTTTGATCCATCAGGACGGTTGGAAGGCAAGGCAGCTCGCAATCCGCCGTGACCGCGAGTTCGTTGACACGCCAGGTTCAAGCGCCTTTCGGTGCAGGCAGGTCACTTGAATGCATGATCAGCGGTTGTGAAAAATCCCGTTGCCGCTCAGTCGTTCACGATCATGCTCGGCATTGAAATCCTGCGCCGGCCCTTTGGGCACGATGCCTGTCGGGTTGATGGTGGCGTGGCTGGCGTAGTAGTGGTGCTTGATATGCTCGAAGTCCACGGTTTGAGCAACACCTGGCAACTGGTACACCTCACGCACCCAATTGCTCAGGTTTGGATAATCCACAATCCGACGCAGGTTGCACTTGAAATGGCCGTGATAGACGGCATCGAAGCGAATCAGCGTGGTGAACAGGCGCACATCGGCTTCGGTCAGGTATGCCCCGGCCAGGTAGCGCTTCTCGCCCAGTAGCAGTTCAAGTTTATCGAGCTCGGTAAATACGTCATCGAAGGCTTTCTCATAGGCGCCTTGTGAGGTAGCAAAGCCTGCCCGATACACACCATTATTCACCGCAGGATAAATCTCGTCATTCAAGCGATCGATCTGGGTACGCCATGCTTCAGGGTATAGATCCAGACGATTGCCGGTCAGATCGTCGAATGCGGAGTTGAACATTCGGATAATTTCAGACGACTCGTTGCTGACGATGCACTGCAGCTTTTTGTCCCATAGCGCCGGCACGGTCACGCGGCCTGTGTAGTCGGGAGTGTCCGCCAAGTAGCGTTGGTACATAAAGGCATGACCGTCAAGCGGATCACCTGTCGAACCGGTTTGTGTATCAAACGTCCAGCCGTTTTCGCGCATCAGCCAGCTTACGACCGACACATCGATTAATCGCTCCAGACCTTTGAGCTGACGCACGATAAGGGTTCGATGCGCCCAAGGGCAGGCCAGTGAGACGTAGAGGTGATAACGACCGGCCTCAGCTTTGAAACCCCCTTCACCGGAAGGGCCAGCGCGGCCATCTGCGGTCACCCAGTGGCGGCGCTGAGCCTGCTCTCGCTCAAATGCCCCGTCTTTGCTGCTCTCGTACCACTGGTCTTGCCAGCGTCCTTCAACCAGCAGGCCCATATATGTCTCCAGAAGATGCGTGCGTCGTGCGTTGGAGACAGTCTAAGAACAATCGTTCGGGCAAATAACGCAAAGAGTCGGGGAGAATGATCGTCTATATCGATCGGTTTCGATTGACCCAGTACGCCTCGGCCTGTTGAAAAGCTTCGGCACGCGGCATTCCCAAACCGCGCAAGGCCAATGCCATGGTCGAGATCAATGCCAGTCGCGGATAACGGTCTTCGATGTCGCCTGTCCAGAAGGCCACGAGCTGTGAATGATCCAGGGTCGCGGGTTTGACATGGCGGCGGTCGGACAGCGCTGGCCATTCCTCATCCCACGGCTGACCGTCGGTAGTGCCGTACAGGTGGCTAATGGTGTCGGGGTTGATCTCCACTTCGCCCCCATCACCCTTTATGACGATGGCGTGGTCGCCCAGCAGGCTGCTCGCATCGCGATGCACGGACTGATAACCGGGGTGGAAGATGCTTTGCAGCCCACAGCGCGCGCCCAGCGGGTTGAGAACCCGCGCCAGCGAGTGAATGGGCGAGCGCAAGCCCAAGGTGTTGCGCAGGTCGATCATCCGTTGCAACTGCGGCGCCCAATCCCCTAGCGGGATAAATGCAATGCTTTGCATCTCCAGGGCGTTGCCCACCGACTGCCAGTTGCGGCACAGCGGTATGCCCAGCAGCTCCAGCAACTGCTCGCTGTACAGACGCCCGGCGGTGTGCGCGCCACCCCCGTGCATCAGCACCCGTACGCCGTTCTGCGCCAGACATTTGGCGGCCAGCAAATACCATGGCAAATGACGTTTTTTGCCCGCATAGCTCGGCCAGTCGATATCCACTGCCAGAGGTGGAGCTGTCAGTCGTTCGCGCACCGCTTCGGTGAAGCCTGCCAGTTCTTCGGCGCTTTCCTCCTTGTGGCGCAGCAGCATCAGGAAAGCGCCGAGCTGGGTGTCCTCGACCTTCTCATCGAGCACCATGCCCATGGCTTCGCGGGCTTCTTCACGGGTCAGGTTGCGCGCGCCGCGCTTGCCCTTGCCCAAAATGCGTACGAATTGAGCAAAAGGGTGCTCGGCAGAGGGTTCGGTCACCAGAGGGGCAAATTCGGTCATAAGCAATTGGTCGGCTTTGGCAGGCCCGCCAGCTTGGCGGCAAGTTTGGCGGGAGTGCCGTTGAACAGACGATTGAGGTGCAGGCTGTTGCCTTTCTCGACGCCCAGTTTCAACGCGGTGTATTTCACCAGCGGCCGGGTCGCGGGGGAGAGTTGGAATTCGGCATGGAATGCCCGCAGCAGTTCAAGGATCTCCCAGTGTTCGGGGGTCAGGTCGATACCCTCTTCCTGCGCCAGGGCCTGGGCGACCTTATTCGACCAGTCGTGCAGGTCTACAAGGTAACCATCCTTGTCCAGGGCAATGCTGCACCCGTCCACGATGAGCTGTTTCATAGCCACGTGTTGACCTTATCGTACTGCACAGACAGCGCAACGAATCCGGGGTAATCGACGTTGATGACCCAACCGGGCAGTGTCAGGTTGCGCGCCTTGGCGTCTTCGTCGAGGACGTACAGCTTTAGCTGCCCGGCTCTGCTGTCCAGCGCCTGGTGCGCACTCGTAGCGGCGGTCAATGCGTAGGTCGCATCGCCGCATAGCAGGATCGCGTCTTCGCTGCCAAGCACTCGCAGGCAACTGCCCAGGCGTGAGTCGGTGAAGGGGGAGTGGGATAACACGTGCAAGGTCGACATCAGATCGTGATCACCTGGTCATATCGGTCAATAAGCGCGGCAATTTCCTGGTCGTGCAGGACCTTCAAGGGTTGGATACCCAACTCTGTCAGCGACAGCCCACGCTCGTTGAGGCTGGTGTGGCAGGCAAACAGGTCCTCGACCCCGAACATCGGCAACGCCTGGAGATTGGCCGTGATGTCTTTTTGCTGTACGTGAGTAGCGCTCTGTGACGGCACCAACTGCAGCACACCGTCGTCCAGAAACAGCATCCCTAACGGTAGATCGAAGGCGCCGCCTGCTAGCGCGATATCCAGCGCTTCACGCGCACTAGGCCCGGACCACGGCGACTGGCGGCTGATAATCAGCAACGATTTCGGCATCTCAGGGCCCTCCGAAGCAGATCAAACGGTCCGCAGTTTGTACTGCGTCATGCAACTGCCCTAGGCCTGAAAGTTCCCACGGCGCATCGAGATTCGCGGCAGTACGTGAATAGCGCTGGCCTTCCTCTTCATTCAGCACGCCGCGACGCAGGGCAGCGGCGATGCACACAACGCCATCGAGCTGGTGATGGCTAACGAAATCGCGCCACTGCGCAACTATGTCCAGCTCGTCCTGTGGGGTGACGACATTCGCCGATGCGCTATGGACCCCGTCCTGATAGAAGAACAACCGCACGATTTCATGGCCACCACTCAGCACAGCCTGCGCGAACAACAGGGCGCGGCGCGAAGAGGGTGCATGCGCGGGTGAATAAAGGGCAATGGCGAACTTCATGGGCGGCTCGTTTAGCGGGCTGGCAGGTGAATGAGGCCAATGATAAAGAATTCGACCATACGAGACAGCAAAAAGCCCGCAGAAGCGGGCTTTTTGTTGAGGCGGTCGCCACTGATCAGTCGTCACGACCCATAATGCCGAAGATCTGCAACAGGCTGATGAACAGGTTGTAGATCGATACATACAGGCTGATGGTCGCCATGATGTAGTTGCGCTCGCCGCCCTGGATGATAGCGCTGGTCTGGAACAGGATGCACACCGAGGAGAACAGCACGAAGCCTGCGCTGATCGCCAGTTGCAGACCGCTGATCTGGAAGAACATGCTCGCCAGCACCGCCGCCAGCAGGACGAAGAAGCCTGCAGTGATGAAACCGCCGAGGAAGCTCATGTCCTTGCGCGTAATCAACACGTAAGCCGACAAGCCCCCGAACACCAGTGCGGTCATGGCAAACGCCGAAGAAACGATCTCGGCGCCGCCCTGCATACCCAGGTAACGGTTAAGAATCGGACCAAGAATGAAGCCCATGAAACCGGTCAGCGCGAACGCGGAGACCAGACCCCATGCCGAGTCACGCAGCTTATTGGTAAGGAAGAACAGGCCGTAGAAGCCGATTAGCACCACGAATACGTTTGGATAACGCACATGCATTTGCTGCGCAACGAATGCCATGATGCCGCTGAAAGCGAGGGTGAGGGCCAGAAGGCCGTAAGTATTGCGCAGGACGCGGCTAACCTCTAGCTGCTCGACCTGCACGCGGTTGTTGCTTGCGTAATCCTGTTCGCGCATGGCGCTACTCCTGATGGCGGGGATGGTGGTTTGAAATTTCAAGTTGCAAAGATCATAACAGAGCCGCCGTCACACGCGAGGAACAGAGTTTGACAGCTTGTTTCATTAAGGTATTATGGCGCCCGCAACGCAACTGGAGGCGTGTCCGAGTAGTTTAAGGCAGCAGTCTTGAAGACTGATGACTGTCACAGGTCCCTGAGTTCTTATCTTAGGTACATCCTGACTGCACGCTACACACCCCACCCCAGCAGCATCCGGGAAATTGGCAGAGTGGTTGAATGCACCGGTCTTGAAAACCGGCGTACGTTAATAGCGTACCCAGGGTTCGAATCCCTGGTTTCCCGCCAAATATTACGACAGGGCCCTGATTATTCAGGGCCTTTTCGTTTCTGGCGTTTGGTGTTCGCCGGGGTGCTTTTTGATCGTTTAAGGCAGGGTTCCGAAACTTTCAGGGAACGAGTTCCGAAACTTCTCCTATTTTGATGGCTTGGCGGTCACGCCGACGCGCCGGTAGACGCGCTTGGTGATCTCCTGTCTGGTGTGCCCCAGCAGCAGGCTTGCATCGCCGATATCGACAATCTCTGAGGCTGCCTTTGGCCTGATGTCGCGGAACTGAAATCCACCTATGTTTGCTGCCAGCATCGGGTCGCCCTCCTTGATAGCCTTCTGCTGTGCTTTTTCTCGGGCCTTGTCCCACCTCAGACGCAACATCCCCTTGGTCATTCGTTTTCCGTGTTTGCTGATCAGCAGGTACTTGGACGGGTGATGAGCGTTCCGCTCGGTGATCTCCCGGATCAATCTGCCCAGGCTGTTCTCCCCCGACTCCGTCGTCAGTAAGATCCTGAGCTTCTGCTTCGTCTTCCCCTGGATGACCATGAAGTAACCACCATCACGATCGTCGCTGCGCATGAGACATCGGCAGGCCGCTGGCCAGTCAGATAACCCAGATCCATTGCTTCCCTGAGCTCCGGCTCTGCCATGGCGTACACGGCGTCCCACACCACCGCGTTTGCGTAATAGTCACGTGGCGTCTCCTTATTCTTTCTGATGCCTTGGCACGGGTTCTCCCGTTCAGTGAGGCCCCACTCGCGCGCCATGTTGAAGATGTGCGACAGGAGGGCAATCTCGCGGTTGGCGCGGACCTTTGCCGTCCGGGCGTCCCGGTATCCAGCGATCATCGACGGCGTGATCGAATCTATCGGTGCTTCGTCGAAGAGCGGGCGGAGCTGTTTCAGCTCCGCTCGGTTATCCACCTGGGTGCGCGGCGCCTTTTTCGGAATGATTTCTCGGTCGTACCGGTCGAAAATTGCTTTCATAACCTTCAAGTCAGCCGGCTTGTCCTTTGCTTCGAGCTCTGCCCATTTCACCCCTGGCCTTGTCCAGGTCACTGCCCAGCGGGATCTCCCTGCCAGTTGAGTCCCGGTCACTCTGATCTTCGAGTGCTGCGAGGACCTTGATCGCTTGGCCTTGAGTCCCATGGGAGCGATAATTTATCAAATGAATGAGGCTGCTTGACTTCCCGCACGGCTGAGGGCATCATTTCCCCATATTGAGCATTTTGCGTGCGGCAACTTACTCCAAAGCCCGACCAATGTGTCGGGCTTTTTATTGCCTACCAGAAACAAAAAAGCCCCGAGATGATCGGGGCTTTTTTATTTGTGCGTTAAAGAGAGGGCGACTCCAGAGGGTGCGCTAACACCCCGTGGAGACACCAGATCGCAGAGTGTACCTGCAAGCCAGCCAAGGCCCTCACTGCTCGCGCGAGCGGGGCGGGGCCTAGCAGAAACCAAAAGGCTTTGCAGAATGCTGAAAGATTACAGATGTGGAAAGTGCAAAAGACTTCTCGCCCGTAGCGGTGAGATGACGGAGCTCCAGATCAAATGTTCCCGATGCGGGACGTTGAATCATGTGAGGGCCACGAGCCCCGAGCTATCGCCTTTGAGCGACATGAATGCGGAATCCTCCGCACCAACTCATTCGACTCAATAGGTAATCAAATGGCCTTTACACCCCTTCCAAGCGCTCAAAACGGCTCATCCGTTCTGTTGCCGAAGACTCAAATGCAACTCGGGCAATATCTCCAGTCTCCAAATAAACGCTGGATGCTGCGCTTCAATGAAGATTCGGATCTAGTCCTCAGCGATGGCGATATTAGAGCGTGGTCTGCGTATAAAGACACCCCGTATTCTACTCAGGTATATCCTCAGCGTTACGACGCCGGTGAATACAGCAGAGTAACCATGTTCGGTAGTTTGGGGCTCAGGGATCTGCAACGCGGGCGGCAGTGGCAAGCGACCACCAGCACGCCACTTGACGGAAATACTGCTGCAGCGCAGGTAAGAACGTTCACGCAATTGCAAGACGACGGCAACCTTGTGAGCATCGATGCGATTCCGGTATGGGCAACCAACAAGTCGATTCCTGTCACGCCAGATGTGCCGGCAGCAATTATTCCTCCAGGCAGCAGCATGACCCCGGGTGAGGAGCTAGTCGTCGGTTCGTATTGGTTTAAATTTCAGACTGATGGAAACTTGGTCCTCTACGGTGCCGACAACTCAGTTGTTTGGGCCAGTTACACAGAAAATAAGGCCGCTTCGTTGGCCGTAATGCAAACTGACGGCAATTTCGTGATTTACGATAACGCTGGCAAGGCGCTTTGGAATACAGGTACCACTGCTTTCCCAGGTGCTCATGCACGCATCCAGGCTAATGGCAGCTTTTCCATCGTGGTACACAAAGTCGTCTGGGCTCGGTTCGGATATACGCCCTTGGTAAAAGCACGCGCTGTTTATTACCCTGACCATACTAAGGACGAACTTAAAACGTTCTATAGCCGCGTTCTATACACGTTTTAACTGCTGCGGTTGACTTTACCTAGTGCGGAGACGGCCATGATGCCTGACTGGTTTTTTGGCTGTTGACATTCCGTATTACAACTTAGAGCCGCAATGCTTGTGAGCCTCGGTATACGCCGAGGCTTTTTTTCATGCCCAGTACGGAGTATTGCGCGTGATGTTCTTTCATCGCCTGCTCGACAAGTTCGAATGGCTGATAGCGGGCCTATTCGGGGCCCTTGTTGCCACACGGTGGCACAAAGACGACCTGACTGACCGAAAGTCATGGTTACTATTTCTGTTCACAGGCATGGCCTGTGCGCATTACCTGACCGGCATGGTCAGTGCTTATTTTGGAATCATCGAGCCACGCAGTGTCGCCGGGTGGGCTTCCTCCTGAGTACGTTCGGCGGATCACTCATGGCTGCTGTTACCAGGGTGACCAAGGCCGCTGACCTATGGTCATTTATCCGGAGCAAATTCGGAGGACTAAGCCCATGACAGTCGAATATCTAAACGCATAGGCTGCAGGACTGATCGCATTCTGGGCGACCTGGTGCGTGCTGAGTGGCAAGGTCCGTGATGGGGTGACCGGCAAGATCCTGTACGCAGTGATCGCCATCAGCGGTCACGCCATCCTCGCCCGATCCGACCGTTTCTTCTTCACGCCCAATTCAGCGGGAGTAACGATGCACGTAGCGTTGGCCTGGCCGGATTGCGGCACATGTTTATGGTCAGTTACTGGCCCAAGGTAAAACGATGGATCTGCGCGCGGCTGGACTGTGACCGGTGCAAGCGGGTCAAGTAACCCGCGCCACAAATTGAGATGCGTCCATTTCGTGGCGCGGAGCAGCGCATGAGTAAACTCAGTGTTCTGACCTTCGAACGAGAAGGGTGACGCGATGCTGCGGGCACGTTACGCAAGGTCGCTGACCAGCTTGAGGCTGGAGAGCTGCCGCCATGCGATGTAGGCGTACTTGCGCTTGTTTGCGACGCTGGACAGGTAGATGTGTTCGGCTTCGGAAAGCGCGGGGATGACCTGCAATGCATTGGCGCCATGCGACTGGCTGAGCAGCGGCTCATCGACACCATATTTTCGGCTGAAGACGATTTGGAACCACTGGCATGAGCAATGTCACACGACTGCATCATGCATTGCCGCTCGGCGCCGAGGTGGTCCAGGCCGTCAATGATCTGGACGCGGGTATCCGCAGAGCCATCGACGTAGCCAAGGCCGCCGGCCTACCTCAGTGCCTGATCGTGGCATTACTCCACGGGCAGGCGTATAGCGAGACAGCGAGGATGGTTGGCTAAAACGTCAGTTTTGCCTGCACAACGCACCGGCAGTAGTCGCAAGTGCAGTTTTCTTTGATCAGTTGAACGAAGTCTACGTCGATCGCTAGCACCTTACCGTTCATTGAGGCGCACCATTCGCAGTCTCGGCTATCTCCGCAGGACATTGGAGAATACTGGGTGATGCCTATGCCTTTCATCCTGGCGATGTCTCGGTGCCGATTATAGTTGAACGTCGCCCTAAGACAGACGGCTTCTAGCACTCGCTTAGAACTAAGGTTGACTCCTTCGACGGTCAGCGCATCGTACTGGCAGCGGGTAATTTTGAACCGCGTATTGAGTCCCAGGGCTTTCTTCTCTTGGAGCGATAACAGCTCGCCGGCGCTGAGCTTGGTCTTCTGAAGAAAGTCGTTGAGCACAGTATTACGCCCCGACTTTTTAATGTAGGGCGAGGCAGCTATCTCTTCGATGTAGTAGGTCTCGATATCCGCCTGCGATGTGTCGCTCGGGGTTTTCAGCGTTTCCTCACCTTTGGTGCTCCCGGCACCGCGCCCTAGTAATCGCGAAATCAGCTTGCGGAACATCATGACCTCCGTGCCTGAACAGACGACTAAGCCACTTCATCAGGGAAAAACATGACAGTAAAGCAACCCGACTGGGAGGCTATTGAACCTGCATACCGGGCCGGGTCGCCTTGATTTGCAGCACTGAATTCAAGGTTTAGCTTTTTACGGCAATCAGCGCACGTTGCTCCGAGATTGGAGTCAGCACCGGATCAGCTCCTTGCACATGGGTGTAGGCGAACCAGCTAGTGGGCGGAACGTGGACTACTCGATAGACCTCAAATGGCGTGTCTCTTCTGCCTTTCCTGCCGAGGTTCACGTAGTCCTTGAGTATGACTGCGTGGCTCATGTCATCGAGACTGGTTGCGGTGATAAAAGCTTCGTCAATCACCCTCTTGTTGCGGATCTTTAGCTCGCGGCCCGCAGCAACGGCTTTGTAAGCCATGAGTACTGTTGGGACTGCCAGACAGCTGATGACTAAAATGTTAGTCGCGTATGCGGAGTCCATGACGTGCCTCTTGGCTACCTGCTCGTTGCCAATAGTATCAACAAGTGATCTGTGTACCCGAGGGAAGTTGATGACCAGGCCGCATCCTCCACCCGCTCTCTTGCCGCTTTCAGACCTGAATGCCTTAGTGCCGAGGCTTGAGCCTGCCCTTGACGTGTGGGATTGGATCACTGAACAGATCCCCTCTGATATTGGCAGCATCTATAACCCCGACCACGCTGATTTATGCGCCTATTCGCATCCTGTGGGCATCGTCCGCCTTCGAGAAGCAGGGCCGCACTGTGCTGGGTCAGGCCGAACAGGTCGCCTTCCGTGCAGGGGGAGGCAGAAAGCGCGGCAAGAGCAGCAAATGATTGACTGGTTCGGTGAAGTGCCGGCCTTCCTGATTACATTGGCTGCCGATTACTGCGCGAGTTGCAGTGACGCTGACTTCTGCGCACTGGTGGAGCACGAGCTCTACCACATTGCCCAGAAGCTTGATGCGTATGGCGCACCCAAGTTCACCAAGGACGGGCTGCCAAGCCTGACGCTCCGCGGTCACGATGTTGAAGAGTTCGGAGTGATTCGCCGCTACGGCACGAGCCCTGACGTTCAAGCGTTGGTGGATGCAGCAAACAAACCCGCTGAGGTGGGGAAACTAAATATTTCGAGGGTCTGCGGAACCTGTCTGCTCAAGTCCGCCTGACTTTGACAGCACTTTGACGGACGTTCCCTATGGCAGCACTCAGAGACGAAGTGAAAGCCTTCGTAGTGCAGGCGCTTGCTTGCTTTGATACGCCGTCTCAGGTCGTCGCCTCCGTCAAAGCTGGGTTCGGCCTGGATGTCTCCCGCCAGCAGTGTGAAGCGTACGACCCCACCAAGTACGTCGGTCGTAACCTGAATGTGAAGTGGAAGACTTCTTTCGAAGACACCCGCAAACGCTTCCGCGAGGAGACGGCTGATATCCCGATCGCGAATCGCGCGTTTCGTCTGTGAGCCATGAACCGGTTCGTTGAGAAAGCGGAGACGATGAAGAACATCGTGCTTGCCATGCAGATTCTGGAGCAGGCCGCCAAAGAAACCGGCGACATGTACGTCAACCGGCAGAAGAGAGCCGATGCGAACGAGGAGCCCGTTGTCTCAACCGCCGTGTCGGTTCATGTGATTGATGCGAGGAAGCGGGATGCCGAGCCTGAACGTTCCCCAAGCTGATTTCCTCCAGCTACCGCACAAGTTTCGTGGATTCGTTGCAGGGTTCGGTTACCCGCTCCAGTTGGGTAATACGGCGACACGCATTACTCCAACTGGTGGCGCCGCCTATGAGGTCAGCCGATGAGTCTGCTTACGGACCAGGCACCGCTGCGGCGGAAGATCCGCCGAGGCTTGGGCTTACTCGGCAACAGCTTCAGCGCGAACTGCCACACGATTGACCCCAAGGCGTTCGCCACTGAGGCCTATGGATACGCGGGAGCGATCGCGGCGAAGACCGGCCTGTTCCCGAGCTACCTCGACAATCAGGGCAAGGTGGGCGACCACTCTGGCTTTTTCCTGGCCCGGCTCCCGGCTTGCCTGGCGTCAGCCACGGCCGATCTGTGGATGCTGCTCTCGCGCACCAACGACAGCACGACCCCGGGCATGACGCTGGCCGACAGCAAGGCGAACGTGATGAAGGCGATTACTGCTTTCCAGAACACGCCGGGCAAGTACCTGATCGTGGGTACTGGAACGCCCCGGTTCGGGGCCAAAGCCCTGACGGACGCCGCACTGGCCGAGGCTATCGCGTACAGGGACTGGGTGCTGAGCTACGTCAGCTAGTTCGTGCCGGTGGTCAATATCTGGGATGGCTTTACCGAAGCAATGACCGTGGAAGGCCTGCATCCCAACATCCTTGGCGCTGATTTCATTCAGTCCCGATGCGTGCCGGTCATCAATGCCAATTTCGAGTTCTTCGGCATGCCGCTGCCGACGGATGCCGCTGACGTTTACTCGGCGATTCGCCCGTTCGGCTGCCTGAATGCAAACCCACTGATGGCCGGGACGGCTGGGACAATCAACGTATCGGTCAACCCAGTGGCCGGGTCGGTACTGGCGGACAGCTACAAGGCCAACGGTTCCGGGCTCACCGGGATAACCTCTCGCTGGTATAAGGAACCCGCCGCATACGGCGAAGCACAGTGCGTCGAACTGAGCGGAACCATGGGGGCGGCGGGTGGCTACATCTATCTGCAGCCTTCGGCCAACGTCACGCTGAGCAATCTTGTGGCGGGTGACGTGATTGAGATGGTTTCGGCACCTGAAATCGTCGGCAACGACCGGGGCATCCTTGGTTGGGAGGCTGAGATGATCATCACCAAGCCGGTGGCGGGCACGTCCACTACGATCTATTACCGCTCGATGGACAAGTACCAGGATCCATTTACCTTGCCGGCGAACTGGAAAGGCGCGCTTGAGACGCAGCGCTATCAGTTCGATGGGACTGAAACTGTCATTACCTCGCGCATGGGGCTGTATCTGGCAGTTGGCGTGGCGTTTGACTCGAAGGTCAAGGTGAGTCAATTCGGAGTCAGAAAGATCTGAACCGCGCTTAAACCCGAGCTTCCTCCCTGGAAGACCGGCGAAGAATGAGCGCTTCGCAACACAAAAAAAGGAGCGGCCCGCAGGATGCGTCCACATCCCCGCTGGCCACCGAACCGCAGACTATCCCTGTAAGTCCAGCCAAGGCTCCCGCTCTGTGCACAAAGCGCGGCGAGCCTAGAACCTGTTTATCCATACAGTAAAGGCTTGCAAAAAATGACCAACCCGATTTGGGCGGCAAACGCCGTCTTGCAAAACCGCTGCTCGCGCTGTTTCCGGCGCACGAGTGCTACGTTGAGGTGTTCGCCGGCGGCGCAGCGCTTTATTTCAAAAGACCAGAGCCCGCAAAGGTCGAGGTCTTGAACGACATAAATGGTGAGCTGGTCAGCCTGTGCCGGGTTGTGCAGAACCACCTGGAGGAGTTTGTGCGCCAGTTCAAATGGGCCCTCAGCTCAAGGCAGATTTTCGAGTGGCAAAAAAGGACCCGGCCAGAAACGCTGACCGACATTCAGCGTGCTGCTCGGTTTTTCTATCTTCAGCACCACGCCTTCGGCGCAAAAGCGACTGGGCAGACCTTTGGCACCGCGACCACTGGGCGCCCGATCAACCTGCTGCGGATTGAAGAAACGCTTTCTGATGCGTGGCAGCGTCTGGCCGGCACCTACGTAGAAAACCTGCCTTGGCTGAAATGCGCTGAAAAATACGATCGTCCGCACGTTTCACTATATGGACCCGCCGTACTGGCAGACACAGGGGTCAGAGTTCGGAATCGGCGAGTACCAGGCGATGGCCGATTTCATGCGCCGGTGTCAGGGGAAGGTAATGGTCAGCATCAACGACCATCCGGACATCCGCCGGGTGTTTGAAGGATTCCGGATGGAGGAGCTTAGTATCCGGTACAGCACGGCAAACCACAGGAATGGAAAAGCCGCGGTGACAGGAGAACTGGCGATTATGAACTGGTAATAGACGGTTCTATCAGGTGCGGTCCTTGGTTCCGCACGTTCCCGACGTCTTTCGCGACTTCAAACCAGGTGAATTCTTCGGTCGGCCTGCAGCACTCTCTGGCGATCTCGGCGGCGCGCTCGCGCGTCGTCTCAGGATCAACCCATTCCCGTGCATGTTCCGGGCGCAGCACCACCGGGCGTCGATCGTGAATGTCGACCATGCCCTGATCGCTGTCGGCCGTGATGCTCACGTAGCCGTCCTGCGGGTTGGGCTCAAGCCCGTAATGCACCTCCGCCAGAGCCGCGAAGAACATCGTTCCTTCCTCTTGCAGCTTGATGAAGTAGGGCTGTTTCTTTTTCGGGTCTCTAGGGTACTTTACCCATTCAAACACTCGTTTGCTGGCGCGAGCGCACGACTTTCGGCCACAGCTGCCTGACGCGCTTTGAGGACGCGAGCAGCAAGACCTGACGAATAACCTGATCACCCAGCACGGGCCGGCAGATGAGGCACCGTGATTGAAACGATCAGACACCACATCGTACGGTCTCGGGTTTGAAGCGTCGGAAGTGGATGGTGCCCGCGAGTTTGACCAGGCGTAGGGTGCCCGGCTCTGGCAGACCGCTGTTGACCCAATCAGCCGCTCAGCGTGGGCAGGGTGCAGATTCGGGTGCACCCGGAAATGGCCCCCGCCCCGATTCAGAGGCGAAGGGCTGAACGCCGCTTTTATTTTTCTTTCAGAACGTAGGACTGGCCCCACTGGGAGCTGGCGCTGGTTTTCTTGGCCATGATTGAAACAGGCCGGTAGACAATGCCTACCAACGCAGCGGCTACGCCAGGGAGGCCATATTGCGCGGGGTGGACCGACTGGTTGAAGTCAGCCACCTTGGCCGGGATTTTCGCCAATTTAGTTTCGCTTAGCTCGCATCGCATGGAGGTATCGGTGGCTTGCTGGCAACTGCCGGGCTTGAGACCGGAACTTGGCGGCTCCGGGTAAAAGCCGTCGATCATGATGGCTTCGCCTGCCGCCACATCGAACGTTGCAAAGGGCCGGTTGAGGGTGATGCTCACGGCACGGCCTCGTACCTCGCGTTTCTCGGTGGTATCCCGCCAGCCTGCGTTTGATGTTTGTTGCTCGACGTTATAGGAAGAGTCCCCCCAACTGATGCAGCGGTTTTCCGGCATCATTACTTGGATGCAGACGCTTTCATGGTGGGTAGTGCTTTCATAAGTCGCGTCATGCCAAGCCTGGCCATGATCGAATTCATCCAGTTTGAACGGCGACAATATGGCGAAGCCCAGCGAAGAAGGATAAATCGGCGGTTCGCCCAGAGGCTCATTGGGCGGAATCCTTGGCAGGTTGTAGGTGATGGTGTCTAGGCTGTAATGGCCGGGGTCAACTAGGTAGATCTTGTAAATTGCCCGGCCGAAACCGTTCTGAAAGTACGAACCCTTCGGGTCGCGATTGATGTCGGTGTCGTAGCCCACATTCAAGGCCTGATCAGGGTTAGCGGCGTTTCGCCAGAGGACATTGGCCGAACGAAGCTTTGCGAACTCTGCGGCGGAATCATTGTTTTTGAAGTCGAATTGCAGCGTGTCGAGGCTGGCGGTAGTGGTAACCACAATAGCCTTGCCAGCGGCCCTGGCATTAGCAAATAGCTGGTCAACGGCTTTTTTATGTTCTTCCTGCTCCTTTTTGAGCGCCTCCGGATCAAACGCGTTGAGGGCTTTGGACTGGGGCGTTTGACCGATAGGTACGCACCCCTGAAGGCTCAGCAAACTGGCTGCCAGTAAAAGGGAGGACAGTACGGTGCTGAATTTGAATGGTTTCTGGAGGCACGTCATTGGCACGGAACATCCTTTTAAAGGGCGCAGCTTGGTATTAGTTCGGGTGTTATCGCTATCGTAATGACTGTTTTTGAATTTTTTCAAGCGTTAAGGTGGCGGCCGACAGTTTTGGGCAGAAGTCGACCCAATGCTGCCCGTGGCCACAGGCAGAGATCGGCCGATTCTGTTGAAAAAGTCGATTTTCAGGAACGTGACGCTGAGCCTGGCCTCATCAAAGAACCTATTCACCACTCCTAAGCCGCTTTTCGGTAGTTCGGTGACCGTTGCTGCTTTGTCAGTGGGTTGATTTGAGGGTTTTTGCTTGAAACAGGCGTACCTATCCCGTGGCGGGCGGCCCCTGAGATGTAAGTTTGGCCAGTCGGCGCAAGTTCTGTACCGCAGCCGCTAATGTGAACTCATCGGTCGCACCACTTATCCCTCGGGGGGTGCGTTGCACTGCTTTTTCAGTGATAAGCAGATTTCCGTGTTGGCCAACGGGAAGCGGGTGACAAGCGCTTTTGGGTACCTTGGAGGCAAGTCCGGAGCTTGGAGGAGCGAGGCTGTCATTCCTTTGATCATCGAATACAAGGATCTTGAGAGCGAACGATATCGAGCCAGGATGAACCTGATCTTGGTTGACGATAATGGTTTCGGCCAGAGCTCATGGGCTATCTCAAGCAATTCGGAGTCGGAGACGGGAGCCCCTATGTGTATACGCCTTCCGTTTGTTTGGCTGGACGCGTCGCGGTCCCCGCCGCGCGACTTTTGGCTAAATTAACCACAGTGCATGGATGAGCATCGTCAACACCGGCGAGATGCTGCGCTGGAGTTTTTGAAGAAACAGTCATCTCTAATCGTCGCGATTCGACTCGGCCCAACTCAGTTAAATTCGGGTCGATTCGAGTGAGAGGTTCACTGTATCCTCTAGCCCGCCTGGCGCGGCCAAGCCGCAACGCAAGGAAGCTTTTTAAACTCAAGGACGATCCCGGGGGATGGATGGAAGCCGACATTAGTGACGCTCCAGATCGAGTCATCAGAAGACGTCAAAAACGCAGCGGTCTTTACATAGCCTTCTGCTTGGTGATCGCAAGCGCGGCAACCACAGGTGCATTTCAACTCATAACCAGAACCGCGACCGTAGCCTCGACACTCAGGCAGGCGGTGAGCCCAAATGGAAGGGGTGAGGTAGGGGCTGACGCAAGTGCTATGCGGCAGGGGCAGTCCCTCGATTCATCCTGGGTTCGAGCGCCCGATGCACAGCTTCCTGCCGGGACAGCTGGACAAACCGTCTTTAACGATCGGAACTACATTCCGAGGGGCGCCGTCAACGTTGTTGCATTTCCCGCTGGCAAAGATCTTTCTCCGGACAGTCAGCCTCCGAAGGTAATGAAGCTTACGATCGTCCGGCAGTCGCCGAGCATGAAAGATCGCGCGTGTTGGCCTTTTAAGCAGGGGAGCATCGAGTCCCGAAACTGCCGCGCCTCAGTCGGTCTCAACCATCGTGACTGATTCGTCGACCAACCACAGCAACCGCATCAAGTACATCAAACAAGACTCATACCTATGACCGACCTCAATCGTCTGCAAGGGGCTCCGGGGCGCGGTGTGGGGCTCGTTCAGCAAAAGCTTTCCGCAGTGCCGCGCTTTCACGAAAAGTGCGAAGCTGGAACCGCTAGCGAAGAGGACCAGGACGACCACCTGCGCGACAGCGACGCACTGAGCAGCCTTTTGGAACTGGACCATCGTGCTGATAGTGGTGTTAGCTTTTTGCTCCCTGGCAGACACTGATCAGTAGGCAATGACGTGGTGTGCAAACGTTACTCTGAGCCCGCTGCAATAGGCACTTAGCTAGCTTAAGGATCTAATATCTGGCGCTGCTGTAAGGTCTGATTGAGCCGTCAACTGAGTCAGTGAAGCAAACTCCGTAGCGGGTTTGTGAAGCCGCCGAAATGATTCAGAAGCGATACTCTGCAGTAAGACGTGCAGTCCTGCCATCTTTGACGCCCATCCAGGTCGTGGCCGTGCTGTAAGAGTAGATATCGCGGTCGAACAGGTTTTTAACACCCAGGTTCAGTGACCAGTCCTTCTGATGGTAGAAAACCGAGAGATCGGTTTGCGCATAACCACTGACGTCGTAGTAGGTACTGGTGCGGTAGCCGCTGACCATGTCACTCGCGGCGGTAACGCCAATCCCTGCGCCCAGGCCTTTCAGGCGACCTGTCTGCAATTCGTAGGATGTCCAGATATTGGCTGAGTTTTTCGGCTGTCCGGTCACCTTGTTCGCCTGGCCATTGACCTCAGAGGGATCGCTGAACTTCGAGTAGGTGTAGCTGGCAGTCAGGTTCCAGCCAGGAAGGATCTCGCCGTTCAGGTCCAGGTCGAAACCTTTACTGCGTCTGCCCTCGGAGCCAATGTATTGCCCGGTCTGGTCTGACAGCGGGACGTTGGTCTGCTCGATATCGAACAATGCGGTGGTGATGGTAAAGCGATCATCCAGCAGGCTGAACTTGAGGCCGACCTCCTTGGATTTGCTGCTGCTGGGCGCTAGGGCATTGCCGAATCTGTCGATGTTGTAGCTGCCGGAAAAACCATGCATGAGGTTGGCGTAGGCAGTGATTTCCGGGGTCAGGTCGTAAGCGATACCGTAGTTGGGCACCCATTTGGTCTGTCGGAACGATGATGAACCCGAACCTACGATGTTGTTCTGGTTCTCCCACACCGACTCTTTGCCGGCGAACAGCAAGTGCAGTTTTTCCAGAATCGTGATCTGGTCCTGAATGATCAGCCCGCGCTGGATGTTGCGGCTGTCGTAGCTTTTGTCCCTGGCCGTCGGGATGTGCGGGTAATCAAGGCTGCTTTTATCCAGGACGTTGCCATCGACATTGATAGCGCCATCGGCGAACTCGTACTGGGTGTTATTACTGTGCATGTAGTCGACGCCCAACAGCACCTCTTGCTTGACCGGGCCGGTATTGAAAGTGCCGCGCACGTCGTTCTGCGTGCTCCAGTAGCGAGTGGTGTCCACTGAGGAAAATTGGTGAGCGATCTGTTGGCCGTCGGGAAGGATCGCGTAGGGCTCGTTGATCTTGAAGCTCATTTTGGTATCGCCGTAGGTCGCCTTGCTGTTGAAGGTCCAGCCATCGACCAGGTCCTGGGAAAGCTCGTAGTAGCCTGTTTTCGATACCCCGGAAATATGATCGTCCTTGTCGCCCATGCGGTAAGTCGAGAGTTTGCGGATTTTCTGCAAAGTGGTGTCGTAGTAAGTTCCCGCCAGGCCTTGGGCGGTGCGGGTATCACTGAACTCGGCACCGACCTTGATACGCGTCGAGTCGCCTTTCCAGGCAATGACCGGCGCCACGAAATCGGCCCGCGAGCCGTTGTAGTCGGGGTAGGTTTCGCTGGAGCGAGTGCGGGCGACGTTGAGGCGATAGCTCCAGGCCTTGTCGTCGCTCAAGGCGCCGCCCAGATCGATGGCGGTCTTGTATTCACCACGATCAGTCACTTCGCCGCGAATCACGTGCAAGGGATCGGTCACCGGGGCCTTGCGGATGATGTTGATCGTGCCGCCAGGCGAAGAACTGCCTGACATCACCGCTGCCGGGCCCTTGATGACTTCCAGCCCTTCGACCCCATCAATGGGTGTGGACGGTATCACCAGGCCGTTGCGAGTCTCCGGCGTGGTCACGCCATCGGTGGATGTCTGCGTGACTTCATAGCCGCGAATGAAATACACCGAATTGCCACGGTTGCCCTTTTGATCGACCACGCCAGCGGCGTTGCGCAAGGCATCTTCGACGCTGGTGGCCTGGCGATCGGCGATGACTTTGTGGGTGATGCTTTTCACCGACTGCGGGGTTTCCTGCAGTGCAGTGCTGGTACGCAAGGCGCTGCTGGACTCGCTGGCGGTGTAGTCGTCATCCGCCGTGCTTTGGACGTCAATCGCCGGCAGGACTGCGGCATCCGTATCCACTGGGTTGCTCGCAACGGCAGCCGGCGCTTCGACCACCAGATGACCGTTGGCTGCGAGGCTTGAGCGCAGCGGGGTAGCCGCCAGCGCCGCAGCCAATGCCTGGGCAGCGCTGAGGTTGCCGCTGATGGCAGGCGAGCGATAAGCGCTGATGTCGGTCAGGCGCAATTCAATAGTCGCGCCGCTTTGCTGGCTGATACGGCTCAGCGTCTGCTGCAATGTATCGGCAGGCAGGTCATAGCGAGTTTGTTGGGTAATAGTTGCTGTTGCAGGCGCCGCGAGCACTTCAGGAATAAAGCTCACGCTGCTCAAGGCCAGAGAGATGCCAAGTGTCAGCGGTAACGGTCGAATCGTCCTGAAACCGGATAAGTTTTCCACGTGTAACTCCCCCCTTCGAATCACTAGAAAGTCGTCCTGCCGCGCCTTGCAGTTGTTTCTAATGTGCAATCAGAATCGAAAAGTGACAGTGGCGGGTCGATGTTTTTTTGCCCACGCGGATCAATGTTTTCAGGCGGTACCGCCGACTACTAAACCGTCGATTTTCAGCGTCGGCTGACCGACCCCGACCGGCACGCTTTGGCCCGCCTTGCCGCATATCGCCAGACCGCGATCCAGGGCCAGATCGTTGCCCACCATGCTGATCTGCCGCAGGGTCTGCGGACCGCTTCCCGTCAGCGTTGCGCCGCGGATAGGCGTGGTCAGGCGGCCGTCTTCGATCAACCACGCCAGGGCGCTCTGGAAGCTGAACTGGCCGCTGACGATGTCCACCTGACCACTGCCCAGATCGGCCAGATACACGCCATGTTTTACCGAGGCGATGATCTCCTCTGCGGCGTAGGGGCCGGGCTGCATGAAGGTATTGGTCATTCGGGGCATTGGCAGGTGGGCATAGGACTGTCGCCGTCCGTTGCCGGTGACCTTTTGCCCCATCAGGCGGGCGTTAATGTCGTCGTGCATGTAGCTGCGCAGAACACCGTTTTCGATCAGGGTGGTGCGCTGTCCTGGCTCACCTTCATCGTCGATATTTAGTGAGCCGCGGGCGCCGGGCACCGTCGCGTCATCGACAATCGTCACCCCGGGAGCCGCCACCGTCTTGTCCATCAGCGATGCATAGACCGAACTGCCAACGCGATTGAAGTCGCCTTCAAAACCGTGGCCCATTGCTTCATGCAGGAGCATGCCTAGCCAACCGTTGGCGAGCACCACGGGAAGCTGCCCGGAAGGCGCCTGGATGGCATCCAGATTAGTCAGCGCGCTATCGACCACACGACGGACCTCAGCATCAACCAATGACATCTCGATGTGCTCGAAACCGTTGCGTCCACCCATACCGCCGCTGGCTGTTTCACGACGGCCATTGTGTTCGACCACCACCCACAGATGCAGCATCAGCAGCGGGCGCACGTCGGCAGCCAGACGGCCGTCGTGACGCATCACCATCATCACTTCGTGGGTCAGTTCCAGCGTCGCCCCCGCACGGCTGACCCGTGGATCGAGCGCGCACGCCAGTTGCTCGATGCGTTCAAGCAGCGCCACTTTGGCGGCGGACGCCAATACGGGCAGCGGATCGTCGGTGCCGTAGCTTGAGTGCATCAATGCGCGTTGCTCGGGTATCGCCACTCGGGCGTTGCGGCCTTTGCCGGCGATGCTGCGCACCGACAACGCGGCTTTCTGCAATTGCTCGCGGGTGATCTGCTGCGAATAAGCGAAGGCACTCTGGTCCAGTTCGCTGGCGCGCAAGCCGAAGCCCTGATCGACACTGAAGGTGCCACCGGTCACCTGACTGTTTTCCAGTGACCAGCTTTCTCGGCGGCGGGATTGCAGGTACAGATCGGCGAAATCGACCTGATGCTCCATGACCTGATCCAGGGTATTGCGCAAATCATTAAGGTCTACACCATAGGGTGTCAGCAGTCGTTCACAGGCAATCGTCAGCCGCGTATCAGTCATCGAAGTTCTCCGCGAGCGCTCAGCGCCCACCTATCTGCATGTGTGCGATCAACACCGAACCGCTGCTGAAATGGCCTCGGGTGACAACGTCGTTGCCCACCGCAAGGATGTCGCCAAGCAGGCTGTTCAAGTTGCCGGCGATGGTGATACCGGTCACGGCATGGGCGATCACGCCGTTCTCGACCCAGAAGCCCTTGGCGCTGCGTGAGTAGTCGCCGTTGATCAGGTGCGTACCTTCGCCCGCCAGTTCGGTGACCAGCAGGCCGCGGTCCAGCTGCGCGAGCATGGCAGGCCAGTCATCGCTGTCGCGGGTGAGTTGGCTATGCAAGCTAAGGTTATAAGGCCCATTGGCGTTGCCAGTGGAAGGCAGATCCAGGCGCCGACCGCTGTAGGTCGACAGGAAGTACCCCTGCAACTGTCCGTGTTCGACCACCCTGCGGCGCTGGCCACTCAGCCCGTCATTGTCGAACGGCGCGCTGCCCAGGCCAGCCAGTTGGAAAGGGTCTTCGTGCAGGCTCAGGTGCTCGGCCATCACCGGGCTCCCCAAACGGTCGCGTAAATAGCTGCCGTGGCTGTACAGCGCACGACCGCTGGCGGCGTTGGCCAAGTCCATCAGCAGACTGATCGCCATGTCGGGATCGAACAGCACCCGATAGCGCCCTGTGCACAGCGGCTGTTCATCCAGATAGGCCAGCGCTTTACTCGCCGCTCGGGCGCCAATCTCCTCGGGCATTTGCAGGCGCTGGCTGTCTCGTTCGTGGCTGCGCCAATGGCTCAGATGGCGGTGCTGTCCGTCGCTGGCCAACGCATTGGCGCTCAATGCGTGGCTCGATTGCGCATAACCCTGGGCAAAACCGCGGCTGTTCGCGAGATAGCTGCGCGCCTCATACGCACTGACAAAAGCGCCGTCACTCTGCACCTGCGGGCCCTGGTCGCTGATACCTTGCTCGATGCGCGCGGCCAGTGCTTGAGCCTCCTCAGCCGAAACGGCCCATGGGTGATGCAATTGCAGGTCGAGCGGTGCCTGAGTCATCAGGCTCGCATCAGGCAACCCGGCGCAGGGATCTTGTGCCGTGTGCGTGGCAATATCGCAAGCGGCGCGAGCCATGTCGGCGAGGCTGGCGGGACTGAAGTCGTTCGAGTGTGTAGTGCCCTGACGCTGCCCGCGGTACACCGTCAGGCTGATACTGTTGTGGCCTTCGGCGCGGCGTGCACGCAAGCGGCCTTGACGCAGATGGAGGCTCAGACCCTGACCGCTGGACAGCAGCACCTGGGCATCACTGGCACCACTTTGGCGGGCGTAATCCAGCAGTTGTTCAGCCGCGGCCGCAAGCTGCGCCGGGGCCTGTTCGAGTGAGGTCGACATGTGAGCGTCCTGAGCCGTTACGCAGGCAGATAGAGGGGAGCGTTGGCCAGCAAGTTCGCCAGCACCGAGATATAACGTTGGCGGGCGGGCTTGCTGTTTTCGTCATAGTTCGCATGGAACGCCTGCTCCTTGGCCATGAACGCAGCATTCTCGGCCTGCCAGCGTTGCCGATGCGCATCGAGTTGCTCGCCACTGAAGCCTCCCAGCGCTTGCTCATGCGCCTCGAACCAGCGGTTGCGCACACCTGGCATGGCGCGCTCCTGGTCGCTCCAGCCGACTGCGCTCATCAACAGGTGGAAATTGCACCGGGCAGCGATGGCGAACAATTCGCTCCAGGCCAGGGCATCTTCAACGACTGGCAGGGGCGACAGATTGGCGAGCAATTGTGCAAGCATGCCAGGCAGTTCGCGGTAGGGATCCTGCTGCGGGTTGCATAACGCCAGTGAGGCGTTACGCAGTGTTGCCCACACTGAAGCCGCCACGGCCTGACCGGCGAGTGTCTGGTCGCACAAGCTGATCCACTGCAGGCGCAGGGCGTCCAGCTCAGGTTCAGCCAGCAGCGCTGTCCAGTCATGCAGCGGATCACTCAACCAGTAACGAAGCAGGCGCACGGGCACTTGGTACGTATCGGCGTCGACTCGCAAACCGTCGAACAGACTCGCCACCTGGTGCTCTTCGCAGGCATTGACGAAGTCCAGTGCGGGCGCCAGATGGATCGGCAGGCCGCTCAACCGTTCGAATACCCGCAGGCTTTCACTGTGTACCAACGCCGCACACAGAGTGCCTTGCCCGTCGACCCAAAACGGCGTCCTGGCGGCTTTCACATCGCCGTTTTCAGCCTGCTGCTTGAGCCGGGTGACAAGGAACTCACGCAGTTGCGCGTCACCGTAAAAGGCCCCCCAAGCTTGTGCTGAGCGCTCGGCGGCGGGATTGGCAGGCAGCGCCGCACCGCTGTCGCCCAGCCACTCGCGCAACCTGACCAGCGACTGAGACCCTGAAAGCCGAGCCAGTTCGTGACCGCCCTTGAGCAGAATCAAGGTTGGAATACCACGCACGGCAAAACGCTCACGCACGGCGGGAAAGACATCGACATCAATCTTCAGCACCGCCAGGTGTTCGCCGGCTTCTTCGGCCAGGCGTTCCAAAGTCGGCGTCATGGCCCGGCAGGGCGCACACCATGGCGCCCAGAGGTCTAGCAGGATCTGATCAGAGCCCGTCAAATACTCATTCAGCGAGTCTTCGGAAACAGTGATGACTGAGTGGGACATGGGTATCTCCAGAGGTGAATCAATGGTCGTCAGCGCGAGCCAGGTCGAGGTGATAAGGATGGAAGGCCTCAAGGGCCTTGCGGTGCGCAACGCTGACGATGGCGCTGTCGGGCAGCTGTTCTACCAGCGCTTGATAGAGCTTCGCTTCGGTGTCTGAGTCCAGCGCGCTGGTGGCCTCATCAAGGAAGATGAACTCGGGGCGATGCAGCAGCACGCGGCCGATGGCCAGCCGTTGCTGTTCGCCCCCCGACAGCACTTGCTGCCAGCGCTCGCTGCTCGACAAGGCATCGCGACGGCTGCCCAGGCAGCAGTCCTCGAGCACTTGCTGGCACTGGGCGTCGGTGAATAGCTCGGGGTCGGCGGGATAGCACAGCGCTGCTTTGAGGGTGCCTGCCGGGATATAGCTGCGCTGCGGCACAAACAGGCTGCGGTTGCGTTCGGGCAAGTTGATGTGGCCACTGCCGTAAGGCCATAGCCCGGCGCAGGCGCGCAGCAGGGTGCTCTTGCCAGAGCCAGAAGGGCCATGCACCAACCAGCGTTCACCGGCGCTGACCTGCCATGCTTTCAGGTAGGTCAGTGGCTGATGATGCGGTGTATGCAAGGTCAAGGCGCTGCAGCGCAGCAGTGCGCATGGCGCAGTACTGAGGCTGATCCCTGGCACTTGCTTATCAGCCTTGTCGATCGACCAGAGCAGGTCGCGCAAGCGGTTGGTCCAGGCCATCCACTGAGTGAAGTTCTGGTACGCCTGCTGGAAGAACGACAGGCTCCCGACCAGCATGCCGTAAGCACCGATCAGGCGCACCATGTCGCCGTAGCTGATCTTGCCGCTTAATAACAACGGCAGTGCGAGCAAGGTTGGCAGCAGGCTAAAGACATGCGAGAACAGGCTCTGTCCGAGCATCGCCTTAAAGGTGCGCACCAGTATCTGCAGGGTATTGGCGCGTACTCGGCCAAACCGTTCCTGCAGGCGTTCAGCCTCGTGTCGGCCACCTTGATAAAACGCAATCTGCTCGGCATTTTCGCGCACTTGCATACCGGCGAATCGGAAATCGGCCTCCGCCGTTTGCTTATGGTTATTCAGCCCGATCAACTGTTTGCCCAGCCAATGGGTGACTGCCAGCTGGGCAAAGGAATAGCCGTAGGCGGCGAACACCATGTAGCCGGGGATGGCCACGTCGACGCCCTGTACGCTGAACGCCAGGGCGCCCGACAGCGACCAGAGTACGGCGGTGTAGGACACCGTGCTCACTACAACGCTGACAATGTTGATGAACAAGCGCAGGGTGCTGTCGACGAACTCGCGGGTGTCTTCAGCGATACGCTGGTCGGCGTTGCTCAGCAGCCCGTCGCGCTCCAGCTGGTAGTAGGCCAGGTGCGCGGTCCAGCGCTGGATCAGGCGATGGGTCAGCCAGGTCCGCCAGCGCAGTTGCAGGTAGTCCTGGAGAATGGTCGAGGTGATGGGCAACAGCACCGTGATCAGGCCGTAACCGAACGTCAGCGCCAGCAATGGTTTAAGGGTTGACCAGTCCAGTTTGATCAGTGCGTCGGTGACTTTGCCGTGTACATCATTGAGGGCGATGTAGGCGTAAATGGTGGTGAAGCTGATGGTCAACACGACGGCCAGCATCGCCAGTGCTTTCCAGCGATCGGCGCTGCGCCAGTAAGGCAGTATCAACCCGGCAATGCTTGGGCGCTTTGCAGGGGAAGGGGTCTTGTCGCTCACCGACGGTTATCCGCTTTAGATGATTTGCCCTATTTGTGCAATCAGCCGGGGAAAGTGACAGTGCTGTAGAAGATTATTTTCCGTCGGGATGGGCAACGCTGCGACATTGCGCCAAGCCCTTGGCCACATACTGACGGACCATGCTGGCGGAGACGCCCAGGCGTTGGCCGATTTCGGCATACGTCAGGCCCTCGAGCTGGCTGAGGTAGAAGGCCTGTCGAGCCCTGTCGGAGAGCCCCTGAAGGGCGGCCTCAACCGCATCCAGTTCGCCGAGCAGCAGTTGCCTTCGCTCCGGTGAATCGGCCTGGCGATCAGGGCGTTGTGCCAGATGGTAAAGGTGCGAGCGTTCCTGGTCACGGCGGCGACGGACTTCATAAACCACGCGGCTGGCGATGGTCATCAGCATCGCCCGGGGTTCACGCACCTCGTCAAGATGAGGCAAGGCGGCGAGTTGGGTGAAGGTTTCACTGGCAACGTCTTCGGCGTTTTCGCCGCAGCCCAAGCGATAACGCAGCTTGTGCGTCAACCATTGGTAGTCGCTGCGAAACACATCATCAAGCAGTTCTGACGTGTCCATTACTTGTTCAGCCATGCCTGCCATACCCGCGCTCAGGTGAAGTTTCCAAGGCGTCAATGCAAGAGCGAGGCCAGAGCCGGTATCGTCTGCGATAAGCGCCGAACAGCCTGCACATCAGGCCGCGGCGCACAGTAACAAGCGAAATCATATTGTAGAAATATCATTTGGTTAGGCCGATATAACAGCCTGAACGTCACACCGAAGAAGCTGTGCCTGCGGCTTCTAGCTGAGCCACCAGCATGGCTCGCAGTCGCGCATTGATGGACGTGAATGCACTGTCTGCGTTCTGGAAGAAATGTTGCTCCTTGGCGATGTAGTCGAGGTCCTTGGGCAGTTGCGCCCATTCCTCTTGAGCAACACGCAGGGTGGCGTCGTTGAACTTGCCGCCGGGCTCCTGTTTCTCGCGCTCGGTGAACCACTGGAACAGTTCGACTTCCTTGGCGAAATCGGCTGCCTTCCAGCCGAAGGCGAACTGCGCGACCATGAACTTGCTATGCACCCCGGCACCCACCGTGAGGTTGAGCCAGGTGCTGAACTCGCTCGACGATGGGGGCGGGCAGAGGCTCTGGAATATTTCCAGCAGACTGTTCTGGACTGTACGCAGCGCCACGCCCGGTTGGGTCAGGGCCTTGGCCCGGGCAGCAAGAGGTTGCCAGTCAACCGCGCGCGGCTCCGACAGCCATTGCTCGCAGGCGTACAACCAGTCCAGGCGAAGCTGATCGACCTCGGGGTCATCGATCAACTCTGGCCAGCGGTTGGCCGGGTCGAGAAACCAGCCGTGCAGCACGCGCAACGCAACATGCTCGGTGTCGAGCCCCGGGCGCAATGCGGCGGCGATCTGATCGACCTCTGCCAGCGTTCGCACCGCCGCCCATTCCAGCATCAGCCCCAACGAATACGGCAGGCCGGTGATACGCTCGAAAACCTGCGGGTCGGCGCTATGCACCAATGCCGCACTGGTAGTGCCTTTGCCAGCCCGCCAGTAGGGGCGACGGGACACTTCAAGATGACCGGCCCTGGCGTGCCAGCGCAGACGATTGAGCAGAAACTCGGCCAGTTGCGGATCGCCATGGAAGGCGTTCAAGGGCGTTTTCAACTCAGGGAAAGGGGGGGCTGCATCGGTCATGGGCACTCCGTTTCGGATGACCGGATCATCGTGTCAGGTGGTCGGTGGCGACGGCGCAAAGGCCGCAGGCGGGGAGGATAGCACGGGAGTTTAAAGCTGACACAGGTGGCCATCAGCACCACGAAATTGCCTGAAAAATGGCCGGGCGATGGCGTTATCGCCGTGCCCTTCGTGGGCGATGACACCTGCTCAAGGCGGCGTCACCGCTTGGGTTACAAAGTCGATTTTGGACAGGCCGCCACCTTGCGCCGCGGTCAGCAAGTGGGCGACGCGGTCGTAGCGCACCTCCTTGTCGGCGTACACCCGTAAGGTCGGCGCCGGCAGCAATTGAGCACTTTCGGCCACCCTTTGCTGAAGCTGCTGGTCGTCCAGAGGTTCCTTGTTCCAGAGGATGCTGCCATCGGCGGTGATTGAGATGTCCACCACAACGTCTTCTTGCACCGTGCTCTGAGTGTCGCCGCGTGGCAGATCGACTTTCACGGCATGGGTGATAACCGGCAGAGTGATGATGAAAATGATCAATAACACCAACATCACATCGATCAACGGGGTCATATTTATATCGGTAACGAGGTCGTCGTCATTGTCAAAAGCAGAACCGGACATACTCATGACTTGACCGCGCCTCCCATGGCCGTGCGAGTCAACGGCTGGCTGTTTTCCGCAGCCTTGTGCAGTGACGTCTCACTGATGTCGACGCGGGCACCGGTGAGGAAGAACGCGTGCAGGTCATGGGCGAAACGGTTGAGTTGATGGATCACCGCCTTGTTGCGCCGGGCTAGCGCGTTATAGCCGAGCACTGCCGGGATAGCGACGAACAAGCCGAAGGCCGTCATGATCAGCGACTCGCCGACGGGCCCGGCAACTTGTGCCAGCGACGCGTCGCCGCTGATACCAATCACCTTCAGCGCGTGGTAGATGCCCCACACCGTCCCGAACAAACCAACAAAGGGCGCGGTGCTGCCGATGGACGCAAGAATCGCCAGCCCCGATTGCATGCGGGCGACACGATCATCCAGCACGTCCTTGAGGCAGCGGGTCAGCCAGTCGCTGAGATCAAACTGGGTGTGCAACTCCGAACTACGCTGAAAGCGGTGCGAGTCGGCAGCGTGACCGGCGATGGACAACTCCACGAAAGGGTTGTCCTGTTGGGAGCCGAGGGCCTCGACACCCTCCTGAAAGCTGCTGGCATGCCAGAAACGGCTCCTCGCGCGCTGAGTCATGTTGCGCAAACGCAGTAACTGAAAGGTCTTGACCACAATCACGCTCCAGGACAGCAACGACATGATCAGCAAGATCACGGCGATGCTGCGCGACACGCCATCGGCCTGGGCCCAGGCGTAACTCATACCTAATTCCTGCATCTTCGATTACCTCTGAAACAGTGAGTGCTAGCGGGTTAGACGGAAACTGACCGGTTGCAGCGCGCGCACAGCCACGGCATGGCCATTTTCGATGTAAGGCGCACAGGACGCGCCCAGCACAGCCTGCCGCGCCGCCGCATCGAGATCGGCATTGCCGGCGCTACGGGCAATCTCGGCTTGATCGATCTTGCCCTGAGCATTAACCACCAGCCGGATCAACGTCTCGCCTTCGACTTTCAGGCGCTTGGCCTTGCGCGGGTACTCGGGGGCCGGAACCCGGCAACCAATACTGCTGAGGTCCTTCGGCGCGGCTGCGGGCAATTGCAAAGTTTTTCCCGGACTCTCGGCGGGCGGGGCAGTGATCGGCGCAGCAGGGGCATCCGAGGCCGCGGGCGGCGGAGCCGGAGGTTGCATCGGCGCCGGCGTGTGAGGCGGGGCCGGCGCACGCGGTGGCTTGGCTGGCCTGGGAGGTTTCGGCACAGCCGGTTTTGTCGGTGTCGGCGGCGGGGCAGTTACTGTGCGCTCGGCGGCTTCACTGGTCATGACCGCCGGTGCTGGCGGCGCAGGCTCCACTGGCAAAGCCTCAGTCACAGGCGCCGGTTTCACAGCGGGAGCCGCAATCATCGTCACCCGCACACTGGCTGGTGCCGCAGGAGCACTGACTAGATCAAGTCGCTTGCTCGGGCTGCTCGTGAGCAAGGCCAATATGAGCAGTCCATGAACGGCCAGTACCGCCAGACTGCCCACTAACCAGAGTCGGAGGTGGTGAGGCTTGGGCTTGGCACGGTGCGTTTGTGCAACCCAGGGCGATGGCGCTGAATGATTGCCCAAACGAACTTTCAGGCTGGTCATGTTGGATTCTCATACAGGGGCTGGCCGACGAGGGTCGTTTATAGAGCTATGTGCAACGAGCGGCGAAAAGTGACAGTGGATACTGTGATTTTTTCTGGGGTGAGATGCGATCATCCATGCATTGGCTCAGCTTGTAGACGACGCTGGAAATGATGGCATTTACTGGGAGCCACCCCACGCTGATACTTAATTTCAAGTGAATACTGCCGGTCTTTCCGAGTGGGATATCAAGAAAGGGTCTACCTGGCTTGTGTTCTTGACCCTAACCGTGGATGGGGTAGCGATAGACCAGGACAGCGACTGACGAAAAGTTCGAGGGAAAAGTGCGTACGGCACGCCGTTGGGGTTATACCGACGCCGATGCGTATCGAGGCATGCGCCCAGGTTCGAAGCTGGTTCTGATTTTGAATGCCTCGGTTCCCTCAACAGATTAAGCGTATTCAGCCGCCCACAAATTGACATGATTTACCACCCATCAGGAGGTGCGGCTTGAACGACCTAACCATTCGAAACGCGTTGATCGCTGACGCGATTGTGCTATGCGACGCTGAGCGCGAAACCGCTCGGACACCTGGGCTGCTGATATCCCGCCCGAGTGAATTCAGCTGTAAATCCTTTGAGGAAAAAATCGACGTATTAGGTCGTGAGGGTTTTTACGTGGTGGCCGAGCGAGGTGGCTTGGTGGTCGGTCATGCTCTGCTGGAGCCGTATAGGCTTGAGGCACTGGCCCACGTATATAGTCTGACTATCGTTGTGCATCCCAATAACCTCGGGCGAGGTGTGGGTGACGCACTGATGACCGCGCTTCTGAAATGGGCCCAAGCCCGGCCCGGCCTGCTTAAGATCGAGCTACGCGTGCGTGAAACCAATTTACGGGCCCGGCGCCTGTACGCAAAATTTGGCTTTATTGAGGAAGGACGCTTGGCAAAGCGAATCCTGCTGCCCGACGGCACTTTCATTGCCGATATCACTATGGCCTGGTTTGCAATTAATTAAAGTGTTCCGAGCAATGTGTGTTAACCGGAAGCTTGCTGATGAGCCTGCCGGGTTACATGATCAGGCTACTGGGATGGATAAGGTCGATGAGGGCAGGCGTGACGCCAGACGCGTGAAGTCGCCGTCGCTGGACTCCAGGCAAAATCCGCCGAAGCGATGCGTGTACAGCGAGTCCATCGCGTCGATGATCAATGAGCTGTCGGTGGCATTCTTGCCCTTGGTATAGGCGAATTGCTGGATAGGCTGGATAGAGTGATCGAGGAGGATTTTTTTCCAGCCACCGAGCTGTGGGCCAGTCCAGTCGCCGTAAATCCGCTTGACGCTGGCGACGCCATACTTGGCGATCTCTTCGAACAAGCCTTCCACGATCGCGGCAGGGGCGTTATCGGCATCGATCAATACGGCAAGGTGCTTTTGCGCGTTGCTGGGGATGTGAAGGGCCAGAGCTTGTCCTTGGTGAAAACATCACCCTGACCTGCAAAGTTTCCGCTCACACCGGCGTTAGGGCTTCATTCGTCCCTTGGCTTTACGACCGGCGGCGTCCCGGGCAGTATTCAGCGCTTTGGAATGTTTCAGGAGAACCTTGTGACCACCTCCCAGATCAGCATCGACCGTTATGCGCCGGGTGACGAAAAAGGCATTGTGCAATTGATCGTTCCCATTCAGCGCGAGGAGTTCGGGATTGCCATCGCCGCTGAGGATCAACCCGACCTGATGCAGGTCCAGTCGTTCTACCAGACTGGCCACGGCGATTTCTGGCTGGCGCGCAAGGACGGCGCTGTGATTGGAACGATTGGCTTGAAGGATATCGGCGGTGGCGACGCTGCGCTGCGCAAGATGTTCGTGGCCGCCGCCTGGCGAGGCCGCGAATTTGGCGTAGCCAGGCAATTGCTTGAGTGCTTGATCGAGGCTGCGAGAACCCGTGGGGTGCGCAGGATTTATCTGGGGACCACGGCGAAGTTTCTCGCTGCACACCGTTTCTATGAAAAGCATGGCTTTGAGCTGATCGATCAACGGGATCTGCCTGAAAGCTTTCCGTTGATGGTGGTCGACACTCGTTTCTATGCGTTGACGCTGTGAAATTCCGGATGCTCGGTCGCGGTGAATCCCCCTTGCCTCCGGCGGTCTGTAGCTTGGGCGCTTTTTAACTATCTGGTCAGGTGCCCCTGGAGGCGATCATGCTCAGCTATCTGTTTATTGGTGCGAACGATATCGACGCGTCAGCGCGTTTCTATGACGCGATCCTTTTGCCCTTGGGCTACGAGAAAGAGAAATCCGATCATCAGCACAACTATGCATTAAAAGGCCTCCCGGATAACTCCAACGGTCCGGGCGCAGTTCACGTCGGCAAGCCGTTCAATGGGCAGCCCGCTTCGGTCGGTAACGGGATGATGCCGGGATTTCGCGCAGACTCCCGAAGTCAGGTGGACCCGGTGCACGCGGCGGGCATCGCCAACGGCGGGGCAGATGAGGGCAGTCCTGGAACCCGAGCGGCGTACACACCGGGGTTTTATGTTGCCTATCTGCGAGATCCCGTTGGCAATAAAGTCGCTGTTTTCTTCGATGATTGAGCGCTGACGAGAGGGGAGACAGTGATGCAACGTGACGAATTTCTGAAACTTCTCGAAAAAGAGGGCTTTGGCACGACCGTCGTTGTCGAGCGCCAGGCATTCGGAACGCTCGACGCCCATGCCCACCCGTTCGAGGCTAAAGCGCTGGTGCTCAGCGGTGGCCTTACCATCCGTACCGCGGCGGGCGAACAAACCTTTAACGAGGGCGACACGTTCCACCTACAGCGAGATGAACCGCATTCCGAGGTATTCGATAAACAGGGCGTGCGCTATCTGGTGGGTCGTAAATAACCGGTGGGCGTTCGCTGTCGGCGCGACGCCCGCCTGCTGAGTCATTTCATCAACGGTTGTGCAGCATGATGGAAAAGTTGAGCGCCGCGGCGATGCTGAGCCATATCAGGTACGGGAACAGGATCAGCCCGGTGACCAGGTCCAGTTGCAAGGCCATGACCACCATGGTCGCCACTACGAGCCAGAGCAGCGTGAGGATCACCATGCCGGTGATGACTTGGTGTGCTCCGAAGAATACCGGTGTCCACAACGTATTGAGCGCGATTTGAGCGGCCCACAGCGCCAGGACAGTTTGACTGCCTGGCAGCAGGCTCAAGCGATAACCGGCCCAGGCGAGCAGCAGATAGATCGTTGTCCAGGCAACCGGAAACACCCAGTTGGGCGGGGTGAAGCCAGGTTTTTTAAGGGCGTCGTACCAGCTGCCGGGTTTGAAAATGACGCCGGTACTGGCTGCTGCACAGCAGGCAATCAGGAAAATATAGAAGGTCATCTGGGGTCCTTGGCTAAAGCAGTCCGGATTCAGGGAAGGCCGGTTTGGCCGTCTGAGGGTTGGACGCTCATCGCGCAGAAAAGTCCCGGCAGCAATCGTCAATGTTGCTCAGCAATCAATGCTTAGTCGCAGCAGTAGCGCGTCTAACAGGCCCATCTCCCCCGGGGTGAGGGTCCGACACTGTGCCCCCAGTCCGCTAGCTCGGGTGCATCTGTCGTGGTGGCCTTGATGATAACCTCACGTGTATCACTGGCAACATCAGGGTACTCAGGCCGCTGAGCCTGGCTGATAAAGCTCATCACGACGCCTGAGCCCGCTGCATGCACCATCTTCACAGCGCGCTCCTCACTGCCCCGCAAACGCCCCGCACGAGTAACAGCCTTGATGCGTGTCTTCAACGTCTCAAGCCCCTCGGTCGCTGCCAGGGATTCGCGGCCAACCTATGACAAGCCTTCGTTACGATAATCATATGCGTCCCGTTTCCGTTGATATCAATAAAGCGTTATCACTGTTATCGGAAGGCAAGTAGTTTATTTTCATGACGCCACTCAGCCTGTTGGCGCGGCGGGAAGATTTGGGGGCGGGTGAGTGCGACCGGCGGGCGCCAGCGATAGGTCGGTTGACGCCGTTGTCACGTACCGGTTTCGCCCAGCGACGCATACCACTGCGCATAAGGCGTGCGGGAGACCTTGTGCTGGTTGAGATCGGGCGCGCCGTCATCCCACCAGACCGGCCCGCGTTCGCCTAGCGCAACCTTGGCGGTATTGACGTCTTTCCTCGCCGCTTTCAGTTGCGTCGCGTCGCCAGAGGCTTTCGCTGCCTTCACTGCGCGGCGCGCAGCCATGAGCGCGTTCACCCATTGCTGGCGCTGGTCCTTATCAAGCGTGGGATTGGAGCAGCGCCACAGTTGTTCCTTGACCACGAAATAGCGGCCATCGGGCGTAGTGGGGTTCATGTCATAGGGTTCCTTAGCCGGTTGTTCAGCGTGTTTCAGTGGGACAGCGTCCTGGCACGAGAGGTGCGCATTAACCGTTTACTGAACTGTGAAGCTACTGCGCGGCCTTATCCTTACATCCAGCACCGGAGCGACCCCCATGAACAACGACCAATACAATCAGTACGATGCGCAACGGCTCCATGAGGAAGTTGCACGAGAGCTGGGGATCAGCGTCGATGAGCTGACCACCTGGATGATCAACGACATCGAGCGGGTGACCGAGGGTGGAAAAGAAGTAGGCCACATGGTGGTGTTTCGCGAATCGACTCCACCGGAGATCCTTGACAAGCTGCAGCACCGGCAAAGCCAGTTCACCGCGATGACGGGCGTCATCAAGCTGGGCTGAGCCGGTCCTCAACGCCGTGGCGCCGCTGAGTGCGCCTACGGTTTAGGCATTACGCCGCAGGTTCGACGGTCGGTCGCTTGCCTCTCGGCAATTTGGCCATCATGGTCAACACATGCTCTTCGACCTGTTCAAGCGTCCATGGCTTATCCAGACACATGACGTTGCTCTCCACCAGCCCTTCATAATGGTCAACGAGCACGAAAGGCAGGGTGGGGTAGGCGCGCGATAGCGTGGTCGTGAGATCAACGCCGTTCATCACCCCCGGGAGCGTCGCGCAGGCGATTACTACACCGATTGAAGTTTGCGGATGCTGGACATATTCCATGGCTTTGTCAGCGTCGTGAAACGCCTCCACTTGCAGCCCCAGGCTGCGCACGGCAGTCATCATTCGTTGCAGCATTAGCGCTTCGAACACGATCACTGCCGTGCCTGGAGCCTCGGGCGTATCCATTGACCGTGTCATATCGCTGCCTGCCCTTGCGCGTGTGGGGTTGAGCATGGCACGTGTTTGGTAAAACCGTTTTTTTAATTTCCGATAGCTCAGAAGCTCCGGCCGTGGCAGTTGCGACGCGTCGAGGTGACGCCTGTACCCTGACCGCATTGCGACGGGGCGGGCCAAGGCCGCCCATATCGAGCTGAACTGCACCACAGCTTCGCTGCCCAATGTGATGCCCAATGGAGGACATTTATCATGAGCAAAGAGAAAGAAGCCCCACCACAAACCCCAGCAAAAGAGGACGTTCCGGCTCACTCCACTGAGGAGGAGAAGGAACGTCTCAAGGATTTCAACAAGGACGGCATTCCGCCAGGGTCAAGCTGATCAACTCAGCGATAGCGTTCCAGCCAATGAGCGTAAGGCGCAGGCAGTGTCCACGATGCGTTGTCCACGCCCAGCTCCTTGGCCGCAAAATAGGCCCAGTGCGGATCGGCCAGGTGGGCACGCCCCACCGACACCAGGTCCAGCTGGCCGGCCTCGAGTGCAGCGTGCGCGAGTTGAGGCGTGCCGAAACCCCAGGCGGACGTCACGGGCAGACCGGCTTCGCGGCGTACGCGTTCGGCGACAGGACCCATGAAGGCCGGGCCCCAGGGAATGTTGGTCTCAGGAATGGTGAAACCGACGCTGACGCTCAGCAGGTCCAGGCCGCCCTGCTTGAAGCGACGGGCCAGTTCGATCGACTCGCTCAATGTTTGCTCGTCCCGACCGTCATATTCAATGACACCGAATCGCGCGGTCAGCGGCAGGTTCTCCGGCCATACCTCGCGGACGGCCGCCAGGGTCTCGAGCAGGAAGCGGCTGCGGTTTTCGAAGCTTCCACCGTATTGATCGGTGCGTTTGTTGGAGTGCTCGGAGAAGAAGCTTTGGCCCAGATACCCGTGAGCAAAATGCAGTTCGATCCACTCGAAACCCGCTTCGCGCGCCCGGCGCGCAGCGTTTACGAAGTCCTGACGCACGCGAGCGATGTCGGCCAGCGTCATTTCCTCGGGCACCTTCGGCAGATTGGCGCCGAACGCGATGGGGGAGGGAGCAATGGTTTTCCAGCTGCGAGGGTCATCTTCGGCCATGTGGTCATCGCCTTCCCACGGACGATTGGCGCTGGCCTTGCGACCTGCGTGGGCGATCTGAATGCCGGGCACGGCACCAGCGGCCTTAATGGCTTTTACCGCCGGAACGAACGCTTGGGCATGCGCGTCGCTCCAGATACCGGCGCAACCGGGAGTGATGCGGCCTTGCGGCGAAACGGCGGTGGCTTCAACCACCACCAGACCGGCGCCGCCGCGCGCCATGCTGGCCAGGTGCACGTGGTGCCAGTCGTTGATAATGCCGTCGTCAGCCATGTACTGACACATCGGAGGAATGGCGATGCGGTTGCGCAGGGTAACGTCCTTCAGGGAAAACGGCTCGAACAATGCAGACATGAGTAAACTCCGGATAATGATGTTTCGCTTGTTCGATAGTATTCGAAATATAGCGTTCGTTGGAACCCCCGGCTATCATGTGCCGATGCGTGCCTTCAAACACCCTATTCCCCGCGACTTTGCCCTCGAGCGGCTGCTTTATGCGCTGAGCGACCCGGTGCGCCTTGAAATCGTGCGCTGCCTGGCGGGCGTGGACGAAGCGTCATGCGGAGAACTCGATGGCGGCCGGCCCAAGTCCACCATGTCTCACCACTTCCGGGTATTGCGCGATGCAGGGCTGGTTCATACCCGTAATGTTGGCACCACGCACATGAACTCGTTGCGCACCGAGGAGTTGGACCAGCGCTTCCCAGGTCTGCTGCGCAGCATTCTTGCGCAAGCCTGAGCATCACCCTGCACAGGCCTGAACATTTGCTTCTACGCAGGCGGCAGCCCCTGCAGTATCCGTTCAGCGTCGCCGCGGCTCAGTGCGTAATCAAAGAATTGCCGATAGAAGTCCATGGTTGTACGCGCCATATCGATACCCGCAAAGCGCGCCGGATGCAGCTGTTGCGCTGCCCACTGGACCTGCAACGCGACCTCGGTGCCATAACGGTCCCACGGGAACACGCCAGCAGGATTGCGCAACACGCGTTGATTCTTTACCGCGTCAAGTTGCTGGAGTAACGATGCTTGTGCCGCCTGGTCGATGTCGCCCGCGCCTGCGGCCAGAATCAGTACGTCGGGCTGCCAGGCGAGCAGCTGTTCTGCCGAAACGATCTGCATGTTGCCTCGCACCCCAACGGCAGCATTGCGGCCACCGGCGATTTTTATCCAGTCATCGATCAGCGTATCGCTGCCGTCCACTTTCAGGGGATTGATCGAGGCGATATGCAGCACCCGCGGACGCTGTTCCGTTGGCAGGTCAGATATCAGGCTGCTGACATTCCCCACGTGTTGATCCAGATACTGGTTGTAGGTTTGGGCGCGCTCCATCGCCGTTTTTGAACCCAGCGACCGAGCGGTCGCGAGCATCGACCGCTGCAAGCCGGGTAGGTCTGTGTATCCCATACGCATCACGGGCAGGCCGACTTGTTCATAAGCCAGACCCTGCCGGTCTGCGAGTGAGGTGAAGACCAGATCCACCTGCTGACCGAGCAACCCTTCCACATTAAACGCCGTGCCTTCGACTGCAGTTGCGTTGTTCAACACCGGAAGGACCTTGAACATCCACGGCTGGCTGCGGGGATGATTGACCGTCGCGACGATCCGCGAACCGGCGCCCAACGTCATTAGCAGCACGTGGTGGGCGTACCAGGCGTCGGCGATGCGCGTGGCCTCATGGGGCACATTCACCGAACGTCCGCTGTCATCAACGACCTGCCGCGTGCCGGTGGTTTGGTCCGCAGAATGCGCAACAACGCTGATGATAAGCAGGCAGCCCAACATCGCTTTGGCCCAGCACTTTAAGGAAGAGGCGCTCATTACAGGTCCACTTGAATGGAGGCCTGCAGCATCCGCGGGGCAGCGGGCGTGGCACTGGACTGGCCGGCACCGGTATAGCCGTTCAGGCCGCCGGGAACGATGTTGGTCCAGTAGTGCTCGTTACCGACATTGGTCATTTCCAGGCGATACACCGTGTCGCGCTTCATCAGCCGGGTGCTGTAGCTGGCGCCAATGTCGAAGGTCTCATAGCTGCCGACCCAATGATCGTTGCTGTCGTCGGTGGGACGAGGGCCAACGTAGCGGGCGTTCAGATTGACCGCAAGTCCTGGTACCTGATCGATTCGATACTCGGTCAACAGGCTCCCGGTTACCCGCGACAGCCCGACGATGCGCGTGTTTTCGGTGCTGGCATTGCCCGTCGAGAGCAGCTTGGGATCAAGCCAGGTGAGGCCGCCGTACATCTTCAGGTTCTGCGTGAGGTTGCCGTCGACCAGAAACTCCAGGCCACGATTGCGCTGTTGGCCGGCGATGGCATAGACGTTGTCCGCCTGGGTGTAGGCGAAAGGCCGCTTGATTTGAAACGCGGCCAGCGACAGGTTGACGCCGCTGACCACCCACTTGCTACCCAACTCCCACATGCGACTGCGATAGGGCGAAAGAATGCTCCCCGCGTTGCTGCTGCCTGCGGTGGCGCTGTCGCCTTGCTGCAGGCTGTCGGCGTAGGTCAGGTACAGCGTCAAGTCGTCGACCGGCTTGTACAACAAGCTGCTGGCAGTGCTGATTCCCGAGTCTTGCGACGAGGTGTGGGCGCCGGCCAGGGTGTAGTTATCGGCGGTCAGACGGCTTTGGCTGCCGCTGAGCATCAGGCTCCATTGCGGCGTGAAAGTCAGGGTGTCGCCAACGATGAACGAGCGCTGCTTGGCATTGGCCGAATGATAGCGATGTGTGAAGTCCGGATAATCCGGCTCCGCGAAGCTCGACGGGTCACTCAAGCTGGCAGTGCCCAATGTCTTGGCGCTGCCTGCCACCGGGTTGTAATTGTCCCAGTCAAAACCGGTCAGGCCGAACGTCAGCTCATGCCGGACGGGCCCGGTGTAGACGCTGCCGTTGAGGTTGGCCAGATAGCTGTTGATCGTAAAGCGGCTGGCCGTGGCGCTCGAGACCGAGCTGCGGTAGGTCCCGGCGTTGTTGATCAGGGTGTTGGTAACGCCGCTCGACTCACGGTCGGCGATCTGCCGCAGCGCGCCGACGTCGAGTTTCCAGTTGCCGTCCAAATCGTGCTTGAAGTGCGCGCTGGCGGTGTCGGTGGTGTTGTTATCCCCCGCATAGTTCTGCCCCAGGTGACTGCGCGTTGGATCCGGTGCGTGGGGCAGGGTGACGCCTGAGGCCACCGCGAACTTCCCCGGCAAGCCTTTGGCCAGGTAGTTGTAATGGCTGAAGTGGGTCTCTATGACGCTGTCGTCGCTGATCTGGAAATCCGTTGCCAGGCTCACCAGCTGTCGGCGCAGGGTGCTGCCGTGCGCGTAGCTGTGGCCCTGCTCGTCAGCCAGATTGAGGCGGTATTTGATCTTGCCCTCGGGGTCGAACGGGCCGCTGAGGTCGGCGGTTTTCAGCCAGCTCAGGCCGGTGCCGACACCCAGCGTCACGCGGTTGCGGGTGTAGTCGGTCGGTCGTTTGGACAGCAGGTTGAAGGTGCCCGCCGGGTTGGCGGGGCCGTAAAGCGACCCTGACAAACCACTGAGCACTTCCACGCCACCGAGTTGTTCGGCCGGGTAGTCGGTGGTTGACACCACATTGAGGCCGTCCAGACGGCTGTTCTGCACCACGCTGCCTTGCAGGCCTCGAGTTTGCGGCCTGGCGCCGTCAGCCTGTACCGAAGGCAGGTAGCGAATGATGTCCTTGAAACTCTTCAGTTGCTGACTGTCGATCAGCTCGCGTGGCACAACGCTGATGGAGTAGGGCGTGTCCTGGAGGCGTCGCTGGCCCATAGGCCCCAACGTTGCCGACTTCTCCCGCGCCTGTTGCGTGATCGACTCATCGGCGCCCACGTCGATGGGCGCCAGGGTGACTTCATCGGCATGGGCCAAATGCACGGCACTGCCGACCAGCAGCGGCGCAAAGGCAAAGCGTGACGAGAACGAGCGTTTCATGAATGAAGGACTCAGCAAGGGATAAAAAAACGGTGGCCGTCGGCATCGATCTGCCTGACCTTGACCTGATAGAGGCGCTGCATCAGATCGCTGTCGATGACGTCCCGGGGATGGCCATCGGCGATCAATTGGCCGTCGTGCAACACCCACGTGCGATTGGCCGAGGCAAGCGCCTGGTCAGGGCGGTGGGTGCTGGAAACGATGCTCAATCCCTGTTGGGCGAGCGTGTCCAGCAGCCCGAGCAATCGCAGTTGATGGCCATAATCTAGGCCGGTAATGGGCTCATCGAGGACAAGTACCTGCGCGCGCTGGACCAAGGCCCGGGCGATCAGCACCAGTTGTCGCTCGCCACCGGATAAATCGGTATACGTCCGCGCGGCCAGGTGTGCGATACCCAGGTCGCTAAGGGCTTGTTCGACAACTGCTTGATCGGCGCGGCTCGGGGCGCGCATCAGGCCGACGGCAGGCAAGCGGCCCTGGCCGACGACGTGGGACACGCTGAAGGGAAAACCGGGAACGTGGCTTTGCGGGACGTAGGCCAGCTGCCGGGCGATGGCGCGCCGATTCAGGGTAGTCAATGGCCGCCCCTCAAGACTGACCTGTCCGCTGCAGGGGGCGATCAAGCCCAGCAGGATGCGCAGCAGGGTGCTTTTGCCCGCACCATTGGCGCCGAGCAAGGCGATGTTGTCGCCAGCATTAACGGTCAGCGAGATCCCCTTGAGAATCTCCCGGTGGTCGATCCGATAACTCAAGGCCTCTGCCTGCAAGCGCGTCATAACCAACCCTTGCGCACACGGTGCAGCACCAGCACGAACGCAAGTGCGCCGAATAGCTCGGTGATGATGCCCAATGGGATTTCACCCGCCGAAAGGCTGCGGGCGATACCGTCAGCCACCAGCAAGAACGCGCCGCCCAGGCAGGCGCTGACCGGCAGCAAGCGGGCGTTGCCCGGTCCGACGAGAAGCCGCGCCAGATGCGGCATCAGCAAGCCGATCCAGCCCACCATCCCAGCCAGGCTCACGGTCAGCGCACAGATCAATGTGGCCAGGACGATCACGCCATACCGAATTGTCAGTACCGGGACGCCCAGGCTCAACGCCTCGTCATCGCTCAACGACAGCGTGTCGATGGCACGCCCAGCCATGCACAACAGCGCAATTGCGAGCATCAGCACAGGTGCGGTGAGCCAGAGTGTGTGTCGGTCTACCGCGCTGAGGCTGCCGAGCAACCAGTAAACGATGCTTGGCAGTTGGTCGACCGGGTCTGCCAGGTACTGGGTAATGGACAACAGCGAGGTAAACAGCGCATTGGCGATGATGCCTCCAAGGACCAGCAGCAAAATCGATGTCGTTTGGAACATGCGCGCAATGCCAACGCCTGCGGCGACCGCGATCAAGCCGGTCACGCCGGCCAGCAGGGCAATTGGCAAGGGCTGCAAATGCCAAAGGATTCCCAATGCGGCGCCGAACGCGCAGCCACTGAGCACCCCGAGCAAGCCCGGTGAGACCAGCGGATTGCGAAACACTGCTTGATACGCCGCCCCCGACACCGAAAGCCCGGCGCCCACCAGAATCCCGGCAAGGACCCGCGGCGCGCGAGCCTCGATCACCAGGCTGTGGATCAGCTGAAAACGCGCCAGGGGCAGGTCTCCCATGCCACACCAGGTCGCCAGAAACCGAAGCAGTTCCGTCAGCGAGATCGCGTAACGGCCAAGCATCAAGGACAACAGCGTCGCGATAATCAGTAAGAGAAAACTGAGCAGAGGCAAGGGTGCTCGCAGGGGCATTGGTCACTCGGGTCTGGGCGTATAAAAAACTATACAGCGATACGCGCCGAGGCTCTACGTGGTGGGTTGCCACAGGCCAACGTTTCATCTTGGTCCGAATCTCCCCGCTGCCGAGGTTTAATGGTCTGAACCTTGCTATGACATAGGCGCAGGGGCTGCGACGTCTGGATTTTGACGTCCAGCCGCCTTTGCGCCCACCCCGTCGCTATGTAGAGACGCGCTCCCGGCGAGCGTGTCATGGAGCCAGCCTTGAGTACTCTCTCGGAAATTGCAGCAAATCTGATGAAGCGTGAACGTATGGCCGAGCTTTCCAGCGCGCAGCTCATGGCCCAGGACGAGATGGGCTGGGAGCAGTTGATGACCCTGTCCCGGGAACGCGACGTGCATAAGTGGCAAGCGGCACTGACGGAGCTCATCAGTCATACGCCAGTGAAGCGGCGCGTGACGGTTTTACGGGTGATCAAAGGTGGCATGTCCTGAGCGGCGCTGTCCGTTAGGCGCTATTACTCGGCTTATTGGCGTTAGCCAGCCCCTGTGCAAGGGCGTAGAGTCGCCACACTGTCCTTGCCATGACCGGATTATGCCGATGAGTCGTCCTCGTTTTTTACCCGATAACTTCACCCTTACGCTGATTGCGGTGGTGATCATTGCCAGCTTCCTGCCCGCCAGCGGTCAGGTGGCGGTGGGCTTTGGTTGGTTGACCAATATCGCCATCGCGTTGCTGTTTTTCTTGCACGGCGCCAAGCTTTCACGTGAATCGATCATCGCCGGCGCAGGCCACTGGCGCCTGCATGTGCTGGTGTTCGGCCTCACGTTCGTGGTGTTTCCGCTTTTGGGGTTGGCGCTCAAGCCGGTGCTATCACCGCTGATCGGCAAGGACCTGTACATGGGCATTCTGTATCTGTGTGCGCTGCCTGCCACCGTGCAATCGGCGATCGCGTTTACTTCGCTTGCCCGAGGCAATATCCCGGCAGCCATCTGCAGCGCGGCGGCGTCGAGTCTGTTCGGGATTTTCCTGACGCCGTTGCTGGTAACCCTGCTATTGAACGTCCACGGCGAAGGTGGCTCGACCCTCGATGCCATCATCAAAATCAGCGTGCAGTTGCTGTTGCCGTTTGTGGCCGGGCAGATTGCCCGACGCTGGATCGGCACCTGGGTCGGGCGCAACAAGAGCTGGCTGAAATACGTCGATCAGGGCTCCATACTGCTGGTGGTGTATGGCGCGTTCAGTGAGGCGGTGAATGAAGGTATCTGGCACAAGATTCCGCTGTGGGATCTGGCCGGCCTGGTCGTGGTCTGTGGTGTGCTGCTGGCACTGGTGCTAGCGATTTCGACGCTGCTGGGCAAGCTGTTTGGCTTTAACCTGGAAGACCGCATCACCATTTTGTTCTGCGGTTCGAAAAAGAGCCTGGCCACGGGCGTGCCGATGGCTCAGGTGTTGTTTGCCGGCAGCACCATTGGTGTCTTGATCCTGCCGCTGATGTTGTTTCACCAGATCCAGCTGATGGTCTGCGCAGTGCTCGCCCAGCGTTACGCCAAGCGCCAGGAGTCGGTGTCCGAGCTAATGGCCCAAGTCGATCCTTGAAACCACGGGCGGGGCGCGGTACAGCGCCTCGTGCGCTTGAGTCCCAGCGTTGAAACAATTTGGTAAACCTCTGCTGATAACGTCCGAGCTCATTTTGCTATCAGCAGCGTACGTCCCTCATGGCTACCACCCTCGATACGGTTTCCTCCCTCTATAAACAGATTCTCGGGCGCGACGCCGCCAGCAGTGAAGCCGCCTACTGGGTCAGCCGTATCGACAGCGCCGTGGAAAGCGTTGCCGAGGTCGTCTGGGCCTTCACCGCATCCGATGAAGCGGCGAGCAACGTCGCGCCGATCGTCAATCTTTACTTCAGTGCATTTGGCCGCGTGCCTGACGCTGCCGGGCTGCAGTATTGGCTCAATGCGCATCACAACGGCATGAGTCTTGGCGGCATCGCCCAGGCCTTCACCCAGTCCGCCGAATTCGCCCAGGCCGCCAGCGCGCAAGACGAAAGCTTCCTGACCTCGTTGTATCAGAACGCGCTGGGGCGCACGCCGGATGCTGCGGGCTTGAGCTATTGGATCGAGCAACTGGCCAATGGTCTGAGCCGGGATCAGGTGCTGTCGGCGATCAGCGCTTCTGCGCAAAGCCAATCGGCGACTGGGGTGACAACCCAGATCGTACTCGCCTATAACGGCCTGCTGGGTCGTTCGCCATCGCAAGCCGAAATCCACGACATTATGCAGAGTCAGAGCGGTAAGTCTTCCGCCGAGCTGATCAAGGACACCGCCAACGCTCTGCTTGCAGGCGGTGGCACTGCGCCGACCCCGCCAGGCATCCCCACGGCACCTGCCACGCCGACCGAGACGACGTTCACGCCAATCAAGGGCAGCCTGGCCGGATCGTCCGACGCCTCCGGGGCCGTCGCGCTGGACGGCAAATACATGATCGTGGGCGATGACGAAGCCAGCGTGTTGCGCGTCTATGATCGCGCGGGCGGCGACGCCCTGGTGGAATGGGACTACAGCGACGCCATCGGCAGCGCGGGCGAACTGGACCTGGAAGCGCTGACCCTGGTCGGCGATAGCCTTTACGTCACCGGTTCTCACAGCAACACCAAAAAAGGCGTCGACGCTGACAGTCGCGAGATCGTGTTCAGCGTGAAAGTCAGCGGAACCGGCGTCAGCACGCAGTTCGCCTATCAAGGCAAGTTCACCGGGTTCGAAGCAGCGCTGGTGGCGTGGGACGAAAGTGGCAGCAGTGGCAAGCCAGCCGGTTACTTTGGCTTTGCGGCCTCGTCGGATCCGGGGCTGGCGCCAGAAAACACCAACGGCTTTTCCATCGAAGGGATGACGACATCTGTCGATAACAGCGAATTGTGGCTGGGCTTTCGCGCCCCTCAGACCGACACCGTCACCCGCGATAAGGCGTTGATCGTGCCGGTGGATAATTACCTGGCGTTGCTCGATCACAGCGCCACCACCCCGGTCTTCGGGGAGGCTATCGAGCTGAACCTGGGCGGCCGCGGTATCCGCTCCATCGACAAGGCCATCGATGGCAGCGGTTATCTGATCGTGGCCGGGCCGTCTGGTGTTGCGAGCGCGGACGTGACTCACGACTTTCGCCTGTACACCTGGGACGGCAAGGCCAGCAGCGCCCCTGTCGAGCTTGACAACAACCTCGACGCGTTGCTTAAGGCAACAGGTGGCAGCTTCGAATCCATCGTCTCGCCGGCCAGCATAAAGCCGGGCACGCAGGTCCAGCTGTTGCAGGATAACGGCGACACGATCTGGCCGGGCCAGACCAGCGCCTCCAAGGATCTCGACCCGGCGGACCAGCACTTCCTTGGCAACCTCATCACGCTGGGTTCGCCGGTAACCGACACGACCGCGCCGTTGCTGATGAAGGCTTCCCCCGACGACGGGGGCACGGGTGTTGCCGTCAGCAGTTCGCTGTCCCTGATCTTCGATGAGGGCGTGGCCCTCGGTGTCGGCACCCTGCAATTGCAGGACGCCAACGGCAACACCGTACAGACGTTCAAGTTGGGTGATACGGGGGTCAAAATCGATTACAACAAAATTACCCTCCAGCCGGCCGACAAACTCACGTTCAGCAGCAACTATAAGCTGGTGATCAGCGCCGACGCGGTTACCGATCATTCGGGCAACGCGCTGGCAGGCAAAACCATCAGTTTCACCACCGGTGAGGTGCCGCATTACGAGGTACTGATCACCGAGGTGAACTCAAATGCTGTCGCAGGCGACTTCTTCGAGGTCTACAACTACGGCTCGACCCCGCTCGACCTGAGCGGCTGGAGAATGAACGACGAGGCGGGCACGTTCAGCGACGCAACGGGCCTGCCCGCCAACCTGACACTGGCTGCGGGCCAGAGTTTGCTGGTGGCTTCGGTGAAGGACGCTGACTTCGCGGCATTCAAGACGGCGTGGGGCCTGGACGATCGAGCGAACGTCATCAGTATCGACGGCCCCGGCCTTGGCAAGGCCGATGCGGTGGTGCTGTTCGATGCCAATGGAAACGTGGCAACCGCCTTCAATTACGATGCTGCCAGCGTGAAGGCCAGTGACGGCACGGTTATCACGCAGTCCCTTGCAACGAATGCATTCACCAATGGCGCCCATGCGGGTGCGGCCTATGGCAGCACTGCAACGGCCTCGGCGGTATGGGACGGCGTATCGACCGCCAATGCGCACTACATTGGCGCGGTGGCAGGGCAGTTGGGGGCTTATGCACAAGCGGGGAGTTCGACATCGGTAGGCTCGCCCGGCGTGGTCGAGATCGTGCAGACCGGGGCGACGGCGCCGCACCTTGATAGGGCGGTGGCTTGATAGCGCGGTGGCTTGATAGGGGCTGTCGGCGCTGCCGTTAGGCAGACCTGCTGCGCCTTCGGCTAGTGACTCGCCGAAGGCGCAGCAGTCCAGACGTTACGAAGGATCTAAACCAACAGCGCTCGAAACGACGGCTGACACCCCCAAACAGCGCCCCAGGTGCAACGCTCATCAAACATCACGCTTCGGCCAACTGCGCCTCGTACTCCTTCACATACTGCCCGGCGAGTGCTTGTTTCTGCTGTTCATCCAGCAGCTTTCCGGCCAACTGAAAGAATTTGTGCTCTTCTTCCTTAAGATGATGATGCACCTTATCCGACAGCTTCTTCGCTGTCGCCAGCCAGGACGGGCTGGACATCTCGGTTTCGTCCAGTGTCTCCATCAACTCGTCCATTTCATGATGCTCGGAAATGGCATGGCGGCTCAGGTCAACACCGTTGTCGTACTGCATCAGGGGTATATAGAAAAAACGCTCCTCCGCAGTTTCGTGCGCCTGCAGCTCGGCTTTGAGCTGTCCATAGGCTTCGACGCGCTCCTGGTTTTCCCCATGGGTTTTAACCAGCGCCTCGGCATAGCCGCGCTGGCGTTCATGGCTTTCTCTTAAGGCTTCGAAGATATTCACAAGGGCTTCCTCAATCGGGGTCAGGTTCGGTGCATATCCTAGACCTCGACTGAGCAGCTGTCGTTCACAGGGGGAAGTGGCATAAGCATAGATCCATACGTTTCTTTCATAATTTTTGGCAGTTTTTATAATCAAAACGACTTTCATCTTCTGCGCTCATGCTTTTCAGGCCTGAATGCGTCATCTATCCGGCTCTCTCTTTTTATTCCAAGGATCGCCATGTCGCTACGCAAACTCATCGTCGCTTCTGCATTATTGCTGGCGACGGTCACGGCACACGCCGAGCAAGTCATCAACATCGGATACCAGCGCTCTTCAACGCTGTGGATCTTGCTCAAGAATGACGGCCAGCTGGAGCAGCGGCTCAAGCCATTGGGCTTTACCGTCAATTGGCATGAATTCAGCAGCGGTCTGTTGAGCGCAATGAACGCGGGGAGCGTGGACCTGCACGCTGACGTGGCCGACGCGTTTGCGCTGTTCACTCAGGCAGCCAACACACCGCTGACTTACTACGCGCGAGAAAATCCATCACCGACTGCTCAAGCGATCATCGTGCAGGACGGTTCGCCGATCCGCAGCGTCGCGGATCTGAAGGGTAAGTCGGTTGCAGTCTCCAAAGGCTCGGGTAGCAACTTCCTGCTCATTTCTGCGCTTAAGAAAGCGGGTCTGACTCTGGCCGACATTAAGCCGGTATACCTGGAGGCGCCCGACGGTGTGGCGGCGTTCTCCAGCGGCAACGTCGATGCATGGGCAATCTGGGACCCGTTCCTGGCGACCCAGCAACGCGAGCACCACGTGCGTGTATTGGCTGATGGCACCGATGGCGTTGCCAACTACAACCGTTTCTATGTGGCCAACACCCGCTTTGCCAAGGCTCATCCTGAGGTACTGCAAGTGGTCTTCGACACCCTTCATCAGGCCGGCCAGTGGGTCAAGGGCCACCCGCAGGAAGCGGCGAAGAACCTTGCGCCGCTGTGGGGCAACATCCCGCCTGGAACCGTGGAGCTGGCCAATAGCCGCCGCAGCTATGACATCGTCCCGGTCAAGATCGACGAATTGGTCGAGCAGCAACGCATCGCCGATTATTACTACGAGGCGAAGTTGATTCCCAAGCCTCTGAAGATTTCCGATATTTCGGTTTGGGTTCCGCAAGCCAAGCCCACATCCGAATAAGGCAGGAGAACGATCATGAGCCGTCAAATTCACCTGTCTGCCTTTCTCTTGACCGGTCCGGTCATTCACAGTCACGCGGCCTGGCGTCACCCGGAAACGCTGGGCAACTACCTTGATCCCGAGTACTACGCGCGTACGGCACGGGTGGTGGAAGAGGGGTTGTTCGACTTTCTGTTCTTTGCCGATCGCCTGGCCGTCGGCGATCAAATGGGCGGTTCGCGGGATCTGGCGCTGCGTTACGGCGCGCAGGATGCAACGCGGCTGGACCCGCTGCCGATCCTCTCGTACCTGGTCGGGCAGACCCGCAAGCTGGGACTGGGCGCAACCCGGTCGACCACCTACTACGAACCCGCGCATATCGCTCGGGAGTTCGCTACCCTCGATCATCTGTCTAGGGGGCGCGCGGCCTGGAACATCGTCACCTCGATGAACGACAGCGAAGGGCGCCTGTTCGGCAAGGACAAGCATCTTGAGCACGACTTGCGTTACGACCGCGCCGATGAGTTCGTCGAAGTTGCGCTGAAGCTCTGGCGCAGCTGGGCGCCGGGCGCTTTGAAGCTTGACCGCGAGAGTGGCGTGCTGGCCGATCCCGACAAAATCACCTCCGTGCAGCATCAGGGCGAGTGGTTCAAGGTCGAAGGCCCGTTGAACATTCCGCGTACACCACAGGGCAGGCCGGTACTGATTCAGGCAGGCTCGTCGGGGCGGGGTCGGCGCTTCGGTGCGCGTTGGGCCGAAGCGATCTTCACCATTCATCCGCACCTCAAAGCCATGCAGGCCTTTCGCGAGGACGTGCGTGGGCAGGTGCAGCAGCAGGGGCGTGCAGCTGACAGTTGCAAGGTGCTGACCGCCGTGATGCCGTTCATCGGTGGCAGCGAGGCCGAGGCCCGTGCCAAACGCGATAAGCACAACGCCCTGGCGCGCCCTGAGCTGGGGTTGGTCACACTGGCCTCGCAGCTGAATGTCGATCTCTCGCCTTTCGCGCTGTCCTCGACCCTGGCCGAAATTGCCCAAGCGCCGTCGATCCATCCGGCGGCGGCGGAAAAACTGTTGATGCAAGGGGCAGACACCACGCTGGAGGAACTGGGCAGGATCTTCGCCAGCAGCGTGCGCGTGCCGCAACTGGTGGGCACCGGCGCACAGATTGCCGATCAACTGGCCGAGCTGTTCACCCAGGGCGGCTGTGACGGTTTCGTGATTTCCCCGGCGTATCTGCCGGGGTCGTTCAGTGAATTCGTCGAAAGCGTGATCCCGCATCTGCAGCGTAAAGGGCTGTTCCGCACGGCCTACGAAGGCTCGACCTTGCGTGAGCATCTGGGGCTCGCCGCGCTGGAGGATTGAACGCGCGGCATCGTGCTGTAACCCAGCGACGCAAGTTCTGTGGGAGTGAATTCAGTTGCGATTGGCCGGTACGGTTCATGTCCCCCTATCGCTTTGCATATACTTCGCGAATGAATTCGCTTCCCAGGTCGGTCCGCCATCGCTTGCCCGTGCTGCGGCTCCCGGGAAAAAGCGCATATAAATCTGCACCCCGTACAGCGATCCGACAGCGTCCCCTGATCGATTGCGGGCTGACATCCCAAACCTGCTGCGTATGATAGGCCCGACGTTTTCTCTCAAGGGGCCCGTTCTCAATGATGAAGTTTTTCGCCGCGCTGCTCTGTGTGTTCACAGGCTTCGCCCACGCCGAACCTGCACTGCTCACGGATCTGGCCTTGCCTTATCTGGCTGCCGCACCGGCAGACTCCAAAGACAAACCGCTGATCATCTTCCTGCACGGCTATGGCAGTAACGAACGCGACCTGTTCAGCATCAAGGACGAGCTGCCGCAGGATTACACCTACCTTTCCGTGCGTGCGCCCGCCGAGGTCGATGGGGGTGGCTACAAGTGGTTCACCCAGGACACCGATCAAGCCGAGTATGAAGGCGTGACCAGTGATGTGGACAAAAGCACCGACAGCCTCAGGACCTTCATCCAGCAGGCGACCGAAAAGTACGCCACGCAGCCGGACAAAGTGATTCTGGTGGGCTTCAGTCAGGGCGCGATGATGAGCTATCAGATCGGCCTGCAGTATCCGCAACTGGTGCGCGGCATTGCGCCGCTGAGCGGCAAGATCCTCGCCGCGCTCAAGGCCCGGCTGAAACCGGATGATCAGCTCAAGCCGCTGAACGTGTTCATCGGCCATGGGGCGGCGGATAACCGCGTGCCGTTCTCCGGCGCCACCGAAGCGCAGACCCTGCTGGAAAATCTGCTCATCAGCCCCGAATTCCACGCTTATGCGGGGGCAGGGCATACCATCACGTCGGCGGAAGTAGGGGATTTGAACGCGTGGATTGAGCAGACGCTGGCGGCTCACTGACGGTCTTCTGCAGCCGCACGGCCTGCCAACGGTTTTTCGGACGTCGCCGTCGGTAAGCCGGAAGGCTGCATGACGGGCTGGTCAGCTACGGATGTCGACAAGTCTTGTCGCAAATGCCGACAGGGTCCCTGTGCCCAACCGATCGATCACAACCCCTGACTCCCCCGAATCAACTCATATGCCCGGCGCGCCAGCGGGTTGACCGTGTTGGGGCGGATCCACAAGTGATACGTCACGTCCGGCATTCGCGGCAGGCCATCGGCTTCGCCCAGTACACGCATGTCCGGCCCCAGCATTTCCATACTGCGGGCCGTCACGCCCAGCCCGGCGCGAGTGGCGGCCTTGATGCCGATCAGGTTCGAGGCCAGGTACGCCTGGCGCCAGGCAATGTTCGCCCGCTCCAGCGCCTCGATGGCATAGCGCCGATAGATGCTTGGCTCGTCCACCAGAATCAGCGGCATCGGCTCGTTTGGCACATGCTGGTACTGCGCCGAACAGATCCACCACACTGGCGAGGTGCGCAAGGCGAAGCCTTCAAGGCTGGGGTCTTCGCGTGTGGAAATCACCATGTCGACCTTGCCGCGGTGCAGATCATCCATCAGAAACGGGCTGCGACCCACGTCGATTTCCAGGCGCAGTTTCGGAGCTGATCGGGCGATGTGGCTGAGGATCGGCGGCAGGATGGTGTCGGCGATGTCGTGAGGCGAGCCGATCCGCAGCACCCCGCTGAGGTTGCTTTCCCTGAGCGAACTGAGCGCATCGTCATTGAGCGAGAGCATTTGCCGGGCATGACGCAAGAGCTGGCGCCCGGCCTCGGTGAGCTGCTTGTGCCGACCCTGCTTCTGGAACAGGCTGACGCCAATCTGCTGTTCCAGGCGTTGCATGTGTTGGGTCACCGACGACTGCGTGCGCGAAAGCCGGGCGCCGGCGCCAGCGAAGCTGTGGTGATCGACGACGGCGACGAAGGTGCGCAGCAGTTCGAGGTCGAGCGTGGTGGGCATAGGCTATTACTCGTCAGTCAGGTCGAAATGCAATCTCTGTAGGAGACGCCGGAGATTACGACGGCAGCGAACGGGGCTGACCCGTTGCAGATGAATCGCTGGCGCCTCGCGTGCGTTCGAGCGCATGCCTCAACAAACGGGTTCAACCCTCGAAGCGCATCGGCAGCACTCTATTGCATCAGCTGAGCAGGTTAATACATTACGTTGTTTTATATTTTTTGAAGTCTTTGTTTTCAAATGTGCCAACTTTGATCAATAAAAACGCGCTTATGCCCCCCAGAGCTATCCCCGTAAACCAGAAAGTTATAACCATATTTGATATTTGAATTTCCGTTGTCTGTGCCCTCTCCCTAGGATGCGCTTCATTACAAGGCGCTGACGCTACCGACGTTGCAAGCGTCGAGCCGATGATCATTCCAGGGGAAGTCCATGCCGTACACACGCCCGCCCGTTGCCCGTTTTCTGCCTTTACTCATGGGCGCTGCGCTGACCTTGGGTGCCAGCCTCGGCGCCCAGGCCGATGCCACGCTGGACAAAATTGCCGAGCGTCACCGCGTGGTGGTCGGCGTGTTGCTGTCAGGTGGGCCGTTCGGTTCCATCGACCCAAGCGATCAAAAACCCAAGGGCTTGAACGTCGACATGGCCCAAGATATCGGTCGCCAATTGGGGGCCGAGGTCGAACTGGTCCCGGTGCTGCCGGCCAACCGCGTGCAGTTCCTGCAACAGGGCAAGGTCGATTTGCTGATCGCCAACATGGAATGGACGGCAGAACGCGGCCAGCAACTGGGTTTCGTGCCCACGCCGTTTTATCGCGTGGGCGGGACGGCGGCCGTGCTCAAGGACAGCAAAATCACCCGCTGGGAAGACCTCAAGGGCCAGCCGGTTTGCACTTCGCAAGGCAGCAGCTACGTCAAACCGCTGACCGAGTTCGGCGCACAACTCAAGGCGTTCAAGAGTTCTTCCGAATCGCTCCTGGCCTTGCGCGGCAACAACTGCGTCGCCGCCGTGCACGACGCTACGCTGATCAACCCGCTGATCGCCGACAGCGCCGAATGGAAGGACTACCGCGCAATCACCCCCGAACTCAACCCTGCGCCATCGGTGATCTGGACCCGCCCTGGCGAGGCCGATACCCAGGCCCGGCTCGACACCATTGTCAAAGGCTGGCACCGCAGCGGCTGGCTGATCGAGGGCGAAAAACGCCACCACATCACCCCGGCCTCGCCAGCGCTGGTCGAGTTGCACGACCAATTCCAGGCCGGCGGCGCGTAAGTCGTTTCTTTCTTTCATGCACCGTACAAGGCAATCGTTCATGAGCAGTTTTTCCTTTGGCAAGACGCTGTGCGCATTTGGCATTTCCATCGGCATTGCCATGGGCGCGACCCTGGCCCACGCCGACGCCACGCTGGACAAGATTCAGCAGCGCCACAAGATCAGCATTGGCGTGATTCTCAGCGGCCCGCCGTTCGGCACCATCGACCCCAAGACTGGCGAGCATCTGGGCTACAACGTCGAGCTGGCCAAAGGCATCGCGCAGAAACTGGGCGTGGACCTTGAGACCGTGTCGGTGCTGGCGCCCAATCGCGTGCAGTTTCTGCAACAGGGCAAGGTCGACATCCTGATCGCCAACATGCAGTACACCGACGAGCGCGCCGGCATTCTCGACTACGCGCCGACCCCCTATGAAGAAGTCGGTGGCGCGGCACTGATCCGCAAGGGCGCGGGCATCGGCACGTGGGAAGACCTCAGGGGCAAGCCGGTGTGCGTCTCCCAGGGCAGCAACTTCATCAAGCCGCTGCAGGAAACCTATGGCGCCGAGATCAAGGCCTTCCGTAGCCAGTCCGAGTCGCTGCTGTCCCTGCGCGGCAACGGTTGTGTGGCGGCCGTTCACGTCAGCCCGACCATGCACGCGCTGCTCGATGCCCCCGAATGGGCTGACTACAACATCCCCCTGGCCAGCGAACTGATCCCGTCGAAATCGGTGATCTGGGTGCGCAAGGGCGAGCACGACACCCAGGCGAAAATCGACGCGATCATTCGCGACTGGCACCGCAGTGGCTGGCTGATCGAAGTCGGCGAGCGCACCGGTATGGCGCCTTCCCAGGCACTGCGTGACCTGCACCAGCAGTTCAGCAATGCCGCGCCTCTTGCCGCTCAATAACGGAGGCTGACAATGAGCAGCGATCTGTTCCAGACATTGCAGCATCTGCTCGGCGCCCATCATGTGTTGCCGGGTGATCCGTCCATCGCGCAGCTGACCGACAAGCAGGGCACTTATGTTGGCCAGGCGCTGGCGGTAGCGCGGCCGGCCAATACCGAAGAAGTCGCGGCGGTCGTAAAGGCCTGTGTCGCACATCGTGCGCCGATCGTGGTACAGGGCGGCAACACTGGATTGATGGGCGCGGCCACCCCGGACGCCAGTGGACGTTCGGTGCTGCTGATTCTCGATCGCCTGAATCGCGTGCGCGAGGTCGATACCGACAATGACACGCTGACCGTCGAAGCGGGCTGCATCCTGCAGAACGTTCAGGATGTTGCCCGTGAGGCAGACCGTTTATTCCCGCTGAGCCTGGGCGCGGAAGGCAGTTGCACCATCGGCGGCAATCTGGGCACCAATGCCGGAGGCACGGCGGTGCTGCGTTACGGCAATACCCGCGAACTGACCTTGGGTCTGGAGGTGGTCACGGCTGAGGGCGAAATCTGGAACGGCCTGCGCGGGCTGCGCAAGGACAATACCGGGTACGACCTGCGCGACCTGTACATCGGCAGCGAAGGCACGCTGGGCATTATCACTGCCGCGACCCTGAAGCTGTTCCCGCTGCCCAAAGCCCGAAGCACGGCATTCCTGGCCTTTGATTCACTGGCTCAGGCGGTGAGTTTCCTGTCCCACGCCCGAGGCGGTTTTGGCGCAAGCCTGACGGCATTCGAATTGCTGACCGCCGATTGCCTGGCATTGCTGCGTGAGCAGTTTCCAGAGGGGCCGCAGCCTTTTATCAATGCGCCGCAACCCTGGTTCGCCTTGCTGGAGCTGTCGGACAATCACAGCGACGCCCATGCGCGCCAGGCATTCGAGGATGTACTGGGCAGCGCTTTCGAAGAAGGTCTGCTGGGAAATGCGCTGATCGCCGAGAGCCTGGCCCAGAGCGAGTCACTGTGGTTGCTTCGCGAGAACATGAGCGAGGCGCAGAAGCGTGCCGGGCGCAACATGAAGCACGACATCTCGATCCCCATCTCACGCATCGTCGAATTCGTCGAACACACCGACGCCTTGCTGCAGCAGCACTTTCCCGGCGTACGCAATTTCACCTTCGGTCATCTGGGCGACGGCAACCTGCATTACAACGTGGCGCATCCGCTGAATTCGACGGTCGAGGCGCACATGGCCCGTTACGCCGAACTCAGTGAGCTTGTGCATGACAGCGCCCACGCCTTCGGCGGCTCGATCAGCGCCGAGCATGGCATCGGTCAACGCAAGCGGGCGATGCTGCTGCGCTACAAGAGCCCGGTCGAACTGGACCTCATGCGCCGGGTGAAACAGGCGCTTGACCCCCTCGATCTGCTCAACCCAGGCAAGGTCCTGGCCAGTGTCGAAAACCGGAGCACCGCGCCATGAGCATTCGTTTGTCCAAGCGCATCCAGCGCGTTTCCCTGTCCGCCAATGCCGCCGCCAAATCCCAGGCAACGGCTTTGCGTGAAGCCGGTCACGACATTCTTGACCTGACCACCGGCGAGCCGGATTTCGATACGCCCGAGCACATCAGGCAGGCGGCCTGCAAAGCCATTGACGGCGGCGCGACCAAGTACACGCCCACGCATGGTGTGAAGGCCTTGCGCGAGGCGATCCAGCGCAAATTGCAGCGGGAAAATCGTCTCGACTATTCACTGGCGTCGATTGTGGTCGGCAACGGCGCCAAGCAAATCATCTTCAATGCCTTCGCGTCGACCCTGGATGAAGGCGACGAGGTGCTGGTGCCGGTGCCTTACTGGCCATCGTTTCCGGACATCGTGCGGATCAACGGCGGCGAACCGGTGTTCATCGAGTGCGGCCTGGAGCAGGGCTGCAAACTGACGCCGAGCCAACTGGAACACCACATCAACGAGCGCACGCGCTGGCTGATCCTCAACGGCCCCGGCAACCCCAGCGGCGCGGTGTACAGCGAAGTGGAACTGCTGGCCCTGGCCGAGGTGTTGCGTCGCCACCCGCAGGTGCTGGTGCTGCTGGACGAGCTGTACGAACACATTCGCTTCGACGGGCAGCCGCCCCTGAGCCTGCTCAACGTGGCAGCGGATCTGCAGCCGCGCGCCTTGCTGGTGGGCGGCGTATCCAAGACCTACGCCATGACCGGCTGGCGCATCGGCTTCGGCGCAGGCCCCAAGGAACTGACCGGCGCGATGGCCGTCATGCAGTCGCAATCGACCTCCGGCGCCTCATCGGTCGGGCAGGCTGCGGCGCTGGCAGCGTTCGAGGGCGGTCTGGATTTTCTGCCGGAACAGGTGCAGGCCTACCACCAGCGTCGTGACCTGTTGGTCGCGGCATTGAATAAGGTGGACGGTTTGCAGGTGCTCAAGCCCCAGGGCGGATTCTTTGTCTTCGTGCGCTGCGCGGGTCTGTTGGGACGCCTGCGTCCCGATGGCCAGCGCCTTACCGATGACGGCGATGTCGTGAATTACCTGTTGGAGCAGGGTGTGGCCGGTGTGGCAGGCAGCGCTTACGGGCTGTCGCCGTGGTTTCGGCTGTCCATCGCCACCGCCACCAGCAGCGTGATCGAAGCCGGACGCCGCATCGCCGACGCGTGCGCGCGCCTGCGGGTCGAGGCATCGGCATGAGTCATTGGCTGCAAGGTTTCGTCCAGTGGACCGCGCAGTTCGGTTTGAACTACAGCTTTCTGCTCGATGCTTATCAGCGCGGTTCTATGGTCGACGGTGCGCTGACGACCATCCTGCTGTGCCTGTTCACCATCGTCGGCAGTCTGTTGGCCGGTGTCGCGCTGGCGGCGATGCTCACCAGCGGCAAAGCGTATCTGGCCAAGCCTGCGCGGGTGTTCATCGAAGTCACGCGCAACACGCCGACGCTGGTGCAACTGTATTGCGCGTTTCTGGTGCTGAACATGTTGTTGACCCAAGCCGTCGGTGCGGCGAACCCGCTGACGCCGTTCGCTTGGGTGGTGATCGTAATCTCGTTGCACAAAGGCGCGTTTCACGCCGAAGCCTTGCGCGCTGGCATCGAAGCGGTGCCCGCCGTGACGCTGGAAGCCGCCAGTTCCCTGGCCTTCAGCAGCCGTCAGTTGCTGTGGAATGTGCAATTGCCACTGGCCATGCGCTTCGCGCTGCCCTCGCTGATCAACAACCTGATCGACCTGGTGAAGATGACCGCGGTTGCCTCGGCGATTGCGGTCGGTGACATCACCTACGCCTCGATCATGATCTGGACCCAGAGTGACAACGTGCTGGAACTGATGATCCTGCTGCTGACGTTCTTCGGTCTGCTCAGCTTCGTCGTCAACTGCGTGGGCCGTGCCCTTGAAGCAAAACTGAGGATGCCCGGTTATGGCCATTGATGCTTGCGCGCGCCTGCCGTTGTCCTGGCCGCGTCGGCACTCGGGCAAGCTGGTGCTGCTGGCTGTGCTCGCGTTGTTGCTGACAGTTGGCGCGCCGGGCAGCCCGGTGTTCGCCGCGCTGTATGAGTGGTCGCCCGCGTTGGCGGTCGGGTTTGGGCAGAACATTCTGATCAGCCTGTTGGCCATTGCGATTGGCTCGTTGCTAGGGCTTTTGATCGGTGCACTGGCGGTCTCGCCGTTATGGATCACCCGCCTGCCGGCGCGCATCTGGGTGCAGGTGTTTCGCAATGCGCCGTGGTTGGTGCTGATTTACTTCACCACTTACGTTTTCCCGTTCGAGTTGCACATCGGCAAGTCCTGGATCGCCTTTCCAGACTGGGTGAAAGTCACCATTGGCCTGGCGTTGCCCGCCAGCGCCAACGTCGCCGAGATCTTTCGCGGGGCCATCGGTTCGATCCCCAGCACTCAGTGGGAAGCCTCGCGTTCGCTGGCTTTCACGCGCGGGCAAATCTTTCGTTCGATCATCCTGCCGCAGTGCTTCAAACGCATGTTGCCGCCGTGGATGAACCTCTACGCGGTCATCACCATGGGCACTGCGCTGGCCTCGCTGGTGGGGGTGCATGACCTGATCGACACTGCGCAGATCGCCAGCAATACGGTCAACCGCACCGGTTTTACGGTGCTTATCTACTTCAGCGTGCTGGCGTTGTTCTTCGCCTATTGCTACCCGATTTCCCGACTCACTCAATTGCTGGAGCGACGTTATGCCTTCTCCTGAAACGCGCGCCGAACAGCCCCTGATCAGCCTGCGCGACCTTCATCTGTCGTTCGGCAGCAACCGCGTGCTCAAGGGCATCGACCTTGAGGTGCAGCGCGGACAGGCGGTGTCGATCATCGGTCCGTCGGGGTCGGGCAAGTCGACCATCCTGCGTTGCATCACCGGGCTGCTGCAGCCTCAGCGCGGCAGCATTCGCGTGGGCGAGACCGAGGTGCACAACCTCAACAGCGAGGCTCAGCGCATCGAGTTGCGCAAGCGCGTCGGTTTCGTCTTCCAGCAATACAACCTGTTCCCGCATCTGTCGGTGCTGGAAAACCTGGTGATCGCACCGCGCAAGGTGCTGGGGCGCAGCGCGGTGGAGGCTGAAAAAGAAGCCCGGGCCTTGCTGGCCAAGGTGCGCATGGACCACAAGGCCGACGCCTATCCTGGGCAGTTGTCCGGTGGTCAGCAGCAGCGCGTGGCGATTGCCCGGGCGCTGGCGATGCGTCCCGAACTGATCCTGTTCGATGAAGTGACCTCGGCCCTGGACCCGGAAACCGTCGGCGAGGTGCTGACGGTGATTCGCGAGCTGACCGAGGAGGGCATGACCTGCGTGCTGGTCACCCACGAGATGCGTTTCGCCGAGGACATCAGTGACGTGGTGTATTTCACCGAAAACGGCCTGATCGTCGAGCACGGTAGCGCCGAGCAGATTTTCCAGCGCCCGACCAGCGAGCGCACCCAGGCATTTCTGCGTCATGCCTTGGGCGATGCCGGGCGCCGCCCCGTGGCCAGTGGCGATCCGTATCTGTTGAGCAATATCAGTCGTTACGGCTTGTCGGTTTGACCCGGTAAAACCGCGTGGCCGGAATGCCGATGTCCTGCCACCGCAAACCCTGCAACGTCATTCGTGTGGCCAGGATCGATTGCAAGTCCCGACTGTTTATAAAAGGAGCACCTGATGAGCACCGAACACCGCAGCCAAGTGATTGAAGATTTTCTTCAGCACATTCGCATCATCCACCAGCGCGGCGTTGACCGTGATGCGTTGAAAGAGATCGTCAGCCTGCTCGAAGGCCTGGCCGAGCGCCACGATCTGTTCAACTTCGACGCCTTCCCGGCGCCGGTACCGGGCGAGGGCGATACTGCTTTCCGTTATCGCCTGAACGACGACGGCGAAACGCCGACGCTGTACATGAACTCCCTGCTACCGGGCAAAAGCACGCTGCCGCATAACCATGAAACGTGGGCGGTGATCGTGGCCGTGCAAGGCCAGGAGATCAATTACGTCTGGGCACGCACCGACGATGGCAGCGATCCGGCGTTCGCCAGGCTGGAACTGGAAAAAGAGGTGGTGGTGCAGCCCGGTACCCCGATCAGCTTCCTCGGCGAGGACCTGCACGGGATCAAGGTCGACGGCGAAACCCCGACCCTGCATTTCCACCTCTATGGTCGTCCGTTGGAGTCGTTGAACGGTCGCTACGGCGTCAGCGCCGAGGGCAAGGTCCTCAATTACAACGCCTCGCAAATGGCCCCTTCGATCAGGGCCTACCCATGATCGACGTCTACTACTGGCCTACGGCCAACGGCCTGAAAGTCACCCTCCTGCTGGAAGAACTCGAACAGCAATAGCGCGTGTTGCCGATCAACATCCGGCTTGGCGAGCAGAAGCAGGAAGGGTTCAGGGCCATCAGCGCCAACGGGCGCATTCCGGCGATCGTCGATCATGCTGCCCAAGGGCTGAGCGAACCCCTGAGCTTGTTCGAGTCCGGGGCGATTCTCAATTATCTGGCGAACAAGGCCGGGCGCTTTTTGCCGCCAGAAGGCACGGTCGAACGGCAGCGGGTTCAGGAGTGGCTGTTCTGGCAAGCGGGGCATGTCACGCCCTATTTGAGCCAGCTGCAGGTGTTCAAGGAGAAGGCACCGGAACCGATTCCTTTCGCTCTGGACCTGCTCGGCGCTGAAGCTGCGCGGCTGTATGGCGTGCTGGATAAACGCTTGGGCGAAGTGCCTTACGTGGCCGGTGAATACTCGATTGCCGACATGGCGATCTTCCCGTGGATCCAGCCACTGCGGCAGGGACTGGATCTGGCGCACTATCCGAACATTCACGCCTGGCGCGAGCGCGTCAAGGCACGCCCGGCCGTACAACGCGCGTATGAAAAGGGCAGGGAAGTGGCAGCGGGCGAAAAGTCGTTGGTATTGCAGTGAGTGTGTAACGCGTTGCCCGAACTCTGCGCCTGTGCCCGATGGGCGTGGGGCTGCTGGTGAAGACGGAAAAGCCCGGACACACAGGATGCTTTGGGTGGGCTGAATTTTTCCTGAGCAAGCTCGCGCCCACAGCACTTCGCCAGTCTCCCGATCCAGCAATATGAAAGAACGACGAGAATTCCCATGAGCCAAAAAGTCACCCCGCACCATCTGCAAACCTGGCTGTTCGACGGGCAGGAAATCGCCCTGTTCGACGTGCGTGAGCAGGGTCAGTACGGCGAAGCGCATCTGTTTCACGGGGTGAATCTGCCCTACAGCCGACTGGAATTGGAAGTTCGCCGTCTGGCGCCGAACCCCGGCGTACGGCTGGTGATCTATGACCAGACCGGCAAGGACGTATCGGTCAACGCAGCGCAGCGCCTCGATGAGTTGGGCTACAGCCGCGTACACGTGCTCGAAGGTGGCGCCGACGGCTGGCAGGCAGCGGGCTTGCAGTTGTTCGCCGGCGTGCATGTGCCGTCCAAGGCTTTCGGAGAACTGGTCGAGGAGGCCAGCCACACCCCGCACATCAGTGCTGTCGAACTGGCCGAATGGCAGGCCAGAGGCGAGCCGCTGGTGTTGCTCGACGGCCGCCCATTCGACGAGTACCGCAAGATGACCATCCCCGGCTCCGTTTGCTGCCCCAACGGCGAACTGGCCTATCGCCTGGATGATCTGGTATCGGACCAGACCACGCCCATCGTGGTCAATTGCGCCGGTCGCACCCGCAGCATCATCGGTGCGCAGACTCTCATTGACCTGGGCGTGAAGAACCCGGTGTACGCGCTGGAGAACGGCACTCAGGGCTGGTATCTGGCTGACTTGCCGCTGGAACATGGCAGCAGCCGACGTTATCCGCAGGTCTCATCGGCCAGCACGCTGACCCAACGACGGGAGGCTGCGCAGCGTCTGGCACAGCGCGCGGGTGTGCAGACGGTCAAGGCGCAGCAGGTCGTTGCCTGGGCTGACGATGCCGCGCGCAGCGTGTTCCTCTGCGATGTGCGCACACCGGAAGAGTTCGCCCTTGGCAGTCTGCCCGGCGCGCAACACACACCGGGCGGGCAGTTGATTCAGTCCACCGACCTGTATATCGGCGTGCGTCAGGCGCGGTTGGTGCTGTTCGACAATGACGGCGTAAGGGCCCCGGTAGTCGCCAGCTGGTTGCGGCAGCTGGGGCAAGAAGCTTATGTGCTGGAAGGTGGATTGCACAGTGGCCTTGCGTTGCCGGTCAGTCCGCCTTTCAACGCATCAACCCTGCCTGCAATCAGCGCTGCCGAGTTGGCGGATGCGCTGCGTGACAACACCGTTGCGTTGATCGACCTGCGCAGCAGCATGGCTTACCGCAAGGCTCACATTGCAGGCTCCGCCTGGTCGATTCGTTCGCGTCTGGTCGATCAACTGGCGGGTCAGTCCAAACCGGTCGTGCTGATCGCCGATCACCCAGCCGTTGCAGCGATTGCCGCAGGTGAATTGCCTGAGCAGCAGCGTCGACAACTGCGTTGGCTGGATTTCCACGCGTGGCAGGCGGCAGGCTTCGCAGTGAGTGAAGACGCCAGCAACCCGCCCAACGAGCAGTGCATCGATTTTCTGTTCTTCACCCATGATCGGCATTCGGGCAACAAAGACGCTGCTCGTCAGTATCTGGCGTGGGAAATCGGCCTGTTGGGGCAGATGACGGCGCAGGAAATCGCCAGCCTCAAACCCCTCGCCAGCCATGCCGCTGAAACTGGGGTACGCACGCGGCTGGTGCATGCCGCCCGTGGGGCAAAGGGCAGTGGCGTGCGCGGGGTCAACCCGCCAGTGTCACGCATGAGCACCGTGCTGTTCGACAGCCTCGGCCAGATGCGCGACGCCCGTAAACGTCGGGACACCGAGCGTGTGCTGAGTTATGGCGCCCGTGGCAATCCCACTGCGTTCGAACTGGAAGATCTGGTGACCGAGCTGGAAGGCGGCTATCGCACACGCCTGTTCGGCACCGGGCTGGCGGCTGTGGCACAGACGTTTCTGGCCTATCTGCGACCTGGCGATCACGTGCTGATCACTGACGCGGTGTATTCCCCGGTGCGACAGGTGGCGCAAGAGTTTCTCAAGCCGTTCGGCATCGAGTACAGCTACTTCAACGCCGATGGTAGCGGGCTGCAAGCCAAACTAAAAGCCACTACCCGGATGGTCTACGCCGAAGTGCCGGGTTCGCTGCTGTACGAGTTGGGCGACCTGCCAGCCATCGCGGCGCTGTGCAAACCTCGCGGCATTCTGCTGGCGGTCGACAACACCTACGGCTCGGGTTATCAGTACCGTCCACTGACGCTGGGCGCGGACATTTCCATCATGGCGCTCACCAAGTACCTCGCCGGTCACAGCGACGTGGTAATGGGCAGCGTGTGCACCACCGAAGCGGCGTGGCAGCCACTGGCGGTGATGACCGACACCTTTGGCAGCACCGTGAGCCCGGACGATGCCTACCTGGTCCTGCGCGGCGCCCGCACCCTTGCGACTCGATTGGATGTCCATGAACGCCAGGCCCTGCAGGTCGCCAAATGGTTGCAGCGCCAGCCGCAGGTCAAACGCGTGTTCCATCCGGCGCTGCCTGAACATCCGAACCATGCCCTTTGGCAACGTGACTTCAACGGCAGCAACGGCTTGCTCACCTTCGAGCTGGCGGACAGCGACCCCAAACACCAGGAGCGATTCATTGACGCCCTGCAACTGTTCGGCCTCGGCGCCTCCTGGGGCGGCTTCGAAAGCCTGGTCATCGCCGCCAGCGTTCGCGACCGCGAAAACCCCGACGACAAAACCCTCAACCCGCTGCTGCGCCTGCATATCGGGCTGGAGGATGTCAGCGCGCTGATCAAGGATCTGGAAAGGGGGTTTGCGGCAATTCGGTGATGCTGGCGCCCGGGATCACCTACGCCCATCTGCCGCCCTCCCTTTGTCAGACGCTGGGGTTGAGGCCTACAGCCTGGTCCCACGGCTGAGCGGTCAACAAAAACCGCCGGTTCAGGCGGTTTTTGATTCGCCGTTCACGGGTGTTGGAAAGATCGCGATTCAGACGCCCCCGTCTTCAAAAAAACCAACAGCGCCAACAATGGAAATGCACTGCCCGCCAGTACCACCCAAGGCCAGCCGCCGTGATCGTACAGGGGGCTGGCGATGATCGAACCGATGGCGCCGCCGATGAAAATGCTGGTCATGTACAGCGCATTCAGGCGACTGCGGCTTTTGGCATCCAGGGCGTAGACCGCCCGCTGGCCAACCACCATGTTCATCTGCACGCAAAAATCCAGCACCACACCCGTTACCGCCATGCCCACCACGGCGAAGGCGGGGTGGACCAGGCTCGGCAGGAAGCTCAAGGCGGCAAAGAGCATCGCGCACAGGCTGGCAACACGGCTGTGTCCGGCGTCAGCCAGTCGTCCGGAAAGTGGCGCGGCTATTGCACCAATGGCGCCGACCAGCGCAAACAGCGCGATCTGGCTTTGGGACAAACTGTAATGGCGCGCCAGCTCCAGCGGCGCAGCGGTCCAGAACAGGCTGAAGGTGGCAAACATGCAGGCCTGGTAAAACGCGCGCTGGCGAAGCACCGGTTGCGTGAACAGCAAGCTGCACACTGATTTGAGCAATTGGCCGTAGCTGGCGTTGTGGGCCGGCTGATGTTTGGGAATGGTGGTCGCCAGCACCACGCTGATCAGCGCCATTATCACCGCCGCAGCGCCGAACACGGCGCGCCAGCCGAAGTGATCGGCGATCAGGCTGGACGCCGGTCGGGCCAGCAAAATGCCCAACAGCAAGCCCCCCATGATGCTGCCCACCACGCGGCCGCGGGTTTGCTCCGGCGCCAGATGCGCGGCCAGCGGAATCAGGATTTGCACCGCTACCGAACTGAACCCCACCAGCAGCGACGCGAGCAGGAACAGATTCGGCGTCTGGGCGAAGGCGGCGCTGAGCAGGCTGACGATTGCCACCGCCGTGGTCACCATCATCAGGCGGCGGTTCTCCAACAGGTCCCCCAGCGGCACCAGGAAAAACAGACCCAAGGCGTAGCCGATCTGCGTCAGCGACACGATGAAGCTGGCCAGCGTACTCGATAGCCCGATATCCGGGGCTATCAACTCGATAATGGGTTGCGCGTAATAAATGTTGGCAACGATCGCGCCGCAGCAAAACGCGAACAGCACCGCTAACCCCTTGGTCATGGTGGTACCCGCAGCGGTATGGGGCATTGAGCTCATGAGTCACTCGACTGTACGTGCGCATCGGCCGCTAGCGGCGGCAGCGCAGGGGGAAGGATGGCGAGGAGGCTAACGCGTTTGCTTTGCGTTAAGAAGTGCCTCGGATCGATAGCATTCATGCCTCAAAGTAATGATGAGTGATCGGCAACGCGCACTCCCGTCATCCAGCCGAAACTTTTCTGCGTTCGCCTCGGTCACTGCTAACACACACCCATAGGGAATCAAGGCGATGGCTCGGGCAATCTGGAAGGGCGCGATTAGCTTCGGGCTGGTGCATATTCCTGTGGCGCTGGTGTCTGCGACCTCGCAGCAGGGCGTCGACTTCGACTGGCTGGACAAGCGCAGCATGGATCCGGTCGGTTACAAGCGGATCAACAAGGTCACCGGCAAGGAGATGACCAAGGAAAATATCGTCAAGGGTGTGCAATACGAAAAAGGGCGCTATGTGGTCATCAGCGAAGAGGAGATTCGCTCGGCGCACCCCAAGTCCACGCAAACGATCGATATCTTCGGTTTCGTCGACAGCGCGCAGATTCCTTTGCAGAACATCGACACGCCTTATTTCCTGGCCCCCGACAAGCGGGGCGAGAAGGTTTACGCGCTCCTGCGCCAGACGCTGGTCGACACCGGCAAGGTGGCCCTCGCTCATGTGGTGATCCGCACCAGCCAGCACCTGGCGGCGGTGATGCCGCTCGATTCGGCGATCATTCTGGTGTTGCTGCGCTGGCCTGCCGAGGTGCGTGGCATCGACAGCCTTGACCTGCCCAAGGAAGCCACTGACGTCAAGCTCAGCAAAAGCGAGCTGGACATGGCCAAGCGGTTGGTCAAGGACATGAGCACCGAGTGGTCGCCGGATGACGAAGAGTACCGCGACACATTTCAAGACCAGATCATGACGCTGGTCGAGACCAAGGCTCGGGAGGGCAAGATCGAAGACGTGGAAACCGACGCTGGCGAGACCGAGCGTAAATCTGCGGATGTCATCGATCTGACCGAACTGCTCAAACGCAGCCTGGGCGGCCGCAGCAGTTCTGCCAAGGCTCCGGTCAAGGCCAAGCCTGCCAGCAAGAGCAAGGCCGAGGATGCCGATGAACCCGCTCCGGCCAAGCGCCGAGCCCCGCCACGGAAAAAAACAACCAAGGCGTCCTGAAAACCACGCCTTGTCCAGAGCGGCTCCCCTTAAGAGCCGTTCCCTGCAGCAGGCGCAGAGGTGGAATCGATCATGGCAAAGCCTGTCAGTGAATACACCCGCAAGCGAAATTTCGACATCACATCTGAGCCGCCTGAAACGTCGCCCCGCGCCCGCTCCAGCAAAGACAAGGCCCTGAGCTTTGTCATCCACAAGCACGATGCGCGCAACCTGCACTACGACTTTCGACTTGAGCTCGATGGCACGCTCATCAGTTGGGCGGTGCCGAAGGGCCCGAGCCTGGACCCTAAAAACAAGCGTTTGGCGGTGCACGTTGAAGACCACCCGCTCGGATACGGCAGTTTCGAGGGCACTATTGCGCAGGGGCAGTACGGTGCCGGTGATGTCATCGTCTGGGATCGCGGCATCTGGCAGCCCCACGGCGACCCACGCGCCACCTACAAGGCGGGCAAACTCAAATTCACCCTCATCGGCGAAAAACTCACGGGTGACTGGGCATTGGTGCGCACACACCTGAAGGGCAGCAGCGATAAGGAGCAGTGGCTGCTGATCAAGGAAAAGGACGAAGCGGTGCGCTCGCAAGACGAATACGACATCCTCGTCGACCGGCCGGAAAGCGTGATCACTGGCGCGACGGTGGGCGAGGGACGCAAAGCGTCCGGCTCTGGCAAGCGCAAGGCCGCAGCGGTGTCTGAAGCAAAAAAGCCCGAGATGCAAAAACTGGCTGCCAGCGATAAACCTCGCAAAGCCGCGGCAAAGAAAGTCAAAGTGCCGCACAAGCTTTCGCCGCAATTGGCGACCCTGATGGACACCGCCCCCGAAGGCGAATGGCTGTACGAAATCAAGTTTGACGGCTATCGCATCCTGACTCGGATTCTCGATGGCGAAGTACGCCTGATCACTCGCAATGGCCACGACTGGACCGATCGCCTGCCGCTGCAAGCCAAGGCCATTGGCGAGCTGAACCTGGGCGATGGCTGGCTGGACGGTGAGGTGGTGGTGCTCAACGACGCTGGACTGCCAGACTTTCAGGCGCTGCAAAATGCCTTCGACGGCGGTCGCAGCAAGGACATCGTCTATTACCTGTTCGATGTCCCGTTTCTCAATGGCGAAGACATTCGTGAAAAGCCGGTGCAAGAGCGCCGCGCAGCCTTGAAAAAGCTGTTAGGCCGACAGGGCAAAGGCGTGCTGCGTTTTTCCGATGCATTTTCGGCGAGCCATCGGGACATCATCGAAAGTGCCTGCTCGCTGTCCCTTGAGGGCGTGATCGGCAAGCGCGCGGGGAGCGTTTACCAGTCCCGCCGCAGCCCGGACTGGATCAAGCTCAAATGCAAGCTGCGCCAGGAGTTCGTCATCGTTGGTTTCACCAAGCCGCAAGGCAGCCGCAGCGGGTTTGGCGCTTTGCTGCTGGCAGTGAACGAGGAGGGTGCAGGCTTGGTGTATGCCGGAAGGGTCGGCACCGGCTTCAACCAGAAGATGCTCGGTGAGATGTTCGAGCAGATGGCGTCCCTGGAGCAGCACGCATCGCCCTTGGGCAAAAAAATCACCAGTGCGCAGGCTCGCGGCGTTCAGTGGATCAAGCCGACGCTGGTGGGCGAGGTGGAGTTTGGCGAATGGACCCGGGAAGGCATCATTCGACATTCGGCTTTTATCGGCCTGCGCAGCGATAAACCGGCCAGTGAAGTGGTCCACGAGTACCCCGCTACCCCTAAGGACATCAAAGCCCCGTTCAAGCCCAAGGCTGCCAAAGCGGCTGCGAGCAAGGCCGAGGCGCCGACCGAGAAAGCCAAGCCGGCCAGCAAGCGTGCATCAAAGGACAGGATCGACGTGGCGGGAGTGCTGATCAGCCATCCCGAGCGTGTGATCGATGCCCAGAGCGGTTTGCAAAAGATCGATCTCGCGCAGTTTTACGAATCGATCGGCGACTGGATTCTGCCTCATCTCGACCATCGGGCGGTGGCGTTGCTGCGTTGTCCAGAAGGCGTGGAAGGCGAGCAGTTTTTCCAGAAACATGCCGAGCGCCTGGCGATTCCCCACATCAAGCAGCTTGACCCTGAGCTGGACCCCGACCATGCGCGGCTGATGGAAATCGACAGCGTCCAGGCGTTGGTCGGAGCGGCGCAGATGGGCACCATCGAGCTGCATACCTGGGGATCGACCTATGATCAGATCGAACTGCCGGACCACTTCGTTCTGGATCTTGACCCTGATTCGGCACTGCCGTGGCGCAGCATGATCGAGGCGACGCAGATGACCCTGGCGGTCCTCGACGAACTGGGACTTGATGCTTATATCAAGACCAGCGGCGGCAAGGGCATGCACATCATCGTGCCGCTGGCGCGCAAGGCCGACTGGGACACCGTAAAAGCCTTCGCCAAAGCGTTGGCGCAATTCATCTCCGCACAGCTGCCGGAGCGCTTTACTGCCACCTCTGGACCCAAAAACCGGGTCGGCAAGATCTTCATCGACTACCTGCGCAATACCCGAGGCGCCAGTACCGTTGCCGCTTATTCGGCCCGCGCTCGGCCCGGTCTGCCGGTATCGGTGCCTATTGCACGGGATGAACTGAGCGGACTCAAGTCTTCAGCGCAGTGGAACATCGGCAACCTGCTTAAACGCCTGCGTAAGCTGAAGGCCGATCCGTGGACGGGGTACAAGAATACCCAGCGCATAACCAAGCCGATGTGGAAGCGGCTGGGGGTCAAGGCGCCTGCATGACTTTATAGCGGGATGCTAGGGTTTGCAGTACCTGTAGCGGCATGGCTGCCCAGCTGTGACGTCTGTGAGACCGTCGCCGCTGGCAGGTCATGCCGCTGTGCGATTAAACGCCGCTATCACCCCGCCGAGGCATGGTCTTCTCCGATTTCGGCCGGGTAGAACTCGCCCTCTAGCCCCAAACGCAGAAGCCGCTCGCGCACTTGGTTTTCAATCTCCAGCACACGCTCCTGCTCGTCCAGGTCGCTGACGAGCAGCCACACCCTCTTGAGGTTTTGATCGTGAGTGCCTTCGCTCATCATGTCGTGGGTGAAGGCTTCGTCCGCGCGCCAGAGGCACAGTTCGTCCTCTGTGTGGCCGCTTTCGGCCAGCGCCAGCGTAGAGGTCAGCCAGATTTCCTTGTAGGGGTTCAGGTCTGCTTCGGCGATTTCTTGCAGAGAGATCAGTGTCTTCATATCGGTGGCTCCGTGGTCAGTGCTTTAGGTGTGACGCACGGCAGAGGTGAGCGTTCCCGCGATCTGGCCGGCGGGGTGAAGTAGCTGTGAGGATTACGGCTCGCCGCACTTAATGCCCAATACCCTGTAGCACGGCTTGCCGGCGGCAGCGTTATTCACGTTGCCCGCCTGCAAGCCGAGCCGCTACCAGGTATTGGGCATTGGCGCCTTAATCTTGCTTACCGATTTACCAGTTTTGCTGGCAATGCCACCACCAACAGGCTGCTGAGCAGCAGGCACCCGGCGAAGAACCACAGGGCGCCTGCGCTGCTGCCAGTGACGTCGATCGCGATGCCCATCATCGAGTTGCTGACCAACCCGGCAATGTTCGCCAGCGAGCAAGCCAGGGCAAAGCCCGTCGCAGCGGCGCGGCCTTTGAGGAAGGTGGCCGGCAGGCTGAAGAACACCGGCACTGCACCGATGATCGCCGCCGAGGCAATGGCGAACAGTGCGACAGTCGCGACGACGTTATGAGTGAAGAAGGGGCTTGCCGCCATTGCCAGCGCACCGATCCAGAACGGCACGATGATGTGCCAGCGCCGCTCGCGACGACGGTCGGAACTGGCGCCGATCATCAGCATGCCGATCAACGCAGCGACGCTTGGCAATGCCGTCAACACCCCGATGTGGAAGGTGTCGGTGACGCCGGCGTTTTTGATGAACGTCGGCATCCAAAAGCCCATCGCGTAGGCGCTGAGCAGGATCGAGAAGTCGATACCGCCGAGCATCCACACCTTCAGATTAAAGAAACCGTCCCGGAAACCGTGTTTGCTGTCTTTGCCTTCGGCATCGTCCAGGCGCAGCTCGCCTTCGAGCAGGGTCTGTTCGCTACTGTTGAGCCACTTGGCCTCCTTCGGCGCATTCGGCAACGCCCAGAAGGTCAGCACGCCAAGCAATACGCTGGGCACGCCCTCGATCAGAAACAACCACTGCCAGCCACGCAGCCCGGTCGTCTGGTCGAAATGGCCCATGATCCAGCCCGACAGCGGGCCGCCGATCACGCTGGACAGCGGCAGACCAATCATGAACAGCGCGATGATGCGGCCGCGACGGTAAGTCGGGAACCAGGTGGTCAGGTAAAACAGTACACCCGGCAGAAAGCCCGCTTCGGCGGCGCCGAGCAAGAACCGCAGCACGTAAAACTGCGTCGAGGTGCTGACGAACAGCGTGCAGGTCGATAGCAGCCCCCAGGTGATCATGATGCGGGCGATCCAGAGCTTTGCCCCGACTTTTTCCAGTACCAGGTTGCTCGGCACTTCGAACAGGATATAGCCCACGAAAAACAGCCCGGCACCGAGGCCGAACGCGGTTTCGCTAAAGTGCAACTGGTCGAGCATCTGCAGCTTGGCGAAGCCGATGTTGATGCGGTCCAGGTATGCAGCCAGGTAGCAAAAACACAGGAATGGAATGAGCTTCCAGGTGATCTTGTGGTAGAGCGCTTTGATCGGGTCCGCAGCGTCGGGTGTAACGCTTCCTACATTCGCAGAGGGCATGGGTGTCTCCTGGCGGTTCTTCGACCGGCGAGCGCAACGGCGGCTGATCTTGCCTGCTTTGGCTGCGTTCTCATACGGCCTGTTATGGTTTTTGTTTGCCGCGCATCAAGTACTTTGGCAAGCACCGGATGGCGACTTCCAAAGGCAGTGTCAGAAGACTGAACAGTGGCTGGCCGATCCGTGGCACTGCCTGTCCAGTTATTGCGTAATCGGGGTTACGCGACCAGTGCTCTATGGCCTGGTTCTGGCTGATGGACAGCCACAAGCGTCAAGCCATGGGCCGCAACCGAGCAGCGGGCTGCTGCGCTATTTGGCGCTGGCAGCTTGAAACTGCCCGATAGCCTCTTGCTTGCTCACCACATCGCCGTACTTGCTGTCGATGTCGAACAGGTTCGCTTCATGCGGTGCGGGATGTCGGTCGCCGACGCATTCGCGTACAACGATGGTGCGAAAACCGTGCTGCACCGCATCCACCGCCGTCGCACGGATGCAGCCGCTGGTGGAGCAACCTGCCAGTACCACCGTGTCGATGCCTTGCGCATGCAGCAGGGAAGCAAGCGAGGTGCCAAAGAACGAACTGGCGTACTGCTTGCTGATGACCACTTCCTCTGGCAACGGCAGCACCTGTTCGCAAAAGGCCGCCAAGGGATTGCCTTGCACCATGTCCTTCATCACCGGCGCCTTTTTCACCCACATGCCGCCGTCGGCGAAATGGGTCGGGTGATAGCGGATGTTGGTGTGCACCACGGGGATGCCATGCTGCCGCGCGCTGGCCAGCAATGCGACGCTCTCGGCCACTGCGCTGACGACACCCGGCGCATACAGCGCAGCACCGGCCTGGGTATAGCCCTGCATGAAGTCGATCATCAGCAGCGCCGGTTTCTGCCCGAAGCCAATACGATTGCCCCACACGCCCTGGTAGTTGGCATCGGCGCTTTGTAGGTCACTCATGGTGTCGCCCTCTCAAATGGTGTCGCGGTCGCCGGTTGTGCAAGGGCGTTGCTTGCCCTGTGATCGGCGACGAAGTTGTGGTGAACGCTGGAGCACGGTGACGCTGGTGCTGCCGATGTCTACGGATTTGCGACTGTTCCGCACGCGATGGCGACATTGGCCTCGCTGTTACGGACACAGGCATCGCCTTAGGCCAACGGCGCGCCGAGGAAGTCACCGAACGCGGCGAAGAATCCCGGCAGGTTGTCCCATGGAATCATGTGTCCGGCGTCTTCCACCCGAGCGATCCGAATCCCCGGTTGCAGTTGTTGGATCTCGGCTTCGTCTTCTGCCTGGATCACGCCGCCGCGGGTGGCGACGATCAGCAGGGCAGGCACCGGCAGGTTCGGCAGGTCCTGATGGAAGTCCACCTCATGAAAATCATTGAAGGCCCGCACGATGGCTGGCTCGAAGCAGGTGTGCAGCCATTCGGCGCGCAGCTGCAGTTGCTCATCGGTCCAGGTCGGGCAGAACGCGCGCATGTCGTCCGCGCTCATGCCGCTTTGCGACTGACGAATCGAATCGACGTACCACGGCAGCTTCGACGGGTATTCACGACGACCGGGGCCGGACACGGGCGGGTCGATCAGCACCAGGCTTTTCACGCCCACGGGATGGCGCACAGAGGCCCGTGCAACGAAGCGTGCGCCCATGGAATGCCCCACCAGGTGGTAGCTGTCGATACCCATGGCAACAGTAAACGCGCTGATGTCGTCGGCGCAGGTTTCGACGCTGTAGTCCAGGTCCGGCCCGGTGGCGGACAGGCCACGACCGCGGGCATCAAGCACATAGGTGTCGAAATACTGCCCCATGTGTTCAGCGACGAAGCCCCAGGTGATCGCCGGGCTGGTGATGCCGGGAATCAGGATCAGCGCCGGTTTGTCGGCATGTTTGTTCCCGCCATAGCGCAGGTAATGCTGACGAATGCCGTTGGCCGCAACGTTGCCGCCTTGAATGAACGTGCTCATGCGGCCGCCCCCGATTTCAGTGGCTGGGCATAGAGGTCATAACCGTAGACCCAGGCCGGGTCTTCCTGGGTGCGCAGCCAGGTGTTGGCGTTGGACACGGCCTGTACGCGAGAGGCGCGCTCCTTGCGATTGGCTTCGTAGAGATCGAAAGCGGTGCGGTAATCGGTCAGGCCGGTTTCCTGCAGGCAGCGAGTCAACATCGCGGCATCTTCGATGGCCATGCCGGCGCCCTGGGCCATGTGCGGTTTCATCGGGTGGCAGGCATCGCCCAGCAACACCAGGCGACCACGGCTCCATAGCGGCAGCGGGTTGCGGTTGAGCAGCGGCCACTTGGTCACGCTCTCGGTGGACTCGATCAGCGCCTGCACGGTGGGGTGATAACCGGCGAAGGCTTCGTACATTTCTTCCCGGCTGCTGTCGACCCAGTTGCCTTGGAAATCCCACTCTGCATGAGGGACGCCGGTGACGTAGTAGTACTCATCGCGCTTGCCGGTGGTGTGGTAGACCATCATGTGACGGTCCTCGCTCCACCATTTCACGCAGTTCTCGAAGTCCAAATTGTATTTGTTCAGCACTGCGCTCGGAATCAGCGCGCGGTGTGCGACCCACCCGCTGTACAGCGGTTTCTCCTGGCCCAGCAACTCTTCACGGATTCGCGAATTGATACCGTCGGCCCCGATCACGATGTCGGCGTCGGCATGGGTGCCGTCGGCAAAATTCAGGCGCACGCCGTTTTCGCGCTCTTCAAGCGTGGTCAGGCATTTGCTGAAATGCACACTGCCCGGAGCCAGGGTCGACATCTGCAGCGCATGCAGGTCGCCACGGTGCACCGTGATGTACGCCGCACCGTATTCCTTGCGCGAAAACTCGCCCAGGGCGATGCGTGACAGGTAATCACCGGTAGCGCCATCGCGGCTGAACCAGAAATCCGGATGCGACCCCATGTCGCTCAATGGCCGCTCAATGCCCATGCGGCGAAAGATTTTCATGATATTCGGACCCATGTGGATCCCCGCACCGATGCGCGAAAACTCCGGGGCCTGCTCATAGACGTCGACCTTGAAACCGGCTTGCTGCAACAGCGTGGCGGCGGCAGCGCCACCCAGGCCGGCTCCAACGATGGCGATTTTTTGGGCGGTGGGCGTAGCTGGGTTGATAGGCATGGCGCTTCCTTCGTAATGCGTGGATCCGGGTGGGTGAGTGACGAGTAATGGTCATCGTCACTGTGCGTTTTAGAGTGTATACGCTGAAATTTTGAAATGTGAATAGGTATTTCAAAAAACACGCCAACCTGTCGCGATTAGGCATGTCACCCTTTGTAACCCAGTAAATGCGGACACTGTGTGCATAGGTAACGAACTGGCGCGGCTATTGCAGAGAGCCATAATTTGATGTCTTATCGATTTTAATTAGTGTATACGCTTAAAAAATGCACTGCCGTGGAGCGTCATGCCTTTCGATGGTGCATGGCAGCCAAGGCGGGATGACGAGGAGACGAGAAATGCCGGTTAGCGATTGCGAATTGACCCAGATGTTCGAGCACGTACTGAAGCTGTCGAAAGTGGACACGACCCAGAGCGTTGCAGTGCTCAAGAGCCATTATTCCGATGCGCGTACCGTGCGTGCGGCGATGGACGCCGCGCAGCGCCTGGGCGCCAAGGTGTATGCGGTGGAGCTGCCGTCCTTCAATCATCCCAAGGCCATGGGCAACGACATGACCGCCTATTGCGGCGACACCGCGCTGACCGGCAACCTTGCCGCGCAACGCGCGCTGGAGGCTGCGGACCTGGTCATCGACACCATGATGCTGCTGCATTCGCCCGAGCAGGAGCAGATCCTCAAAACCGGCACGCGGATCCTGCTGGCGGTCGAGCCGCCGGAAGTGCTGGCGCGCATGTTGCCGACCGTGGCCGACAAAGAGCGGGTGCTGGCGGCCGAGCAGGTACTGAAAGCGGCGCGTTCGATCCACGTGAAGTCCCGCGCAGGCAGTGATTTTCGCGCGCAGTTGGGGCAATACCCTTCGGTCACCGAGTATGGCTTCGCTGACGAACCGGGGCGCTGGGATCACTGGCCCAGCGGCTTTCTGTTCTCCTGGCCGAATGAGGCGACCGCCGAGGGCACGCTGGTGATTGATGTCGGCGATATCCTGCTGCCGTTCAAGACCTACTCCCGCGAGCAGATCACTCTGGAAGTCGAGAAGGGCTTCATCACCGGCATTCACGGTGGTTTCGAGGCCCAGTACCTGCGTGACTACATGAAGTATTTCAACGACCCCGAGGTATACGGCATCTCCCACATCGGCTGGGGTTTGCAGCCGCGAGCGCAGTGGACCGCCATGGGCCTGCACGACAAGAACGACGGCATGTGCATGGACGCCCGGGCGTTCTACGGCAACTTTCTCTTTTCCACCGGGCCAAACACTGAAGTGGGCGGCACCCGCAAGACGCCGTGCCACCTGGATATTCCGCTGCGCCACTGCGATATCTATCTGGATGACAAGGCCGTGGTGCTGGGCGGCGATGTAGTGGCGCCAGAGGGCTCCAAGGCCTGACAGGGTGCGCTGCAACAATACGGCTTACCGGCGGTGACGATTTTCGGTTCGTCGCCTCCGGCAAACCGGACTGCCAGGGATCATATTCAGGCTTGATGCCTTGCTGGCATCCTGGCTTGCAGCCTTGCAGGCTTGCAGGCTTGCAGGCGAATGGGCCATTTCTGACGCCGAAGATTCCCCTGTCTGCTCGCAACCGTTAATGTAGCCAGTATTCTCAATGCTGCCGAACGAGCCATCCGTGTCCACTGATAAACCCTCCAGCGAGCAGGCCTCCTACACTTTTTCCGAGCAAGTCGGCCATTTGCTGCGCAAGGCATACCAGCGCCATCTGGCGATTTTCCAGCAGCACGTCGGTGACTCCCAGCTCACGGCGGTGCAATTCGTCACCCTCTGCGCCCTGCGTGACCACGGCCCCAGTTCACAGACTGAGCTGGTCAAGGCGACGGCGGTGGACCAGGCGACCATTCGCGGTATTGTCGACCGGCTCAAGGCCCGCGACCTGATCAGCCTGGACCCCGACCCGCAGGACCGGCGCAAGGTCATCTGTAGCCTGACCGACAGCGGCCTTCAATTGGTGCAGGAAACCGTTCCCCGCGCCGCGCAGATCAGCGAGATCACCCTCAGCAAATTGAACCCCGCCGAGCGGGTGGCGGTGCTGTTCCTGCTGCGCAAACTGATTGATGAGCCCGAGCAGTAACGTCTGCCCTGTTGCGACATTCCGCAAACCTGCGGAGCAAGCAAGCAAGCAAGCAAGCAAGCAAGCAAGCAAGCAAGCAAGCTTGCGAAGGCTGAGGCTCAGTTGCTGAAGGTGGCTTGACTCAACCGATTTATTCGCGACCTCGTGGCCACCGTCTGATCCCCGTTCCCTAACGATTACCTCCCTGTTTCTGCATCCCTGTCCTGCTGGCACGCTTCCTGCTCTCTTTTCATGAAGTAACCACTTCACCAAAAGTCCGAAACGGTAGGTAACAGATGGGGAGCGCGGTATGAGCGAGCAGCAGGCGACGGGCGAGAAGGCCGTGACGCTTAAGGTCAACGGCCAGACCTCGTCCGTCACGGCCATGGCGGATACCCCGCTGTTGCTGATCCTGCGCAATGACCTGCAGCTCAACGGCCCCAAATACGGCTGCGGCCTGGGCGAGTGCGGCGCTTGCACGGTGATCATCGACGGCGTGGCGGCTCGCTCATGCGTATTCCCGCTGGCTGGTGCCGAAGGGCGTGAAATCACCACGCTAGAAGGCATCGGCTCACGCGAATACCCGCACCCGGTGCAGCAGGCGTTCATCGACGAGCAGGCTGCGCAATGCGGCTACTGCATGAACGGCATGATCATGACCGCCAAGGCCTTGCTCGACCGCAACCCGCACCCCACCGAAGCGCAGATCCGCAACGAACTGTCGGCCAACCTCTGCCGCTGCGGCACCCATATCGAAATTCTTCGCGCGGTCATGCGGGCCGCCCGTCACACGCTTTGAACGGAGCGATTCTTTTGACAGCGCCCATGACACCTCCCAGCCCGAAGCCTGCGCCTACGCGCGATCACCTATTGGCCAAAAACGGCGTGCTGCTGATCGTCGATGACATCCTGCCGCCGTCCGGGCCGGTCGCCAAAGGCGGCACGCCGACGGTCAAGCCCAAGGAACTGGGGCTGTTCATCGCCATCGATCAGGACAACGGGGTCTACGCCTTCAACGGGCACGTGGACCTGGGCACCGGCATTCGTACCTCGCTGGCGCAGATCGTCGCCGAAGAACTCGATCTGCAGATGGAGCAGGTCACCATGGTATTGGGCGATACCGAGCGCGCGCCGAATCAGGGCGCGACGATCGCCAGCGCCACCCTGCAGATTTCCGCGATCCCCTTGCGCAACGCCGCCGCCGAAGCTCGCCGCTATTTGCTACAGGCTGCGGCGCAACGCTGGTCCGTGGACGCGCAATCGCTGGTCATCGACAGCGGGGTGATCAAGGCGCAGGACGGTCGAAGCTGCCGATTCGGCGAACTGCTGGTGGATCAGCACATCGAGTTGCGTATATCCGGCGACGCTCCGCTCAAACGCCTGGAAGACTACAAACTGGTGGGAACCGTCGCCGCGCGGGTGGACATTCCGGGCAAGGCCACCGGGGAGCTGACCTACGTTCACGACATGCGCCTGCCGGACATGCTCCACGGTCGAGTGGTTCGTCCGCCGTATGCCGGCTACGACACCGGCGAGTTCGTCGGCACCAGTCTGCTGCAGGTTGATGAATCGTCCATTGCCCATATCCCCGGCATCGTGCGTGTGGTGGTGATTCGCGACTTCATCGGCGTGGTGGCGATGCGCGAAGAGCAGGCGGCCAAGGCGGCGAAGGAGTTGAAGGTCACCTGGAAGCCCTGGAAGCATCAATTGCCGGACATGAGCGATGTCGAGCAGGCCATTCGCGATAACCCCAAGGTGCAGCGCGTGGTGCTGGACAAGGGGAATGTTGACGAAGCGTTGGCTGCTGCCAGTGCACGGATGACCCGCACCTATCTATGGCCTTACCAGATTCATGGTTCGATCGGGCCTTCCTGCGGGCTGGCGGACTACCGCGAAGATGGCATCCGGATCTGGTCGGGCACCCAGAACCCGCACATGCTGCGCGCCGATATCGCCTGGTTGCTGGAATGCCCGGAAGAAAGGATCGAGATCATCCGCATGGAGGCTGCCGGTTGTTACGGCCGTAACTGTGCTGACGATGTGTGCGCCGATGCTGTGCTGCTTTCAAGGGCGGTGGGCCTGCCGGTGCGCGTGCAGCTGACTCGCGAGCAGGAGCACGCCTGGGAACCCAAGGGTACGGCGCAATTGATGGAGGTCGATGGTGGCCTTGACGCTGAAGGTGGGGTGGCCGGGTATGACTTCACCACCAGCTACCCCTCAAACAACTCGCCAACGCTGGCCTTGCTGCTGACCGGGCGCGTCGATCCGGTGGCGGTGATGTTCGAGATGGGTGATCGCACGTCGATTCCGCCTTACGACGTCGAACACATGCGCGTGACCATCAACGACATGGCGCCGATCGTGCGCGCGTCGTGGATGCGCGGCGTGTCGGCGTTGCCCAACACCTTTGCTCACGAGTCCTACATCGACGAACTGGCGTTTGCTGCAGGCGTTGATCCGGTGGAATACCGCCTGCGCTACCTGCACGACGAGCGCGCTGCGGAGTTGGTCCGCGCAACGGCGGCCCGCGCCGACTGGTCGCCGCGCACGCAACCGATGCAGACGCCTGAGCAAGACGGCGTGCTGCGCGGTCGCGGCTTTGCCTATGCGCGCTATATCCACAGCAAGTTTCCCGGCTTTGGCGCAGCGTGGGCGGCCTGGGTGGCGGATGTCGCGGTGGACAAGCACACCGGCGATGTGTCGGTGACGCGGGTGGTGATCGGCCATGACGCGGGGATGATGGTCAACCCGGCAGGCGTCCAGCACCAGATCCACGGCAACGTCATCCAATCCACCAGTCGTGTGCTCAAGGAGCGAGTGACCTTTGAAGAATCGACCATCGCCAGCAAGGAGTGGGGGGGGTATCCGATCCTGACCTTTGCGCAAGTGCCCCAGGTCGACGTGATGATGATGCCGCGCCAGACCGAACCTCCTATGGGCGCGGGGGAGTCGGCGTCAGTGCCCAGTGCGGCGGCGATTGCCAACGCCATTTACGACGCCACCGGCATTCGCTTTCGTGAGCTGCCGATCACCGCCGACCGTGTTTTGGCGGCGCTGAAAAGTGCAGGCGACGAGGCCAACGGCAACCCCCCTGAATCGCCGAAAGCCAAGCGCTCGAAATGGCTGTTCGGCTCATTGTTTGCGGCGTTCGGCGCGGTGTTGGGCATGGCCGCGACGGCACTGCCCTGGCGTGCCGAAATTGCGCCGATCACGCCGCCGAATGCAGGCACCTGGTCTGCGGCAACGCTGGAGCGCGGCCGGCTGCTGGCATCGGCGGGGGATTGCGCGGTGTGTCACACGGCGCCGGGCGGGGTGAGCAACGCCGGGGGCCTGGCCATGCCGACGCCGTTCGGCACTCTCTACAGCAGTAACATTACGCCGGACGTCGAGACTGGGATCGGCAGTTGGTCCTATCCGGCCTTCGAACGGGCGATGCGTGACGGCATCGGTCGTGATGGCAAACATCTCTACCCGGCGTTTCCCTACACCGCATTCCGCAATATCGACGACGCTGACATGCAGGCGCTGTACGCCTGGTTGATGTCACAGGCCCCGGTCAAGCAGGTCCAGCCAGCCAATGACATGCGGTTTCCGTTCAACATGCGGCCGTTGATGGCGGGCTGGAACGCGTTGTTCCTGCGCAAGGGCGAGGTACAGGCCCAGCCACAACAGAGCGCGCAATGGAATCGTGGGCAATACCTGGTCAACGGGCTTGGGCACTGCGCGGCCTGTCATTCCCCACGCAACCTGATGGGCGCGCAGAAAGGCGGTGCGGCGTTTCTGGCCGGCGGCATGGTCGATGGTTGGGAGGCGCCGGCGCTCAATAGTCTGTCAAAGTCGCCAACGCCCTGGACCGAGGATCAGTTGTTCAACTACCTGAGCACGGGCTATTCCGCTGCCCACGGCGTGGCGGCAGGACCCATGGGACCGGTGGTGTCGGAGCTGGCGAAACTGCCGAAGACCGATGTGCGAGCGATGGCGGTGTATCTGGCCTCGTTGAATGGCTCGGCCGAGGCAGCACCGGCGGCGGCCTCAGCCTCTGCACCCAATCCTGTAGCCAACCCTGCGGCGCAATCGAGCGTATCGGCGCTCTCGTTGAGCAACGGTCAGCGGGTATTCGAGGGTTCCTGTCAGGGCTGTCATGCCGGTGGTCTGGGGCCGACGTTGTTTGGCGTCAGTCCATCGCTGGCCAACAATACCAATGTGCACAGTGCAGGGCCGGACAACCTGATCAAAGTGATCCAGCAGGGTATTTCCAACCCCGCCACGCCGGACCTGGGCTACATGCCGGGGTTCAAGGACAGTCTCTCCGATACGCAGATCAGTGATCTTGCCGCTTACCTGCGCAGCCGCTTCGCGCCTAATGAACCGCAGTGGACGGGGTTGCCGGCGAAGGTGACTTATTTGAAAGCCAATCCCGGGAGCCATTAAAGACTCAAAGCACTATCGGGCATCATGCCTAAGGGTTCCTTTATCTGTTGGGCTTGGCTTCCTGGCACTCGGAAGTGCCACGGCCTGGGCTATGTTTCGTGGTCTGTCGTGACGTTTACAACGACGTCACTGAGCGTGCCCCACGCAGAGCGTCACTAGT
>NZ_DIHC01000035.1 GCF_002419965.1 Pseudomonas sp. UBA5706
GCAGAGCGTGGGAACGATCATTGCTCATGGAGTGATAAGCCATTCGCCGAGCGATGTTATGCGCTTCTGGCCGCAGGCCGTAGGAGCCTGGCTTGCCAGCGATCTGCCGGGCACCGGCAGTAGACTCAGCCTGCGCGGTGGCGTCAGACACGAAGCATCGGCGGGCTTTACGGATGACCGATCGTTCCCACGCTCCGGGGAACGCATACCCGGACGCTGCGCGTCCAAAACCGACGAGAGCGTGGGAACGATAGATGCAGCGACTACCCGATCAAACCGTCGTGCTGCGCCCTGGCTTTTTCTTGGGCAGCATCAAGTGCGAGAACACCGCGTGCAAATCGTCGGATGCGCTGTCTTCGTCAAGGTTGAGTTTGCTATCGATGTGGTCCATGTGATGCATCATCAGGTGCACCGCCAACGTTACATCACGAGCTTCGATGGCGTCGATCAGCCGGGTGTGTTCGTCGTAGGAACAGTGCGAGCGATTACCGCTCTCGTACTGAGCGATGATCAATGAAGTCTGCGACACCAGGCTGCGCTGGAAGCTGATCAGCGGGGCATTCTTTGCCGCTTCGGCCAGCTTCAGGTGAAACTCGCCGGACAGCCGAATGCCTGCGCCCCGATCTCCTCTGGAAAAGCTGTCACGCTCGTCGCTGACCATTTTGCGCAGCTCGTTGAGCTGTTCGACAGTGGCGTGCTCAACGGCCAGTTCAGTGATGGCCTTCTCGACCATGCGTCGGGCGAAGAACACCTGACGGGCTTCTTCAACGCTGGGGCTGGCGACCACTGCCCCGCGATTTGGCCGCAACAGCACCACGCCTTCATGGGCCAGACGCGACAATGCGCGGCGGATGATGGTGCGACTGACGCCGAAAATCTCGCCCAGGGCCTCTTCGGAAAGCTTGGTACCGGGAGCCAGTCGTTGTTCCAGGATCGCCTCGAAAATGTGCGCGTAGACGATATCGTCCTGGGTGCCGCTGCGGCCAGTCTTGGCGGCGCGCGGCTGTTTTTTGAGAGGTTGCAACTGATCGTTCATGGGCACTCGTAAGACTGAATGCGGCCCGGAGGCCGTAACCGTGACTGCTGATGAACAAAGCAATAGCAGATATCAGTGCGAAGTCACAGTAAGCGTAATGGCGCATTGTACACAGAGTGCGGGGTCTGAACACTTTTCTGCCGGGCGAGCCTTCATGAATACAATCGGAAAAATAACCGTCACAAAATCAAAAACATTATTTGCAATTCTTGTATACAAAAGCATAATTCATCCGTGCACGTTTCTGACCTTTCAGTCAACAAAAGGCCGACGGTCGATTCACCTCACGGAGCAGGTCCCGGCTCTGAAAAACAATAAGAACGTTCCGAGGATTCCATTGTGGAAAGTCGCAAAACCGAAGCCGCTGCGTTGAATATCACCCCAACAAGTAAAGGCTTGCTTGAACGCATCTTTAAACTGAGCCTGCATGGCACGAGCGTCCGGACTGAACTGCTGGCAGGGCTGACGACCTTTATCACCATGGCGTACATCATTTTCGTCAACCCCAACATCATGGCCGACGCCGGCATCGATCACGGCGCCGCGTTCGTCGCCACCTGTATCGCTGCCGCGCTGGGGTGCCTGTTGATGGGGCTGTATGCCAACTGGCCGGTGGGCCTGGCGCCGGGCATGGGACTCAACGCGTTCTTCACCTATACCGTGGTCGGTACCATGGGCTACAGCTGGCAGACGGCGCTGGGCGCGGTGTTTATCTCGGGGCTGATCTTTATGGTTCTGACGCTTTCCAGGATTCGCGAGTGGTTGCTCAACAGCATTCCGGTAAGCCTGCGTTTTGCGATGGGTGCGGGGGTCGGCCTGTTTCTCGGGCTGATCGGTCTGAAAACCGCAGGCATCGTGGTCGACAGCCCGACGACGCTGATCAAGCTCGGCTCGCTGCGTGAGCCTGGCCCGCTGCTGGCGGCGATCTGCTTTTTGATGATCGCGGTGCTCAGTTACCACCGGGTATTCGGCGCGATCCTGATCAGCATCATCGTCGTGACCCTGGCCGGTTGGGGTCTGGGCCTGGTGCATTACAACGGCATCTGGTCTGCCCCGCCAAGCCTGGCACCGACCTGGATGGCGATGGACATCGCCGGTGTGTTCAACGTCAGCATGATCAGCGTGGTGCTCGCGTTTCTGTTCGTGCACATGTTCGACACGGCGGGCACGTTGATGGGGGTGGCGCAACGAGCCGGACTGGTGAATGAAGACGGTCGTATCGAAAACCTGTCCCGCGCGCTCAAGGCCGACAGTGCGTCGAGCGTGTTCGGGGCGATGGTCGGTGTGCCTCCCGTGACCAGCTATGTGGAAAGTGCTTCGGGCGTAGCGGCCGGTGGCCGCACCGGGCTGACCGCCGTGACCGTCGGCGTACTGTTCGTCGCCGCGATGTTCTTCGCCCCACTGGCGGGCATGATTCCGGCCTATGCCACCGCCGGTGCGTTGATATACGTGGCCATGCTGATGATGGGCGGGATGGCTCATATCGAATGGGACGAGGCCACCGACGCGATTCCGGCAATCGTCACCGCGATCATGATGCCGCTGACGTTCTCGGTGGCTGACGGCATTGCGCTGGGTTTTATCACCTATGTGGTGTTGAAGGCCTGTACCGGGCGCCATAAGGAAATCTCGGTGAGCCTATGGGCGTTGTGCGCGATCTTCATTGCCAAGTTTGTGTTTTTGTAGATTCGCTGCAATACCGAACCTGGGTGCCAATCCCGGATACGCCGCACACCCTGTCGGATCGGGGCAATGTTCATATTAAGGAGAACCCGAATGACGCTGGAAACCTGGCTGCTGTTCAGCGGCGCTGCACTGGTGGTGATTCTGATCCCGGGCCCGCTGTCGTTGCTGATGATTGGCAACAGCCTGAATTACGGCTTGCTGCGCTCGTACCCGGCCTTCCTTGGCGGGGTCTGTGCGTCGATTTGCCTGCTCAGCGCTTCGGCCTTGGGCCTGGGTGCGTTGTTGATGGCTTCGGAGCAGTTATTCAGCGCGCTGAAGATCGTGGGCGGCCTGTACCTGTTCTACCTGGCGTGGCAGAGCTGGAAGCAATCGCGCCAGCCTGCCACCGGATCGCAAGTCCCCGCGGCCATGAGTAGACCGGCGTTTGCTGCGCTGTTCGGCCGCGCTTTCGTGCTGGGCGCCAGCAATCCGAAGGACATCCTGTTCTTCGCGGCTTTCCTGCCGCAGTTCCTCAAGCCCGACCAGCCGTTTGCGGGCCAGTTGATCACCATGATCATCACCTGGACCCTGCTGGATCTGGCCTGCAAGCTGTTCTACGGCTTGAGCGCCCAAGGCGCCGCACGCTATCTGCGCACCGGCAAGGGCCAGAGCTGGTTTAACCGTATCAGTGCCGGATTGTTCGGCGGCGCGGGCACCGCAGCGCTGCTCAGTCACTGATGTATCGCGCACGCAGGCCGTTCATTACCGTCGCAGCTTGCCGGTCAGTCATCAGTCACCAGACGCTGAACGAACACTTGAGGCCCCGAGCCCAGGCGGCCACCGATCCTCACGCCGCCGACCAGTTTGACCAGCCGCCCCTGATCCCGCGCTTCGACCAGCGTCTTTAGCGCGGTGTCGCGGGGCCAGGCAGCCGCCCACTCGTCGATCCATCGATTGGAAAAGGCAATGGCGCTCGCCACATCGGTGCGACGAAACTCGAGCTGCGGCGCAGAAGTCAGTCGCGTTTTCAGCAGGTAGAGCTGCTCCTGGCCAGGGCGGCGAAACAGCAGAATCGAGCGTACCTTCAACACTGCTTCGTTCGCCGAGATCAATTGATACCCTGCGTGGTTCAGCAGTGCCGACATGAACTCACGCATGGCGCTTTTCGCCGACATGCCCGACTGCATGCCACCGCTCACGGTCTCCAGGAGCCGGGCCAGGGAGGGCTCTGTGACCAGAAAATCCAGCCGTGTGCATTCACGCGACGAGGGTCCGTAACTGATCCATAGACGAGGCATGACCGTGTCGGTGGAGGTCATGCGCGAGCCTTCAAGCATCAGCAATGGATCGTCAAGCCCGGGCAGAGGTGCACGCTGCCCTTTTTTCCACGCGTTGAGCGTCGCCTTGATGTTAATCAACCGGGTTGCCGTGAGCCCGGTGTGAGTCTGATCGGCAGCGTCAAAGATTTTTTCGGCAAGAATCCGGTAGCTCGCCGGAGTCAGACCCGGTCGTGCTTCTTCCAGCAGGTCTCGGATCGGCAACCTGAACAGCGGTCCATGCACCGTCCACTGTCCGTTCTGGTAAGACGCCATGCAGGGCTGCTCGAAGCGGTCACGGCGGATCACCTGGTTGAGGCCGGAATAACCGTCCTCCAGCGGCGCCGGGTTCTTCAAAAAAACGATCGAAGGATGCTGACTCGCGCCGCGGGGCAGGATGTCATACCGCGAGCCGTCGATCCTGACGAAGCCGGCGCTGCCCGGTTCACCGAGCAAGCGCAAGACCGGCGGCTGGACTTCGATCTGTTGCAGCGCCGTCGCCTCATCCAGCGGTCGGCCCCAGCGTTTCCAATGCTCGACACCCGGGGGCACGGCAGACAATGTGGATGGGCCGGGCTGTCCCGATGATAACCCCTGAGCGGCTGGAGAAGGAGGATCCTTGCGCTTGAGCGTGGTGCCCGGTTGCGGCGCTGGCAGGGGTTCAACGCGTCTGTACGCCTCGGCCCAATGGGGAATCACCTTGTGCTTCTGGTAGTGAACGGCAAGGTCCAGTTCCAAACGGCGTTGCTGATCCGCCGGGAATTCGTAACGATCGAGCAACTCGCGGGCCTGTCGATGAGTAAAAGCCGGATCATCGTGGGCTCTGGCGATGAGCGTTTCAGCGATAGTGGAGCGCACCCCGCCCTTAAGACCAACGTCGCAGTGATACACCCAGGCGCCATTCTCGAAACGCACGGGCGGTTCGTAGCTCTGCAGCGGGGTTTTCCTCAGGCGCAGCGTCTGCTCGCCATTACGCCGATAGACTGCATACGCCCGCCCTTCGCGCTCGATCCACAGCTGGCCGTCCTTGAGGCGCGTGCCCAGATCACGACCGGTTTGCGGCACCGCGGTGCTCAGGGAGGTCGGCACTTCGTAACCATCGAAGGGTTTGAGTACGTGTTGGCGAAGCCCTGAAGACGCCGCACGAAGGCGCGCGCCGCGACGCGCCATTCGCGCCAGCACGAAAATACCGGTGGCGCCCGGTACCACCGAAAACACCACATCCAGCACGCTCAAGGCGGTCCCGCCCAAGGCCAGCATGCCGTCATTCAAGCGCCCTTCGCCAAGGGATTTGGCCGCCTCATGCCCACTTAGCCAGCCGTCCTGGACGCTGAGCAGTGTGCCGATGCCAGGTAGCAGGCTCAGCCACGCTTTCAAATACCCCAGGCACGCTTCGCTACGCTCCCAATTGCGCTCTGTCTGAATGTCGAATCGGCTGCGCGCACTGACGCGGGTCATGCGCTGATGCATCAAGGCGCGGGCATGCAACTGCTGCGCGGCGATTTGCAGATCGAGCGCAGGCACGAACTGAATAAAGCCGTCGAACCCGCGAGCCAGTGCCTGATTGATGTAACTGCCGTGGCTGGCAACGCGCTGTGGGTCGAGCGTGCGCTCAGCGAGGTAATTGACCAACGCAGGTTTGCTGAGCAAATGCTGGATCAGCCGCGACCTGGCCAACAGCGGGTCATTGGCCTCGATGATCGGGACATCCGCTGGGGCGTCAGGCAGGTAAATGACCGTGTGGCCCGAATGCTGATGGCGAATCATGCACAGGCCGGCGAGCGTGTGGCTGTCGTGCTCTCCGCTGACCGCAGTGCCCGGCTTGAACTGCAGCCAGTTCATTTCCAGGTCCACGGCGTCGGTTTCGGCTGTACAACGCGCCTGCGCTGCCAGTTGCAGCAACTGATAACCCTCCTCGCTCAGACGTTTGCGGGCGCGTTCGCAGAATGCTTCCAGCTCGATCTTGCGCGCGTAGGGTTGCAGCAGGCGCTCGACTTCGTGCCGGTCTTGCTCTGTTACCGCCGGGTCCACCCGGAATACCTGCCTGAGTCGGTTACGATAGCGCTGGGTCACGTCGAGTTGAGGAATGACGGCGTGCAGCCACACCCCGGTCAGGGCCGGAGCGTCATGGATCTGCACAAAATCCAGCCGCCGTGCCATCTGCTCGTCGTCGGCCGCGAAGTTTCGCCGCGCCAGTTCAGACAGGCTCATCTGCTCGCGTTCGCTGCTCGCGACCCAAGGCGCCTGGTAGTGGGTGACCCGGGCGAATTGAGGGTCGATGCGGTAGTCGCGCCACACGCTGGCCGGCAGATCGACGAAGGCCGTGTCCGGGTCGAGATCAATGCGCAGATCCTCCTTGAGCCGCGCCGCCACCGTCTCTCGAATGAAATCCTCGAAAGAGGGCAGCACCTGCTCAAGGTGGCTTTCGAGGGCTTCGGCACTGGCGTGATAATCGATGAGTCGACGGCAATATTCATCGCGCACGGGTTGTTCGACGTTGCTCAGCCAAGGCGGCATGGGAGCAATCAGTTCCTGAAGCGGCTGGTCGTCGGCTTCGTCCGCTGGCAACAGGTCCAGGGGCTGCACGGCAATGGTGGTCATGGGAATTCTCCAGAATGCTGAGGAACACTGGAGTGTTCACATGCCACGCCGCCAAATGGCCTACATATATATCGGACGAAAAAAAGCCCGCAGTGTGGGGCGGGCAAGAGAAACGGGGGGGCAGGACGATGAAACGGAAAACGCCGGGCCTAGCTGCCGCGATAAGTGGAGTAGCTGTATGGCGATATCAGCAGCGGCACATGGTAATGATCCTGGCTGGCGTCGATGCCGAAGCGCAGCACCACCTCATCAAGAAATGCATGATTGCCTAGGGGCACGCCCTTGGTACGGAAATAATCGCCAGCGCTGAACTGCAGTTGGTAGACCCCGGAACGATACGCATCACCCTGCAGCAAGGGGGCATCGCAGCGGCCATCGCTATTGGTCAATGCCTCAGCGATTTTCTCCAGGCGTTCGCCCTCGACCCGATACAGCGCGACGCGGATTGCGCTGCCGGGACAGCCGTGCGCGGAGTCCAGTACGTGTGTGGTCAGTCGTCCCATGGCGTGTCAGTGCCTCTTTCAATCGTTGGATGGGGTAAGCGCACTCTTTCAGTGCTTTTCACGCCACGGAAAAGCGCGCGATGAGCGATTAAGACATTTTCTAATAAAATTGTACACAATAAAAACGGCATTTTTGGTCACCGAAAGCAGGCTCGCAAAGAAAGTCCAGATTTCCCGGCGCTCGAGGATTGCATTGCAATTATTCCGCAGATCCTGACCAGTTGGGCAAGTATCTTGCAGTCATCCAAGAGATGAGAAAAGCAAAAAACAGACTTACAAATCGCAAATAAACTTGTATACAATCTATCCATCGCAGCGACGGTGCGTTCCCCAGCAATGCGATCACGCCTCGATGCCTGATCCATGACGGCCACCGCCACAGACAACACGTAGATAAGGAAGATTGCAGTGAGCGCCGACTATCCACGCGACCTGATCGGTTACGGCAGTAACCCGCCCCATCCCCACTGGCCAGGCAATGCTCGTATCGCGCTGTCGTTCGTACTCAATTACGAAGAAGGCGGCGAGCGCAACATCCTGCATGGCGACAAGGAATCCGAAGCGTTCCTCTCCGAAATGGTCGCGGCCCAACCGCTTCAGGGGCAGCGCAACATGAGCATGGAATCGCTTTACGAATACGGCAGCCGCGCCGGCGTGTGGCGCATCCTCAAACTGTTCAAACAGTTCGACATCCCGCTGACCATCTTTGCCGTGGCCATGGCCGCCCAGCGTCATCCAGACGTGATCCGTGCGATGGTCCAGGCCGGTCATGAGATCTGCAGCCACGGCTACCGCTGGATCGATTACCAGAACATGGACGAGGCGCAGGAGCGCGAGCACATGCTCGAAGCGATCCGCATCCTCACCGAACTTACCGGCGAACGTCCGCTGGGTTGGTACACCGGTCGTACCGGGCCGAATACCCGCCGCCTGGTGATGGAGGAAGGCGGCTTTCTCTATGACTGCGACACCTATGACGACGACCTGCCCTACTGGGAGCCGAGCAACCCTACCGGCAAGCCGCACCTGGTGATCCCTTACACCCTGGACACCAACGACATGCGCTTCACTCAGGTGCAGGGGTTCAACAAGGGCGACGACTTCTTCGATTACCTAAAGGACGCTTTCGACGTGCTGTACGCCGAAGGCGCCGAGGCGCCGAAGATGCTCTCCATCGGCCTGCACTGCCGACTGATCGGACGCCCTGCCCGTCTGGCCTCGCTGCAACGCTTCCTTGAATACGTCAAAGGCCATGAGCAGGTGTGGTTCGCCCGTCGCGTGGAAATCGCCCGCCATTGGCACGACGTCCATCCGTTCAAGGGCAACCCTCTGAAAGGAGACGCGCAGTGAGCCGCTTTCAGACGCTGACCCCTTCATCCTTGAGCCGCGAAGACTTTGTTAAAGCCTTCGCCGACATCTACGAGCATTCGCCCTGGGTCGCCGAAAAGGCTTACGACCTGGGCTTGGGCAGCGATATCGACGACGTCCAGGTGCTGCATGCGCGTATGAGCGACATCCTGTTGAGCGCCGATCATGCCAGGCAACTGGCCTTGATCAACGCTCACCCGGATCTTGCCGGCAAAGCTGCCGTGCAAGGTCAACTGACCGAAGCCAGCACCCACGAACAGGCTGGCGCCGGTATCCACCAATGCACGGCTGAGGAGTTTGCACGCTTCACCGAGCTGAACGACGCCTATAAGGCCAAGTTCGCGTTCCCCTTCATCATGGCGGTAAAAGGCAGCAACCGGCATCAGATCCTCGCGGCGTTCGAGACGCGCATTCACAACCCGGTGCAAACCGAGTTCGCCTGCGCCCTGGCCGAGATCAACAAGATCGCGATGTTCCGCTTGCAGGCGCTTTGAGCCCTGACCATCCCCACGCCCATTACCAAAGGCAGACAAAAAGAATGAAAGCTTACGCCGTACCCTTCGAAAAATTCGTCAACCTGGCCGATGCCCGGCTGGGCACCAAAATCCTGTCCGTGACCGACGATTGGTTCGCCGACGCCAACCGCCTGTTCCAGCCAACCCCTGCGGTGTGGAAAGAGGGCGTGTTCGACGACAACGGCAAATGGATGGACGGCTGGGAATCGCGCCGCAAGCGTTTCGAAGGTTACGACAGCGCCGTCATCCGCCTGGGCGTGGCAGGCTCCATCAAGGGCGTGGACATCGACACCTCGTACTTCACCGGTAACTACCCGCCATCAGCCTCATTGGAAGCCTGCTTCCTGGCGTCGGGCGAGCCGGATGCAAACACCGTCTGGACTGAAGTGCTGCCGGCCGTGGAGCTGAAAGGCGACAGTCACCACTATCACGAGATCAGCGACGCCAAGGCGTACAGCCACTTGCGTTTCAATATTTACCCCGATGGCGGCGTGGCGCGTCTACGGGTGTACGGCGTGCCTCATCGCGATTGGTTGGCAGTGGGCGACAACGAACAGGTGGACCTGGCGGCAGCACTCAATGGCGGTCGCGCCCTGGCCTGCTCCGACGAGCATTTCGGCCGCATGAGCAACATCCTCAATCCTGGCCGTGGCGTGAACATGGGCGATGGCTGGGAAACGGCGCGGCGTCGCACGCCGGGCAACGACTGGGTGATCGTGGCTTTGGGGCATGCCGGTGAAGTCGAACAGATCACCGTCGACACCTTGCACTTCAAAGGCAATTACCCGGACAGCTGCTCGATCCAGGGCGCCTTCGTCAAAGGCGGCACCGACAGCCAGATTGAAACCCAGAGCCTGTTCTGGCGCGAACTGCTGCCAAGCCAGAAGCTGGAAATGCACGCTGAGCACACCTTCGTCGAACAGATCAAAACGCTCGGCCCGATCACCCACATTCGTCTGAACGTGTTCCCGGACGGTGGTGTGAGCCGGCTGCGGGTGTTGGGCAAGGTGGCGAAGTAAGGTGGAGCATCGTTCCCACGCTCTGCTTGGTAACGGCCCGTCGGACGCCGGGCGTGCGTGTACGGCGCACGCGTAGCGACCAAAGAGGCGTTCCCACGCTGAGCGCGGGAACGATCGACAGGTACCGCGCTAAACGCACATTTATCTTGAACCCGAGAACAGAAGAACCTGCATGCGCACATTGATTATCGAGCCATTGACCAAAGCAGCCTTCGCCCCTTTCGGTGACGTCATCGAAACCGATGGTAGCGATCATTTCATGATCAACAACGGCTCGACCATGCGCTTCCATCGTTTGGCCGAGGTAGCAACGGCGACGCCGGAAGACAAGGCGATCATCAGCATTTTCCGCGCCGACGCGCAGGACATGCCGTTGACCATCAGCATGCTGGAGCGCCATCCGCTGGGCAGTCAGGCGTTCATTCCGCTGCTCGGCAACCCTTTTCTGGTCGTGGTCGCGCCATTTGGCGATGTGCCTGTACCGGAGCTGACCCGCGCCTTCCTTACCAATGGCAGGCAGGGTGTTAATTACCATCGCGGCGTCTGGCACCACCCGGTGCTGACGATCGAAAAGCGGGATGACTTCCTGGTGGTTGATCGCAGTGGCAACGGCAATAACTGCGATGAGCATTTCTTCGAAGAGAGTCAGAAAATGATTCTCGATCCCCACCAATAAGAAGGGTCTGACTGCTCGTTAAGTAGCAGAAGACTAACGGTAAAGACTGTGGCAGCACATCTGATGGAATGGCTGAATCTGGGCGTGCGCTGGATTCACATGATCGTCGGGATCGCCTGGATCGGCGCTTCCTTTTACTTCGTCTGGCTGGAAAACAATCTCAACCGCGCCAAACCCCGTGACGGACTGTCGGGCGATCTGTGGGCGATCCACGGCGGCGGTATTTATCACCTGGAAAAATACAAGCTGGCCCCGCCGACCATGCCGGACAACCTGCACTGGTTCAAATGGGAAGCCTACTGGACCTGGATGTCGGGCATCGTGCTGCTGTGCATCGTGTTCTATTCCAACCCAACCCTCTATCTGCTGGCCCCCGGCAGCACCCTGAGCGGCGGCGAAGGCATCGCCATTGGCGTCGGCGCGTTGATCGCCAGCTGGTTCATCTACGACGTGCTGTGCGACTCGCCGCTGGGCAAGCGTCCCGGGCTGTTGGGCCTGGTGCTGTTCGTGCTGGTCATTGGCGCCTGCTATGGCTTCAGTCAGGTATTCAGCGGGCGCGGTGCGTACCTGCATACCGGTGCGATCATCGGCACGATCATGGTGGGCAACGTGTTCCGCATCATCATGCCGGCGCAGCGGGCACTGGTCGCCGCCATCGCCGAGAACCGCACCCCGGACCCGACGCTGCCGGCCAAGGGCCTGCTGCGTTCGCGCCACAACAACTACTTCACCCTACCCGTGCTGTTCATCATGATCAGCAACCACTTCCCGAGCACCTACGGCAGCCAGTACAACTGGCTGATCCTGGCCGGTATTGCAGTGTGTGCGGTGCTGGTGCGCCACTACTTCAACACTCGTCACAACAGCCACAGGTTCGCCTGGGCATTGCCGGTTGGCGCATTAGGGATGATCTGCCTGGCGTACGTGACCGGCCCTGCTCAGATGCCCCGTGGTCCGGACGCAGCGAAGATCGAATACCAGCCTCTGCCAGCGACGGCGATCGGCGGTCACCGTGCCGACGAGCCCAAGCCAGAAGCCGTCCCGGCATCGGCCCCCGCGCCCGTGCAGGCCAGCAACAGCGGTGGCGTGGATTTCGAGAAAGTGCACAGTGTGATTCAGGAACGCTGCGCAGTCTGTCATTCGGCCAAACCGACCAGCCCGCTGTTCAGCACTGCACCGGCCGGGATCATGTTCGACACGCCGCAGCAGATCCAGCAACTGGCCCCGCGCATCCAGGCTCAGGCGGTGACCGCGCAGATCATGCCACTGGGCAACATCACCCAGATGACCCAGCAGGAACGTGACCTGTTGGGGCAGTGGATCGACAAGGGGGCCCATACGAACTAAGGCAGCGACCCGCTCGGGTCAACGCAAATCCTGCAGGCGCGTCATGCACCCGCAGGAATCGCGCTTCATCGTGCCAAACGTTTCACCGCCCAGCCGCACCGGGCGCACTCAAAAATAATAACAAATGAGGTGTTGCATGTCCGAGTCAACTCACGCGCGCATCCCTGCTGCGCCACCAAGACAGCCCCTGCCACTGATGCAATTGATTCTGGTGGGCCTGCAACACGTCCTGTTGATGTATGGGGGTGCCGTTGCGGTGCCGCTGATCATCGGCCAGGCCGCCGGTCTTTCCCGTGAAGAAATCGCCTTTCTGATCAACGCCGACCTGCTGGTGGCTGGCATCGCCACCGTCGTCCAGTCCCTGGGCGTCGGCCCGCTGGGCATCCGCATGCCGATCATGATGGGGGCCAGCTTCGCCGCAGTCGGCAGCATGGTCGCCATGGCGGGCATGCCTGGCGTGGGCTTACCGGGCATCTTTGGCGCCACCATCGCCGCGGGGTTCTTCGGCATGCTGGTCGCGCCGTTCATGTCGAAAATCGTGCGCTTCTTTCCGCCATTGGTGACCGGCACAGTTATCACCTCCATTGGCTTGTCGCTATTCCCCGTTGCGGTGAACTGGGCGGGCGGCGGCAGCAAGGCGGTCATCTTCGGTGACACGCTGTACCTGGGCGTTGCCGCGCTGGTCCTGCTTACCATCCTGCTGATCAACCGCTTCATGCATGGCTTCTGGGTGAACATCTCGGTGCTGATCGGTATGGGCCTGGGCTATATCCTTTCCGGCTTCATCGGCATGGTCGACCTCAGCGGTCTGGCCCAGGCCGACTGGATAAAAGTGGTCACGCCGCTGCATTTCGGCATGCCGCAATTCAGCCTGGCGCCGATTCTGTCGATGTGCCTGGTGGTGGTGATCATCTTCGTCGAGTCCACCGGAATGTTTCTCGCCCTGGGCAAGATCACTGATCGCGAAGTCACCCCGGGCATGCTCCGCCGCGGTCTGCTGTGCGACGCCGCTGCCTCGTTCCTGGCCGGGTTTCTGAACACCTTTACCCACTCCTCGTTCGCCCAAAATATCGGCTTGGTGCAAATGACGGGCGTTCGGTGCCGCTCGGTGACCATCGTTGCCGGTGGATTCCTGATCGTGCTCAGCCTGCTGCCGAAGGCGGCCTACCTGGTGGCATCAATTCCGCCGGCAGTACTGGGCGGCGCAGCCATTGCCATGTTCGGCATGGTCGCCGCCACCGGGATCAAGATCCTCCAGGAGGCTGACATTTCGGACCGTCGCAACCAACTGCTGGTGGCCGTCAGCGTCGGCATGGGCCTGATCCCTGTGGTGCGACCGGAGTTCTTCAGCCAGTTGCCCCACTGGATGGGGCCGATCACCCACAGCGGCATCGCTATGGCAACCTTGAGCGCCGTGTTACTGAACCTGCTGTTCAACGTGCTCGGCGGTGCTGAGCGGGCTTCCATGGCGGGGCCGCTGCACTCGCACTAACGCCAGTGCCCTGTTTTTGACTGATGTGCTCTCTGGCAGAGCACTTGAGTGCGGCTGCACGAGTCAGTATCCTCCGCCGCCGCCTGACTGCACGTAAAAACAGGGCCTAAACACTACTGCACAGTTATCTGACTGACCGGACAACTAACCGATCGGTGACTGCACTCGCGGCAAGGCATCAAAAAATCACCCAATCGGCTGTTTTTCAAACAGCGGACGAGACTTTTGTGCCTTTTTTCAGGGTGTTGGCGCAGCTCTTGCTATCCACATAAAGCTGACCAATCAGACAAGTTACTCAGCCAATAACAAGACGCCGAAACAGAGCGTCGATCACCGGGCAACATCGACTTTTACCTTAGGGAGTATTTGCATGAACCGCACACTTTCCAGCCTGATGGCCGCAGGCAGCCTGCTTGCCGCCGCTCCGGCCATGTCCGGCGATCTGCTGCAGTGGCAGAGCAACAGCCTGACGTATCTTTACGGTAAAGACTTTGCCGTGAACCCTGAGATTCAGCAGACATTTACTTTCGAACATGCTGATGGCTGGAAATACGGCGACAACTTCCTGTTTGTCGACAACATCTTTTACAACGGTAAAAAAGACCCGGGCGTAGGTAATAACACGCTGTATGGCGAATTCTCCCCTCGCCTCTCGCTGGGCAAAATCTTCGACCAGAAGTTTGAACTTGGCCCCATCAAAGACGTATTACTGGCGGGTACTTACGAGTTTGGCGAAGGCGATGTCGAATCCTATCTGATCGGTCCGGGTTTCGACTTGAATATCCCGGGCTTCGACTATTTTCAGCTCAACTTCTACAAGCGCTATAACGACGGTCATCGCGCTGGTTACGGTGCCTGGCAGATCACCCCGGTCTGGTCCTACACCATTCCCGTGGGCAAATCCGACATCCTGATCGACGGTTATATGGACTGGGTGGTGGACAACAAGCAGTCCAACACCAAGGGCGACTACCACTCCAACCTGCATTTTAATCCGCAGATCAAATATGACCTGGGTAAGGCGCTGAGCCTGCCAGACCGCCAGCTGTACGTGGGCATCGAATACGACTACTGGACCAACAAATACGGGATCGAAGACTCGCGCTACTTCGACACGGACCAGAATACGGCGAGTTTGTTGGTCAAAGTGTTCTTCTGATCAGCAGCGGCGCTGCCGCTAATTTTTTCGCGCCGCCGACAACCCTGTCGCAAAACGGCTGGCCGGCGGCGCCTTTAATAGACCTGCCGCCGGCGAGCCGTATTGCAGAGCCGCCTTTAATGAAATCGGAGCTACTGTCGTTCCCAAGGCATGGGCTTGCCCGCTCGGACCCGTGCATTAAGGGTGCGCAGCAGATCCAGAGGATCACGGTCTTTCATTGCGTGACTTTGCTCGTCGACCCAGCTCATGACCTGCTGGCGATCCAGCGTCGGCCGGCGATGAAGAATTTCCACCAGTTGCCGCTCACAGTGCTGGGCATAGGCGACCACGCTGGAAAACAAAGGGCTGTTCATAAACCGACACCTCGCCACCGAATACCCATCCAGGCCTTGAAAAAGGCGCCTCGTATTTCCCGCTCACGCTACCACCGGCTCACAATAGCACCTGTGTCACTGGAGGCCACGCCGCGGCTGTGCAGCAATCTTGAGACTGTCGCAAGGCCGGTGCTAACATTCGCCACCGCCGAGCAGGCAAGGAAATTCCGCTTTATGAGCAGTATCCGCGAGCGCAACAAAGAACTGATCCTGCGCGCAGCCAGTGAAGAATTCGCCGACAAGGGGTTCGCCGCTAGCAAGACCAGCGATATCGCCGCCAAGGCCGGTGTGCCCAAGCCCAACGTGTATTACTACTTCAAATCCAAGGAAAACCTGTACCGAGAGGTGCTCGAAAGCATCATCGAGCCGATTATGCAGGCATCGACGCCATTCAATCGCCAAGGGGTTCCAGCCGAGGTATTGAGCAGCTACATCCGCTCCAAGATCCGCATTTCGCGCGACCTGCCCTTCGCCTCCAAAGTGTTCGCCAGCGAAATCATGCACGGCGCCCCGCACCTGACGCCCGAGCAGGTTGAACAGCTCAATGGCCAGGCCCGCCATAACATCGAATGCATACAGGGCTGGATCGACGACGGGCTGATCGCGCCGCTCGATCCTCACCACCTGATGTTCAGTATCTGGGCCGCGACCCAAACCTACGCCGATTTCGACTGGCAGATTTCCACGGTCACCGGCAAAGCCAAGCTGGAAGAATCCGACTATGAAGCCGCCGCCCGGACCATCATTCGTCTGGTTCTCAAAGGGTGCGAGCCGGACCATCGACCCTGACGGTCAAGAGGTCTTGACGGACTCCAGTGCCTGATCGACGCCGTCGAGCAGTTGCCCAAAGCTCCAAGGCTTGCGAATGAACGTCACCGGATGCGTGACGCCCGAACTCTCCGGCGTTTCGTGACCCGACATGATCAGAATCGGAATCTGCGGCCAGTTTTCGGCTGAAAGATTGGCTAACTCTGCACCGTTCTTGCTACCCGGCATCAAGATGTCGGTCAGCAGAAGCGATACGCCGTCAGCGTTTGCCTTGAGATAAAGTTCGGCCTCGTCGGCGTTTTCGAGCGCATGAGTCGAAAAGCCCTCGTCACCAAGAATCTCGCAAACGAAATCCCGGATGATCGACTCATCCTCAACCACCAGAATCAGCCCTTTTTGTTCCACGTTTGCTGCCATTTGCGCTGCTTCCACGATAATTCTTCCCATTGCCTGCCCGGCCGGCCCTGTCCTGGACTCGGGTGTTGTCGGTAATGTGAGCGGCGACGGCGCAGGAAATTCCATTTCGCGATAAGTTTTGGTTTAAACGGTTGTTAAACAGCGGAAATGCGCGACAGCGTAAGAATAGGGGTTCGCCTGATGCACGGGCACGGTACGGCTCGTAAGCCTTGGGGTTGCTGTTGAGGACGCTGCAACACGGTGCAAAGCGCGGCAGGGAGAATGGGCCTTTTTGCAGGCAATAAAAAACCCGCCGAAGCGGGTTTGTGCAACACCGTCCAACTTCCTGTTGGCCGCCAGTACCTTGGCAACGGTCGATCGTCCCTGATCCTGCAGCGGTCCGTTGCTGCAGTTGATGGATCCAATATATCGCGCTGATGGGATCCAACATAGAGCAAAAATCTCCACTTCGTGTAAGCCTTTGGCTACAAACGTTAAAAAAATGACGTCATTTTTTCGATCGCACGAGGGCACATAAGGCAATCCGCGGCTGCGTGGATAAATGTGGACAGCGCTCTCAGGTTTGGTCGAGCAGCGCCGAGATGCTGTAGACGGACCTGCTTGGGCGTTCAAAGACCGCAGCAGATTTGCCGGCACGCGAGTCGCAAATGGAAACGACTCGCGCAAAACAAGAACAACTAACGGAGTGACGGTATGACTATGCGCAACCTCTCGATCAGTCGGCGTCTGTGGCTGATCCTCATCGTCGCTGTGTTGATGTTGTTTACGTTGGCCGCAGCCATGCTTAGGCAGGTTCATGACGACCTTTACGAAGCCAAGGCACAGAAGACCATGCACGTGGTACAGACCGCCAGCGGCCTGCTCGACTACTACCACGGCCTGGAAAGCGCCGGCACCCTGACCCGCGAGCAGGCCCAGCAACAGGCGATGGATGCTATTGGCGGCCTGCGGTACAACAAGACTGACTACTTCTGGATCAACGACCTGCGTCCGGTGATGATCATGCACCCGGCCAATCCCAAGCTGGTGGGTCAGGACCTGTCAGGTATCAAGGACCCCGACGGCTTCCAGGTTTTCAATGAAATCGTCGCGGTGGCCAAAGCCAAGGGCGCAGGGCTGGTCAGCTACCGCTGGCCAAAACCTGGCGCCAGCGACGCCGTGCCGAAAACCTCTTACGTTTCGCTGTTTACGCCCTGGGGCTGGGTGATCGGTTCGGGCGTGTACGTGGACGACGTGCAGGCCGAGTTTCGGCAGCAGGTGATGAGGGCAGCGTCGATCAGCCTTGGCATCATTGTGTTGATGGCGATCTTGCTGACGGTCATTGGACGCAGCATCGCCGGCCCGCTGAATGCGACCGTCGAGGCAATGGCCAATATCGCCAGTGGCGAAAGCGATCTGACCCGAAGCCTGCAAACCCAAGGCCGCGACGAAATCACCCAGTTGGCTACCCATTTCAACACGTTCACCACCAAGCTGCGTGGGGTGGTCACCGAGTTGCAACGGTCGGCGATCGGCCTGGGCCAAGCGTCCAGCGAGCTGGGCAGCAATGCGCTGCAAGCCCAGGAACGCAGCCAGCAGCAGTCATTGCAGATGGAGCAGGTGGCGACCGCCGTCAACGAGGTGACGTACGGCGTACAGGATGTGGCCAAGAATGCCGAGCATGCGGCCAGCGAGATGCGCAACGCCGAGTCCCAGGCGCAGCAGGGGCAGGCCAATATCGACAGCAGCCTGAAGCAGATCGATCATCTGTCAGGCACCATCGATCAGGCCGTGGAGGTGATCCGTACCCTGGCAAGTGAAAGCACGCAGATTGGCGGGGTGCTGGAGGTGATCAGTTCGATTGCCGAGCAAACCAACCTGTTGGCCTTGAACGCCGCCATCGAAGCCGCGCGGGCGGGGGATCAGGGGCGCGGCTTTGCGGTGGTGGCCGACGAAGTCAGGCTGCTCGCACAGCGTACGCAAAAGTCCACCGCCGAAATTCAGACGATGATCGAACGCCTGCAAGCCCATTCCGATGCGGCGGTGAAGGTCATCGGCGACAGCAGCCGCGCCTCGCAACTGACCATCGAGCAAGCGAATCTGGCTGGCAAGAGCCTGACCTCCATCAGTCAGGCATTGCGCAATCTCAACGGGCTGAATGCATCCATCGCCAGTGCCACTCTGCAACAATCCCATGTCGTTGAGGACATCAATCAGAACGTCACTCAGGCCGCGCAGTTATCACAGAGCACAGCGGTGGCAGCCGAACAATCCAGCGCCGCCAGTGCGCAACTCAAAGGGTTGAGTGAGCAGTTGAGTACGTTGTTGAGGCAGTTCCGGGTGTGAAGAAAGCCGCCTGGCGTTATGAGCGCGGACATCTGCGGTCGTGCGCAGTTGCTGTGGGAGACGTGGCTGCTTACGACAGCAGGAAGACGGTGCGTGATCCAAGGCAGCTACGTCCGACCCACCGAACATCTGCAGGAGCGCGCTTTTCCCGGGAAACGATCATTCAGGATCTTGATTAACCTAGAGTGCAAAGCCATTATGTATACAATAAATAACAATATTGAATACACACATGCACATCCTGAATCATACCTCCTCCCATTGCCCCGATTGGGCTGAAGCCCTGCTCAACGGCTTCAGCCAGGTGCTGCTGCAACGCAGCCCTGCCTGTGGCCTGCTTTGCCTGCTGGCGATTCTCGTCAGTGCCCCCTCCTCCCTCGGTGGCGCCTTGCTGGGTGCGGTCGCGGGACTGCTCACTGCGCAGCGTCGCGGCTATGCCAAGGCCGAGCGACAGTCGGGGATCTACAGCTATAACGGCGTGCTGCTTGGGCTGCTGATCTGTTACCGGTTCGAATCCTCGCCCTTGGTACCGCTGCTGATCATCGCCTGCGGCGGCCTCAGTGCCATGCTGATTCACGCCTGGCAGCAATTCGCCCCACGAGCATCGTCGCTGAAAGCCTACACCGCGCCCTTCGTGCTGTTCAGCTGGATATTGCTAGTCTTCACCGAACCGTTGCCCGCTCCGCAACTTGCCGATTCGAACTTGCTTCACGCGCTGCCGCTGGGTCTGGGCCAGGTGTTTCTGCTGGACCATCCGCTGGCGGGAGCGTTGATCGGCGTTGGTCTGCTGATCGCCAATCGCCGTGCTGCGCTTTGGGCGGTCCTGGGTTGCACCAGCGGCGTCGTCTTTGCGCTGTCCCAGCAGCAGAGCGATTTCACTGTGCTGGGTCTTTGCGGCTACAACCCGACGCTAGCGGCGTTGGCCTTCAGTCAGACGCGTGACAGGCCCTGGATGCCAGGCGTCGCCATTATCCTCGCCATATTGCTTCAACCAGGATTCTTAAGCCTGGGCCTGGCCACCCTGACCGCCCCCTTCATCCTCGCGTGTTGGCTGGTGCAGGCTAGCGCCCGCCTGTGGCAGCAGACAATCGACGATCAACGGTTGCGCTCCTGAGCGGTTTGTCACAGGCTCTGGCGACCTTGCAATCGGAACTGCCTCATGGACAGCAACACCCGCTGGCGCGAACAGCTGCGCATTATCATTTTCCAAAGTGACACCAAACCCGGCCGACGCTTCGACAAGATCCTGCTGGTGATCATTCTCTGCAGCCTGCTGGTGGCAATCATCGACAGTATCGAGTCGGTGCATCGCCAGTACGCCGATCTGTTTGCCTGGATCGAGTGGGGCCTTACCTTCATCTTCGCCGTCGAATACATCCTGCGCCTGTACTGCTCACCGAAACCGCTGAAATACGCGTTCAGTTTCTATGGGCTGATTGACCTGCTGGCCATCGTGCCGGGGATCCTGGCGATCTATTACAGCGATGCGCAGTACCTGTTGATCGTACGTGTGGTGCGGATGCTGCGAATCTTCCGCGTGCTCAAGCTGAGCCCATATCTGAAACAGGCCAATTACCTGCTGGCGGCCCTGCAAGGCAGCAAGCAGAAGATCATCGTCTTTCTGGTCACGGTGTCCACCCTGGTGACGGTGTTCGGCACGCTGATGTATGTCGTCGAAGGCCCGCAGCACGGCTTTACCAGCATTCCGAAAGGCATCTATTGGGCAATCGTCACGCTGACCACCGTCGGTTTCGGCGATATCGTGCCGAAGACTCCCGTCGGCCAGATACTTTCCTCACTGGTGATGATTACCGGTTACTCGATCATCGCCGTTCCCACTGGCATTTTTACTGCGGAGCTGGCCAATGCCATGCGCGGCGGTCAGTTGGAGCACCATTGCCCGGTATGCGCCAAGGACAGCCACGAGCACAGCGCCGCATTCTGCTCGAGGTGCGGCAACGCGCTGTTCCCTAAGGTTGACTCGATTCCTGCATCCACGCCCTCTGGAAAAACATAAGCACAGACGTTTTTAATCTATGGGCCGCAGGGGGTTTTCGATATAGTCGCGGCCATTAGCCAGCTTTTTATTCATAAGAACAATTCCACACACGACAAAGGAATTTCGCAGTGAACAAACTTTTCGCCGCTTCCCTGCTGGCTGCCGGACTGGCCTTCGGCAGCGCCGCCCATGCCGCGCCTCAATTGCTCAACGTCTCGTATGACGTCATGCGCGACTTCTACCGGGACTACAACGTTGCCTTCCAGGAACACTGGAAAGCCGAGCATCAGGAAGATGTCACGCTGCAGATGTCCTTCGGCGGCTCAAGCAAACAGGCGCGTGCGGTCATCGATGGCCTGCAGGCGGACGTCATCACCATGAACATGGCCACCGACATCAACGCCCTGGCCGATAACGGCAAACTGGTGCCGGATAACTGGGTCACCCGTCTGCCGAACAACAGCGCGCCGTTTACCTCGGCCACGGTGTTCATCGTGCGCAAGGGCAACCCCAAGGCGCTGAAAGACTGGAACGATCTGGTCAAAGATGGCGTGGAAGTGATCGTGCCCAATCCGAAAACCTCGGGCAACGGACGCTACACCTATCTCTCTGCGTGGGGCTATACGCTGAAAAATGGCGGTGACGAAGCAGCGGCGAAAAAGTTCGTCGGTGAGCTGTTCAGCCATGTGCCGGTGCTCGATACCGGTGGCCGCGGCGCGACCACGACGTTCATGACCAACCACATCGGTGATGTACTGGTGACCTTCGAAAATGAAGCCGAAATGATTGCCCGCGAGTTTGGCCGCGATCAGTTCGAAGTCGTCTACCCCAGCGTATCCGCCGAAGCCGAGCCGCCGGTGAGCGTGGTCGATAAAGTCGTCGACAAAAAAGGCACCCGCGCCGCCGCTGAGGAGTACCTCAAATACCTGTGGTCTCCGAAGGGTCAGCAGATCGCTGCGGACAACTACCTGCGTCCTCGTGACCCCGCGGTTTTGGCCAAATACACCGACCGTTTTCCGAAAGTCGACTTCCTCGACGTGGAGAAAACCTTCGGCGACTGGCGCACCGTGCAGAAGACCCACTTCAATGATGGCGGGGTGTTCGACCAGATCTATCCGGCCAAATAAGCGGACTGGGCCAGACAAAAAACGGCGACCTAAAGAAGGTCGCCGTTTTTGTCTGTCGAGCGAGATGTGATCCCCGAACGCTGCCTAAAACCTGAATACCATCGGTGGGGGATAAGAAAAGATGCTGAACATAACCCGATGCAACCGAAAAATAATGCCGAGTAAACCAAGCGGATCGAGGTGACAATTCAACGACTTTTGCACCCCGGATGAAACCCGAGTTACAAGTGGGTCAAGCGTCATCCCACACAGCAACGCCACTTGACGCCGCAACAAGCCCCTGCCCACCTTCCGCAGAAGCACAATCCTGCAGATCCGCTCAATTCCCGAACTGTTTGCTCAACCCCGGTGGTACGCCGCTGGCGTCGGTTTGCTGCCATGGGCCGGCTGGCGAGGTGGCCCAGGTCCAACCGTTGTTCCAGCGGTAGTAGGTGCGTTGGCGGTAGAAAGTGTTGGGCACGTTGTCCAGTACATGCACCCCGAGCTTGGCATCCCAGTGACTGTTGCCACCCGGCGGCGGCGCGAAGTTGGCAGAGGTTTTCGGGCCGGACGGTATGGGTATCGACGGCGGGGTCTGTGGCGTGGTGCGAGGCGTGCCCGGCTGGGGGGTCGGCTGCGGGTTGGCAGAGCCTCCCGGAACGGTCGGAATCGGCTCCGAACTCTGCGGACCAGGGTGCTGGACCGCACAGGCGGCGCTCAAGGCCACCACCACGCTCAACAAGGCAAATCGTGCGACGCGATACATAGGTCCTCCCCAATTGTGTGTATGGACTGTGGCTGAGCCGCGCGATCAGGCTACTGATCGGGGCTGTCAATGGTCAGGGCCTGACGGGCAGTCACGTTGCTGGGCAACGGCGGGCTGCGCCCTATCCACTCTCCGGCAGTGGGCTGGCCTGCGCGTGACACCCGAGCCACCAATTGGACTTCAGGAAAGTTGGACAGTTTCAGCTCAGGCATCATGGCATCTGCGTCGGTTAGTTCTACTTCCACCGGCAGATCAGCCACTTTTACACGCTTGACCGCCAAGGGTGCGGGCGGCCCGGAGACCGCACGGGCAAACACGAACACGGTATCACCCGGTTGAACCCTGCTTCTCAGCGCATCCGACAGTGTCACTCGAACCTTCAGGTGTGCAGCAGGCGCTGCCAGTAACGGTTCGTCCTGCACCTGACCGCCGCTCTTGACCAGCCTGTCGCGGGCCTGGGCAATTCCACCTTCAAGCGCCGAGCGCGAAGGATCGGTCGGTGGCAACACCGCCAGCAGACGTTTCCAGTAGTCGACTGCCTCCTGAAAATGCCGGCTTTCGAACGCATTGATGCCCTTGAGCCCCAGACTGGTCACTTCGTTAGGATCAATCTTCAGCGCTTCATCGGCTAACCCCTGAATCTGTGGCGTCCAGGCCTTGTTGCCTGCAAAGTACAACGCCTGCGCCCACTGCCCCAGCAGTTCGGCCTGACGCCCCGCCACCGCGACGGCGCGCTCGAACATCCTGGCTGCATCGGCGGGACGGTCCTGAGCCATGTAAGTGCGTGCGAGAAAGTACAGGCTTTGTGCCGAATCCGGCTGCGCCTTCACGGCACGTTCCAGGCGGTCGGTCATCTGTGCCAGCGAGCCGGGAGGCTGGGAAAACTCGCGCGTTAGCTCGACCTTGTCGCTGGCGCCGAAATGCAGATACAGCGCAAGTCCCACTACCGGGACCAGCACCGCCACCAGCACTGGCAACGGTTTGCCCAAGCGAGCAACCCGTTCGGCTGCCCCCTCCTCGGTATCGGCCAGCAATTCACGTGCAGCTTCGGCGCGGCCGCTGTCCATCTGTGCAGTGGACAACACACCCTCGGCCTGCTGTTGTTGCAACTCGGTCAGCCGCTCCTGATACAGCGCGACGTTCAGGGCAGTGCGATCTTCCTCGCGCTGTGCACGGCGACCCCGCACCAGCGGGATCAGCAGGAAACTCAAGGCCACCAGCAATAGCAGGCTGGTGGCTAGCCAGAAATCGATCATTCGTGGTTTTTATCCAACAGGTGGGCGAGGCGCTGACGCTCCTCGTCGGAAAGCATATCGGCATCTTCGTCCCCTTGGCGGCGACGGCGCACGACAATGACGCCAATCAGCAGCGCGCCGCCGAGCAGCAAAGCGGCAGGGCCGAACCAGAGCAACCAGGTGTGCGCATTGAGTTCAGGCTTATAACGCACGAACTCCCCGTAGCGATCGACCATGAAATCGATGATCTGCTGGTTGCTCTGCCCTTCGCCAAGCATGCGGTAAATCTCTTTGCGCAAGTCGGCGGCAATCGGTGCGTTGGAGTCGGCGATGTCCTGGTTCTGGCATTTCGGACAGCGCAACTCACGGGTCAGCTCGGTGTAACGGGCACGCTCGGCGTCGTCCCTGAAGGTATAAGCGTCGATGGCCGCGTGGGCAACGCCCAGGCAGCTCAAGGCCAGCGCGGCAGCAGCAAGCAAGCGCTTCATGGCTTATCCTCGTCCACCAATCCCTGATACAGCCCGGCAAGCTTCTCCCGCCACACCGTCTCGTCGATCACACCAACGTGTTTGTAGCGGATGATGCCCTTGCGGTCGATCAGGAAGGTTTCCGGGGCGCCGTAGACGCCCAGATTCAGACCCAGGCTGCCCGTTTCATCGTTGATGTTCAGCTGGTACGGATCATGGAAATCCTTGAGCCACTTCAAGGCGTCGGCGTTAACGTCCTTGTAGTTGACGCCGTAGATCACCACGCCCTGCTGCGCCAGTTTCGTCAACACCGGGTGCTCGACGCGGCAGGCGACGCACCAGGTGCCCCAGACATTGACCAGCGCCGGTTTGCCCAGCAGATCAGCCCGGGTCAGCGGCTTGCCGTCCTGCACCGAGGGCAGGGAAAACTCCGGGAAAGGCTTGTCGATCAACGCCGACGGCAGCTCCGACGGGTCCAGATACAAACCTCTGTAAAGAAACACCGCCAGGCCAAGAAACAGCACCAGCGGAATCAACAACACCCAACGTTTCATACCACCACCTGCGACAAGCCCAGCGCGTCACGTACCCTAGCCCGGACCTTGACCCGATAGCGCTTGTCCAGCGCCGCCAGCAAACCGCCCAGCGCAGTGATCAGGCCTCCGAACCAGATCCAGCGTACGAACGGCTTGACATGCACGCGCACGGCCCAGGCGCCGTTGTCCAGTGGCTCACCCAACGCAACGTACAGGTCGCGGGTCCAACCACCGTCGATACCGGCCTCGGTCATCATCGAACGTTGTACGGTGTATAGGCGTTTTTCCGGGTACAGCACGGTGACGGCCTTGCCATTGGCGAGCACACGAAGGGTGCCCTCATCGGAGGTGTAGTTGGGGCCTTGAACATGCCGCGCGCCGTCGAAGATGAACGTGTAGCCGCCCAGTTCCACCGAGTCGCCGGGTGCCATGCGCAGGTCACGTTCAGCGCTGTTCTGGCTCGACAAGACCACGCCCAGGGCGACCACCACGATGCCGATGTGTGCCAGTTGCATGCCCCAGTAACTGCGAGTCAGCGTGCGCAGGCCCTTGAGCAGACCTTTGTGTCGGGTCTTGTCCAGCAGATCGCGCGCGCCGGCCAGCAGCACCCAGGCAGCAAGCGCCACGGTGGCGAGCACCGCCCAGTGGAAATCGGTCATTACAAAACCGGCGACCACTGCCAGCACCGCGCTTGCGACCAGCACCGGCGCCAGCATGCTCAGCAGCCATCTGACCGGGGTGTCTTTCCAGCGCACCAGTACACCGACAGCCATCACGGCCATCAGCAGGCCCATCAGCGGCACGAACAGCGCGTTGAAATAAGGCGGGCCGACCGACATCTTCGCTCCGCTCAACGCATCCAGCACCAGCGGGTAGAGGGTGCCGAGCAGAATCATCGAGGCGGCCACCACCAGCACCAGGTTGTTACCCAGCAGCAGCGTTTCCCGCGACCACAGGCCAAAGCCGACGTGGCTTTTTACCACCGGCGCACGGACCGCGAACAGGGTCAGCGAGCCGCCCACCACCAGCAGCAGAAACACCAAAATGAACACGCCACGGGCCGGGTCGGAGGCGAACGCGTGCACGGACGTAAGCACGCCGGAGCGCACCAGGAAGGTGCCCAGCAGGCTCAGTGAGAACGCGGCAATGGCCAGCAGCACGGTCCAGCTTTTGAACACGCCACGTTTTTCGGTAACCGCCAGCGAGTGGATCAGGGCCGTGCCCACCAGCCACGGCATGAACGAGGCGTTTTCTACCGGGTCCCAGAACCACCAGCCGCCCCAACCGAGCTCGTAATAGGCCCACCAAGAACCCAGGGTGATGCCAATGCCCAAAAACGCCCAGGCAACGATGGTCCATGGACGCGACCAGCGCGCCCAGGCGGCGTCCAGCCGACCTCCGAGCAACGCCGCAATGGCGAAGGCGAAAGCCACCGAAAAACCGACATACCCCATGTACAGCATCGGCGGATGAAAGATCAGGCCTGGGTCCTGCAACAGGGGGTTGAGATCGCGCCCGTCCTGGGGGATCTGCGGCAGGATACGGCTGAAAGGGTTGGAGGTCAGGATCAGGAACAGCAGAAAGCCGACGCTGATCATGCCCATCACTGCCAACACCCGCGCCAGCATGACTTGGGGCAACTGCCGGGAGAACACCGACACGGCGAAGGTCCAGCCTCCGAGAATCAGCGCCCAGAGCAGCAGCGAACCCTCGTGGGCGCCCCAGACAGCGCTGAACTTGTAATACCAAGGCAAGGCGCTGTTGGAGTTTTCGGCAATGTAGGTCACCGAAAAATCATCGACCAGAAACGAGTAGGTCAGGCAACCGAACGCGAACAGCAGAAACGCGAATTGGCCCCAGGCGGCAGGCTGGGCCAGGCCCATCCAGATGCGATCGCCACGCCAAGCACCGATCAGCGGCACGCTGGCCTGCACGATGGCAAAGCACAGGGCCAGAATCATGGCCAGGTGGCCGAGTTCGGGAATCATGGTTTACCCCTGTTTTGCAGATGTGGACGAGTCAGGCGCCGGTTGCCCGCTGTCCCTCAAGGCTTTGGTGACTTCCGGTGGCATGTATTTCTCGTCATGTTTGGCCAGCACTTCATCGGCCACGACCACGCCGTCCGCATTGAGCTTGCCGAGCGCGACGATGCCCTGCCCTTCACGGAATAGATCGGGCAGGATGCCGCGATAGGTAATGGTCACCGACCGATTGAAGTCGGTGACCACGAAGGTGACGTCCAGCGAATCGGCAGAGCGTCGCAGCGAGCCTTTTTCGACCATCCCGCCTGCGCGAATTCGCGTGCCATGGGGCGCTTCGCCGCTGGCGATCTGGGTCGGGGTATAGAACAGGTTGATGTTTTCCTGCAGGGCGCTGAGCGCCAGGGTCACCGCGATGCAGACCCCCGCGAGGATCGCCACGATGATCAACAGGCGCTTTTTTCGCAGCGGATTCACGTAGTGCTCTCCCGGCGCAAACGGCGCGCCTCTTGTTGCAGGTAACGCCGGCGCGCCAGCAGCGGTGACGCGACGTTAATTGCCAGTACGCTCAGACAGATGCCATAAGCGCTCCAGACGAACAGCCCGTGTTTGCCCATCGCCAGAAAATCGCTGAAGGAATCGAAACTCATTGCCCGCCCCCCTTGCGCGATGCGCCATTGCTCGAAACGTGGCCCAGGCTTTTCAGTACCTCGTCCTTGACCCAACTGGCGCGGGACTCACGCTTGAGCACTTCCAGGCGCATGCGCAGCAGCAATACGGCGCCGAAAAAGCAGTAGAACCCCAACACGGTGAACAGCAGCGGCAGCCACATTTCGGCGGGCATCGCCGGTTTCTCGGTGAGGCTGAAGGTTGCGCCCTGATGCAGCGTGCTCCACCACTGCACCGAGTATTTGATGATCGGAATGTTAACCACGCCGACAATCGCCAGCACCGCGCAGGCCTTGGCGGCGCTGTCACGATTGCTGATGGCATTGCCCAGCGCGATGAGGCCGAAGTACAGGAACAGCAGGATCAGCATCGAGGTCAGCCGAGCGTCCCAGACCCACCACGAACCCCAGGTCGGCTTGCCCCAGATGGCGCCAGTGACCAGCGCCACCGCAGTCATCCAGGCACCCACGGGCGCAGCGCATTGCAGCGCGATGTCGGCCATTTTCATCTTCCAAACCAGACCGACCACGCCGCAGACCGCCAGCATCACATAGCAGGACTGCGCCAGCATGGCCGATGGCACGTGGATATAGAGAATGCGAAAACTGTTGCCCTGCTGGTAATCCGGTGGCGCAAAGGCCAGTCCCCATACCATGCCGATACCGATCAGCACTGCGGCAACGACGCTCAGCCACGGCAACAGACGGCCACTGATGCCATAGAACCACTTCGGCGATCCGAGTTTGTGGAACCAGGCCCAACTGATGCCATTTTTAGCCTTGGCGCGTGTGTTCATCATGCTGCCTTCATTACCTTCTTTCATCACAGTCTTGGTCAATCAGGCGCTCCTTTTAGCTCAAGCGTCCTGTCGCGGATATTAAATAATCCTGGTTAGGCGTTTAAAAGTTGTCCACCTGGTCAGGTAACGATTATTCGCCAACGCTGATCTTCAAACCAGCGGCGATTGCAAAAGGTGTCAGGGTTACCGACAGTGCGGTCAGGCTGCCAAGCCAAAGCAGATAACCGGTCGCAGGCATCCCCTGAAGGGCGGCTTGCAGTGCGCCGCTGCCCAGGATCAGCACCGGGATATACAGCGGCAGGATCAGCAATGCCAGGAGCAGGCCGCCGCGCTTGAGGCCTACGGTCAATGCCGCTCCGACCGCGCCGAGCAGACTCAGCACCGGCGTGCCCAGCAACAGTGACAACAGCAACACCGGTAAACAGTCTGTCGGCAAGCCGAGCATCAATGCCAGCAACGGTGCGAGCAAAACCAGCGCCAGCCCGCAAAACGCCCAGTGTGCCAGCACTTTGGCCAGCACCAGAAGCGGCAATGCGTGCGATGACAGGACCCACTGCTCAAGCGAGCCGTCTTCGAAGTCGCTGCGGAACAGCCCGTCCAGCGACAGCAGCACCGCCAGCAGCGCCGCGACCCAGACCAGTCCGGGTGAAATCGTCTGCAGCAGGTGTGATTCGGGTCCGACGGCGAGGGGAAACAGGGCAATGACGATGGCGAAGAACACCAGCGGGTTGAGCAATTCGGCAGGACGCCGAAACAGCAGACGGGCCTCACGGGCAATCAACAGCCTGAACACACGACTCATACCGCCCACTGCCCCAGGTCCAGTTCACGGTAGCCGGTCGGTTTGCGACTGAGCGTGTGGTGCGTGGTGAACACCACCCTGCCGCCCTGCTCGCAATGCCCGGCCAGATGCGCTTCCAATTGCGCAACACCCTGCTTGTCCAGGGCTGTGAACGGCTCGTCGAGCATCCACAAGGCGGGACCTGGCAGATACAGGCGAGCCAACGCCACGCGGCGCTTCTGACCGGCTGAGAGGGTGTGACAGGGCACGTCTTCGAAACCGCTCAGGCCAACCGTTTCAAGGGCCTGCCAGATGACATCGGTGGCCACGCTGCGGTGTAAGGCGCATAACCACGAGAGATTTTCGACCGGCGTGAGCAGCTCCTTGATCCCTGCCGTGTGACCGATCCACAACAGGTTGTGCGCCAGCTCACTGCGTTGCTGCGTCAAGGGTTTGCCATCGAGCAGGACATCGCCCGAGGTGGGCTGCATCAAACCGCTCAGCAGCCGCAGCAGGCTGGTCTTGCCACTGCCGTTGGGCCCGCTGATCTGTACCATGTCGCCCGCTGTCAGCCGCAGGTCGAGATTCTCGAACAGCAGGCGCCAGTCACGCTCACAACTGAGCGCCACGGCTTCAAGAACAAGGATCGACATGTGGGCCTTCTTTTCGGATAGCAAGTGTGCACGGCGGTTCAAGTCGGGGGCAGGCCGGCCGCTATAGTGATGCACCTTGACCGCCCGCCAATGACGTCGGGGCAGGATTATGCCAGCTTGAGCCCTGTAGAGCGCAAATTTACCGAGTCTTGATCCGATGACAGGCGATATCCCCCATCTTTCTCCAGTGGCCGCCGCTACCGCGCTGTTGCGCGCCGGCATCGCGCCGGGCGAAGTGCTCAAGCTGATGGAGCCGCGCGAGGGCCTTCTGAACGCTGGCCAGGTGGCCAATGCCGAGGTGGTCAGCCTTAAGCAGCTCGGCGAGGACTTTCAGCTGCTGCTTAAGCTGACGATGGACAATGGCCGTCAGACGACGTTGCCAGTGAGCAGCCCCTTGCCACTGACGCCGGGCACCACCGTCAACGTCGCCCAGGATTCCGCCGAGACCCTGACCATCAACGTGCAGGACCTGCAGAAAGCCATCGCCAACAGCCTGACCAGCCTCGACACCCGTCAGCTTCCGGCGGGCACATTGCTGCAGGGCAAAGTGCTGACCACGCAGGTCGCGGCAACCAATGCCGCACAGCTTACGGGACAACCGAGTGCCAACGCGGCGACGCAGCCGACCACTTACCGCTCGATCGTGATGCTGCTCAATACCGCCCTGGCGGGCAGCAGCCTGACCCTCGACAGTCCCCAACCGCTGCGCGTCGGCAGCTTGCTCAGCGCTCAGGTGCAGGGCAGTCAGGCGCTGAATTTCGTGGCCATGCCCAATCGTCTTGACGAACTGGCATTGGCGCAGCAGCTTTCCACTCAGCAAAGCCGTCAGGGTTCGCTGCAAGGTTTGCTCACGGCACTGCAGAACCTTCCACCGCCCCCGTCGGGTGCCAGTACCGGCGACGTCGACAGCCTGCCGCCGTCACTGCGCGCCAGCATTGATCAACTGTTCGCAGACCTGCCCGACCTGGAGCAAATGACCACCGCAAAAGGCGTGGCACAGGCGCTGAATGCCAGCGGGCTGTTCATGGAGTCGCGCCTTCTGGCCGGGCAAAACCCGACGTTGGTGCCGGACATGAAAGCCAACCTGTTGCGGGTCATCGCGCAGTTGCTCCCGGGGCTGCCGGATAACGTCAGCTACGACGCCGCTGCTGCCGCCAACACCCTGGCGCGGGCGATGCCCAGTGTGATTCGCAATGCCTTGGGCACCTTGGGACTGGTTGCGGCGCCCAGCGTGCCGATCAACTTTCCTTTACCGTCGCGGGCCTTGGGTAATCCTGAAAGCAAGGACGATCTGGAAACCCTGTTAAAGCTAGCAGCGGGAGCCATCTCTCGTCTGCAAAGTCATCAACTCGGTGGGCTGGAGCAGACGCGCACCAACGCCGATGGCACTCAGGTCACCACCTGGCAACTGGAAATACCCATGCGCAACGCCCACGACATCGTACCGTTGCAGGTTAAGCTGCAACGTGAAGACGCTCCTGAGCAGGAGGACACCCCGCAAACCCCAAGCCCTGAGGTCAAGGAGAAGGAAAAGGAGAAGCTCTGGCGCGTCGAACTGGCATTCGACCTGGAGCCACTGGGGCCGTTGCAGGTTCAGGCTCAGTTGATCGGCGGCAGTCTCTCCAGCCAGATGTGGGCCCAGCGAGAAGGCGCTGCCGAATTGATTTCAGCAGAACTGGACAACCTTCGGGCGCGTCTGGTGGCCTGCGGCCTGAATGTGAAGGACCTGGCGTGCAATCGCGGAATTCCGGCCCAAGGTCCGCGTACCGTATTGGAACAACGCTGGATCGACGAGAACGCCTGATGAGCAAGTCCGAATCCCCACCGCGCCAGGCCATTGCCCTCAATTACGACGGCCACCAGGCTCCGACCCTCACCGCCAAAGGCGACGACGCCCTGGCGGAAGCGATCCTGGCCATTGCCCGCGAATACAAAGTACCGATCTACGAAAACGCCGAACTGGTGACCCTGCTCGCGCGCATGGAACTGGGCGACAGCATCCCGCAGGAGCTGTACCTGACCATCGCCGAAATCATCGCATTCGCCTGGCATTTGAAAGGCAAATACCCGGTGGGCTTCGACCCGGATCCGCAGCCTGTCGAGCGGGATATCACCCCTGGGCGAAACCGGTAATCATTGCCCTGTAAGCGCCCGCTGGCTGGCGAAAGCGATCGGGCAGGTGGCGTTGAGTTGACTGAACGGTCGCCTTCGCTGCCGTCGTAACCTCCGGCGTCTCCTACAGGGATCGCGTCTGGCGGAAGCCATGCAAACCCCGCTGGACCTGTAGGAGCTTCTAGAGCTGTGCGACAGTGGCGAAGGCGGTGGGTCAGGCGACATAAGTTTGACTGAACGGCTGCTTCTGCCCCTCGGCTGCCGCAACCACCACCGCTATCAACGGTTCCCGTGCAGCCTGCTCATCAACTGCGCCTCGGCCTGAGTCAGACCACAGGACTGAGTAAGCTCATCGACACTGGCGCCCATGCCGACCAGACGTGCAGCCTGGGCAAAGGACAGCGTGGAAGGATCACGTTGTTCAAGCGCCGTAATCTTGTCCGGCAGCGGCGCGACGATGGCCCGCAACTCGTGCAGATCCTCGCCCATCTTCACCGTACCGCCCTGGTAGTTTTCCAGGCGCCGGGCCAGCTCACGGATGCGCTGATCACGCAGCGAGTCAGCTTCGACCTGCTGCATGGCCAACGTGCGCTGGCGCTTGGTATGGGCCATGAACATCGCAATGGTCGCAACCCACAACACCGCCAGAAAAATGACCGCCACCTCGAAAATCAATCAGATGTTCTCCAGCTCGGACCACTCTTCCTCGGACATCATCTTGTCCAGCTCCACAAGAATCAGCAGCTCGCCGTTTTTGTTGCAGACGCCCTGGATGAACTTGGCCGACTCGTCGTTGCCCACGTTCGGCGCGGTTTCGACTTCCGACTGACGCAGATAGACCACTTCAGCCACGCTGTCGACCAGGATGCCGACCACTTGCTTGTCGGCCTCGATGATCACGATACGCGTGTTGTCGCTGACTTCAACCGGCGGCAGACCAAAGCGCTGGCGGGTGTCGATGACGGTCACCACGTTACCGCGCAGATTGATAATGCCCAACACGTAGCTCGGCGCGCCCGGGACTGGCGCGATCTCGGTGTAGCGCAGCACTTCCTGAACCTGCATCACGTTGATGCCATACGTCTCGTTGTCCAGGCGAAAGGTGACCCATTGCAGGATCGGATCTTCGGAACCCTGTGCTGACGACTTGTTCATACCCCTAACCCCTTGCGTGTTGTGCTCTGCAGACGACGCGTGCGCGGCGTCTTGTGTTTATCTGATGATGTTTAGTTGCGTGCCTGCATCTGCTTGACCGCGCCGCTGGCAATCAGCTCGGCAAGTTCGGAAACGTCCAGCAACGCACACATGTGTTCGATCACCGTCCCGGCCAACCAGGGCCGTTGACCGCGATGGGTGCGCCATTTGATCTCGTCGGGCGAAAGGCGCAGCGAACGGCTGACCTGATGCACCGCCAATCCCCACTCATAGCCCTGAACCGAAATCACGTATTGCAGGCCTTGTCGAAAGTCGTCGCGATAACGATCGGGCATGATCCAGCGCGCGGTATCCAACACCTTCAAGTTGCCCGCCTGGCTGGGCAGAATCCCGAGGAACCAGTCTGGTTGGCCGAACAAGGGTGTCAAATCATGCCCGGCCAAGGGATAAATCGAACCCAGGCACACCAGCGGCACCGCCAGCGTAAGCCCGGCCACATCGAACAACAGGCATTCGAAGGGTTCGGCGGCCCAATCCGGACGCGCATCGGCGGTCGGTGGAGGGGTCGGTGTGCGTTGCGTCGGCAAATACACGTCGGCGACCGGCTCGACCACTGCCGGGGCGACCGCGGGTGCGATGACCTGAGGCAGCGTGACCGGTTGCTCAAGCATTCTGGCGACAACGGTCTCAACAACCGGCTCGGCAAAAGGCCGCGGTTCAGGCTGGGCCTCACGCACAGGTGCGGGCTGCGGCTCGTAGGCCAGCGGCACCGGCGCCGGACGGTTGACCGGTGCGGACACGGCCGCCGCGTGCATACGCGCGTCGTGGGCCTGTTCTTCCAGAACCGCGGCTTGAAAGTCATCGATACTCTGGACCACTTCCAGTTCTTCGGTGGCGTCCTGAAGCAACGCGTCCAGATAGTTCTGCAGCGCCAGTTGTGGCCGTGTTGCAATGTCCAAGGGGCGGTTCATACGGGAGCCCGAAAATAAGTGATGCGATTACCGCCTGTACTTCTTATCGGCTGCACGGCAGATCGACTTGAATGCGCAGACGCAAGGCGTGCAAATAAACGATCAGCGGACACTTCAGGCCACCTGCCCGACGAGCTGCTCGGTAAGCATGTGCTTGAGCAGCGTGCGGTATGCCAATACACCGCGGCTTTTGCTGTCGAACTGCGACGGTGTCAGCCCTGCCCGGCTGGCATCACGCAGGCGTGTATCAACCGGTATGTAAGCCTTCCAGACATGCTCCGGGTAGCTGTCGCGCAATAGCTTGAGCGTACCCATCGACGCCTGGGTGCGGCGATCGAACAAGGTAGGCACGATGGTGTACGGCAGCGGCACCTTGCGCGAACGGTTGATCATCGCCAGCGTGTTGACCATGCGCTCCAGCCCCTTGACCGCCAGAAACTCGGTCTGCACCGGAATCGCCAGCTGCTGGCTGGCGGCCAGCGCATTGACCATCAGCACGCCCAACAGGGGCGGGCTGTCGATGATCGCGTAATCAAAATCCTGCCATAGCTGCGCCAGGCTCTTGGCAATCACCAGGCCCAAACCGCTCTGCCCAGGCGATTGGCGCTCAAGGGTGGCCAGCGCGGTGCTCGACGGCAGCAGAGAAATACGCTGATCGCTGGTCGGCAACAGCAATTGCCCGGGCAAGCCATCAGGCACCACACCTTTATGCAGGAACAGATCGAAACAGCTGTGCTCCAGCGTATCGGGATCATGCCCGAAATAGCTGGTCATCGAGCCGTGGGGGTCCAGGTCAACCACGACCACGCGCTTGCCCGCCTCGGCCAGCAAACCGGCTAAAGCGATGGAGGTGGTGGTCTTGCCGACCCCGCCTTTCTGATTGGCTACTGCCCAAACTCTCATGTGTTCGCGTTCCCCCCAGTCATCACAACCATGACCGAGACTGATTTAAGGGGCAGATGACGAAGATTTGACGCCCTGCGGCGCTTTGGCTGGGACAGGTGCAGTTTGTGTGCCAGCACGACGCAACGCTGCATCGGGTGTTGCATTGGCAGCAGTGCCGGAGCCGGTGAGGCTGCGACGCACCTCCAGATTGCGCGAGATCACCAGCACAACGCGACGATTGCGCGCGCGACCATCAGCGGTGGCGTTGGAAGTCAGCGGCTGAAACTCGCCATAACCAACGGACGCCAGACGCGCCGGGTTGATCCCGTCCATGGCCAGCAAACGCACGATGCTCGAAGAGCGAGCGGACGACAGCTCCCAGTTGCTCGGGAACTGCGCGGTGCTGATCGGCTGGTCGTCCGTGAAGCCTTCGACGTGAACCGGATTGTCGAACGGCTTGATGATCTTCGCCACTTTGTCGATCAGGTCGAACGCCTGGTTGCTGGGCATGGCATCGCCACTGCCGAACAGCAGGCTGGAATTGAGTTCGATCTCGATCCACAACTCGTTGCCACGCACGGTCATCTGGTCTGAAGCGATCAGGTCACCAAAGGCTGTATTAACGTCGTCGGCAATCGTCTTGAGCGGGTCCTGCGTTGCCTGCCCCAACCCGGCGTCGGTTTGCTCGCTGTCCTGCACCAGGGGGTCCGCGGGACGCATGGTCTGGGGTTTCTGCTCGCCAATCGGAATCGGCTTGACGCTACGTTCGGCCTCGTTGAACACCCCGACCAGAGCCTCCGAAAGCACCTTGTATTTGCCTTCGTTGAGCGATGAAATCGAATACATGACCACGAAAAACGCGAACAGCAAGGTAATGAAGTCCGCATAGGACACCAGCCAGCGTTCGTGGTTTTCGTGTTCTTCAACGCGACGTCGACGTGCCATCAGCGCATCACTCCATGAAGCCTTGCAGCTTCAGCTCGATGGACCGCGGGTTCTCACCCTCGGCAATCGACAGCAGCCCTTCGAGCAGCATTTCGCGGTAGCGCGACTGACGGATGGCTACGGACTTGAGCTTGTTGGCCACCGGCAGCAGGATGAGGTTGGCCGAGGCCACCCCATAGATGGTCGCCACAAACGCCACGGCAATGCCGCTGCCCAGTTGATTGGGGTCGGCCAGATTGCCCATCACGTGAATCAGGCCCATGACCGCGCCGATGATGCCCACGGTCGGCGCGTAGCCACCCATGCTTTCGAACACCTTGGCGGCCTGGATATCGCGGCTTTCCTGAGTCAGTAAATCCACTTCCAGAATGCTGCGGATGGCCTCGGGTTCCACACCGTCGACCAGCAACTGCAGGCCTTTGCGCGAATAGTCGTCAGGCTCGGAGTCGGCAACGCTTTCCAGCCCCAGCAGGCCTTCCTTGCGCGCGGTCAGGCTCCACGACACGACCCGATCGATGCCGCCCGCCAGATCGATGTGCGGTGGAAACAGAATCCAGATGAAGATCTGGATGGCGCGCTTGAAGGCACTCATCGGCGTCTGCAACAGACAGGCCGCCAGGGTGCCGCCCAGTACGATCAGCGCCGCTGGCCCATTGAGCAAGGCGCCCAGGTGACCGCCTTCCAGAAAATTACCGCCGATGATCGCGACGAAAGCGAGGATGATCCCAAGGAGCGTCAACACATCCATCACAGACAGGCCTCGACCAGATGCCGTCCGATGTCGTCCAGGCTGTAAACAGCGTCCGCCAGATCGGCCTTGACGATGGCCATCGGCATGCCGTAGATCACACAGCTGGCCTCATCCTGGGCCCAGATGTGGCTGCCGCCCTGCCTGAGCAGGCGCGCGCCTTCACGACCGTCGGCGCCCATGCCGGTCAGCACCACCGCGAGCACTTTGTCGCCATAGGACTTGGCTGCAGAACCGAAGGTGATGTCGACACACGGCTTGTAGTTCAGACGCTCGTCGCCAGGCAGGATCTTCACTGCGCCGCGGCCATCGACCATCATCTGCTTGCCGCCAGGGGCCAGCAGCGCCAGGCCCGGGCGCAGGATGTCACCGTCCTCGGCTTCCTTGACGCTGATCCGGCACAGCTTGTCCAGACGCTCGGCGAAGGCCTTGGTGAACGCAGCGGGCATGTGTTGGATCAGCACGATGGGCGCCGGGAAGTTGGCAGGCAATTGGGTCAAGACCCGCTGCAGCGCCACCGGGCCACCGGTTGAAGTGCCTATGGCCACCAGTTTGTAGGCTTTGCGCTTGGGCGCTGGCGAGGTCGGTGCATGAGAAGTGCTTACCCGCGCCGACGCAGCAGCCTGCACCGGCTGCCGGGTAGCGCTAGGCGACGGCGCCGGGTTGCGCAAGGAGCTGGTTGTTGGAGCGGCCGTCGCAGGGGCTGGGGTTGGGGTTGGGGTTGGGGTGGGAGCCGGCGCTGCCGGGGCGGAGCCGTAGCCGGTGAAGCGACGGTTGCTGCGGGAAATGGTATGCACCTTCTCGCACAGCATCTGCTTGACCTTCTCCGGGTTGCGGGAGATGTCTTCGAAGTTCTTCGGCAGGAAATCAACCGCACCAGCGTCCAACGCGTCCAGCGTCACCCGGGCGCCTTCGTGGGTCAGCGAGGAAAACATCAAAACCGGTGTAGGACAACGCTGCATGATGTGCCGGACAGCAGTGATGCCATCCATCATTGGCATTTCGTAGTCCATGGTGATCACGTCTGGCTTAAGGGCCAGCGCCTGGTCGATTGCTTCCTTGCCGTTTGTGGCGGTACCCACCACTTGAATCGTGGGATCTGAAGAGAGAATTTCCGAGACGCGCCGGCGAAAAAAGCCGGAATCGTCTACCACCAGAACCTTGACTGCCATAAAAACTCCATTAGGCGAAACGGGCCATGCCTGCAGCCCGTTTCATCAAACTTGACACTAAGAGTGTCAAAACACGGTCACGGCTGTGGAGCAGCACGGCTTGGCGGCGCCGATAGGACTGACGCCCCCGCTGCCAAGCCGTGCTGTTACAGAGCGTGCGATGCCGTGGCGGCGAGCATGCTCGCTGACATCAAATACGCCGCGCGGCGTAACGCTTGAGCATGCTCGGTACGTCGAGGATCAGCGCAATGCGGCCGTCACCGGTGATCGTGGCGCCGGACATGCCTGGCGTACCTTGCAACATCTTGCCCAGCGGCTTGATAACCACTTCTTCCTGCCCCACCAGTTGATCGACGACAAAGCCGATGCGCTGGGTTCCAACCGACAGGATGACCACGTGACCTTCGCGCTGCTCTTCGTGCGCGGCCGAACTGACCAGCCAGCGCTTGAGGTAGAACAGGGGCAACGCTTTGTCGCGCACGATGACCACTTCCTGACCATCGACGACGTTGGTGGTCGACAGGTCCAGGTGGAAGATTTCGTTGACGTTGACCAGCGGGAAGGCGAAGGCCTGATTGCCCAGCATCACCATCAGGGTCGGCATGATCGCCAGGGTCAACGGCACCTTGATGACGATCTTCGAGCCCTGGCCCTTGGTGGAGTAGATGTTGATCGAGCCATTGAGCTGCGCGATCTTGGTTTTCACCACGTCCATGCCCACGCCGCGGCCTGAGACGTCGGAGATCTCGGTCTTGGTCGAGAAGCCCGGAGCGAAGATCAGGTTGTAGCAGTCGGTGTCGCTCAAGCGATCGGCCGCGTCCTTGTCCATTACCCCGCGCTTGACCGCGATGGCGCGCAACACCGCCGGGTCCATGCCTTTGCCGTCATCGGAAATCGACAGCAGGATATGATCGCCTTCCTGCTCCGCTGATAGCACGACACGACCGCCACGGGCCTTGCCCGACGCTTCGCGCTCTTCAGGCGATTCGATGCCGTGGTCCACCGCGTTGCGCACCAAGTGCACCAACGGGTCGGCCAGGGCCTCGACCAGGTTTTTGTCCAGGTCGGTTTCTTCACCTACCAGTTCAAGATTGATTTCTTTCTTCAATTGACGCGCCAGGTCGCGAACCAGTCGCGGGAAACGACCGAAGACCTTCTTGATTGGCTGCATGCGGGTTTTCATCACCGCGGTCTGCAGGTCGGCGGTCACCACGTCCAGGTTGGACACGGCCTTGGACATGGCTTCGTCGCCGCTGTTGAGCCCCAGGCGCACCAGACGGTTACGCACCAGCACCAGCTCGCCAACCATGTTCATGATTTCGTCCAGCCGCGCAGTGTCAACGCGCACGGTGGTCTCGGCTTCGGTATGGGCTTTATCGGCCGCCACCGGTGCTGGGGCACGGGCAGCCGCAGGAGCCGCTGCGGGTGTCGGAGCCGCTTTTGCGGGCGCCGGGGTTGCGGCAGGTGCAGAGGCCGCAGGTTTGGCAGGCTCGGCTTTTGCGGGCTCAGCCTTCTGCACGGGCACTGTGGCCGCCGCAGCCGGAGCACTCGCGGCAACGGCAGGCTCGAACTTACCCTTGCCATGCAGTTGGTCAAGCAGTGCTTCGAATTCGTTATCGGTGATTTCATCCGACGTCGGCGCATTCGGCGCATTCGCCGCGGGCGTCGCAGCGGGTACCGCAGCCGTTGGCGTTACCGCAGCGTCAGGCGAGAAGGTGCCTTTGCCGTGCAACTGATCGAGCAATGCCTCGAATTCGTCATCGGTGATTTCGTCGCCGGCAGGCGCAGCCGGTGCGGCAGCCGGCGCAGGAGCGGCGCTGGGCGCAACCACCGCATCAACGGCGAACTGACCCTTGCCATGCAGTTGATCGAGCAGCGACTCGAATTCAGCATCCGTGATTTCGTCACTGTCGGTTTTGGCCGCCGGCGCAACGGGCGCAGGCGTCGAGACAGGCGCCGCGGGAGCCGCTGCAACAGCCCCTGCCGCTTCAGCCTTGACCGCATTGAGCGAGTCCAGCAGTTGCTCGAACTCATGATCGGTGATGTCTTCGGAGGGCGCTTCGGCCACCGGCTCCTCAATCACCGCAGGCGTCGCCACCACTTCCTCAGCGGCTGCAGGTTCTGCCAGGCGTGCCAGTGCTGCGAGCAGTTCAGGGGTGGCGGGCGTGACATCCGACCGCTCGCGGACCTGACCGAACATGCTGTTGACGGTGTCCAGGGCTTCAAGCACGACATCCATGAGCTCCGAGTCGACCCGGCGCTCACCTTTGCGCAGGATGTCGAACACGTTTTCGGCGATGTGGCAGCATTCGACCAACTCGTTGAGCTGGAGGAAGCCGGCGCCCCCTTTTACAGTGTGAAAACCGCGAAAAATTGCATTGAGCAGATCCGCATCATCCGGTCGGCTTTCCAGCTCGACCAACTGCTCGGACAACTGCTCCAGAATTTCGCCGGCCTCTACCAGAAAATCCTGAAGGATTTCTTCATCGGCGCCGAAGCTCATTGGGGGGTGCTCCTAAAATTAACCGTCAAACCGATCCAGCAGGTGCATCATCGGCCTGCGCGCATTGCCTTCGTCGAAGCATTGGCGCGCAGACCTGCAGCCACTTTCACATAGAACCTGGGGCCTGATTCTTCACATCAGAACCCGAGGCTGGATAGCAGATCGTCAACATCATCCTGACCGGATACGACGTCTTCACGTTTATCGGCATGAATCTGCGGACCTTCACCCTTGGAATGAAGTTTTTCCTGTTCTTTTTGCCTGCGGAACTCTTCCTGGTCGTGCTCGATGCCGGCAAAGCGGTCCACCTGGCTGGCCATCAGCACCAGTTTGAGCAGGTTGCTTTCGACTTCAGTCACCAGGGTCGTGACGCGTTTGATCACCTGGCCGGTCAGGTCCTGATAGTCCTGAGCCAGCAAAATGTCATTCAGGTGAGTCGCGACTTCGTGAGTCTCCTGCTCGCTGCGTGTCAGAAAACCATCGACGCGGCGGGCCAGCTCGCGAAACTCCTCAGCGCTGAGCTCGCGACGCATAAAGCGTCCCCAATCAGCACTCAAGGCCTTGGCATCGGCAGTGAGACCATTCATCAATGGCGTGCTCTGCTCTACCAGGTCCATCGTGCGGTTGGCCGCACCTTCCGTGAGCCTGACAACATACGACAGGCGCTCGGCGGCATCCGTGATCTGGGACACTTCCTCGGCTTGCGGCATGTGCGGGTCAATCTGGAAATTGACGATTGCACTGTGCAGCTCGCGCGTCAGCTTGCCAACCTCCTGATACAGGCCGCGATCGCGTGTCTGATTTAGCTCATGGATAAGTTGCACGGCATCGCCGAACTTGCCCTTTTCAAGGCTGGCGACGAGTTCTTGTGCGTGTTTCTTCAGGGTCGACTCGAAGTCACCCATTGTCGAATCTTTAGAATCCATAGCGCCCTCGCAGCGGACATCAGCTATTGACGCGCTCGAATATCTTCTCGATTTTCTCTTTGAGCACCTGGGCCGTGAACGGCTTGACCACATAGCCATTCACGCCGGCCTGGGCGGCCTCGATGATCTGCTCGCGCTTGGCTTCGGCGGTGACCATAAGTACCGGCAGGCTGCGCAGGCGGTCGTCGGCACGCACCTGACGCAACAGGTCGATGCCGGACATGCCAGGCATGTTCCAGTCAGTCACCAGGAAGTCAAAACTACCGCTGTGCAGCATCGGCAATGCGGTGGTACCGTCATCTGCTTCGGCCGTGTTGGTGAACCCGAGGTCACGCAACAGGTTTTTTATGATCCGCCGCATCGTTGAAAAGTCATCAACGATGAGGATTTTCATGTTCTTGTCCAATTCGACCTCCAAGCAGTCTTTAACGCGTCCAGCCCCTGGACGCGCGTTCAATCAATACCGGCACAGCAAACCACCGGTTACACGAAAACGAGGGGGTCTTTCGAAGAAACATGTAATAAGCGCTGCTCAAAACAGTCCTGAAAACCTGATCCGACCAGCGCCTGCCTTGTTTCTTTTTGCTTCCCACACTACGCCTTGCACGGCCCGCCCTGCTTCCAGACGCAAACAAGCGGCACACGCCTGCAGCCTGGAATCAACGTGCGCGCCACTCTCCCAGACGTCCTCGCAGACGTGCGGCGCATTGGCTGTGCAACTGGCTGACACGGGACTCGCTGACACCCAGGACCTCACCGATTTCCTTGAGGTTCAGCTCTTCGTCGTAGTACAGCGCCAGCACCAGGCGTTCACGCTCTGGCAGGTTGGCGATGGCCTCCGCCAGTGCACTCTGGAAACGCTCGTCTTCCAGATCCCGTGACGGCTCGAGCGACTGGCTCGCGCCGTCTTCGTGCAGTCCTTCATGCTCGCCGTCCTGCAACAGGTCGTCGAAACTGAACAAGCGACTGCCCAAGGTATCGTTCAAAATCCCGTAATAATCGTCGAGACTCAATTGAAGTTCGGCAGCAACCTCGTGATCTTTAGCGTCACGGCCGGTTTTTGCTTCAATCGCCCGAATCGCGTCACTGACCATGCGCGTATTGCGGTGAACGGAACGCGGTGCCCAGTCGCCCTTGCGCACCTCGTCGAGCATCGCGCCGCGAATACGGATACCCGCATACGTCTCGAAACTCGCACCCTTGGTGGAGTCGTATTTGGTCGACACCTCAAGCAGCCCGATCATGCCCGCCTGGATCAGGTCTTCGACCTGCACACTGGCCGGCAGTCGCGCCAGCAAATGGTAGGCGATGCGCTTGACCAGAGGGGCATAGCGTTCGATCAGCTCATACTGGGAATCTTTGGATGATTTGCTGTACATGCGATAGCCACTTGGTGTCATGACACAGGCCCTGCGCTGGCCTGATGAACCAGGCGCTCAACGAAAAATTCAAGGTGACCACGCGGGTTCGCCGGCAGTGGCCAGGTATCGACCTTCTGCGCGATGGCCTTGAACGCCAGCGCGCACTTGGAACGCGGAAACGCTTCGTACACCGCCCGCTGCTTCTGCACGGCCTTGCGCACGCATTCGTCATACGGCACCGCGCCGACATATTGCAGGGCCACGTCCAGGAAGCGGTCGGTGACCTTGGTCAACTTGGCGAACAGGTTGCGTCCTTCCTGCGGGCTCTGCGCCATGTTGGCCAGCACGCGGAAGCGGTTCATGCCGTAATCACGATTCAACAGCTTGATCAGCGCGTAGGCATCGGTGATCGACGTTGGCTCGTCACAGACCACCAGCAGCACTTCCTGTGCTGCGCGTACGAAGCTGACCACCGACTCGCCAATCCCGGCAGCGGTGTCGATCACCAGCACGTCCAGGTTGTCGCCGATGTCACTGAACGCCTGGATCAGACCGGCGTGCTGGGCCGGGGTCAGGTGCACCATGCTTTGGGTGCCGGACGCCGCAGGCACGATACGAACGCCGCCCGGGCCTTGCAGCAGCACGTCGCGCAGCTCGCAGCGCCCTTCGATGACGTCCGCCAGGGTGCGCTTGGGGGTCAGCCCCAATAATACGTCGACATTGGCCAGACCCAGATCGGCGTCCAGCAACATGACGCGACGTCCCAGCTCGGCCAATGCCAGCGAGAGATTCACTGACACGTTGGTCTTGCCTACGCCACCTTTGCCACCGGTCACCGCGATAACCTGTACGGGATGCATGCTGCCCATGTTAATTTTTTACCTTGTCTTGCTTAGACCAAAGCCACATTTCGGGCTGCACGTTCAGTGTGTGAACAATGCCTGGCAGACCATCGATGCAGGTAGATTCCAGTGTCATTTTCCCTACCTAGCCCGCACGTTTGCCGGGGCTGTGATAAAGATCCGCAAACATATCTGCCATCGCTTCCTCGCTAGGCTCCTCCTGCATCTGCACGCTGACAGCCCTGCTGACCAACTGGTGCCGACGTGGCAGATGCAAATCATCGGGTATCCGTGGGCCATCGGTCAGATAGGCCACGGGCAGTTCATGTGTCACCGCCAGACTCAGCACTTCGCCCAGGCTTGCGGTTTCATCGAGCTTGGTCAGGATGCACCCGGCCAAGCCGCAACGCTTGTAACTGTGATACGCCGCGCTCAACACCTGTTTCTGGCTGGTAGTGGCCAGGACCAGGTAGTTGCGCGCCTTGATTCCACGACCGGCCAGGCTCTCAAGCTGCAGGCGTAGTGCCGGATCGCTGGCCTGCAAGCCTGCGGTATCGATCAGCACCACGCGCTTGCGCAGCAACGGTTCCAGCGCCTGCGCCAGGGATTGCCCCGGGTCGACGTGGGTCACCGGCACATTAAGAATGCGTCCCAGGGTCTTGAGCTGTTCCTGCGCCCCGATACGAAAACTGTCCATGCTCACCAGCGCGATATTTTGCGCGCCGTATTTCAACACATAACGGGCCGCCAGTTTTGCCAGAGTGGTGGTCTTGCCCATGCCGGCAGGGCCGACCATCGCGATGACACCGCCCTCTTCCAGCGGCTCAATGTCGGGAGTGACGATCATGCGCGCCAGATGGGCCAGCACCATGCGCCAGGCATGAGGCTGATCATCGGTGTCCGGGACCATGGCCAGCAGATCGCGCGAGAGCGGGCCGGACAGCCCGACGCGTTGCAAGCGGCGCCAGAGGTTGGCCTGCTGCGGACGGCTGCCTTGCAGCTGATTCCAGGCCAGCGAACCCAACTGGACTTCCAGCAGTTCACGCAGGCCGTTCAATTCCGAGCGCATCGACTCATAGGCACGCTGGCTGACACCGGGCTCGGCTGCCGCTTGACGTTCGGCGCGGTCAGCGGCGATAGCGGCATGGATCGAAGGGCGAAAGGGCTCGTCCAGCGTCGGCTCGATCTGTTTGCTGTCATCCATCGCCAAGCCGGTGAACAGCTGGCGGTTGGCGACCGTGTCCAGCTCGCTACGATGAGTCAGTTCGGCCTGCGCGGTGACGATGCGCGACTGAGTCTTGCGCAGCTCGTCCTCAAGCTCCACGTTCGGCACACGCGGCGCCAGCGCCGACAGTTTATAGTCCAGCGCGGCAGTCAGTTCCACGCCGCCGGCGATCCGCCGGTTACCGATGATGGCGGCTTCAGCGCCCAGCTCATCGCGAACCAGTTTCATGGCTTGTCGCATATCGGCGGCGAAAAAACGCTTAACTTGCATGACTCACTACCTCAGCCGTTAGGCCCGACAGTCGCTACGATGGTGACTTGCTTGTTGTCAGGAATTTCCTGGTAAGCCAAAACATGCATATTCGGTACTGCCAGACGTCCAAAGCGGGACAACATGGCGCGAACCGGACCTGCGACCAACAAAATAACCGGCTGCCCCTGCATCTCCTGACGCTGCGCCGCTTCGATCAACGAGCGCTGAAGCTTCTCAGCCATGCTCGGTTCGAGTAGAACGCCTTCTTCCTGACCCTGACCTGCCTTCTGCAGACTATTGAGCAATATCTGTTCCAACCTTGGCTCGAGCGTGATAACAGGCAGCTCCGGCTCAATGCCGACAATGCTTTGCACGATCGCTCGGGACAATCCGACCCGTACGGCGGCCACCAAGGCGGCGGTATCTTGACTCCGCGCAGCGTTGTTGGCGATGGCTTCGGCAATACTGCGGATGTCGCGTACCGGAACCTGCTCGGCCAGCAGCGCCTGCAGCACCTTGAGCAGCGCCGACAGCGACAACACACCCGGAACCAGTTCCTCGGCAAGCTTGGGCGAGCTTTTGGCCAGCAATGTCATCAACTGCTGGACTTCCTCGTGCCCGATCAACTCATGAGAGTGCTTATAGAGGATCTGGTTCAAGTGCGTTGCCACTACAGTACTGGCGTCCACCACGGTGTAGCCGAGCGATTGCGCCTGGGCGCGCTGACTGATTTCGATCCACACCGCCTCCAGGCCGAACGCCGGGTCTTTGGCAGTGATGCCGTTGAGGCTGCCAAATACCTGACCGGGGTTGATCGCCAGTTCACGGTCCGGGTAGATCTCCGCTTCGGCCAGCGTCACGCCCATCAGCGTCAGACGGTAGGCGCTCGGCGCCAGGTCGAGGTTGTCGCGAATGTGCACGGTGGGCATCAGGAACCCCAGCTCCTGAGAGAGCTTCTTGCGCACACCCTTGATCCGTGCCAGCAGTTGACCACCCTGATTGCGGTCCACCAGTGGAATCAGGCGGTAGCCCACTTCCAGGCCGATCATGTCGATAGGGGTGACGTCGTCCCAGCCCAGCTCCTTGGATTCCTGAGCGCGGGTCGGCGATGGCAACAATTCCTGCTGACGCTTGACTTCCTGAATCGCCGCCAGCTTGACCTGATTCTGTTTTTTCCACAGCAGATAAGCGCCGCCCGCCGCCATCAGGCCCAGGCTGATGAAAGAGAAATGCGGCATGCCCGGCACCAGGCCCATGACGACCATGATGCCCGCCGACACGGCCAGAGCCTTGTGCGAGGTGAACATCTGACGGCCGACCAGCTTGCCCATCTCTTCCGAACCGGAGGCGCGGGTCACCATGATCGCCGCCGCGGTGGACAGCAGCAAGGACGGCAACTGCGCCACCAAACCGTCACCGATAGTCAACAAGGCGTAGACCTTGCCAGCGTCACTGAAACTCATGTTGTGCTGGAGGATACCTACCAGGACGCCGCCGATGAGGTTGATGAACAGGATCAGCAGACCTGCGATGGCGTCGCCGCGTACGAACTTGCTGGCACCGTCCATGGAGCCGTAGAACTCGGCTTCCTGGGCCACTTCCAGACGACGACGCTTGGCTTCAGGTTGGTCGATAAGGCCGGCGTTAAGGTCGGCATCGATCGCCATTTGTTTGCCGGGCATCGCGTCGAGGGTGAAGCGCGCGCTCACTTCGGAGATGCGACCGGCACCTTTGGTCACTACTACGAAGTTGATGATCATGAGGATCGCGAACACCACGATACCGACCACGTAGTTACCGCCGATCACCACCTCACCAAAGGCCTGGATCACCTTACCGGCAGCGGCATGGCCGTCCTGGCCGTGGAGCATGACCACACGCGTGGAGGCTACGTTGAGCGCCAGCCGGAGCAAGGTGGCGATCAGCAGAATCGTCGGGAAGACCGAGAAGTCCAGAGGGCGAAGGGCGTAGACGCAGACCAGCAGGACGACGATGGACAACGCGATGTTGAATGTGAAGAACACGTCCAGCAGGAACGGCGGCATCGGCAGCATCATCATCGCCAGCATGACCAGCAACAGCAATGGCACGCCCAACTGGCCGCGACCCAGGCCGACCAGTCCAATGCGAGCGTTAGAGATTAACTGTGAGCGATCCACCGATTCTTTACCTTCGCGTTAAATCAAACTTTTGACGCCAGAGGCGCTGTAACGCAGTTATTGCAAAAAGCTGTCCAACTTTTGGCAGGGGTTAAAAATATCAATGTGCCAGCAGTCAGCATGTGAGGGAGTTGGTGTTTTTCGGTTGCTGGCCCACAACAGCTGGATCCTCCAGGAGGCGTTCCCACGCAGGAGCGTGGGAACGATCAGAAAAGCTGTCCAACTCTTGGCAAGGGTTAAAAATATCAATGTGCCAGCAGTCAGCATGTGAGGGAGTTGGTGTTTTTCGGTTGCTGGCCCACAACAACTGGATCCTCCAGGAGGCGTTCCCACGCAGGAGCGTGGGAACGATCAGAACAACACATATCTGTAACTTGATGGATTCATCAGCCCCACTGCGTGGCGATGCACCCTCTGACGCGGCGCGTCAGCCAGCGGATGGACGCGGAGCATCCAGGGCGGCGTTCCCACGCGGGAGGGTCACTAGTGTCCGGTA
>NZ_DIHC01000034.1 GCF_002419965.1 Pseudomonas sp. UBA5706
TTTTACCGGACACTAGTGACGTTCTGCGTGGGAATGCCGCCAGGGACGCTCTGCGTCCCATCGACGCAGAGCATGGGCATGATCATTTACCAGCGTTTCAAACCAACTCGACCTTACGCAGCTCGCTTTTCAGGTAGGCGTAATAAATCGGCCCTGCTACCACGCCGGGTAATCCGAACGCGGCTTCGAATATCAGCATCGCCAGCAGCAATTCCCACGATTTGGCACTGATCTGCCCGCCCACGATGCGCGCGTTGAGAAAGTACTCGACCTTGTGGATCACGATCAGATACCCCAGTGCCGCCAGTGCCACCCAAATGGATAACGACATGCCGACGATGAAAATCAGCGTGTTGGACATCAGGTTACCCACCACCGGCAGCAAGCCCAGCAGGAAGGTCAGCACGATCAGGGTCTTGGTCAGGGGCAGGTGCACGCCACACAACGGCAGGACCACGGCAAGGAAGATCGATGTAAAGGCAGTGTTCAGCAGCGAGATCTTGATTTGCGCGAACACAATGTTGCGAAATGCCTGGCTCAGCAGATGCAGACGCTCGAACAGTGCCGCCGCCAGTGGCTTGCGTTTGGTGACATCGGGAATGCGTTGCAGCGCAATGATCGCCCCGAGCACCATGCCGATCAGCAGTGTCACGAACATGTGCGCCGCGCCTTTGCCCAGCAGTTGCAGCTCGCCGATATGCTTGGTCAGCCAGGCGCTGAGCGACACCTGAAATTCAGTGGCACTGGCCGGCAGGTAGCCATCGATGAACGGCGGCAATTGTCCCCGGGCGCGGTCGACCAGAATCATGAACTTGTCCAGCGATGCTCCCGGGTTCTCGGCCTCATGCAGCACGAAACTGATCGCTCCGGCAAACAGCAACGCCAGCACACTGACCACCAGCGTCCCCAGCAATGCCACCGCCAGCCAACGGGCACGCTCACCGGCAATCAGGCGCTGCAGTTGCGGTGTGAGCATGTCAACGAGTTCGTAGACCAGCAAGCCTGCCAGCAGACTGGGCAGCAATTTGAGCGGCAACACCAGCAGCAAACCAACGAACACAAGGATGCAACTGGCCAGGTACACATGACGCGGCGAAAACGTTGGCATACAGCCTCAAAACGAACGGCTTGAAAAGACGGGCAGTCTGCCAGCGTTCCTGGTCGAGGACCAGCGCCGAAAAGTGTCGTTAGTCGACAGGGCATCGCTTCGCCAACCTCTGGCGCCACACGGCCTGCCGCTGGCGGCGGAATCATGATCGCCGCCTTCGGCAAGCCGCGCTGCTATGTGTTAGGCGGGGTGAGTGACGCTTTACTTTTTCTTCAGGCACTCGCTCATGAAAGTCTTGCGCGCATCGCCCTTCAACGACTGTGTGCTGGCGCTCGTGTTGCAGGTTTTCATCTTCTCCTGCTGGGTGGCGGCTGGCGCAGGAGCGGCTTTCAGGCAGGTGCTCATGAATGCCTTGCGCTCATCGCCCTTCAAGGATTTGGCCGATGCATCGGCGTTGCAGGTGGTCATCTTGTTTTGCTGTGCGGTGGCAGCGAAACCTTGGGAACCCATCAACAGGCCCACGACCAGTAAAGGAACACGGAGCATTTTCATCGACTTTCTCCAGGGACGCCGCGAGTCGCGCAGCATTAAAAATGCAGTGTAGCCAAAGAATGTTGCGTCATATTTCCGAGAAAACCCAAGACGCGGTAGACGTAGTTCCTGACACGTCGATAATGGCGCCTCACTTTACTGCCGGTAACACCATGCAATACCTGTATCCCCTGTTCACCGTCATGATCTGGGCGGGCAACAACGTCATTACCAAAGCTGCCGCCGGACGCATCTTTCCGGCCGAGATCGGGTTTTATCGTTGGCTGCTGGCAGGGCTGCTGTTCACGCCGTTCCTGCTGGGCCCGGTACTGCGTAATCGCGCCGCAATCAGGCCTATCATCGGCAAGGTCGCGATACTGGGCGTGCTGGGCATGGCGATTTATCAGAGCCTTGCGTACTACGCGGCGAACATCACCACCGCAACCAACATGGGCATCATCCTTTCACTGGTGCCAGTGATGACCCTCGGTATGTCGATTGCCAGCCTCGGCACAGCGCTCACCGCAGGCGCATTGGTCGGGGCACTTGTGTCATTCGCAGGGGTGCTGTTGGTGGTGTCGCAAGGCAGTTGGGCGGTGCTTGTCGCGCACGGGGTCAATCTGGGCGACCTGATGATGCTGATCGCAACGCTGGCCTATGCGACATACAGCACGCTGCTAAAGAAGTGGCAGTTGCGCATGCCGCCGCTGCAGTTGCTGTACCTGCAAGTGCTGGTGGCAATCGTTGCGCTGTTTCCGTTCTTTGTGCTGTCACCAAAGACCGGATTGAATGCCGGCAATATCCCTCTGGTGCTCTATGCCTGTATTCCGACCTCGATGGTTGCACCGCTGCTGTGGATGAAAGCCATCGGCATGCTTGGCCCGAGCCGCACGACGCTGTTTTTCAACCTGGTGCCGATTCTCACAGCGCTGGTCGCAGCCCTGGCATTGGGCGAACGACTGGCGTCGTACCATTTCATCGGCGGTGCACTCACGCTAGGCGGCGTGATCCTGGCTGAACGCTGGACCACGCCGCTGCGCAAAGCCGCGATCAGGTGACGCTTCACACCTCGTCGCGATTTTCCGCGCTGTGAATCGACACGTCGGTGATGCCCGCGACATGGGGCAGATCGACATGCGGATTGCCTGCGTCGAGCGGATCGTCATCCAGCGCGACATGGTGCTTCAGCGCCAACTCGTGAACCACTTCGATGATCGGTACATCCAGATTTTCAATCACATCAACGTGATGTTCCCCAGCGAGGGTGTACTCGATTTCATAAAGCTCTTTATCGCTCATCGCACTACTTCCTTAATGACCCCGGATGGGTCGACTGATCACGAACTACGGCTCATAAAGTCAAAGGCCGGCGGCTTTGAGGCGCGCGGCGTGCTCGAGAAACAACCCCACAGGATTTGCCCCCTTGCCCACCAGACCCCAGTGCTGGTTGACGATGTCGAAATGGTCGAGCGGGTAGTCGTCACCGATGACCGTGCCCAGGTGCGAACTGTATCGCCCGACCATGCCATCTGATTGACCTCGCTCTTTCGTGAACGTGCGAGCAAATATTCGACAGGCGAGATTAGTGGTATCCAAGCGGTTCTTGCCGCGATTGGTACGCCCCGGTTGCAAGGTGCCCGACCAGGAGTAGTAGCGCACGCCATTGACCAGTTCCTGGCCGTGACCACCCCAGGTCTGCGGCAGCCCCTGCGGGAATGAAGCATTGAATCGAGCTACGCCGAGGGTGGTCAGGGAGTGGTGCGCAGCGTCGACATCGGTAGGCAAGCGGGTGCCGCGATAGCCGGTATCAAGCGCCGCCAGAATCAGCGCGATCATGCGTATGCCGCCATTGACCAGCCGACCACGCACCGTACCCGGCGGGAAACGCTCCTCAAGATGGTCGGCCAGTTCCGAGCCATGATTGGGGCCGGCGATCGAGGTGACGGATGCCACCAGGTCCGGCCGCACGCCGGCGACGTAGCGAATCGTCAGTGCGCCTTGGCTGTGGCCGATCAAATTGACCTTGGCGGCGCCGGTTTGCTTAAGGATTTGCTGCACTCGCGCCAGCAATTGCTCGCCGCGGATCTCGGTGGAGTTGACTGCCGAGACCATCACTGGAATCGCCGTCGCCCCGCCGCGGCGAAGTGCAGGGACGATGCCGTACCAATACGGATAGCCCCCTAGCCTGACGAACCCCAACAGTCCGGGCACCAGTACGATCGGGTAACGCGTGGCTTGTTCGTGCGTCATGGGCCGTTAATTTCCTGTGTGAGCGGTGTAGCAGGGGTGCATTTCTACAGACACTCGACGCAACCCATCTATCCCTCATGGAAAACCCGGTAATGCCCCATCGCCATCTTTGATCGAACTCTTTTCGTGCGCCGATGCCCATAACTGCAACGGGCCGCTAACGGCTTTTCTTATGGAGTGAAAGGTTATGTACAAGCAATCCCTGGCAGTAGTGTTCGCAATGGCCGCGCTGGCTGGCTGTACATCGACAACCTTGCAAAACCCGGTGGACTACGCGACGTATCGCAATGAGCCGCTGGTCAAGCAAATCGATGACGGCATGACCGAGCAACAAGTGCTGACTATCGGCGGCGAGCCTTCGAACCGCGTACATCGCAAGGTTCACCCAGGCACCTGCAACAACTACATCCTGAACAAGGATGGTCATCAGCAAGCCTATTACGTGACGTTCGGCGCCAATGACCGCGTGGACAGCAAAGGTTTCATGACCTGCGAACAGCGGGAAGCGAATGAGAAGGCGAACTGACCGCCTGATGGCCTGAGGGCAGGCGACCTGCTCGCCCACGCTCAGATAGGCAGCCAAACGTGCCCTGATTGACTGGCTTGCCGGCCTCAAGCTGTTCAGGGCAAGCCTGCTGCCAGCAGACCCGATGCGGCAGCAGGTCACGCCTCAAGCGTCGAAACAGATAAAACTTTGCCCGCGCGTAAGACTCACACCTTAAGACCCGATCTCACCGGGCGCCGGTCAGGCGTAAACGGCCGGCGTATCAAGAGCGAGACGGCAAAACCGTATTAGCCCTGGAGATGAATGATGAGTGATGTGCAGCAATTAACCGATATCAGTATCCTGCGCGAACGTGCGCGTCACAACGTTGAAAACGGCGCTGTGACCGAAGGCTATGACGCCGACCGCGAACAAATCCTGCGCCTGCTCAACGCCTCGCTGGCCACCGAATGGGTCTGCGTGCTGCGTTACAAGCGCCACTACTACATGGCCAAGGGCGTCAAGGCTCAAGTGGCTGCTGCCGAATTCCTGGAGCACTCCGAGCAAGAAGCCCAGCACGCTGACAAACTTGCTGAACGCATCGTGCAACTGGGTGGCGCACCGGAACTGAACCCCGACCTGTTGTCGAAAAACTCTCACGCTCAATACGTGGCAGGCAACACGCTCAAGGAGATGGTGACCGAAGACCTTATCGCCGAGCGTATCGCCATCGACAGCTATCGCGAGATTATTCAATACATTGGCGAGAAAGACCCGACTACACGCCGGATCTTCGAAGAAATCCTCGCTCAGGAAGAAGAACATGCCGACGATATGGCAGATATCCTCGACGGGCTGTAACGCTTCAACAAGATGCAAAAAGCCAGGGCATATGCTCTGGCTTTTTTGTGGGTGCAACGCCTGTAATCGGCCCCCCCTTCCAGCACCGGCAACCGTTTGGACAGGCCTTGGGAAAGAAGAACAACAGGCCTGTAGCCGCCCGGCCTGCCAGCGGTGGCGTCTGATGATCGCCACCGTCGGCAAGCCCTGCACCACAAGATGTGTGAGGTTACTGCACAGTCTTCGGCGCGTTGCCCGAGCGCATCTGCTCCAGCAACGGCGCGCACTGGTTGGGTTCGCCACCGCTAGGCGCCACCAGCGCCAGAAGACCGGCCGCCGGACCCGCCGCCGCGCCGAGCAGAACCATGCCAGCGCCACGCAGTAACAACGGACCAGACTGTACACCCGCGCTCGGCTTGACGAACGGCCCGCGCACGTAAAGCGGGGAGCGCAGGGAGAACAGTCGGAAGCCTTTGGATTGCGGCGTGATCTTCATGTCCAATTGCTCGGTTTTCATGTTCGCCGTGCCATTGATGTAGATGATCGCGTTTTCCGTATCGAATACCGAGAGTTTGGTGGTCGCAAGACCGTCCTTGATGTCCAGGTCCGATGCCGCGCAATTGATCTTCACTTCCTTGTCGCCGAACAAGGTGCCGATGATGTAATTACCCACGTTCAGGCCGGCAATCTCCATCAGGTCACGACTGATCGCCCCGTCATTGACCAACAGCTTGAGCTCGCCGTTGGCAGTGCCCAACAGGGCCGCCACCGAGTTACCTTTGCCACTGATGTCGGCATCGCCGTTAAGCTCGCCAAAGCTGGTCTTCATCGGTTCAAACGTCGGAAACAATTGCTTGAGCTTGAAGTGTCGAGCCGTCAACTTCGCCCGGCCGTCAAGCGGATGGGTATGGCCGTCGAGCTTGATATCAGCGTCCAGCGTGCCACCCGCCACACCGAAGCGCAGCGGTTGCAGAATCAGCTGACCGTTATTGAGTACCACATGGGTATACAGGCCAGTGAACGGCAATTCGGCGCTCTGGACGATTTTCTTGCCGGTGAATTCGACGTCGGCGTCCATCGCGCTCCAGCGATCGGTCTTGAACTCCTCGACCGGCAGCACCTTATCGGCCGGCTGTTTGCTTTCGCCGCCGCGGTTTTTCTGCTCGGCGTTAGAGTCGGCACCAATCAACGGTTTTAGGTCGGCCATTAGCAACTGATTGGAAACCAGCGCGCCGGTCAACTTGGGACGCGGCTGACCGGCAACGAAGCCCAGATCACCGTGAATGTCACTGTTGCCGATCTTGCCATTAAACCCCTTGTACTGGAACGTCGCCCCAGCCGGGTCATGCAGCTTGGCAATCAGGCGGCCATCAGTGGAATAAGGCGGTGAATCCGGCAAGGTCACGCCCGTCAGCGGGTACAGATTGCCGAGGCTGTCACCCGACAATTTCAAACGCAGGTCCAGCTCGCCCAGGTTCTGAGGGTCGGTAACCGTGCCCGCGACCGCCACCCGTGTATGCCCGGCACTGACATCTGCCTGCACTGGAAAAGGCAGTGCCGCGTCTTTCAGCGCGAGTAAGCCACCCACCTTGCCGCTGCCGTCGAGTTTCTGGCCGTGATATTGGCCCTTGGCAGTGAACCCAAATGCATAATCCTGAGCTGAGGCGCCTTTGTCCTGAACCTTCTTGGCCTCACCGCTACCGACGATGTCACTGAACGGAATCGGCTTGCCCAGCGGGTCGACGACGACATCGACCGACGTGTTGATCTTCTGGTCGTTGTAGCTGACCAACCCTTTGTCGAAACCAATCGAGCCGATATCCACGACCCAGCTGGAAGGCTTGGCGTTGGGATCACTCTTGGGCAAGTCAAATACCCAGTTCGCGCGACCGTCAGCCAAGCGCTCGATCTTCGCGTCGGGTTCGGTGAGGTCAATCCGCGGGATGACCACGCGCTGCGCCAGCAACGGCAGCGGTGACAGACGCATATCCACGCGCTTGAGGGTCACCATCTGCGGGGTCTTCGACCACTCGGGGTTACCCAGCGCAATGTCTTCGGCCGACATATGCGGCCACGGTATCCACGCGCGCCAGCCCCCTTCATCCGGCTCACGACGCCAGTTCACCGCCAGATTGCCATTAATGGCGAACGGCCGATGCAACTCGGCGGAGACCTTTTCATTGATGGTCGGCTTAAGCCGGTTCCAGTCGAAGGTTGCGATCACGATGATCAGTATGGCCAGCAACAGCAGCAGAATGCCGACTGTCCAGGCAAAAATCTTACGGCCTCGCGTCATTGCGTTTTCCCCCTTATACCGACGGCCCATCCTGGACACGTCTCACACGTCGTAGCCCTTCGACTGACAAAAAGGCTGTGGGTTTGATGAAATGCAGAACTTGGCGTGCGAATAGTTCCGTATACCCGATTCGGGACGCTTGCAAATCTGCCTGCAAGCGCTCGCCGATGCAGCTTCAGACCCCGTCTTATAAGGGCTAGCAGGCTTAATCAATTCTGTCGATGGTGACCATCAGCTCTTTGAACTTCTTTATAAACACCTGGCCGGTAAAAATAGCCCCACGTTCACCACACGCACTTATCACGAGCAACATCCCATGAAACGCCAACTGATCGCGTTGACACTTTCGCTTCTCGCTTCAAGCGCGTTCGCCATGCCAGCGAGCCAACAGCCCCTCGGCGAAATGCACACTGCTCGACAGGCTGGCCTGCCGACCCTGGCCCAGGACGCGCCGAACCGCTTGATCAATCAATATCAACGCGTCGCCGACAACGGTCCCGATCGGCTGGTACAGCAATACCAGCGCGTATCCTGAGTGATCGCCGAGTCGATGACACCGTCCAAGCCTGGCCCAGAAGCCGGGCTTTTCAGTTCCGGCGACACCAACCCGGTTCGACGTCGTGCAAACGCATTTGCTAGAGTGCTGCCCATTCTTCCATCAGATGCCGCTCGCCCCATGTTGCCCCGCGCCGAACAGAAACAGCAGACTCGCCACGCCCTGCTCGATGCAGCCAGGGGTCTGATGGAGAGTGGCCGCGGTTTTGGCAGCCTGAGCCTGCGAGAAGTGGCGAAGACGGCCGGCATCGTACCCACGGGCTTCTATCGCCACTTCGACGACATGGACCACCTCGGTCTGGCGCTGGTCAGTGAAGTCGGCCAGACCTTCCGTGAAACCATCCGCCTGGTAAGGCGCAACGAAAACACCAACGGCGGGATCATCGATGCATCGGTGCGGATCTTTCTGGATGTGGTGGCGGCCAACCGCTCGCAGTTTCTGTTCCTGGCTCGCGAGCAATACGGCGGTTCGCTGAAGGTGCGTCAGGCGTTGGGGGCGCTGCGCGAAGCGATCATCGCCGACCTTGCGACGGACTTGGCGTCGATGTCGAAATTTCATCACCTGAACACCGATGACCTGTCGGTGATGGCGGACCTGGTGGTCAAAAGTGTGTTTGCCATGCTGCCTGAACTCATTGACCCACCGCCGGTGACTCTGGCAGAGCACCTTACCCCGCGTGCCAAGATTACCCAGCAACTGCGCTTCATCTTCATCGGCGCCAAGCGCTGGCAGGGGCTTGGGAGCATCGAATAACGCTCTAAGTCCCGCGTGCATCGGGCCACACGGAACGCTGCAGGGCCCAGGTAACTGGAAGGCACGCCGGATTAAAGCGTTCGGAATCGGTGCAGCAACAGTGTGCGCGCACCATAAAAGAGCACGCCAACGCCCTGCTATAAATCACATCACCGCGCTCACCGGCTAATTCCTGACTAAGCTGTCATTTGGCAAGCCACTTGCTCTGGCTTACGCATCGCACATTGCTGGAAGTTTTCCGATGCTGGTGATTCATCAACGTATCGAACCTCAGGCCGCATGGACCGCCGAGCTGCATTTGAATTTCGAGGCGCGCAGCAAGAGTCGCCTGCGCTGCTTCAGCGCCGCAGGCGAAGACGTGGGCCTGTTTCTGGAACGCGGGCAGCCACCGCTGCGCGACGGGGATTTTCTCAAGGCTGAAGATGGCCGGATCGTGCGCGTCTGTGCCCGCCCCGAACAACTGATGCACGTCACCTGCAGCAACGCCTTCGAATTGACTCGCGCCGCCTATCACTTGGGTAACCGCCACGTCGCGCTGCAAGTCGGCGACGGCTGGCTGCGCCTGCTCGACGATTACGTGCTCAAGGCCATGCTCGATCAACTGGGCGCGACTACCGAATCCATTGAAGCGCCATTCCAGCCGGAACATGGCGCCTATGGTGGCGGCCATCATCACTCCCGCGCCGGAGAAGAGGACTTCAATTACGCACCGCGCATTCATCAATTCGGCGTGCGCACATGAACAAGGCCTGGGCGCTGCTGCGTCTGGCCAGCCCGCAATTGCCCATCGGCGGCTACAGCTATTCGCAGGGTCTGGAGATGGCCGTGGAGCAGTCCATCGTCAGCGATCCACCCAGCGCCGCTCGCTGGATCGGTGACCAACTGTTGCTCAACCTCGCACGCTTCGAAGCGCCCTTGTTGCTGGCCCATTGCACGGCGGCTGCCGAAGACGATTGGGCAACCTTGCACCGATTGAGCGACCAACACCGCGCCAGTCGGGAAACCCGCGAGTTGCATCTGGAAAGTCGGCAAATGGGTTACTCGTTGCAGCAGTTGCTCTACGGGTTGCCCGAACTGGATCAGGCGGCACGTGACTGTCTGCAACAGGTCGAGCAACCGCATCTTGCGCTCGGGTGGGCGCTGGCGGCCCGCGCCTGGCAAATCGAGCCACAGGATGCCCTGGCCGCCTGGCTCTGGAGCTGGCTGGAAAACCAACTGGCGGTGTTGATGAAAACCCTGCCGTTGGGTCAACAGGCCGCGCAACGGCTGACCAGCGAGCTGACACCGCTGCTGCAGAACGCGCAGCAGCATGCCACCGGGCTTGACCCCGAATACATTGGCAGTGCCCCGTTCGGCCTGGCGCTGGCGAGCATGGCCCACGAGCGTCAGTACAGCCGCCTGTTTCGCTCCTGACTGCTTGCGCCGCATTACCTAGCACTGCAACACGAACCGCATAAGAAGATAACGGAGAGCATTTCATGAACAGCCAACCTTTGCGCGTCGGCATCGGCGGCCCGGTCGGGTCCGGCAAGACCGCCCTGACGCTTGCCCTGTGCCTGGCGCTGCGCGATCGCTACAACCTCGCCGTGGTGACCAATGACATCTATACCCGCGAAGACGCTGATTTTCTGGTGCGCAATGAGGCCCTGGCGCCCGAGCGCATCATTGGCGTGGAAACCGGCGGCTGCCCGCACACGGCGATTCGCGAGGACGCCTCGATCAACCTCGAAGCCGTGGACCAGTTGAATCGTCGATTTGCAGGGCTTGACCTGATCATCGTTGAGTCGGGCGGTGACAACCTTTCCGCGACGTTCAGCCCTGAGCTGTCGGACCTGACGATTTACGTGATCGACGTTTCGGCAGGCGACAAGCTGCCACGCAAGGGCGGTCCGGGTATCTGCAAATCCGATCTGCTGGTGATCAACAAGATCGACCTGGCACCGCTGGTGGGTGCGTCGCTGGAGATGATGGACCGCGACACCCGGAAGATGCGTGGCGACAAGCCGTTCGTATTCAGCAACCAGAAGACCGGACATGGCCTCACGGACATCGTCGCCTTCATCGAACGCCAGGGTCTGCTGACCGCCGCCTGATTTCATTTACTAAGGAAGACCATTGATGAAGTGCAAAAAAAATTTGGGCAAACACGTCTTTGGCGCGCTGGCGCTGTTGCTGGTTCCGGCGCTCGCCTTCGCCCACCCTGGCCACGATGAAAGCGGGCTAATGGCGGGTATCAGCCACCCATTGGGCGGCGTCGATCACCTGCTGGCGATGATTGCCGTCGGCTTGTGGGCGGCGCAGCAGAAAGGCGCAGCGCGCTGGGCCCTGCCTTGTACATTCGTCGCCGCCATGCTGATCGGCGGGCTGCTGGGCTTCGAAGGACTGGAACTGCCGGCGCTGGAAAGCGGCATTGCGGCCTCGGTGTTCGCACTGGGTCTGGCCGTGGCGCTGGCTGTGCGGCCGCCGCTGTTCGTGGCAGTCGCTGCGACTGCGTTGTTCGCGATTTTTCACGGCGTGGCGCACGGGCTGGAACTGCCTGAGATGTCCAGCCCCTGGGGTTACGCACTGGGCTTCATCGGCGCCACCGCTGCCCTGCACGCTGCCGGTTATGCCGTCGTGCGTTTGCTGCCAGCGGCGGCTGCACCGGTTGTACGGATTGCCGGAGCGATGTCAGCTGCTACCGGCGTGTGGTTGTTCGCGGGCTGAACAACGACTCGAATTCCGCTTGCCTCGTGCCTCTGTGGTCTCAACAGCGTTCGCGCCTCTTTGGCCCGACGCAATCCCCGTGGGAGACGCCGGAGGTTACGACGGCAGCGAAGCCATCATTCAGATTACTCAGCACCGGCTGACCCACCGCATTCTCCACTGTCGCACAGCTCCAGAAGCCCACAGGTTCAGCAGTGTTCTCACCTACACAGGCTCGCGGCGTTTGTATCTGTACAGGTCGGCATTTCATCCAATGCAGATGTGCTCCTGACTCAACATCCCCGCCTCCTGCTACCATGTCGCGCCATTTGCCCCATTGCTGCGACGACATCCGATGCCTGACGCTTCTCTCAACGCCGCCAAGTCCCAAATGTCCGCCGTGTTCTCCACTGTGGAGCATCACTTCATGACGGTGATCGTGCCGCTTTGGCAGGGGCCTGGCTGGAATGCCGAGATGGCGTTGCCTTACGAGGCGCTGGACGCGCAGCACCAGCCACTGGCGCCGCAGCGTTATCGGGCCATGGCGTGTGCGCGGCAGCTGTTCCTGTTCTCCAGCCTGATGGGCCACCCGTGCGTTCCGGATGCGCAGGTACGTGCGTCTGCGCTGTTCCGCTCGCTGCAACGGCATTTCCACGATGCCGAGCACGGCGGGTGGTTTTACAGCATTGATCCACAGGGTGCCCCGCTCGACCGGCGCAAGGATCTCTACACTCACGCCTTTATCATCTTCGCTTGCGCGCATTACTGGGCGAAGGTGCGTGAGCCGCTGGTGGAATCGGTACTCAACGCTGCTCTGAACGTCGTGGCCGAGCGATTTGCCGATGGCGACGGTCTCTATGAGGCCGTGCTGAACGAAGACTGGTCATCGCTCGATGCCGGGCCGCTGCAAAACCCGCTCATGCACCTGGCTGAGGCTTTTCTGGCGACACTGCAAGTGCGCGAAGACGCCAACACCCTGACAGCCCTGGATGCTCTGGTAGAAGCCATGCAGCGGCGCTTTGTCGATGTCGAACACGGGGTGATGCTGGAGAAGCCGCTCGGCGCGGTGGATAACTGGTCCGAGCCGGGGCATCAGTTCGAGTGGTTCTATTTGCTGGAATCCTCAGAACACCTGCGCGACACGCCCCTGCATCGCTCGCTGACCCGCGCTTTCGCCCGCGCACAGGCTCAGGGGGTCGATGCGGTCGGCGGCGCAGTGGTCGCGATGCTGGAGGTGGATGGTTCGGTGAAAGACGGCACTCAGCGCATCTGGGCGCAGGCTGAATACCTGCGCGCGTTGACCCTGCGTCCTGACAATCAGGCAACGTTGGCCTGTCAGTTGAACGCGCTGCGGCAGCGCTTTCTGCATCCGCTTGGCTGGCACGAATGCCTGGACGGCGAGGGCCACATCAGCCGCAGCGACATGCCCTCGACCACGCCTTATCACCTGGCGACCTGCTATATCGGGCTGGCGGAGTATTTTAAGGCCTGACCCAAACAGGCTGGAGCCAGCAAGCCGGCTCCTGCAGTCATGCGCCACGCTGCAACGCCAGCCTGTTACTTGGCCTCCCCACGCGAACGATCAATCGAGAAGCCTGCCCAGGTCTGGCTCACTGGCATCAGTTCCAGATTGTTTACATTGACGTGGGCTGGCGTGTTCATGATCCAGAAGATGGTTTCGGCAATGTCCTGCGGCTGGATCGGTTCGGCACCGGCGTAGGTCGCGTCGTACTTGGCCTGGTCGCCACCGAAACGCACCATTGAGAACTCGCTCTCGCACAGGCCCGGCTCAAGGTTGGTCACGCGTACGCCGGTGCCGACCAGATCATTACGCAGGTTCAGCGAGAACTGTCCGACAAACGCTTTAGTGCCGCCATACACATTACCGCCCGGGTACGGATAATTGCCCGCTACCGACCCCAGATTGACGATGCTGGCCCCGCGACCGTAGGCGATCAGACGAGACAGCAGCGTACGGGTAGTGTAGACCAGCCCTTTGACGTTGGTGTCGATCATGGTGTCCCAGTCATCCAGATCGCATTTGGGCGCAGGGTCGATACCCAAGGCCAGACCTGCGTTGTTGATCAGGCCGCGAATCTTCGCGAACTCGGCCGGCAGACCTTCGACGGCTTTCTCCACGGCCACGCGATCGCGCACATCCAGCGTCAAGGTATGAACCTTGGTCTGCTTCGACAATTCGGTGCTCAGGGCCTGCAGGCGATCCTCACGACGCCCGGTCAGCACCAGCGACCAGCCCGCCTCTGCAAAGCGTCGCGCGCAGGCTTCGCCAAACCCGGAAGTGGCACCGGTAATGAACACGGTAGAAGTCATGTGGTTCTCCTGACTGGATACGGGCTTATGAATAAGCGTGGATTAACGCAAATGTCTTGCGTGTAGGAAAGTTCTGGAGAATGCCCGCGCCAATGGCTATGGATCAAGCCCAAGGCGAATAATCGTCCTACTACGCGCTCACCCTGGCCAAACTGATCAAAAAACATACAGCGCGATCAACGCCATATGCCCCGTGGCCTGGACGCAGTTTTGCCCACGTTATCCACAGTCAGGCCCACAAAAACCGGGGGCAACCTTGAAACGTGCAAGCCACGTCATACGGGGCCTGTGGGCACATCACCTACCGATTTCTCTTGACCCGCGCCCGCGTATCTGTACATAAATCAACGACGCATCCCGTCGACAGACAGGATCCAGCTGACAAGCCTAGAGATGGCGCTACCTGCGGCGGTCTTTCCAAGGGTTGCACACAGAGTTATCCACAGGCGTGCGCACATCGTTAGCTGTATAAAAAACCAGCTAAGCAAGCGTTGACAACTCGCCTCAAAATACCTTTCGAACCCACTGATCAATAATTAACCACCGCGCTACACACCACGTATAACGAGGCCTGTAGCCAACTGCCACCAACTTATTCACAGCCACTTCCACAGTAATTCTGAACAAGTCAAAACAGTGACAAAACAACCATTTGCAGCGGCTATATGTCGCGCTTTAACAGCTGTTCAAAATTGTTTTCCACAATTTCAATCCTGAAAAAAAATGCCCCGTGTGCGATCCACCGGGGCATTGTTTTTGGGATTGCTGGTGAAGGCGTCAATGCCCGCCAAGATAAGCGTTTCTGACCTCTTCGTTGCTCAGTAACTCCTGGCCCGTGCCTGTCAGTCGAATCTCGCCATTGACCATTACATAGGCCCGATCCGACAGCTTCAGCGCGTGGTTGGCGTTCTGCTCGACCAGAAAGATCGTCATCCCGGTCTTCGCCAGTTCGCGCAGTGTGGAGAAGATCTGTTTAACGATGATCGGCGCCAGGCCCAGGCTCGGTTCATCCAGCAGCAGCAACTTGGGCCGGCTCATCAACGCACGGGCGATGGCCAGCATCTGTTGCTCGCCGCCGGACATGGTCATCGCCCGCTGGTTACGCCGCTCCTTGAGCCGCGGAAACAACTCGAACATGCGCTGCATGTCTTCGCTGGCGTACTTATCCCCAATCGGGATCGTGCCCATCATCAGGTTCTCTTCTACAGACATGTCGGGGAACACGCGTCGGCCTTCAGGCGATTGAGCAATGCCGTTGGACGCAATGTAGTGCGACGACTTTTGGGTGATGTCCGTGCCCTGGTAGATAATCTGCCCGCTGGCGGCACGCGGCTGGCCAAAGATCGACATCAGCAGCGTGGATTTACCCGCGCCATTGGAACCGATCAGGCTGACGGTTTCGCCTTCGTCGATATGCATCGAGACTTTTTTCAGGGCCTGAATCGGCCCGTAATACACATCGATCTCTTTGAGTTCGAGGATCGGCTTATTCATACCAGCTCCTCTTCATCAGCACCCAGATACGCCGCGATCACCTTCGGATCGTTACGGATCTGCTCCGGCTTGCCTTTGGCAATGACGTTGCCGTGGTCAAGCACGACGATGTCGTCGGAAATCCCCATGACCATGCCCATGTCGTGCTCGATCAGCACGATGGTCATGTCATGGTCGTCGCGCAGGTGACGGATCATGCTGCTTAGCGCTTCGGTTTCCTGGGGGTTCAGGCCGGCCGCCGGTTCGTCCAGGCAGATCACCTGCGGGCGGGTGCACATGGCCCGGGCAATCTCCAGACGCCGTTGCTGGCCGTAGGAAAGCTCACCGGCCAAGCGGTTGGCACAGTCCACCAGGTCCACCACTTCCAGCCAATAGAACGCCGTGTTCATGGCGTCATCTTCGGCCTTGCGGTAACCCTTGGTGTTGAGGATCCCGGCAATCATGTTGCGATTGACCCACATGTGCTGAGCCACCAGCAGGTTCTCGACGACCGACATTTCCTTGAACAGCCGAATATTCTGGAAAGTGCGCGCCAGCCCTGCGCGGTTCACCAGGTGCGTGCCGCCGAACATCTTGTAGAACAGGCGGCTGCCGAAACGCTTGGGCGAGGCGAAATCGCTGGCGCGGAACTGCTCACCGAGCAGCTGGATCACGTTGGTTTTCTTGCCCCGCGCATTCAGCTCGATGCGCCCGCCAGTGGCTTTGTAAAAGCCGGTCAGGCAGTTGAACACTGTGGTCTTGCCTGCGCCATTAGGGCCGATCAAGGCGAAGATCGAGTTACGACGTACCTGCAAGCTCACGTCGCTGAGGGCCTTGATGCCACCGAAGTGCATCATCAGGTTCTCCACGGATAGAACGATTTCGTCGCTCATCACGCGCCCTCCACATTGGCCAACACGCCTTTGCGTGGCTGAACGCCGGTGCGGCTGATGCGGATCAGGCCCCGTGGGCGCCAGATCATCATCAGCACCATCAGGATGCCAAACAGCAGCACGCGATATTCGGCAAAGCTGCGCAACATTTCCGGAGCGACGGTGAGCACGAACGCGGCGATCACCACGCCCACGGTGGAACCCATGCCGCCCAGGACGACGATGGCCAGGATCAGCGCAGACTCGAAGAAGGTGAACGAGGTCGGGTTGACGAAGCCTTGGTAGCTGGCAAAGAACACCCCGGCCAGGCCGGCAGTGGACGCGCCGATGGTGAACGCCGAGAGCTTGACCAGTACGTGGTTCAGGCCCATGGAGCGGCACGCGATTTCGTCTTCGCGCAGGGCTTCCCAGGCACGGCCGACCGGCATACGGGTCAGCCGGTGCTTGATGTACAGCACGGCCAGTACCACAAGGAACAGCACAGCGTAGATGAAGACGAATTTCAGATTCGGGTTGTAATCGAAGCCAAAGTACTCATGGATCGGCACCCCGCCGTCCTTGGCACGACGCCCGAATTCCAGGCCGAAGAAGGTCGGAGAAGGCACGGGGACGCCGTTCGGACCGCCAGTGAACGACAGCCAGTTATTGAGCACCAGACGAATGATCTCACCGAAACCCAGGGTCACGATGGCCAGGTAATCGCCGTGCATGCGTAATACCGGAAAGCCGAGGATGCATCCGGCGAAAGCCGCAGCAATGGCCGCCAGCGGCAGCGCCGACCAGAACCCCAGGCCCAGATACTGGTAACCCAGTGCCAGGCCGTACGCACCAATGGCATAGAACGCCACGTAGCCCAGATCGAGCAGCCCGGCCAGGCCCACTACGATGTTCAGGCCAAGACCCAGCAGCACGTAGATTAGGCCGAGGATGACCACGGTCAGCACGTACTTGTCAGCGAACACCGGGAAGATCACGGCGATCAGGATCATCAATGGAATGATGAAGCGCAGCCGAGTCTTATAGCCCGGTGGCAGTACGTGCACGCCGGAGCCGGAGCTTTCGAAGCTTTGGGCAATGGCCACGCCTTTAGGCGTTTGCAAGAACAGGCTCATCAGAAAACGACCAACCACGACCACGCCAACCAGCACGGCAACACGCCCCGGCTGCATATTGAAGCCGTAGCCGTCCAGGACGATGCCGACGATCGGGCCGAATACAATCAGCGCCAGCAGACCGGCAACCACCGCGTCGATCACGCTTTGTTTGATATCGATGGGTTTGACAGGAGCAGACATGATTACACCTTCGCCACGAGCGGGCGACCCAGCAGGCCTTGGGGACGAAAGATCAGAATCACTACCAGCAGGCCGAAACTGAACACGTCTTTGTAGTCGGAGTTGATCAGTCCGGAAAATTGCGACTCGGCAACCCCCAGGATCAATCCGCCGAGCATCGCGCCCGGCAACGAACCGATACCGCCGAGTACCGCTGCGGTGAAGGCCTTGATGCCGATGACGAATCCGGCGAAGAAGTCGAACGTGCCGTAGTTCAAGGTAATCAGCACGCCTGCCAAAGCGGCCATGGCTGCACCGATGACGAATACGTAGGAGATGATCCGGTCGGTGTTGATGCCCAGGATCGAGGCCATCTTGCGATCCTGCTGCGTGGCGCGGCACATGCGGCCCAGCTTGGTGTACTTGATGATGTAGGTCAGCACGCCCATGCCGACGAACGCGGCAATCAGGATGAAAATCTTGGTGTAGGTGATTTGTACGAAACCACTGCCGACGTCAAAGCGCATGGCGCCTTCAAGCAGGGTCGGAACGCCTTGTTGGCGCGGGCCCTGGGCGATCTGCGCGTAGTTCTGCAGAATCAGGGAAATACCGATGGCACTGATCAGCGGTGCCAGACGCGTCGAGTTGCGCAGCGGCCGGTAGGCCACCCGCTCGATGACGAAGCCGTACACACCGGTCACCACGATGGTAAAGATCAGCGTGCCTAGAATCAGGAAAGGGAACGACTCGATGCCGAAAAACGACAGCACGGCCAAGCCGATGGCTGCGAGATAGGCCGAGATCATGTACACATCGCCGTGGGCGAAGTTGATCATGCCGATGATGCCGTAGACCATCGTGTAACCGATGGCGATCAGGCCGTAGACCGAACCGAGGGTCAGGCCATTGACCATTTGCTGCAGGAAAATACCATCCATCACGCACGCTCACGAACTTGAAAGGCCAACCTGGCGCGCGCCGGATGTCTCCTCGTGAGAAACAAAGGCACGTGCGCGAAGGCAACAGAAGGTCCGATGCCGCGCGAAGCAGCATCGATTACCGGCCGGGGCCGTTTCGAGGTTCCAAGCCAACGAAACACCCCAACCGACTAGGCGCTCGACTTACTTCTGCTTTTCGAGCTGGTGGTATTTGCCGTTCGCGTCCCACTGGTAAACCACGTAGTCGGAGACCTTCAGGTCGCCTTTGGTATCCCAGGCCTTTGTGCCCATGACCGTGGTCACATCGTGGGATTTGAGGAACTTGGCAGCGTCTTCGCCCTTGTTCGACTTGGCGCCGTTGAAGCCAGCGGCCAGGGCCTGAACCGACGCGTAGGCGTACAGGGTATAGCCTTCAGGCTCGTACCCGGATTTGCGGAACTGCTCAACCACTGCCTTGCTGTCCGGCAGCACGCGCGGGTCGGCGCCGAAGGTCATGTACACGCCGTCGACGTACTGTGCGCCGCCTGCGGTGGTGACCAGTTCGTCGGTGACAACGCCATCGTCCGACATGAATTTCACGTCTTTCAAACCTTCAGTGCGCAGTTGTTTGACGAGCGGGCCGGCTTCCGGGTGCAGGCCGCCGAAGTAGACAACATCGGCGCCGGTAGAGCGGATTTTCGTGACCAGGGCGCTGAAGTCTTTCTCGCCACGGGTCAGACCTTCTTCCAGGACAGGCTTCACGCCGCGCTTGGTCAGTTGCAATGCCGTAGCGTCCGCCAGGCCTTTGCCATAGGTGTCCTTGTCGTTGATGACCGCGACTTTCTTGGCCTTGAGCACGTCAACGATGTAATCGCCTGCGACCACGCCCTGCTGGTCGTCACGACCGCACATACGGAACATGGCGCTCAGGCCGCGCTCGGTAACGGTGGGGTTGGTCGAGCCTGGGGTGATCGCGATGATGCCCGCCTCGTCATAGACTTCCGAAGCAGGAATGGTCGAAGACGAGCAGAAATGGCCGACGACGCCCGCCACTTTGTCCGAAGCCGCCTTGTTGGCGACCGCTACAGCCTGTTTCGGCTCACACGCATCGTCATAAGCCGTGAGGGAGATCTTCTCGCCGTTGACACCACCCGCAGCATTGATCGCATCGGCTGCCGCCTGGGCGCCTTTCATGTATTGCTCACCGAATGAGGCATTCGCACCCGTCATCGGACCCGCCACGCCAATTTTCACGTCAGCCTGCACAAACGTAGCCGCACCCATTGCAGTAGCGATTGCGATTGCCAGAAAGCCTTTCCTGTAAAACGTCTGCGACATGAGTTGGTGCTCCTAGGTTTTTTAATTAGCACTGCGACCGCCCGTAACCGGTGAGCAAGTGGCGTGCCATCGGTTTTTTATTCTTTAAAAAGTCGTTGTTTTGTTGTTATTCGACTGTTTCGAGCCCTTGTGCATCGGGCGTGCAACCCTCTAAACCATTCAAGGTGCAACCACGCATCTTAAGAAGAGCAACCCTGCCTTATAAATTTCGCAACCGGCGCAACCTGACCTGTACAACCCTGTTGTTACAACGTGCGTCACCGAACTGCACACCGTTAGTGCGCAACCGCTACGGGACGCACCATATCAGGAGAACAACAGCGTGAGCATGCAGCTCTGCCGTGCTGGAACGCGTCATATCACCACCCTCAAACACTGCCCCGCATGGTATAGCGAAAAGCCAGCCTCGTATAAAGAGCTGCGTAGACCAATGGCGCTGAGCGGCTTCATCGGTGTGAACGGAATCGGCAGCGCATCCTGGCTGCCGCTGCACAGGTAATCGGCGAACGCTTTGCCCACGACCGTGCCGGTGGTGTTGCCGCGACCGTTGTAGCCTGTCATCGCGACCAGTCCTGGTGCAGGCTCATACATGCGCAGCAGGTGATCTGGCGTAAAGTCGATGCGGCCCGTCCAGGTATATTCCCAGTCAACCTTTTTCAGATACGGAAAATAGTGTCGTTGCACGCGATCGGCCCAGGCTTCGAGGAACCAGTTCGGCTTCCGGTTGCCGTTGCCCAGACTGCCCAGCAGCAACCGCCCGTCAGCATCGCGACGAATACTGCTCAGCACCTGACGCGTGTCCCAGGAGCCTTGCCCGTCGGGCAGAATCTGCCGCGCCGCATCTTCGGTAAGCGGCGCTGAGGCAACCTGGTAGTAATAACCGGGGAAGAAACTGCGGCGCACCTCGGTCCACTGCCCTTCGGTGTAGGCATTGGAGGCGATGATCACTTGATCGGCAACGACCGAGCCATGCTCGGTGATTACGCACCAGCGCTGGCCTTGACGCTCCAGACGCTTGACCGGCGAGTGATCGTAACGCTCGCCACCCAGCATCGCGACTGCAGCTGCCAGACCGCTGGTGTAGGCCATCGGGTTGATGGTGCCCGCACGGTGGTCCAGCAAGGCCGAGGTGATCTGCCGGGTGCCGGTGGCTTGCTGGCAGGCTTTGCCGGTGAGCAACTCGACGGGTGCTCCGCGACGGCGCCATTGTGCTTCGCGGCTGCGCAGGTCGATTTCGCCCTTGGCGTTGTGCGCCATGTGCAGCGTACCTTTGCGCGTGGCCTGGCAGTCGATGGCGTATTTCGCTATCAGGCTGAAGACCAGCGACGGCGCATTGCCGAGCATGCTGTTGAGCTGGCTGCCGACTTTCTCGCCGAAACCGGCTTCGATCTGGTCGGGTGGAATCCATAGCCCGGCGTTGACCAGACCCACGTTGCGCCCTGAGCCGCCCTGGCCGGTACGATGAGCCTCGACGATAGCAACCTTCTTGCCGTGTTCGAGCAGATGCAGCGCTGCCGACAACCCGGTGATACCTGCGCCGATGACGCACACGTCAACGCTCGCCTCCTTCTTCAACGCTGGCGCTTGCGGCCTTTGCGGCGTCAGCGTTTCCCACAGACATTCTTCGCGTAGCGGCATCGCAATTCCTCGGAAAGAGACAACGATGATTCAAATAGACTGACCAACCGTTCCTAGGCTGCGCGTCGGAACGCATTCAGTGATGCTCTGCGTCACCGCCGAGCGTCCATCAGCGCGCACTCACGCAGAGCGTCGGCACCCTCACCAAAACTCGATGTTGTTTGGGCTGCCCTCTTCGCCAGCAAACTCACTCGCGAATGAGGCCTGCGCGGTGCCGCTTGTGCACCGCCCCGGTCAATCAATCAAAGGTGATCCCCTGCGCCAACGGCAGCTCGCGGGAGTAGTTCACCGTTGCTGTCTGACGACGCATGTAGCCTTTCCAGGAATCCGAACCCGATTCGCGACCGCCGCCGGTTTCCTTCTCGCCGCCGAACGCGCCACCGATCTCTGCACCGCTGGGGCCAATGTTGACGTTGGCGATGCCGCAGTCGCTGCCCAACGACGAAATGAACTGCTCGGCCTCGCGCACATCGGTGGTGAAGATGCACGAGGACAGGCCTTGTGGCACGTCGTTGTTCAGGCGCACTGCGTCGCTGAACTCGTCATAGCCGACCACATATAGGATCGGTGCGAAGGTTTCGCTGCGCACCACATCGCTGTGCTCCGGCATTTCGACGATGGCAGGCGAAACGTAGTACGCATTGGGGAATTGATCGGCCAACTCGCGCTTGCCGCCGAACACCTTGCCGCCTTCACTCAAGGCTTGTTCCAGCGCTTGCTGCATGTTGTCGAAGCTTTGCCGGTCGATCAACGGCCCAACCAGATTGCCTTCCAACGGGTGACCGATGCGCACTTTGGCGTAGGCCGCCTTCAGACGCTCAACGAACTCGGCCTTGACCGAGTAATGCGCGATCAACCGACGCAGCGTGGTGCAACGCTGGCCCGCAGTGCCGACTGCGCTGAACAAGACCGCCCGCACGGCCAGGTCCAGGTCGGCGCTCGGGGTCAGGATCATAGCGTTGTTGCCGCCAAGCTCCAGGATGCTGCGAGCGAAACGTGCGGCGATCTTTGGCGCCACTTCGCGCCCCATGCGGGTGCTGCCTGTGGCACTGATCAGCGCCACGCGGGGATCGTCCACCAGCGCTTCGCCGGCGTCACGGCCACCCATCACGCACTGGGTGAGGTACTGCGGCGCATCGGCGAATTCAGCCGCAACGCCGTCGAACAGCGCCTGACAGGCCAGTGCGGTGAGCGGTGTCTTTTCCGACGGTTTCCAGATCACCGAGTTGCCGCACACCAGCGCCAGTGCGGTGTTCCACGACCAAACCGCTACCGGAAAGTTGAATGCGCTGATCACGCCGACCACGCCCAACGGATGCCAGGTTTCACGCATATGGTGGCCGGGGCGCTCCGAGGCGATGGTCAGCCCGTAGATCTGGCGGGACAGGCCGACGGCGAAGTCGCAGATGTCGATCATTTCCTGCACTTCGCCCAAGCCTTCCTGAGTGATCTTGCCGGCTTCCCACGACACCAACTCGCCCAGATCGGCCTTGTGCTTGCGCAGCGCTTCGCCGAACAAACGCACCAGTTCGCCACGACGTGGAGCAGGCACTTTGCGCCAGGCCTGGAACGCGTGTTCGGCACGGGTGATGCGCTGCTCGACCTCGGCGGCCGCTTCCCAGCTTACCGAGGCGACCTGACTGCCATCGATCGGCGTATGAACAGGCTTGTCGCCGTTTTGGTAAAGCGCAGGGTCGACACCGAGGCGTTTAAGTAAGTCGCTTAGCAGAGCGTTGGGCATGATTTCTCCAGACTTGAGGTAGAGCGTTAACGCGAATTCGCAATGTCGGGACACGAGCGTTTCGTCAGGGTCTAGTAATAGCTGGCCGTGAGCGAGTCAACAAACGACCATTAAGCGAGATATCATTCCGTTTTTTCATGCTGACGCCGAGCACGCCTGAATATGCTGAACAAACGTCATCTACCGTCCGTCACGGCGCTGCAATGTTTTGAAGCGGTAACCCGGCACCTGAGTTTCACCCGCGCCGCCGAAGAGCTGAACCTGACCCAAAGTGCCGTCAGCAAGCAGGTCGCGCAGCTTGAGGAGATGGTCAGGCATCTGCTGTTCAGCCGCGTGCGGCGACGCCTGCAATTGACGCCGGCCGGGGCGTTGTATCTGGCCGAGGTACGCAAGGTCCTCACGCAGATGGAGATGTCCACGCACTTTTTGCGCTCCTACGGCGGCGAGACGCAAGTGCTGCGGGTCTCTACGCCATCGACCTTCGGCGCGCGCTGGCTGGTCCCGCGACTCAAAGGCTGGCGCCTGCGTCATCCGCACATTCATCTGGACCTGGTGAACGAGCAGGAAAGCGACGACCTGGCCCAGAGCCGCTGCGACATGTCGTTTTATTTCGGTCAGGGCGCCCGGCCCGGCGCAGAAAGCGTGAAGCTGTTCGGCGAGGAGTTGGTCCCGGTCTGTTCTCCCGGCAGCCTGCCGGATGAACCCTTTACCGATCCGACCCAGTTGGCCGACCTGGTCCTGCTGCAAAACGCCCATCGTCCACAGGGCTGGCATGATTGGTTCGACAGCCAGGGTTACCAGACTGAACATAGTTACCACGGACCGCGCTTCGAAACGTTCTACATGTGCATTCGTGCCGCGCAAGTGGGCTGCGGCGTGGCGCTGCTGCCAAGGTTTCTGGTGGAGGAAGAACTGGCGGACGGCAAGCTGGTCATCCCCTGGCAACACGCGCTGCCCAGCCGTGACGCGTATTACCTGGCCTACCCGGAACACGCAGCGGAAGTGCCGAAAATCAGGGTGTTCGTGGAATGGATGCTCGAGCAACTGCAAGCCCCCACTCCCCATTAAGCCTATGGGCGCGCTGGCCCGCGATAGGGCCGTGTCAGAAACCTATCAGCCAAGAGACATGCCGCCATCGCGCACGCCCACACTAGATGGATACTTCGCCGAAACAAATCTGCCCCAAGCTGGCGACGACTGGCATTATGTCGGCCATCGTCAATAACAAGCCGGGCGTAGTGGCATGGAGCCAATATTTGCCGTCGCCACAAGGCTGTATGCGTCACCGACTCGGTTTTCTTAAGCCGCACATTTGCGGCCACTGCTGGCTGGAGCGACACAATGAGTGAGAGCGCTTTTGCAGGTCGTATCGTTCAGAACCTGCTCGATACCGACCTCTACAAGCTGAGCATGATGCAGGCTGTACTGCACAATTACCCCAACGTCGACGTGGAATGGGAGTTCCGCTGCCGCAACGGGGAAGACCTGCGCCCTTATCTGGCGGACATCCGTCATCAGATCGAGCGGCTGTGCGATCTGTCGCTGAGCGCCGAAGAAACCGGGTTTCTGGAGCGCATCAATTTCATGAAACCGGATTTTCTGCGCTTTCTTGGTCTGTTCCGATTCAACCTGCGCTACGTGCAGACCAGCATCGAGAATGACGAGCTGTGCATCCGTCTCTCTGGCCCCTGGCTGCATGTGATCCTGTTCGAAGTACCGATCCTGGCCATCGTCAGCGAAGTCCGCAATCGTCATCGCCACCCCGAGATTCTGCTGAGCCAGGCCCGCGACCAGCTGTATCGCAAGTTCGACTGGCTGAACGCTACCGCTACCGCCGATGAGCTGGCAGAGCTGAAAGTCGCTGATTTCGGCACCCGAAGACGCTTCTCGTTCGCGGTGCAGGAAGACGTCGTGTCGGTATTGAAAAAGGACTTCCCCGGCCAGTTCGTCGGTACCAGCAACGTCTACCTGGCGCGCAAATTCGACCTCAAACCGCTGGGCACCATGGCCCACGAATGGATCATGGCGCACCAGCAGTTGGGCCCACGCTTGATCGACAGCCAGATCGCCGCGCTCGATTGTTGGGTCCGCGAATACCGCGGCCTACTGGGGATTGCTCTGACCGACTGCATCACCACCGATGCCTTCCTGACCGACTTCGACCTGTTCTTCGCCAAGCTTTTCGATGGCCTGCGTCATGATTCGGGGGACCCGGTGCAGTGGGCCGAAAAATGCATCACCCATTACCAGAAACTCGGCATCGACCCGATGAGCAAAACACTGGTGTTCTCCGATGGCCTGAACCTGCCCAAGGCGCTGGAAATATTTCGCGCCTTGCGCGGTCGGATCAACGTCAGCTTCGGTATCGGCACCAACCTCACTGCCGACATTCCCGGCACCGATCCTATGAGCATCGTGCTCAAAATGACGGCCTGTGCAGGGCAGCCTGTCGCGAAGATTTCCGACGAGCCCGGCAAGACGCAATGCAAGGACCCGGAATTTGTGTCCTACCTGCGTCACGTATTCAAGGTGCCAGCCTGATTCGAGCACCGCATTTACCCTTTTGAATGCCTATTTTTCTTCTTCTAAAAAAGGAGTCAATCATGCAAGCCGTACAGCTCGAGATCGCCAGGGCCCTTAAGGTTCAGGCGCCCTTCGCCAATCAGGGCGAGCTTGAAACCGAGGTCGCCCGTCGAATTCAGTTCATCAAGGATTGCCTGCACAATGCGCGTCTGAAGGTGTTGGTGTTAGGCATCAGCGGCGGCGTGGACTCGTTGACCGCTGGCCTGCTGGCGCAACGTGCCGTGCGCCAGTTGCGTGAAAGCACCGGCGATGACGCCTATCAGTTCATCGCCGTGCGTTTGCCGTATCACGTCCAGCACGATGAACACGAAGCCACCGCGTCCGTGGATTTTATCAATCCTGACGAGCGTCACACCGTGGACATCGCACCATCGGTCAAGGCGCTGGTCGAGCAGGTCAAGGCCTTCGAAGGCCAGCCCGATACGGCTGTCGATTTCGTCAAAGGCAACGTCAAGGCGCGCACACGCATGGTGGCGCAGTACACCATTGCCGGGGTACGCGGCGGGCTGGTGATCGGTACCGACCATGCAGCCGAAGCGGTGATGGGCTTCTTTACCAAATTCGGTGATGGCGCCTGCGACCTCGCACCGTTGAGCGGCCTGGTTAAGAATCAGGTACGGGCCATCGCCCGCAGCTTTGGCGCGCCGGAATACCTGGTCGAGAAAATTCCGACTGCTGACCTCGAAGACCTGGTGCCAGGTAAACCCGACGAAGCGTCCCACGGCGTGACCTACGCCGAGATCGATGCTTTCCTTCATGGCCAGCCGCTGCGTCAGGAAGCGTTCGACATCATCGTTAATACGTATCGCAAGACGCAGCACAAGCGTGACCTGCCGTACGCACCGTAATAAAGGCGAGCATTTGTAGCAGCACGGCGTGCCGGCGGCGGTTCCAACGTCGGCAAGCCGCACTGCTGCAAGGGTCCCGCGTACAGCCCCTTTGGGGCGGTCAATAGAAAATGGAATGAACCCGTCGATTTTTTTCGCTTGATGGCATTTGCCATCGGGGCTTACATAGCGTCCTGACTTTCTCGCTCAGAGACGCTAACGATGACCGCGTTCCAAGGCCTGTTCTCCCTCGTTGCTGCAACCGTCGGCCAGCCTGCTGCAGATTGGCTGGAACACCGCGTCGAAATCCCGCAGGCGCTGCAGAACTTTTCCTGGTCCCCCGATGGTATTCATCGTGTCTGGCTGGCCGAAGCGTTGAACCTGTGCCTGTTTCGCAAACTAGTTGAGGCGGTGCCGGACGGTCTGCGGTATGTCGATGAGCAGTTCGAAGACGGTCGTAAGGTGGTGTTCGATCATGGCGCCATTCGGACCGTGGACTGGGCGCACAATGGTGAGCTGCCACGCGGACGACAAGCCTTCTCGCGGCTGCTTGAACCGCTTGGCTTCACTGACGTGCGCACCTACCCGCTGACCAAATTGCACATGACCGGTTGGGGCTACCGGCAGATGGATCTGCCCGAAGACATCGCGCAGTTTTTCGTCTCCGAGCTGCACCCGGGCCGTCTGAGCCAAGCGTTTCAGGATGCGGTTAGCCGCGTGGTCGGTTCCAGCCGCGACCCGCTGAGCAGCGAAGACCTAAGCGTGCTCCAACGCCTGCGGGCAACCCGCCATTGCAGTTTCGATGAAGCTTTGCATCTGCTACCAGCCCTCTACCGTGCATTCGGACGCCAGCACGGCGCGGTACGGGAAGCCGACTACCGTCAGTTGCTCAGTGAAAGCGCGGAGATGGCCTGGATCGCTACCGAGGGCAATAGCTTCAACCACCTCACGGATCGAGTGGAAAACCTGGAGGGCACGGTCGAAGAACAGCATCGTCGCGAGCGACCGATGAAGGACAGTGTCGAAGTATCAGGCTCGGGACGTGTGATGCAGACCGCATACAAAGCGTGCAGCGTGAGCCGCGACCTGCTGAACGCCGAAGGCCTGCTCGAGATGCATCAAGTGCTGGGCTCGTTCGTCGAATTCATCCAGCGCAAGATTGATCCCGAGAGCGGCAGGATCGATCTGAATTTCGACAGCAGCAACGCGCAGGGGATTTTCAAGATGACCGACTCGAAGCGGGCGTGAACGGGCGGCGTCTCCCACGCGTATCCGGGGCAGTCAGCATCGTGACCGCCCCGCTACGTGAATCACTTTAGCGTTACAGTGCCTTTCATCATGCTGATGTGGCCTGGGAACGAGCAGAAGAAACCATATTTTTCTGCCGGGTCGAGCTTGGAGACATCAATCTTCAGCGAATCGGTCTCGCCCGCACCGATGACCTTGGTGTGAGCGAGGACGCGCGCGTCGCCCTCTTTCAGGTAATCCTTATCAATCCCGACGCTCAGACCGTCGGTGGCAATCGAGGACATGTCAGCTTCTTTGCTGATCACCAGGTTATGGCCCATGACGTTTTTCGGCAGGCTGCCGGAGTGCCTCAGATTAACGGTGAACTCCTTGCAGCTTTTGTCGATTTCGATGGCTTTGGTATCGAACGACATTTGGTCAGTAGAATCCACGTCCACTGAGCATTCAGCGGCAAAAAGGTGGCCACTGACGAGAGTAAGCAGGGATGCAGCGACAATCTTGCGAATCATGGTGACTCTCCTGAATGGGTATCTCTGTATTTTTGTATACAAAGCTTGCCCTAACTTTAAACAATTTAATAGCCGCATAGTATCAAAGATGCCTGACTGGCCTCTTTGGGTGCCATGAAGACGATCAAGCAGCGCACGATACAGAGTCCTTCCAGGATGGGCACCTCACTCATCCATCATGCCGCTCAATAACCGTTGGCGCAGTTTGCTCGCCGCCTATACCTGTAGCGCGGGCGGCGACTGCGCCAATGCCCGTCAGGATTTCAGCAAATGCTGCCCTGCGATTTACGGGGCTGATCGTACAAAATCCAGAGCGGTGCCACTGAAACGAACTGCCCTGCATAAAATACAGGTCAGGCTACGCACCGTTCTCAGGCAGAATGGACAGACTTATCGCCCGCCTCGAGGATTGCCCATGGCCAAACCCAACTATTCCTTCGCCAAACGTCAACGCGATCTGGCCAAGGAGCAGAAGAAAGAAGAAAAGTTGCAACGCAAGCAGGCCGAGAAAGCAGAGCCTGTTGCCGAAGAAGGCGAGGCCGTTGAACAGCAGGAACAAGACAAGCCCGCCGATTGATCCGCATTACACCCCCGACCCATCCCAGGGTATGTGGGTATGGGCACCCCCGATAGCAAGACGCTTGCCCGCGATGCGCCAGTCAATCCGGCGCATCCATGGCGCAGGCGCGCACTTCGGATGCCTGCAACCCGTCTCACCCCGCAATCGGCATCACTGTGACGCGCACTTCCGGGTCGTGATGGCCACCGCCGAGGATCACGCCGCGCAGCGGCGAAACATCGGAAAAATCCCGCCCCCACGCCAGGCTGATGTGTTCAAGCGAAGGCTGGATATTGTTGGTCGGATCGAAGTCCACCCAACCCAGCACCGGACAGAACACCGAAACCCAGGCGTGTGACGCATCAGCTCCAATCAGGCGCGGCTGACCGGGTGGCGGCTGGGTCAGTAGATAACCACTGACGTACCGCGCCGCCAGTCCACGTGAGCGCAAGCACGCCAGCATCAGGTGCGCGAAGTCCTGACAGACGCCGCGACGGGCTTCCAACACTTCCACCAGCGGAGTCGCCACCTGGGTCGCTTCACCATCGAAGATGAACTCGTCGAAGATCTTCTCCATCAGTGCCTGCGCACACAGCAGCAGCGGCCGCCCTGCCGGGAAGCAACTGACCGAGAATTCGATGAACGACTGCTTCAAGTGCACATAGGGCGATTCGAAGCGATAACGACAGGCTTCCAACAGGTCTGGCGACATTCTCGACGCGCTGTAGGTTAACGTGCTGCGCGCCAGGTCCCATGGCGCGGATTGCTGGAAGTCCAGTGTCGGGCGCTCCAGCACCTCGATCAGCAGACGCGCGTTGACCTGCAATTCATCATGGGGACGCTCGAAGGCCAGACGCGTCAGCGGGTTGCCAAACACATCCAGCTCGTCCCGGCGCGTCGTGGGCGTCGGACTGATCACCAACTCCTGCTCCAGACAACGCTGCCAGGGGCTGTGCCGCGGCCACAGGTGAGCCAATTGCTGAGCCAGCGACACCGGGGTGTCGTACTTGTAGTGGGTGTCGTGAAATATCTGGTAATGAGCGCTGTTCATCAGACGGACACCGTGCGCTGGCTTACATCGTCGACGTGGGCAAAATGGCGCAGCGCCAGACGGTCGGAGACCTGGCCAGTGGTGTCGCCAATGCTTTGCAACAGATCCGCCAGACCGTGCAAAGCGGCCCTGACACTGCTTTCACCAAACAGGCCGTTCTCCAGACAACCCAGATCGAAAGCCGCCAGCCGTTGCGTCAGCTTCGCAAGACTAGCTTCCTGGGGCACACCGAAGTCGTCGTTCAAGCGTTTTACCGAGCGTGTCACCAGCTTGAGCTGGAACAGCACGGCGTGGGGGTTCTGTTCATTGAGCAGCAGCAGGTCAAGCACCGGAATTACCTGCGGCATCGCCAGATATCGCGAGCGGTAGGTGATGCCGCTGTTACCCAGTTCCAGCAGCCAGTCGAGCGCGTCCTGATCGAAAACGGCAGCGCTGCGCAGGAACGCCGCCAGACTGGTACTGAGAAACTGCAGTCGCTCGATGCGCCGACCGATCATCAAAAAGCGCCAGCCTTCGTCGCGGGTCATGTCATCCAACGCAAAACCGGACAGCGCCGCCAGGGACATGACCAACCGATTAAGCAAGTCCAGCAGTTCGCCGAAGTTCGGGGTGTCGGTGTCCAGGTTCGCCGCTTCGTGCTGCAACTCCACCAAGGCCTGCCAGTTTTCTCGCGACAGCTTGCCGCGCACCTGCGACGCCGCCCACTGCAACCGCTGCAGATTGGAGCTAAGGCTGAACGACCACTGTTCACCCCGCAATGCCGCAAGCAAGCGTTCGCGCAGCTCGGTGCCTGCTTTCTCGTCTTTGCGAGGCACAAGGTGCAGGCGCTCGCCCAGTTCGACCGCTGCTTGCAGGGCCAGCGGGTCATTACCATCGACGTAGCGCGCCAGCATGATGCGCAGCAGCCGCGCACTGTCGTCGCAACGCTCACAGTAACGGCCGAACCAAAACAGATTTTCCACTACCCGCGAGGGCAGATACGGGTCGCGGCGAATCAGGTCGTGCACGCCCAATGAACGCTGGCCTTTCCACTGTTCGCTGCCCAATGTGCGCTCGCCGAGAATCCAGGTGTCCTTGCTGGCGCCACCGCGCTGCATCGACACCACATCGGCGTCGGCCTCGGCGGCCACCCGCGTCAGACCACCCGGCAGCACGCGATAGCCGTCGGCCGTCGCGACCGCATAGACCCGCATCCCGATGGCGCGGGGTTGCAGTTGCGTTTGCGCACCCTGCCAGACCGGCGCCTGAGACAGTTGCGCCAGTTCCTGAGCGACATAGGCGTATGGCCGGGCCTGCATGCGTGCGGCCAGGGCCTGGCGCTGTTCCTCGTTCAAATCGCGGCCAAACACCGGCGCGAAGCTTTGCGAGGGGAACGCAGGCTTGATCAGCAATTCAGGCATCTTCTCCAGCGCCTGGGCCAGCACCGGCGGTTCGCCGCACCACCAGGTCGCGATCGACGGCAGGACCAACGCTTCGCCGAACAGGTACTCATTAATCTTTGGCAGGAACCCCAACAGCCCCGGTGATTCCAGCACGCCACTGCCCAAGGCGTTGGCGACCAGCACCCGGCCCTGACGTACAGCTTCCAGCAAGCCGGGGACGCCGAGCGCCGAGTCGGTGCGTAACTCCAGCGGGTCGCAAAAGTCATCGTCGAGGCGCCGCATGATCGCATGCACTCGGCGCAGGCCATTGAGGGTTTTCAGGTACACCGTCGCATCGCGCACGGTCAGATCGCTGCCTTCGACCAGCGGATAGCCGAGCTGACCGGCCAGGTACAGGTGTTCGAAATAGCTTTCATTGAAGCGTCCCGGCGTGAGCAACACGACCAGCGGGACCTCATTGTTGCTCGGTGCCTGCCGCGCGAGCGTTTCCTGCAGCGAGCGGAAGAAGCCGGACAAATGCTGCACTTCAAGGTCGCGATACAACTCGGGAAACGCCCGCGACACGATCAGACGACTTTCAAGCGCGTAGCCAGCACCGGACGGCGCCTGAGTACGATCTGCCGTGACCCACCAGCGGCCGTCAGGGGCGCGCGCCAGATCGACCGCATAGACATGCAAGAACGTGCCCTCCGGCGGCATCACACCTTGGCACGGCCAGAGAAAATTATTGTGCCCGAACACCAGTTCGGCCGGCAGCAGCCCTTCGGCAATCAATAGCTGCGGGCCATAAAGATCTGCCAATACCGCGTTGAGCAAGCGCGCGCGCTGGGCGATGCCTGCTGCGAGCCGCTGCCATTCCTCGACCGGAATCAGATGCGGCAGCAGGTCCAGCTCCCACGGCCTGTCCGCGCCTTTGGGGTCGGCATAAACGTTATAGGTGACGCCGTTTTCCTGAATCTGCCTGGCGACCAACGCCTGACGCTGGATCAATTGCGCAGGTGTGCTGCGTTGCAGATGCTCATAGAAGCGCCGCCAATGCGGTCGGACAGCGCCACTGGCATCGAGCATCTCGTGATAGGTACCCGCGCAGAACGGGTATCGGTCAAGCAGGTCGGGCATGGAAGGCTCGGCAGACAGCTAAAGGAGTCAGGTTAGCGCAGAGAAAAATGACACACGGTGGCTGGCTTCCCTGCGGCCACTTTCCGGGTCAGCCTGACGTGCAAATTCAGGCTGACCGTCCGGGCCGTGTTTTTACCGATGCAGACGCATATCCAGCGTCATGGGTAATTCATCGTTGACGGTCAGTTCGGGTACCGTCAGTTTGCCGGGGCTGTGGCCGATGCGGAAAAACCGCGACAGGCGCCGGCTCTCGGCTTCGTTGGCGTTCACTGGCAGGGATTCATAATTGCGCCCCCCCGGATGGGCGACATGGTACTCGCAGCCGCCGAGCGAGCGCTGCATCCAGGTATCAAGAATGTCGAACACCAGCGGCGCATGCACGGGAATGGTGGGCTGCAAGGCATTGAACGGCTGCCAGGCGCGATAACGCACTCCCGCCACGAACTCACCGACCCGGCCAGTGGGCTGCAGCGGCACCGGCACGCCGTTACAGGTCAACAGGTAGCGCTGCGGCGGCAGCCCCGTGATTTTCACCTGCAAGCGCTCAAGCGACGAGTCCACGTAGCGCACCGCGCCACCTGCCGCGCCCTCCTCACCCAGCACGTGCCAGGGCTCCAGAGCCTGACGCAGTTCCAGCTCGATACCGCTGACCGCGTAGTCGCCGACTTTCGGAAAACGAAACTCCAGATGCGCCGCGAACCACTCGGTGCGCAGCGGATAACCGGCCACGTTGAGTTCGTCGATGACATCAGCGAAGTCCTGCTCGATGAAGTGCGGCAGCATGAAGCGATCGTGAAGTTCTGTGCCCCAACGGGCCAGCTTGGCCGGTGCATAGGGCTCGCGCCAGAATCGAGCGACCAGGGCCCGCAACAGCAGCTGCTGCGCCAGACTCATGCGCGCATGGGGCGGCATCTCGAACGCACGCAGCTCCAGCAGCCCCAAACGGCCGGAGGCGCCATCGGGCGAGTACAGCTTGTCGATGCAGAACTCGGCGCGGTGGGTATTGCCCGTCACGTCGATCAGCAGATTACGCAGCAGCCGGTCCACCAGCCAGGGCGGGCACTCCTCACCTGGCGCCAGCATCTGCGAGAAAGCAATCTCCAGCTCGTACAGCGAGTCGTTGCGTGCCTCGTCGACACGCGGAGCCTGCGAGGTCGGACCAATGAACAGGCCGGAGAACAGGTACGACAGCGACGGATGGTTATGCCAGTAACTGATCAGGCTGCGCAGCAGATCAGGCCGACGTAGGAAAGGTGAATCCCCCGGCGTCGCGCCACCCAGCACGAAGTGGTTACCGCCGCCGGTGCCGGTGTGACGCCCGTCGATCATGAATTTTTCGGTGGTCAGGCGTGTCAGCCTCGCTTGCTCGTACAGAAACTCGGTGCGTTCGACCAACTCGTCCCACGTGGATGAAGGCTGCACGTTGACCTCGATGACCCCCGGATCCGGTGTAATACGGAAGTTGGCCAGGCGCGGATCACTCGGCGGCTCATAACCTTCAAGCAACACTGGACAATTCAGCGCCTCGGCGGTCGCTTCTATGGCGGCCACCAGCTCAAGGTAGGCCTCAAGAGATGGCAACGGCGGCATGAACAGATACAGACGCCCCTCCCGCGCTTGCGCGCTCAACGCGGTGCGGGTCAGCCAGTGCGCCGATTCATCGATTTTCGGCGTACGTTCGCTGTCGGTGTCTTTTTGATCGGTCAGGTTGTTCAGACTGCTCTGCACCTCATCACGGTCCGGCAGATCCGGGAAGTCCTGGTTATGGTCGATCGGATGAATGTACGGGTATTGCGCAGCGTTGACCCACGGCTGCGAAGCCAGCGGCAGACGATAGCCCAAGGGAGAATCCCCTGGCACCAGCCGGCAGTGGTCGTCGCGCAAGTACCAACGCCCGCTCTGCCAGCGATCATCGGCGGCAGTGCGCGCCAGCGGCAGGACGTGACCAATGATCTCGTCCAGGCCCTGGGCAAAGACTTTCCTCAGCCGCGCGCGCTCCAGATCGTCGCTCAGGCGCGAATCTTCAGCGGTGACGTTTTTTGGCAAGGCGCCTTCACGCCACAGGTAATAGAAGTGATCTTCATAGGCCGCGAAGACGTAACGCGTCGGCAGTTTCAGCCGCTCGGCAACGTTGCGCAGGAAGCGTCCGGCCAGCTCGCCGTCGGTGCCGTAATCCTGCTTTTCATCAGCGATCAACGCGGCATTGCGCCATACCGGTTGGCCATCGCGACGCCAAAAGCAGTTCAGCGACCAGCGTGGCAACTGCTCGCCCGGGTACCATTTGCCTTGGCCAAAATGCACGAGGCCGTGGGGCGCGTAATGTGCGCGCATGCGCTGATACAACTCGGCAGAGAGCGCGCGTTTTTTCGGCCCCAACGCGGCAGTGTTCCATTCGTCGCCGTCGCGGTCATCGATGGACACGAAGGTCGGTTCGCCGCCCATGGTCAGGCGAACATCGCTGGCGATCAAGTCGCTGTCGATCTGTCGACCTAGCGCCTGAATTTCAAACCACTGCGCTTCGCTATAAGGCTTGGTGACACGCGGTGCCTCCCAGATACGTTCCACTGACATTTCGTGGCTAAACCGGGTTTCGCACGGCTCCACCATCCCGCTGATCGGCGCCGCGGAAGACGGTTCAGGGCTGCACGCCAGCGGGATGTGGCCCTCACCGGCAAACAGCCCGGACGTGGCATCAAGCCCCACCCAGCCTGCACCGGGCAGGTATACCTCGCACCAGGCATGCAGGTCGGTGAAATCAACATCGGTGCCGGAGGGACCATCCAGCGCTTTGACGTCAGCCTTAAGCTGGACCAGATATCCGGAAACGAACCGCGCAGCCATTCCCAGGTGGCGCAGCAACTGCACCAGCAACCAAGCCGAATCCCGGCAGGAGCCTGACGCGCTTTCAAGGGTGAATTCCGGGGTCTGAATGCCCGGTTCCATGCGAATCAGATAACCGATGTCGCTGGCCAGGCGCTGATTGAGGTTCACCAGAAAATCGATGGCCGGCACAGGGGTGCGGTCAATGCTGTCCAGGTAGGCCTGAAACCTGGGTGTCAGTGGCAGCTTTTCCAGATACGGCAACAACTCGTGGTGCTCATCTCTGGCGTAGGTGAACGGGATCTTCTCGGCGTAGGGCTCGAGGAAAAAATCGAACGGATTGAACACCGCCATCTCGGCGACCAGATCCACTTCAATGCGCAGTTCGTCGGTCCGCTGAGGGAATACCAGCCGTGCCAGGTAATTGCCCTGCGGGTCCTGCTGCCAATTGATGAAGTGATTGTCAGGCAGCACGTTCAGCGAATAGGACAACACTCGCGTACGGCTGTGCGCCGCCGGCCGCAGGCGCACGATCTGCGGCCCCAGCTCCACCGCCCGTTCATAGCGGTAATGCGTGACATGGTGCAAGGCAAAGTGAATCGACACGGCGTGCCTCCTGCGAGCCTGGACGGTAGCGAAACCGCGCAAGACTTATGCCAGCCAGACAAGTCTGCCGCGTTTGGCGCTGCAGGGGCTCGGTCAGCCAGGCACGGCACCAAAACCGCGCCCGCTTCGGCGGATGGTGCAAGGCTCGCACGGAAATGAGGCGGGTGAAGTTATTTACGGCGACGTCCTCGGGCGTGGCGGATCGCGAGAAAGCGGTTGCGCTGATAACGGAGCCGCAGGACGGCTTTGCGCAACTCCCGATACTGAGCGCAGTTGAGAACCAACAGCCCGAGTATTGGGCAAAACACTCCCAGAAAATAACTGACCTTATGTGGGCGGTGTTCGATGGTCGGCAGCACTGTGAGCAAGCATGAGAACAACACCAGAACGATGCCCCATATCCACCGTGGACGGCCCAGGATGACGAAGACGTGGCAAACGCAAACGAAGACGATGGCCACTGTCACCGCTCGTTCCATCCACAGTCTGCTGATGTCTGGCGGTACATCCGGGTAGAACGCGCTGGTCGTCAGGATGCCTGTCATCATCACAGAACCGACGGTTGCGAGCAGGCCACTGATGAAGAATGGAAAATAGCCCTTCATGAACGAATCCTTTCATCCTGACACGTGTTCATGCGAGGAAGGATAGGCAGTCAATGGTGGTGTCGATGTAGGAGGGATTTCACTGTGGTGTAGGAACGGTCTCAATCTCTCTGAGCGTATTGCGGTCATGGCGCCAGTGCGAAAAGGTGCGCGTCGACAATGGGTCGATCACTGTTTTTCAGGGAGCATTAATGGCAATCGATATGTTTTTGAAGCTGGGCGATATCAAAGGCGAGTCCAAGGACAGCGTCCACGCCGAAGAGATAGACATTCATACGATGCAGTGGGGCATGTCGCAAGCAGGCTCGATGCATCAGGGCGGCGGCGGTGGGGCGGGCAAGGTCAGCATGCAGAACCTGAATCTCAACAAGGCGCTGGACAAGGCCTCGCCCAATCTGATGATGGCGTGTTCCAGCGGCAAGCATTACCCGGAAGCGACGCTGACTGTGCGCAAGGCCGGCGGCACCGCCCCCGTGGAGTACATGATCATCACGCTCAAGGAAGTGATGGTCGCCTCCTATCATACGGATGCCGGTAGCGGCGATGAGACATTGCGCGAGACCATCGCGCTGAACTTCGGCAAGGTCGAAATCAGTTATCAGCCGCAGAAAGCAGACGGTAGCAAGGATGGCGGGCCAGTGAAGTACGGCTGGAACATCCGCGAAAACGTGAAGATGTAAACGCAAAACGCCAGCTCTAAAGCTGGCGTTTTTGTACCGCGTGATTCGTCAGCGCGGAAAGACAGGTTGGCGCGAGGGCTTATTGCTCTTTGCGCCCTTCCCACCTTTGGCTGCATCGGCGCGCTCCTTGGCAGCCTGCTTGTTGCGTGCAGCAGCGGCGGCCTTGGCTTCTTCGCGCTTGTCCCAAGGCTTGCTGCCGTCGCTGCCACGTTGCGGCAGGCCAGTGTGTTGCGTGAGGATCTTAGTGGTCCTGGCCACCTTATGGCTGCCAGCCGGGGTTGAGTTATTGCGACGAGCGCTTTGGTACCCCTCGGTCTCAGGCTGATGAGACGGAATCAGCTGGTTTTTGCCAGGGCCGATAAGGTCGGAACGCCCCATGCGCTCCAACGCCTCGCGCAGCATCGGCCAACCCTTCGGATCGTGATAGCGCAGGAACGCCTTGTGCAGACGGCGCTGCTCCTCACTCTTGACGATGGTGACCGCGTCGCTCTTGTACGTAACCTTGCGCAGCGGGTTCTTGCCCGAGTGGTACATGGCGGTCGCGCTGGCCATCGGCGAAGGATAGAACGCTTGCACCTGGTCAGCCCGAAAGCCGTTGCCCTTGAGCCACAGCGCCAGGTTCATCATGTCTTCATCGGTGGTGCCGGGGTGGGCCGCGATGAAGTACGGGATCAGGTATTGCTCCTTGCCCGCTTCTTTGGAGTATTTCTCGAACATGCGCTTGAACTTGTCATAGCTGCCAATGCCCGGCTTCATCATCTGGTTGAGCGGACCTTCCTCGGTGTGTTCCGGGGCGATCTTGAGGTAACCACCAACGTGGTGGGTCACCAGTTCCTTGACGTACTCCGGCGACTCGACTGCCAGGTCGTAACGCAGGCCAGACGCGATCAGGATCTTCTTCACACCCGGCAGTTCACGCGCACTGCGATACAGCTGGATCAACGCCGAGTGGTCGGTGTTCAGGTTCGGGCAAATGCCAGGGAACACACACGAAGGCTTGCGGCAGGCGGATTCGATTTCCGGGCTCTTGCAGGCGATGCGATACATGTTCGCGGTCGGACCGCCGAGGTCGGAAATGACGCCGGTGAAGCCAGGCACCTTGTCACGGATCTCTTCGATCTCGCGAATGATCGAGTCGTGGGAGCGGTTCTGGATGATCCGGCCTTCGTGCTCGGTGATCGAGCAGAAGGTGCAGCCGCCAAAACAGCCGCGCATGATGTTTACCGAAAAACGGATCATGTCGTAGGCCGGAATCTTTTCCTGGCCGTAAGCAGGATGAGGAATACGTGCGTACGGCATGCCGAACACGTAGTCCATTTCTTCGGTGGTCATCGGAATCGGTGGCGCGTTGAACCAGACATCGACATCGCCATGCTTCTGGACCAATGCACGGGCGTTGCCGGGGTTGGTTTCCAGGTGCAATACGCGATTGGCGTGCGCGTACAGAACCGGGTCGTTACGCACTTTTTCCATGGACGGCAGGCGAATGACGGTTTTGTCGCGGGTCATGCGCGGGCTCGCCAGGATCTGCACGACCTTGGCTTCGTTGGCATCCTCGACCGGACCCTTTTCCTGCTCGATGGCGCAGGCTTGGGTGTCCTGGGTGTTCACATACGGATTGATGATCTTGTCGACCTTGCCCGGCCGGTCGATGCGGGTGGAATCGACTTCGTACCAGCCCTCAGGCGTGTCGCGACGGATGAACGCAGTGCCGCGCACATCGGTGATGCTTTCGATGGTTTCGCCGTAGGACAGACGATTGGCCACCTCGACGATCGCCCGTTCGGCGTTGCCGTACAGCAGAATGTCGGCGCAGGCGTCGATCAGAATCGAGTTGCGCACCTTGTCTTGCCAGTAGTCGTAATGCGCAATGCGACGCAGCGAGGCCTCGATGCCGCCAAGAACGATTGGCACGTTCTTATAGGCTTCCTTGCAGCGCTGGCTGTACACCAGGCTCGCACGATCCGGGCGTTTGCCGGCCATGCCGCCAGGGGTGTAGGCGTCGTCGGAACGGATTTTCTTGTCTGCGGTGTAGCGGTTGATCATCGAGTCCATGTTGCCGGCAGCAACACCGAAGAACAGGTTCGGCTCGCCCAGCTTCATGAAGTCGTCTTTGGATTTCCAGTCTGGCTGGGCAATGATCCCGACGCGAAAGCCTTGCGACTCCAGCAGCCGGCCGATGATTGCCATGCCAAACGACGGGTGATCGACGTAGGCATCACCGGTAACAATGATGATGTCGCAGGAATCCCAGCCGAGCTGATCCATTTCTTCCCGGCTCATCGGCAGGAAAGGCGCTGGCCCGAAACACTCGGCCCAGTACTTGGGATAGTCAAATAACGGCTTGGCTGCTTGCATGTCGATGACCAGTGTTCGTAATCAGGAAGGCGAGTTTCGCGTGGGAATTCGCGGGCGCGGAGAATAGCACAAAATTTGATCAAATCCGACGGCGTAGGTCGGATTTGTGGGTTGGCGTGGGATTGCGGTTTTGGTGCCCGTTGGGGCTATCGCGAGCAAGCGCGCTCCTGCATTTATTGCAACGTGCCGTATTCAGAAAGACCGCGTTGGTCGCCTTGCGGGGGCCGAGGTTTTGCTGACCTACTCATCATCGTCAAAGTTGTAACTACCCGGCGCCAGGTTTTCAAAGCGCGTGTACTTACCGATAAACGCCAGCCGTACAAAGCCGATGGGGCCGTTACGCTGTTTGCCGATGATGATTTCAGCGATACCCTTGTGCTCTGTTTCCGGGTGATACACCTCGTCCCGGTACACGAACATGATGACGTCGGCGTCCTGCTCGATCGCTCCGGATTCCCGCAAGTCGGAGTTCACAGGACGTTTGTTGGGCCGCTGCTCAAGCGAGCGGTTGAGCTGTGAGAGCGCCACCACCGGACAGTTGAATTCCTTGGCCAGCGCTTTCAGGGACCGGGAAATCTCGGAGATCTCGTTGGTCCGGTTATCACCGCTAGAGCCCGGAATCTGCATGAGTTGCAGGTAGTCGATCATGATCATGCCGATCTCGCCATGCTCACGCACGAGTCGACGAGTCCGCGCGCGCATTTCCGACGGACTGATACCAGCCGTGTCGTCGATGAACAGCTTGCGGTCATTGAGCAGGTTCACTGCAGAGGTCAGCCGCGGCCAGTCATCATCGTCCAGTTGACCGGAGCGGACTTTGGTCTGGTCGATGCGACCGAGCGAGGAAAGCATACGCATGATCAGCGATTCGCCTGGCATCTCGAGCGAGAAGACCAACACCGCCTTTTCGCTACGCAGCACCGCGTTCTCGACCAGGTTCATCGCGAAGGTGGTCTTACCCATCGACGGACGGCCCGCAACAATAATCAGGTCAGAGGGCTGCAGACCGCTGGTTTTCTCATCGAGGTCGGTGTAACCGGTCGACAGACCTGTGATCCCCTCACCGAGGTTGAACAAGGTGTCGATACGGTCGATGGCCTTGGTGAGCAGGTCGTTGACCCCCACCGGGCCGCCGGTTTTGGGCCGCGCTTCAGCGATCTGAAAAATCTGCCGCTCAGCTTCGTCGAGGATTTCCTCAGCGGTGCGCCCTTCCGGGTTGAACGCGCTGTCGGCGATTTCGTTGCTGATACCGATCAGTTGCCGCAAAGTCGCGCGCTGCCGCACGATCTGGGCGTAGGCCTTGATGTTGGCGACCGACGGAATGTTCTTCGCCAGCTCGGACAGATAGCCAAGGCCGCCGACTTGCGACGTCTGGCCTTCCTTGTCCAGTTGCTCGGACAGGGTTACGACGTCGATAGGCAGGTTCTGATCGGCCAGTTTGGCGATGGCGCGAAAGATCAAGCGGTGGTCATGCCGGTAGAAATCGCCATCCGAAACCTGATCAAGCACGCGTTCCCAGGCGTTGTTGTCCAGCATCAGACCACCGAGCACGGCCTGTTCGGCCTCGATGGAATGCGGAGGCACCTTCAGGGCAGCGGTTTGCAGGTCGTATTGCTCGGGAGCGGAAATATCGTTCATGGCCACACGGAATCAGGGAGTTGAAACAGGATACTCAGAAATGACAAAGGGCACGACCTGAGAACAGGACCGTGCCCAATGCTAACCGGCTGACGAGCGAGTCGCCAAACGGTCAGATTCCCGCACCAGGGTGCAGGAATCAAACGGCTTAAGCAGCCACCACAACAACGCGAACGGTTGCTTCAACATCGCTGTGCAGGTGCACGGCTACGTCGTATTCGCCAACGTTACGGATGGTGCCGTTCGGCAGACGAACTTCAGCCTTGGCAACTTCAACGCCAGAGGCGGTCAGTGCGTCAGCGATGTCGTGAGTACCGATCGAACCGAACAGCTTGCCTTCGTCACCAGCGGTGGCAGTGATAGTCACTTCCAGCTCAGCCAGTTGAGCAGCACGACTTTCAGCCGAAGCTTTACGGTCTGCAGCGGCTTTTTCCAGCTCAGCGCGACGCTCTTCAAACGCGGCCAGGTTGGCAGCGGTTGCAGCGGTGGCTTTGCCGAAAGGCAGCAGGTAGTTACGACCGTAGCCAGCCTTAACGTTTACTTTGTCGCCCAGGTTGCCCAGGTTGGCGATTTTTTCCAGCAGGATGAGTTCCATTTGGTAATAACCTCTTAACTTTAACCTTCACCGTTCGCAGAACCGTTATCGGCGTCCTTCGACGCCAGACGGCCGCGAAAATCAATCAGGCTGTCGACAATGGCAAACACCACCAGCAACGGATAAATCAGCTGCATGAACAGCAACAACGTGACGTACAACCCCACCAGCCAGAACCGGGTCAGGCGCCTTGCAGCCACCAGACCATGAACCAGAGCCAGCCCCGCGAACATGAGCGGCACGCTGCACAACGGCGTCAACATTGCCAGTTGCGGACCGAAATTCGGTCCCACTAGCATGCACACCAGCAGCACCAGCATCGGTGCCCGCGGGAGTTTCAAGCTGCGAAACTCGCGCCCGAAACCGCCCGGGTTATACAACAACGCCTGCCAGTAACGCCCAAGAATCAGGCATACCACGCTGACGATCTGCAACAACGCTGCTATCAGGCCGTTAAGGACCGGTGTAATCAGTGCTCCCAGACGCGCTCGCTCTTCTACCGACATCTGCTGGTAGACATCACCGAAGACGTGAGGCAGAAGTTTCTGCAACTCCCCCGCCATGGCTTCGATGGGCTCGCGGAAAACCGCCCCCAGAATCACTGCGTACAACAATCCAAGCCCCACGCTGACCAGCAGCACGCGGACCCAGGACTCGCTGGCGCGCAACACAGCCGCCAACCCCCATGAACCCAGCAACACCATCAGGGTGCGTGGTTCACCGAAATACCACCAGACCAAGGCCGGCAGCAGAGCCCAGGCGAGTACGCTCAAGGCGTCGCTCAACCCGCGTCGCAGGAGCACAAGGCAACCTGCGGCAGCACTCAACCAGAACAACAGCGGCAACGCCGCACATCCAACCACTACCAGAGTGGCCTGCACGCGGCCGCGCATGATGAAGTCAGCCATGGCGCGCATGCGATTTATCCCTTACTGCGTTTTGTCGACTTAACCTGGTCTCAGCGGCCGTGGCTGTCGGTGTAGGCCAGCAGGGCCAGGAAGCGGGCGCGCTTGATAGCGGTAGCCAGCTGACGCTGATAACGAGCTTTGGTACCGGTAATGCGGCTAGGAACGATCTTGCCGGTTTCGGATACGTAGGCTTTCAGGGTGTTGAGATCCTTGTAATCGATCTCCTTCACATTTTCAGCTGTGAAGCGGCAGAATTTACGACGACGGAAGAAACGTGCCATGTAATGGGCTCCTCAAAAGGTCCGTGGATTACTCGTCAGCGTTATCGCTGTTGTCGCTGTCATCACTGTCAACGCCTTCAGCGTCGGAGTGCTCAGGACGGTCGCGACGCTCACGGCGCTCACTGCGGTTTTCTTCAGCCTTGAGCATTTCGGACTGGCCGGTAACGGCTTCGTCGCGACGGATGACAAGGTTACGGATCACGGCATCATTGTAACGGAAGTTGTCTTCCAGCTCGGCCAGGGCCTTGCCAGTGCACTCAACGTTCAGCATCACGTAGTGAGCCTTGTGAACATTGTTGATTGCGTAGGCCAGTTGACGACGACCCCAATCTTCCAGGCGGTGGATCTTGCCGCCGTCTTCTTCGATCAGCTTGGTGTAACGCTCAACCATGCCGCCGACTTGCTCGCTCTGGTCCGGGTGAACCAGAAAGATGATTTCGTAATGACGCATGAATGCTCCTTACGGGTTGTAGCCTGCCGCCAAAGCGGTCAGACAAGGAGTGAATAACACTGGTTTATCTTGCACAGGGACAGGCACATGAGCGCCTGCCGTGACAGCAAGGGGCGCAATTGTAGGGAAGGCCCCGTGACGAAGCAAGGAGATTGGTGAATATTTGAGCAACAGATACAAGCTACAAGCCAACGCAGGAACCGCTTGAGCCTGAGGCTTGTAGCTTGAGGCAGACTATTTCCGTGCAGCGGCGCGCTGGCGCATGGCCTCGAACAGGCAAACGCCTGTTGCCACGGAGACGTTCAGGCTGCTAACGCTGCCCGCCATGGGCAGGCGAACCAGGTAGTCGCAATGCTCACGGGTCAGGCGGCGCATACCTTTGCCTTCCGCCCCCATGATCAGGATTGTCGGGCCGGTCAGGTCTTGCTGATACAGCTCTTGTTCGGCCTCGCCCGCTGTGCCGACAACCCACAGCCCGCGCTGCTGGAGCTTCTCAAGCGTGCGTGCCAGGTTAGTCACTGCGACCAGTGGAATCACTTCCGCCGCGCCGCATGCGACTTTTCGTACCGTCGGAGTTAACGTTGCGGACTTGTCCTTAGGTACGATCACTGCCAGCGCACCTGCCGCGTCGGCGGTACGCAGGCAAGCGCCGAGGTTGTGCGGATCGGTTACGCCATCAAGCACCAAAATCAGCGGTGCGCCTTCGGTACGGTCCAGCAACTCGTCGAGCATCGCCTCGCCCCAGACCTGGCTTGGGCTCACATCCGCCACCACACCTTGATGAACGCCTTCAACCCAGGCGTCCATTTCCCGGCGCTCAGCCTGACCGATCGACACGCGATTCTGCGCAGCCAGTTCGATCAATACCTGCACACGCGGGTCGCTACGCCCCTCAGCCAGCCAGATCTGCTTGACCCGTTTTGGATGGTGGCGCAACAAAGCTTCCACAGCGTGCACGCCGTAGATTTTCTCCAGCTGACTCATGACTTCGCCTTAGGTTTACGCGCCCCGCCGCTCTTGGCAGCCGGGGCCGAGTCCGATTTTGACGAACCCTTACGGTGCTTACTCGGTTTCCCTGCTGTACCAGCCGTTGGAGCGGAATCACTCCGTGCCGGCTTTCCCGACGAAGCCTTGCCACCACCCTTCGCTTCTGCCAAAAGCGCCTTCTTCATCTCGCGGCTTTTACGCACTTCGGCGTTTTTCGCTACGGCATCGCTCGGACGATAGGCCTCGACGACCGGCTCTTTGCTGGCACTGCGACGGCTTGGCCGGGAGGCACTGGCTTTCTCTTTCTCTTTCTCCACCGGTGCAGCAGGCTCTGCAGCCTTGCGCTTGCGGCCAATCGGCGCGCTGGTGGTTTTTTCCGACATTTCGAAGTCGATCTTGCGCTCGTCGAGGTCGACGCGCATGACCCGTACATCAACGGTGTCGCCCAAGCGGAAGCTACGACCTGTGCGCTCACCGGCCAAGCGATGATGAACCGGATCGAAGTGATAGTAGTCGCCCGGCAACGCGGTAACGTGCACCAACCCCTCAACGTAGATGTCAGTCAACTCAACGAACAGACCGAACCCCGTCACAGCCGTGATGACACCCGGGAACGACTCACCCACGCGGTCCTTCATGAACTCGCACTTGAGCCAGTTCACTACGTCGCGCGTCGCCTCGTCGGCACGCCGTTCGCTCATCGAGCATTGCTCGCCCAATTGCTCCAGTCCGGCTTCGTCGTACGGATAGATGCGCGCTTTTGCAATAGTCGGCGCACCGGCCCGGCGAACGTGCGGGGTCTCCTGCTTGGAGCGGATGACGCTGCGAATCGCGCGGTGCGTCAGCAGGTCCGGGTAACGCCGGATCGGCGAGGTGAAGTGCGTGTACGCCTCGTAATTCAGACCGAAGTGGCCGTTGTTGTCCGAGCTGTAAACCGCCTGGCTTAGCGAGCGTAGCATCACGGTCTGGATCAGGTGGTAATCCGGGCGATCCTTGATGGTCTCCAGCAGCGCCTGGTAATCCTTCGGCGACGGGCCGTCTTTACCCTTGTGCAGGGAAAGACCCAGCTCGCCGAGGAAAGCGCGCAGTTTTTCCAGGCGCTCGGGCGGCGGGCCATCGTGGACGCGATACAGGGCCGGAATTTCGTGCTTCTTGAGGAATTCAGCAGTGGCCACGTTGGCCGCCAGCATGCATTCCTCGATCAGCTTGTGAGCATCATTACGGGTGGTAGGACGGATTTCCGCAATCTTGCGCTCGGTGCCGAAAATGATCCGGGTTTCCTGGGTTTCGAAATCGATCGCGCCACGCGTGTGTCGGGCGGCCAAAAGTACCTTGTACAGCGCATAAAGCTGTTTCAGGTCCGGCACGACTTCGCTGTACTCGCCACGAAGCTGCCGAGCTTCGGTGGTTTTCGGGTGCTCAAGGATCGAGCTGACCTTGTTATAGGTGAGGCGCGCGTGGGAGTGGATCACCGCTTCGTAAAACACGTAGTCGGTCATCTCGCCGGATTTGGAGATGGTCATCTCGCAAACCATTGCCAGACGGTCTACCAGTGGATTCAGCGAGCACAGGCCGTTGGACAGCTGCTCCGGCAGCATCGGCACCACACGCTCTGGGAAATACACCGAATTGCCGCGCACCTGGGATTCGGCGTCTAGCGCAGAACCGATCTTCACGTAGCTGGAGACGTCGGCAATGGCCACGTAAAGCTTCCAGCCGCCGGAGAACAGGCGTAGCTTGCCGGGCTTGGCTTCGCAATAGACCGCATCGTCGAAGTCGCGGGCGTCTTCGCCGTCGATCGTCACGAATGGCAGATGGCGCAGGTCGACGCGGTGTTCCTTGTCTTTCTCCTCGACTTGCGGCTTGAGCTTGGCGGCTTCCTTGAGTACGGCTTCAGGCCAGACGTGAGGGATGTCATAGGTCCGCAGCGCGACATCGATTTCCATGCCTGGCGCCATGTAGTTGCCCACGACTTCGACCACGTCGCCCTGCGGCTGGAAGCGCGGCGTTGGCCAGTGGGTGATCTTCACTTCAACGAACTGACCCACCCTGGCGTCGGCATTGCGGCCGGGCGTGACCAGCACTTCCTGCTGGATCTTTGGGTTATCAGGCACGACGAAACCGATGCCGCTCTCTTCGAAATAGCGACCCACAACGGTTTCATGCGCGCGGGAAATGACTTCCACGATCACGCCTTCGCGACGGCCGCGGCGATCCAGGCCAGAGACTCGTGCCAGCGCACGGTCGCCGTCAAACACCAGACGCATCTGCGCCGGACTCATGAACAGGTCATCGGAGCCATCATCGGGAACCAGGAAGCCGAAGCCGTCTCGATGACCGCTGATGCGACCCAGAATCAGATCCAGCTTGTCCACCGGCGCGTAGGTTCCGCGGCGGGTATAGATCAATTGCGCATCGCGCTCCATAGCACGGAGACGGCGGCGCAGTGCCTCGATCTGGTCTTCAGTCGTAAGACCAAATTCTTCCACCAGTTGCTCACGGGCAGCGGGCGATCCGCGCTCGGAGAGGTGTGCCAGAATCAGCTCACGGCTAGGGATGGGGTTTTCGTATTTTTCCGCTTCACGAGCGGCCTCGGGATCGAGGGACTGCCAATCGGCCATTAGAATGAGTTCACCTTATCTGTATGTAATTAGTTTGGCATATACCAGATTGAAACGCGAAGACAGCGTTTGCTGAGACTTTTCGCTATTTCAAAAAAATTTCACCGCAGGGGTTTACAGCCCCGATTCTCGTCCGTAAGATGCGCCCCACAACGACGGCACTGCCAAGTTGTAGTTGAAATCAAACGAAATATCGAGCGAAATCAACGCATTGCCCAGATGGTGAAATTGGTAGACACGCCAGCTTCAGGTGCTGGTGACCTTACGGTCGTGGAAGTTCGAGTCTTCTTCTGGGCACCAATTCAAACGAAACCGAGCCAAGTGCTCGGTTTTGTGCTTTCTGAGCCTTGAAAATTCCGTCTTATAAAGCAGTTTTGAGCGTAGATCAGTTCCTCGCCGCTGTCTTGCTGCGCCCTGCGCCCGATCCCGGCCCCGCCTGATTGTCACTCCTCCCCGATATTTCTCAAAATCTTGTTGCAATGAGATGAAAAATCTAATTAAATCAGCGCCATGCCCAGGTGGTGAAATTGGTAGACACGCCAGCTTCAGGTGCTGGTGACCTTACGGTCGTGGAAGTTCGAGTCTTCTCCTGGGCACCAAACAAACAAAACCGAGCCATGCGCTCGGTTTTGTGCTTTCTGGGGGTTGACAGGGTCCGGCGATAAATGTGGACCAATGCGAGCCATCACTGGCAGCCGCTCCGCATGGCTGGAACACATGGCGCGCACGCCCATACGAAATGGCGCAGTCCCACACCAGGCTGAACTGCGCCTCGCGCGCTTGCGCTACCCCCCCTGCATGATCTCCTGATCAAGAGGACATCGAATCGGGCACTAGCCCACCTTGAAAGTACTTTTATCAGACGGATACCAAAGCTTGTCGCGATAAACCCAGTAATTAACAACCAAACTTCCCCCAACCAATGGCGAATAATCAGGGACCGGCAGCTTAGCAGTGACGGATTGTGCCCGCAGGTCGGAAGAGTCGACTTTAAAGTCCGCGTCATCATAGTCAACGGTCGTTGCATTGTCCTTGATCCCCCGCCTGATGATTTTCACCGTCTCATCCAACGCCATTCCGGGATATTCAAGAGTAAACGTGACACCACTCGCGTCATTATTATTCTCGAATTAGTTGAACTCAAGCGTATTCTTTTGAGCCTCTGAGAGTTGAGACGCTGCTAAATCAAGCCCTCAGCCTTTGCAGTCACTTAATAGCTGATTTTGGCCATTCTTCCTCGAAGCGCCTTCAACTTTTAGGTAGATCCAATCAACTGGGTGACGTCCTGCGCCATCAACTCAGCCTGCCAATAAATGGTCGGATCACGCCCGGTCGCCTCGAGGAATACTAACCGCAAATGATCACCCAGATTAAAACTGAAATAACCAACGCTTTGCTCCGATTGCAAAAAGGAACGGAAGGACCATGTCTCCTCTGTATGCCAAATCTTTAGTAGTTGCTTGTTCCGGAATCGGCAATCGATAGGCCCGCACAATATATTGCACGTTCTTCGTTTTGTCCTTTATCGTTGGCACCCAGGGCTTTGTAGGATACTTATAGAACACTGGGGTGTTTGCCATTTTTTCGCCCTCGATTCTGACCAGGCAGGCGTGCGCACACCGGGTCAGAAAGTGCCAATATCCTTTCAGCAACTTCAAGCACAACGTAACAATACGGCAGGCTAACTTGCATTCCAGAACAGATGATGAAGAATGATAGCCGAGGAGGAGAATTATCGGACGCATCGACATCACCGTTGCTAATGCCACAATTAAGTAAATATCGCGATATACAGGGCCGGCTTTATATCGATCCCCTCAACTAGCGTCACGCCTTAAACTGCCCCAGGCTCGCCTTTAATTGCGCCGCCAATCGGTCCAGGGTCTTGCCGCTGGCCATTGTCTCGACAACCGCCCGAGCCGCTTTTTCCGCTTGGTCATGAATCACTTCTACCCGACCTCTCACGGCCTGCGCACCTTGGGCCTGAAGTTCAGCCGCGCGGGTCGCCAGGCCAATGGCGGCATGCACCTGCTCGACCGACGCTTGGACGCTTTTCTGCAGACGCGCACTGTCACGCAACACTTCAAGCCCTTCCTTCGCCTGACGCCCAGCCAGGCCTATGGTAGCCACAGCTTCCTTGGCGCCCGATTGCAACTTAGAGATGTGTGCCTGTATGTCGCCGGTCGAGCTCTGAGTCTTGCTGGCTAACGCCCGAACTTCGTCCGCCACCACAGCAAAACCTCGCCCGGTCTCGCCTGCACGCGCCGCCTCGATTGCAGCATTCAGCGCTAGCAAGTTGGTTTGCTCAGCAATGCCGTGAATGACTTCCAGCACCACCTCGATCTGCTCGCTTTGTTGTGCAAGACGCTCGATAACCTGTGCACCGGTTTCGACTTGTCCAGCAAGCGCTTCGATCAAATTCCCAACCTGGGCGGAAGTACGCGTGGTCTCGTCAGTGGCTTGGCGAATATCCACCACTTGTTGCAGCGCTGCCTGCATTGCCTGACTCTCAGCCTGCGCCTCATCAGCCATCCGTCCCAGCGCCTGAAGGCTTGCAGCCACTTCGTCGCGCTGCAATTGCGCAGTGGCATCGGCGCCGGCGTTGCGCCTGCTCATGGAGCCAATTTCCACGCCTGTCTGCCGCGCGACATCCCCCGCCTCCCGAACAATAGGCTGCAACTTGTCGACAAAGCGGTTGACCGCTGACGCCATGTCGCCGATTTCGTCATGACTGTTGAGCATGACCCGCTTGGTCAGATCACCCTCGCCTGCCGCCAGATCGTCCAGCGCATGAATGAGTAACTGCAGGCGTAAAACGACGCGACGCCCCAGCACCACCGCCAGCACCAGCAACACACCCAGCCCCACCAGTGCCAGACCGACACCGATTCTCCAGCGCAAGGCCTCGGCCGCCTCCCGAACCGTGGAGCTGGTGTTGGTCGTCATCGCCGATGCGGCTGTCTGTGCTACTTGCAGACGGGAACGCAGAGCCGCGGAGCTTTCCGTGGCCGCACCACCGAGACTGTCGGACACCAATTGTTCGCCATTGCCAATCAGCGCGGTGAAGCGCTTATCAAGGGCGGCCAGGTTGCTTTCGACCGCAGCCGTCGATACGCCCATCCGCACTTTGCCGATCTCGACGCCATTTGGACTGATGGACGCTTCGACGTAGTAGACCGATGGATCTTTCTGCGCAGCACTGAGCACCTTGTCCATCGCCCGCTCGCCCTCCCCCTTGGCTAACAGCGCCTTTATCGACTCGTTATCACGGTTGAGGTATCGGGTCAGGTGCTCGCCTTGGGCGTCGTCATACACCACGAACAGCACGTTGGGATTGCGCTGGGCACGGCGTGCGAATTCGGAAAGGGTCGGAGTATCGCCATCCCACATCGCACGTGGAGCGACAGCGGCAAGCAGCTCCGCCATGTCAGTGGCAGAGTCCTTTAGATCCGCTTCCAGCGTGGCACGCAGTTGCCTCTGTTCGTCTTTCAAACGGGTGGAAAGACCAGCACTCAAGCGCTGACGGGTGTTTTGTGAAAGGCTGTCCAGGCTGGACGTTACGTCACGACTTGCGTGCTCCAATTCGCCTGACAAGTGTTGCGAATCTACACTCAGGCGCGCAGCAAGCTCCCCCTCAAGCGCAGTCACCGTGCTCCGGGTCAGGGCGACCGCTACGAGCACTTGCACCAAAAGAGCGATGCCCAGGGCAATGAATACGGGTCGCAGCAAGCGGCTGCGCAAAAGCGAAAGTATAGCTAACACCGGAGACTCCCTCACAACAAAACGCCATCAAAATGATGTCATTTTTTATGACGTTATCTGCAGCAAAGCCCGTGCCGTTCTGTAATTGAGTTCAAGCGGGCAAAAGAAAGGGCCGCCTGGGCGACCCTGTTCTTTATTTCCACGACTATCAGTCGAACGGATGACGCAATACGATGGTTTCGTTGCGATCCGGGCCTGTCGAAATAATGTCGATCGGCGCGCCCACCAGTTCTTCCAGGCGTTTGATATACGCGCGAGCGTTGGCTGGCAGCTCTTCCAGGGTCTTTGCGCCCAAGGTCGATTCGCTCCAGCCTGGGACCTGCTCGTATACCGGCTCCAGGCCAATGTAGCTGTCAGCATCGGTCGGCGCATCGATTACCGCACCGTTTTCGTTTTTGTAACCTACGCAGATGTTAATGGTTTCCAGACCATCCAGAACGTCCAGCTTGGTCAAGCAGATGCCCGAAATGCTGTTGACGTCGATGGCGCGACGCAGGATGACCGCATCGAACCAGCCGCAACGACGAGCGCGACCGGTCGTTGCGCCGAACTCATGACCACGCTTGGCCAGGAATGCGCCGACATCGTCGAACAGTTCGGTAGGGAACGGACCCGACCCGACGCGAGTGGTATAGGCCTTGGTGATGCCGAGGATGTAATCCAGGAACATCGGGCCGACCCCCGACCCGGTGGCGATGCCGCCAGCGGTAGTGTTGGAACTGGTGACGTACGGGTAGGTACCGTGATCGATGTCCAGCAGCGAACCTTGCGCGCCTTCGAACATGATGTCCTTGCCAGCGCGACGCAGGGCGTGCAGTTCGGCGGTGACATCGAGCATCATCGGCTTGAGCAGCTCTGCGTATTCCATGCACTCGTCGAGTGTTTTCTGGAAGTCGACCGCCGGCTCCTTGTAATAATTGACCAGCACGAAGTTGTGATAATCCAGCAGCTCACCCAGCTTGGCGGCGAAACGCTCACGATGGAACAGATCACCAATACGCAGGCCGCGACGCGCGACCTTGTCTTCGTATGCCGGGCCGATGCCACGACCGGTGGTGCCGATCTTGTGCTCGCCACGGGCTTTCTCACGCGCCTGATCCAGCGCCACGTGGTAGGACAGGATCAGAGGGCAGGACGGGCTGATGCGCAGACGCTCGCGCACAGGAATGCCCTTATCTTCCAGCTTGGTGATTTCGCGCATTAGAGCGTCAGGCGCTACGACCACACCATTGCCGATCAGGCACTGCACGCCTTCGCGCAGTACACCGGACGGAATCAGGTGCAGAACGGTTTTTTCGCCATCGATCACCAGGGTGTGACCGGCGTTGTGGCCGCCTTGATAGCGTACTACCGCGGTAGCATGTTCGGTCAGCAGATCAACGATCTTGCCTTTGCCCTCATCACCCCATTGGGTGCCCAGGACTACGACATTCTTACCCATAACACTTGTCCTCATTCGCGCAAACTTGGTGCCGGCGGCAGCCGACTGGAAAACTCAAGAGGCCAGCGGCATTACCTGCCAGAACTCGCCATGCTGAATCAATTGCCGATCACAGTCGGCTTCTTTCGCGGCCCCGGCCGATTGGCCGGGCAACGCTTGAACCACGCGCTGACCTTCGCTGCGTAGCTGACAAACCTTCTGCCAGAGTGCCGCGTCGGTGCTGTCAGGCATCCAGATACCGCCCGATGGTAGCTTGATCCGTGCCTGCCCCAGCGTGACCAGGGTTTTTAAATCGGTGGAGAAACCGGTTGCCGGACGCGCGCGACCGAAGTCGGCACCGATATCATCGTAACGACCACCCTGGGCGATCGACTGGCCGACGCCCGGCACGAACACCGCGAATACCACCCCGGTATGGTAGTGATAGCCCCGAAGCTCACCGAGGTCGAAGTACAGCGGCAACTCAGGGAAACGAGCCGACAGACGCTCAGCGATTTCCAGCAAATCATCCAGCGCTTCTATCACCGGCGTCGGCGCCCTGGCCAGACGTTCGCGGGCAGCGGCGAGCACCTCGCGACCGCCACACAGATCGACCAGCGCGCGCAGCATGGCAGCCAGGTCCGCTGGCAGGTTCGCCGTCAGCGCAATGACTTCATCGATCGCTTTGCGCTGCAGGGCATCGAACAGTTGTTGCTCGACCTCACCGGACAACCCGGCCGCACGGGCCAAGCCCCGGTAAATGCCGACATGACCGAGGTCCATATGTACGTCGGGCACATCCGCCAGTTGCAGCATAGCCAGCATCAGGCTGATGACTTCGACATCGCTGCTCGGGCTGGCATCCCCGTACAACTCGGCACCCAGTTGAATCGGGCTGCGCGAGGACGACAATGCACGAGGCTGTGCGTGCAGTACGCTGCCGGCATAGCACAGACGGCTCGGCCCTTCGCGGCGCAGGGTGTGAGCATCGATGCGGGCAACTTGCGGGGTAATGTCCGCGCGAAAGCCCATCTGCCGACCCGACTGCGGGTCGATGACTTTAAAGGTACGCAGATCCAGATCCTGGCCGGCTCCCGTAAGCAGTGATTCAAGGTATTCGATGTGCGGGGTAACGACGAACTCGTAGCCCCAGCTCTGAAACAGATCCAACACCTGACGACGCGCCACTTCTATGCGCGCAGCTTCCGGCGGCAGTACTTCCTCGATGCCATCCGGCAGCAGCCAGCGGTCAACCGTTGCCATTACGCCTTTCCCCTATCATCCGGGCGGCCAACCCTTGGGCAAGCCTTGAGTGAAGCAGACAGCGTTCAACCCAGCGAACGTGCCGGGGACGCTTCATCCCCGAACAAACTGCGCTGCAGTTTTGCGAACACTGTCCTCGAAAAAACTGCCGCGCACGAAATACGCCACGGCCAATCAATCGTGTAGACGCAAAAAAGCCGGGAATTTCCCGGCTGCCGCATCATACACACGTTTTGCCATACGATCACCCCGCCAGGCAGTTTTGCCGCCCGGCGGGATCATCGACCACGGTACACGTTACGGTTTTGCTTTCTCCAGATAGCGGAAGAACTCGCTGCCCGGATCGAGGACCATCACGTCACTCTTGTTGGCGAAGCTTTCGCGGTAGGCGCGCAGGCTGCGATAAAACGCATAGAACTCCTGATCCTGACCATAAGCCTTGGAGTAGATCGCAGCGGCCTGTGCATCACCATCACCACGCGCCTCCTCGGACTCGCGATAGGCCTCGGCCAGCAGCACCCGGCGTTGCCGATCGGCATCGGCACGAATGCCTTCGGCCAGCTCGTTACCCTTGGCACGGTGCTCGCGCGCTTCACGCTCACGCTCGGTGCTCATGCGTTCGAACACGCTACGATTCACTTCCTTGGGCAGATCGATTGCCTTTACACGAACATCGACCACTTCGATGCCCAGTTCTTTCTCGGCCATCTTGTTCAGCGACGCGGTGATGTCCGCCATTAAGGCATCACGCTCACCCGACACGGCCTCATGCAGGGTACGTTTACCGAATTGGTCACGCAGGCCCGATTCAAGACGGCGAGACAGACGCTCGTCGGCGATTTGCTTCAGACCCGATGTCGCAGTGTAGAAACGCTCAGCGTCTTTCACGCGCCATTTGGCATAGGCGTCGACCATGACAGCCTTCTTTTCCAGCGTCAGGAAACGCTGCGTCGGCGCGTCCAGCGTCAGCAGGCGACCATCGAACTTGCGCACTTGGTTCACATAAGGAACCTTTACATGCAGGCCCGGCGGAACATCGGCCTGGACCACACGACCGAATTGCAGCAGCACCGCTCGCTCGGTCTGAGCGACGATATAGAAGCTGTTCCACGCCACGACGGCGAGCACGACACAAACGATCAGGGCGACCAGAGATTTATTGCTCATTAGCGAGTCTCCCTCGTGCGCGTGTCGCGTTGCTGTTGCAGGTCCGCGGCTCGAGAGCCAGGGTCAACGGCGGTGGCCGCTGCCGCACTCGACGCCGGTGTCGAGCCGTTACGACTGCTCTCGATCATCTTGTCCAGTGGCAGGTAAAGCAGGTTGTTCTGGCCCTTGTCGCCGGTCACGAGCACCTTGCTGGTGTTGCTGAACACTTCTTGCATGGTGTCCAGATACAAGCGCTCGCGCGTAACTTCCGGCGCCTTGCGGTACTCGGCGACCAGTTTGGTGAAGCGGTCGGCCTCACCTTTGGCGCGGGACACCACTTCATCGCGGTAACCGTTGGCATCTTCAACGATGCGTTGGGCCTGACCACGGGCTTCTGGAATGACACCATTGGCGTAGGTTTCAGCCTGATTGCGCGAACGTTGCTCGTCTTCACGGGCACGAATCACGTCATCGAAGGCTTCCTGAACTTCACGAGGTGCCGCAGCGCTTTGCACGTTCACCTGGGTCACGGTAATACCAGTGCGATAAGTGTCGAGGAAACGCTGAAGGCGGTCCTTGATCTCGCTGGCCATCAGCTCGCGACCTTCGGTCAACACCTGATCCATCGCGGTCGAGCCGACCACGTGGCGCAGTGCGCTCTCGGTTGCATGCTGCAGACTGACTTCAGGCTGATCAACGTTCAGCACGAAAGCCTGCAGGTCGGTGATCTTGTACTGCACGGTCAATGGCACTTCGACGATATTCTCGTCCTCGGTGAGCATCTGGCCCTGCTTGCTGTACGCCCGTTCACGCGTGACGTTCTCGAGGTATTTGCGATCGAAGGGCGGGAAATAGATGTTCAAACCAGCCCCGACCGTTTCGTAGTATTTGCCGAAACGCAAAACCACCGCCTGCTCTTGCTCGTCGACCACGTAGATAGCGTTGTAGAGCCAGATGGCGAGCAGCACGACAAGACCGATGCCGAGCAAGCCAAATCCGCCGCTCTTGCCCGATCCACCGCCATTGCCGCCGCCATCGCCACCACTGCGTTTCTTACCACCACCGAACAACCCGCTCAGGCTTTCCTGCAGCTTACGGAAGGCCTCGTCGAGATCCGGCGGCCCCTTACGGTCGCCGCCCTTGCGCTTACCACCCCAAGGATCCTGATTATTCGAGTTGCCACCCGGCTCATTCCAAGCCATAGCGCTCTCCATCTGATAAAGCAAAGACGCGCCCACGGCGCGCCGACCAATGCTACAGAATGCCCATCGAAGCAGCACAACCGCTTCTGAAGGCTTTTATTGCAAAGTGTGTTGCTCGATGAATTCCAGCGGCTGCAGTCCTTCGCGACTCACCAGGCGATTGAATTCAACTCGGGGTAAACGTACCGCCAACAAGCTCTGCCCCTCATCGTCATGCTCTTCGCTCTGCACTGCGCCCAACTGAAAGAACTGAGCACGCAGCCTTGCGAAACGTTGCGACAGACACAGGGTGCCAACGAACAGATCGTTGCCCAGCAGCTCTGCAATGGCTTGCTTGAGCAGATCCAGACCTCGACCATCACGAGCGGAAACCCAGACCCGCTGCGGCTTGCCGTCGGCATCGCGTTGAATCTGAGGCTCGACCCCCTCGAGCAAATCGAGTTTGTTATAGACCTCAAGCATCGGCAAGTCCTGGGCACCGATCTCTCCCAGTACCGCCATCACCTGTTCGATCTGCTCCATGCGGTCGGGCTCGTGAGCGTCGATGACGTGCAGCAGAAGGTCCGAGTTGCTCGATTCTTCGAGCGTCGCCCGGAAGGCCTCGACCAGTTTGTGTGGCAGATGGCGGATAAATCCCACCGTGTCGGCCAGCACGATCGGCCCCAGGTCGTTGAGTTCCAGTCGGCGCAGGGTCGGGTCCAGCGTCGCGAACAACTGGTCAGCGGCGTAGACATCGGAGTCGGTCACCGCGTTGAACAGTGTCGATTTCCCGGCGTTGGTGTAGCCCACGATGGAGACAGTCGGGATGTCAGCGCGGGAACGGCCGCGACGAGCCTGATCACGCTGGCTGCGGACTTTCTCAAGGCGACCCTTGATCTGACGCAGGCGAACCCGCAGCAGACGACGGTCCGTCTCGAGCTGGGTTTCACCGGGACCGCGCAGGCCAATACCACCGCCCTGACGCTCAAGGTGAGTCCATCCGCGAACCAGACGCGTGCTCATGTGCTCGAGCTGTGCAAGCTCGACCTGCAATTTGCCTTCATGAGTCCGCGCGCGTTGGGCGAAAATGTCGAGAATCAGGCCCGTACGGTCAAGCACGCGACACTCGAAAACACGTTCGAGGTTGCGTTCCTGACTGGGCGTAAGGACGTGATTGAAAATGACCAGATCGGTTTTTTCGGCGTGGACCAGATCGCGCAACTCCTCGACCTTGCCGCTGCCTACCAGATACTTGGCGGTTGGCCGATGCCGTGGCACGTTGATGAACGCAACAATGTCGGCACCTGCCGAAAGAGCCAGCTCCCGGAACTCCTGCGGATCTTCACGCGCCTCAGGGTCCTGACCATCCAAATGAACGAGGATTGCCCGCTCACCACCTTCGTGGCGCTCAAAGAACAAGGCAGACTCCTATCAAGCGTTACCTGGCTCAGCGTCACCCTGTTCGGACTCGGTCGCGCTAGGCAGACGAATTGGACGAACCGGAACAACGGTAGAGATAGCGTGTTTGTAAACCATTTGGCTGACAGTGTTTTTCAGCAAAATTACGAACTGGTCGAAGGACTCGATCGTGCCTTGCAGCTTGATACCGTTTACCAGATAGATCGAAACCCCCACTTTTTCTTTACGCAAAGTGTTCAGGTAAGGGTCTTGTAGCGAATGCCCTTTTGACATGTGCCGCACTCCTTTAAGGATCAATAGAATAAATTCGAAAACATTGGCTTGGGCCGTTACCCCCCAAGGATAGACGGCTATTGCAAGGACTCAGCTCAATATGGAGGCCGACCCCAGGTATTTCAAGGCGCGTGGCAGATTGTCGCAAGCCAGGCTGTCCAACCAGTGTAAATCTTCCCAACTTCGTAACCAGGTGAACTGTCTCTTGGCCAACTGGCGCGTGGCAATAATGCCGCGTTCCTGCATCTGGTCCCGAGTCAGCCCTCCGTCCAGATAGTCCCAGACCTGACGATACCCTACAGATCTTATAGACGGTAAATCCGAGTGCAGGTCACCCCTGGAACGTAACGCTACGACTTCTTCGACGAATCCTTCATCCAGCATTTGCCTGAAACGCAGTGCAATCCGGTCATGCAGTACCTTGCGATCCGTCGGAGCGATCGCCAGATTTGCGACAGTATAGGGCAATTGATGACGCCCCGAACCGCCAGCTTGAGCACTTTGCGCACTTTGTTGCGCACGATGTGCGGTCATGCTCATCCCGCTGACCCTATAGACTTCCAGCGCCCGAACCAGCCGCTGGGGATCGTTAGGGTGAATTCGAGCGGCCGATACCGGATCGATACTAGCCAACTCATCGTGCAGCGCCTGCCAGCCACGGCTGGCCGCCTCTGCCTGGAGTTGCGCGCGAACGTCAGCATCGGCGGCCGGCATGTCAGCCAGGCCGTCCAAGAGAGCCTTGAAATACAGCATGGTGCCGCCTACCAGCAGGGGAATTTTCCCTTGGGCCGTGATTTCGGCCATAGCCTGCAGCGCGTCCTTGCGAAAGTCCGCTGCCGAATAGCTCTGCGACGGGTCAAGGATATCGATCAGCCGATGCGGATGTCTGTCCAACAACGCTTTTGAAGGCTTGGCCGTGCCGATGTCCATGCCACGATAAACCAGCGCCGAATCAACGCTGATCAGTTCGCAGGGGAGCACCTTGGTTAACTCGATAGCCAGGTCGGTCTTGCCAGCGGCGGTCGGCCCCATCAGGAAGATAGCCGGAGCAAGAGCACTCATCAGCGACCGCGCAGGAATAATTTGTCGAGATCGTCCAGGCCCAGCTGGGTCCAGGTCGGACGTCCGTGGTTGCACTGACCGCTGCGCTCGGTGTTTTCCATGTCGCGCAGCAGGCCGTTCATTTCCGGGATCGCTAGACGCCGATTAGCGCGTATCGCGCCGTGGCAGGCCATGGTGCCAAGCAGTTCGTTCATGTGCGCCTGAACACGGTCGCTGGTGCCATACTCCATAAGGTCGGCCAACACGTCGTGGACCAGGCGATTGGCCTCGGCTTGCTTGAGCAAGGCTGGAATCTGGCGGATCGCCAGACTTTCAGGCCCGAGGCGCTGCAACTCGAAGCCCAGTTGCTGAAAGGTCGTCATATGCTCTTCTGCACAATCGGCTTCGCGCTGACTGACTGCGATCGACTCAGGCACCAACAACGGTTGCCCGCTCAGACCTTCGCTGGCCATGGCGATCTTCAGGCGCTCGTACATGATGCGTTCATGGGCTGCGTGCATATCCACCAGCACAAGGCCGTGGGCGTTCTCGGCGAGGATATAAATCCCCTTGAGCTGAGCCAGCGCATAGCCCAGCGGCGGTACATCACCCTGAGATTCAGGTAACGGGATGCCATTGTCTGCCGTAGCACTTGTGAGAGCGCCCGGCAACGGGGCAAAGAACTCACGATAGGCCGCCTGCGCTTCTTCGGCAGGCAGTACCGACGAGGGACGTGGCGTGTATTGATATTGATAACCCGACCCACTGCCGGAACCTGGGGCAGGATTGGGAGGCGAATTCCAGGGAGCCCCCTGCGGAGCCTCCAGCACGTTATTGGCCAAGCGCATTTCGCCTTGTGGGCCGAATTCTCCGGCTTGCGGCCCGGTCGGACGCACCAGCGCGGTAACTGAGGTCGTGCCTGCCAGTTGATCTTCCGGCCGCACGTCACCCAGCGCGCGGTGCAGCGTGCCATAGAGGAAGTCGTGCACCATGCGCCCGTCACGAAAACGCACTTCGTGTTTGGTCGGATGCACGTTGACGTCGACCACCGCCGGATCGACTTCAAAAAACAATACAAAGGTCGGGTGACGCCCGTTGAACAGCACGTCGCGGTAGGCTTGGCGCACCGCGTGGGCCACCAGTTTGTCGCGCACCGCACGGCCATTGACGAAGAAATACTGCAAATCCGCCTGACTGCGGGAAAACGTCGGCAACCCAACCCAGCCCCAGAGCTTCAGACCGTTGCGCTCGACTTCGATAGGCAGCGCCTGTTCGAGGAAGCCTGGACCGCAGACCGCCGAGACACGCCGCGCGCGGGCAACGTCGTCGCGGGCTTCGTGCAGACTCAGCACAGTCTTGCCGTTATGGCGTAAATGGAAGGCCACGTCGAAGCGTGCCAACGCCATGCGCTTGATCACTTCTTGCAGATGATCGAACTCGGTCTTTTCGGCCTTGAGGAATTTGCGACGAGCGGGCGTATTGAAAAACAGGTCGCGCACTTCCACCGACGTTCCCACCGGATGGGCTGCAGGCTGTACACGAGAAGCCATATCGCGGCCTTCGGTTTCCACCTGCCAGGCCTGATCGGCGTTGCGTGTACGAGAGGTCAGCGTCAAGCGAGCGACGGAGCTGATTGACGCCAGCGCCTCGCCACGAAACCCCAGACTCAAAACCCGTTCGAGGTCTTCAAGCTCGCGAATCTTGCTGGTGGCATGACGCGCCAGCGCCAGCGGCAGGTCATCGGACGAGATTCCACCGCCGTCATCGCGCACCCGCAGTAGCTTGACGCCCGCCTGCTCCACGTCGATATCGATGCGTCGAGCCCCCGAGTCCAAGCTGTTCTCCAACAACTCTTTGATCACCGAGGCCGGACGTTCTACAACCTCGCCCGCAGCGATCTGGTTTGCCAGGCGCGGACTGAGCAATTGGATACGTGCAGCCTGAGCCGCAGGGCTATTGTCGAGGCCGGCATTCGGATCCGATTCGTCGAGCAACAGGTCAGTCACGGCTCACCCGCCAGTTCCGCACTCGGAATCTTTAACTGCTGCCCGGCTTTCAGCTCATCGGAACGCAGGTTATTGGCTGAACGCAGGGTTGCCATGCTCATGTCGTAACGGGCCGAAATCATGCTCAGCGACTCGCCAGAGCGCACCATGTGCTCGCGCACGCCCATTGCCAGCTTGCCGTTGTCACGCAGCCAGGCGATGTAGGTGCCTTGGGGCGGATTCTGCTGGAAGAATTGCTTTACCCCAGCGGTAATCGAACGCGCCAACGCCTGTTGATGGCTGGCTCCTTGCAATTTGTTGGCCTCGGCGGCGTTAGAAATAAAACCGGTCTCGACCAGGATCGACGGGATGTCTGGCGACTTGAGCACCATGAACCCCGCTTGCTCGACGCGCGCCTTATGCAATGACGTCACGCGACCGATATTGGTCAGCACCTTCTGCCCCACGTTCAGGCTCGACGTCAGCGACGCGGTCATCGACAGGTCAAGCAGCACGCCCGCCAGCATTCGGTCCTTATCGTCCAGACTCACGGCGCCTGCCCCGCCGATCAGGTCGGAACGGTTTTCACTGTCTGCCAGCCAGCGCGCGGTTTCGGACGTGGCGCCACGCTCGGACAGTGCGAACACCGAAGCACCGAACGCGGCTGAGGACGGCGCAGCGTCAGCGTGAATGGAGACGAACAAGTCAGCCCCTTTGGCGCGAGCGATTTCGGTGCGCTTGCGCAGCGGGATAAAATAATCGCCGGTGCGCGTCAGCTCGGCGCGATAGCCCTTCTCGGCATTGATCTGACGCTGCAATTCCTTGGCAATGGACAGTACGACGTTTTTTTCTTTCTGGCCTTGACCACCCGAGGCGCCGGGGTCTTCGCCGCCGTGCCCGGCATCGACCACTACCACGATGTCCCGCTTGCCGTTGGGCACAGGGGTTAGTTTGATTTCGGGTTTCGACGGGCTGATGGGCACCGCAGGCGTTGCGGGCGCCACTGTCGCCGGTGTGTCGGCGACGGTGGGCGGCGGATTGGCATCCGCGGGGTTGTCATACAGATCGACCACCAAACGATTGCCGTACTGCTGGTTCGGTGCCAAAACGAAGCTCTTCGGCGTCACGGCCTTTTTCAGGTCGATGACCACGCGCAGGTCATCCGGCGTACGTTGCGCAGAGCGCATGCTGGTAATCGGCGTATTGGCGGTCGGAATGTTCAGGGAGCCACCCAGCGTCGCGCCATTGATGTCGATCACCAGGCGGTCCGGGGACTGAAGGGTGAAAACGCTGTGCTGAACCGGCCCGGACAAGTCGAAGACCAGCCGCGTGTTATCCGGAGCACGCCATAAGCGGACACTTCGTACCTGTGAAGCGGCCAATGCGTCGACGGCCAGCGTCGTCAGCAGCAGTCCAATCACAGTAACCAGCGCGCGCATGCGCATACCTAACCCCATATTTATTTGAATTCCAAAGCCAATGCGGCACACCACTGCTCACCGCGTGAGCTTTTCGGGCTCAGGGTCAGCGCTCTGCCTTCGGCGTGCGGCCTAATGGTAATGATCAGGTCGGGCTTTGGCAAAAAGCCTGCACCGAGGTCAGGCCACTCGATCAAGCAAAGGGCTTGACCTTCGAAGTAGTCGCGTATGCCGAGGAATTCTAGCTCTTCTGGATCAACAAGTCGGTAAAGATCAAAGTGATACGCGCGATTTCTCCCAATTTCGTAAGGTTCTACGAGGGTAAAGGTAGGGCTTTTTACCGCACCCGTGTGACCCAGGCCGCGGATGATGCCCCGTGAAAGCGTCGTCTTGCCGGCGCCAAGATTGCCTTCCAGAAAAATAATCCCATTGCTTTCAGTGACTTGGGCAATCCGCGCACCAAAGTCGGTCATCGCCTCTTCGCCTGTCAGGTGCAGGGTTAACTCAGACACGGTTGTTGCTCCTCCAGAAGCATGCGAATGACAGGAATCAGATCAGCGGCGGCCATTCCACGTCCGCTGGCGCCACATTTTTCTCCGGCCAGTGAATGCAGCCACACCGCCAGACAAGCCGCTTGGAACGCGGGCATATTCTGAGCCAGCAGTGCACCGATGACACCTGACAGCACGTCGCCCAAGCCGCCGGTCGCCATTGCAGGGTGGCCGTGGTCGGCCAGTGCCAGTTCACCTGCCGGGTCGGCGATCAGACTGCCGCTGCCTTTGAGTACGCAGACCGCGTTGAATTTTTTTGCCAATGCCCGGGCCGCCGCCGGGCGATCGGCCTGTACCTCTTTGGTGCTGATGCCCAGCAACCGCGCGGCCTCACCGGGGTGCGGGGTGATCACACAATCCTTGGGCAACTGCACGAAACTGGCTGCCAGCTGATTCAGCGCATCGGCGTCCCAAACCTGCGGACGCTCGGCATTGGCCGCCGCCGACAACAGGCTGCGGCCCCAGCTGTGCTGCCCCAGTCCGGGCCCAACGACCAGAACGGTTGCGGGCTCGATCAGCGCCATCAACTGATTGGCGGAGCTGATGCCAGCGGACATGACTTCAGGAAAGCGACTCAGCGCCGCGCTAATGTGCGCGGGCCGGGTTGCCAGCGTGACCATGCCCGCCCCGCAGCGCAAGGTGCTTTCGGTAGACAGCAAAGCAGCGCCGCCAAATCCGAGATCGCCGCCGATGACCAACACTCGACCGAACATGCCTTTGTGGGCAGTGCGCGGACGCGGCTTGAGCTTGGGCAGGTTAAATGTATCCAGACGTGTAACGCTGATCGGGGTCTGCTCGACAATCGCCGGATCGGCTTGCAGATCGTCAAAAACCAGCTCTCCCACCAGGTCGGCGGCATCGCCGGTGAACAGCCCGGTTTTCAACCCGATGAAGGTGACAGTGAGGTCCGCGCGCACCGCTACGCCCAGGGTTTGCCCGGTGTCCGCGCAAAGCCCCGACGGAATATCAACCGACATGACCGGCAGGCCGCTGTCGTTGATCAACTCGATGGCATGGTCATAAGGAGGGCGGACTTCGTCTTTCAGACCCGTGCCCAACAAGGCATCGATGATGATTCCGTTCAGCGTTTGCTGATGCCAGTCTTGAACATCGACCTGTTCGCGCAGCGCTTCTTGATAGGCTGCTTGCGCGTCACCGGTCAGCACCGACCAACTGCCAACGGCGAGCACCGTCACCTGCCAACCTGCTCGCTTCGCCAGTACCGCAATCAGATAGCCATCTGCGGCGTTATTGCCATGTCCGGCCAGCACCGTCAGTTGCCGCCCGTCTGGCCAACGGCGACGTATCGCGCGCCAGGCGGCGTGGGCAGCGCGCTGCATCAATTCGAATCCCGGTGTACCTGCGGCAATCAGGCGTGCATCGAGGTCGCGCACCTGGGCTGCGCTGTACAGCGCGTCGGGAAAAGGGGGTTTGGCGTGCAACATGCGTCATTAGGCTCCGATGTCTGGCAGAATTATACGCACCTGCGCCCCGGTGTCCTCCTTGCATGTCCGCGATTTCTGTCGATCCATTAACCCATTCAATGCCCCTGACGGATGTCGGGTTGGCCGAGCTTGCCCTGTCCATCAAGACCTGGGGGCGCGAGCTCGGCTTCCAGCAGGTCGGCATTTCGGGGCTGGATCTGGCGGAACATGAGCAGCATCTGGAACGCTGGCTCGAAGCCGGATACCACGGCGAGATGGACTATATGGCAGCGCATGGCAGCAAACGTTCGCATCCCGAAGAACTGGTGCCGGGTACGCTTCGCGTGATATCACTGCGCATGGACTATCTGCCGGGCGATACGCAGATGGCACAACTGCTGGTCCAGCCGGACAAAGCGTACGTTTCGCGTTATGCATTGGGCCGCGACTATCACAAGCTGATCCGCAAGCGTGTGCAGCAACTGGCCGAACGCATTCAGCAGGCCATCGGGCCATTCGGCTATCGCGCTTTCGTCGACAGCGCACCGGTGCTGGAAAAGGCCCTCGCCGAGAAAGCCGGGCTGGGCTGGATCGGCAAGAACACGCTGGTGCTCAATCGCAAGGCCGGGAGCTACTTCTTTTTAAGCGAGCTGTTTGTCGATCTGCCGCTTGCCGTGGATCCGCCCCACGCCACCGAACATTGCGGGCGCTGCACCGCCTGTCTGGATGTATGCCCGACCAACGCCTTCGTCGGGCCTTATGTACTGGATGCGCGGCGCTGTATTTCGTACCTGACCATCGAGCTGAAAACCTCAATCCCCGAAGAACTCCGATCGCTGATCGGCAATCGGGTGTTCGGCTGCGATGACTGCCAGATCGTCTGCCCTTGGAACCGCTTCGCCCGCCCGACCGATCAGACCGACTTCAAACCGCGCCACGGACTGGATAATGCAGAGCTGACGACGTTGTTTCTTTGGGATGAAACAACCTTCCTCAGTAACACCGAAGGCTCGCCGTTGCGTCGTGCTGGGTATGAACGGTGGTTGCGAAATCTCGCGGTGGGGCTGGGCAATGCGCCGTCGAGCATCCCGGTACTCGAGGCGTTGAAGACGCGGCGGGAACACCCCTCAGAGATGGTGCGTGAGCATGTGGCGTGGGCGTTGCGGCAGCATGAATTGCGCGATTGTTGATGACCGGCTACGCCTTCGGAGGAAACGGATCTGCGAACGCCCGGGATCAGTGCCCATCCTTATACACAAACTTGGGCATTTCCCAATGGAACCTGATCGCCAGCAATCGCAGCAGTAAACCGCCAAATAGCGTGATCAGCGTGCCCTGCTCCAGCGCTAGCCCTGCGTACTGACACAACAGAAAGCACCACGCAGCCGCGAACGAAACGCTGGCATACAGCTCGCGACGGAAGATCAACGGGATGTCGTTGCAGAAGATGTCACGCAGGATGCCGCCGAACGTACCGGTAATCACCCCGCTGACGGCCGCGACCATCATGCTCAACCCCATCTCCAGGGCAGTCATGCAGCCGATCACGGTGAAAGCCACCAGTCCGAGTGCATCAAGTACCAGAAACAGCGAGCGCAAATGGCGCATCAGTGGCGCAATAAGGATGGTGACCAACGCCGCAACGCTGGTGAGAACCAGGTATTCCGGGTGCTTGACCCACGTCAGTGGGTAGTGCCCCAGCAGCACATCACGCACCGAGCCACCACCGAGCGCGGTAATGCAAGCGATCAGCACCACGCCGAACCAGTCCATGCCACGTCGCCCGGCAGACAGCGCACCGGTCATGGCTTCAGCGGTAATGGCGATCAGATAGAGTACTAACAACATGGTGGCGGTCCCTGCGAGAAGGGGCGCAGTCTAACCACTCGGCGCGAGCACCAAAAGGGGGCGTAAGTAAGCAGCCCCCCCTCGCACTGGCGCTTAGACCTTGATGAAGTGCTCGCGATAGAAACGCAGCTCGGCAATCGACTCACGAATGTCGTCCAGCGCCAGGTGAGTGCTGCCCTTCTTGAACTTCAACTCAGGCGACCAGCGCGCAGCCAATTCCTTGAGCGTGGACACGTCGAGGTTGCGGTAGTGGAAATAGTTTTCCAGCGTCGGCATGCGCTTATAAAGGAAGCGACGGTCCTGGCAGATGCTGTTGCCACAGATCGGCGAGCTGCGCTCGGGCACCCACTGCTTGATGAATGCCAGGGTAAGGGCTTCGGCTTCTTCGGTGGAAATCCTGCTCTCGCGCACGCGCTGGGTAAGGCCCGAGCCGCCGTGTTGACGCGTGTTCCACTCATCCATACCACTGAGCAGTTCGTCGCTTTGATGCACCGCGATTACCGGCCCTTCGGCCAGAGTGTTCAGCTCACTGTCGGTGATGATGGTCGCCATCTCGATGATCACGTCGTTATCGGGGTCCAGACCGGTCATTTCCAGGTCGATCCAGATCAAATTCTGCTTGTTCTGCATATGTAGGCTCCTCAGCTCAGGCGCGCAGTTTAGCGTAGGCGAGCGTGCTAGACTCGCTCCCGCCTCACCTAATCAGCAGCTTTATGCGGCATCAATTGGATCACTGAACACTCATGGCCAAACGCCAACTCAACCGTCGCCAGAACTGGCGCATCGAAAAGATTCAAGGCGAGCGCGCTGCCCGCGCTGCCAAACGTGAATCACAAGCCCTGGAAACGCTCGAAGGCGGCGATCTCGGCCCTGAACAAACCGGGCTTGTGATCGCGCATTTCGGCGTTCAAGTGGAAGTCGAGGCGCAGGAAGGCGAGCTGAGCGGACAGGTGTTCCGGTGCCACTTGCGCGCCAACCTGCCCGCGCTGGTAACCGGCGACAGGGTCGTTTGGCGAGCCGGCAACCAGGGCATCGGCGTGATCGTCGCGCAGCTGCCGCGCAACACGGAGCTGTGCCGACCGGACACCCGCGGCCAGCTCAAACCGGTGGCTGCCAACGTCGACATGATCGTTATCGTCTTCGCCCCGGCGCCCGAGCCCCATGCCAATCTGATCGACCGCTATCTGGTCGCGGCCGAACACGCTGGCATCTGCCCGCTGTTGCTGCTGAACAAGTTCGACCTTATCGACGAGCACAATGCCCCCGCGCTCAATGCACTGCTGGCGGTTTACCGGACACTGGGTTATCCGGTGCTGGAAGTCTCCGCGCATCACGGCGACGGCATGCAGCAGCTGCAAGATCTGCTCGACAGTCACATCAGCGTATTCGTCGGGCAGTCGGGTGTGGGCAAGTCGTCGCTGGTGAACAGCCTGCTGCCGGAAGTCGGCACACGGGTCGGACCGCTGTCGGAATATTCCGGGCAAGGTACGCACACCACCACCACCGCCCGGCTGTTCCACTTCCCTCGCGGTGGCGACCTGATCGACTCCCCGGGGATTCGCGAATTCGGCCTGGGCCACGTCAGCCGCGCCGACGTCGAAGCGGGCTTCATCGAGTTCAACGACCTGCTTGGCCGCTGCCGCTTTCGCGATTGCAAGCACGACCGCGAACCCGGCTGCGCTCTGCTCAAAGGCCTGGAAGAAGGCCGCGTGCAGCAGCAGCGCATGAACAGCTATCGCTCTATCATCGCAAGCTTGCCGGACAGCGGTTATTAACGGCACATCCAGTTACCTGTAGCAGTCGGCTTGCCATCGATGGCGTCCTTACCATCGCTGCCGCTGGCAAACCGGACTGCTACGAGTGTCGCTGCCTGGCCACGCAACACTCTATCGTCTGCACATACAAAAACGCCGCGATCATCGCGGCGTTTTTGTCGGAATCCAATCAGTTCTTCGTCTCTTCGATCTTCAATTGCCCTTGATCGAAAATGTTCAGCCTCTGCCGAATCTCGTGGGGCTGGGCGTAAGCCTGGCGGTCAACGGCGGGGGTTGCGATCGATGCGCCAGGACTGGCCGCCGGACCAGTCGGTGAGGCCGGAGCTGGCACTGGCACTGGCACTGGCACTGGCGGAGTATCCGGTTTTGGCGCTTCACCGACGTTCTGAGCATCTTCGATACGTGCTTGGGCCTTCTTGGTCAGGACCACGATATCGATGCGGCGATTGACTGGGTTGTTCGGGTTTTCCTTGTCGTACAGCGAAGAAGACGCGTAACCCACCACCCGCGCCACCTGCGGATCTGGATAGCCGCCTGCGATCATCGCGCGTCGGGCGGCGTTGGCGCGGTTGGCCGACAGCTCCCAGTTACCAAAACCGTTGTTGCCCACATAAGGGGTCGCATCGGTATGGCCACTGATGCTGACCTTGTTCGGCACACCTTTAATGGTGTCAGCCATCGCCAGCAGAATGTCCTCGAAATAAGACTTCAAGCGCGCGCTGCCGATGTCGAACATGGGCCGGTTTTCGGCATCCGTGATCTGGATGCGCAGGCCGTCCTGAGTGATCTCGAACAGGATCTGATCCTTGAACTTCGCCAGCTGCGGGTTCTCGTTAACCTTGGTTTGCAGTTCCTGCAGCAGCATTTCCAGGCGCTCCTGCTCGATCTGCTCGGCTGCCGCATCCTGTTGATCGGCATCCACGGGCACTTTGTCTGGCGCCGGGGTGGATTTCACTTCAGGGTTGAGTGTCTGGTCGGGCGACATCTCGGGGGAGCCACCCAGGTCGATGACATAAGGCGAGCCGCTGTCGGAGAAGCCAACCGGGTCCTTGAAGTAACCGGCAATGGCGATCAACTGCTCGGGCGTTGCCGACGACATCAGCCACAGCACGAGGAAGAACGCCATCATCGCCGTCGCGAAGTCAGCGAAGGCGATTTTCCAGGCGCCGCCGTGGTGCCCTCCGCCGTAGCGCTTTACACGCTTGACGATAATTGGCTGATTATTTTCCATGGATCAGCGACCGCGAACCGCTTGTTCCAGCTCACTGAAGCTGGGACGGTGTGCCGGGTAGAGAACCTTGCGACCGAATTCGACCGCCAGCGAGGGCGGCACACCCGAGGCCGACGCCACCAGGGCGGCCTTGATCGACTCGTACACATTCATTTCTTCCTTGGCATCATGGGCCAGGGAAGTGGCCAACGGACCGAAGAAACCGTAGGCCGCCAGAATACCGAAGAACGTACCGACGAGGGCCGCGCCTACGTGCATCCCGATCGCCGCCTTGTCGCCGGAGCCCAGGGACGCCATGGTCACGACGATACCCAATACCGCCGCTACGATGCCAAACCCGGGCATGGCGTCTGCCACACCGGTCACCGCGTGGGAGGGGTGCTCCAGCTCTTCCTTCATGCTCAGCAACTCCATGTCGAACAGGCCTTCCAGCTCGTGGGGGGCCATGTTGCCGGACGACATGATGCGCAAGTAGTCACAAATGAAAGCGATCATGCGGGTGTCTTTCAGGATGCCTGGGTATTTGGTGAAGATCGGGCTGTTTTCCGGCTCCTCGATGTCGCCCTCAATCGCCATCATGCCTTCACGACGGCTCTTGTTGAGAATCTCGTAGACCAGTCCCAGCACTTCCAGATAGAACGCGTGGCTAAAGCGCGAGCTGAACATCTTCAAGGACTTCTTGACGACCAGCATGGTCATGTAGCCCGGGTTCGCTTGCAGGAATGCACCGAGCGCGGCACCGCCGATGATCATCACCTCGAAAGGCTGGATCAGCGCTCCGATTTGACCATGAGAAAGTACGTAACCGCCGAGGACGCTCGCGAGAACGACGATGATGCCGATAATTTTTGCCATAGGTAGAAAATACTTACTGAGTCGGGTTCATGGTCATTGTGCGAGAAGCGCTGAAAACTCTTGTTCAACTTATCGGCACCAGTGCGCCAGACTATAGTCAAATCAGGCGAAAAACTGTCTGCGGTGTGGCGCCAGCGTATCAGCGCAAAAGCCGGCATGATGCCATCATCCGATACCGATCAAAACCTCCCAGCCGTATGGGCCTTGTGAATGCAATCAGCTAAAGCCTCGTCGCTCCCCGTTCCGCAGACACTCGATGCCTGGATCAAACAGCTGGATGGCCTCGCCCTGCCCGTTCCCACCCATGCCCATGCCCGGGTGCATGCCGCCTTGAACGACAGTCGCCGCTCACTACGGGAAATCGCCGACCTGATGCAGGACAGCCCGGCGCTGGTACTCAGCGTGCTGCGGGAGGCTAACTTGCACAGCGGCGGGCTGGCTGAGCCTGCCGAAAGCCTGGAAGTTGCGCTTAACCGCCTGGGACTGGCGCGCGCAAGCACGCTACTGGGCCGCTTGCCGAGCGTCGAGCTGCAGAAAATCCCCCCAGCGCTGCGTCAGTTGCAGATGATTAGCCAACACGCCGCGCAACAGGCTTATGGTTTGTTTGCCAACCAGTTGGCGCGGCTCTGGCAGGATATCCATCTGGGCAGCTTGCTGTTTCTCGCGCCGCTTTGGCCGATGGCATTGGCCCATCCCAAGCTGCTGGAAGAATGGGAGCTGCGGGTCGTCTATAAGGGCGAGTCGGCCAAAGTCGTCGAAAAAGCCTTGTTCGGCGTGCGCTTGGTGCGGCTATGCCAGGCACTGGCGCAGCATTGGCAATTGCCGATGTGGGTCATGCAGGGTTACCGCCTGTTAATCAGCGAGCAACGCAGTTTGGTAAAAGTGCTGCGCGTCGCCCATGAGAGCGACGATCCGCTCAAGCAGCAACAACAACTGGACGCGGACCTGCCGCTGCGTCGCTGGTTTAATCAGCCAGCCAACACGATTCTGCTGGCAAATGGCCTGGCCCTATCCACCCAGCAAGCCTGGGACACCCCGCACACGATGCGCTGGGAATTGCTGACCAGCCTATATTTGCAACAGCCATTGAGTGACCTGCAGCAACAGGTACACCAGAACGCTGCCGCCAGCGCCCGTCAGCATGCGGAGCCCGGCGTCTGGCACCCGGCCGAGGCCTTGCTCTGGCCCTGGGGCACACGACGTATACACGAAGCACTGCTGCCAGCCCCACCGCCTTCCCCCGAAGCGCTGCACACCTGGCGCAAACACTGCAGCGACTTGCTAAGAGAGCCCAGTGCCTTCGCCAACGCCATGCACTTGACTACTTGCGCGCGGGACGCCCTGCTGGCGTCGGGCATGCACCGCGCAGTATTGCTGATGATCGATCGCAAGACCGACAGTCTTCGCGTGCATCAGATTGCCGGTGTGGATCCGTCTGCCGCTTCGCTGCTTGTTCCTTACAAAGACAGCACGGTGCTGCAAAGACTGCTGGCCCAAGCCACGCAATTGCGCCTGACTGCCAGCAACAATGCTCAGTTTTCGGCATTGCTGCCGCCCCAATTGCGCCATCTGTTTTCAGGGGAGAACCTGCTCATCCGCTCGCTGGGCAGTAATGGTCGAGTGGTGATGGTGGTCATGGCGGATCAAGGTGGGGGGCCGTTCTCGGAGGTGACGGTCCAGGCGTTCGGCAAAACCGGACAATGCATCGAGAAAGCGCTGACCACCTTTAGCCATCGCAATGGCTGATGGCTGCGCTACAATTCGCCTCTTTCATGATCTGGAGACCCCACATGCCTGCCTTCTCAAGCTTGCCGCTGGTGATCGAGCCCGCAGACCTGCAGGCACGCCTTGGCGCTTCAGAACTGATACTGGTTGATCTGACCAGCGCCGCCCGGTATGAGACTGGCCATATTCCGGGGGCGCGTTTCGTCGATCCGAAGCGCACGCAGTTGGGCATTCCTCCAGCGCCTGGCCTGCTGCCGACCCAAGCGCAGCTTGATGCGTTGTTCGGTGAGCTGGGCCATAACCGGAATGCGGTCTACGTGGTCTATGACGATGAAGGGGGTGGCTGGGCCGGTCGCTTCATCTGGCTGCTGGATGTGATTGGCCATTCGCAATACCACTACCTGGACGGCGGCCTGCAGGCCTGGCAGGCCGAAGGTCTGCCACTGTCCACTGAGGTGCCCGATGCTATTGGCGGTTCGGTGTCGGTAACCGTGCACGACGAGCCGACCGCCACTCGTGAGTACCTGCAAAGCCGACTGGGCGCCGCCGACCTGGCAATCTGGGACGCACGCGGCCCGACGGAATATTCCGGGGAGAAGGTCGTGGCGGCCAAAGGCGGTCATATCCCCGGCGCCGTGAACTTCGAATGGACCGCAGGCATGGATCAGGCGCGCAATCTGCGCATTCGTCGGGACATGCCGCAGATCCTCGAAAGCCTTGGCATCACGCCGGATAAAGAGGTCATCACCCACTGCCAGACTCACCATCGTTCTGGTTTCACTTATCTGGTCGCCAAGGCGCTGGGTTACCCGCGAGTCAAAGGCTACGCCGGCTCATGGGGCGAATGGGGCAATCACCCGGATACGCCCGTGGAGAAATAGCCGAGCGCCGGTGCTGTCCCGATACGTCTTCACCTATTGAAAAACCCTTTTGAAACGCTTTAGGAATCTTGATGAAACAGCGTCTGTTTATTCTTTTCCAATACCTGCTTCCCCACCATCTGCTGTCGCGTCTGGCTGGCTGCGTTGCCGAGTGCCGCGTGCGCTGGTTCAAGAATGCCTTCACTCAATGGTTCGTGCGCCGCTACCAGGTGGACATGTCTCAAGCGCTGGTCGAGGATGAAACGGCATACCCGCACTTCAACGACTTCTTCACCCGTGCCCTGAAACCAGGCGCACGTCCTCTGGATGAAACGCCGGGCGCGATTCTGTGCCCTGCCGATGGCGCCGTAAGCCAACTAGGGCCAATCGAACACGGGCGTATCTTCCAGGCCAAGGGCCACAGTTACAGCGCGCTGGAGTTGCTGGGAGGCGATGCGCGCTTGTCAGCGCCTTTCATGGGCGGTGATTTCGCTACCATTTACCTGTCGCCCAAGGACTACCATCGCGTGCATATGCCGCTGGCCGGCACCTTGCGTGAGATGGTTTACGTGCCGGGCCGTCTGTTCTCGGTCAATCAGACCACCGCTGAAAACGTACCCGAACTGTTCGCCCGCAACGAGCGCGCCGTTTGCCTGTTCGACACCGAGCGCGGCACGATGGCAGTGGTTCTGGTGGGAGCAATGATTGTTGCGTCCATCGAAACCGTGTGGGCCGGCCTGGTAACACCGCCAAAACGCGAGCTGAAAACCTTCCGCTACGATGAAGCCGCCCGCGCGCCAATCCATCTGGAGAAAGGCGCCGAACTCGGTCGATTCAAACTGGGCTCCACCGCGATCGTGCTATTCGGACCCAATCAGGTGCAATGGGCCGCGCAACTTGCAGCCGGATCGCCTACGAAAATGGGTCAGTTACTGGCGACGCCGACACAGGCCTGATTCTTGCCAGGCAGAGTGTGCAAGAGCGTTTTTTTGGCGGAGTGCACCTGCCATGCATTCCGCCAGGGTCGTCTGGACGCACGTGGAGCGGCGCTGATAAAGTGTCACTTTGACATCAAGGGCTGTTCCAAGGATCCAATGCTGGTAGAGTCGTTAACCAGCCGTCTAGGAAACTTCGCTTTTCAGTTACGTAAACTTGCTCTTTTCGCTCGGTATCGTGTGTCCGCATTGCAGTTCTCGATGCCATTTGGGCCAGTAGTTGTGGGAGTTTACCTGTCACATGAGTAAATTAAGTCTGCCACTGTTGTTGCGCGCTCCTGTGCCGACGCAGTCGAGCCTGTCGTTCTGTGACGCGACGCCAAAAGACCTGAAGCGCTGGATCTCTACCCTCCCGAAAGCCAATCTTGGCGAAATGGCCCGCCGGCTGTATCAGGGGCTGGGCGAACTCAATCAGCTGCTGACCCCCAGCGAAAACCGCCTGCAACTGCTGGAGCTGCTGCGCCCGGAAGTGTTTTTCGTGTGCAGACACCTGGAACGCCATTTCCTCAACCAATCGGTAGTCCTGGAAGAACGCCCGCGCAAGGTCGCGAACCTGTGTCAGGCGCTGCAGAATCATCTGGCAATCGGCTACAAGCAAATCATCGCCAGGGTGGGCCCCAGGCTCACCCGGGACCGTACCACGCTGCTGACCACAGCATTGCAACGCGCCCTGCATTGCCTCAACGGCCCGCTGATCCGCGCCAACCAGCTCTATTGTCCGGTACAGGACGGCTTGTGGCTGGAGCTGCATCAGATCTATCAAATCGCCCGTCAGAACCAACTGCACACAACCCCAGTGGCCGATAATCAGGCCCACCATACGCGCACCCTGACCGTCGAACAGACCTACATCGTGGCGCTGCTGATGGGTTGTTCGCGTTGCAATCAGATGCGTCAGCACAATATCGGCAAACTGGCCGACGCGCTGGATGCGTGGAGCTCGATGGTTACCCTGCAGCAACCCATCGATGATGCCAGCCTCTATAGCGTTGCCTACGGCACCGACACTGCGCCGCGATACACCTCGCTGTATGGCGAAGATCAACGCAGCCATCTTTTGGGTATCAACCCGCGACCCTTGTCGGCAGCTTTGCAGCGTTACATCGAAATGCCCGTCGATCAGCGTTCTCAGTCCTACCTGCACGTGCCGCCGGGCCTCTCGATCGACGTGTTGCAACATCTGGCGGCGGCGTGGGGCGACGTTTCGGAGCGCGCGTTTCAGCGTACCGCGGCCCAAGGTACCCTGACGGTTTGCGTTGGCATGAGCGCCCTTCACTACTTCGTGGGCGGTCAGAAAAGCTTCAGCGACCTGCTGCTGGTCCCCGCGGGCGCACTGAGCAAGGTCGCCCAATACACGTTGCAGCCCCTTGAGCCCACTGTTGATGACCCCTGGTCACACGCGATGGACGTCCAGCGCGGTGGCACATCGAGTACCCTGCTGCCGTTCGAGGAGATCCAGTATCAGCGCGAAGAATCCGACGGGGGCGCGTCGGCAACGGACGGGCAAACGAGCTTTCCGACCTACAGCCTGAACATCGTCAACCACAGTCCGGGAGGTTACTGCCTGGCCTGGCCCAAGGAAGTCCCGGACCAGCTACAGGCCGGTGAAATGATCGGCATTCAAGACCATGGCGACGGTTGGAGTATCGCGGTGGTGCGCTGGGTGCGTCAGGTGCGAAGCGGCGGCACGCATATGGGCGTGGAGCTGATTGCCCCGTTCGGCCAGGCGTGCGGCATGCAATTGCTGCGTGACGAGCAGAGCAGCCAATACCTGCGGGTGTTGTTGCTGCCTGAGGTAAGGGCCATCGACGTACCCGCTACCGTCATTGCACCACGCTTGCCATTCGAAGAAGGCAGCAAGGTGATGATCAACAGCAGCGGCGAAGAGCGACGGGCCACGCTGAGCAATCGCAAAGCAACGACCGGCAGCTACAACCAGTTCGAATACGAAATGCTCGAAGGGCCCAAGAAAACCGCTGCAGAGTCGGGGCCGGAACAGGAATTCGATTCGTTGTGGACGGTCTTGTAGGAAGTCGTTCGATCGACAGCAGCCGCAGCGTACAGGAGGACGCTTAGCCGTCAGCCAGCCATGCCGCGACAGGGTCGGCACGGCAGCAATCTTCTCGCGCACCGGTTATTTGCAGCAGTCCGGCTTGTCGGCGGTCGCGATTCCAACGACGCCACAGCCGGCAAGCCATCCCGCTACAAGCGGATCTATCAGGCGCTGCGCCCTTCCCGATCACGGAATCCCAGCAGATACAGCACACCGTCCAGCCCTAACGTAGAGATCGCCTGCTTGGCAGACTGCTTGACCAGCGGCTTGGCGCGGAACGCAACGCCCAGGCCAGCGATGGCCAGCATCGGCAAATCATTCGCGCCGTCGCCGACCGCGATGGTCTGCTCAAGGCTCAAACCTTCCCTGATCGCCAGTTCACGCAGCAAATCAGCCTTGCGCTGGGCATCGACGATCGGCTCGATGGCATTGCCGGTGCATTTGCCGTCGACCACTTCCAGCTCGTTGGCGAAGATGTAGTCGATCCCCAATCGGGCCTGTAACTGACGAGCAAAATAGGTGAATCCGCCCGAAAGAATCGCGGTCTTGTAGCCCAGACGCTTGAGCTCGGCGAACAGCGTCTCGGCGCCTTCGGTCAGAGGCAGCGACGCGCCGATTTCGTCCAGCACCTTGATGTCCAGGCCCTTGAGCAGCGCCAGGCGTTCCTTGAAGCTGGCACGAAAGTCCAGCTCGCCACGCATCGCGCGCTCGGTTATTTCTGAAACACGCTCGCCCACGCCATGGGCTTTGGCCAATTCATCGATGACCTCGGCTTCGATCAGCGTCGAGTCCATGTCGAACACCGCCAGACGACGATTGCGGCGGAACAATGAATCCTGTTGAAACGCGATGTCGACGTTCAGTTCCTGCGCCACGTGCAGAAATTCGGCCTGCATCTGCTGCTGGTCGGCAGGCTCGCCACGCACGGAAAACTCGATGCAACCCTTGCCCTTTCCGGTGGGCGTGTCCAACGGCATACGCCCGGATAAACGATCGATGCGGTCGATGTTCAAACCGTATTTTGCAGTGATCGCGCTGACCGTCTGCAACTGCTCGGCCGTCACCTTGCGCGTCAGCAAAGTGACGATGTGCCGCGCCTTGCCCTGACCGCCCACCCAATGCTGGTAATCGGTTTCGGACACCTGAGTGAAGCGCACCTGCTGGCCCAGCTCGTCGACCTTGGCTTGCACGTTCCCGAGCACCCGAGCGCCTGGTTCGGTGTCGGGAATCTCGACCAGAATCCCGAACGACAGGGCGTCGTGAATCACCGCCTGACCAATATCCAGAATATTCACGCCACCTTGAGCCAGAACGCCAGTAATGGCCGCAGTAAGACCCGGACGGTCTACGCCGGTGATGTTTATCAGGACAATTTCGCGCAAGGCGCACCCCCGCAGTGGAAAAAAACCGCATTCTACTCACTTTCAGTGACCGCCGGGCACAGTGAGCGCTTTGCCGCATCTGGGTCGCTCGCTATACTGCGCCCCAACTTATTCAAGAGAGCCGCGCTCAGTGAACCGGCCCACGCCAGTAAAAACCGACAACTTCTTCTTGCTGATCTTCCGGGCACTGCGTCACCGACGCGTTCCGATTGCTTTGCGCATCGCCAGCCATAACGTGATCCTCGTCGCGCTGGCGCTGGTTATCTACGCCTGCGTGATGGGCCTGCAGTTCAAGCAAGCCATGCACGAGCAGGCGGACGCATTGGGGCAGGCCCTGACCACGCAAACCGCGACCTCCGCCACAGAGCTGCTGGTGTCCAACGACATCCTCAGCCTCAACGTGTTGCTGGGCAATCTGGTGAAAAACCCGCTGGTGGCCCATGCGGCTATTTACAGCGTGGACAATCGCATCCTTGCCGAAGCGGGTCAGCGTCCAAAAAACGGGCTGTTGGGCGAAGCCGAAGGCCTCTACGAGATCAAGGTGACCTTTCAGGATGTAGTCGCAGGAACGTTGCGTATCAGCCTGGACATGACGCAGTTCCAGCAGCCCTTGACCATCAGCCTGCAGAGCATGGGCATTCTGGCCGGGATTCTGCTGGCACTGGCGCTGGCCTTGAGCCTGCGGCTGGGGCGGCACATCTCCACGCCCATGCTGCAATTGCGCATGTGGCTACGTTACATAGACCCTTACACCCCTGCCACGGATCGTCAGGATGAAATCGGTGATCTGGCCCGCCAGCTCAAGGCGTCCTACGCGCCGCCCGAGCCTGAGCCGGAACCTGTTCCGGAGCCGGTGCAGATTGAAGACGAAGAAGACTCCTCCGCGCAATTCGATGCCAGCGACCTGAGTGATCCCGAGTTCGACGACGCGCCGAAACCGCGCGCAACGGCGATTCCAGCCCGCCGCATCGTCGCCGAGGAAGACGAAGACGACGACGAAGATCCCTTCGCCGACCTTCGCGACAACAGCCCCACGCCGCAGAAGCCTGCACCGCGCCCCCTGTTGCCCGTCGCGCCTTCGCAGCCGCAATACAGCGCCGTACTGGCTGTGCAGCTGGGCTCTCAAGAGCAGCTGCGTCGTCTGCCGCGCAGTCGTCTGACGGAATTGCTGGAACGCTACCGCGACTGTATCGATCAGGCTGCCTCGCTGTACGACAGCGAACTGCACACGCTGAACGATGGCAGCTCGCTAATGGTGTTCAGCACCCAGGACAGCGGCGACGATTACCTGACCAATGCGATTTGTTGCGGCGAACTGCTGCGCGCGCTCAGCCATGCACTGCAGATTGAAGTCGCTGACAGCGGCATTACCCTGCAATTGCAGTTGGGCCTTACGCTGGGTGAAGGCCTGCACGGCATGAACCAGATCGATCTGCTGCTGACGGAAACCGCACAGGATGCCTTGGCCCTGTCGCAACACAGCCGCAACCTGCTGTTGGTAGAGCGCAAAATCAGCGAAGACCACACGATTCGCCAGCGCGCCCGCATCCGCCCGATCGCCAGCCCCGAGGGCGCAAGCTGTGTTGAACGCTTGCTGGAGCCATACCCTTCGATGCTGGAGCGCCAGTTGGCGCGGATGCACGAGGCGCGCAAGGCCTGATGCATCCCGCGCATGCCGCATGCCTTGGGGAGTGCGGCGTTTCCGGTGACCTACCCTTGATGCTGCCCGAAAGGCTGTAGCGATCCTGAGAGAGTCCGCACGGGCGAACTGATGCCAAACAGCTGCCGAATCAAGCGATCCGTCCTTGCCTGATACATCGGCTGTCGAATTTCACTGCAGGTCCTCGGCAGGTCACAGCAAGCTTGCGCCTATGGTCTTCGGCCAGCATCAATCACGATCCAGCCATCGCCCACAAAAAAGCCCGCATCGCTGCGGGCTTTTTGTCTGGCGTCTGACTTAGAAGCGGAACACTTCCAGATCGGTGCGAATCGGCGAGGCCATCGGGATTTTCGGCTTATCTTGGTCGGTGCGCGTCTTGGCCGGCTGAGCGGTCTTTTTCGGCTGCTCAGCGACCAACGGCTGACTGGCAACCGGTTTGACCGCCACGCTCAGTTGATCGGCCAGACGCTGCAAAAGTATGCCCTGAGCCTTAACCTGTGCAGCCGAGCTGCCTGCATGACGCTCTTCCAGGTGTATCAGTTTGCTGTCCCGCACGATGCCGCGGCGGTCCAGCAGGCGCCACTGCGCATCGAGCACCGCCGGCTGGTGCACGCCGGAGTCCAGACGAGTGATTGATAGCACCACCTGCACGTCCGGGCTGAAGTTGGCAGCCGCAGGCGCCATGACCACACGCTGGCTGTCCAGTTTCCAGGCCAGTTGACGCAGCAGCAGTTGATTGATGTCAGAAGATAAGCTGCCTGCCCATCGACCGTCGGTCGACGCTGTCAGGCTGCCGTCGGGCTGACGCTGTAGGAATGTCTCCCGTTGCAAATAATCGGCAACGGAAACCGGACCGAGCAAAACAGCGACTCCGGCGCTTTGCTTCGGTTGCCCTGGCTCACCACTGTCCAGCTGGTAAAGCGATTGAGGCTGATGAACGCTGCACCCGGCCAAACCCAGAACGCCGGTCAACAACAGAACAAAAGGAACGCGTAGAAAATTCATCATTCCGTCCAAGTGGCCAGCGCACGGCAGCCACGATGTTAAAGACTCAAGAAACATGAAGGCACTCGGCCATGCCTAGCCCTCAAGACGTCATATCATCCGTGAATATGCGCAATGACTCCAGCGATTCTGCGTCGATCTTCGTGACAAAACGAAGATCGACAGCCTGATTAACCGCTTAAGTCACGTTTTCCACCAACAATGAATCAACCCGCTGAAAACCACGCGGCAACTTGTTGCCACGGCGACCACGCTCGCCCTTGTAATGCTCCAGATCGTCCGGCTTGAGCGACAGCGTACGCTTACCTGCCTGAAGCACCAAGGTGGCGCCATTGGGGATGACCGCCAGGTCGGTCACATATTCTTCGCGACTGGCGACCCGCTCACCCGCAATGCCGATGATCTTGTTGCCCTTGCCTTTGCCAAGCTGCGGCAGGTCACTGATCTTGAAGACCAGCAGACGCCCTTCGGTAGTGACGGCGGCCAGCCAGTTCTGCTCACGGTCAGCCACCGGACGCGGCAAAATGACTTTCGCACCCGAGGGCAGGCTGAGCACCGCCTTGCCCGCCTTGTTCTTGGCTTGCAAGTCTTCCCCCTTGACCACGAAGCCATAGCCGGCGTCGGACGCGATGACGTAAAGCGCGTCATCATCCGGCAGTAGTACACATTCAAAGGTAGCCGCAGGTGGCGGCGTTAAGCGACCGGTCAGCGGGTCGCCCTGGCCACGGGCCGACGGCAGGGTATGGGCCGCGAGCGAGTAGCTGCGCCCGGTGGAGTCGATGAACACTGCGAACTGGTTCGAACGCCCCGCGGCGGCGGCCTTGAAGCCGTCGCCCGCCTTGTAGGAAAGCGCCGTCGCGTCGATGTCATGACCTTTTGCGCAACGCACCCAGCCTTTATCCGACAACACGACGGTCACAGGCTCGGTCGGCATCAGCTCGTTTTCCGACAGTGCCTTGGCCTCGGCGCGCTCGACGATTGGCGAGCGACGATCATCGCCATAGGTCTGTGCATCGGCAATCAATTCAGTGCGCACCAGCTTGCGCAGTTTGGTTTCGCTGCCCAGCAGGGCGCGAAGCTTGGCTTGCTCCTTGAGCAGTTCGTCCTGCTCGCCACGCAGCTTCATCTCTTCCAGACGCGCCAACTGACGCAGGCGGGTGTCGAGAATGTAGTCCGCCTGGATCTCGGACAGCTCGAAACGCGCGATCAGCTCAGCCTTAGGGTGTTCGGCGGTGCGAATGATGTGGATCACTTCATCCAGGTTCAGGTAAGCCGTGAGCAAACCTTCCAACAGGTGCAGGCGACGTTCGACCTTGTCCAAACGAAACTGCAGGCGGCGACGTACGGTGTTGATACGGAACGTCAGCCACTCGGAAAGCAGCGCCTTGAGGTTCTTCAACTGCGGCTTGCCGTCCAGACCGATGATGTTGATGTTCACCCGGTAACTGGACTCAAGCTCGGTGGTCGCGAACAGGTGCTGCATCAGCTCTTCAGGATCGACGCGGTTGGAGCGCGGGATGATCACGATGCGGCAAGGATGCTCATGGTCCGACTCGTCGCGCAGGTCGGCAACCATCGGCAGCTTCTTGGCCTGCATCTGCGCGGCGATCTGTTCCAGTACCTTGGCGCCAGACACCTGATGCGGCAGCGCGGTAACGACGATGTCGCCATCCTCGACGCGGTACACCGCGCGCATGCGCACCGACCCACGTCCGGTTTCGTAGATTTTCAGCAAGTCGGCACGAGGCGTGATGATTTCCGCTTCGGTCGGATAATCCGGCCCCTGTACGTGTTCGCACAGCTGCTCGATGGTGGCTTTGGGCTCATCGAGCAGCCGGACACAGGCCGACGCCACCTCCCGCAAGTTATGCGGCGGGACATCGGTGGCCATGCCCACAGCGATGCCGGTAGTGCCGTTGAGCAGAATGTTCGGTAAACGCGCAGGCAAGACCGCCGGCTCGTCCAGGGTGCCGTCGAAATTCGGCACCCAGTCCGCAGTACCCTGGCCCAGCTCGGTGAGCAAGACTTCGGAATAACGCGACAACCGCGCTTCGGTGTAGCGCATGGCAGCGAACGATTTGGGATCGTCCGGCGCCCCCCAGTTACCCTGACCATCGACCAGTGTGTACCGGTAGCTGAAGGACTGCGCCATCAGCACCATGGCTTCATAGCAGGCCGAGTCGCCGTGAGGGTGGAATTTACCAAGTACGTCGCCGACGGTGCGCGCCGACTTCTTGTGCTTGGCGTCAGCGTCCAGGCCCAGCTCGCTCATGGCGTAGATAATGCGTCGCTGCACAGGCTTCAGGCCGTCGCCGATATGCGGCAAGGCACGGTCCATGATCACGTACATGGAGTAGTTCAGATAGGCCTGTTCGGTGAAGTCAGCCAGCGACCGGCGTTCTACGCCGTCCAGGCTGAGGTCAAGGGAGTCGCTCATGCGGGCCTCATCATTTTGTCGTCTGACGCAGCAGCAATGTGCCGCCACGTTGTGTGAATTCGAGTTGCTTGATGGCGCTCATACCCAGCAGCACCTGATCACCGTCCAGGCCGGGCACCACCAGGGCGCGTACGTTGTTCAAGACGATATCGCCGATTTGCAGGCGTTCCAACGTAGTCCGAAACGCGTCGGTGCGGCCGTTGGCCGTGCTCACCTGGATCGGGTCGCCGCGTTGCAGATGCAACGTCTCGGCCATGTCTTCGGGAATGGCGACGTCGGTCGCCCCCGTGTCGAGCATGAACTGCACAGGGCGCGTGTTGATCTGCCCCGTCATCACGAAGTGTCCCTGTCGGTTGCTTGCCAGTTGCACCTGGACATAGCCGTCACCGTGCTCGGAGGTGACGTCACCGTTCGGGTTTTCCTGACGCTGTTCCCATTCACCGAAAAACCGCGTCGCCAGAAACAGCGCCGCGGCCCAGGCAACGATCAGCATCAAGCGCCCGGCGCGTTTGCCGGGAGGTGCCTGGGTCAAGGCTTGCCGCCCCAGCCACCCTCTGGCGCAGCGAAGCGCCAGACGATGGGGCGTTTTTCACCGTCAGCGCGGGCGCCGAAGTTGTTATCGATACCAACCCAGGCTCCGGTGTCATCCACGATCAGGGCTTCGGTCAGGCCGTACTTCTGATCGTAGAGCCGATTGGGCAGCAACGCTTCCTTGGCGAACGACCAGCAGGTTTCCAGTTGCCCGGTTTCCAGCGTTCGACGACAGATGCGATACGCCGCCCGCTCAAGGGTGTACAACTTGCCGTTGAACAACGAGATGTCGGAAAAATCCTTGGCGACGGATTTGCCGCCCAACTGCGGCGGCAGAATGTCATTGCCGGACTCGACCCGCAAAATACAGCTCGCGCCACAGCTCCAGCTGTCTTTACTCAACTTTGCAGTCAACAGGCCACGTTTTTCACGCTCGGCGGCCAGCCACAGCTGATCGCCTGCCGGATTGATGGCAATGCCTTCGAAAATCGCGTTGAAGTGCTGCAGCATGCCGGCGGACTGGGCTTCCTGAACCAGCTTCTTCGGCAATGGCAGCCAGCTCGGCGCACCATCGACCGGGACTTTCAATACCGTAGCGAAGCCTTCGCTGACCAAATAGCGGTTACCGGCGGCATCACAAGTCACACCTTCGAAATCCAGATCGCCGCCACGAATCAGCGACGCCGCCTTGGCCATGCCACGCAGTGTCGGGGACAGTCCGCTGTCGGGGATGGGCGGAATTTCAAGCTTCAGCGCATGGGCCTTCCACACGGTCGCCGCAGTGTCGAGGCTGTACAGCAACGTGTCGTCGCGGTCGGACACCGTCCATAGCACGCCATTACACGAGGCCAGACCGGACAGATTGCCACCTACCATGTCGTCGACTGCGTGCTCGGACAGCAGCTTGAGTTCGGGCAGGGGCTTTTGTGCAAGCGCCTGCGCGGCGAATGCAGGCGTGACGGTCAACACCAGGGCCGCCAGCCAGCCTCGGTTCAAACCAGCACCTCGGCCAGGTTGCCCTTGGATTCGAGCCAGGTCTTGCGGTCGCCCGCACGCTTCTTGGCCAGCAGCATGTCCATGATCTCCGATGTGGCTTCGAAATCGTCCAGGGTCAGTTGCACCAGGCGCCGGGTATTGGGGTCCATGGTGGTTTCGCGCAATTGCGGCGGGTTCATTTCACCCAGGCCCTTGAAACGCGTGACCTGCGGCTTGCCGCGCTTCTTCTCGGCCACCAGGCGGTCAAGAATGCCATCACGCTCGGCTTCGTCCAGGGCGTAATAGATGTCCTTACCCAGGTCGATGCGGTACAGCGGCGGCATGGCGACGTAGACGTGACCGGCGTCCACCAGCGGGCGGAAATGCTGGACGAACAGCGCACAGAGCAACGTGGCGATGTGCAGACCGTCAGAGTCGGCGTCGGCGAGGATGCAGATCTTGCCGTAACGCAGCTGGCTCATGTCTGCCGCGCCGGGATCGACACCGATGGCTACCGCGATGTTGTGCACTTCCTGACTGGCGAGTACTTCGCCGCCATCGACTTCCCAGGTGTTGAGGATCTTGCCGCGCAACGGCAGGATGGCCTGGAATTCCTTGTCTCGCGCCTGCTTGGCCGAGCCCCCGGCAGAGTCACCCTCCACCAGGAACAGCTCGGCACGCATAGGGTCCTGCCCCGCACAATCCGCGAGTTTGCCCGGCAGCGCCGGGCCTTGGGTAATGCGTTTGCGCTCGACCTTCTTGCTAGCCTTCAGGCGGCGACCGGCGTTGTTGATTGCCAGTTCCGCCAATTGCATGCCCATTTCCGGGTGCGCATTGAGCCACAGACTAAAGGCATCCTTGACCACTCCAGACACGAACGCCGCGGCCTCGCGGGAGGACAGACGCTCCTTGGTCTGGCCGGAGAATTGTGGCTCCTGCATCTTCATCGAGAGCACGAAGGCGATACGCTCCCAGACGTCTTCCGGCGCCAGCTTTACCCCACGCGGCAGCAGGTTGCGGAATTCACAGAATTCGCGCATCGCATCGAGCAGCCCTTGGCGCAGACCGTTGACATGGGTGCCGCCCTGCGCGGTCGGAATCAGATTGACGTAGCTTTCCTGCACGCTGTCGCCGCCCTCGGGCAACCACAACAACGCCCAGTCAACGGCTTCCTTGTTACCGGCGAACGCGCCGCAGAACGGTTCTTCCGGCAAACGCAGAAAGTCATTGACCGAATCCTGCAGATAAGAGCGCAGGCCGTCTTCGTAATGCCACTCGACCTTCTCGCCGCTGCTCTTGTCTTCGAAACTGACCAACAGGCCCGGGCACAGAACTGCCTTGGCCTTGAGCACGTGCTTGAGGCGGCTGACCGAGAATTTGGGGCTGTCGAAGTACTTGGGGTCTGGGGCGAAATACACGCTGGTACCGGTGTTGCGCTTGCCAACGGTGCCGACAACGGCCAGTTCGGTGGCCTTGTAGCCATCCGCGAAGGTCATTTCGTATTCGTTGCCGTCACGCTTGACCCGCACCCGCACCTGGGTGGAAAGCGCGTTGACCACGGAAATCCCTACCCCGTGCAGACCGCCGGAGAACTGGTAGTTCTTGTTGGAGAACTTGCCGCCTGCGTGCAGCTTGGTAAGGATCAGCTCGACACCCGACACGCCCTCTTCCGGGTGAATGTCCACCGGCATGCCGCGACCGTCGTCGGCCACTTCCAGCGAGTTGTCGGCATGGAGAATGACCTGCACCGATCTGGCATGACCGGCCAGGGCTTCGTCGACACTGTTGTCGATGACTTCCTGGGCGAGGTGGTTGGGCCGCGTGGTGTCGGTGTACATGCCCGGCCGCTTGCGGACCGGGTCGAGGCCCGAGAGGACTTCGATGGCGTCTGCGTTATAAGAGCTAGCGCTGGGATTGGCCATGGGGTCTCGTCATCAAGTCGTTCATGAAATTTCGGAGTGACACTGTGATACCTGTTTGTTTCAGCAAAAACATCGATCAAGCGCCCGCGATCAAAGCGCCGAAAGATCAATCGCCTGCAAAAGCTCGGGGGCGAATCCGGCAATACTCAACAGGGTAGGCATTTTTTCCGCAAAACCCTGGAAGCCATGATCGCCACCGGCTTCTATTCGCAAGGCACAGGCGCGATAAAAAGCCTGCGCGCGCCGATAGTCCAGCGTCTCGTCACCGGTCTGCAACCACACTTGAATACGCTGCGGATCCTGCGGGGCGGGCACTTCAAGCTCAGCCAGCGCATCCACATGGTCGTGCGTCAGCTCCCAGGCTTCGCCGGTATAAAGGTTTTTCTGCGTGCCCAGAAAACCGTCGAACAATTGGTGCGGATTCACCGCCGGATTGATCAACACTGCCTTCAGGCCATAACGTTCGGCCAGGTGAGTCGCATAGTAGCCGCCGAGTGAGCTGCCGACCAGTAATGGCCGCCCGCCCAGTTCGTCGATAGCCGCTTGCATCTGAACCAGGGCCTGGCGTGGATGGTGATGCAACTCCGGCACGCGCAATCGCTCGCTGAGCCCTAGGCGCTTCATCAAGCCGGCGAGCTGCGTGGCCTTTTTCGACATGGCCGAGCTGTTCAGGCCATGCAGATAAAGAAGAGTCGAGTGATCGTGATCCACAACGGGCCTCCAGAAGCTGCGAGTCGAATTGATCGCAGGGCAAAGCCACGCAGTTTACAGGACAACTGCGCGAAGACTCATGTGTTGATGATTCGCCAGGAATTCAGGACATGCCCTTCAATACCCGGCGCCACTGAGGTCAACCTCGAACAGGTCGGGATGAACGCGGGAAACACCGGTTTGGATCTGCCCATCGTCAAGCAGACGCAACCAACGATAGCCTGGCGCCAGCGAATCGAGGGCGAAGTCTCCGCTATTGGGCGCAAACTGAATGCAGGTCGAGGGCGAAGCGAGCAGGCGCACGCCGTCGCGGAGCTGGTCGAATTCCTGATGCACATGACCCCAGAGCAGCGCCCGCGTCTGCGGAAACCGCTCCAGCACGGCAAACAGCGCATCGGGGTTTCTAAGCCCGATCGGCTCCATCCACGCCGCCCCAATGGGCACCGGGTGATGATGCAGGCACACCAGGTGATGACGCTCCGGGGCTTCGCTCAAGGCTTGGGCGAGCAGTTGCAGTTGCTTGTCTTCCAGGTAACCGGGGACCGAGCCGGGCACCGCTGAGTCGAGCAAGGTGACGCGCCAATTGCCGATATCCACCACGGGGTCGAGAAAGTCGCTGTGCTGAGCGGCGATGGACATTTCCCGCAGCTCATCATGATTACCCGCAAGCCAGCGCTTGGGGGCATCGAGCCGCTCGCTGGCCTGGCGAAATGCCTGATAGGACTCGACCGTGCCGTCCTGGGACAGGTCACCGGTCGCCAGCACCAGATCGATCCGGCTTTGTTCGGCCAGCACCAGATCCACCACGGCGCGCAGGCTGTCACGGGTTTTCATCCCCAACAGCGTGCCGTGCGCTTCAGCGAACAGATGACTGTCGGACAGTTGAACCACCAACACGGAAGACGGGGTTGAGGATGCACTCGGCAAGGGCCGGCTCCTTTAGCAGATATGGCCGGATTATGGTGTCAGATTGTTGCAACGGCAAACCGGAAAGAGGGTGACGGTTCTCATTTATGGCAGAGGCTGCCCGTGGCGTACCTTTAGGAGACGTTGCAGGCTACGACGGCAGCGAACGTGCAGCATCAATCACCCTCGATGTCACCGACACGACGTCTTCGCCGGTACGCCGATTTCCAACGTCATCAAGGTGGCGACGAAGTGAGTTAGCGCACAGCCTCGTACTCATGGCCGCACGCCAGGCAGTGGCTGAGCCACTCGCCGAGAAAGAGATTCAACTGGGCCTTTTCGTCGGGCTGGTGCATGTCGGCGTTGGGGTACGGGTAAATGCCCTGAAAACGCCGAGCATGTTCGGCCCCGATGACTTCGGCCATACGCGCGTCGTGATAGACCTGTACTTCCAGCACCGGAACCGGCAGCCACGGCAGGCTGTGCTCCTGACGAACCTGCAAGGTCGTGGTGTACGGACAGTCAAGTATCACCTCGACTGCCAGCACGCCCAACATCTGATCGCCCTGGGTGACCGCCACCCGACGGGAACGTTGTGCATGGCGCATGTCAGGTAACAGACGCATCAAGCGCGCGTAGTTCGCCTCGCAGGCTGCTTGCAGCCCGGCGAGGTCGACACGGTAGCGCTCGCGCAGAAGATTCACGACCACAGCCCCCTGATTTCAGCGCGATTGAGCGCCAACCACTGTATTGCGATGATAGTTGCCGCGTTGACGATACGTCCGTCTTTTACAGCCTGCATGGCGTCGTCGAACGACCAGACCGACACACGGATGTCCTCGGCCTCTTCTTCCAGCCCGTGCACCCCACCTGCCCCCTCGCTCTCGCATTTGCCCAGGTACAGGTGAACGAATTCGTTACTGCCACCGGGCGACGGAAAATACTTGGTGATCGGCCACAGCGCGCTGAAGGCCAGCCCGGCCTCTTCTTCGCCTTCACGGTGGGCAACTTCCTCGGGCTGTTCTTTCTTGTCGATCAGGCCGGCAACCATTTCGATCAGCCAGGGGTTGGGATGCTTGCCAATCACCCCCACCCGGAACTGCTCGAGCAGCACCACTTCATCACGCTTTGCGTCATAGGGCAGCACGCATACAGCGTCATGGCGCACGAACAATTCGCGCTTGATCTCAGGGCTCATTCCGCCGTCGAACAGCTCATGACGCAGGCGCAGGCGGTCCAACTGATAGAAACCCTTGAAGCAGGTTTCGCGGTGGACGATCTCATGCTTGGTGGGTGTCGATTGAGTGGTATCGGTCATAAATTTCTCACTGCAAAGCACGGGTGACTTCACGCCATCCTAACGTGCCGTGGAACGGGATGCACAGCCCTTGAAGTTGGTAAATCCGGCACTCAGGGTAGACGACGGCAAGGGAATGGCACTCTAATCCGCCCAGTGGCGAACTGATTGCGCCGCACGCAGTCCAAGCCTGTTGCCGTTACCCCCTGTGATGGCCCTTTATGCCAACGCCAAGGATCAACATGTCGTTTCTGAAGATCATTTCAATGGCCTGCCTGGCCCTGATACTGGGCGCCTGCCAAGGCCTGTTTCAACCCAACCTGCGCAGTCCGCTGACCGTTCAGCGAGACGCCTCCGAACTGATCAAGCCTGGCTGCACCACCGACGATTGCCCTTTGGTGAACATCGACACGGTGCATTTTCCGGACGAGCCCAAGCTCGACGCCATCGTCCAGCGCACGCTGTTGCAACTGACCCGCAGCGACAGCGATGGCCCGGTGCCGCCGACTCTCAAAGCCTATCAGGAGCAATTCCTGGCCCGTGCCCCGGCACGCAACAGCAGCTATCTGCAGGCCAAGGTACGGGAGCAGCATGACGGAATCGTGGTGGTCGAGCTGTCCAGCTACCTGGACACCGGCGGCGCTCACGGCGAACCAGGCCGTGCGTTCATCAACTATTCCCGTCAGCAGCAACGGGTTCTGACCCTGGCCGACATGCTGGTGCCAGGTCAGGAAGCTGCCTTCTGGGAAAAAGCCGAGCTGGCGCATCAAGCCTGGCAAATCAGCGTCAAGCTGGATAAGGATACCGAGTTCCAGAAGATGTGGCCTTTCAAGCGAACTTCCAACGTCGCCCTGACGTACGGTGCAGTAATCCTTAAATATCCTGTCACCACCATCGCCCCTTACGCCATGGGCCATATCGAGCTGAAGATTCCTTATCCTCAGCTCAACGGTATCGTCAAACCGGAACTGTTCCCCGGCCGGAGCTGATTGCCTTACTCAACACCAGTTGCAGCACGCCAGCCAGGATCAAGGCTGGCAGTGTTGCACCGATAGTCGGGTAGAGATTAGCCAGCAGGTGGTAGGTGACAATCCCGCCCAGCCAGGCAAGCAACGTCATCCAGCGCAACCCCACCGTCGCGGTGCCATGACGGCGACGACGCAGGATGAAATGATCCACCAGAACCACGCCAAACAACGGTGCGAATACCGAACCGATCAGCAGTAGGAAATTCTGATACTGAGCCAATGGCGCGAAGCAGGCGATGAGCGTGCAGATAACGCCGATGGCCAGCGCCAGGTGCTCAACCTTCGCCTTTAACAAGATGCCGCTGGAAACCGCTGCCGAGTGAATGTCAGCGAAGGCATTTTCCGATTCGTCGAGCAGAATCAACAGCAGTGGAATCCCCATCCCTGCCCCGGCCAATGCCAGTAACAATGCATTGGCTTCACCACTCGGCGCAAACGCCAGGGTGTAGGCGACGCCCAATGTCATCAACCAGAAGTTACCGATGAAAAAACCCAGCACCGTACCGCCGAACACGCCGCCCGCACGTTTGCCGAACCGCGAATAATCGGCGATCAGTGGCAGCCAGGACAGCGGCATGGCGATAGCGATATCGAAACCCGCGGCGAACGGCAGCGAGCCATCTGCGGTATGTAACCAGAGTGCCGATAGATCAGCCTTGGCCAGCAGGTTCCAGGTTAGCCAGAGACACGCCGCGAGCAGCAGCCAGATGCCCCATTTGCGCAGGATCTGCCTGACGAAAGTCAGAGGACCACTGACCGCAAGCAGGGTCGCAACGGCGCCAAATACCAAGGTCCAGAGCAGCGGACTGGCCCAAAGGCTGGATTCGGAAAACGCGCCCGCGCCCAGCAGACTGGCTGCATCGCGCATGACGATGATCTCGAACGAGCCCCACCCCACCAGTTGCAGCAGGTTCAGAATCGCCGGCACGCCCGCGCCTTTGTTACCAAGACTGAGCTTGAGCGCGGCCATGGAAGACAGACCGGTGTCGCTGCCGATCACGCCAACAGCGGCGAGCAGCAAAACACCGACCAATGTGCCAAGGAAGATCGCCAGCATCGAGCCTGACATACCCAGCCCTGGCGCGAGCAACGCGCCGGTCTGCAGGACCATCAGGCCGATGCCGAGGGAAAACCACAGGGAAAACAGATCGCGCGCGCCGAAGACACGTTTATTGGCGGGGACGGGAATGTCGGGTGAATAGGTACCGGGTGTGTTCACGTCATTTTCTCGGATGAACAAAACAATGATGATCGTTCCCACGCTTTGCGCGGGCATGCATGCCTGGACGCTCCGCGCCCCATGTGACGCCGAGCAACACCCATGGCGTTACCACGCAGAGCACGGGAACGATCAGTCCCAACTTTTAGCTCGCCGCTCGCGGCTAGACCTTCTTGTAAAGCTGGCTGCCTTCCTGCTTGAAGCGCTCGGCCTGCTCGCGCATACCCTCGACCACGGACAGGTCCACCGCCTCGATCTTCTGGTTGGCTGCGTATTCGCGCACTTCCTGGGTGATTTTCATCGAGCAGAATTTCGGCCCGCACATCGAGCAGAAATGCGCGACTTTGGCCGAATCCTTCGGCAGCGTCTCGTCGTGGTACGAGCGCGCGGTGTCGGGGTCCAGGCCGAGGTTGAACTGGTCTTCCCAGCGGAACTCGAAGCGCGCCTTGCTCAAGGCGTTGTCGCGAATCTGCGCGCCCGGATGACCTTTGGCGAGGTCGGCGGCGTGTGCGGCGATCTTGTAGGTAATGATCCCGGTCTTCACATCGTCCTTGTTCGGCAGGCCCAGGTGCTCCTTCGGCGTGACGTAGCAAAGCATCGCGCAACCGAACCAGCCGATCATCGCCGCGCCAATGCCGGACGTGATGTGGTCATAGCCCGGCGCAATGTCGGTGGTCAGTGGGCCGAGGGTGTAGAACGGCGCTTCGTCGCAACATTGCAGCTGCTTGTCCATGTTTTCCTTGATCAACTGCATCGGCACGTGGCCAGGGCCTTCGATCATGCACTGCACGTCGTGCTTCCAGGCGATTTTGGTCAGCTCACCGAGGGTTTCCAGTTCGCCGAACTGCGCTTGATCGTTGGCGTCGGCAATGGAGCCTGGACGCAGGCCATCGCCCAGCGAGAAGCTGACGTCGTAGGCCTTCATGATTTGGCAGATTTCGTCGAAGTGGGTGTAGAGAAAGTTTTCCTGATGATGGGCCAGGCACCACTTGGCCATGATCGAACCACCACGGCTGACGATCCCGGTGACGCGCTTGGCGGTCAGCGGCACATACCGCAACAGCACACCGGCGTGAATGGTGAAGTAGTCGACGCCCTGTTCCGCCTGCTCGATCAGCGTGTCGCGGAACAGCTCCCAAGTCAGATCCTCGGCAGCGCCGCCGACTTTTTCCAGCGCCTGATAGATCGGCACCGTGCCAATCGGCACTGGCGAGTTACGGATGATCCACTCGCGGGTTTCGTGAATGTGCTTGCCGGTGGACAGGTCCATCACCGTGTCCGAACCCCAGCGAATGCCCCAGGTCAGCTTCGCCACTTCCTCTTCGATGGACGACCCCAGCGCACTGTTACCGATGTTGCCGTTGATCTTCACCAGAAAGTTACGGCCGATGATCATCGGTTCGAGTTCGACGTGGTTGATGTTGGCCGGAATGATCGCGCGGCCACGGGCGATTTCTTCGCGCACGAACTCAGGGGTGATTTCTTTCGCAATGCTCGCGCCGAAGCTGTGTCCGGCATGTTGCTGCTTCAGCAGCCCCGCGGCGCGGGCCTCTTGCAGCTTCATGTTCTCTCGGATGGCGACGTATTCCATCTCCGCGGTGATGATGCCCTGACGCGCGTAGTGCATCTGGCTGACGTTGGCCCCGACCTTGGCGCGACGAGGGTTGCGCACGTGAGCGAAGCGCAGTTTGGTCAGCTCGGCATCGGCCAGGCGCTGCTGGCCGAAATTGGACGTCAGGCCGGCCAGTCGTTCGGTGTCGCCACGCGACTTGATCCACGCCGAGCGCACATCACCCAGGCCTTTGCGCACGTCGATAATGACGTTGGGGTCGGTGTAAGGGCCGGATGTGTCGTACACGCAGACCGGCGCGTTGATTTCACCGCCAAAGTCCGTTGGCGTGACGTCCAGGCTGATTTCACGCATGGGCACGCGGATGTCGGGGCGCGAGCCCTGAACGTAGATTTTCTGCGAACGGGTGAACGGCTGAACCGACCCCGAATCGACCTGGGCTGACTCACTCAGATTGGCGTTTTTTAGTGTTGTATTCATCACGGGCTCTCCAGACATCATCCAGCGGCGGATTGATTTGTCGGAGCTTGAGCCTGATTCGAACGGACGGAGGCACCCTGAAACGAACACGGATGCTGAGAATCGAAAAACGAGGACTGTTCAAAAAATGAACGAAGACGACCCCGGACGACACTCAAGAGGACTCGCCGGGAGACGAGAAATCTTGTTCCCTACGCAGGCGCTAACCTGATCAGGTTCAACGGGATCCGGATTATCCGATCTCAGCCTCATATCAAGGCACCCCGACAAGAACGGCGTCAGTCTAGACGCCGTGTATCGAAAACGCCAAGCGGGGAATTCAAACGCACGTTAAATGGCTGCTTAAGCGGATTGTTGTCGGGTTGCCACGGAACTACACTCGCTGCGCGGCGCCAAAGCCGTCGGAACAAGACTTGGCGACAACAACTTCTAGGGAATGTCTATGCTGCGCAAATTTTCACTGGCCATTGCCGTGTCGTGTGCTTCGAGTGCAATGGCCGCAGCAGCGGACTTGCCTCTACCGACCAGAACCGGGCTGGTCAGTGTCTATCAGGAGGCCGTGAACAATAACGCCGACCTGGCTGCAGCGCGCGCCGATTATGACGCGCAGAAAGAAATCGTGCCCCAGGCCCGCGCCGGCCTGCTGCCGAATATCTCTGGCGGCGCCGATATTAACGACACACGCACCAAGATCGACGAGCCGTCTGCGGTGATCAACCGCAGTGGCACGGTCTATCGCGCGACCCTGAGCCAGCCGATCTTCCGCGCTGATCGCTGGTTCCAGCTTAAGGCTGCCAAGGATGTCAGTGAGCAGGCGCTGTTGCAGTTGTCGGCGACCGAACAGAACCTGATCCTGCAAAGCGCCGAAGATTACTTCTCGGTGTTGCGCGCCCAGGACAACCTGGCCTCGACCAAGGCTGAAGAGGCGGCGTTCAAACGGCAGCTGGATCAGGCCAACGGGCGCTTCGATGTCGGCCTTTCGGACAAGACCGACGTGCTGCAGGCCCAAGCCAGTTACGACACCGCCCGCGCATCGCGAATCGTAGCCCAGCGCCAGGTGGACGACGCGTTTCAGGCCCTGATGACCCTGACCAACCGCGAATACAATTCCATCGAAGGCATCGTGCATACCCTGCCGGTGCTTGTCCCGACACCCAACGATGCGAAATCCTGGGTCGACACGGCTTCGCAGCAGAACCTCAATCTGCTGGCTAGCAACTATGCGGTCAGCGCCGCCGAAGAAACCCTGCGCCAGCGCAAGGCCGGCCACGCTCCGACCGTCGATGCGGTGGCGCAGTACGAAAAAGGCGACAATGATCCCTTGGGTTTCAGTAACCCCAACTACACCGGGCAAGACTTCCACGGCAGCGTCGAGCAACGCACCATTGGTTTGCAGGTGAATATCCCGATCTACAGCGGCGGTCTGACCAGCTCGCAGGTGCGTGAGGCCTATGCCCGCCTCGGCCAGAGCGAGCAACAGCGCGAGGGCATGCGTCGGCAGGTGGTGGAAAACACCCGCAACCTGCATCGCGCAGTGAACACCGATGTGGAGCAGGTCCAGGCGCGCAAACAGTCGATCGTCTCCAGCCAGAGCGCGCTGGAGGCCACCGAAATCGGCTATCAGGTCGGTACGCGCAACATCGTCGACGTACTCGACGCGCAGCGTCAGTTGTACGCCTCGGTGCGCGATTACAACAACACTCGCTACGACTACATACTCGACAACCTGCGCCTGAAACAGGCAGCCGGAACCTTGAGCCCGGGGGATCTGCAGGACCTGTCGCGCTTCCTGAAGCCTGACTACAACCCGGACAAGGATTTCCTGCCGCCGGATCTGGCGAAAGAGGCGGCGAAGAATTTTGAGCGGCCGAGCGCAAGGTAGGCAGTTGATCTCGCCGAAGGGATGAATCATTAGCGCGGATCGCTTTTGTATCCTGCCCAAATAGCGTGGGCGTTCAGCTCGCGAGCAAGCTTGCTCCTGCTGGCTGCGCCCAGAATCAACAGCGACTCAGTGCAGGACCAGCAGTTTTGCGATCCCGTCCAATAACCGCTGCAACGCCCCCTGATTGGCTTTCATCACCTGCAACCCGGCGTCAGCCATAGCCCTGGCCTGCTGCGGCTGTTCGATCAGTCGCTGCACCACCGCTGCCAGCCCTGCTGAATCATTGACCTCTTCCAGCGCCCCGGCATTGCGCAGCATCGCAGCGATTTCGAGGAAGTTGAACAGGTGCGACCCACTGAGGATCGGTTTATCCAGCGCCGCCGGTTCCAGCAGGTTGTGGCCGCCATTGGGCACCAGGCTGCCACCGACGAAGGCGATGTCAGCCAGCGCATAGAGAAATAGCAGCTCGCCCATGGTGTCGCCGATCAGCACCGACGTCCCGTTTGTCACAGGCGCAGCCGTGGAACGACGAACACTGGTGAAGCCCTGCTGCTGGCTCAGTGCGAACACGCTATCGAAGCGCTCGGGATGGCGCGGTACGAGAATCAGCAGGGCATCGGGGTGGCTTTTCAGCACGTCGCGGTGGGCGGTCAGCACCACTTCATCCTCGCCCGCGTGCGTACTGGCGGCGATCCACACAGGACGCACAGCCGTCTGCCAAGCCTCACGTTGTTGCGCCGCGCGCTCCAGCAGTTGCGGGTCGATGGTCAGGTCGAACTTGATCGAGCCGGTCACTGTGACGCATTCCGGCCGCGCACCCAGATCACGAAAACGTTGAGCTTCGGTTTCGGTCTGCACGGCAATCAGGCTCATTTCAGCGAGCATTGGTCGGGTGAGTTTGGAGAACTTTCCATAGCCACGCGCAGAGCGTTCCGAAAGGCGCGCGTTAGCCAAGACCGTCGGGATCCCTCGCTTGGCACATTGATGAATGAGATTGGGCCATAGTTCGGTTTCCATGATGACGCCGATCTTTGGCTGGATGTGATCAAGAAAGCGCCCCGCCGCCCAAGGGAAATCGTAAGGCAGGTAGCAATGTTGAATGCGCGGCTCGTTGCCGAACATCGACTGGATGCGCTCGGACCCGGTCGGCGTCATGCAGGTGATGGTGATCGGCAGCTGTGGATAACGCACCAGCAGGGCGCGAATCATCGGTGCAGCGGCAATGCTTTCACCCACCGACACCGCGTGCACCCAGATGCCGCCTGTTTGCATCGGCGGCATCCCGCGAGCGAAACGTTCACCGATACGTTGCGCGTACGCCGGGGCCTTGCGCGCACGCAGCCACAGGCGCAGAGCGATCAGTGGCAGGCCAAGGTGGAACAGTAAGGTGTAGAGAGTTCTATTCATGGGCGCGGAGTTTATCAGCCATATGGACTTTATAGGATGAGCGTGGAGTCGCACGCACCCGCGCAATACTCCTTCGCACGCCTGCAGCACGCACTCCCTCGCCGTCCTCAAGGGAAGCTGGCGTCCGCGCCTGCGATCGCACAGACTCACGCTCAGACCGGTTTCGGGCGTGCGATCGCAGACTGCATTAGTTTTGCGTGCTCTCAAGACCCGCCGGAATCGAACACCGCTTATTCGAAGAGAGCCCCATCATGCCTGCCTACTACCTGCTCGCCATCGCCATCTGCGCCGAAGTCATCGGCACCGTTTCCATGAAAGCCGTCAAAGGCCTGAGTACGCCACTGCCGCTGCTGTTGGTGATCGTCGGTTACGCCGTGGCGTTCTGGATGCTGACACTGGTGGTGCGAACTATCCCCGTGGGCGTCGCCTACGCGGTCTGGGCGGGAATGGGGATCGTCATGGTGAGCATCGCCGCGCTATTTATCTATGGGCAGAAACTCGACCTGCCGGCCATTGCCGGCATGGGGCTGATCGTGGCAGGCGTGGGGGTGATCCAGCTGTTCTCGAAAACGGCCGGTCATTAAGGGGGGTCATTGAAAAGCGCCTTCCCCTATAATGGCGCGATTCGCTTTGCCATCTGAGGTATCCATGCCATCTGCTCTATCCACTGACGTTTTGATTGTCGGCGCAGGCGTTGCCGGTCTCTGGCTCAACGCGCGTCTGCGTCGGCAGGGTTTTTCGACAGTGCTGGTGGAGAGCGCCGGCCTCGGTGGCGGGCAGACCTTCAAGTCTCAGGGGATCATCCACGGCGGCGCCAAATACGCGCTGCATGGCGCGCTGTCCGGCGCCTCTGAAGCCATCGCCGATATGCCGCGCCGCTGGCGCGAAGCATTGGATGGCAACGGCGAACTGGATCTGCGCGGCGTACGATTGCTGTCCGAGGCCCATTACCTGTGGTCGCCGGGCACCATCGCCGGCAACCTCACCAGCTTTTTCGCCAGCAAGGCGGTGCGTGGCCGGGTCGATCAGGTCAAGGGCAGCGAGCTGCCCGCCGCCCTTCAGGACCCGCGTTTCAAGGGCAAGGTCTATCGTCTGGCGGAGCTGGTGATCGACGTACCCAGCCTTGTTGCGAAACTGGCAGAACTGGCGGGTGACAGCCTGTTGGCAGGCGACGTCATCGAGCCGCTGCGCGATGAGGGCCAGTTAACCGGCCTGCGCGTCGACGGTCGCGACATCCGTGCCCAGCGCGTGGTGCTCAGTGCAGGCGAAGGCACTGCCGACCTGCTCAAGGCGTTCAACATCAGCCAGCCAACCATGCAGCGCCGGCCGTTGCACATGGTTCTGGTCAAGGGCCCGACACTCAAGCCGCTGTACGCACACTGCCTGGGCGCTGGGCCGAAGCCGCGCATTACCGTCACCACGCATCCAGCTGCGAACGGTCAGTGGGTGTGGTATCTGGGCGGCGATATCGCCGAAGCCGACGGCGTGGCCCGTGGACCCGCCGAGCAGATTGCCTTCGCAAAAAGAGAACTCTCGCAGCTGCTGCCGTGGGTCGATCTGGGTCAGGCGCAGTTCGCCACTTTGCGGGTGGATCGCGCAGAGCCGCAACAGAGCGGACTGGTCAGGCCTGACAACGCCTATCTCGACGTGCAGGGCCGCCTGCTGGTGGGCTGGCCGACCAAACTGGCGCTGGCACCGGATTTCGCCGATCGTGTCCTGGCCTCGTTGTCACACGACGGTATTCATCCGATTCCGCAACCGACCTATGGCGACCTGCCCCGGCCGTCACTGGCTAAACCTGTGTGGGACGTGCTGCTGCCATGAAAACCCTGCACGACCTGCATCGACCTTTGGGCAGCCTCGGCATCGACGTGTCCCCTATCGGCTTGGGGACCGTCAAGCTGGGCCGCGATCAGGGCGTTAAATACCCCAGCGGCTTCACCATTCCCAATGATGACGAAGCGCGCATGCTGCTCAAACAGGCGCGGGATCTGGGCGTCAACCTGATCGATACGGCCCCCGCCTACGGCCGCAGCGAAGAACGCCTCGGCCCGCTGCTGCGCGGTCAGCGTCGCGATTGGGTGATCGTCAGCAAGGTGGGCGAAGAATTCGAAGCGGGCCAGTCGAGCCACGACTTCAGCGCGGCGCACACACGGCTGTCGGTCGAGCGCAGTCTGAAACGTCTGGAAACAGATTTTATCGATCTGGTGCTGGTGCACTCCGACGGTAACGACCTACATGTGCTCACCGAATGCGGCGTCTACCCGACGCTGGCCGAACTCAAGCGTGAAGGCAAGATCCGCGGCTTCGGTTTTTCAGGCAAGACGGTTGAAGGCGCATTGCTGGCGCTGCAGCAAGGCGACTGCGCGATGGTCACTTACAACCTCACTGAGCAAGGCGAAAAACCGGTCCTCGACTACGCTGCCTGCCATAACAGGGGCATCTTGATCAAAAAGGCCTTGGCCAGCGGGCACGTTTGCCTAAGCCCCGGTGTCGATCCTGTACAAGCCAGTTTCGAACTGCTGTTTGCACACCCTGGCGTGAGCGGTGCTATCGTCGGGACGATCAATCCTCTGCACCTGGCCCATAACGTAGCAACCGCCGCCGCCGTGATACGCCGTCAAGCCTGAAGTGGGCGGCCGACCCCAACGCAAGAAGGAGCCGATATGCCGCGAACCCTAATAAGAAAAAACCCCAGCAACTTCAAGACACTGCCGCTGCTCGTCGAAGCCACCCCGGAAAGCCTGAGCTACCAAAGCATCGGGATGCCGCTCAATTTCTCCCAGACCCTGCAACGTCGGCGCAACATCGAAGTGGAGGACAGCGAACGGTTTTCCACCGAGCTGGCCAATCTTGGTGTGTCCGTGCGCCTGACCCTCAATTGGCAGAATCGCGATTACTGGGTGCTGGTGCGCCAGCGTCGTCAGGACCGGGGCGATGTGGTCTTGAAGCTGATTTCCGGTTATGTCCCGGCTCATGAGCTGAACCTGCCGCTGCATACGGCGATCCAGGAAGTGGCCGAGGAATGCCTGATCGAAACGCCCCAAGGCTGGCTCGGTGGACGTTTCAATGAGACCTGGCTGCCCACCCCTTACGCCGCGGCATTGCACTACCGCGAGGCCCTGCCCTTTCGCCTAAGCCCGTTGTCCGGTGCTGCGCGACCTGTGCGCTGTGGCAGCATGACGCTGATCGAGCGTCCCCGAGCCTATGTTCATCTGCCCACCGCTTCATTGCAGTTGATCTACGACCTGCGCCTGGAAGTGCCCAGAGAAGCACGACCGCTGAGCCTGTTTCACGTGGACGAGGTGCTGGAGAACGATCAGCTGGTCGCCCGGCTTAATCGCAGCAAACCTGATCTGTACCTGATGCCGCTGGAGAACGGCTCGCCGTTGCCGGAGCTATACACCCTCAAGAATGACAAGCTGACGCCCGCTGGTACGCGCGGTCTGTATTTGGCGGAAAGCTTCGCCGCCCAGGAAGGCTGGGTAGTGAAGGAGGAGCGGATTCGCTGGAAGGACTGGCTGCTGCAGCAAGGCATGACGCCGCCCAAGCCAGAAAAGACAGGGATCAAGCGCAGGTTGAAGGTGGGCGCCAAACAGCTGCTGCGCATTGCACGCAAGACGCTGCATAAGTCGTAGGCAAACTCGCATGATCGGCAATGAACTCCTGTAGCACGACGCGTCGGCAGGAGCGACCTCTAAGGACGCCACCGCCAGCAAGCCGTGCTACAGGGGGAATCGATCACTGCCCTCGAATCTTCTCGACAATGGCGGTCGTCGAGCTGTTTTCGACCAGTCCCAAGACCCGCACTTCGCCACCGTGGGCCTGAACGAGCGACGCGCCGACCACCTGATCGACGTTGTAATCACCCCCTTTGACCAGCACATCGGGCTTGACGTGGCTCAACAGGTGCTCCGGCGTGTCTTCAGGGAAGGCGATCACCCAATCCACGGCGCCAAGCCCTGCCAACACGGCCATGCGCCGGTCAACGCTGTTGATCGGGCGGCCAGGGCCCTTGAGGCGGCTGACCGAGGCATCGTCGTTGACCGCAACGATCAAGCGATCACCCTGTGCCCGAGCCTGCTCCAGGTAGGTCACGTGGCCCGCATGCAGAATGTCGAAGCAGCCGTTGGTGAATACGATTTTCTCGTTGTGCGCACGTGCGTCATCAATGGCGAGCAGCAACTGATCCAGACTCAACACACCACGCTCCGAACCCTCGGCGCGCTGAATCGCGCGGCGCAACTCGGGCGCACTGATGGCTGCCGTACCCAGCTTGCCGACGACGATCCCGGCAGCGAGGTTGGCCAGCGCCACCGCGTGCGGCAACTCCTCGCCGGCCGCAATGGCCGCAGCCAGTGTCGAGATGACGGTGTCGCCAGCGCCGGTCACATCGAACACCTCACGGGCACGGGCCGGCAGGTGCAAGGCTTGCTGGTCGGGACGCAGCAGGGTCATGCCGTGTTCGCCACGGGTGACCAGTAATGCGCCCAGTTCAAGCTCGGCCATCAACCGGGCGCCCTTGGCTACCAGTTCGCTCTCATCGACACAATGACCGACGATGGCTTCGAATTCGCTGAGGTTTGGCGTAATGACGCTGGCGCCACGATAGATCGCGAAGTCTTTGCCTTTCGGGTCGGCCAGTACAGGAATGCCGCGTTCTCGGGCAGCCTTGATCAACACCTGATGGTTTCTCAAGGCTCCCTTGCCGTAGTCGGAGAGCACCAGCACCTTGACACCCTCGAGCAGAGCATCGACTTCGGTGCTCAGGGCGTGTGCGTCGGTGGCGAAGGGTTCTTCGAAATCAATGCGCAGCAACTGCTGATGGCGGCTCATCACGCGCAATTTGACGATGGTGGGCTGGTGGGCGATGCGCTGGAAACGCGCGGTGACGCCCGCTGCCATGAGGCTGTTGCTCAGGCTCTCGGCTGCCTCATCCTGACCGGTAACGCCGACCAGCGAGGCTTTGGCCCCCAGCGCGGCGATGTTCAACGCCACGTTGGCGGCGCCACCTGGACGATCTTCGATCTGGTCGACCTTGACCACCGGAACCGGGGCCTCAGGCGAAATTCTCGAGGTACCGCCATGCCAGTAGCGGTCGAGCATGACATCGCCCACTACCAGAACCGGTGCCTGATCGAAACGTGGCATGGACAACTTCATCGAACAACCCGTAACTAAGAATGAACAGGGGCGGAATCTTAACACAGGGTTTGCGAAGGCTTGAGAGCGAGAGGGAACTCGATGCGCCCGTTGAAGGATGACTCACTGCCGGAGCGCGCTCGCCTGCGAAAGCAGCGCGCCAGTGAACACCGTCGTCACTGGCGCTTCGCGTTCGCTGGCGTTGTAACCTCCGGCGTCCCCCTACAGATGCCTTGCCAAGGCGGAATTCGGCGTATGCACGCGATCTATTGCAGCAGCCGCCTTGCCGGAGAACGCGTCGAGGCGGCCGCTACAGTGTTTAGACCGCACCGACCGGCGCGGGCTCGTCCAGGCCCATTGCATGCAGACGCGCGTAGTAACCGTTTTGCTCCAGCAGCTCGGTGTGGGTGCCACGCTCGACAATGCGGCCCTGGTCCATGACCAGAATCAGATCGGCGCGCTCGATGGTCGACAGGCGGTGTGCGATGACCAGCGTGGTACGGCCTTTCATGACGTGGTCCAGCGCTGCCTGAATGTGGCGCTCGGATTCGGTGTCCAGCGCCGAGGTCGCTTCATCGAGAATCAGCAGCGGCGCGTTTTTCAGCAGTGCGCGAGCGATCGCCAGGCGCTGGCGCTGACCGCCGGACAGCAGGACGCCGTTTTCACCCACTTGAGTGTCAAAACCTTCAGGCAACTGGTCGATGAACTCCTTGGCGTAAGCGTCGTCGGCTGCGGCTTCGATGTCGGCGCGCGGCGCACCGGCCAGATCACCGTAGGCGATGTTGTTGGCGACCGAATCGTTGAACAGGGTCACCGCCTGATTCACCTGAGCGACGTGGCGACGCAGGTTACGCAAGCGGTAGTTCTCGATTTCAACGCCATCAAGCAGGATCTGCCCCGACGTGTGGTGATAGAACCGCGGAATCAGATTGGCCAGTGTCGACTTGCCACTGCCAGAGCGGCCCACCAGTGCAACCATCTGCCCGGGCGCTGCCGTAAAGCTTATGTCGTGCAACACCTGGCGCGCGGTTTGCGGATAAGTGAAGCTCAGGTTGCGGACTTCCAGGTTGCCCTGGACGCGCTCCAGTTCGACGCTACCGCTGTCCACTTCCGGCTCCACGTCCAACTGCTCGAAGATGCTTTCCGCACCGGCGACACCTTTCTGGATTGTCGAGCTGACTTCGGATAGCTGACGAATCGGCTTGGGCAAAAGGCCCGCCGCCGTGATGTAGGCCACCAGATCCCCGGCGGTGGCGTCACCGCGCAGCCACAGCACCAGGAACATCAGCACGGCCATGGCGGTGTAGATCACCAGTTGCAGCAGCGGTGTGTAGATCGCGCCGGTCTTGGTCATGCGCAGCTGTTTATCGGTATTGCTGGTGCTCGCCTTGGCGAAACGCTGTTCTTCGTACTTCTCGCCGCCAAAGCTGCGAACCACCCGGTAACCCTGGATGGTTTCCGAGGCCACGTGGGTCACATCGCCCATCGCCACCTGGATTTTCTTGCTCTGCTTGCGGAATTTCTTGCTTGAACTGCCCACCATGAATGCGATCAACGGCAGGATCGCCAACATCACGATGGTCAATTTCCAGTTCATCCAGACCAGATACAGGAACAGGAACACGATGGTCAGGCCTTCACGGATCACTACCTTGATCGCGTCGGTGGCGGCGCCGGTGACCATGGTCACATTGAAGGTGATGCGCGAGATCAGGTGCCCGGAGTTATGGGTATCGAAATAACGATTGGGCAAGACCAGCAGTTTGTTGAACAACTGGACCCGCAGGTCGTGGACCAATCCGAGGGACACCTTGGCCAGAAAGTAATTGCCCAGATAAGAACCCAGCCCCTGCCACGCCGCGATCAACACGATCAGCAATGGCACAGCCTGCAGCAACTGCAGATCACGCAGATAAGGCACATTGGGAAACAGCACGGCCTGAGGGTTGGTCAGGCCGTCGACGAAATACTTGAGGATGCCGGCCAGCATCGGCTGGGTCGAGGCGAAAATGACAAAGCCGACGATGCTGAGCAGGAAGATGCCTAGGTAAGGCTTCACATAAGTCAGCAGTCGGAAATAGATTTTCAGGCTGGAGGATTCGCGTTTCTCTGGCGTGCTCATGGTCATCGATACGATAAAAAGAGCCGAAATACTAACACACGGGTACGGTATTGGGCCTCGGGCAACCCGCTGAGGTATCATGGCCGCCATTTTCGAAGGAGCCCGCATGCGCGCACTCGCCTACGCTGACTACCAAGCCTTACGCAAAGACGCGCAAGTCATAGAAGCCGACTTCTTCGGGGACAAGGTGCTACGCCTGACCGACGGCAATTACATGAAGCTGTTCCGGCGCAAACGCCTGATCTCATCGGCGGCGCTCTTCCCCTACGCCAAGCGCTTCGCCAGCAACGCCCTGACCCTTCGCAAACGCGGCATCCCCTGCCCACACGTGCTCGCGACCTACCGGGTCGCCGAGATCTCACGGGATGTGGTGCATTACCAGCCACTGCCAGGGCAGACCCTTCGTCAGATGATCGCCGACGCCACGCATTTTCAGGATGCTGCCCTGCTCAGGAAATTCGGCCGGTTCGTCGCCGAGCTGCACAACCTGGGCATCTACTTTCGTTCGCTGCACTTGGGCAACGTGGTGATGACACCTGAAAACGAACTGGGCCTGATCGACATCGCCGACATGAAAACCTCGCGACGTCCGCTGCGCAAACGCCTGTGCCTGCGCAACTTCCAGCATATGCGTCGCTACCAGCACGACCACGCATGGCTGCTGCAGAAAGGCGGGGACCTGTTTTTCGAAAGTTACATCGAGCACAGCGCTCATCAATGGAAACGCCAGATCCTCAGCGAGCATCTGGCATTGGCCGAGCAGGCGTGAGGCTTAGCTGACCTGCTCCTTGCTTTCGGATTTGCCAAGGCACAGCGAAAGCACGAATGGCATCCACACCACCATCCACATGGCTCGCGCACGGCCAAAAACCGTAAACACGTCGAACTGCACGGCAACCGTGGCGAACACCCAGATCATCAGAATCGCCATGCCCAGGCTTTCGGTACGATGGCGCCACGCACGAAAACCCAGCCATAGCCACAGCCAGATCCACAACGCCGTGAACGGAATGCCGTACTGCACCGCAGTGTCGAGTATCAGGTTGTGGCAGTGGCTGAAGATAACCCCGCCCGCCGACACCTCGTAATCGCTGCTCAGGCCAATCCCCAGCCAGGGGTGGTGATGAATCAGCGCCAATGCGCCCTTCATCAATACCATGCGCTCGGAATCACCACGTTGCAGAATCGAAGGCTCGAATATCGCCAGCGCCACAGCGGCGACCAGGGCGATGATCGCCAAGGCGCGATAGAAGCGCCCGCCGCCAAGCAAGACGACCACAGCAGCAACGGCCATCAGGGAAACGATCGAGCCTCGGCTGCCAGTCATGATGACGAACGCCACCGAGCACGCCTGCAGCAGCGCCCAGATCACCCGGCCGCTGAGCTTCTGAGGCCACCAGGTGCAGCTAAGCACGACCAGCGCGGCGATGGTGTAGCCCGCCGGGTTGGGGTTATCCATGAAGCCACCAAAGCCGTACATCCGGTCGATGCCGCGCATGGGGTAGGTCATCAGCGCCGCCAGCGAGTAAAGCCCGGCCAATGCGCCCCACAGGATCATCATGCTTTGCAGCGGGCGATTGAACGTGCGTCCCCAAACGATCCAGCCAAGGATCAGCGTGAGGAAGAACAGCTCCCGCTTGACGATGGTCAGGTAACGTTCGGCGCCCACGCTCCACGACAACGAGATGATCGACCAGCTAAAAAGCAGCAGGAACAGCCATAGCTCGCGCCGGTTCAGCACGGTGTGGCGAAACTCATGAAAATAACGAACGATCAGGTACAGGCAGGGCAGATAAACGAAGGCGGTCAGCAGCCAGCTGTAGAATTTCATCGTCGGCGTCAGCAGCACGCCCGCCACGCTCCAGAACAGACCCAATGCCAGCAGCACGCCGGCGATGCCCAGGTGGTCACTGATGGAGCGCAACTGCGCATTTCCTTGCGAAACGACTCGGCTGAACACTTGCTGATCCTGTAAAGATTGACTCACTGGGCACCCTTGGGCTTTCTATATTTGAAGACGAAGTGCCTGAACCTCTTCCACGTCACTCGATTCCAGCGATGGACCGGAACGCTGGCAAACAACCCTCGGGCAAACTTCTTGTCCGCGACCACCGACTCTTTGAGAGCCTTGTTGATAATCGCCAGACGGCCTGCGTCATAGGCCGGGTTATCTCTGTAGGCCTCGATGACTTTCAGGTCATAGATCAACTGGCTTTTGTAAGCGGTCTTGGAAATATTGGTTTCATGTCGACGGTACAGCGTCACACGATCCGGAAGAATGTGAACCTGATAGCCGGCATTGGCGATGCGAAGGGTCATCTGGAAATCCTGGACCTTGATCGACGGATCGTAGCCACCCACCCGGTCAATTGCCTCGCGGCGGTACATGGCCACCGGCCCGCCAACGGCATAGGCATCGGCGAGCAACTCGTCGAAGCTCCAGTTCTGAACCGGCGCCTGAATGGCGAGCTTGTGCTTGAGCGGTTTGCCCTGGGAGTCGATATAGATGACCTTTGCGCCCAGCAGGCCCACTTCCGGGTGTTCCTGCATGTAGCTGACCTGACGACGAATGCGCCCGGCCAGCATCACGTCGTCGGAATCATGCGTCACCACCAGATCGCCACGGGCATGGCTCAGGGCATGGTTGAGCGCGGCACTGACGCCTTGGTTTTCCTGCTGGTAGAACTGAAAATCATGGGTCCGACGCAGGGCTTCGATTTTTTCTGCGCTGGCATCGGTCGAACCGTCATTGACGACGATCAGCTCGAAGTTGTCATAGTCTTGCTCAAGGACGCTCAGCAGCGACTCTTCGATATAAAGCTCATGGTTGAAACATGGCACTAGAATCGAGACTAAGGGCCATTTCATATCCGCACTCGACCCTTGGCCTCTGGCTGCACATTCACAGGCCATACTCCCGGAGGTTGACGGTGTATTCCATGACACGCTGCTGGTGAGAAAGAAGGCATGCGGAGATTATCTGATTTCAAATTGGTATCGTTATAGTCAGCGCATAAACCGTTCAAATTAAATCCCTAACGCTGCTCGCAGCTTCTCGAACCCGCTTACTGGCGCCTGTTTGCGCAACGGCGGTTCGAGTTCACGCACGATTCGCGCGCCGATCGCCCCGAACCCAAACTGAGACACTGCCAGATCGCGCCCATTGACCGCAATACGCTCAGCCAGATTAGGATCGCCTCGCAACACTTCGAGTTTTCTCTGCAATTGCGGGATATCGCTGTAAAAAACCACGTTGTGCATGTCCTGCAAGCCTAGTGCATGGTTTTCAGCCTCTCCCTGATCATAGGCAAGGAGCACGCATCCGCAGGCCATCGCTTCGAAATTCTTGATCATGAACTCACCCATGCCGACGTCCGCGCTGACGAAAAACCGGATGCGGTTCAGGGTGTCGCAATACTCGTCGCCGGATTTGGTGCGGGTCACCACCAGCTTTTCGACCTGTCCAAGCTCATCAAGCAATGCCTTGCGGCCGCTGTAGGCTACGCTGTTGGTGCTGCCGACGAACGCCAGTTCGATGTCCCGCTCACGCCCCTGATCGCACAGCAACGCCTGGTCATAGCCCTTGGGCACGAAAATCGCGTCGAAACCTTCCTGGCGCAGTCGCTCGCTGACCACGAATCCGGAGCTGAGCACGCGCACCCACGGCAGCTTGCGATAGTGCGCGCTGAACTTGCCGGTGTATTTGCACGGGATGTAGTTCTGGTAGGCATCGTGCTCAAGAATGACCAGATTGGGTACCGTACGAATGAAGCTCGCCTGCCGAATCTCCTGCTTGAAACGCAGGAAGAACACGATACGGTCATATCGCGTCACGTCCACCTGCTGGCGAAAGTAGCGCCGTAGATTGCGCTGCTCGCCAGAGTCGAGCCAGCGCAGATCGCATTCGCAGTGGGCCGCGACGCCTTCGTACAGGCGATCCAGAATGGCGCGTTGCTCTTTCTGGACCAGAAATAGAACCTTCATGGGCTTCCTTTATAAAACCAGATCTCGGCCCGGCCTCTTGATGCATCGCTTACACCATCAAGGGCAATCAGAGCTCCCGGCGCCAGAACAGTTCGTGGCGGCGCACGGCCTTTCTGAAAAATTCGTTCTCACCTTCCGCTGGCCAGCGGCGAGCGGTGAGCAACTTCTGCAGCCAGCGCCGAATCCGGCGTTTGAGCGGTGCAGGCGGCTGCAGGTCATGCATCATACCCAAGGCCATGGCCTTTTCTCGCTGCTGATCGATATCGAGCTCGATACTGTAGGGGACCAGGGGCTGCGAGGCGTCGAACACCGGTGGCAGCGCGACCCCGCTATAGGCATCGCCCATCGGCCAACGGTCATTGTCATGAAGATGGTTGGCATAACCGAGAATCACGCTTGGTTGCCACTCCAACCCCTGCAAGGCTTGGAGCACAGCTGCCTGGGAGCAGATGTGGTCGGGATGCGGATCGATGGTCGCGTGCGGCATGACCAGCACCTGCGGCCTGGCCTGTAGCAACAACGCGCGCAAATCGGCAATCAGGTTATTCCAGGTCGGTGCGCCATCGGCATCGCCGGGTAAGGAAAAGCTGTTGAATTGCCGAAAGATCCGGGTATCGCTCAACTCCGCTTCGCGAGACGCGATGGGCTGATCGGGGGCGGCCTGCATAGCGGGGAGTTGAAGGCAGAAATAGCCTAATTGCACGCAACGCGATTCCGGCACGCCGGCCCAGCGCGGCACCGTGATGCTGTCCCAGGCACGCAAACGGCCCTTGATGCGCGCTGCCTCGGCACGCTGCATACCCATCTGCTGATAGTGCTCGGCTTCGATTTCGCCTGCGGTCAGGGTGACGATCCAGCTTTCATCGGCCTGGCTGTACAGACCGAACGCGGCCAGTTCAGCGTCATCGGCATGGGGGGCAATGACCATGACCCTTTGGCGTCGAACGTCAGCATGGGCGAACGACCACAACTGCGGTTGCCCATGAATGTTGCAATGACGCCCGCGGATACGCAGCGTGCCCGCGCTTAGCGCAGCAGCGAAGCCGGTGAGATTGAGGTAACGCAAGCCCTTCGCGCCGCGCTCGAAGACCTGACTGTCGCGCAGCTGGCCACTGCTCAGCTCGACGGCAGGATCGAAGAACCGCCCCAGCCATGAACTTTTGATCGACAACGCCAGCACAACCGTTTCCGAACCGTGCATAACAGGGATTTGATCGACCACCAGCAGATTACCTTGCAGGGTCACCCCGGGTACTTGATTGGCTTCCGGGAGCTGATAAAGGTAGTCGTCGCCGGGTGAGTAGAACAGATGGTCAGAGAACCAAGCCTCATGACCCACCCAGCCCAGTACTGCGAGTACCAGCGGCAACCACCACGCCACCAACACGCCAAGCAGCACCAGAATGACCAATGCCACCAGCAGCGCCACGCGCTTGTTGCGACGGTGGCGTTTGAGCAATGCCTGTTTTCGGCTCAAATCTGAAATACCGGTACAGGGTTGCACCAACGATCCTTGTACTCACGGTCGGCGCGACCGAAGGAAAAACGCAGCGCCTTGTCACGTGCCCGAGCATCCTCCCAGGCACTTTGCGTATTAAGGAAGCTCAACACACTGCCGGGGCTGAAGTCGCGGGTTTCGGGATCGACGCCGCCGTTGACGTATTCAATGCTGATCCACTGTGGCGATTCGACACGGTAAATCAGCTGAATGGCGATCGGCGCGTCATTGAGGAAAATCACCGAACCGATGACCAGCTCACGCAACATCTCGACGACCTGCGCCATGTGCGCAGCGCCGGTGGCTGCGAATCCCCAGCGGCGCTGGAACAGATCGCAGTACATGCGCGCAATCTCGGCACTGCTGAAGTCGGTCACCGGACGGACAACGCCGCCCGCCTCCTCGAGCAGGCGCAGCTCGCGGCGCTGGTTGTAGCGAAATTTCTTCGACAACTCTTCCGGGGTGCGGGCCATGGCCAGGGATTCGGCCTGGGGCTGCAACGCGGCGAAGCGTCCTTCATTGAGTTGCGACAGGTAGCGCCCACGATGACGCAGCGTCACTTGGGCATCGGCGGCGGCAGGCAGGATAAGCTCGGCATTGCCGAGATCGAACAGGCCTTTCTTGCCATGGCTTTTCAGCACGTCCTTGGACAGCGCCAGCGAGCGGCCCCAGGTCGGGATCGCCGCCCGAAGTTCGCCGTCCTGTTCCCAGCCCAGGTAGCGCACCGGGATCTGCGCCAGCGCAGCCAGCCGCTCGACCACCAGAGGATGGGTCGCGACGCTGCCGCCGAACCGCTCCCAGGCGCGTTGATAGGCAGGCGCATCGATCAGCGTCCAGCCACGTTCCCGCCAGGCTTTAAAACGATTGAGCATCAGGACTCCGCAGTCAGGTCGGTGACCTGCGGCAGACGCCAGAAGACAGTGCGCACGGCCTCATCGGAAAACCGCTCACGCAACCGATCCAGCATCATCGCGGCGCATGACGCGCGTTGCTCGGTATCCAGGCGGGACAGATGAGTCAGTCCCTGTGCAAGGTGCTCGGCATCGCCCAGCGGGAAAAGAATGCCGATGCCTTCGACCACTTCCCGGGCGCCCCCGGCAGCGGTCGCGATCACCGGCACTCCGGCAACCATGGCTTCCAGAAGCACCATGCCGAAGGGTTCGTGATCGGAACTCAGGGCAAAGGCATCGAATGCCTTGAAGTACCGACTGGCGTGAGGCACCTGACCCGGCAACATGACCTGGTGCCCGATGCCCAGTTCCATCGCCAGCTCCTTGAGGTCCTGCTCGAGGCGGCCTTTGCCCAACATCACCAAATGACTATTGACTGGCAGCGTAGGCAACGCCTGGGCGAAACCGCGCAACAGCGTGGCCTGATCCTTATCCGGGTGCAGCCGACCGACATTGCCGACGATCCACGCGTCTTGCGGCAGACCCAACACTTCGCGGGCCTCTTCACGGGACACTTGGGTTGCTGCAAGTTGCTCGATGTCGATCCGGTTATAAAGCGTCTGAATGCGCCCGGTCGGCCATTTGGGCAGGCATCTGCGCATGTCGTCGCGCACCGCATCGGACACGCCGAGCAAGCTCAGGCGCATGCGCAACAGATGCGCGAACAGCTTGCGGCTGCGGCGCTGATAGTCGCCAAAGGCGTGATGCACACCGATCACCGGCAAACCGGTGGCCAGCAGCGCGATGTAGATCGGTTTAAAACGGTGAGCGATACAGAACGCGAAATCCCGGGAGGCGGCAATTTTCCGCAGATCGCGGATGGCGCCCAGCTTCAGGCCACGAATGGCCTTGGAGCTGTACTCCATGAACAGCACGTCGTCGGACGCGCAGCCCGCGGCGACGTCCAGGTCGGCAGCGCCGGTCAGGAATACCGTCGTGACCCGGTATCCCTTTCCCGCGAACAGGCTGGCGTATTGACGGGCGCAGTCGAGAAACGGCCCGTCATAGCCGTGACAGAACTGCAACACATGGCGCTCAGCCGAGCGTGTCATAGGTGTCCGCGCCGTCTTTGACCACCAGGATGTCTTCCATGATCAGGTATTGCAGGTCCGAGCCAAAGAACATGTTCAGCGCATCGGTCGGCGAGCAGATCATCGGTTCGCCACGACGGTTCAGCGAAGTGTTCAGCGACACACCGTTGCCGGTCAGGTTCTCCAGCGCCTTCATCATGTCGTAGTAACGCGGGTTGTATTCTCGCTTGAGCACCTGAGCACGGGACGTGCCGTCTTCGTGGACCACTTCCGGCACGCGGGTCTTCCACTCTTCGGCGACTTCAAACGTGAAGGTCATGAACGGCGCCGGGTGATCGATCTTGATCATCTGCGCAGCAACGGTGTCGAGCATCGACGGGCAGAAAGGCCTCCAGCGCTCACGGAACTTGATCTGGTGGTTGATGCGATCGGCAACCCCGGCCACGCTCGGGCAGCCGATGATCGAACGACCACCCAGCGCACGCGGGCCAAATTCCATACGGCCCTGGAACCAGGCCACAGGGTTGCCATCGACCATGATTTTGGCGATCTGCTCGGGCATGTTCTCAAGCTTGCGCCACGCCGGCGCGCTCGGATGACGGGCGCAGGCCGCGATCACGTCTTCGTTGCTGTATGACGGGCCGAGGTAGACATGCTCCATCTTCTCGACCGGCACGCCGCGTGCGTGGGAAACGTAGGCCGCCGCACCGACCGCCGTACCGGCGTCGCCGGAAGCTGGTTGCACGAACAACTCCTTGACTTCCGGGCGCGCGATGATCTTCTGGTTCAGCTTGACGTTCAGCGCACAGCCGCCGGCGAAGGCGATCTTGCCAGTTTCCTTGAGGATGTCGCCCAGGTAGTGGTCCATCATCTGCAGCGCCAGCTTTTCGAACAACGCCTGCATGCTGGCCGCATAGTGGATGTACGGCTCATCGGCGATATCGCCTTCGCGCTTGGGACCCAGCCACTCGATCAGCTTGGGCGAGAAGTAAAAGCCCTTGCCCTTTTCTTTATAGCGACGCAGGCCGATGACGTTGGCGTAGTCGGTGTTAATCACCAGTTCGCCGTTTTCGAAGCTGGCCAGACGCGAGAAGTCGTACTTGCTGGCATCGCCGTACGGCGCCATGCCCATGACCTTGAACTCGCCGTCGAGCATTTCGAAACCCAGGAACTCAGTGATCGCGCCGTACAGGCCGCCGAGGGAGTCTGGATCGAAGAATTCCTTGATCTTGTGGATCTTGCCGTTCTCGCCATAGCCAAAGAACGTGGTGGCGTACTCACCCTTGCCGTCGATGCCCAGGATCGCGGTTTTCTCTTTGAAGCCGGAGCAGTGATAGGCGCTGGAGGCGTGGGCCAGGTGGTGCTCGACCGGCTCGATCTTGATCTTTTTTGGATCGAAGCCCAGTTGTTCCAGGCACCAGACGATCTTGTTGCGGTAGCGCTTGTACCGACGATTGCCCATCAGGATAGCGTCGAGCGCGCGATCCGGGGCATACCAGTAACGCTTGGCGTAGTGCCAGCGCGCTTCGCCAAACAAGCTGATCGGGGCAAACGGAATGGCGACCACATCGACGTCCGATGGCTTGATGCCGGCCTGCTCAAGGCAGAACTTCGCCGACTCGTAAGGCATGCGGTGCTTTGCGTGCTTGTCGCGCACAAAGCGCTCTTCTTCGGCAGCCGCAACCAGCTTGCCGTCGATGTACAGGGCCGCGGAAGGATCATGGCTAAGGGCGCCGGACAGGCCAAGGATCGTCAATGCCACTAGGGTCTAGCCTCTTAAGTCTGCAGACAGGCGTCGTGCGCCTGAAAAATAAGGTGTGCCCTGCGCGGGAGCGGCGGGCAGCTAAAGCGCGGGATTATAGCGTAATGAACCGAGATATGGCGCTCGACGAAAGAACGCATCCGCCTGCCCCTTGCACTGCACGCCCTGCCTGATCCGGTGGAAAAAGACCTGCAACTGCCCTTTATGACGTCTGCGCCCCAAGATACATATCTACCGCTTTCACCTGATCACGCCGTGATTGATTGAGTGCTTATCACGCGCAAATCCCTGCGCAACAGATGCCCTCACTCACAAGAGCCTTCAGGAAAACAGACATCATGCAGACGCTTTCCCCCGTTCTCTTAACACCCGCCGCCACGCAACGCGACGCCACAGCGGCGTTGAAACGACTGACCCGCATCATCAGGACACTGTCCAAGGAACTGTCCCATCTACCGCAAACGCCAGGCTCCCTGCTCACCGCCCTGGACACAGGCAACAGCAGCCAGGTGGAGCAGGAGCTGAACAGCCTGCTGCAACGGATCGATGCCTTCTGGCAAGCTCGCGGTGACACGGAGCAAAGCCGACATTCGCTGTTCGCCACATGCTTGGAAAAAGCCCTCTACGACGAAGCGCAGCTCAAATCCCATGAGAACGAACTGGGGCCGAATGCCGTAGCGTGCGTTGCGCGTTCCGATTCGTTCGAAACGGGCAGTTCACAAGGCCAGGTAAGCGTTTATTCGCTGCATGTACAGTTCAATGAACAAACGCGGGTGGAAATCAAAGGTGCTCTGGTCATGACCGCTGCAGCCGGTCGCACATTGCTGGCACTGCCCGGCAGTGGGCTGACGGAATTTGCAAGCCATCAGGCCATGTCGCAAACGATGGCAGGGTGGCTCAACGACCACGTGCTGCGATGGGCATTGCTCATGAACGCCGACCAGCGGCATCAGGATGCAGCCGTTGCAGTGACAAACGACCCGGACTTGTTCATTGAGCGGTTTGGCCCCGCCGACATCCACCTTCAGCCGATCACCACTGATCCCTATCACCACGCATTGCAGCGGCAGATGCACAAGCAGGGCGAGGACCTGCGTTACCTCTGCGGCGCCGGAATGAGCCCTGAACCGCAACAGCGCGCTATACGGATCGTCGCAGCGCTAAGCATGTCCGGGCTATTCGGGCCGTCGGCCATGCTGGCACGCCGCGAGCAGGCTCTGGCCGAGCGTAAAATGCGCACAGACTTACCCGACTGGGTGAAGATTGCGGCGCCAGCGGACCTCGACACCTACATTCAGCATGTCAATCGCTATGACCATGCACGCCAGGCCCTGGCCAGCGCACTCAAAGGTGCCGCCTCTGCCGAGCAATACGCGCAAGTGAGCCTGCGCGCTCATTTGACCAACGACCTGGGTTACGAACTGGAGCCCGACGACATCACCGTAACGACTCAGCGAACGCTGCCTTTGACGGGTGAAAGCTATACCACCACGCGCACCCTGACCCAACTGGCGCTATTGGGGGTGCACCCGGATGACCGACAGACCGGTTCGCAATTTCTGACCCGCACCACCATCGGCCTCGAGCAAAGGTCAGCCCAAACCGCCACTACCCGGCTGACCCCGGCGTACCTGGCGCGTGCGGTCGATGAGCTGAACCTGCGAGCCAGCTTCGCCGATTACCAACGCAGGGCATATGCACTGCCAGGCAATCAGCAGCTCATGCGTAAGCTGGTCGACCTGCAGGTCGTCGAGGCGGCGTATGCGGCAAAGATGCAGGGACATATTTCGTGCGAAGACTTCGCCATCATCCATGCCATCACCCAATCGCTGCCTGTTGAAGAGGGCACGGTGCTACGGGTTCAGCACATCCGGATCGACAATCGCGGCATTCTTGGCCGCATCCTGGTGTTCAGGAAGGAGGACACTCAAGGCAGGCTGGATCGCTTGCTCATGTTCGCCTCCGAGGCGCCACGCGCTCGGCTGTTCCAACGTTTTCACAACCAGACCCAATTGCTTCATGAACTGGTGGGCTGGCTCGCCATTCCGGCGATGACGGATTACCTGCTTCAGCAATCGCCTGCCGACAGCCGCCAGGGACTTAGTGAAACCCTGGAAGCGCTCAGACAGAAACCGTACCCGGCGCCCGGCTTCATCCAGTTGATCACGCTGGACAGCTACGATGCGGGCCTGCGCAATTTCGTCAGGGAAAAGATTGATGTAATGCTTTCGGAACATCAGGCCCATATGCCCGATTGGTATCAGCAGGCCAGTGCGTCACAGCGTCAGAAGTTGATCGCGCTGGAAGACGCCCTCGCCGGCGCCGCACGCAACTACCAAGCCCAGGCTCATACCAGGGTCCAGGACTTCGAAGACTATGTGCACCAGCGCGCCAGTGAAAAAATAAGCCAGTTGCTTAAGGTGCCGGCGGGCACGGTAGACCCCGACCAGATCCTCATCATCTCCGAGCGGGAAACGCTGACTTACACCCAAATGATGCGTAACGGCTATGACGACAGCATTAGCCTGATCACCCCGACCGCCGATACCACGGCGGTATTCAGAGGGCCCCAGGGTCTTGATCTGAGCACACTGACTCCGGCAGCCGTTGCGCGCTCGGTCCATGGCAAATGGCTCGCCGATGACTACGCCGCGCTGATCCGACGCACGCTGCTTAGCCCCGAGTCCACGGGTTACGCGTACCGACGTCAAACCAGCACCCTGATCACGCAATTGCAAATGCAGGCGGCAGCCCTGCGCAGCCTGCTCAAGGGGCACATCGGGCCCGATCAATATCAATGGCTCGCCACAGCAATCGATAACCTGGGCCGAAGGGACGCCCAGATGCGCGAACGGTATCCGGTGTACCCCCTGCAAATTCACATCGACAAACCATTCATCGCCTCACACCTGAGCCTGTTCGACCAGTTGGTGATTCCGGACACCCACCTGACCCAAATCGAGACCGTCCAGGGATGTTTCGCCCTGCTGTCGAACGAAAACCGACTGGCGCCGTTGCTCTACACGCCGGGCGCACCCGACGGGATCGAGTTCCGGGTGTTCAGTTCGTTCGTGGAATCGCTCGGGCAGCCTGGAATGATCGACTATTACAAAGACCGCTGCCGGCTCAAGGCACGTCGCGCTTTGGCGTTCTTTCTGAACGATATGAAAAAAGGCAATGCCAACAAGCGCCCCTGCTTGCCAAAAGAGCACATTGCCGATTTTGCCCAGGTCTGCTTCAACCGGCCGATTGAACGCAAGTTGCGTGACGTGGAGCAAACCACCACCGGTCGTCATGACATGTTGAGCAAGGTGGTCTGGAACAGCGTAGACATCATCGCCACTGTACTGACCCTGCCCTTTCCTCCCGCCAGCTTCGCTGTCGGCGTGATGCTGTCGTTGCGCGACAGCGTCAAGGCCTTCCAGGCGCTGACCGGGGAGTCTCCTGAGGACGCCCATGCGCTTATTCTCGCCTCGGCCCTAAACATGGTGGGCGCTGCGGGTGATCTCCATCAGGGCCTTAAAGGTTTCGGTGCAATGCTGCGCAAGTTATCCAGGGATTCGGGAACAGCCCCCCGGCCCGTTGCGCTAAAGAACCTGTCGAACCCGGCCAAACGGGAACACCTCTACCCGGCCAGCCTGCAGGACGAAGCGTTGTTGATAGGCAAACCCAATGCCAGTGACCAGGCGCCGATTTATCGCAGCCTGGGTCTCGACACGGACGAGGTTGCCGCCACCCGACACTACGCAACCCGAGACAGCAACGGTGTCTGGCAGCCGTTGGAACAGCCCTCCACGCCGGCCCCGTCATCCGCGTCCGATGCGCTCTCCAATCGTGCCGTGAACATTTCCCTGCAGGACCTGCCACGGATAACCGAGGGGCATGCCAATGGCGTCAGCCTGGGCCAGGGCAAGCATTACATCCAGATGGACGGTAGGGTTTATCAGGTGCAGTACGACGCAGCCATTCGCTGCTGGCACATCGTGGACCCGAACAACCCCTTCGCGTTTTTCGGCCGCCAGCCCATCAGGCTGGACGATCAGGGGCAGTGGACACTGGCAGAGCGTTCGCGCCTGCAAGGCGGTGGCAATGATGAACCGTTCGGCTTTAGGCCCTTGCAAGAACAAGCGGGTAGCAATGCAACAGACCTGAGTGACTACGAGCTGCCGCAGCATTACCAGAGGCATATGGAGGGCATCCTCAAAATGGAGCCGGCCGACGACATGGGCATGAACCTGGAAGGGTACTTCGAGATCTATTACGCCCAAATGCGCGAGCGCTACTTCAGCCTCAAGGAAACGCTTTACGCCGACGCCCAGGCCTTTTTTGCCCGCACCCCGGCGCTGCCGCCCAAGCCAACACTCCCAGCAGTCGATCCATCGGCGAACGTCGGCGGCTTTCTGGAAAACGTTTTCAACAGCAGCAACGGGTTGGTCTTGAGCGAGGCCCCCCAGTCGGTGGCCAGTAAACACTTTCTCATCGCCCACATGCAGACCCTGGTCGCTCAGCGCGTCGAGACGATTTACCTGCCGCACCTGTTCACCGACAAGCACTTCAAGAAACTGGCGAAATATCGCGCCAAAGGAAAAAACGTTCGCTCCGGCTCCCATGAGATCAGGGATCATCTGGAGCTGATCAATCAGGGCGCATTGAACAACCTGAGCGACGAATACGATTACTACCACCTCATCAAGCAAGCGCACCGCCACGGCATCGAGGTTCGCCCACTGAGCTCCTCGGTCAGTTACCCGGTCGAAGGTTTTGAGGTGGCCACCCCAACAACCGATGTCGCAGCCGCGCAAAAGATGAGCAACTTCTTCGCTCACAAGGTGATCAGCGCCGAGGTTGTGCGAGACCGCTCCAAGCGCTGGATCGCCCTGCTCGACGAAAAGCTGGCCACCACCCATGACCAGGTTCCAGGCATCGCCGAGCTTCAAGGCGCGATCAGTGTGCATATCGAAGACGTACCTGCCGGGCGTCCTATGCAGATCCGCGCCACTTCGGTTCGCCTGGTCGAAGACGGACAGGCCACGCCATGCGACTTCAAAATAGAATTCGCAAATCCAATCGTGGCCGACACGGCAATTCCTGCAGCCCTACCGACTAGCCTGGACGATACCCTGGCCGGAGCAAGCGCCGCCGCCAGCGGGCGCACACATCCGGGCGTAACAGGCTTTCGCTGGGATGAAAGTACAGGCTGGCAGCGCGTCGCACCGGAGCATTGGGTTGCCGACAGTCCACCGACCGCACTCCAGCAATCGCTGCTCGACACGACATACGGTATGCCATCGTCGTCGAGAGACGCTTTGTATGAGCTGATTCAGAGGCCAAGAGGACTCGACGGCAACTATTTCATCAACGATACCGACCTGATACCGGCGCAATCGACATTTTTCGAGTTAAGAGAGAAGCTGCGAATCGAATCGCGTCCCGTCATTTTTGGCGAGCTTGCGCCGCGACCGACGATGCCTGCTATCGACACCCCAGGCAATGTGGATGAATTCATTAAAAGCCTGTATCAGCAAACCGACGGCATGGTCATAGGCGAATTCCACGCCTCTGTCGCCAGCAAGAAATTCATCATGGACAACCTGCCGCTGCTGACACAGCAGAACGTAAAAACGCTTTACATGGAGCACCTGCTGACCGACCTGCATCAGGCCGACCTGGATCGTTTTTTCGACACCGGACTTATGAGCAAAAGGCTTTTGGATGACATTAAAAAGCTGGACAGCGGGCATTTGACTGACCCGGACCATATGTACAACTTTGAAAAATTGCTAATCAAGGCACAGCAACATGGCCTGGAAATTCGCGCCCTGGATTGCGCCGCCAGTTACCACCTGCGGGGTATACGCCTGGAGACGCCCACGACCCGCCAGCAGATGATGAATTATTTCGCCTCGCGCACGATCCGTCAGCATCAGTCTGTCATGGGTAAGCACAGGTGGGTTGCGTTGGTCGGCAATACTCACTCCAACATCTACAAGACCGTCCCAGGCCTTGCGGAACTCGAAGGTGCCATTGGCATTCACCTCGTTGACGTAGCGCCTGGGAACTCCAAGGGCATCAGGGTGGACAATGGTGTGTTCTCGCGCAGCCCCATGAAGAAGAGCGAAGGCTTTGTGAAAGGCGACTTCCGGATCGATGTAGAGATCCCTGGAACCCCGGTCTGGCCAGCACCTTTAGAAAAGCCAACGCTGGATCAGCGGCTGCCGAGGGTCGGTACGTTCGTGCTGGAGTCCGAGTCGGAAACAGCACATATGATCGCCCATCGGTCCAGAGACAACGCGATTCATCTCACACCGGTGCAGTTCAACGCCGAGGGCAAGGCGTTCGTGGAGCGCCCGACCTGGGAGGCGTTGCACTTAAAACCCTATGAGAGCGTCGAGGCGCTGATGCTCGCCCTGCAGCGCCACGGCCTGGAGCGAGTAGGGTGAAATCATGAGTCATCGAGGTGGCAAGCGCGCGCAGTGCTGCCGCCTCGAATGACGTGATCTATCAGGCCTTTGGCAGGCGCTGGTCCAGCAACTGGTGCAGCGCGCTGTCGGTGGGCCAGTTGCGCATGAAACGGGCGCGGTCCCTGGAGAAGGCAGCAGCGAAGGTACTGGCCGAGCTGTGCTGACACATGGCGTCCAGATCGATCAGCGCCCAGCGGTCCTGATGCCAGAACACGTTATGCCCTTTCAGATCACCATGGCTGATACGCTCACGAATCAACTGCGCAAACAGCCTGTCCAGCGCCTGCAATTCGCTTTGCGGTGCATCGGCTGCAGCAACGTACGGCGCGAAGCGCTCGATGATATCCGGCCCCGGCAGGTACTCGGTGACGAGGTAGGCCTGGCGTCGTAGCCAAAACACACGTCGCTCCAGCAACGCCAGCGGCTTGGGCGTAGCGATGCCGAGGAACATCAGGCGATTGCCTTCACGCCATGAATGCCAGGCTCGACTCGGACGCCAGAAACGTTTGAGCCAATGGGCCAGATGCTTGATGTTGTAGCGTTTGATCACCAGAGGTCGGCTTTCGACCTCGGTTTTCGCCACGCTTGCAGCGCCGCCGGTCTTGTACAGGTGGCCGTGATCAATCAATGCGTCGGCTTTGTCGAGCACCGGGAGCATTGCGACTTCTTCTTCGCGACGAATCGCGCGCAGGCCAAATGGCCCATCCGAAACACTGAACAGACTGCAGTCACGTCCGACCTTGATCAGGTAATCGCGCAGACGCCACTGGCTGACCTTATCGATCTGCTTTTGCAGCGCCTCGACCGGTAACGCATGTTCGCCATTGCTCAGCAGGTAGTAGACCAATAGTTCCTCGGTGAACGGCTCCAGCGATCTGGGCAGCTGCGCGAAGAACACACCGAGGTTTTCCAGCACCTTCTGGCGAGACAGGGGCTTGCCCGCTTGTTCGGCGCGAATGCCGGCGCCATCGATCAGGTACAGAGTGCCGTTCTGCCGCAGCAGGTTGTCCAGATGCAGGTCTTCCTGCCACAGCCCCTTGGCATGCATTTGCCCGACGGCAGCCAGCGCGTCGCCCAGCACGCTGATTTGTTCATCGGCCAACGGTGGCAAATGTTCAACTGCCCTCCAGGCTTCCCCAAGACTGCGGGCCTGATCGAGAAATTCGAACAGCAGCCAGCCACCCTCGCCTTCCACAAGCCCATCGGCCAACAGCAGCGGGGTGCTCAGGCCCTGTTCAGCGAGCAGTTGCACACCGCTGAGCTCGCGTTGAAAGTGTCGCGGCGCCCTATGCCCGACCAGCAACTTGGCCAGCACCGGCCGCCCGCGCCAGACCCCGGCGCCAACATAGCGTTGACCGGGCAGCACGCGCAGCAGGCTGAGCAACTGCAACTCGGCAGGACCGGCAGCATCCGCCAACGCAATGCTCATGGGCAGCGTTGGGGTGCGACCGGCGTTTTTCAGTTCAGACAAACGCATCGGCGCCCTCTTCAATCAATCAAATAAAACGCGAATCGCCCGCTTCTGTGCGAAGGGTATCGGCATCCGGCCAGAATCAAAAAATGAGGCATACCACCATCCTGCTGATGCCCGAAGGACGTGGGGGTCCGGCTCGCCGACAATTTGCCGCGAAGCGGTGGTAAGCCCGGACCACGCGTTGTATCTGACACCACGAAGGTGCCTGGTTTTGTTAATGCATCGCAGCAGCTGGCGAGTAACTGAGTGCCGCCCCCGGCGCCTACGGCCAGACGCACAGGCAGGTGCCGCACGCGGTCTTACCGCCCACTGCGCTTATGACGGCCGCGTTTGGCCAACCGCTGCCACCATGCATTGACCGGGCCACTGCCTGGTGGGGCCTGCAAATACGCGGCGAGCAATTCGCGGATTTCCGCCTCGTTCCACACCGACGCGCGCCGTAGCAGCGGCTCGATGTCCTTGACCCGATCACGTTGGCCGAAAATCGACTTACGGGTCTTTTCCAGGTCGATCAGCTGCGCTGTGTAATTGCCATCCCGCGCCTTGAGGAAAATGTGCTTGGGATAGAAACAGCCATGCACCTGCCCGGCTTTATGCAGTGTGCGCGCCAGCTGGCCGCAGGCCTGCAGGATAGCCAGCCGTTGCGTGGCGGCTAGCTCGCCCCATTGCAGCAGCAGCGTATCCAGATCGGTCCAGCCATCCAGCGCGCGCGTCATCAGGATCGCCCGGCGCTCGCCATCGACCTTCTTCTGGCCATAGAACACTGCGTGCAGCGCAGGAATGCCCAGCTTCTGATACAGGCTGATGTTGCGAAACTCACGGGAGAACGACGGCTCGCCGAACGGGTGGTGCAACGTGTGGGTCAGGTAGTTGCTCTGCCGTTTGAGGTAATAGCCCGACCCTTCAAGCTCCAGACGAAACACACTGCTCCAGCCGCCGCGCCCGGTGTTGGGCTCGTCCACCGCGTCGAGTTCCACGTTCCACAGCGAGTCGAAATCCGCCAGGCCATGACGTTCCAGCAGGTCACGGTCGGCCTGGGCAATGAACACACTCATTCGCGTCCCTCAAAAAAGCTGACGATGTGACGAATGCGCTTTTTGTCTGAATCATTCAGTCGTTGGCGCCCTCGATACTGCAGATAGAAACGCAGGCGCTGGGTCGCGGACAGGTGATATTTGGCCACCTTGTCCAGACACGCCAGATCCTTGGTAATGCGATATCGCAACATGAAACTGACCCAAAACGCCCCGTTGGGGCAGTCGATCAGGAACACGGTCGAACGGTCATCGACCAGCAGATTGCGCCACTTCAGATCGTTATGGGTGAAGTGATGATCATGCATGGTCCGGGTGTACTGCGCGACTTGCCGACTGATGCCATTGACCCAGGCGCGGTCGCTCAGGCGCGCGTCATGGGTGCGCGCCAGCTCCGACAAATCCTCGGTACGTGGCAGCTCGCGGGTGATCAACGCGCCGCGATCATAAGCCGCGCCATTACGCTCCAGGCCCCAGGCAACGACCTCGGCGGTAGGGATGCCCCACTTGGCAAAGCGCTTGAGATTCTGCCACTCCGACTTGACCCGCGGGCGTCCCAGATAGCGACGCAGACCCTTGCCTGCCGCCACGTAGCGCTTGACGTAGTAGTTCACGCCCCGGCGCTCGACGCGAATGACTTCCGACAGCGGATCGCGGGTCAGGCGCTCGCCCTGCAAGGCAAAGACCGCGTCCAGCGAGCCAAAATCGTCTGCCAGCGCTGCGTATTCCGGTTCCAGATTCCAACCCGCCATCAGAGCGCATCTCCGTAACGCAGTTTGCGCTGATAAAGCTTGTCGGCTTTGGCTTCGAGCCAGCTCAGCAATGCCGATTCCTGCGCGAGAATCTGGCGCAGCGGCTGCTGGAAGTAACCTTTGAGAAAGCGCAGCTTGTCGCGCCGGGTCAGGCCGATGTCCATCGCCGAGAAATACAGCGCGGCCAGGTCCTTGTTGCGCCAGCGCATGGTGATCGCCGAGCGGGTCTGGGCACGGTGCAGGTCGATGACCGAGAGTTTGAAATCCTCGGGCGTGACCGGCTTGTCAGTGTGCAGCAGGAAATGACAGATATAGCAGTCGCGGTGGTTGACCCCGGCGCGGTGCATCATGCCAACCAGCCGCGCGACTTCGGCGATATACGCCCGCTTCATGCGCGGCTCGGGAGGCTCGTTGCGCCAGTTGAGGCTGACGTCCTCCAGGCTTAGGGTCGGCGCCAGTTCTTCGGTAACGATGAACGAGTGCTGGGACGCCGGATTGTTGCCGCGTTCGCCATAGGCCACGGCAGTCATGGTCGGGATACCGGCCTCGTGCAGGCGATTGATCGCCTGCCACTCCTGCCCGGCGCCGAGCACCGGCAGCTTTGCGCTCAACAGGTTTTTTGCCACCTCACCCCAGCCGATGCCGCGATGAATCTTGACGAAGTAGCCACGCCCATCGACTTCGGTGCGCAGGGTGCGGCGGTTCTCCAGTTCGCGATAAACCTCGCCTTGCAGCGCCTCGACAGCGTCGAACGCATCGCGCCCGGCCCAGAGGCTTTTGAAGGGTTCGGCAAGGATCAATTTCATCCGTGGTGCTCCGCCAGAATCACATCCGCAGCGTGCTGCGGCATGCTGTAAAGATCAGCCGTGTCGGCGAACGCCAGCCCGTTACGACGCCAGACACCGCGTGCGGCGTCGTCCTTGAGCATGCGGGCCAGAAACTGATTGAGCTGGTTCTGTTCGAACGGCTCATCGAGCACCAGACCACTGTCGGCCTCGGCAATGTAGTGCGCGTAGCCACATACCGCGCTGACCAGCACCGGCAGCCCCGCGACCAACGCCTCGAGCAGCACGGTGCCAGTGTTTTCGTTGTAGGCCGGGTGAATCAACAGATCGGCGCCCAGCAGAAAGCGCGGAATGTCGCTGCGGCCTTTCATAAAGGTCACGTTGTCGGTCAAGCCCAGCGCCGTGCTTTGCAGCTGAAACACTTTTGGGTCGTCCTGGCCGATGACAAACAGCCGCGTGCGCTTTCTCAACGCCGCCGGCAACGCCGCCAGCGCCTTGAGGCTGCGATCGACGCCCTTGGTCTTGAAGCCCGAACCGATCTGCACCAGCAGCAGATCGTCATCGCCCAGCCTGAACTCACGACGGAATTGGGCGCGAATGTCAGCGGCGTTATCCGGTGCGCGGCGGTCTTGGGAAATGCCCGGCGGCAGCAGATGGAAGCGCTCCAGCGGCGTGTCGTAATGCTTGATGAACAGCGGCTGCTGCACTTCGGAAATCATCAGCACCTCGGTTTTCGCCTCCCTGGCGAACACCGCGCGCTCGTACGCAGCGAAGTGGCGATAGCGGCCCCAGTGCTTGTACAGACCGTGGCGCAGCGTCTGCGCCTTGTCTTCAAAGCAGCCATCGGCGGCGTAGTACACGTCCAGGCCGGGCATTTTGTTGAAGCCGATCAGCCGATCCACCGGGCGTTTGGCCAGGTCGGCGTTCATCCAGTCGGTAAGCTTTTCGTTGCGCCGATGATTGAAAATCGCTTTGACCGGCGCCACCCGCACTTCGAAGCCAGGAGGCACATCGCCTTCCCAGATCAGGGTATAGACGCGGATGGTATGCCCGCGCTGCTGGCACTCCAGGGCGATGCGCATGAAATCGCGCTGCAGGCCACCGAAGGGAAAGTATTTATAAAGCACAAAGGCCAGTTGCATCACGGATGTTCCTTTGCCAGCAACAGCGAACCCAACTGGCTCGCTACTCGCTCGGGATTCAGGCGAGTGAAGCACATCGGCCACTCGCGCTCGGTATCGAACTGACGCTGATCTTCAGGCGTCGGTCGATAGGTGCATTTCTTTTGCAGGCACGGCGCACAGGCCGGGTAATCGCCCGCCAGATGGACCTGCGATTTGCCGTAGGCGCCGGTGAGACCAGGATTGGTCGGGCCGAACAGCGACAAGGTCGGCACGTCCAGCGCTGCCGCCAGATGACCAAGCCCCGTGTCTACGGCCACGCAGCCTCGTGCGCTGGCAAGCACTTTGGCGACGCCAGCCAGATTGAGTTTGGGGAGCACGACGGCGTTATCAAGGCCCTCGGCAATGCGCTCGGCCCGGGCTTTCTCCGCCGGGTTGCCCCACGGCAGATGCACTTCCAGCCCTTGCCCGATCATGCGCTCGGCCAGCTGGCGCCAGTACAACTCGGGCCAATGTTTGGTCGCCCAGGTGGTGCCGTGCAGAAACAGCACGAACGGCGCGCTGCTTTCGGCGTTTAACAGGCGGTTGCGATCCAGGCCGTAATCGCCAAGACCTGCGGGCAGTTCATAGCCCAGCGCTTGCGCGAACAGCTGACGCAGGCGCTCGACCGCGTGCTGCTCACGGGCCACCGGGTAAGCCCGATCATAAAAACGCGTTGCCAGCGGTTCGCGAGCGGAATTTTTGTCCAGGCCTACCACCGGCGCTTTGACATAGCGCGTCAGCCAGGCACTTTTCAGCAGCCCCTGAGCGTCGATGACCAGATCGTAATGCGTGCCGCGCAGCCGTTGTTTGAACTGACGCCACTGGCCGTTCCTGAAGGTCTGCCAAAGGTTCTTGCGCCAACGACGGATTGCGACCGGAATCACCCCGGACACCGCAGGATGCCAGGTCGGGATTTCCGCAAAGCCTTCTTCCACCACCCAGTCGAACTGAATGCCGGGCACTGCGCGAGCGGCGTCGGTCAGCGCAGGCAAGGTATGAATGACGTCACCCAGCGACGACGTCTTGATCAGCAGTACCCGCAAGTCAGGCAACCTCTACCGGCATGCCGCCCAGGTGACCCAGCGCCTGGATCACCGACTCGGGCTCCAGTAGACGCAGGCAGTTGTAATGCCCGAAACGGCAGGTGCGCTCGAAACATGGGCTGCATTCGATACCCAGTCGCACGACTTCGACCTGATCGGCCAGAGGCGGCGTGAAGCCCGGCGATGTAGATCCGTACACAGCAACCAACGGGCGATTGAGCGCGGCGGCAACGTGCATCAGCCCGGAATCGTTGGAGACGACGGCATCGGCACAGGACAGCAGGTCGATGGCTTCAGCCAGCGAAGTGCCGCCGCTGAGATTGGTCGACTCCTCGCGCAGACCGGGGATCAAACGGTCGCGAATGCTTTCACCGACCGCATGATCGTTCTTCGAACCAAACAGCCAGACCTGCCAGCCCTCACGAATCTTCGCCTCGGCCACCTGCGCGTAATGCTCGGACGGCCAGCGCTTGGATTCGCCGAACTCGGCGCCGGGGCACAACGCCAGGATCGGCCGGTCCAGGCTGAGCCCGAATTTGGCCAGAGCCGCGTCGCGACTGGCAGTTTGAATCGAAAGGCTCGGTTTGGGATAGGGGCGTGGCAGTTCAGCGCCCTTATCGTAGGCCAGCGCCATGAACCGCTCGATCATCAACGGGTATTTCTCTTTATCCAGCGTGCGCACATCGTTGAGCAGGCCATAGCGGAACTCGCCACGCCAGCCCGTGCGTTTCGCAATTGCTGCAAAAAAAGGCACCAACGCCGATTTCAAGGAGTTAGGCAACAGGATCGCCTGATCGTACTGGCCCTTGAGGGACTTGCCGATGCGTCGACGCGTCGCCAGCTCAAGCGCGCCGTGTCCGAGCGGGAAGCTCAAGGCCGTGCGCACCTGAGGCATACGCTCAAGGATCGGCCGGCTCCACTCGGGGGCCAGAACATCGATTTCGCATTGCGGGTGACGCTGCTTCAGGCACTGGAACAACGTTTGCGCCATCACCATGTCACCGACCCAACTGGGCCCTACGATCAGAATTCTCATGCTCAATCCAAAAACGACCAGAAACGAGCAGGGAGGCCCATCAGGTTGCGTGACGCTTTCACACAACCTGACGCCTCCCTGTCATAGCTTTATATAGGCACGGTTTGGCATTCACCAAAATCCGTAACCTGTAGCGTTCGTTCCGACGCCATCGCGGGCAAACACGCCTGCAGCTGAGCGCGTTGTCCTGCAGGAGCGCGCGTGCCCGCGATGAGGCCAGTGGCATCAATAAACTCGATGCGTTAACTCAATCCCAACTGCGCCCAGATCCGCATCACTTCCCGCCGCTCGCTGGCGAACTGATCACCACTGACCACCCCGGCATCCTTTTGCAGCGCCTGTCGGTGGGCGGCGGAACGGTACGCCTTATACACCTCGCGCAACAGGCTCGCGTCGGCGGCGGGCAGCAGGCCGGCCGCCTCCAGACCTTCAAGAATGCGGATGTTATCGGTGTATCGAAGCAGCGCGGGATGCTCTCTGGACCACGCCAAGGCCGCGTATTGCACCATAAATTCGATATCGACGATACCACCGGCGTCCTGCTTGAGATCGAACGAGGACGTGGGCTCGAATGCGTTTTGCGCCTTTCCGGCCGCCGTGCCCCGGGTGCCAAGGTTGTCGCGCATTTTGGCACGCATGTCGCTGACTTCCCCGCGCAACTGCGCCAGGTCCCGCGCCCGGCCCAGTACCGACGCGCGTACCGCCTCGAATCCTTTGCCCACATCGGCGCTGCCCACCAGCACCCGCGCACGGACCAGGGCCTGATGTTCCCAGGTCCAGGCTTCGTTCTCCTGATAGCGTGAAAATGCCCCCAGTGAACTGACCAGCAGCCCCGATGCACCCGATGGACGCAGGCGCATGTCTACTTCATACAACTGGCCGGAGTTGGTCTGCGTGGTGATCAAATGAATGATCCTCTGCCCGAGCCGAGTGAAGAATTGGGCGCCGTCGATCGGTTTGGCGCCGTCAGTCTCGGCTTGCGGATCACCGTCGTGGATGAACACCAGGTCCAGGTCCGAACCATGCCCCAGTTCGATGCCGCCGACTTTCCCATAACCGACAATCACGAACCCGGGATCGCACAGGGAGCCATCTGGCCGCCGCGGCGCACCGTGACGAGCGACGGTGTGCCGCCAGGCCAGCGCCAGCACCTGCTCGAGAATCGCCTCGGCCAGCCAGGTCAGGTAATCGCTGACTTTCATCAGCGGCAGGCTGCCGGTGATTTCCGACGCCGCTACACGCAGTCGATGGGCAAGCTTGAAGTGACGCAGCGCTTCCATCTGCTGCTCCAGATCATCCTCCGGGATTCGCGTCAGCCGTTCGCGCAGCTCAGCCGCCAGCTCCGGCGCTTGCGGCGGGCTGAACAGACGGCCCTCGTTAAGCAGCTCATCGAGCAACAGCGGGAAACGAGCGATCTGCTCGGCAATCCACGGACTGGCCGCGCACAGGGTCAGCAAACGCCGCAGCGCCCCCGGATTTTCCGTCAGAAGCACCAGATAAGCCGAACGCCGGGCCACCGCTTCGACCAGCGGCAGTACGCGTTCGAGCACCAGATCGGGATCGGCGTGCTCGACGGCTTGAGCCAGCAGCCGCGGAATGAATGCATCGAGCCGCTCACGCCCCAGCCGCTGCATCGAGCGCAATTGGGAACTGTTACGCAGGTTGCTCAGGTGCTTCAGCGCCTTCTGAGCATCGGCGAATCCGCCTTCCTGGAGCTGAAGGCAGGCGCTTTCTTCGTTTTGCGACTCTTCCCACAGCGGCAGCCATTCGCCGCCGACGATCTCATCGCCGCCATCCTCCTGACCCTCCTCCTCATCCGGATCAGCAATGACCTGACGGAAATGCCAGTCAACCCGTCCGCGCCAATACATCAACCGCTTGTGGAACGCGTCCCAATCGGCGAAACCCATGATGAAGGCGATGCGTGCCTGATCCTGTTCATCTTCGGGCAGCATCTGGGTCTGGCGGTCGGCGATGGCTTGAATAGCGTGCTCGGTATAGCGCAGAAACTCATAACCTTCGCGCAACTCGCTGATGACCGCCGCTGGCAAATAGCCCTGCCCTTCGAGCGTGCGCAATACCTTAAGCAACGGCCGCTGCTGCAGGCTCAGGTCGCGTCCGCCGTGAATCAGCTGGAAGGCCTGGGCAATGAATTCGACCTCACGGATGCCGCCGGAGCCCAGCTTGATGTTGGCGGCCATGCCTTTGCGCCTGACCTCCTGCTGGATCAACTGTTTCATCGTGCGCAGTGCTTCGATCGCAGAAAAATCCAGGTAACGCCGATATACGAACGGTCGCAGCATTTCCAGCAACTCGGCCCCCCGGGCCTGGTCCCCACCGACCACCCGCGCCTTGATCATGGCGTAGCGTTCCCAGTCCCGCCCCTGGTCCTGGTAATACTGCTCCAGCGCATTGAAGCTCAGCACCAGCGCCCCGGATGAACCGTAAGGTCGCAGGCGCATGTCCACACGGAAGACAAAACCGTCAACCGTTACCGGATCCAGCGCTTTGATCAGCCGCTGACCAAGACGGATGAAGAACTCCTGGTTGTCCAGCGGTCGTTTGACCCCTTGTGTCTCGCCTCCTTCGGGGTAGGCGAAAATCAGGTCGATATCGGAGGACAGGTTCAGCTCTACCGCCCCCAGCTTGCCCATGCCGAGGATGACCATCTGCTGTGCCTGGCCGCTGCGGTGTCCGGTTGGCGTGCCGAACTGCTGGCAATGACGGTCGTATAGCCAACGGTAGGCCAGGTCGATACTGCCATCCGCCATGTCGGAAAGGTCACGACAGGTTTCGACCAGGTCTGCCCGACGTGTGAGGTCGCGCCAGATAATTCGGACTTGCTGCCGTGTCCTTTGACGACGTAGATTACGCCCCAGCTCATCGTCGCTGGTCGCCTCGGCAACCGCACTGGCGATGTGCTCACGCAGCTCGTTAGCCGCAAAGCTGCGCATAAGCTCGCCCGATGCGGCGAGATCAAGCAACATCTGCGGGTCGCGCACGATCTGGTCGGCGACGAAGTCACTGGCGGCGCAGACGCGTTCAAACTCAGCGAGTTGTTCGGCAGGCCAGGCATCGAACGTTGCCAGCCCGGTATCGGACGAAGTGGCAAGCGCAGCGCGGAACGACTGCTGCGCGCGAGTGACCAACGGCAGAAGGACAGCCGGCAGATTAGCCAGCGAAGGAAGGCTCATGGTCTATCCTTGATCGCGTTCAAAAGACTAACGCCGTGAAGGTTGTACACACGTTACGGGTCAGACTGTCGAACAAAGGTTAAAAATTGCTGGCATTTGCCGGTTTTTGGTAGCTAGCGCACTCTGGCAACTGATCTTTTTATTGTTTCCACCAACATTGTTCATTTAATTCATCGCAACGCAGGAGCGAAAACAGCGTTCCGCTGTAGTTTTACTACTGTATATACAAGTCAAAAAGCTGAAACGGCCAAAGATTTGTAGTAAAACTACACAACGCCGGATACCACTCCGGTCATCCAAGAATTTTTACGTCGTCTGCCCACAAGGCCAGTCGCAACAAACTCAGGCAACCGATTCTGGAAGCCTTTCCGCCCTGGAGCAAGCCATGCAAGACCTCGATCCCGTCGAAACCCAGGAATGGCTGGACGCCCTGGAATCGGTTCTCGACAAAGAAGGCGAAGACCGTGCTCATTACCTGATGACCCGTATGGGCGAGCTGGCCACACGCAGTGGTTCGCAGCTGCCGTACGCCATCACCACGCCCTACCGCAATACCATTCCTGTTACCCACGAAGCACGCATGCCCGGCGACCTGTTCATGGAACGCCGCATTCGCTCGTTGGTGCGGTGGAACGCCCTGGCAATGGTTGTCAAAACCAACATCGGCGATCCGGATCTGGGCGGTCACATCTCCAGCTTCGCTTCCAGTGCCACCCTGTACGACATCGGTTTTAACTACTTCTTCCAGGCCCCGACCGACGAACATGGCGGCGACCTGATCTACTTCCAGGGCCACGCATCGCCAGGCGTCTACGCTCGTGCGTTCATGGAAGGCCGTATCACCGAAGACCAGATGAACAACTTCCGTCAGGAAGTCGATGGCAACGGTCTTTCGTCCTATCCACACCCGTGGCTGATGAAAGACTTCTGGCAGTTCCCGACCGTTTCGATGGGTTTGGGTCCGATCCAGGCCATCTATCAAGCGCGCTTCATGAAGTACCTGGAGCACCGGGGCTACATCCCTGAAGGCAAACAGAAGGTCTGGTGCTTCCTGGGCGACGGCGAGACCGACGAGCCGGAATCCCTGGGCGCCATCGCCCTGGCCGGTCGCGAAAAGCTGGACAACCTGATTTTCGTCGTCAACTGCAACCTGCAGCGTCTGGACGGCCCGGTCCGCGGCAACGCCAAGATCATCCAGGAACTGGAAGGCGTGTTCCGCGGTGCCCAGTGGAACGTGACCAAAGTCATCTGGGGCCGTTTCTGGGACCCACTGCTGGCCAAGGACGTGGACGGCATCCTGCAACGTCGCATGGACGAAGTCATCGACGGCGAATACCAGAACTACAAGGCCAAAGACGGTGCCTTCGTTCGTGAACACTTCTTCAACACGCCGGAACTCAAGGCGATGGTTGCGGATATGTCCGACGACGAAATCTGGAAACTCAACCGCGGTGGTCACGACCCGTACAAGGTCTATGCCGCTTACCATCAGGCGGTTAACCACAAGGGTCAGCCGACCGTGGTTCTGGCCAAGACCATCAAGGGCTATGGCACCGGCGCAGGTGAGGCGAAAAACACGGCGCACAACACCAAGAAAGTCGACGTGGAAAGCCTGCGTCACTTCCGCGACCGCTTCGACATTCCGGTCAAGGACGAGCAACTGGACTCCCTGCCATTCTTCAAACCCGAAGAAGGCAGCGCCGAAGCCCGTTACCTGAGCGAGCGTCGCGCTGCACTGGGCGGTTTCGTGCCACAGCGTCGCGCCGAAAGCTTCAGCCTGCCGACCCCGCCGCTGGATACCCTCAAGGCGATCCTGGACGGCAGTGGCGACCGCGAAATCTCAACCACCATGGCCTTTGTGCGCATCCTGACGCAGCTGGTCAAGGACAAGGAAGTGGGCCAGCGCATCGTTCCGATCATCCCGGACGAAGCCCGTACCTTCGGTATGGAAGGCATGTTCCGTCAGTTGGGCATTTACTCTTCCGTAGGCCAGCTGTACGAGCCGGTCGATAAAGAACAAGTGATGTTCTACCGCGAGGACAAGAAAGGTCAGATCCTCGAGGAAGGCATCAACGAAGCAGGCGCCATGTCCTCCTTCATCGCTGCGGGTACGTCGTACAGCAGCCACAACCAGCCGATGATTCCGTTCTACATCTTCTACTCGATGTTCGGCTTCCAGCGTATCGGTGACCTGGCATGGGCTGCTGGCGATAGCCGCACCCGTGGCTTCCTTGTCGGCGGCACCGCCGGTCGTACCACCCTGAACGGCGAAGGCCTGCAGCACGAAGACGGTCACAGCCACATCCTGGCCTCCACTATTCCGAACTGCCGCACCTACGATCCGACCTACGGCTACGAGCTGGCGGTGATCATTCAGGACGGCATGAAGAAGATGTTCGAAGAACAACAGGACGTCTTCTATTACCTGACCGTGATGAACGAGTCCTACACCCAGCCCGCCATGCCGGCCGGTGCCGAAGCCGGCATCGTCAAGGGCATGTACCTGCTGGAAGAAGACACCAAGGAAGCCGCGCATCACGTGCAGCTTCTGGGCTCGGGCACCATCCTGCGCGAAGTGCGTGAAGCGGCGAAGATCCTGCGCGAGCAGTTCAACGTCGGCGCGGACGTCTGGAGCGTCACCAGCTTCAACGAACTGCGTCGCGACGGCTTGGCCGTAGAGCGCAGCAACCGTCTCAAGCCAGGCCAGAAGCCTCAGCTGAGCTACGTTGAAGAGTGCCTCAGCGGTCGCAAAGGGCCAGTTATCGCTTCGACCGACTACATGAAACTGTTCGCTGACCAGATCCGTCAGTGGGTTCCGACCAAAGAATACAAAGTCCTGGGTACTGACGGTTTCGGCCGTTCCGACAGCCGCAAGAAGCTGCGTAACTTCTTTGAAGTCGATCGCCACTTCGTCGTGCTGGCGGCCCTGGAAGCCTTGGCCGATCGCGGCGACATCGAACCTAAGGTCGTGGCGCAGGCCATTACCCAGTTCGGTATCGACCCGGATAAACGCAACCCGCTGGACTGCTAAGGTCTGCGCTGAAGATCGTATAGAGCGCTGACAAAGTGCGCGAACAGCCTTCGATGCGGAATTTACTGCGGTAAATGAGCGTCCCAGGCTGTTTCGTTGCCAATGTACCAGCGCAGTCTAGTGAACAGGTTCTCCTAAGGAGAGACATTGTGAGTGAGCTAATTCGCGTACCCGACATCGGCAACGGTGAAGGTGAAGTCATTGAGTTGATGGTCAAGGTCGGTGATCGTATCGAAGCGGACCAGAGCGTGCTGACGCTCGAATCGGACAAGGCGAGCATGGAAATCCCTGCGCCAAAAGCCGGTGTCATCAAGGCCATGAAGGTCAAGCTGGGCGACCGCCTGAAAGAAGGCGACGAGTTGTTCGAACTGGAAGTGGAAGGCGAAGCCGAAGCTGCCGCGCCTGCCGCAGAACCGGCTGCGGCTGCGCCAGCGCCCGCAAGCGAAAAGCTTACAGAAACCGCGGCCGCGGCCCCTGCCGCCGAGCCTGCTCCCGCCGCGGCGGCCGACACCGTTCAGGACATCCACGTTCCTGATATCGGGTCGTCGGGCAAGGCGCGCATCATCGAGCTGATGGTCAAGGTTGGCGACAGCATCGAAGCCGATCAATCCCTGATCACGCTGGAATCGGACAAAGCCTCGATGGAGATTCCCTCTCCCGCCGCTGGCGTGGTTGAGAGCATCAGCGTCAAGGTCGAAGACGAAGTCGGTACGGGTGACCTGATCCTCAAGCTGAAAGTTGCAGGCGCGGCACCGGCTGCCGCGCCCGCCCAAGCCGCGGCTCCGGCTCCGGCTCCGGCTCCGGCCAAGGCTGACGCTCCAACTGCTGCCCCGGCCGCAGCACCAGCCGCCCCGGCAGCTAAAACCGAAGCGGCGCCTGCTCCGGCCGCTGCGCCTGCAAGCGGCGCCAAAGTCCACGCCGGCCCGGCTGTGCGTCAGTTGGCTCGCGAGTTCGGTGTCGAGCTAAACGCCGTGTCCGCTACCGGCCCACACGGCCGAGTACTGAAGGAAGACGTGCAGGCGTACGTCAAATCCATCATGACCCAATCCAAAGACGCGCCAGCTGCTGGCGGCGCGACCGGTGGCTCGGGCATTCCTCCGATTCCGGAAGTCGATTTCAGCCGTTTCGGCGACATCGAAGAAGTGCCGATGACTCGCCTGATGCAATTGGGCGCCACCGGTCTGCATCGCAGCTGGCTGAACATTCCGCACGTCACCCAGTTCGACCAGGCCGACATCACCGACCTGGAAGCTTTCCGCGTCGCGCAGAAAGCCGTCGCCGAGAAAGCCGGTGTCAAACTGACCGTACTGCCACTGCTGCTCAAGTCCATCGCGCACCTGCTCAAGGAACTGCCGGACTTCAACAGCTCGCTGGCGCCAAGCGGTAAAGCGGTCATCCGCAAGAAGTACTTCCACATCGGTTTCGCGGTCGATACTCCAGACGGCCTGCTGGTGCCGGTGATCAAGAACGTCGATCAGAAGAGCCTCCTGCAACTGGCTGCCGAAGCTGCCGAGCTGGCCGAAAAAGCACGCTCCAAGAAGCTGTCGGCCAACGACATGCAGGGCGCTTGCTTCACCATCTCCAGCCTGGGTCACATTGGCGGTACCGGCTTTACGCCAATCGTCAACGCGCCGGAAGTCGCGATCCTTGGCGTGTCCAAGGCCACCATGCAACCGGTATGGGATGGCAAGGCTTTCCAGCCGCGCCTGATGCTGCCGCTGTCGCTGTCCTACGATCACCGCGTGATCAACGGCGCTGCAGCTGCGCGCTTTACCAAGCGTCTGGGCGAAGTGCTGGCCGATATCCGTACGATCCTGCTGTAAGCCTCACAAGGTCCGCTCCCTACGGAGCGGGCCTGCGCTGTTTTCGAGCTGCCACGCTCGTACCTCAACCCCGCTGATTGGCGGGGCTTTTTTTGGGCGTTTGTTATGAAAGCCACGGCGAGTTTGCTTTAAAAGGGGGTTGTGTCCGTGGGTAGGCGATGCGCTAGGGGACTCGGACAAATCACAGCCACAATCCAAAAATAACAACTACTTACCCCTGCCCATCAAATCCGACCAACAGCCTTTAGTTATTAATCGAATTGCCGACAGTTTTATAGCACTAAGCCATCGTGCTCACTTGTCAGCCCGTTCGCCATGATGCAACCTTGCGACACGCGATTTCACTATGGGCTCCTCGCCCAAGCGCGACAGCACTCTTAAAGCGAGTTCCTTCATGAAAAGCCAACCTGATGCTGCCGCCCGCTCGGCAGCCGAGGTCGTGACGCAATTGCCGGTGCCTTCGCGGCTCGGGATGCTGCGTTTCGAGCGGCTCAATGAACCCAGCTGGGCGATGCTGTACCTGGACCCCAACTGCGAAAAGCAGTTCGACATGCCCGCCATGGAGTTGTGCGCCCTCATCGGCGCCCCCTACGCCAGCCTGATGGAACCCGAGGCGCGCTACCAGTTGCACGACGCGATCCAGATGCAGATAGCCAGTCATGCGCATTACGTGATTCGCTACACCCTGCACACCACCCGTGGCCCGCTGGGCATGCTTGAAATCGGTGAAGGCTACCGACAGCGCAACCGCGAACTGCTGCGTGGCTACTTGATGGTGGTCGATGAAGTGTTCGACGCTAGCGAACTGGCCTTCAGCCCGGACCTGGAGGTTCAGAACTCGCGCCTGCAGATTGCCCTGGAACTGAACCAGCGCGCCCAGCACGAGCAACTCAAGCACCTTGAACGGGTTCGCGCCCAGCAGAGTCTGATCCTGCGTCTGGCGCGCCACCGCTACAACTCCAGCAACTCGTTGCAGGAGGCCGCAGAGCTGATCACCAAAAGCGCTTGCGAAATCTACGACATTTCCCGCGCGGCTATCTGGAACCTGGTCGGCAAGACGATGGAACCCATTGCCGAATACCGCCGGGAAACCGACGAGTACCTCAAAGCCGAACCGATCGACATCAGTCGCTACCCCAGCTATCTCGAAGCCCTGCACACCAGTCGGGCCATCGATGCCAGTGATGTGGCGTCGGACCCGCGCACCAGGGAGCTGGTCGAGTGCCTGCGACCGCGTTACATCAACGCCATTCTCGACGCCAGCATACGCATCGACGGACAGGTCGTCGGTGTGCTGTGCCTTGACCATAGCGACACGGCCCGCGAGTGGCAGTCCGACGAGATTGCGTTCGCCGGTGAGCTGGCCGACCAATTCGCCCAGGTCATCAACAACCACAACCGGCGCACCGCCACCAATGCCCTGCACCTTTTCCAGCGGGCAGTGGAACAGAGCGCCAACGCGTTTTTGCTGGTCAATTGCGACGGCGTGGTCGAGTACGTCAACCCCAGTTTCACCGAAATCACCCAGTACAGCGCCGAAGAAGTCCACGGTCATCGCCTGTCGGAACTGCCGGCTCTGGAAAATCTGGGCTCTCTGTTGCTGGACGCCAACTCCAGCCTGGTCAGTGCCAACAGCTGGCAGGGTGAGTTCAAAAGCCGTCGCAAGAACCTGGAACCCTACTGGGGCCAGTTGTCGATTTCCAAGGTCTACGGTGACAACCGCGAGCTTACCCATTACATCGGCATCTACGAAGACATCACCCAGGCCAAGCTCTCCCAACAGCGGATCGAGCGCTTGGCGTATACCGATAACCTGACCAACCTGGGCAACCGCCCGGCGTTCATTCGCACGCTGGACGAGCACTTCGCCCGTGACGTCGAAACACCTATCAGCCTGCTGCTGGTGGACATCGACAACTTCAAGCGCATCAACGACAGCCTGGGCCACCAGACGGGTGACAAACTGCTGATCAGCCTCGCCCGGCGCTTGCGCAACAGCCTGAGTCCGACCGGGATCCTGGCGCGATTCGCCAGTAACGAATTTGCCGTCCTGCTGGACGACACCGGTCCTGAAGACGGCCAGCGCGTTGCCAGCCAGGTGCTGTCGACGCTGGACAAGCCGATGTTCGTCGACAACCAGTTGATCAGCGTTACCGGCTCGGTGGGTCTGGCCAGCGCGCCGTTACATGGTCGCGACCCGCAGACCCTGATGAAGAACGCCGGCCTGGCGCTGCACAAGGCCAAGGCCAACGGCAAGCACCAGGTGCAGGTATTCACTGAAGCGCTCAACGCCGAAGCCAGTTACAAGCTGTTCGTCGAGAACAACCTGCGTCGCGCCCTGACGCAAAACGAGCTGGAAGTGTTCTACCAGCCCAAGCTCTGCCTGCGCTCAGGCCGTCTGCTGGGCATGGAAGCGCTGCTGCGCTGGAATCACCCGGAGAAGGGCATGATCCGTCCGGACCAGTTCATCAGCGTGGCCGAGGAAACCGGCCTGATCATCCCGATCGGCAAGTGGGTGGCGCGCCAGTCCTGCCGCATGAGCAAGCAATTGACTGCCGCCGGTTACGGCAAGCTGCATGTGGCGATCAACGTTTCGCCCAAGCAATTCTCCGACCCGGACCTGGTCAGTTCGCTGGCCGGCATCCTGCGCGAGGAACAACTCGATCCTTCGTTGCTGGAGCTGGAGCTGACTGAAGGTCTGCTGCTGGAGGCGACAGAAGACACCCGCCTGCAACTGGAATCCTTGAAAACCCTGGGCCTGACCCTGGCCATGGACGACTTCGGCACCGGCTACTCGTCGTTCAGTTACCTGAAGAAATTCCCCATCGACGTGATCAAGATCGACCGCAGCTTCATCCGCGATATTCCGGATGATCAGGACGACATGGAAATTACCTCGGCGGTCATCGCCATGGCCCACAACCTCAAGTTGACCGTGGTCGCCGAAGGCATCGAGACCGCCGAGCAACTGACCTTCCTGCGCCGTCATCGCTGCGACGTGGGCCAGGGTTACCTTTTCGACAAGCCGATCCCCGGTGAAAACCTGATCGACGCCCTGCGCCGTTACCCGCGCGGCCCCCGCGCCTGATCGTCCTCACAGGCGCTTTCCCCTCTTGATGTTGTGCGGCAAACTGGTCGCCTTTCATTTGAATCAGAAAACTCTGACCCCACTTATGGCAGTCACCTGTCCAGAGAGGATTGACCTCATGGCTTTGCGCTCGGAAATTCTTGTGAACAAAAACGACATGCCAACCGCTCAGCAGGCACTGCCGGGCCGTGAAACGCCAATGACCATCCCTGAAGAACACTTCGTCAACGGCCATCCGCTACTGGGGCCCTTCCCGGTTAACGTGGAATTCGCCATTTTTGGCCTGGGTTGCTTTTGGGGCGCAGAACGGCGTTTCTGGCAACGTGATGGTGTGTACAGCACGGCCGTGGGTTATGCAGGCGGCTTCACACCCAATCCAACCTACGAAGAGGTGTGCTCGGGCCTGACCGGTCACAGCGAAGTGGTTTTAGTGGTGTACGAGCCAGAGAAGGTCAGCTACGAAGAACTGCTGGCGATGTTCTGGGAGCTGCACAACCCGACGCAGGGCATGCGCCAGGGCAACGACATCGGCACGCAGTATCGCTCGGTCATCTATGCCACCAATCCCGACCAACTGGCAGCCGCCAAGGCCAGTGCCAAGGTGTTTCAGGCTGAGCTAAGCAAGGCTGGCCTGGGGGAAATTACCACCGAGATCGACGAAGCCCCGACCCTGTACTTCGCCGAGGCTTATCACCAGCAGTACCTGGCAAAGAACCCGCAGGGGTACTGCGGGATTGGCGGGACCGGTGTGTGCATGCCACCGAGTTTGAACCAGGCGTGATTGACCTGGCTTGCTCCTGCCGTTGAAGACCGATCAACGGTGGGAGCGGATTCATTCGCCAGGCGTTGGCACACACAAAAAAGATTCATCGCCGACAAAGCGCATCGCGAATGAATGTGCTCCCACAGAAAGTGCTCGGCGCCCGATCTGCGTTAAGCCATCAAGTCTCGGCAATCAGCCAGTCCAGTCGCCAGTCGCCTTGGCTCTGACCCAACGTCTTGGCCAGCCAGGGCAGCAACGCTCGCAATTCCTCTTCCAGTCCCCACGGCGGATTGGCAATCGCCAAACCTGAGCCGTTGAGGCTGTCCGGCGTGTCCAGCGGGTGCACCAGCAACTCGACACGCAGCAGCTTTGGCGCGCCGGTTTCAGCCAGCTCTTGATAAAAACGCTTGAGCGCACGCTGATCCTTGATCGGGTACCAGATTGCCGCAACCGTCTGGCGCATGCGACCGATGGCCTCTTTCAGCGCAACCGAACAGCGCTTCATTTCGTCCGCCTGTTCGAAAGGCGGGTCGATCAGCATCACAGCACGCTTCTCGTGCACCGGCAGCAAGGCACGCGGCACATGCCAGCCTTCGCCCAGATGCACGGCGACGCGGTGATCGTATTTCATGTTGTCCTTGAGCAGCGCGCCATCTTCAGGATGCTTCTCGTTGAGCAACACACGGTCCTGCTCGCGGGTCACGCGGCGCGCCAGCTCAGGGGAGCCGGGGTAGTAACGCAGCTCACCGGTCTTGCGGTTCATGTGACGAATCTCATCTATGTAACCGGCCGCCACTGGGGGAATATCGTCTGCCTCCCAAAGGCGGCCGATCCCTTCGATCCATTCACCGGTGCGCGTGGCCTGATCGCCCTGAAGGTCGTAAAGACCCAGGCCCGCATGGGTGTCGATATAGGCGAGCGGTTGCTCCTTGCGCGACATCAGCGCGATCAAGCGAGTCAGGACGATATGTTTCAAGACGTCGGCGTGGTTGCCGGCGTGGAAGGCGTGACGGTAGTTCATGGCGGCTCCTGGAAGGCTGCGGAGTTTAGCAAAACAGCCAACATTGCGCAGACCGCTCTTGGGCGGGAAGACCGTTGATAAAACGCAGGCAAAAAAAGCCCCGGTTAAGCCGTTACAAAACCGGGGTTGAGGTACCTGCTCGGGCCAGAGGGCGACCAAACCATATTCCGAGCATTTTTAAACAGGGCCATTATGCCAAATTAACCAAACGGTACATAGTCAAAACCGACACAGTGATGTGCACGGCAGACATTGCCGACGACAGGTATTGCCCAGCGCAGGCAGCGCTACCAGAATCAGCTCAATCTTAATAAAAGGAGCGAGCGTGATGATGCATGCAGACCTGATCGACCAGGATGATCTATTGGGACAACTCCGGTCCCTGGGCTTTGAAATACCATCGGGCGCCACCGCCGAACAAGCCTGCGCCCAAGCGGTATGCGGCCTTAACGAAGACCGCGCCCGGGCGTTGCGTCAGTTGGTGGAGAAGATGCTCAGCGCCAGCGCGACCCTCCTGCCGGCGGTGCGTCAGGCGATCGATCAGCAGTTGCTGCCGGCGCTGGCGCATTATCAGCAGGCCTGTGGAAAGCATGACGTTGCTTGATCCAGCGTATAACGCTGGCGGTGCTGGAGTTCGTTCATATTCCATCACTTAGCCACGGCGTCAACTTTTCGGGCGCTGAGTCGCTCGAGATCAGGCTCTTAGCAATGAGCGAAGCACGGTACCACCGTGCGCTGAATATGCGAACGCGAAGTTTAACCGGTACGCATAGGCCGTTTGCAGGCCAGCGATGTTGGTTGATGTCCAATAATCGGGATCTGACCATCCCAAGAATGCAGTTATGTCGTCGGTATAAGGGCTGTAGGAAATATAGAACAGCTGCATTTCCTGCAAGCTTAATGACGCAGCCACCCATGGGCGGTCTGACTCCGATTGTCCCCATGAAACGGGGGCACCCAAGGCTACCTGCTGAATACCGGAAAAACTGATCGTGTAACGAGCGACATTGTTCACCGAGTCACGCACCTCAATGACCGCCGACCCATTGCCTGCAGCACTCACCATTCCGAATTCGCCCACCTTCGCAACCTCCAGATTGGAGGACGAATAAGTGTAAGGTGGGACACCTCCCGTAGCAATGCGCTGGTATTGCGCTTTAGCGGGGCCGGGTTCTGGCGGCTTACCTCTGACAATATAGTAATTAGAAATCGCCATCGAATGGTTAGCACCGATACTCAAAGGCGCCACCGCATTTATATCCCAAGGCTTGGAAATGACCTGGCCATTGGGCGTCTTCGCAGTAAAGTTGTGATTGCCTGGAGACAATGTGTTTATCAATAGGCTCCAGGAACTGTCAGGTCTGATCTGGGCGACATCTACTCGCACGTCATGATCAAAAATTTCTACAACCCCACTGTTTAGTTGTGACTTGGTACTAGCTCTGGACATGATTTCACCTTCAAGAATATGGGAATGATCCAAGCCTTGGTGGCGGCAGTAAAACTTGAAGGCGCTAGCCCTCGTCTGTACGGCTACTCGCCATCCGGAGATTTAATGCTCAATGTTTAATCATTACTACTGTCAGAAATGACAGGTACAGGCGAAAAGGCCAACCGCCTGTCGCACGCCTCAGCGAGCGCTTGACGCGCGGGCGCTGCTCGTTACGCCTGGGAGCGCCTGGGAGCGCCTGGGGCGGAGGACATAGCTTCCTGCTTTTCCAAGGCAACCAAGGAAACCAAGGAAACCAAGGCCATAAGCGTGCCAGCCTGCGCTGGCCACACGGGTGGCTATTGCTGGATATATGAGTACAACGATGCACTAAAATACGCCGAGAACTTCAGCGTTCATCACAAACGTTCCCGTCGATACGCCTGTAGTGGATCTGAATTGCCCTTTGCCTTGCCTACAGTCTCACACTGGCAAACGTAGACTCGTTGCGCGCCTGGCTTAAAGCCGACAGCGGGCCGGAAAGCGGTGCCAGGACCATCGCTTGCGGGATCGGCATTATCGCCACCTGCTGTGCGGTGTTGGAGCCTACGCGCTCGTCACGCGGCGGGATGCCGAAGTATTCGCGGTAGCACTTGGAGAAATGCGGTGTGGAAACGAAGCCGCAGACCGACGCTACTTCGATGATCGACATCGGGGTTTGCTTGAGCAACTGCCGTGCGCGGATCAGGCGCAGTTTGAGGTAATAGCGCGATGGAGAGCAGTGCAGGTATTTCTGGAACAGCCTTTCGAGTTGTCGCCGGGACACCGAGACGTAAACCGCCAACTCGTCGAGGTCGATGGGCTCTTCGAGGTTGGCTTCCATCAGCGCGACGATTTCCTGCAGTTTCGGCTGGTTGGTGCCGAGCATGTGCTTGAGCGGTACGCGTTGGTGATCCTGCTCGTTGCGGATGCGCTCGTAGACGAACATTTCCGAGATTGCGGCGGACAGTTCACGGCCGTGATCGCGACTGATCAAGTGCAGCATCATGTCCAGTGGCGCAGTACCGCCAGAGCTGGTGAAGCGGTTGCGGTCGAGGGTGAACAGCCGGGTGCTCATGGCGACCCGAGGAAATGCTTCCTGCATCGCGGCCAGACATTCCCAGTGCACACTGCAGTCGAAACCGTCCAGCAGACCGGCGCAGGCCAGCGCCCAACTGCCGGTGCACACCGCGCCAAGGCGACGGGACTGACGCGCCTGACTCTGCAGCCAGGTTACATGCTCGCGGGTCACGGTACGTTGAATGCCCACGCCGCCGCAGACGATCACGGTGTCCAGCACCGGCGCCTTATGCATGGCGGCATCCGGGGTAATTTGCAGACCGTCGCTGGCCCAGACCTGGCCACCATCGGCGGTAAGCGTGGTCCAGCGATACAGTTCGCGACCGGAAAGCTGGTTGGCCATGCGCAGTGGCTCAACCGCCGATGCGAGGGAGATCAGTGTGAAATTGTCCAACAGCAAAAAGCCGATGGATTGAGGCGTACGGTTCTGGGGTTGAGCCCCGGAGTTGAACGAAGTCATCACGGTATCTCCTCACACGAAAAGCGGTTGATGGCCCCAGCAGAGGCTCTTGTTGTCTGGCCCTCGTCTACGGAGAGCGTTGTGTATTGCAACGCAAATGCCATGCCTAAAGTTGAATGGGCATTCAACAAACCCTGATTGCGACGTCGCGATGTGTCTAGTCGGCAGCGACATGGGCGTTCAAATAGCGACTTGGCGATCGACGCACGATGGGATTTGCAGGCGGTCTGAGCAATTCGGTAGCACTTGTGTGACCCGCCGAAATATCAGGCGCCAGGAGAGTGTCACTCCATGCACGGGGGCGACCAGCGATGAGCCCTCTAGCGCAGATGCAGCATGGCTTTGCGCCATGTGACGCCGATCACGCGCCAAAAGGCAGCGACACGTTTGGGGCGTGAGCGAAAAGCGAGCAGATCTGCAAATCCGCAACAGCTTTTGCTGAAAGCGCAGAAGCCTGGCTTGCCGGCAATCGGCAGTAAAATGGACGAGTTTGGTTCGTCAGACACACCGCATGCGGAGGGCTTACTGACGGTTCCCGGCGGATCGGCGGCACGCCGGGCTCCTACCGGATTTGGCTGGAATCCAAAGCAGCAATCGACGCCGCGACGTTCTATCAGCACTCCACCGCACTGACCGCCAGCCCGCCACGCGATGTCTCTTTGTATTTGTCGTGCATGTCGGCACCGGTGTCGCGCATGGTGCGAATGACGCGATCCAGCGAGATGAAGTGCTGGCCGTCACCGCGCAGCGCCATCTGTGCAGCGTTAATGGCTTTCACGGCGGCAATCGCGTTGCGTTCGATGCAGGGTACTTGCACCAGCCCCCCCACCGGGTCGCAGGTCAGGCCAAGGTTGTGCTCCAGGCCAATCTCGGCCGCGTTGCACAGTTGCTCAGGCGTGGCCCCCAAAATGTCCGCCAACCCGGCTGCGGCCATCGCGCATGCCGAACCGACCTCGCCTTGACAGCCCACCTCGGCGCCTGATATCGACGCGTTCTTTTTACACAGGATGCCGATCGACGCAGCGCCAAGGAAATAATCAACGACGTTGGCTTCGCTGACCTCATCGCTGAATTTGACGAAGTAATGCAGCACCGCCGGGATGATGCCTGCAGCGCCATTGGTGGGCGCCGTGACCATACGCCCGCCCGCTGCGTTTTCTTCATTGACCGCCAGCGCAAACAGGTTGACCCACTCCATGGCGCTCAGCGTCGAGCCGATGACGTTGGGCTTGTTCAGCTCCTGCAAACTGCGATGCAGACGCGCTGCACGCCGACGGACGTTCAAGCCGCCGGGCAAAATGCCCTCCTGCTTCAACCCATGTTCCACGCACGCCTGCATCGCCCGCCACAAACGCATGAGGCCTGCGCGAATCTCTTCTTCGCTGCGCCAGACCTTCTCGTTTTCCAGCATTAACTCCGAGACCCGCAGGTTGTGCCTTTCGCACAACAGGAGCAGCTCGTCGGCGCTGGAAAAATCGTACGGCAGCACCGTGCTGTCCATATCCAGCACGCCACTGGCCGCTTGCGCCTGATCGACCACAAAACCACCGCCCACCGAGTAATAGGTGTCGCGATGCATTTCGCCGCTCGCATTAAAGGCAACCAGGGTCATGGCGTTGGGATGGAAGGGCAGGTTCTCGTCGATCAGCAGCATGTCCCGCTGCCAGACAAAGCAAACCGGATGAACGCCATTAAGTTTCAGAGTATCGGTTTCACGTAGCTCGGCGATGTGCGGCCCGATCAGCGCCGGGTCGATTGCGTCAGGCCACTCGCCCATCAGGCCCATGATCACGGCATTGTCGCTGCCATGACCGACGCCGGTCGCCGAGAGCGACCCGTAGAGGCGCACTTCGATGCGTGTCACTTGCGCTAACTGGCCTCGCTCGCGCAGGCCCTGAACAAACAGGGCTGCGGCACGCATCGGCCCCACGGTGTGCGAACTTGAGGGGCCGATCCCGATTTTGAACAGGTCGAACACGCTGATAGCCATTGCCGCCAACCTCCGTAGAACAGGGCTTCCGGCGCGCCACGCGGCCGGCGACGGAGCTGCTACGCTCAAGCTGCATCCGTCGAGATGGCGGCATCATCAGCCTTTTATCCGGGCGCTCGGCGTCTCACACCGACTCACTCTTGTCCATCAACGTCGCGGCGACACCTAAGCGCAAGAGTCGGCCCTGCAAAAGAAAACGCCGCTGATTTCGACACTTTTTGCCACACAGACACTCGAAAAGCGGTCGCCGGGCAGGGAAAAAATCTGTAAGCGACGTCACCGGCACTGGATACGACCCCCTCTGTACTGGATACGACGCGCCCTGTAGGCGTTTGTTTTTGCCTGTTACATGATCGTTGTCGACTCAATCGCCAGACGCAGTGATGGAGCTGTTTCCCACTTGACTCGCCGACACCCGAAAACGCATCAGCCTGGCCTGATGACGAGAAGAAAACACCTAAGGAGTCCAACCATGAAAGGTTCACAAAAGCTGTTGCTGGGCGTTGTGCTGAGTCTACCGATGCTGGCGCAGGCCGCAGAACCCGCAGCTTGCCAGATGGTTAATTTCTCCGATGTGGGCTGGACCGACATCACCGTCACCACCGCCGTCACCAGCGTCGTGCTGCAGTCATTGGGTTATAAAACCAAGACTACGATGATTTCCGTGCCCGTGACCTATAAGTCGCTGGCCGATGGCAAGAACATGGACGTGTTCCTCGGCAACTGGATGCCGACCATGGAAAACGACATCAAAGCCTATCGCGACGCCGGCACTGTCGAGACCGTGCGCGCTAACCTGGAAAACGCCAAATACACCCTCGCCGTGCCTCAAGCGCTGTATGACAAGGGCCTTCACGACTTCGCCGATATCGTCAAATTCAAGAAGGAACTCGACGGCAAGATCTACGGCATCGAGCCCGGCAACGACGGCAATCGCCTGATCCAGAGCATGATCGACAAGAACGCCTTCGGCCTCAAGGACGCGGGTTTCAAAGTCGTCGAATCCAGCGAAGCGGGCATGCTGTCCCAGGTCGATCGCGCCACCAAGCGTCACACTGACGTAGTGTTCCTGGGCTGGGAACCGCACCCGATGAACACTCGCTTCAAAATTCAATACCTGACGGGCGGCGACGACTATTTCGGTCCGAACTTCGGTCAGGCGACGGTCTACACCAACGTACGCAAGGGTTACACCAGCGAGTGCAGCAACGTTGGCACGCTGCTGAAGAATCTGTCCTTCACCCTGCCGATGGAAAGCTCGCTGATGGGCAACATCCTCGACGACAAGATGAAGCCCGATGCAGCGGCCAAGGCGTGGCTGAAGAAGAACCCGCAAGTACTCGACACCTGGCTTGCGGGTGTCACCACCGTGGACGGTAAACCTGGCCTGGAAGCCGCAAAAGCCGAGCTGACGAAGTAACTCGACAGGCAGGCGGGTACGCCCGCCTGTTGTCCTCTTTTCATCCCGCACGCGGACAATCGATATCATGCTGACTGATCATAAAATCCCCCTAGGCCAGTACATCGCAGGCTTTGTCGAATGGCTGACGCAGCACGGCGCCAGTACCTTCGACGCCATCGCCTCGTCACTGGAAGCCATGATCCACGGACTGACTGCAGGTCTGACCTGGTTCAACCCTTTTGTCCTGATCGGCGTGATTGCTCTGATTGCCCATTTCATCCAGCGCAAGTGGGGGCTGACCGTTTTCGTCATTCTGTCCTTTCTGCTGATCCTCAACCTGGGGTATTGGCAGGAAACGATGGAAACCCTCGCCCAGGTACTGTTCGCCACCCTGGTGTGCGTGGTGATCGGCGTACCACTGGGAATCGTCGCCGCACACAAGCCTATGTTTTACACCTGCATGCGTCCGGTCCTGGACCTGATGCAAACCGTGCCCACTTTCGTTTACCTGATTCCAACCCTGACCCTGTTCGGGCTGGGCGTGGTGCCGGGTCTGATTTCCACGGTCGTGTTCGCGATTGCCGCACCGATCCGCCTGACCTACCTGGGCATCTGCGATGTCCCGCAAGAACTGCTCGACGCCGGCAAGGCGTTCGGTTGCTCGCGCCGCCAGTTGCTTTCGCGGATCGAACTGCCCCACGCGATGCCCAGCATCGCGGCCGGCATCACCCAGTGCATCATGCTGTCGTTGTCGATGGTGGTGATCGCGGCACTGGTGGGCGCCGACGGCTTAGGCAAACCCGTGGTCAACGCACTGAACACTGCTGATATTGCCCTGGGCTTCGAAGCGGGCCTGGCAATCGTACTGCTGGCGATCATGCTCGACCGTATCTGCAAACAACCCGACGCTAAAGTGAGGGCAGACGCATGAGCATCATCAAATTCGATCAGGTAGACGTCGTCTTCTCCAAAGACCCGCGTGAGGCTCTCAAGCTATTGGATCAGGGCCTGACGCGGCCAGAAATCCTGAAAAAAACCGGCCAGATCGTCGGTGTCGAAAAAGCCAGCCTGGAAGTTAACAAAGGCGAAATCTGCGTCCTCATGGGCTTGTCCGGCTCCGGCAAATCCAGCCTGTTGCGCTGCATCAACGGCTTGAACACGGTCAGCCGCGGTTCGCTGTTCGTGGAGCACGAAGGCAAGCAGATCAACATCGCCAACTGCACTCCGGCCGAGCTGAAAATGATGCGTACCAAACGCATCGCCATGGTGTTCCAGAAGTTCGCCCTGATGCCCTGGCTGACCGTCCGCGAGAACATCAGCTTCGGCCTGGAAATGCAGGGTCGCCCCGAGAAAGAGCGTCGCCAACTGGTCGACGAAAAACTCGAACTGGTCGGGCTGACGCAATGGCGCAACAAGAAGCCTGACGAACTCTCCGGCGGCATGCAGCAAAGGGTGGGCCTGGCCCGTGCACTGGCGATGGACGCCGACATTCTGCTGATGGACGAACCCTTTTCCGCCCTCGACCCGCTGATCCGCCAGGGTTTGCAGGATGAGCTGCTGGTTCTGCAAAAAAGGCTGCACAAGACCATTGTGTTCGTCAGTCACGACCTGGACGAAGCGCTCAAGCTCGGCACGCGCATTGCGATCATGAAAGACGGCCGGATCATCCAATACAGCGTGCCGGAAGAAATCGTCCTCAACCCGGCAGACGAGTACGTCAGGACCTTCGTGGCGCACACCAATCCGCTGAACGTGCTGTGCGGCCGCAGCCTGATGCGGCCAATCAACGATTGCACGCGCATCAACGGCTCACAGGTGTGCCTGGACCCGGGTGATGATTCGTGGATCGACCTGGCCGACGGCAACACCATCAAGGGTTTGCATCAGCACGGCGCGGCCATTGACCTGCAAAGCTGGGAGCCCGGCCAGGCAGTGGAGAACCTGGCGCGCAGGCCCACCGTCGTGCATTCGGACATCGGCATGCGTGAAGCCCTGCAGATCCGTTACCACACCGGCAACAAACTGGTGCTGCAAGAGAACAACCAGTTGGTCGGCATTCTGGGTGACAGCGAGCTGTACCACGCGCTGCTGGGTAAAAACCACGGATGAAGCAGCCCCACGCCTTCACGTTCTGATCGTCCCCACGCGCTGCGTGGGAACGCCTCTCGGGACACACCGCATTACCACGCCGACCGTTGGGAACGAGCAGCGTTTCAAGGCTCTGAATCCGCGCAGTTCGCGGTATTTTCGAACACCTTTGTTTTTTTGTTGATTGAACGTTCAATTAAAAAGAACTAGAGTGGAGGCCGTTTTCAGTCCTTCAGACCACTCGGCAAGCCAAGGAGACCCACAGATGCCCAAGGTCGGTATGCAACCCATTCGGCGTCAACAACTGATCCAGGCCACGCTGTCGGCAGTCGATCAGGTGGGCATGGGTGATGCCAGCATTGCGCTGATCGCCAAACTGGCGGGCGTCTCCAACGGCATCATCAGCCACTACTTTCAGGACAAAAACGGCCTGATCGCAGCGACCATGCGTCACCTGATGAACGCCTTAATCGTCAACGTCGCCGAGCGGCGTCAGGCACTGAAAGACGACAGCCCCAGAGCGCACCTGAAAGTCATCATCGAGGGCAACTTCGATGCCAGCCAGGTCAATGGCCCGGCGATGAAAACCTGGCTGGCCTTCTGGGCCACCAGCATGCATTCGCCATCGTTGCACCGGCTGCAGCGGATCAACGATCACCGCCTGTATTCCAACCTGTGCTGCCAGTTTCGCCGCGTGCTGCCCCTGGCCCAGGCGCGTACCGCCGCCCGGGGCCTTGCAGCGTTGATCGACGGCTTGTGGCTGCGCGGCGCGCTTTCGGGCGATGACTTCGATACCGAACAGGCTCAACAGATCGCCTACGAATACATGGACTTCCAACTGGCAAAGGCGCCGCGTTAAGAACCGCGGCCGCATAAGGTCGGAGCGGCGCACGGCGCGCCCGACCAACGCCCAACACAGACAACTGCGAGGACACTATGCCCCGTTTCGAATTGCAAAAACTCTACATTGACGGTGGTTACGTCGACGCCAGCAGCGACGCGACCTTCGACGCCATCAACCCGGCCAATGGCCAAGTGCTCGCCAAGATCCAGCGCGCCACCGAGGCAGACGTCGAACGTGCCGTGGTCAGCGCTGAAAAAGGCCAGAAAATCTGGGCAGCCATGACCGCCATGGAACGTTCGCGCATCCTGCGTCGCGCCGTCGACATTCTGCGTGAACGCAATGACGAACTGGCCGAACTGGAAACCCTCGACACCGGCAAGGCGATTTCCGAAACCAAATACGTCGACATCGTGACCGGCGCCGACGTGCTGGAGTATTACGCAGGCTTGGTACCTGCTATCGAAGGCGAACAGATCCCTCTGCGCGACACCTCGTTCGTCTACACCCGCCGCGAGCCGCTGGGCGTGACCGTCGGCATCGGCGCCTGGAACTACCCGATCCAGATTGCCTTGTGGAAATCCGCACCCGCCCTGGCCGCAGGCAACGCGATGATTTTCAAGCCAAGCGAAGTCACTTCGTTGACCACCCTGAAACTGGCCGAGATCTATACCGAAGCCGGCTTGCCCAATGGCGTGTTCAACGTGCTGACCGGCAGCGGTCGCGAAGTCGGCAGTTGGCTGACCGAGCACCCGCGTATCGAAAAGGTCTCGTTCACCGGCGGTGTCGAAACCGGCAAGAAAGTCATGGCCAGCGCGTCCAGCTCGTCGCTCAAGGAAGTGACCATGGAGCTGGGTGGCAAGTCGCCGCTGATCATCTTTGATGATGCGGATCTGGATCGCGCAGCCGACATCGCGATGATGGCCAACTTCTACAGTTCCGGTCAGGTCTGCACCAACGGCACTCGCGTGTTCGTGCCCAGCGCTTTGAAGGATGCGTTCGAAGCGAAAATCGTCGAGCGCGTCAAACGCATTCGTATTGGTAACCCGCAGATCGACGACACCAACTTCGGCCCGCTGGTGAGCTTCGCCCACATGGACAGCGTGCTGGGCTACATCGCCAAGGGTAAGCAAGAAGGCGCTCGCCTGTTGATTGGTGGCGATCGTCTGACCGAGGGTGAATTCGCCAAAGGCGCGTTCGTGGCCCCGACCGTGTTTACCGATTGCCGCGACGACATGACCATCGTCAAGGAAGAAATCTTTGGCCCGGTCATGAGCATCCTCAGCTACGAAACCGAAGAGGAAGTCATTCGCCGCGCCAACGACACCGAGATGGGCCTGGCGGCGGGCGTCGTGACTCGCGACCTGAACCGCGCCCACCGCGTGATTCATCAGTTGGACGCCGGCATCTGCTGGATCAATGCCTGGGGTGAATCCGACGCGAAGATGCCGGTGGGTGGCTACAAGCAATCGGGCGTCGGTCGCGAGAACGGCATCAGCTCGTTGGCGCAGTACACGCGCATCAAGTCCGTCCAGGTTGAACTGGGTGAATACGCTTCGGTGTTTTGATCCGCTGCCTTGGTAAACACCCGGCTGACGCCAGCGTCGGAATGCCGCCCGGAATGAATCCGATCCCACGCAGAGGACGCGATCTCACAGGGGGAGTACCGCCCCTGTGGGAGCCAATTCATTCGCGAGAGGCCCGCTCGGCTAGCGCACCAGCATGGGGTGCCAGGGGCCGAACGGCCAACGCGCTCTCTCATCTCCCCCGCCAACAACTTCTGAACGGAGGATGTCATGTCCCAAGAATTTGATTACATCATCATCGGCGCAGGTTCGGCCGGTAATACCCTGGCAGCCCGTCTCACCGAAGACGCAGGCGTCACTGTTCTGCTGCTCGAAGCGGGCGGCCCGGATTACCGCGCCGACTTCCGCACCCAAATGCCTGCGGCGCTGGCGTTCCCGCTGCAAGGCCGCCGCTATAACTGGGCGTACGAAACCGAGCCAGAGCCGCACATGAACAACCGCCGTATGGAGTGCGGTCGCGGCAAGGGCCTGGGCGGCTCTTCGCTGATCAACGGCATGTGCTACATCCGCGGCAATGCGATGGACTACGACGGTTGGGCAAAGCTGCCAGGCCTGGAGAACTGGACCTACCTCGACTGCCTGCCGTACTTCCGCAAGGCCGAGACGCGCGATATCGGCCCCAATGATTATCACGGCGGCGAAGGTCCGGTCAGCGTGACCACACCAAAGGCGGGCAACAACCCACTGTTCCACGCGATGGTTGAAGCCGGGGTGCAGGCGGGCTATCCACGTACCGACGACCTCAACGGTTATCAGCAGGAAGGCTTCGGCCCGATGGACCGCACGGTGACGCCCAATGGCCGTCGCGCCAGCACTGCACGCGGCTACCTGGATGAGGCGAAAAAGCGCTCGACCCTGACCATCGTCACTCACGCGTTGACCGACCGGATTCTGTTCGACAACAAGCGGGCCGTTGGCGTCGCGTATATGGTCGGTGACAGCGACACCCGCATCGAAGCGCGGGCGCGCAAGGAGGTCCTGCTGTGCAGCGGCGCAATCGCTTCGCCGCAGGTCCTGCAGCGCTCCGGCGTCGGTCCTGCCGAGCTGCTGAAGAAGCTCGACATTCCGGTGGTCCACGATCTGCCCGGCGTCGGCGAAAATCTGCAGGATCACCTGGAGATGTACCTGCAATACGCCTGCAAGGAGCCAGTCTCGCTCTACCCTTCCCTGCTCTGGTGGAACCAGCCGGCCATTGGTGCCGAGTGGATGTTCCTCGGCAAAGGCATTGGCGCGAGCAACCAGTTCGAAGCCGGTGGTTTCATCCGCTCTCGCCCGGAATTCGAGTGGCCGAACATTCAGTACCACTTCCTGCCAGTGGCCATTAATTACAACGGCAGCAAGGGCGTGAAAGAACATGGTTTCCAGGCCCACGTGGGGTCGATGCGCTCGCCGAGCCGAGGCCGCGTGCAACTGAAATCGAAGAATCCGCGCGAGTATCCGAGCATCCTCTTCAACTACATGGCCACCGAGCAGGACTGGCAGGAATTCCGCGACGGCATCCGCCTGACTCGCGAAATCATGCAGCAGCCCGCGCTGGACAAATACCGTGGCCGCGAGATCAGCCCCGGCATCGAAGTGCAGAGCGACGAGCAACTGGATAAATTCGTGCGCGAGCATGCCGAGACGGCGTATCACCCGTCCTGCTCGTGCAAGATGGGCACCGATGACATGGCGGTAGTCGACGGCGAAGGTCGGGTGCATGGCCTGCAAAGCCTGCGTGTGGTCGATGCGTCGATCATGCCGATCATCACCACCGGCAACCTCAACGCACCGACAATCATGATCGCCGAGAAAATCGCCGACAAGATCCGCGGCCGCGCCCCACTGCCCCGCAGCACCGCTCAGTATTTCGTGGCAGGTGATGCACCGGTGCGTGGTAAGCCGATGCGGGAAGTGAGTGCCACATAAACGCTGTGAGAGCAACTTAGAGGCGACGGTCGCGAAGGGGCCGGGTCAGGCGATGCATCTTCAGATGCCTTACAACTTCCGTTCGCCACCGTCGTAACCTCCGGTAGCCCCCCACAAGATTGGTGCTCCGCCGATCAATCAGCGCAAGCATCCGGTCATTGTGGAGCAACCGGAGGGACGACGGTCGCGAAGCGGGCAGCTCAGGCAATGCCTCTTCAGCGCCTGACAACCTCCGTTCGCCACCGTCGTAACCTCCGCAAGCCCCCACGGGATTCGGGCTCGGCGATCAATCATCGCCAGCATGCGTTCCCTGTGGGAGCAATCGGGGGTTACGACGGTCGCGAAGGGGTCGGGTCAGGCGATGCATTTCTTTGCCAGTCCCCCGCAGCAGAGCTCTGCGCGCTATGATCTGGACCGTTGCCCGTCCGATCGCCAAGGAGACATCCTGCATGTTCGACTTCTCCGCTCAACTCAAGCAGCGGTTCGCAGCCCTGCAGAGCAGTGCCCAGTTTTTCTCCCTGCGCTACGTCAAACAGACCAGCCAGCACCTCTCGGTGCGCAAGAACGTTCCCGAACCGCCGCAATTGAGCACCGATGAAGGCGCCATGCTGACCGTGCGCGTCAATGGCGTGGAGGCCTATGCTGCGACCAACGATATTTCGCAACGCGGCCTGCAAGCGGCACTTGAACGGGCTGAAGCCCAGGCGCGCCAGCTCGCCCCGCATTCACTGCTCGACCTGCGCGACCACGCCGTCGCCACCAGCCGCGCGGATTATCTTTCGCCGAATCTGAGCAGTCCCTTTCCTTCGCTCAGCGAATGCTATGCCCTGCTGGGTAGCGAATCGGCCTCCGTGCCCAAGGATGATCGCCTGGTCAACTGGCAAGTCAGCCTGGGCCTGGAGAATGTCGAGCAGATTTACCTCAACAACGCCGGTGCCGAGATTCGTCAGGCCCAGCGCTTTGTCTTTCCCGGCCTGAGCGTCACCGCTTACGACGGTCAAGGCAGCCAGACCCGCAGCCTGGGCCGCGAAAACTTCGGCCAGCAAGGCGGCGCAGAAGTCATAGCGTCGTGCGGCATCATTGGCGCCGCTGCCAACGTCGCTGATCAGGCATTGCAACTGATCATGGCGCCCAACACACCCACCGGCCCACGCGATCTATTGCTCACCCCCGATCAGATGACGCTGCAAATCCACGAGTCCATCGGCCACCCGCTGGAACTGGACCGCATCCTCGGTGACGAGCGCAACTACGCGGGTACCAGCTTCGTCAAAACCAGCGATTTCGGCAGCCTGCAATATGGCTCCAAGCTGCTCAACGTGACCTTCGATCCCGAGATCCCGGAGCAACTGGCCAGCTACGGCTACGACGACGATGGCACGCAGGCCAGCAAGCAGTTTCTGATCAGGAACGGTGTACTGGAGCGGCCGTTGGGCGGTGCGCTGTCGCAATACCGCAGCGGCATGGATGGCGTTGCCAACAGCCGTGCCAGCAGCTGGAACCGTGCGCCGATCGACCGCATGGCCAATCTCAACATCGAGCCGGGCGACAAGACTCTGCAGCAACTGATTGGCGGCATCGAGCGCGGCATTCTGATGAGCACCAACCGCTCATGGTCGATCGACGATGCACGCAACAAATTCCAGTTCGGCTGCGAGTGGGGTCAGTTGATCGAAAACGGTGAACTCAGGGGCGTGGTCAAGAACCCGAACTACCGGGCCATCTCGGCGCAGTTCTGGCGCAACCTCAGCGCGGTAGGTGACATAAGCACGTTCAAGGTGCTGGGCACGCCAAATTGCGGCAAGGGCGAACCCAATCAGGTGATACGCGTGGGCCATGCTTCGCCCGCTTGCGTGTTTGCCAACGTCGATGTTTTCGGAGGAGACGCCTGATGTCCCATCAAGCTCAGTTCAAAGCGCTGGTCGACTGGTTGAAAGGCGCAATCACCCACCAGGAACGCTTCACCCTTGGCTATAACGCCGAGGCGTCGGACTTCATTCGTTTCAACCATGCCAAGGTGCGTCAGGCCGGTCACGTGCAGCAGGCCAGCGTGCACTTCAAGCTCATCGAAGACGGCCGCCACGCCGACCTCAACCTGACGCTGTCCGGCGATGAAACCGTGGATCGGCAGCGTCTGGACGAAGCCCTACAGCAACTGCGCGAGACCGTCGCGCTGCTGCCGGTCGATCCTTATCTGTTGCTCAACCAAGATGCCTGGCAGAGCGACAACGTTCAGGAGGAGCCGCTGCCCGACAGCGCGCATGTGGTCAAGCAGATCGCGCAACGGGGCGAGGGCCTGGATCTGGTCGGCATCTATGCCGCAGGGCCGATCTACCGTGGCTTTGCCAGTTCCAACGGTGCACTGGGCTGGCATCAGGCAAACAGTTTCAACTTCGACTGGAGTCTGTTCCACGAAAACGGCCAGGCCGTAAAGGCCAGCTATGCCGGTCATGCGTGGAGCGATGAGGCATTCTCGAAACGCTTTGCCCTGGCTCGGGAGCAGTTGGCGTTCCTCGGTCATCCACCCCACACCCTGGCGCCCGGCCAATACCGTGCCTATCTGGCACCAGCGGCGCTGGAAGAGGTGGTAGGCATTATGTGTTGGGGTGGTTTCTCGGCGCAGTCGCTGGCCGACAAAACCAGCCCGCTGCAGCGACTGTACGACGCTCAGGCCACGCTCAATCCGCTGGTCAGCCTGGATGAGCACGTCAGCGGTTCGTTGTCGCCTGCGTTTTCCGGCGAGGGTTACCCGCGTTCGGACTTGTCGCTGGTGGTTGAAGGGGCGGCCAGGGATCGACTGATCGACTCGCGCAGCGCAGCAGAATACGGCCTTGCGGCTAACGGCGCCGATTGGGGAGAATCGCCCAGCGCCCTGAGCATGGGCGGCGGCGCACTGGCGCTGGACGAGGTGCTCAAGGCGTTAGGAACCGGGCTGTACATCAGCAACCTGTGGTACCTGAACTTCTCCGATCGCGCAGCAGGACGTATTACCGGGATGACCCGGTTTGCAACATTCTGGGTCGAGGACGGCCAGATTAAGGCGCCGGTGAGCACCATGCGTTTCGACGACAGCATCTTCAGTCTTCTGGGCGACTCGCTGGAACAATTGACCACGGAAAGGGAACTCATCCTGTCGGCAAGTACCTACAGTCAACGTCAGACAGCGTCGAATCGGCTACCGGGAGCGTTGGTGAGCAGGTTGACGTTGACGTTGTAACGCCGCAAATGCTACGAGCCCGGCGCGCAGTCGCGTTTGACTGTTGCCCGCAGGGCGAGGGACCCGACCAGGATCAGAGGCTGTGGCCCCGAGCTTTGTGCTAGCGCCCGGAGGACGAGACCGTGGACCTTCGGATTGTGCCCGGAGGCTGAGGCTATCGCCCTGCCCCTTCTGTTTCTGTCCGGGGGCGAGACCGCGACCCTGCCCCTTCTGTTTCTGCCCGGGGGCGAGACCGCGACCCAGCGCTCCAGATTCTGCCCGGAGGGCGTAGGAGCGAGGCTTGCCCGCGATCTGGCGCGAAGCGGCAGTAAAGCCGGTGGACGTGGTGAGTCAGACATATCGCGTGCCCTCGGCTTACACCGTCTCGCACCCGATCGTCAGCAAGCTGCACTCCTACAGGCTTCGGCCAAGCAGCAGCCCCCCAGCACGCAACTGCCCATAAACGCAAAAACCACAAGGACCCAGGATTCACATGCCCACTTCGACGCCGCAACTGGACGCCCGGACCCTGCGCTGGATGCCTTGGGTCATTGCCATCGCGTTTTTCATGCAAAGCCTGGACGGCACGATCCTCAACACTGCGTTGCCTTCCATGGCTGGCTCGTTGTCGGAAGATCCGCTACGCATGCAGTCGGTGATCATCGCCTACATGTTGACCATCGCCCTGTTGATTCCGGCGTCGGGCTGGATCTCGGACCGCTTTGGCATCAAGCGGATCTTCTTCAGCGCCATCCTGCTGTTCAGCTTCGGCTCGTTGCTGTGCGCGGCAGCCAACTCCCTCGGCATGCTGGTCGGCGCCCGCGTCATTCAGGGCTTGGGCGGCGCGCTAATGATGCCGGTGGGCAGACTGATCGTGCTGCGGGCTTATCCGCGTACCGAACTGGTGCGCACCCTCAGTTTCATCACCATGCCCGCGCTCCTCGGTCCGTTGATGGGCCCCACGGTCGGCGGCTGGTTGGTGGAGTACCTGAGCTGGCACTGGATCTTCCTGATCAACATACCGGTCGGCATTCTCGGCTGCTTCGCCGTGCGCAAGTTCATCCCCGACCTGCAAGGCGGCGGGCGCACGCGCTTCGACATGGTCGGTTTCGCCCTGTTTGGCGCTTCGATGGTGCTGATTACCATCGCGCTTGAGGGCTTGGGCGAACTGCATCTGCCCCACCTGCGTGTGGTGATGCTGCTGTTTGGCGGCATGGCCTGCCTGGCCGCGTACTGGCTGCGCGCCGGGCATGTCGAGGCACCGCTGTTCTCGGCTTCGCTGTTCCGCACACGCAGTTTTGCGGTCGGCATCATGGGCAACCTGTTCGCCCGCCTGGGCAGCGGCGCGCTGCCGTTTCTAGTGCCATTGATGCTGCAAGTGGCGCTGGGCTATTCGCCGTCCCACGCTGGGATGAGCATGATCCCGCTGGCACTGGCGGCGATGTTCGCCAAACCGTTGGCCACGCGCGCCATCGAGCGCCTGGGTTATCGCATCGTGCTGACTGGCAACACCCTGCTGCTCGGCGCGCTGCTGGCAAGCATGGCGCTGGTGGACGCCGACACGCCGTACTGGCTGTTGCTGATCCACCTGGCGCTTCTCGGCGGCGTGAACTCGCTGCAGTTTTCGGCGATGAATGCCGTGACCTTGATCGATCTGGACGATGCGAGTGCGGCCAGCGGTAACAGCTTGCTGTCGGTGGTTGCGCAGCTGTCCCTGAGCCTTGGGGTGGCCTGCGCGGCGGCGTTGCTGGGCGGCTTTACCGACGATGTTTCGACCGGCGATGTCAGCAGCGTGCTGGGGGCCTTTCAACTAACGTTTCTGTGTGTGGGCGTGTTGGCAATGCTGGCGGCATCGATCTTCCTGCAGCTGTCGCCGCGCATGCCGCCGGCAAATCCGCCACGCAAGCCGCAGACCGAACCTGAGATCGAGGCATGATCTTGATGCTCACACCCGCCGTTGTTGGAGCAACCGGAGGCACGACGGTCGCGAAGAGGCCAAGGCAGGCGCTACATTTCAGCGTCTGTCCCGCCACCGCATTCGCCACCGTCGCAACCTTCGCAGGCTCCTACAGGTTTTGGGGTAGGCGACGTATCCGTGCCGGCTCACGACTGAGCCCACAGGTTTGGGACAGGCGACGTATCGGCGCCAGCTCACGATTGCCCCACAGGGAATCATCGTTTAGCCGGGATGTGTAACGCCTGCTGCCATTTATCGCCCCCGTCCCCAAGGCAGGGGTCGTGACCTGATACACTGCGCGACATTTTGTTTTGCAGGCCCGTCCCGTGACTAACACCGCTTTTAACTCACTGCCCCTTTCCGCCGCCATGCTGGCTAACCTGGAGTCCCTTGGTTATGCCCAGATGACGCCGATTCAGGCGCAGAGCCTGCCGGTGATGCTCAAGGGCATGGACCTGATCGCCCAGGCCAAAACCGGCTCGGGCAAAACCGCTGCGTTTGGCATCGGCCTGCTCAACCCGATCAACCCGCGCTACTTCGGTTGCCAGGCGCTGGTCCTGTGCCCGACCCGAGAACTGGCTGATCAGGTGGCCAAGGAGATCCGTCGCCTGGCCCGCGCAGAAGACAACATCAAGGTATTGACCCTGTGCGGCGGCGTCTCCTTTGGTCCGCAGATTGGCTCGCTCGAACACGGAGCGCACATCATCGTCGGCACGCCGGGGCGCATCCAGCAGCACTTGCGCAAGGGTTCGCTGGTGCTCGACGGCCTGAACACCCTGGTTCTTGATGAAGCCGATCGCATGCTGGACATGGGTTTTTACGACGCCATCGCCGACATCATCGAGCAGACACCCGAGCGCCGTCAGACCCTGCTGTTCTCGGCCACTTACCCGGTTGGCATCAAGCAACTGTCGTCGAAGTTCATGCGTGACCCGCAGACCGTGAAAGTCGAAGCGCTTCACGCCGACAGCCAGATCGAACAGATCTTCTACGAAATCGCCCCCGAGCAGCGCTTGGAAGCCGTGGTGAAAGTGCTCGACCACTTCCGGCCGCAGTCCTGTGTGGCGTTCTGTTTCACCAAGCAGCAGGTTCAGGAAGTGGTCGATCATCTGATCGCCAAAGGCATGTCTGCGGTCGGTCTACACGGCGATCTGGAACAGCGTGATCGTGATCAGGTACTGGCGATGTTCGCCAACCGCAGCACGTCGGTACTGGTAGCGACCGATGTGGCAGCGCGGGGCCTGGATATCGATGCGCTGGACATGGTGATCAACGTCGAACTGGCGCGGGATTCGGAAATCCACATTCACCGCGTCGGTCGTACGGGCCGTGCAGGCGAAACCGGTATTGCCGTCAGTCTCGTCGCGCCTTCGGAAAGCCAGCGTGCCCGCGCCGTCGAAGAGTTGCAGAAAGCGCCGTTGAACTGGCAGCAGTACGACAGCCTGACGCGCAAGGAAGGCGGCAAGTTGCTGCCGCCGATGACCACCCTGTGCATCGGCTCGGGTCGCAAGGACAAACTGCGTCCGGGCGATATTCTTGGTGCGCTGACTGGCGAAGCGGGCGTACCCGGCACTCAGGTGGGAAAGATCGCGATCTTCGATTTCCAGGCCTACGTTGCCGTGGAACGCAGCATCGCCAAACAAGCGCTGGAGCGCTTAAACAATGGCAAGATCAAGGGCAAGTCGTTGCGCGTAAGGATTCTCTAAGAACCTCGCATAATCGGCCCCGCGCGCTACACCGGGACATGATCGTTCCCACGCTCCGCACCGAGACATGATCGTTCCCGCGCTCTGCGTGGGAATGCCGTGTTAGACGCTCCGCGTCCCGGGGACGCAAAGCGTCACGCAAAGCGTGGGAACGATCACCAGACGAAAACCCGCATCACACA